>NZ_JAQTHV010000001.1 GCF_029433295.1 Bifidobacterium sp. ESL0784
AGGACTGGGCCGCCGACGGCGACCACAACAACATCACCCTCGGCATCAACGGCGTGCTCGCCCGCATCCCCAACCTGGCCACCCTCGACGCCACCGGCTGGGACCTCTCCAAGACCGGCGCCCCCGGCAACTACAACGGCCGCGACACCATCGGCGCCTGGTTCTCCAACCTCACGAACCTCACCACCCTCAACGCCACCGACTGGAAGTTCGCCGCCACGACCGGCGCCAGCAGGGGCACCAGCGCCCAAGGCCTCCTGAGCGGCACCAAGCTCGCCAGCGTCGACGTCACCGGCTGGAAGACCGCCAACGTCACCGACCTCAGCAACCTCTTCCGCAACACCGGCGGCACCAACGACACCACCAACCTCGCCACCATCACCGGCCTCGACACCTGGGACACCCACAGCGCCACCACCATGAACGGCATGTTCCAGGACCAGACCAAACTCACCACCCTCGACCTGCACACCTGGGACACCCACAGCCTGACCAACACCAACAGCATGTTCGCCGGCTGCACCGGCCTCACCAGCCTCGACCTGTTGGGCTGGGACACCAGAAGTGTCACCACCTACGACAGCATGACCAACATGATGCCAGAGGCGCTGCGCGTGCTCGTACTGGGGCCGAACACCAAGCTTAAGAACGCCAACGCGTTCAATCTGGTGCAAGCCCCGTCATGGAAGCGACTGAGCGGCTACGGCGTCAACGCCTCGGTGACCGACACCTTCCCGACCAAGGCCGCCCTGTCGGCGCGCGTGGCCGCGAACCCGCAGGGTGTGTACGTCGACGCCACCCTCTCCGGCCTGCAGATCGAGGTGGACGCCAACGGCGGCAACACCGACTTCCAACCTGCCCTGACCAACACGACCGACGGCCCCGGCGATGCAACGGTACCGATGGCCACTGTACTGACCAACAACAAAGCAGCCAGCCTGTTCAAAGGGTGGTACGACGATGAAGGCAATCCTGTTACCGAAGGCACCGTGATCCACCTCGCCCAAGGCCAATACACGCCATGCCGCATCATGGTCGTGCATGCGCAATGGAAGACCTCCAAGCCATTCATTGGCGACGCGGCCACACACGTGGCCGGCAATGGCGACGCGACATTCGATGTAACCGCCACGGGGGCAACAACCCTGACCAGTGGCACGGACAGTACCAACCCCACCCATAGTTGGACCTGCATGGACAACACCTGCACGGTGATCGGGAACCCGGTTGCATATCTGGAAGCCACGCCCGGCGCACAATATACGCTGACGGCAACGTCCCCGGGCTTTATCGACCCGATCACGCAGAACCCCGTGGCTGGCGGCACCACCGTCAAGCACGGCTACTTGGAATACGCGAAGGCCACGTTCGACGGCAACGGCGCAACCGTGGACGTGCCCGCCGCCATCAGCGCGTTCGCCGACTCCTCAACCCACCAGACCGTCGTGAAGATTCCAAGGGACACCATCCCCACCAAGGGCGACTACGACGTGTTCGCCGGTTGGTCCACCAGCAGCAGCGCCACGCAGGCGGACGACACCTACAATCCTGGCAAGCCTCTGCCAGGCACCACCGAGGCTGACAAGAGCACCACCCTCTACGCCGTATGGCACACGCTCGCCAAGCCCACCATCACTGCCATCCGTGAGCCTGCCAAGGGCAACAAAGTCGCAGTGACTGCCACCAGTAAGCCATTGGCCGCCGGCGACACCATCCGCTACTGCATCAGCCCCTCCGCTGTTGCTGGCGGCAGCTTCCCTGCCACTTGCTGGAATGACACGGTTCCCGCCGGCTCTTGGAACGGCACCACAGACTACAAATCCAGCCATATAATCGACAAGGACGATATGCCATCTGCCGGCCACTATGATCTGACGGCCACTATCACGACCAGCGATACATGGAGACTGCCAGCCAACAGCACCATCAGCAACACCGGTAGCATCACGAATCTCTGGGTCATGGGACCCGGCTTCGTCGACCTGCCCTTGACAGGAAGCAGGTCGTGGCGGTTCGTCATACTACTGGTTGCCGCTCTTGTCATCGTCCTCACCCTTCTTGCAGCAGTCACCGATCTGCGCAACCGGAAGCGTCAGGCCGACCACCACAGATAGCCACACGTGGGGCGGCACAACGTTCAATAGACCATGCCGCCCCATGGCCCCAGCAGGCATTCCGGGTACGCATTCGGCATCAAGCAAATCCGCAAACCCCCAATCGCAGCCGCATAAAGCAGCACACACGTCAATCACTCCACAATGAAGAAATTGCACGGATTAAGGCGAATATTGCAACTCGTTTGCGGTTTCGCGTAAGATGGTGTCTGATAAGAAAGGGGCTACGATGAGCGTTTTTGATCGTTTTGAGAAAAGCGTTGAGGGAGCCGTGAACGGTGTCTTCTCGAAATTCGGCTCGAAAGACCTTCAACCAGTTGATCTCTCAAGCGCGCTTGAACGCGAAATCGATAACGAGGCCATGCCGGTCGGACGCGACCGCACCGTCGCCCCGAACGAATACCGCTTCAAGCTGAGCACACCTGATTTCGACCGCATCGAGCAATGGGGCAGTGAAACGCTTGCCAACGAACTTGCAGACAACCTCACCCAATACGCCAAAAGCCAGCATTACGCCTTCGTCGGCCCCGTCGTGGTCATTTTCGAAGAGGATCTCGACTTAAGCAAGGGCAACTTCAAGCTCACTTCGGAATCCGTGCAAGGCAACGCCGTCCCGGTGACCACCGAAAACCAGTCGCAAGACAGCCCGATGCTCGAGATCAACGGCAACCAATACCTGCTGACCAAAGAGAAGACCATCGTCGGCCGCGGCTCCGGCTGCGACATCGTCATCGACGACCCCGGTATCTCGCGCAACCACCTCGAAATCGATATCACGCCGAACGGCACCATCGCCCGCGATCTGGGTTCCACCAACGGAACCTACGTGGAAGGCCACCAAGTTCCGGCAGCGACCTTGCTCGACGGCAACACCATCACCATCGGCCATACCCGCATCCTCTATTGGGCTTCACCGCAGGATCAGGACTAACGGCCAGACGCCAGGTACATCCTTTATGATCACCGAACTTACCTTTGCGATTCTCAAGTACGGGTTTCTCGCCCTGCTCTGGGTTTTCGTATGGCTTGCCGTCCGTTCGCTCAAACGCGACGTCGAGACGCTGAGCCCGCACAAATCGTGGTCGCACCGCAAGAGTGCCCGCCGCGCGCGCAAGGCAGCCGAATCCAACCCGATGCCGGCCATGGCCAACGCGCCTGTGGCGACCTCGCATCGCGGAAACCCCGGTATGCAGATGGGCAACGCCGGCGGAGCGGGCACCAACGCAAAACCCACGCTCCTGACGATCATCGACGGTCCTCTTGCCGGCTCTTCCGTCCCGTTGAGCAGCGGCACCATCACCCTCGGCCGTTCCAGTTCCAACACCGTGGTCCTCGACGACGAATTCGTCTCCTCCCAGCATGCCCGCGTCTATGCTGACCCTGCTTCGGGCTCGTGGGCCATCGAAGACCTCGGCAGCACGAACGGGACCATCGTCAATCACCGTCGCATTACTTCGCCGGTAGTTCTGCCCGCGCGCGTCCCCGTGCGCATCGGCGCCACAACGTTCGAATTGAGGTGACCGCCATATGCCAGATACCTCAAATCCTTCAAACTCCCAAGCACAGCGCCCTTCAGAAGAGGATTACTCCATACAGCGTCCTTCAACACAGCATCTTTCAATCAATCAGGATAATTCCGATTCCACGATGCCGCCTTCAATTCCTGTGACCCGACCCAGCGGTAACGGTAACAGCGACAGAAATGCCGAAAGCACGCCGAACACGCAACACATCGTCGTCAATCCGGAAGCGAGCACAGGAGAGATTGCTCAAGTCGGTCCGTCGGCCACAGACCAGGTCGCCGGAACCAACAACCAACAGCTTTTCCTTTATTCCACCACCGTTTCCGACGTGGGCACGGTACGCAGCAATAACCAGGATTCGTCGTTCGCCGGCGAGCGTCTCATCGCCATCTGCGACGGCATGGGCGGCCATGCGGGCGGAGACACCGCCTCCACCATCGCCATCCGCTCCCTTGCCCATATCGAGCAGAGCGACGTCAAAAGCGACGTGGCCTCCATCGCCTCGATGATGGAAACCAGCGTGATGGCCGCGCACGACGCCATCGTCGGCAAGGCCAAACGCGAGCGCGGTCTGGCCGGCATGGGCACCACGGTGACGGCCGTCGCCCTCGTTTCGGGACATTGGGTTATCACCCATATCGGCGATTCGCGCGCCTACCTGCTGCGTGACGGCAAGATCCGCCGTATGACGCAGGACCACAGCTACGTTCAGCACCTGATCGACACCGGACGTATCAGCGAAGCCGAGGCCCGCAACCATCCGCAACGCAACGTGGTCATGCGCGTTTTGGGCGATTTCGATATCGACCCGCATCCCGATATCGCGATATTGACCGCGAAGCCCACCGACCGCTGGCTGCTTTGTTCCGACGGCCTTTCCGGTGTGCTGGAAGACGGCACACTCGAGACCATGCTCGCCACGGTTTCCGACGAAGAGGAATGCGCCCAGCAGCTCGTTGCGATGGCGCTGAAGGCCGGGAGTACCGACAACGTCACGGCGGTCATCGCCGACGCCACGCTCGCGCTCGACGCCGATTCCTTCGACCTGCCCCACCAAACCCCGCTTATCGGCGGCGCAGCGAGTTCGAATCTTGAAGCCATCGCCGACATCATCAAAGAACCGGTCGCCTCCTCCCCCGTTTTGCGGCTCGGCAAGCAGTCCCCTGCACAACGTGCGGCCGCTTTGACACACAGCGGATACGATGACACCGATGACAATAACGGCGACGCCGAAGGCGCTGAAGACCAATACCCTCCGAACGCTCAAAACTCGGTTTCCGCCGATACCGACACTTCCCGCGGGACCGGCCACAAGCCTTCCGCCGCAGACGCTCAAGGTGACCAATCCGCTGAAAAGACCCATCATCATAGGAGCAGGCGTCTCGACGATGCCTCTCAAGTCGGCGCCGAAGGCGATAACGGTAATATCGTCCACGTCGCGCAGCCCTCGGCCGTCCGAGACGAAAATGATGACAAAGGCAACATGGACACCGGTGAAATCCCCGTGGTCAAGAAAAAGAACGGCCGCGTTTCCGCCGATCCCAACGATCCGGAAGTGGCCCGTGCCATCCGCCGCGAACATTTGCGCGAACGCAAGGAAGAACGACGCAAGCGCAATCGAGGCCGTATAGCGGTGATCCTCGCTTTTGTGATTGCGCTATGCGCATTACTCGGCGTAGGGTTCAGCGCGTATCGCTGGAGCCAGACGAAGTATTACATTGGTACCAGTGAGGGGGCCGTTGCCATTTACCAAGGCGTCAATACCAATATCTTCGGCTGGGCACTTTCCCACAAGGTCGAATCCACCAACATCGAAACCGACGAACTGCCGCAATCCTGGAACGACGAACTCAACCAAGGCATCACCGTGGACTCGTTCGAAGAGGCTGAAAGCCACGTTGCGATCATCAAGAAAGAAGCCAAAAACCTCGACAAGTCCAAGAGCAAGGACGCCCCCTGGCCTTGGTCAACCGAAGCTTCCGGTAGTTCCGAATCAAGCGGATCCACATCCAGCAGCCCCGGCCCCGACGCAACGCCGGCAACGATAGAAGACACGCCTCAGAAGGCGGCGAGCGCATGATTGCCACTCGTTTCCGTCAAATTGGTCTGCTGCTGTTCGCCATCGCGATCAGCGGCATCGCCTTTTTCCAGCTCTTTGCACGCGTCTACAACGGCTTCCCGGCCAACCTCGTCACAGTCCTCGTGGTAGTGGCGATACTGTTCATCGTGCTATGGGCGCTGCTGCTGAAATTCCAGCCCTACGCCAGCCAGGAAATCCTGCCGTGCGTAATGCTGCTGACGGCAATCGGCAC
Organism: Bifidobacterium sp. ESL0784; assembly: GCF_029433295.1. Taxonomy (GTDB): domain Bacteria; phylum Actinomycetota; class Actinomycetes; order Actinomycetales; family Bifidobacteriaceae; genus Bifidobacterium. Next base: position 5,950 of record NZ_JAQTHV010000001.1, read on the forward strand.
CATGATGATCGCCCGCATCGATTACGCGAAAAACACGTCTGTAGCCTACCGCCAGCTGATTTGGGCCTGCGTGGCATTGGTGCTGACCTGCATTTTCATCATCGCTCTACGCGATTACCGCGTATTACGTCGATTTTCGTACGTGAGCATGGTCGTCGGTCTGGTACTGCTGCTCTCCCCCATGATTCCGGGCCTCGGCAAGGAAATCGGCGGCGCCCGCATCTGGATCGGATTCGGCTCGCACACCTTGCAGCCTGGTGAATTCGCCAAGCTGTTCCTCGCCTTCTTCTTCGCCGCCTACCTCTTCAACCACCGCGACCAGCTCGCGGTCGGAGGCAAGAAAGTCGCCGGCCTGCAGCTTCCCCGCATGCGTGACATGGGCCCGTTGATTCTGGTCTGGTTCGCCTCCATCGGCGTTTTGGTCGTTCAGCACGACCTTGGCACCTCGCTGATGTTCTTCGCTATGTTCGTCTCGATGCTATACGTGGCCACCGGACGCGGCAGCTGGCTCATCATCGGCGGCATCGCCTTCGTTGTCGCAGCGGTATTCTCGGTCAAGGTCTTCGCGCACGTCGGCTATCGCGTCGACGGCTGGCTGCATCCCTTCGACGCTGCCGTCTATAACCGCCGATACGGCAGTTCATACCAGCTGGTCACCGGCCTCTTCGGCTTGGCTTCCGGCGGCTTGCTCGGCACCGGCATCGGGCAAGGGCACCCGGGGCTGACCCCTTTGGGCAATTCCGATTTCATCTATTCCTCGCTTGGCGAGGAACTCGGTTTGACCGGCCTGATGGCGATTCTGATGCTTTACCTGATCATCATCACCTCCGGCCTGCTCACAGCCATGAAAATCAAGGACGGTTTCGGCAAGCTTCTGGCCTCCGGCCTCGTTTTCACCATGGCGTTCCAGGTATTCACCGTGGTCGGCGGCCTGACGCTGGTCATTCCGATGACGGGGCTGACCATGCCGTATATGGCAGCCGGCGGTTCGTCGCTGGTTGCCAATTATCTGCTTGCCGCGCTTCTGATCGTCATTTCCAACGAGGCCAACAAACCGGAACCCGAGGGAGAACTTTCCAACACGATGCAATACGAGGCGATGGAAGCCCTCAACAAACGCAATGCGCAGAAAAAGCGCAGCGAAGCCAAACATTCTCATTCTTCGCCGGCCATCCAGACCTCAACGTTCCCAGTCGCTTCCGTCCGTGCGAACGGGGCGACAAAACAGTCGGCAGACCAGGCCTCCGAGCAGCCAAGATCGGCTTCGTCATCGGCGGCATCGCAACAATCCCCCGGATCCAATGTCATATCGACACCGACGGAAACCCAGGATTCCGACATTGCCAAACCCGCGAATCCCGGCGGTTTTGACGATGATCCGGGAATCCAAAACCTGAGCTTTGACGACTTGATGGGAGGCACACGATGAACAAATACCTCCGTCAGCTTTTCACCGCTGTGGTCGTCCTCTTCGCGATTTTAGGACTTTCGAGCACCATGATCACAGCTATCAGTGCCAACAAGCTCAACAACGATCCTCGAAACCAGCGCGGCCTCTATCACGAATTCAACGCCCCGCGCGGCTCGATTCTTGCCTCCGACGGCACGGTGATGGCCAAATCCGACCCGGTCAATGACCCGTTTGCCTACCAACGCACATACTCCAACGGCCCGCTATACGCGCCCATAACCGGCTATTTCTCCATCAGCCAGCGCGCCGACCGCGGCATCGAGGACTCGCGCAACAAGCTTTTGACCGGCGAATCCAACCAGCTGTTCTGGCAGCAGTTCAAGTCACTGTTCACCGGCTCGGCCAACAAGGGCGCTTCCATCGAAACCTCCATCGACCCGAAGCTGCAGGCCAAGGCCTACGAGCAAATGGGCAACAAAAGCGGTTCCGTGGTGGTTCTCGAGCCGAAGACCAACCGTATCCTGGCGATGGTTTCCACCCCAAGTTACGACCCGAACGTGCTCGCCAGCCACGATACGACGAAGGTCAATCAGGCTTATTCGCATCTCACCAGCGACAAAGCGAACCCGATGCTCAACCGGGCGGTTTCCGAGCTCTACCCGCCTGGGTCCAGCTTCAAGACGGTCGTGGCCACGGCCGCGCTGGAAAGCGGCAAATACCAGCTGGATACGCGCATTCCGGCCGGCGTAAGCTATACGTTGCCCAATACCAATACGAAACTGACCAATCAGGGCAGCGCTGCAAATGGCGGCGCCGACGGCCAGATTACGTTCGAGGACGCGTTGGCCTATTCGTCCAATACCGCTTTCGCCCAGCTCGGTGGCACGCTTGGTGCGCAGACCATCCAGGACACGGCCAAGAAATTCGGCTTCGGCTCCTCGATTCCCATCGACGGCTCCAATTCGACCGGTGACCCCATGCAGGCCATCGCCTCGAAATTCCCGGACAACCCAACCCCCGATCGCCTTGCGCTGGCATCCATCGGTCAGGGCGATACCCAGGAGACCCCGTTGCAAAACGCCATGATCGCCTCGGCCATCGCCAACGGTGGCACGCTGATGCGCCCGACGCTGGTCGACCGCGTACGTTCCAGCGATCTGACGGTGATTTCGCAGACCAACCCGAGCGTGATGAGCCAGCCGATGAGCAAGGATACGGCCAACAAACTCACCGAGATGATGAAGGCCGTCATCACCAAGGAGAACCCACAGCTCGCGATTCCCGGGGTCTCCATCGCGGCCAAAACCGGCACCGCACAAATCGGTGTGGGCAACCAGAGCAACGACGGCTGGATCATGGGCTTCGCACCTGCGGATGACCCGAAAATCGCGGTCGCCGTGGTCGTTCATAATACAGATAGGGCAGGCAGTGACGCGGCAGGACCAATCATGAAGGCGATAATGAGGGAGGCACTGGGCAAATGAAGCTCGTTGAAGGTCAACTGATTCACAATCGGTACCGCCTCGATCGCCGGCTCGCACAAGGCGGAATGGGCGAGGTCTGGAAGGGCTACGATATCCAGCTGGGACGCGTCGTCGCCATCAAGGCGTTGCGCGGAGACCTCACCGACGTGGAGGCCAAGCGGCGCAGGCTGCGCATCGAAGCGCATAATTCCGCCGATCTGGCCCACCCGAATATCGCTGCATTGTTCGATTATTACGAGCACGACGGCATCGGCTTCTTGATTATGGAGTTCGTCGACAGCGAGTCGCTGGCTGACCTGTACCGTGAAAAAGGCGCGATGGATCCGCTTGAACTGCTGCCGATCCTGGTGCAGGTGGCACGCGGCCTTTACGTCGCACATTCCCATGGTGTAATACACCGCGATGTGAAACCCGCCAATATCATGGTCTCCAAAGACGGCCAGGTCAAGATCACCGATTTCGGTGTCTCCTATTCCACCAACCAAGCACAGATCACGCAGGACGGCATGGTCGTGGGCACCGCACAATACATTTCTCCTGAGCAGGCGCAGGGCAAGAAGGCGACGCCACAGTCCGACATCTACTCGCTGGGAGTGGTGGCTTACGAAGGTTTGTGCGGGCACCGTCCGTTTACCGGCGCAACCCCCGTTGATATCGCCGCCGCGCATGTCAATGACGCGGTGCCGCCCCTACCGGACACCGTCGACGTGCAGCTGGCCCAGTTCGTCATGTCGATGCTTGCCAAAGACCCGCGCGACAGGCCGAAGGACGCGCTGGTCGTCTCCCGCACGCTTTCACATATCGAACGTCGCCTTTTCGATCAGGAAGCATCGTTCAGTGAGACCACGATGGTCTCCCGCGACGGACGCATCGCGCGCCGCGTGGTCAGCGCCCCGTATGCTTCCGACGGTTCGGTATCGGGCCGCCCTGCCGTCACACCGAAGCACGAACCGCCGGTCTCGGAAAACGGCGACAACGAAGGCCGGGCCGTTGAAAGCAAAGTCAACAACGACATTGCAGACCCTGAAATAGATGACAACACTTTGGGCAGCGAAACCCGCAATGCCATCATCAGTGACACCGCGAACGTTGAAGAAAACAGCGAAAACGGCAATCAGGTTGAGACGCAGACCGACGATGTCAGCAAAGTCGACGAAAGCGATGTCTCCAATGGCAACGCTTCGAATGCCGCTTCCACAAGCGATGTCGCTGAGGCGACCAGTCAGAATTCATCCGGCGAAACCGGCAACGCTACCGAAACCGAAGCCAGCGAAGCCGACGACGATGTCAATGAAGAATTTTCACCGGCCGCACGGGCAGCGATACAGACGATGACGCAGACGCTGCAGGCGATTACGAACTATCAGATTCCAGCCATAAAGACCGATGGTAGCGTACCTGTCGATGACAAGCCGCCTCAATCACCTCCACGAACCGAAACTGCAAACGCGGATACAGACGCGAGCGCCAGCGGCGAACCGATTTCCTCATCTATAACTTCAGACACCAATAAAACGAATCCTGACCGCGAAACCGTCAAGAAACCCGCCGTCATCGATTCGCCAAAATCCTCTTCAGACGCTGCCGGGAACGGCATTCTGGCCACCGAAGCCAATGACCGGGCAGCGAACACTGAAAACCGGAAGGAGCAGCAATGAGCACCAATATGCCAACATCACTGGCGGATGGCCGTTATCAGCTGGGGCAACTAATAGGACGCGGCGGCATGGCCGAGGTCCATATCGCCCAAGACACCCGTCTGGGACGCGTTGTCGCGGTGAAGATCATGCGCTCCGACCTCGCCAACGACGATATCTTCCTCAAGCGGTTCGCGCGTGAAGCGCACTCTGTCGCGCAGATGAACAACATCAACATCGTCAACATCTACGATTCCGGCGAAGAGACCATTACCACCGAAGACGGCAACACCGAACGCGTGCCGTACATCGTCATGGAGTACGTCAAGGGCCAGACCCTGCGCGACATCATCAAGGCGAACGGGCCGTTGAGCCAGCGCGACGCCGAACAAGTGATGCTGGGCGTGCTGAACGCGCTCGACTATTCGCATCGGATGGGCATCATCCACCGCGACATCAAGCCCGGCAACATCATGATCAGCGAGCAGGGCATGGTCAAGGTCATGGACTTCGGCATCGCCCGCGCGCTCGACGATTCCGTGGCCACGATGACTCAGTCGCAGGGTGTGGTCGGCACCGCGCAATACCTTTCTCCCGAGCAGGCCCGCGGCGAAACCGTCGACATGCGTTCCGACCTCTATTCCGCCGGCTGCGTGCTCTACGAAATGCTCACCGGACGCGCTCCGTTCACCGGCGATTCGGCCGTGGCCATCGCCTACCAGCACGTTTCGGAAGTCGCCACACCGCCCAGCGCCATCGTACCGGGCTTGCCCAAGATGTGGGACCAGATCTGCGCCAAGGCCATGGCCAAGGATCGGCAGAACCGTTACGCTACAGCCGCCGAGTTCCGTAACGATATCCTCACCTATATGAACGGCGGCATCCCGGTGGCGGCGGCGTTTAACCCGCTCACGGACCTCGCCAATATGAAGGAGCGCAAGCAGGCCGAGCAAACGGCGGCTACCGAGGCGATGAACCCCGTCGAAACCACCGCGACGCAGGCCTTCGACCCCCTGACAGGCACTTACGGCAACGGGGCGGCCGGCGAACTTTCGCAAGGCGGCAATACCGCGTTGAAGTCCCGTGCCGAAAAGGCCGCGGAAGAGAAGGCGAAAAAGAAAAAGAAGATCATCATCGGCTCGGTCATCGGTGCCGTCGTCGCCATTCTCGCCATCACGGGCATCGTTTTCGGCGTCACCCACATGAAGAAGGCCGAAATGGTCACCGTTCCCGCCTTCAATTCCACCACCACCCAGGCCCGCGCCGAGGAACAGCTCGATGAAGTGGGGCTCAAGATGAAGGTGGAGCAGGATACCGATTCGAGCGAGCCCAAGGGCACGTTTACCAAGCAGAATCCTGCAGGCAACGCCAAAGCTCCAAAGGGATCGACCGTCAAGGTCTGGTTCTCCGCCGGCCCGCAGGCCGGTCAGGTGCCGGATGTCAAAGGCAAATCGGTGGATGACGCCAGGGCTGTTCTCAAAAAGGCAGGTTTCAAGGTGTCTCCGGCCACCCAGACCGAAGACAGCTCCGACGTGCCCCAAGGCATGGTCACACGCACCGACCCCGGCGCCGGAACGGCCACCGACAAGGGCATATCGCTGATGCTTTATGTCTCCTCCGGCATCGCCAAGGTGCCAGACGTCGCCGGCCAGCAGCAGGATCAGGCGCTCAACCAGCTCAAGGCGTTCACGGTCATCGTCCAGCAGGAGACTTCCGACAACGTGGCCCAAGGCCTCGTCACCCGTACCGACCCCGCCGCCGGTGCCAGCCTCGCCCAACGCAGCAACATCACGGTCTACGTCTCCTCCGGCAAGCCGAAGGTGAGCGTGCCTAACGTCGATACCAGCGGTAAGTCAACGGTGGCGCAAGTCAGGGAACAGCTCAAAGCCGCCGGATTCAACGTCAATCCCGGTGAAGGGAATGATGACCTGATGGTCATCGGCATCTCTCCGACCGCAGGATCGCAAGCCACCAAGGGCGACACCATCACCCTGAGCACGCAGGCCCCGGCCCAGCAACCCGCCCCCAGCACCGGCAACTCCTCGGGGACCGGCAATGCTGGCGGCAACGGCCAAACCGGAGGTGCCAGCAAGCAATAGTTACAGATCCGGGTATCACCAGAAGACCAGCAGCTGACGAGATTGAGCTGACAGTCGCTCTGAATTAATGTAATGGCCTTTCCTGAAACGTGATGATTTCAGGAAAGGCCATTCTTATGCTTACCGTGCTTATACCGTACTTACCTGTGCTTAACCCTGTGTTTAACCGTGTTCAGCTGGCATTTACCGGTGCATACCGGCGTTTAACCGGCATTTACCGGGATTCATCAGTGCGTACCGACATTCAGTGCTTTGGACCAGTACGTGTCTGACTGATGTGCTTGGGATGAGCAGGCACTTCGCCCATAGGCGGCAGGCCACGGCGATCCGGGCGGTGAGGCAGCAGACGCCAACGAGGAATCGGGGTGCCATCGTAGTGCCACGGCGGCGGCACCAGCAACCGATAGTTACGGGTCAGGCAAATAGCTATGCCCAATATCAGCGTACCGGCGGCAGCAAACCCTGCCACCAATCTGGCGTCAGGACGATCGCTCAATTCGGGCACGTCTTTGGGGATATTGCCGCGCTCTGCGGTGATAACCAACCGCTGTGTATTAACGCCGTAAGGCGTGCAAGTCATCAACGTGAGATAATCTTTCCCCGGTACAACCTTATAAAGATGGACATCATCAGGACTGACCACGTTGATATCGATGACTTTGTAGCCCATAGTTCGGTTCAACGTCTGAATGTAAATGCTGTCGCCCTCATTCAGCTCATCAAGCCTAGTAAAAAGCGTCGCTTCGGGCAAGCCGCGGTGGCCGGTAAGGACCGAGTTGGTTGACTTCCCTCCGACTGGCAGACTCGAGCCATGAAGATGCCCGACGCCATCATTCAGTGTCTTGGCCGACGTTCCGTGATAAATGGGCAATCTCAATGAAATCGCAGGGATTCGAACGGTTCCCATTACTCCGTTACTTGACTTCAGCATGGATTGATACTGCTTGTCCGAAGCCGAAGAAGTATCGTCATTGATATCGTTCTGGAACGGATCGACAAGCTCGCCTAATGTGAATTGCCCTGATTTATAAATCCCGTCATTATAAATCTGGGCATCCTTGTATTCCTTGATGGTACGCCCGCGAGGCCATTTCGCCATTTCCCTTGCTGCATTGATGGAGGCAATCGACTCTTGGCGTGCATGCACCGCACGATTGAGCGGCACCCACAGCACTAACGCAATAGTCAAAAGGACGAAGAAATCGTGAATCACCTCAATAAGTATGCGGGTAAAGAGTTGCTTCCAATGATGAACGGGACGTAATATTTCATCGAACTCAGGTGCGGAAAAACCTGTTTGAGGCGCACTCGACTTTTTAACGTCCAAGTCCTTGCTTTTATTTCCAGCACCCATGTCCCCAGTACCTATCGAATCATTCACAGTTATCAGTCAGCAACAACAAGTATTTCCAACTAAGTATACAAAGAGCGAGAGGCTCTCTTGGAGCATTGCTTCAAGAGAGCCTCTCCCTCACCTACTTAAGTAACCTCATTGATTCTTTCGATTCTCAGATGTTACTTGAGTAGAAACAGCACTTACTACTTTTGACTCCTCATCGCATTCTTGCGACGAAGCACCGAAGTACCGGCTGCAATCGCACCGCACACCACAACCAAGGCAGCGATGAGAATAACGCCAGCGCCACCAGTTAACGGAAGCTGTGCCAAGGAATCAACGTTAGCCACTGTCAGCGGCGCAGTGTTGTAATCAGTACCAGTCGGTGTAATGACGCCATCAACCGCAGTAGCAGTTACCAAGCCCCACAAACCAGCATCGGTAATCTTTGCCTTGACCTGCTTATCATGACTTGTGTCGTAGACAGGGTTAGGACCACCAATACCTGTATCTCCAGCGTCGTATCGTGCGTTCGCAACACTTAAAGTGAACTTCGGCTTCCCGGCCACCATGTGGTGATCGGTTGCATCACTCTTCTGCTCAATATCGTATGTTCCCTCGGGAACGTCCTTCAGCACCAACTTACCTACTGTAGGATTGGCACCTGTAGTGACCGTACCGACTGTGACTGTGTCAGTCGCACCGCTTACACCTTGAGCCGCAACACCATAGGATCCATCGCCATCACTGACGAAGTACAGCTTATCCGTTGTACCATGCTTGGTGACAGTGAAAGTCGCTCCGGCAAGCAAGGTGCCTTCAGAATCCCTCAAACGGTTCGACATGTCAATGGTGAACGAAGTGGCGTAATGATGGCCAGGATCGTTGCTGCCATGATCATGCCCAGTTTCTTCGTGGTCGCCACTGCTGCCAGGATCATTCGGATTGTTCGACCATTGCTCATCGATATTGTTCGCAGCACCAGTGCCATTGACCTTCATGGTGTAGTTGACGACAATGTCATCGTTAATCGTGTAGGTCATGATATCGAGGAATTTGAGCGTGAAGTTCGGAGTCTGGTTCGGGCCGGTCGTAACAGGGGCCTGATACAGAATACCTGTGGTGGGATTCGGTGGAGCTGCTCCGTCGACATCATCAACTGTAGTCAGTGTCTTCGAATCGCCGCCAACGGTTACCGTCATATCCGAACCGCCGGTAGTAGTGTGGTCAACAAGCTCCATGTTTGAAGGCTTATCAATGAGTTTGTACATATAAGAGCTGAAGCCCGTGTAGTTAGGTACCTTCGCCGTTACCTTATAGGTAAGAATGGAACCGATATGGATTCCGGAAGCGACTCCGTGGACTTCCGTACCGTCTACCTTCATTAATTCCTTGTCGACAGAAGGAATTTCAGCCTTTACTTCGACCGTGCCCAAATTGGTGTTTCCACCGGTGAACTTCTGAAGGTGGTTTGGTCCGACAGTGGAACCGACAATCATCGGAATGGACATGGCATTGGTACCGCCTGTTACATCCTCAATAAGGTAGATACCTTCTTTAATGCCTGTCAGCTTGTAAGTCTTGGATGTTGCATCCCAATCGGCAGCTTGCAGCTCCGGAGCATCATTCACAAAAGCCGACTTCAACGTGGCATTGGTCTGCAACCTTGTCGCGAACTTACGCAGCAAACCGGTTTTATGCATGTCTTTGGATTGCTCATCGTCGTTGGTTGCGCCCTCACTGGTATCCGTCTTCTCGTAGCCCAACCAATGCCGAGCAACATAGCCAATGGGGTTGGCCTTCTCGTCATCTGTCAGCTGATGCGAAGTTCCCGGGTTTGCCTCATCCAACACAGCCTGCACTTCAGTGGCCATAATAGGATTAATCTCTGTCGGGGTACCCGCTGCCACCGGATCGCCAGAGTAAGGGGTGACCTTATCAGCCGTTCCCTTGATTTCCACGCCTTCGATAGTGGTTTCAGGAGCTGAGGTAGTTCTCGTGGCGGCCTTCCCGTAATCCCCAATACGCAAAGCGTAGAAAACGGACCCGCCACCTTCGTCGTAGTATCCGCCATCACCCTTCTTGATGGTAATCTGGCCGTCGTCGCCACTTGTGGCAAGATCGGCAATGGTGTCGTCAGCGTTCGCTGTACCGACTCCGGTTATACCGAGAGCCAGCAACGTGGCAGCCGAGAGTACTATTCCCACCGCCGAACGTATCTGTTTCCCTAATTTCATGTTCTCGTATCCTTACTCTTTTGAGCAGCACAACAGATTTGGCTAACGATTTCAGAAGCAGCACTTCATTGACCGCTATACCAATTTCGTCCTTATTACGCGCCATTGGAACTGATAAGGAAATCCGCTGTGACTCCAACAACTATTCCAGCATATTCTTCTCATCCGTTACAAACGGTACATATACAACAAGGAGTTGTCTTACTTATTGTACACCTCTTCAGGACTTTCGTGAAATACAATACATATTTGTAAAAAAATACTGATTATCTCGACAGAAATACCTTATATACCTCGACATATCACAGCGAAATAGCAAAAGAATGAGCGCTTACAATAATATTTGTCACATTATCCTGTAGACTGGTGTCAGTATAGTCATACACTTTAACAGTGGCTGATGGTGTGCCCACTCAAAGAAGAAAGGAACGCGTATCGTGAAGCTACGCAAAATTTTCACTGGTGGTGTGGCGTTACTGGCCTCACTCGCCATAGGTGCTGCGCCGCAGATGGCAAGCGCATTGCCGCAGGTCAGCAGCCCGGTGCAAACGCAAGGTTCATCGTTGACCCGCGGCGGCCCACAGGTCGGGCCCCAAGATGTGCCGGCTTGCGTATCTCATGCAAAGAGCAAAATAATCCTGGGGGCCCTCGTACCCACACGTCAAAGGAATATCGCCTGGGAAGTAGCGGACGTCGGCGGACAATGTACCTTGAAGATCGAGCTTTGGAACTCGTCAAAGCCTAGCTGGAATAAATGGGCGCTGGCAACGCCTACCGTAGAAGATTCGAATCGTTATCCTTGGAAAACCGGTGTAAATCCAGATTCCATTCAGAAAGTCGTCATTGCGGATCCGATTGAAATGTCCGGCGATTTCAGCTATGTATTCCAATGGTTGCATAATGTCACGAGCATAGATTTTTCCAATGCCACCATAACCGGTCTGACTGGTACGGAATATATGTTCCGTGACGACTATTCATTGAAATCGATAGATCTCTCTGGGTTCGACACATCAGGCGTCACCAACATGGCGTCCATGTTCGAAGCCTGTAAAGACCTGCAAACCATCACGTTCGGCCCTGGATGGAGCACCGCACGTGTCACGGACATGAACAACATGTTCAACAACACATATTCCCTGGTTACCCCTGACTTCAGCACCTGGGACACCAGCCAGGTAACAGACATGAGCGGAATGTTCGCGGGAAGCTGGGTCTCGTCCCTTGATCTTTCCAATTTCAATACGAGCCAGCATCCGAACATGCAGCAAATGTTCGACGGCTGCACGAATCTGCAGAAACTCGACATCTCCGGTTTCGACACCACCGGAAGCAACATGATGTATATGTTCCGGGGATCCCCGATTCGCTTGCTGCGTCTAGGGCCGAATTCACAGGTCTCGTCCGGCAGCGGTTTGAAGCCCGGACCTTTCAATATGGTTCACAAGGATGCAACCGGCGCCCCAGCACCTACACCAGAACACTGGGAGTGGGAAGAGGACCCTACGCCTGGAACATGGAACAAGGAAGGAGCCGTCACTCCGGGTTTTGACCCAAGTAACGGCATTCCCGCTCCCTCGGCACCGGCATGGTACGGCAATCCGCCGAACATGAGCGTGAAATTCGACAAAAACACACCGGCAACCGTCACCGATATGCCCAGTGACCTGCCAACCCAAAGCAATTGCTGGCCAGACACGCCTTGCGGATTGTCAATTCCCACTACAGCGCCGCAACGAACTGGCTTTATCTTCAAGGGATGGACGGATGACGAAAATCCGGGCAAAACCTATCAACCGGGGGATTCCATCGATTTCAACTGGCATCGGTGGGACACCTGGAATGAATGGGTTGATCCAACGCCTGGCAATCCGCCTAAATCTGATAACAACGCCCTTCTCAAGGCACATTGGCTACCACGTGATGCCACCGAGCCACTCATCGACGGCATCACTGCCAGGCCGACTAGCGTTGACGGCAGCTACACCCCGGACGACACCATCACCGTTTCCGGCGCCGCTCCCGGCGCTGACCTCGGCACCGGCATCTCCGATCCGAACAGGGACACCATCGAAGTCGGCCTGATGAAGACTGCCGGCAGCACGTCCACCGCAAGTGGCGATGCCGTAAATGCCACTTCCGTAACGCTCGATGCCAGCGGCAACTGGACCGCAACGTTCCACGCTTCCGATTTCACCGATCTCAAGCTCGATAAAGTCGGAACCGGCACCGATTACTCGTTCCGGGCACGTCGTGTAAGCCATGATGGTACCAAGACGAATTACCAGTTCAAGCACAACAACAATCTCGATATTGTCGCTCCTGGCTTCGGCTCCGGCGCCGACAAGTTGGATTACAAGACACCTGCCGAGAACGGCGGCACGGGCATTGTTTCCGGAACCGTATATACCTCCGGCGACGGCAGCGCCAACGCACAGCCTGACCGCAACAAGCTGGCTTCGGAGGCCATCACTCTGAAATGGCTCGATTCCACTGGAGCGGCATTGTCCCTTCCCATCGACACCGCTACGACAGATGCGAACGGCAAGTTCACCATCAATTGGCCGGCCGGTGTTGTGGAAAATGACAAAGTCCAGGTAAGCATCCCTGCCGATGCTGCCGGCAACAGTTATTCCACGGTGCTGACGCTGAGCACCCGCGGCGCAGCGCCTCCAGAGGCACCTACCGGTGCCGCTGTGGTGACGCCTGTTCCGAAAATGACCGGTGTCAGCGGATCTAATCCGACCTTCGACCAAGACCTCAAAGTGACGGCCACGGTCAAGCACCAGACGGGCGACAACTCGACCCCGATCACCGTCACCGGAAAGATCGGCAGCGGCACGGCTGTGTCTGCTACCTCCGTCGTTTGGGATCCACCTACACCTGGTAGCGACGAAAAGACTGTAACGGCTACGTTCTCCGGTGCCGAACTCCGGGCGCTTGCCAATCTGGACACTGTCGGCAACGGCGCAACCTACACGTTCACCATTACCCACGTGAACTCCGACAATGATACGGCCGACGAAACCGTTGATAAGACCATTGATCTGGTAGCGCCTGGTTTCGACGGCGAGCAGTGGGAAGTCTACGAGCCCGGAACCGCCGACGGCGGCGCCCGCGGCGTGGTGAAGGGTAAGGTGAAGACTGCGTTCAACAGCAATACCCGTACCTCCAGCATCGCTGAAGGTGGCGTGTCCATTGAAGTGCAGTGGTGCGGCGATATCGCGTGCACCCCTGGGTCGGATGTGGCTGCTGCCACAACCGCCACTTCCGAGACCGGCGCGAGCGCAGGCAAGTTCAACGTGCTCTGGCCCTCTTCCGGAGTCAGCGGCAGTAACCTCAAGGCAGTAAACGTGAAGGTTACCGATAGCGATGGCAACACCTTCAGCCACAAGCAGATATTGACACGTCAGACTCCAGATGCTCCGGCTGATCTGGCGCTTCAGACACCGCTTGTACATGTGACCAACGGCACCTTGAGCGGTGATATCGTGCTCACGGGCACCGTTCCGCACCATGTCGCCAACGATGATGTCATCACCGCAACGGCGACCCGCGGCGGCGTGACCATCAACTCCTACGGGGTTACCTCCTGGAGCGGCAATAACTGGTCCGTCAAGTTCCACGCAACCGACTTCGCTAGCGGCACCGCTGATCCAATCGGCACAGGCAATGCATACACATTCACCGCATCGCGTAGCGTTTCCAGCGGAACGGCAGCCACCAAGGACCTTACCAACCAATCAGTCGATGAGGTAGCTCCTGCATTTGAACCTACGGGGACCACGCAATCCCGCGGTCATCTGGTCGGCACCGTCTGGTCTTCGGGCAACAGCTCCGTACAATCCAGCCGCACCAAGGAAACTGGTGTAACCCTTACGCTTACCTGGAAGGATAATGCCGGTACTACGCTCGGCACGTCAACCACGACTAGCGGCGCAGACGGGGCCGTGGACTTCGCCTTCCCGAGCGATACCTGGGCCGGACGCATCAGCCAGGTTGACGTTCAGGCGAAGGACACCGACACCAACGAATCCGGCACGGTCACTGTGCAGTTCGATTCGGAGGCACCCGACATCACCAATGTCGTAGTGCCGAAGATGACTAACGGTGCCGCTGCTGTCGGTGATATCGTCGTGCACGGCACCCTTCCTGACTATGCTGTAGGCGATGATGTCCACGTCGAAGTAGTGCGCGAAGATACCAGCTCGGTCGCAACACCAGTCAGTGGCACTGTAGCAACGTCAACTGCCGTCAACGGCTCCGCACGCACATGGACCGCCACCTTCCCGCAATCTGATTTCTCGGACACCGTGGGCAAAGGCAGCAACTTCACGTTCTATGCCTACCGCACTCGCTCGGGCCATGACTCGGCTTATGGCACGCCGAAGCCACAGGCCGTCGATATGATCGCGCCGACTCCTGGCGTCGCCACGCCGCAGCCGACCGGCAGCGTCACTGGAACGACGAGATCTGGCGGCTCCGTAGCTGTCGATGAAGGCGATGTCCTGCTGCACCTCACTTGGAAGAAGCACGATGGAACGCCACTTGGCACATCCACCACCGTGCGCAGCAATACGTCGGCACCTATCGGCAAGTTCACCGCGACGCCTCCAGACTACGCAGCTGCGGCAACCAAGGTCTCGGTCTACGCCGAGGATGCTGCCGGCAATACGTCCGCCGCGACCGATGTCGATTTCACCCTCACCTATGCGCCTACGATTACGTCGGTCACAGCTCCGAAGATGACCAATGGCGTGACTGTCACCAGCCGTGTCAAGGTCAGCGGAACGCTGCCGGGTTATACGTATGTCGATGGAGATGCGATTGAAGCTGTGGTGGTATCGGGATCGACTGCTGCCCCGACGCCGATGGGCGGAAGAAGCGCTGCCAGCGAGACCATTGAACCAGACGGCACATGGAGCGCCGAATTCAATCCGTCGGACCTGCCCGACAATGTCGGTTGCGGCCAAGACTTCACGTTCTACGCCCGCTTGACCCGTGACACCACCGATTCCGCCTACGCTGCCCCCAAGGCTCAGAAGGTCGATATGGTGGCTCCTGGCGTTGATGTCTCCAGCCTGCAACTGACAGCCAGCCTCTCCGGTGTCGAAGAGACGACCATGTATCCTTCAACGCACACCGGGCATCATCCCGAAAGCGGCGATACGATCATGATTCAGTGGATGAGGGGCAGTCATGTGCTCGCGACCGACAACGTAACCAGCGGGGTCAATGGCTCGTTCAGCGCCACCCCTCCTGCTGCTGCGGCGAGTGCCGATCAGGTAACCATGCAGTCCAAGGATGCCGTGGGCAACACCGCAAGCGTGCTCACCAAGTCCTTCGATCCCGATGCGCCTATCGTCGCTGACGTCGAAGCTCCGAAGATGATCAACGGCACGATGTCCGGCTCTGTCGTCACAGTAAAGGGCAATATCCCAGCACCTCACGCCAATGATGAGGTCCAGGTCGTAACCCTTCCCGCCGGCTCCTCCTCTGAAGTTCCGACTGAGGGAACCACCGCGAGCAATGTGACCATCAACAGGACCAACGGCGATTGGGAAGCGACATTCCCGGTTTCCGACTTCCCGGATTCCGTCGGCATCGGTCAGAACTTCGTCTTCCGTGCTCGCCGCAGTCTTGTGCAGCCTGGCACCACGAAGTATTCGGCCTTCGTCTTCACCGATACGCTGATTGATATGGTGGCTCCTCAAGCGCAATCACTCAGTTACACAACAGTCGGCCAGAACGGCGAGAACGGCGGCACGGTAACCGGTAAGGTCGTCTCATCCGCGAGCGCGAGCGCACAGCCCAACCGCAAGGTTGAAGGTGGAGCCACGGTGCAGCTGACTTGGCTGAATGCGGACGGCAAGCCGTTGCAGCATGCACAGTCGTTGCTGAAGAGCTTCACGGGCACATCCGCTACGACCAATGCCGACGGCACATTCACCGTCGCCTGGCCCGCGGACGTTCGTAGCGGCGATCAGGTTGAGATTCAGAGCCTTGATGTTGATGGTAATTCATCCACCAAGCAGATTCTGAAGCTCGGCACCTTCGTCACTCCGAAGCCCCAGCCTGCTGCGCAACCGGCACAGCCGAAGCCTGCCGCAAAGCCGCAAGGCGAGCTGGCGAACAGCGGCGCTGATGTGGCAATGATCGCACTCACCGCTGTGCTGTTGCTGGCCGCCGGTGGCGTAGGCTACCACTTCAGCCGCAAACACACGAACAATGAGGAGTAAAGTCCGGCCTTAATTCCGGTACAATAGCCGGAACCTGAAATTGGGATTCACCGATGTTTTGGTCGGTGAATCCCAATTTTTATATTCACCCACTTTTATTCAAAATCCCGGCGACGCGCGGCAGATGCTTGGCCGGGATTACTCATACAGCTCTCCGATTCCGTTGAACCCATCTATGTTCATTGGCTTACTGAGGTAGCGCTCAATGCACATATCTGAGATGCTGTATCGGCCTCTTCGGCTTCATCGTCATGTCGACCGGATAACCCGATAGACACAAGATCGACCAAGTCCGAAAACAATGAAAATAGAAATTACACCGCTGTAGTTTTCCACCGCTGTGGAAAATCTTGTGGATAACTTGGGCATTACCTGAGGAAAACTCACATACTTATCCACGACTATATACAGAATGCTTGTTTTTCCAACGATTATTCGATGTGGGATATGTGGATAACAGTTGTGCACATGACCATAAGCCACGGCAAAATACTGGATTCTATATCCAGTTATCCACACTTAGCCACCATACTTATTCACATTTGTGGGTAACTCTGCAGTCAACCATTTAGGTTTGCCTACTTCAGATATTTAATCCGGTCAACCTCAGCAACCTCAGGCCAACAAGCACAATTCTCTGCACACTCACCGTCAAAAACTGGACAAGCTAAGAAAACCCCGAGGACAACAAAAAAGCGTGTCTCCAGCAATCAGAAGACACGCCTAACGATTTCGCACCAGCTTCAACGGCCAATTAATTTGCGAGCTGCAAAAACCAGATTCGTATTAGCGGCAAAGCGGGCGATTGGTTAACGCCACCACATGGTCATAATGAAGCCGACCATCACGATGCAGAAGGCAATGAGCAGGTTCCACGCGCCGATGCCGGGAATCGGGTACTTGCTGGTGAGGTAATAGACCACAGCCCACGCAAGCCCCAGAATCATGAGGAAGCAGAACAGCGGCACGAACCAGCCCGGGTTCGCCTTGGTGCCCTTGATGGTCTCCTCAACGCGCTTGCTGTTTTCTGCCTGACGCTGGGCGACGCGGCGCAACTGCGGGGTCATCGACTTCTTGTCGACATTCGTGGCACTCAGCAACGCATCGATCTTGTCCATTGGTAGGTCGAGGTCGTCATCGTCGATATCTTTCTGCTCGCCTTCCTCCGAGTCAGAAGAATCGTCACCATCCGCACCATCCGACTTACGGTCAGCGTCTTGTTCGTCAGCAACGTCATCCGCCTGCGTTTCAGGCTCGTCCCATGTCTTTTGCGCCTCATCCTGCGCAACATCGGCATCCATGCCACTGTCCAGCTTTTCGTCAGCCATAAGCGTAGTCTCCATTCAATAGCCTAAACATATTTTAGTGTACACTCGAAGCAAGAGATTGAGTAAGTCAAGGAATTTGGAATAGCATGAAGGAAAATCCGGAGGGCAAACACAAGGCGAAACGATCGAGGCTTGGTGGGGTCGCCGTCTTTCTTGTGGTGGCGCTTACGGGATTCCTCTTGATGACCAATATCCGTGTCAACAAGACCAGCGTCGTGAGTTCCGATACCGCACAATTGGTGGAGCAACGGGTCGCCCAGGTCGACAAACTGCAGACACAGGTCAAATCCCTGGGCTCGCAAATCAATACCCTCAACAAGTACGCGGGCAAGGACAGCTCGAAAACCAACAATTCCAGCGAAGACCCGGGCGCGGGGACCATGCTTCCGGCAGTCACCGGGCCGGGCATATCCGTCACACTCAACGACTCTCCGCTCTGGCAGCACATGGTCTCGGACTCTGGCAGCGGATCCGCTTCGAATATCAACGATTACGTCATCCACCAGCAGGACATCGAATCCGTGGTCAATGCGCTGTGGCGAGGCGGCGCCGAGGCGATGATGATCCAGGACCAGCGCGTGCTCTACAATTCCGCGATCATCTGCAAGGGTAATATCCTCATGCTGCAAGGTAAGCAATATTCCCCGCCTTACACCATCTCCGCCATCGGCCCCAGCGGGAAAATGCGCGACGCCCTGAATGATTCGAAAGCGATCCAGACATATCAGGAATATGTCAGCGCGTTCGGCTTGGGCTGGAAGGTCGAAGACAAGGACAACCTGCGTTTCCCGGAGGCTCCGGTCTTACAGACACTCAAGTATGCCAGCGTGATGAAAACCGACAATAAGGGCAATGACGGGAAAACGGCCGATAACGATAATCAACAGGGTCATTGAATAAAGACCAAGAGTGAAAAAGGGCCACACAGGCGGATACAATTGACACGTTACTGACCGATAGGGTGATGCGGCAATTTCGAACCCTCAACCATTGCGCAGCAATGACGGATCAATATGAAACGAGAGATGGATTTCATGGCTGATAACGACAGGTACGACGGCGGCGGCCGACGCGAAGACGCCATCGAACCGACTGACTTGGACGAAGCCTTCGATGATTTCGGCATTCCTGACCCGCCTTCGGCCCCCCAGGCTCCGACTTGGGCTTCGCAGGGCGCTCAGCCATCTTTCGCGCAGCCTGGGGGCAATCCAGGGGTTGGCAATCAGGGTTTCGCCAACCAATCCGCAATGAACGGGCCTGCCGCCAACCAAGCTGCCGCCAACACTGCGGGTGCAAACGAGCAAACGCAGGTGTTCCAGCCCCTCCAGCCTTCCCAGCCGGGACAGAACACGGGACAACCCTGGCTCGCGGGGCAAAGCGATAATTCCGAGAGCGGGAAACATGGTCGGCACACCGGCAACGGCGGCGATACCAAATCGCGCTCGAAATCACGGCGCCTGTGGACCGTACTGGGAATCTTCGCCGAAATCCTCTTGACCATCGCGGTGGTTTGTGCGCTATACATCGTCTGGCAGATGTGGTGGACCGGGGTGCAGTCCGAACATACGCAATACAATCAGCGCCAATCCGTTTCATGGAGTGACCCGAGCAAATCCGCGAACTCCTCCAAAGGCGTCAATATCGCAAAAGCCCAAGACGGCACTCCCCCGATCCAGCCCCAAAGCGCGAATACCGGCGACATGGTCGCTCAGATTTATATCCCACGTTTCGGCGACCAATGGCAGCGCAACATCGTGCAGGGCACCGACATGGTCTCTCTGAACAAGCATGGCATGGGGCACTACACCCAATCGCAGATGCCTGGTGAAATCGGCAATTTCGCCGCTGCAGGCCACCGCAATGGTTACGGACAGCCTTTGGGCGACGTCGACAAGTTCAAGGTCGGTGATCCAATAGTGCTGCGTACCAAGGATTATTGGTACGTCTATACCTATACCGACTTCAAGATTGTGACACCGGACCAGGTGGACGTGGTCGCACCGAACCCGGAAAACCCAACCGCACCGCCGACGGAACGCATGATCACGCTCACGACCTGCGAACCCAAATATTCCACACCGACACATCGCTGGATCAGTTACGGGAAATTCAAGTACTGGGCCAAGGTCTCTGACGGCGTGCCGCAGGAACTCACCCACACTGGGCAGGACGGTAAGGTCCAGTTCATCAACAACCAGAAGGAATCGCCTTTCGCCAAACTTCCCTCGCTGATTCCTGCCATCATCGCTTTGCTTGTCATCTATCTTGTGCTGTTCATCGCGGCCGCAATCGCCTGGCGCTGGCCGCTTCGCCGCGCCATCAAGGCAGGGGACGTCAAGAAGCCAGATCTGAGCATTTACGGCGGATTGACAAGGCTTCAGCCTGGAATCAAGGGAATACGCATATTGTTGGTGCTGCTGCTGCTTCTGGCCGCCGCCCTCGCCATCATGCAATGGGTCTGCCCTTGGGCGGCCAGCAACATTCCGATTCTGCATCAGATGTCAAACTATACTGCCGTAACCAGCTGACGCGATTCACGGACGGCAGTCAAGTGCCTTATGCGTTGTAATAATAAGAGACATTCACTTCGTCTGTTTGTCGCTATTGCATAGACCGGGCAGTAAGCACATAAAAGGTTACAAAAAGACGGGCATGGGGCGACCATGGAAGTTATTTGTCCAAATATCTATGGTTCACCCAAGATGAACCTTACCGTCCCCTTTTTGGGTCTCTCCTGAGTTTCTATTCGCTTTCACGGGTTTTTCTTTGCTGCCTTTTGCATTTGCTGATACGTTGTTTGCGGCTCGTAGCACGATTTTCTGCCTTGGAATCAATGCCGACTGCCGAAGGTTCCGATAAGCCCCACACAATGTTAAAGTGATTTTATGACTCAAGAGAATACACAGCAAATCGATTTTCTGAATATAACAGGAAAGAACATTGCAAACAGCGCTCAAAACAATGCCCAGAATGGTGCTGAGAACAAGGTGCGAGACGTGATCATCATCGGTTCAGGCCCCGCCGGCTACACCGCAGCCATTTACCTCGGTCGCGCCGGTTACAAGCCGTTGGTCATTGCGGGAGCCCTGACCCCCGGCGGGCAGCTCGTCAACACCACCGAAGTGGAGAACTATCCTGGCTTCCCCGACGGCGTGATGGGCCCCGATCTGATGGACAGCATGCAGAAGCAAGCCAAGAAATTCAGGGCTGAAATCGTCTTCGACGACGTGGTTTCCGTAGATTTCGGCGACCGGTCAAATGCTGGCGCGATGAAAAGAGTAACCTGCGACCAAGGCGACGTCTACCAGGCTCCGGCCATCGTGGTGACGACTGGCTCCAACGTGCGCAAGCTCGGCGTTCCTGGTGAGAAGGAATACTCCGGCAAAGGTGTCTCCTACTGCGCGACCTGCGACGGTTTCTTCTTCCGTGGCAAGCCGATTGTGGTGGTCGGCGGCGGCGACAGCGCCTTCACCGATGCCGAGTTCCTGACCCGCTTCGGTTCCTCGGTGACGTTGATCCATCGTCGCAGTGAATTCCGCGCGGCAAAAATCATGGTCGACCGTGCCAAGGCCAACGACAAAATGTCGTTCATCCTCGATTCCGTGGTCGACAAGGTCAACGGTGAAGACGGCAGCGCCAAGTCCGTCACCGTGCGCAACGTCAAAACCGGTGAAACCACTGAAGTGCCTGCTTCAGGCGTGTTTGTGGCCATCGGGAACACTCCGGCCACCGGCTTCCTGGGCGGCATATTAAAGCTTGACGAAAAGGGCTATATCGAGGTTGACGGAGCCTCTACCCGCACTTCGGTACCCGGAGTCTTCGCCGCCGGAGACGTGGTTGACAGCGTTTATCGCCAGGCTGTTTCCGCTGCCGGCATGGGTTGCCGTGCCGCGCTGGATGCTCAGGAGTATCTGGACGGTCTCAAATAATATGAAGACCCTCATTCAGTAATTAGTCAATTATATAGTTATTTGCTTAATTACTGATTTTACAGGTTGAACCATGCATGCCGGATATTTTCGTTCTGTTTGATAGTCGAGTGCCTTGCGTCTTAAGTCAAGGTTTCGGCATGTATGGGTTTCACTGCTGAAATAATAGCCTGACTTTACCGCGATTCACGATACCCGACAACACAAATTTCCGACACCTGAAGACAACAGGCACAGCCTTCATGGCATGATCACAATATCCGAGCAATTTCCTGTGCACACACTTAGGCCAATTTTACTTGGTTAAATGCAATGCAGACTATCATAATTCGTCTAGGGAGTGTCAAGTCCTTCCTCACATTGCACCTCTGATTCAAAACCTTGACGCCTCTTTATGCCTCTATATATTCGGCCTACACCTTCTGCCATCTATGCGCTGTTAGAAGGACCTGAATAAAAAAATCCCGCCAAGCGACACTCATCGTTTTCACGATTGGTAACCTGGCAGGATTGGCTATTGATAGGCTTTTATACCCACCCATTTTGCGTGCTGTTGTTTCGCTGCGGGACCAGCAACTTGACAATACGTTCCATGTCTTCCGGAGAGGAGAAGACTATTTCAATACGTCCACGCTTTTTATTGCCCTTGATGGCAACTTTGGTATCGAAACGGTCCTCCAAAGTGTGCTGAATAGGTGACTGGGCCCATGGATTGTTCTGCTTGATCTTCTGCTTCGCGCTACCGTCTTTACCACTGGTTTTCATTGCGACGATTTCTTCGGTGCTTCGTACGGAAAGGCCCTCGGCAATGATACGATTCGCCAGCTTTTCCATTTCCTCCTCATTAGGAAGGCCAAGCAGCGCCCTCGCGTGTCCAGCAGAAAGCACACCGGCAGCAACCTTCTTTTGTACCGAGAGCGGCAGATTGAGCAGACGCAGGGTATTGGCGATTTGGGACCGCGACTTGGAAACGGACTTGGAAAGCTGTTCCTGTGTAAGTCCGAAATCTTGCATCATCTGCTGATATGCCGCGGACTCTTCCAGCGGATTTAAAGCCACACGATGCAGATTTTCAAGAAGAGCGTCACGAAGCATCTGATTATCGGAGGTGGTCTTCACAATCGCTGGAATCGATTTCAAACCGGCAAGATGAGCCGCACGCCAGCGCCTCTCCCCCATGATCAGCTCATATTCGCTATCCATGTTCTGCTGCGAATGCCTGTTGATCACCCTATTGCCGGGCTCAACAGAATTCGAGACTTTTTGATTTGCCGGACGTTTGCGCACCACAACCGGCTGCAACACCCCGACTTCCTTCAACGAAGCTGCGAGCTCTTTCAGCTCGTCCTCATCAAAGATGGTTCTCGGCTGATTGGCATTGGGACCTATCTTGTCAAGGTCAAGTTCTACCAAGTATCCACCTTCGACGGGTCTCAACTCATTGGTATCAGTCTGGTTTACCTCTTTGCTTTCGGTGGGCTTCTTGGCGGAAGACTTGATCCCTTTATCGTTGTCCGTCAATTTTTCGGAACGATCTGTTTTTTTATCGGTCACGGATTTGTCTGTTTCATCGGTTTCCCCAGTGCCGACAGTCGCACCGAAGAACAAATCACTCGGATGCGCCATTCCTTCGCTTAACGAAGGCATAGCAACACGTCTTCTGGATGAGTTTGATGATGTTTCACGTGAAACATTATTTCTCTTTGACTCGTTCTTTTTTTGCGTGCTGTTCTTCCTAGCCGAGGCTTTTGATGATGTTTTGGCCGACTTCGAACTATTCGAAACCTTTTTGTTGGATGTTTCACGTGAAACATTCTTGTTTTCGTGCTTACTTGAAGTTTTTGAGGAAGGACTTGCAGCCTTGTTGGTTAAAGATGCTTTCTTCCGAACAGATGTTTCACGTGAAACATTATCCGAAGAATCAAGCTTGGAAGATTGCTGAGAGGGTTCGGAAACCGAAGCGGAAACCGAAGCTGCCTTTTCCGACTCTCCTGGCAGAGTGGGGAACAGAGCACCGAGGCCTTTTCCTAATCGCGACTTTGATGCCATATCAGTTACTCCTCTGCTTTCTTTTCTCTAATGTCTTCAAGACTTGTGGCGACCGTCTCGCTATTTCCAATGCCGCCTCTCGGTACGAGACTGCTCCCGAACCACGAGGATCATATTCGATGACCGTTTTGCCGAAGCTCGGGGCTTCCGAAATCTTCACTGACCTGGGAATGGTTGTCTGCAGAACGATATCTGGATAATGCTCTTTGACTTGGTCATATACTTCTTTGCTGAGCAACGTACGTTTGTCGAACATAGTGACAAGCATCGTCGAAACCAGCAAAGTCGAATTGTAGTGTTCCTGCACCAGACCTATGGTCTGAATCAATTGCTTCAAGCCTTCAAGCGCATAATATTCGGCCTGAATCGGGATCAATACCTCATTAACTGCACACATGGCATTGATCACCAAAAGACCAAGGCTGGGAGGACAGTCAATGATGACATAGTCATAACGTTTTTTCGATGCCTGAGCGGACTCTTCCAGTGCCTCTTTGAGCAAATCGTTCCGATTGCTCAAATCGGCCACTTCGAGCTCAGCCCCACTCAAGTCAATCGATGAAGGAATAACGTCCAACGTGGGAAATATCTCAGAAGTCTTTTTCACTTCATCGATAGATTTTCTGGATTCAAGTACATCGTAGACAGAAGGCTCACCCGTATTATGGTTCACCCCTAACGCAGTGGATGCATTGCCCTGAGGGTCCATGTCGATGACCAGAACCCGCTGTTTAGCCTGAGCCATAGAAGCAGCCA
This sequence comes from Bifidobacterium sp. ESL0784, assembly GCF_029433295.1. Lineage (GTDB taxonomy): Bacteria > Actinomycetota > Actinomycetes > Actinomycetales > Bifidobacteriaceae > Bifidobacterium. The sequence continues at coordinate 30,455 of NZ_JAQTHV010000001.1, forward strand.
GATTAACTGTTGTGGTGGTCTTCCCCACCCCACCTTTTTGGTTGGCTACCGCAATGTAACGAGTTGCCTTGGGCTTCGGAAAACGAACCTTGTTCAGAGCGTCATAACGTGATGTAACCTCAGCCATCTCTGAGCCAAGGGAACCACTGTTACTGCCGAAGATACGTCTGATTGTTTCCGAGGCAGATTCCATATCCATCAACTCCCTACGACGATCCGCCGTAAATCACAGACTGTGGGATCAGCACAGCAAATTCTTGTTCTAATTCTTCTAGTTTGGTCATTCGTATGGACAGATTCGGCATCTACACACTTATCCACAGCGATGTGGATAAGTGTGCGTAACTTTTGTGCACAAGTCCGTTGAATCGAAAATTTGTTCGTTTAAGCGTTGGAATTTAAGGAATACGACGAATTGAATGAAATACATTCGAAAATGTGGATAACTTTCGAAAATCTCAAAATTGTGGATAACTTCGTTTCTACGCGATGTTTCACGTGAAACAAATTACAAATGATTCGATGCAAAAAAGAAGAAACTCTGACAAATATATCCAGCTATATGAACGAATGGAATTTGTAAAAGTATGATGTTCAAAAACACTCGACAAATTTCATACCCAGTAAATTCCAACAAAACGTGTGCGTGCAATCTCACCCAGTATTGTTTCACGTGAAACAATACTTGTGCCTCTTCACAAGTTATAAATTACAACAACAGTGTAATTTTGACATATGAAATCATTAAAACTTTTGATAGCGATCTATCAAATCCCTGAGCCTGATATAAATATTTCCAAAATCTATGAAAAAGTAAATCTGCTGGAAAATTGGAGAACTTAAATAAAAAAGGAATGTTTCACGTGAAACATTCCTTTCGCCATCAATACATAGATTCGGTTTATTTTTTATCGACGATTACTGCGTGCGTAGGTTCAAAACCATCGGCTATTGGAGCTTCCAACACTTGCGGATTACGTCCTCCATTTTTTTGAATCTCTTTAGTAGCCTTACGCACTTCTGCAGGAGCCGAGCGACCCTTAAGGGCAATGAGCTGCCCTCCATGCTTTAGGAGAGGCAGGGTCCAACCACTAAGCTTGGTCATTGGCGCAACGGCCCTGCAGGTTACCACAGCAAAGGGGTGCATGCCTTTATCGTGTTTGAGTTCCTTACTATATTCCTCTGCCCTGGCACGGACTACTTTCACGTTTCCAAGTTCAAGTTCGTCGACACATTCGTCAAGCCATTCAACCCTACGCTCCATAGGTTCTATAAGAGTGATTTCATGGTCTGGCAAACAGGCTGCTACAACAATCCCCGGGAACCCGCCGCCACTGCCGATATCGGCAACCGTCTTGAACCGTTCACCATCGGTAGAAGACTCAATGAACGGTACGATGGCGGCAGAATTCAGAATATGACGTTCCCAGATAATATCGACATCTCTGGGACCGATGATGCCGCGTTCCTCGCCTTCTTTGGCGAGTTTATCTTTAAAAGCCTGCATCCTAGGGAAAACATCGCCAAACAAATCCTGCAATAGCGTAGACTTCTCTAGCTCTTCATCAATATGTATCTCTGCGTCCATTTCAACCCTTATCTATCAAGAACAACTACTAAATCTATCAGAGACTTTGCACATGTTGTCGTGTGACTGTAGAGCTCGCTTCACTTCCCTATTCTAAAACCAGACTGAGCGTAACTTAAGACACGAATTGGCCCGGTTAATAAATAAAATCTCGACTAAAGTTTTCACTAGAAATTATCAACGACTCAGTGTAACTCTTAATGATTTTGGAACGATTAGGCACGTCCGAAGATAGAAACAATGAACCGCCAACGGCGAGAGAAGCCCCTTCCCTCGTCTCCCAGGTTACAAAAAAGGAAAAGCTCTCAAATCGAATTAAGTGTGATTACAATTCCGAAACAACTAAATGCCTATAAACCAAGAATAACCAAGAAATCAGCAAGGCCACGGCTGTATCAACCGTGGCCTTGCTATTATGCGACATACATGGGATGCGTTCAATCAGAATAGCGAACTGGCGGAATCAACGCTCCTCTTCAGCATCATCATCCAGATCCTCATGATCCTCAACGGGCTCGCGATCATCGTCATCAACGATTGTTTCACGTGAAACATTCTCGACAACAGTATCCTCAAGCTCCTCATCATCGTCAAGGTCGTCTTCAGCGGAACGAGACTTCAGATAGATCGTAACATAACGATGCGGTTCCTCCCCGTGGGAACGCGACTTGAGTCCCTCTTCACGTACTAGATCATGGACGACCTTACGCTCAAAGGAATTCATCGGATCAAGATTCGTCGGTTCTCCGGTCTCACGGACCTCGTCGATGACATCCAAAGCCAAATCACGCAGATGCTGACGGCGCTTCCTGAGGTAACCGTCGACGTCAAGAATTAGCCGGGACCTATCACCGGTCTTCTGTTGTACGGCCAAACGGGTCAGCAATTGTAATGCATCAACAACCTCGCCCTTGTGCCCTATGAGATTCTTGATGTCCTCATCGTCATCTGCAACAATCTGAACCGTTGGGCGTCCATTACGTACCCCCATCTCGATATCGCCTTCATAATCCGCGATATCCAAAAGCCCTTCAAGATAGTCAGCGGCAATGTCAGCTTCGTCATTGAGCTGCTCGACCGTCTTTTCTTCATCACGCGACATATTCAACTCCTTTACCCGACTTATTGTCCTTAATTTTAAACCACACCCGACCCTGTACGATATATGTATTACATAATCTTACAAGATCGGGTCTCCGCCTTACTTCTTCTTTTTGCGTTTGCGCTTCGGCTGTTCACGCTGGTAACCGTGCTCCTCGCGCATTTTCGCTTCCTCCTCGGCCTTCTTCAATGCCTCTTCCTCAAGCGACATCTCGCCGGCCTTTTCGCGGCGCTTGTTCTCTCTGGTGTGGTCGCGCTTCTTCTTCTCGTCGTCGGCGCGAGATCCCGGCGTCGGGAATTCACGCACCTGCCAGAGCGAACGCAGCATGTTGCAGATGTTGTTGGTGAGCCAGTAAACCAGCACGGCGAACGGCATGGAGATTGCGGAGAAGATGTACATGAGCGGGAAGACCCAGGTCATCATCTGCTGCATTTTGTACTGCTGGCCTTCCATGGCGGAAGGCGGCAGGTTCTTGCGCATGTTGTTGAACTGCATGTACCACATCGCCAGGCACATCAGGACGGTAAAAATACCGATGACGACCTTGCCGGAGACGTCGGCCATGCCGAAGGTGTTGGAAATCTTCAGGCCGAAGAGGTGGGTATCCGCGAATTCCGCAGCGGTCGCCTTGTCGAAGGCGCCCAAAGCTGCACGAGAACCATGCGCGATATAAGGAATGGCCGAAAGCATGTAGAACATGCACATGAAGACCGGGCCCTGAATGACCATAGGCAGGCAGGAACCCATCGGGTTGACCTTGTTGTCCTGGTAAAGCTTCATGGTCTCACGGCTCATGGCCTCTTTGCTGGCCTGGTCCGTTTTGCCCTTGTACTTCTTCTGGATGTGAATCATCTTGGGCTGCAGGGCCTGCATCTTGGTCATGGCCTTTATCTGCTTGACATACATCGGCAGGATGATGGCATGGACCACGAGCACGAGGAAGACGATGGCGAGAATCCACGAAAGTCCCCTTGAGGGCAAGCCGATAATGGTCAGGAACTTGTGGAACCAGTACATGATCTCGGTCATCACCCATTCGACGGGTGTGAGGATCTTGTAGACCCAGCCGAACAAGCCACTGTCCAGAAGGAAGTGGTTGTAATCAGGATTGCTAAAGTTCATCAGGCCGTCTCCTTCACGTCTGAGGCCAATGGGGTCAGTCGCGGCTCTTCATGAGCTTTGGACCAGGAAAATCTATAGAAAATCGAATAGCGTTGGGGCACGTCGTCGATGCCGCCGTTACTCCAGGGCCGGCAACGCAAGAGCCGCAGTACGGCAAGCAATCCGCCGCGTACAGCGCCGTATCGGGTCACGGCCTGGATGGCATAGTTGGAGCAGGAAGGATAATACTTGCAGCAGGGCGGGTTTCCGGCGGAGATATGAACCTGATACCAACGAACGACGGAAAGCATCGCGCGGGCGAACGCGGAATGCGATTGGTCGCCGGGAGTTGCCGGTACTCTTGTACCCGCGACAACAAGTGTGTTTCCAGTTTCTGTAACTTCCGAAACTTGCGGAACATACGAAGAGGCGGTCCGGCCGGCATTTAAAGCCGCCTGGCCTGTTTCACCCGTCTTTGCGGCCCACACTGTTCGATCCGGCGTCTTTGAAGGAGTGCAGGCATCTGATGCCAACCAGATTTTCGATATACTCGCCGCAGTCATGATTGGCCGCCTTGGCGATTGGTTATCGGCTGCTCCTTATTCCGGTCTTTGCGCAACTTGCCGTTTTGGCAGGCCTTGCGACTGACCGCATCAAACAGCTCGCTGACCTGGGCATCCAAAGAGGAGAAATCAGCACGGGCTGCACTAGGCTTAGCGCGCATGACGATATCGCAATGTTGCGGCAGACGACTTTCGTGGGCTTTTGCCAAGACGCGGAACCGGCGCTTAACGTGATTGCGAGTCACGGCGTTGCCGACGTTTTTTGACACGGCAAGCCCAAGGCGCCGCTCCGGCATCTGCTGTCGGAGAGCGTCTGGGGATAGGCAACCACTTGTGGGTTCCATAGCCTTGCCAGTCGTTTCTGCTTGTGCTGCGGCGGTCTGACGGCCATCGGCATGAGCGCAACAAGAATCGTCGCACACCAAAAAATGCACGACGATATCCTTTTCAGTGACTTTTCTGCGACGCTTCAGCACCCGGACAAAATCACGATGGCTTTTCAGCCGATCCATGCCCCTGCCGCCGATTGATCAGACAGCCAGGTTCTTGCGGCCCTTGGCACGACGGCGGTTCAGGACCGCGCGGCCGGCGCGGGTACGCATACGAGCGCGGAATCCGTGCTTCATGTGGCGACGGCGGTTGTTCGGTTGGAATGTCCTCTTCATAATATTGCTCCCGGTTGTTTTTAGCCATGCAAAGGCACGGCTCCTCATGAGTCAAGCTCTACCAAAATACTCTTACCCCTAGTCTCAAGTCAAACCAAGCGAATTTCACCAGTTAAAATGTGGATAACTTTTCGGCGTTCTTCACAATTACTCACATCGCCGATGCCATGCTTAAAAGGCCGGAGTTGCGCCGTTATCGCGCGAAAGTTATCCACAAATTACATTGATGTTATTCACAATTCAATGTTTCCAACACGCAAGACGGTGGATAACTTCGAGACGTCAGAGTACATATAGATTATTGCATCGCTGAAGTCAGCAGTGTGGTGCCAGATTGAGCCGGGACTGACGCGATCGCCTTGGCATCGCTGCCGGAAACATAGAAAAGAACAATAGGAAAGAACCACTATGGCAAACGAGTCGAACGACCCCTTAACCCAAGCCATACGGATTTGGGACGACGCACTTGCGGTCTTGCGTCAGGATACTTCGATTACCCCGCGCAGCAAAGGCTGGCTCGAGGGAGTCAAGCCCGAAGGTGTGTTCGGCCCGACCATCGTGCTTTGCGTCGCCAATGGCGCGACCCAGCAAGCACTTCAAGGCGAGCTCAACCATGCGCTGCTCGGCGCGCTGAAGCTCGCGACCGGTCACGAAATGTTCCCGGCCTTTAAAATCGCGGAACCAGGGAGTGGAACGAATGGTTCGGAGGTAAACCCGGAAAACACCCAGAATACGACTTATTCCGCCCCGCAAAACCTTACGAACGGATCCTCTGAGCCCAATCAGGCAGACGAAAGCCACCACGAAGCCAATGCGACCAACGGAAACGGTTACGAAAACGTAGCGTCAGGGCAAGGCGACCAAATCGCCTACCCTCAATACCGCCCCAATACCGGTGCCCCCCAGGCCCAAAAAAGCAGCGCTCCGCAGGCATCGCAGCTTTCATTCGATGAATCGGATCTTGCAGGGCACCAATCTTCCAGCGGCAATGAGAATCATGGCGGCGGTTCTTTCACCAATCAGGCCGGGCGGCCAGCGAACGGCGAAACCGGACAGCTGTATGCACAACCTTCCTATCCGCGCCAATATACGGATCATAATTTCAATGCGCAGCACACCGACAACGGCAAGCGCGACAACGAATCGCAAGGCCAGCCGTTCAGCAACGAAAAGACCTACGCGGCCGAAACCGGGTTCCCCGCTTCCAAGCCCACGCCTGAATCACGGGGCGTTCAAAACAACCCGGAGTTCGCCGGCGGCCTGGGCAACCCTGTCAATCGGGCGGGCGCGGCCAAACCAACCGCGCAGCCATCACCATTCCCGACGACCCAGACCGTTGGCCTCCAGTCTTCGGCGGCACAACCGGTTACGCAACCCGTTTCCCAGCCGGTCACATCTTTTGAGGTAGATGATCAGAAGACCGCGCGCGACCCACAGACGCACCTCAACAAGAACGCGACTTTTGACACCTTCGTGCCCGGCGATTCCAACCGGTTCGCTCGCACCGTGGCGCTCGCGGTGGCCGAGGGCAGCGGCAAGGACTTCAACCCGCTGTGTATCTACGGCGGCTCGGGGCTGGGCAAGACCCACCTTCTGAACGCCATCGGCAACTACGCGCTGGTTAAAGACAGCACGCTCAAGGTGCGCTACGTCACCAGCGAGGAGTTCACCAACGAGTTCATCGAGGCACTGCAGACCCCGAATCAGAGCCAAGGCCAGATCGCCGCGTTCAACCGCCGCTACCGCGAGGTCGACGTGCTCCTAATCGACGACATCCAGTTCTTGGGGGGCAAAGAGGCCACGCTCGAGCAGTTCTTCCACACCTTCAACGCGCTCTACCAGGCCGGCAAGCGCATCGTCATCGCCTCCGACGTGGCGCCCAAGAACCTCAAGGGCTTCGAGGCGCGCCTGATCTCGCGCTTCGAATCCGGCCTCACCGTCGACGTCAAGCCGCCGGATCTCGAGACCCGCATCGCCATCCTGCGCATGATGGCCTCGATGAACCATTCCAACATCCCCAACGACGTGCTCGATCTTATCGCCGAACGTTTCACCGAGAACATCCGCGAGCTCGAAGGGGCGTTGACGCGCGTCACTGCCGTGGCGTCGCTCAGCAACCAGCCGGTTTCGCGCGCCTTGGCCGAGCAGACGCTGCAGGACTTCTTCACCACCGACGTGGAGATCAAGCCGACGGACATCATCGGGCAGGTGGCCAAGTACTTCCACCTCACGTTCGACGACTTGGTCGGCCGCGCGCGCACCAAAAACGTCGCTTTGGCGCGGCAGATTGCCATGTATCTGGCCCGCGAGATGACCAGCATGAGCCTCGTGGACATCGGCGAGGTCTTCGGCGGACGCGACCACACCACCGTGATGCACGCCTACACCCGCATTTCCAACGAAATGCAGGAGAAACAGGAAATCTACAACTACGTCATGGAGCTGACGGTGCGGCTGAAGCAGCACCCGGAAGGCTGATCGGCTTGTCCGAATCGGCTCATTCGGCACGCTGAACAATGAACGAGGCCATTCCATACGTTGGCGGAACGAACCGGACAGTGATGATGGTTGCAACGATAGAACGTGTCGGATTGCGAGACCGTATCCCCGATGGGACATCAATTCTCATGCTGTGGCCATACGCGGCGTAGGCGCCTCGTCATGCATATATGTGATAAAGACGGGTTTATTCAGTTTCATTACGATGCTTTTCACCGACGATTTTGGCTGTTTTTCGGCTTATCCACCCTGCGACACACCGTCTGTGGAAAGAAATTCCACAAAATTTATCCACATAGTTATTCACAAATGGGGGTAAACTCGGCGGATAAACCGTGGATACCCCCGATAAAAGCGGTGGAAAAGTCGTGGATGATCGCGCGAAACGTGTGGACAGAAAAAGAACAAAGCCGTAACGGTGGATAACTCGATGTTTTATCCACAATTCTTCGCTTAGTTATCCACATAGTCTCTGCGTGTGGATAACGCTGTTCGTAAGCGATTTTAAGAGTTATCCACATATTCACCGTGCTTATTACCCTGATTACTAGAGCAAACTTACGTTTCATCATTGTCAGCATTGCGAACAAGTTGAATCTGTATCTCACGATTAAAAGAAGCAACTAGAATAGAACCCAGTTATCAACCAAAGTAGGAGCATTATGAAAGTCGAAATCAACTCCACCGCACTTGCGGACGCAGTTGCCTGGACTACCCGTGTCATCGATGCGCGGCCAGCCAACCCGATTCTTGCCGGCATCAAGCTCGAAGCAGCCGATGGAACATTGCAGCTTTCCGCCTTCAATTATGAGATTTCCGCCCGCCATCACATCGAAGCCGGCGTGGATGAGGCCGGAAAAGTGCTCGTTCAAGGCAAATTGCTAGCTGACATCACCAAAGCCCTGCCGCAGGAAAAGACCTATCTTTCCACCACCGACACCACGCTGACGATTACTTCGGGCAAGTCGACGTTCAATCTGCAACTCATGCCGGAATCGGAATACCCGGATCTGCCCGAGGCCCCGGCTATGCTTGGTCAGGTCGATGCGCCGACTTTCGTTCAGGCGGTTTCGCAGGCTTCCGTTGCGGTCTCTCACGAGGAAAACCGTCCGGTTCTGACCGGCGTGCGTATCCAGTTCAACGGCGAAAAAGTCGTGATGACCTCGACCGATCGCTTCCGTCTTTCGCGTTCCAGCTTCACTTGGACCCCGCAGGACAGCAATCTAGAGACTGAAACATTGGTTCGTGGCTCCCTGCTGCGCGATGTGGCCCGCGCCGTCGATGAACACCAGAACGTGGTCATTGATTTTGATCCGGAAAGCCCGTCATTGCTTGGTTTTGAGAACGCCGGACGCGTGTCGACCTCGCAGCTGATCGATGGCGAATTCCCCGCGGTCGACAGGCTTTTCGCCGACGAATATCCGATCGAGGCCGTGATTTCCAAAGAGGCTCTGCTCGGTGCCATCAAGCGTGTGGCGCTGGTCGCGGAACGTAATGCACCGATTCGCATGGTCTTTGAAGGCCAGACCCTGACGCTTTCCGCCGGAACCGCCGACGAATCCCAGGCCAAGGAGGTGCTCGACATCGATATGGACGGCGAAAACATCACGGTCGCCTTCAACCCGTCGTATCTGATTGAAGGTTTGAGCGCGATTACCGAGCCGTTCGTGCGCATGAAGATGACCACTGCCGTTAAACCGGTAGAATTCAACGGGCAGCAGGAAGCCGATTCCGACGAATCGATGGATTATCGTTATCTGCTCGTGCCGATGCGTTTCAACTGATTCTTAAGGTACGGAATTTATCTTACGGTGTTTACTAATTTAGTTATACACCGTAAGATATTTTTCTTTTCTGGTTTGTCATTATCCGAATATTTAAAGTAAGGAGTTCGCGTGTATATCTCGCGGCTGGCGCTTGACCATTTTCGTTCATGGCCGCACCTTGTCGTGGATTTTGCTCCGGGGGTCACCATTCTCAAAGGCGCGAACGGACTGGGGAAAACCAATATCGTCGAAGCTGTCGAGGTACTTTCCACCGGCTCCAGCCATCGCGTCTCCAGCTCACTGCCGTTGATCGAACGCGGCGAAGCCAAGGCGACCATCCGTGCCAATGTCGGTGAAGATGATGATGAGACCACCTACGAGGTGACCATCGCGGCAAGGGGAGCTAATCGTGGGCGCATCAACGGCGGAAATTCGCTGTATATGCGCGATATCGTGGGCAAAGTGCCGAGTGTTTCGTTCACGCCGGATGACCAGCGGTTAGTGGCTGGTGATCCGGCTGGACGGCGTGGATTTCTTGATCAGGCCGGGTCGCTGCTGATTCCAGGTTATGCTGCTAATCTTTCCAACGCCAACAAGATCGCCAAGCAAAGGGCGGCACTGTTGAAGCAGCTCGGGCAACGCAGCGAACCCGCGAATGCGCAGAATGCCGCGCTCAACGGCTTGGAAATATGGACCGGACAATTCATTGCCGTCGGCGTCACACTGACCCGCGCACGCGCCAGATTGATTGAACGCTTGGCCGGGCCGTTTTCACGCATTTATGACGAGCTCGCCGGCAAGCCGCAGCATGCGGGCCTTGAATATGTACCCTCATATGAGGAAGTGTTGGATTTCGAACAGCCCGAACCGGAAATCAGCAAGCATTATCAGCGTTTATATGCGGGTGAAATCGCACGTGGACGCAACCTGATCGGCCCGCACCGCGACGATATGGTATTGACGCTTGACGGGATGCCGGCCCGCGAATTCGCCTCGAACGGCGAGATGTGGACCATGGCGCTCGCTTTGAAAATGGCGCTGTTCAATGAGATCGCACAGGCTCAACAGATCAAGCCGATTGTCATCCTGGATGATGTTTTCGCGCAGCTCGATGAGACCCGGCGCAGGCAGATTCTCGAATTCGCGATGCAGCAAGATCAGGTGCTCATCACTGTGGCCGCGGCCGGCGATATTCCGCCCGATGCCACTCGTGGTGGTGATGCCGCCATCATCGATGTCGCCGAACTCAAGGCAGGTGCGGAAGACGAGAACGCGAGTCTCGTGGCACAATTGCAGGCCGCGCGGGAAAACAACACTGACGGCGACGGAGCACAATCATGAAGCCGCCGATTGCCGAACAACTACATCTTGATCAGCGCAAGCTACCGGCCGAAGTCTTCAACCGGCTTTCCTCACGAGCCGGAGCAAGAAAAGAATGGAAAGCACGTGAGGAAAGCGCATGGAACAACTTCGGCAAGCCAGGACGTGACCCGGGCAAGCTCGGCGGTGTCATGTCCGTTATCGCCGCCGACGGCGACTGGACCCCACATCTAAAGCTCGCGCAACTGCGCAACCACTGGGATCAGGTGGTCGGCCCGGCCATTGCCAGTCATTCTGTGGTCACCGATTTCCGCGACGGCGTGCTCACCATCAACACCGAATCCAACACTTGGGCCACGCAGCTGACCTATCTCATCCCTCAGCTCACCGCGACCATCCGTCAGCGTCTCAACGGCTTGGAAATTCGCGAAATTCGCGTCACCGGGCCACAATCGCACAACTTCCGGCGTGGAGGTCGGTTCGCCGGTCGGGTCGGTGGCGCTGGCCGTCGTTATTCGTAGGATATTCTTAAAAAACAGCCATCCGGCTTCATCGCTTGTCGCTGTTTTCTGGCTATTGCAAAATTATGTTAAATAAGGAATGCTGAAAATCATCGACTCAGCAATAGTGCTGAATGATGTCCATGTAGATGATCGATGGTGCAGTGGTCGTACAGCGTGTGGTATTCGCGTTGGAACACCTGATTGTGGCGAAAGGGACAAAATTGTCGGTTTGATTCCATTGCGTGACAAAAATTTCATCTTTTGGGGGCAATGCCTTTAAAGTCGCCATATCCGAGTAAAATAGCCACTATATGGTTAAACCTCTAGAAGACCCCATTATTTGCTTTCTAGAGTGTATCGCCCCCGCGGGGAGTCTTTCGTGCGAGGGAAAATGCAGGAAGGAACCTTGTGGCAGACTCTGAAGTGAATAACGAGAATACCAATGTCGCCGATGAAGGTGACAACGAGCCCAAAACCGAAGCACAGATTGAGGCGGAAACCGATGCTTTGGAAGACGCCCAGCTTGATGACTCACTCGCCCCTGAGCATTATGACGCCAGTGATCTGAGGGTTTTGGAAGGCCTGGAGGCCGTGCGTATCCGCCCGGGTATGTATATCGGCTCCACCGGTCCGCGTGGCCTACATCACCTGGTTTATGAGATCGTCGATAATTCCGTCGACGAGGCGCTCGCCGGCTATGCGACGCATATCGAAGTAACCATCCTGCCGGATAATGGTGTACGTGTGGTCGACAACGGCCGTGGCATCCCCGTCGATGAAGTGCCCGGCGAAGGCGTCTCCGGTGTTGAGACGGTGATGACCAAGCTGCACGCAGGCGGCAAGTTCGGCGGCGGCGGTTACGCGGTCTCCGGCGGCCTGCACGGCGTCGGCATCTCCGTAGTCAACGCGCTTTCCACCGAAATCGATGTGGAGGTGCGCCGTCAGGGCTATCACTGGACGCAAAGCTTCAAGGATCAGAAGGCCACTGCCCCGCTGAAGCAGGGTGCGCCGATGGCCGAAGGCGAATCCACCGGCACGTCCGTTACCTTCTGGGCCGACCCGAAGATTTTCGAGACTACCGAATACGATTTCGAGACCCTCCGCTCTCGCTTCCAGCAGATGGCGTTCCTCAACAAAGGCCTGCGTATCTCGTTGACCGACGAGCGCAAGCACAACGTCGCTGGCGATGAAGTCGCCGGCGAGGACGATGCGACCGAAGAAAAGCCCGAAACCGTCTCCTATTGCTACCAGAACGGCATCAAGGATTACGTCGCCTATCTGGTCAAGTCCCGCAAGGCCACGCCGATCGAAGAAGAGGTCATCGATCTCGAAGCCGAGGATCTGAACCTCGGTATTTCCGCCGAAATCGCGCTGCAGTGGACCACCGCCTATTCCGAGGCTGTGCACACCTTCGCCAACACGATTTCCACCACCGAAGGCGGCACCCACGAAGAGGGCTTCCGCGCTGCGCTGACCAGCCTGGTCAACCGCTATGCGCGTGACAAGAACCTCTTGAAAGAGAAGGACGACAACCTTTCCGGCGACGACGTCCGCGAAGGTCTCACGGCCGTCGTGTCCGTCAAACTCACCAACCCGCAGTTCGAAGGCCAGACCAAGACCAAGCTTGGCAATTCCGAAGCCAAGACCTTCGTGCAGCGTGTGATGACCGACCGCCTCGGTGATTGGTTCGATGCCCATCCAAGTGACGCCAAGAACATCATTCAGAAGGCGCTCGAAGCCTCGCACGCGCGTATCGCCGCTAAGAAGGCTCGCGAGAACACGCGCCGCAAGTCTGTCTTCGAGACTGCCGGCATGCCCGACAAGTTGAAGGACTGCCAGTCCAACAACCCCGAGGAATGCGAACTGTTCATCGTCGAGGGCGATTCCGCAGGCGGCTCCGCCATCCAAGGGCGTAACCCGATTACGCAGGCCATTCTGCCGCTTCGTGGCAAGATTCTGAACACCGAGCGTGCATCCATCGACCGCATCATGAAGTCCGACACCATCGAGGCCTTGATTACGGCCGTCGGCGGCGGATATGGCGAGGATTTCGACCTCAACAAAGTGCGCTATCACAAGGTCATCATCATGGCCGATGCAGATGTCGACGGTGCGCACATCGCGACGCTCAACCTGACGCTCTTCTTCCGCTATATGCGGCCGATGATCTATGCCGGCTACGTCTATGTCGCCATGCCGCCGCTCTACCGAATCAAGTGGACCAAGGGTCCGCACAGCTTCGTCTACACCGACGCCGAACGCGACCGTGTCTTGAAAGAGGGCAAGGAATCCGGACGCCAGCTGCCGAAGGGCGAGGGCATCCAGCGCTACAAGGGCCTGGGCGAGATGAGCTACCAGGAGCTGTGGGGCACCACCATGGATCCTGAGCACCGCATCCTGAAGCAGGTCGAGATCGAGGACGCGGCCCAGGCCGATGAGACCTTCTCCATGCTGATGGGCGACGAGGTGGGCCCGCGCCGCGAGTTCATCCAGCGCAACGCCCCGAGTGCAAAGTTCATCGACGCTTAACGTCTGATGTTATTCGACATGAACGAATAGCAATCTAACTGAATAATTTTAAAAATATAAGGATTTACAGTGGCAGACGAAAACAATAACAACAATGACAGTGGTGATGACGAGTACATCCCCGGTGGCGCGCTCGAACCGTTGAGCCCGCAGGAGGCCGACAACACCGATTACGGCCTGATGACCGGCGAACGCATCCAGCGTATCGACCTGGGTCAGGAAATGCGCGAGTCCTACCTCGCCTACTCCCTCTCCGTGATTGTCGAACGTGCGCTCCCCGACGTGCGTGACGGCATGAAGCCGGTGCACCGCCGCGTGATCTACGCGATGTATGACGGCGGCTATCGTCCCGATCGCGGCTACAACAAGTGCTCCCGTGTCGTCGGCGACGTCATGGGCAAGTATCACCCGCACGGCGATTCCGCCATTTACGACACCTTGGTGCGTATGGCCCAGTCCTGGTCGATGCGCTACATGCTGGTCGACGGACAGGGCAACTTTGGTTCTCCCGGCGACGACCCAGCAGCTGCAATGCGTTACACCGAGTGCCGCATGGCGCCGCTCGCGATGGAAATGGTGCGCGACATCGACAAAGACACTGTCGATTTTGTGCCGAACTACGATGGCAAGACGCAGGAGCCGACCGTACTCCCCGCCCGCTTCCCGAACCTTCTGGTCAATGGCTCCTCCGGCATTGCCGTGGGCATGGCCACCAACATCCCGCCGCACAATATGCGCGAGGTTGCCGATGGTGTGCATTGGGCGCTTGATCACCCGGACGCCACCAAGGAAGAACTGCTCGAGGCGCTGCTGCAGCGCATCAAGGGTCCGGACTTCCCCACTGGCGCCACCATCCTCGGCCATAAGGGCATCGAGAAGGCCTATCGCACCGGCCGCGGCCTCATCACCATGCGCGCCGTGGTCAACACCGAAGAAATCAAGGGCCGTATGTGCCTCGTGGTCACCGAGCTGCCGTATCAGGTCAACCCCGACCGCCTCGCCGCTTCGATTCGTGACGCCGTGCGCGACGGCAAGATTCAGGGCATCGCCGACATGCGCGACGAGACTTCCGGCCGTACCGGTCAGCGCCTCGTTCTCATTCTGAAGCGCGACGCCGTTCCGAAGGTGGTGCTGAACAACCTCTACAAACACACCCAGCTGCAGGAGACGTTCGGCGCCAACATGCTTGCGCTGGTTGACAATGTGCCGCGCACGCTTTCGCTCGACGCTTTCGTCAGCCACTGGGTCGACCACCAGATGGAAGTCATCGACCGTCGTACCCGCTATTTGAAGCGTGAGGCCGAAGACCGCGACCACATCCTGCAGGGCTACTTGAAAGCCCTCGACATGATTGACGAGGTCATCGCTCTCATCCGCGCCTCTAAGGACGTCGAAACCGCGCGTACAGGCCTCGAAGATCTGCTCGATGTCGATGACGTGCAGGCCGACGCGATTCTGGCCATGCAGCTGCGTCGTCTCGCCGCTCTGGAACGTCAGAAGATCGTCGACGAGCACAACGAGCTGATGAAGAAGATCGCTGATTACAACGACATTCTCGCCAGCCCCGAACGCGAACGCAAGATCGTGGGCGATGAGCTCGACGAGATCGTAGCCAAGTACGGCGACGAACGCCGCACCAAGATCCTGCCGTTCTCCGGCGAGATGAGCGACGAGGACCTTATCGCCGACGAAAACGTGGTCGTCACCGTGACGCACTCCGGCTTCGTCAAGCGCACCAAGGCCGACGAATACCGCGCCCAGCACCGCGGTGGAAAGGGCATCAAGGGTGCCAAGCTGCGTCAGGATGATGTGGTCGACCACTTCTTCCTCACCTCCACGCACAACTGGATTCTCTTCTTCACCAACCGCGGCCGCGTCTTCAGGCTCAAGGCCTACGAGCTGCCAGAAGGTTCCCGCGATTCCAAGGGCCAGCATGTGGCCAACCTGCTGCAGCTCTCCCCCGACGAGAGCATCCAGGCCGTGCTTTCCATCCCCGATTACGAAGTCGCCAAGTACCTGGTGCTCGCGACCCGCTCCGGCAAGGTCAAGAAGACTCCGTTGGCACAGTACGATTCCACCCGTCAGGGCGGCCTCATTGCCGTGCGCCTGATGGAGGATCCGGAAACCGGCGAACCAGCCGATGAGCTGATTGGCGCAACGTTGTGCAACGCAGATGATGACATCATCTTCGTCTCCAAGCACGGCATGAGCCTGAAATTCAAAGCCGACGACGAGCAGCTGCGCCCAATGGGCCGCCAGACCGCCGGCGTGCAGGGCATGAAGTTCCGCGAGGGCGACGAGCTTCTGGCGATGGACGTGGTCCGCGCCGACATGGAAGACGAGTTGAGCCTCCTGGTGGTCACCAACGAGGGCTTCGCCAAGCGCACCTCCATCAGTCAGTACCGCCTCCAGGGACGCAACGGCTTTGGCGTCAAGGCGCTGCAGATGAACGAGGGCCGCGGCGAACTGGTGGGTGCGGTCATCGTGGCCGACTCCGACCAGGTCCTTGCCATCATGAAGTCCGGCAAGGTCATTCGCTCCGATGTCAACGAGGTCAAGCGCACCGGTCGTAATACGCAAGGTGTGACGCTTGCCAAGCCCGACAAGGGCGACGAGATCCTCTCCATCGCACGTAATACAGATACGGACGATGACGAGGACGAAGACAACGCGGAGAATAGCGAAGGCACCGATAACGCTAATGCTTCTGATTCCGCCGATTCCGCTACCGTCACCCCAGCGAGCGATGATTCGGCTTCGTCCGCCGACAACAGTGACGAGACAACCGAGTGATGCTCAAGTAAATAGCTGAGTCGTTCAACAGGACGACAGACAATGCTGCGGCCGCTGGTACCAATGAGGTATTGGCGGCCGCAGCGTTTGTTGTGATGATGATAAATTTGTCAAGAAAATTCACACTGTTTTTCGTCCCCGAAGACTGATAGCCTCTTAGCAGGTTCTTTTGCGCGGAAACAGGCGATTTTGAGCATTCTGCGTGGTGGGTCAAGGAGTAATGATGAACGAAAACGTTGACGATAATCAGCTTCGTCAGGCACGGAACGCAAGTACCGGTGCCGCAGAATCCGAACGCTCACCCCGCGTTGCCCGTTCCGTTCTCGGAGAGGGCTCCGGTCCCAAGTCGGAAGGCGCTCCGTGGCCGTTGAACAACAAGGCGGCTAACAAAAGCGGGCTTCCTCGTAAGCGCACCCCGCGCGCACGCCGCATGAGCCTTTCGCTCACCCGCGTCGACGCATGGTCCGTCGCCAAGGTGACGCTCCTGCTTTCCGTGGCTGCCGGCATCATCCAAATCGTTGCGGTCGCGCTTATCTGGGGGCTTTTGAATGTGGTCGGCGTCTTCGACCAGGTCACACAGATCGTCTCTTCTACCGGCCTTGACACCGGCGGCTTCAACCTGGCCAGCATTTTTTCGCTGGGTACCGTGCTGAGCGCGGTCACGATTCTCTCCATCGTCGAAGTCGTGGTCGCGACGTTGTTCGCGGTCATCATCGCGGCTCTTTACAATGTAATCAGCCAGCTCGTGGGGGGTGTGCACGTTACCCTCGGCGATGACTGACAACGCGCAATGAAGTGATTATGGGACGAGACCAAATGCGGAAAACACGGTCAACGAGCAAATCAAAACGACATGCAGCTGGCAATGATGCTTCCAAAGACAAGAAGAAAGTCGGTCCAGCCCATGCGAAGGACACTTCCGGACGCCTGACGGTTCAGGATATCATTTCGGTTCTTTTATACTGCCTTGTCGCGGTTATCATCGTAAGCCTTCTGCGCATATTCGTCATCGGCCTTTACGTCGTGCCTTCCGGCTCCATGGAAACGTCACTTAATATCGGCGATCATATCGTCACCAACCGTCTTGCCAAGCCCGTGCTGAAACTCAGGCGTGGAGACGTCGTGGTATTCAAGGACCCGGCGAATTGGCTGAATTCCAAAAATGTTTTCGCTTCCAATGATCTGGTCAAAAGATTGATTGGTTTGCCCGGAGATACTGTGGCCTGCGAGGGCAGCGGGGCTCCGGTGACGGTCAATGGCGTGCCGATCAACGAGTCCTCGTACCTCAAGGCCGGGGTTGCGCCAAGCAATTTCGCCTTCAAAACAAAGGTGACACCCGGCAACGTCTTCGTGCTCGGCGACAACCGTGCGAACTCCGCGGATTCCCGCTACCATGCCGACGACGGCAACCATGGCCTCGTTCCGCTAGACCGGATAAGGGGTGTCGCCATGCTCACCTTTATGCCTATTAGCAGGTTCGGCGTGGTCCATGCGCATCATGAGGTCTTCACGAAAGTAGGCGGGGCGGCGCACTCGTAAGTTGCGGGATTCGTTTCGAGTTGGCAGGATTTCGTAAGCCGCCTCCGCTAAAGTGGCCGATGTGATTGCCTACATCAGGACCTTCAGCACCTCGTTCATCCTCGCGATGACCATTTGGCCGATTCTCTCGGCCGTACTGACTCTGCCGATTCTGGCGGGTATGTACCACCGCTACCACCGCCTGCGTTCCAGCGCGGTGCTCGCGGCGTATCTGTGCGTGCTCTACGCGCTCGGGCTGGTCACCTTCACGCTTTACCCCATGCCCGACGACCCGGCGAAATACTGCCTGACCCACGCGCACAGGCCACAACTTCATGTAATGCAATTCATGACCGACCTGTCGACAGGCGGCAAGGGTGCGGTGCTGCAACTGGCGCTCAATGTTATCTTCTTCATTCCGCTCGGTTTCGCGCTTTCCCGTTGGGCCCGCTGGAAGTTCTACGCGGTGATTCCCGTCGGATTCCTGGTATCCCTGTTTATCGAAACCTCACAGCTTACAGGCGTTTGGGGCATCTATCCGTGCGCCTATAGGCAATTCGACGTTGACGACCTCCTGACCAACACGCTGGGCGCGATTATCGGTTGCTTCATCGCCTGGATTTACGGGGCTCTGGTGCCGGTGCGCGAGATCGAGGACCGGAGCGAGGTCATCGAGAAGCCGGGGCTGGTCCACCGCGCCGTTGCGCTGATGCTCGATCTGGTATTTATCATCGTTGTCGATGGATCGCTGACGCTGGGCTCGATCTATCTTTTCCAGAAATCCTCGAGATACCTTCCCAACGGCACATATATGTTCCTCGGCCACGCTTTCGGCACCGGCGTATCTGACGGGCTGGCGCAGTTCTTCACCCTGCTTTCGTTCGTCATTTTCGAGGTGCTCATTCCGGTGACGCACCGCGGGCAGACGCTTGGCGGCATGTTCACGCACATGAGTTGCGAGACCAAGGAGCGCCACGGTGGTGCGCGCGTTGCCTTTTATGTCGTCCGGTTGCTGGTATTGATGCTCACCACGATGCTTTTTGCGGCTCCCACCCGTCAGCTCGGCGTCATCGTCCTGATCGTGCTCGTCATCTTCTGGGTTTTCGCCCGTCAGATGCCCTACGACCTCATCCCCGGTCGCGATTGGAATGAGGGCGATTACCGCGAAATGCCGATGTGAATGTGAACGTGATTCTGGTTGAGAACCGCAGGTTCGGTCAGTCGTGGCGGGACTCCGTGGTTTTTAGTACTTGGCTTTAGTACCGTTCCGTGTTGGCTACCAGCCATTCGTAGAGAAAAATGCTAAATAGTGTCAATGCCGTTGCACATATTGTTTGCGGAACAAACCTGCGCAGCAATACGGCTACCAGAATGGACAGGACGCTGAATAGGACGGAAAGGTACATCGTACCTTTTATGGCACGAAGCCAACTATAATCTGGGCGCAGATATATTCGAAAACAACCAGTAAAAGTCAATATGATAAGTATGCATTGTGTGATTGAGACTACCCATAGTACCGGTGAAAAATATTGCAATTCTGCTATCGCTTCCCAAACACTCACAAGAAAAATTGCCAATAAGGAAAAAATAACGATGTAAAGCAGCAAACGTCGGCGGCCGAAATGTTTGTGTTGTGTTTTGGAATCCAGCTCATCAGGCCTAAGGCCAACGCCCGCAGATTCATCTTTGAAACGCAATCTTGACGAAGCCGATTCAGCTTTTGCCGGTATTTTTGGCATTGTCGGTGCGTTGTTTTGCAACAGCGCCTTTTCTTCGTTTAAAGATTGTTCGGCCTTATCGTCGACTTTGCGTTGCGAGATTTTCGCGAAAAGAGCAGGGATGAACCCTATCGCCGTGACCAAAAAGTGCCACGAACTATATAAAGGAAAATAGAATATGATCGGCGGCAATAAAAGAAATGATGCGCATCCGAGGGCGGTAGCAAGGTTGGCCATCATCGAGCGCCATAATGCGTTTCTTTCGGTTTTCTTCTCGGCCCGCCTTATCTCTACTATTCCAAAACATGCGAAAGGAATCGCTTCCAGCATGCACAGAAAAGCCAAAAGCTCGAGAATGGGAGCGAGGCTTGCAGTGAGCGATATAGAGAAACTCGTTACGAATATGAGACATCCGGCAACGAGTAGAATCCACCCCGCGTTACTGTGAAATCGGTTGACTCTTTTGTTGGTTATCGAAGTTAGGTATGCGAAATAAGACGAAGTTGGATCGTTCCCGTAGTGCTCATTCGGGTGTTCAGCGTCTTCGGTTTCTGGTGTTCTATACACGTTGCGTTCCTCTCTGCGCACCGATATGCAATCAACAGCTGTGATTTTTGGGTGTTTTCGCTCGTTTCTGATGGTCGGTGTTTAGTCGCCAAAGATGTGGTGGTTTATAGGTTGTGCCAGCCGTTTCCCTTTGCCGCAGGCGGCCAGTGGCAGGGTGGCGGCGAGTGCGGTCGTGATGGGAGTTATCACAATTCGAAGCGTACGGAGGTGTCTGCTTGTCATTTCGTGGTGTCCTCGGATGGTTCCGGTTCGGGGTTGGCTGGCGGGTCTGGTTCGATGAGCTGTATGGAGTCGGCGATGTGGTTGAATTCCATGGCTCGGGCGAGCAGGTGTTCGGTGGAGGAGGTCATGGAGATTATCGCCTCTTTGCCGTGTGCGGGCAGGATAATCGTGACGTTGTATCGAGAATCAGTTGTTTCGGGATTGGTAAGGTAACCAAGCATGCCGATGTCGTTGCCGTGGTATGTGCCGTCTTCTGTGAGATTGCTGTAGTGTTTGGTGGCGTACTGGATGATTGATGCGTCCGGGTTCTTTTCGATGAGTGTCTGGCGCAGGGCGGCGAGTCTGGCGTCGGTGTCTTTTTGCCAAGTCCGTTCGCTTGGCTGGGCGATGACGTAGGCCGTATCCGTCTTGCAGCGCAGGATGGTGATTTTCGATAGTGCGTCGAGCATGAGTCGGATGGTCTTGCCATCGGGTTTGCCGTTTGGTTCGCTTGGCACTCCGCTGGCTTCCAGTTTGTCGTATATCGCTAGGTAATCGGCCACCCCCTTGTCGCCGGTCCGGATGGGTGGGCGTTGTTCATAGTTGTCCGGCAGTGGTATCGCCATGGCTCCGTCGAGGATGGTTATATTGGTATCTGCTTTGGGCGTGACGCCCGTTTCGGTGTTCATGTGTGCTGCTCTTTTATAGATGGAATCTGTGGGATTCAGGCTCCGTAGTCTTGGGGTTGGTAATCAGGGCTCTGTGACCAAGGGTATTGCTGCATGAGTTGTCCGCTGTGGCAGTTGTAGATGTTGATCTGCATGTCCCAAGGGCCAGTGCCGCCGTTCAGGTAATAAAGTCCTCCGTTGATTTTGGGTATGCTGCCGAGAGTCATGACATAGTTGTTGCGGGTGAGTTTGTTGTCGCACCATAGGGAGAATGTTCTGCCGTCTTTGCTGATCTGGAAGTGGTAGCCGTTGTGCTTGTTGTTGGCGTCTTTGTTGAAGGCTTGCCCGAATTCTTTTCGTTCTTTCTGGTATTCCTTGATGTTGGCTTCCAGCTGTTTCTCGGTCGCGGTGGTGACGACATCGCCGTCCGGTGTGGCGTATGCGTCGGTATAATCGTCATGCTGCTCCTTGAATACTTTGGCTACGTGTGTTGGGGAATCGTTGGCATTGTCGAAGAGGTAGTGTTTGACGAAGAATTTGTCGTAGGTGATAGTTTTGGTTTTACCTTTGCCGGCATCTTCGTCCCTGGGTGTTGTGTTCTGTGATTGTGTGGTCGGGTTTTTCGTGCTTGGCGTGCTGGTGCCACATCCGGCAAGAGAAACAGATAAGCACAAAACCGTAATCATCAAGATGATGGTTGATTTAAGTCGTGTTTTTGTATGCATGATGCCGTTCTTTCTAATTGCATTTCGTTCGGAACGATGGATATAACAAAATTGGCTGTCTTCTATCAATGAAATAGATATGTTTCAGAATGCTAATGAACATCAATTTGTGTTTATTTCGCGAACGCGAGTATGCCGAGTTCGATGAGAAGTTTAAGAAGATATGCCATGAGCGCGGCCTTGGACATGTTGATGATGACCGTTGCCATTTGTGGAGTCAACAAATGGCTGAGAAGATAAACGACATAGACTACCACTGGGGCAGGCACGCGTAAGTTTGCCAATGCTGCTTTGATTCGATCCAGGGCTTTCATCACTACAGGGTCGGTTACTGTAACGGGTGCAGAAGGGGTATTTGGCGGAATATGCCATTGGAAATCTTTGGTGGTTCGTGATATCTGTGCTGGCAGTGCCATTGGGTAGCTGGTCTTCAACGGCTGAAGTTATAGTGAGTTCGTGTGTTTCCGTGTTGAATTTGAGGGTGAAGCTTTCGGTCTGACCATTCTCGGTCTTGTGCCATGATTCAGTAATGATTTTTGTTTTAAAATCGTAAGGATTATCACCTTTGTTGTCGCTCACCCACCCATTGGTATCTAGGTTGCCGTCTTTATCGATTTTGATGCCATCTTTGCTGAAAGAGAGCATGTCTTTAAGCTGGAGTTTTTCGTTTTCAAAAGCGTCATCCGGGATATCGAGGGTTATGGTGCCTTTGCCTCCGTTGTAGTCGGAAACATGAAAGCCGATTATTATTAGCAGTCCCCCGCCGAGATTCATGGTCCATGTTTCATTGGCTTTGAGGCTCGGCGAATGGTCGAGCGCAAACTGCGCGATGGCTTTGAATGCTTCGACAGCTACGTGCGGATCTTTCGTTGCGGCGTTCACATCAAGCCCGTTTCCCGCTATTTCCGCGAGATATTTGTCGATGCTGAGATATCCGTCGATTCCGGCTTTGAGTTTGCCGTTGATGTTGGCGGCTGTGAATGAGCCTCCTGAACTCACGGTGTCGGTAAGGGCCTTGAGCTGAGCGGTGAAGCCGTTGATGTCAGCGCCTGTTGCCGCGAACTTCGTCATGTAGCCGCTGGCGTCGTTGTTGACGCGGGTCCAAATCTGTTGGATTTGTTTGCGGGTGGTGTTGTTGATATCTATCAGTTGGCGTTCATAGGCGTCTTGGCCTTGAAAGACTTTGATGCCTTCGTTGATAAGCCAGCCGATGGCAGAGAATTTATCGACACCATCCCAGAAGTTGTCCCATCTACTTCCCTGGTCGGAGCATACCTTGCTGACATCCTGTAGATATTTTTGTTTCGTGCTTTCGCGAAAGTCCCTGGTTACCATGGTTCTCGTCTCTGTTATATCGTTTTGCGGATGTTTTTATCGTGGCTGCTAAGCGCGCTTGTATTGGTGATCTGCGTCAGCCTTTGAACTGCCAGGAGGCTTTGTCGTCGCTGCTTTTGTATGAGTCTCGGGCTTTTTGCAGGAAGTTGGCGGTGCTCGAGAACAGGTTTCCCATTTGCTGAATCATGGTGCTATACGATTGGTCTACACCGTGTATGGTGTCGATTACCTCGCCTCCACCCTGTTTGCCAGCCGCGTTGTAAGGAGTGCAATCGTTGGCGAGTATGCGAAGTTGTTTGATGGCATCATCCATAGTGCTGATGCTCATCGATATTGGTTTACCCGTTTTTCATCCTTGCGTTCAATAATCAGTAAAGTGGCTGGTCGTCATTCTTGACTTGACCGATGAAATTGCCGATAGTGGTTGAGAAGGACTCTCCAATAGACTGCAGGCGTGGAGATTGGCTGTTGCCATGCAGGCTTGAGGCCACGTTCTTGAAGGCCAGGATTGCATCATGGAATTGGCCTGAGGGCACGCCTTCATCAGCGACTAATTGCAGAATATCCAAATAGTTTCCGAAGAGAGCATCTACGGATCCTCCATTGCTTTTGCATGAATTGCCGACCTTGTAGACGTAGCTATCGTCAATTACCAGATTCGGATCCTCTGCCATCACCGGTCTCCTTCCTTTGGTGTTTCAAGCCTTTGCTGCTCTCTC
This sequence comes from Bifidobacterium sp. ESL0784, assembly GCF_029433295.1. Taxonomy (GTDB): domain Bacteria; phylum Actinomycetota; class Actinomycetes; order Actinomycetales; family Bifidobacteriaceae; genus Bifidobacterium. Next base: position 54,338 of record NZ_JAQTHV010000001.1, read on the forward strand.
GCCATTTCCTGCTCCTCCTCTTTGGCTCGTTTCAGCTTTTTCTTGTAGTAGGTTTTGTCTTCTTCGATATCGTCCATCTGGCGATTGCAATCCTTGATTTGCAGTTCCTGCTCTTCGACTTGGCTATCGACGTGGCGCAGGGTTTCGTCGTAGCTGTCGGCGATATTGATGTAGGGGCTTCCCTGAATCCGGTTGGTCATCATATCGAGGAAAAGCTCGGTTCCGCGGCATTGCGGGGCATCCTCTCGCAAGCCGCAGAGTGCCGCGCGTCTGTAATCTTGGCGGTCTTCGAACTCTTGCCGTTGTTGTTGGAGATGGCTGCGGATGTCTTGGCAAGCCGACAGGCTTTGTTCGGCTTGCCGGCGTCGGGCCTCCACCTTCTGGCCTCGTCGTTCGAGCGTGGCCAGTTTATCGTTGATTGTATCGGAATATGCCATGTTGCTCCCCAGATACTAAATCGCCAGAAGAAACTCTTCGGTATATTTATATCATATATAAATAGAAAATATTGCTTAATGATTATTTATACAAAGGGCGCTTTAGCGATGGTAGTGCGGGGAAAATACGCCTTGCTGATGTTTAAGTGCATTTTGCTGGCGGCGGCGTCGGAAAGATGCATCTTGAGACGCGTTAGGTGCACTGCTTTGACGGTGAAAATATGAAACCCGTCGACTGGTGTGAGGCCAGCGGCGGGTTTCGTATTTATGCTTGAGCGAATGTGCTCAGAGTCATCGAGCCGAGTGGTTCGGTTTGACAGGAGGATGGATTCAGCAAACGCCTTGGGCGACCATGGCGTTGGCGACCTTGACGAAGCCGGCGGCGTTGGCGCCGAGCATCAAGTCACCTTCGTGGCCGTACTCCTTGGCGGCGGCCAGGGAGTTGGTGACGATGTTCTCCATGATGTCCTTGAGCTTGTTGTCGACCTCTTCGAAGGTCCAGGAAAGACGATACGAGTTCTGGCTCATCTCAAGGCCGGAAACCGCGACACCGCCGGCATTGGAGGCCTTGGCGGGGCCGTAGAGCAGGCCGGCCTTCTGGTACGTCGAAATCGCTTCAGGCGTGGATGGCATGTTCGCACCTTCGCAGACGACCTTGCAACCGTTCTTCACCAGCGCGGCCGCGGATTCGCCGTCGACCTCGTTCTGGGTGGCGCAGGGCAGCGCGATGTCGCACGGAACGGTCCAGACGCCCTTGCTGCCTTCGTGGTATTCGGCACCGGCCACACGGTCGGCATATTCCTTGATGCGGCCGCGGTGGCCGAGCTTGATGTCCTTGACCACGTCGAGCTGAATGCCGTTCGGATCGTAGACATAGCCGTTGGAATCGGAGCAGGTGACGACCTTCGCGCCCATTTCCTGCGCCTTTTCGATGGCGAAGATGGCGACGTTGCCGGAGCCGGAGATCACGACGGTCTTGCCCTCGAACGAATCATTCTTCAAGGTGCGCAGCGCGGCGGCGGTGTAATAGCAGAGGCCGTAACCGGTCGCTTCGGTGCGGGCGAGCGAGCCGCCGAACTCAAGACCCTTGCCGGTCAGGACGCCAGAATACTCGTTGCGGATGCGCTTGTACTGGCCGAACATGTAGCCGATCTCGCGCGCGCCCACGTTGATATCGCCGGCGGGAACGTCGGTGAACTGGCCAATGTGACGCTGCAGCTCGGTCATGAAGGCCTGGCAGAAGCGCATGACCTCACCGTCGCTGCGGCCGCGCGGGTCGAAGTCGGAACCGCCCTTGGCGCCGCCCATGGGCAGACCGGTCAGCGAGTTCTTCAGCACCTGTTCGAAGCCGAGGAACTTGATGACGGATTCGGTGACAGTCGGGTGCAGGCGAAGGCCGCCCTTGTAGGGTCCGATGGCGGAGTTGAACTGGATGCGATAACCACGGTTGACCTGCACCTTGCCCTCGTCGTCAACCCAGGCGACGCGGAACTTGATGGCGCGCTCAGGCTCGACCAAGCGCTCGAGGATACCATTCTTCTCATATTCCGGGTGTTTTTCGACAACCGGTTCCAAAGTCTCGAAGACCTCGCGGACGGCCTGCAGGAACTCGGGCTGGTCGCCATCACGCTTTTCAACCTGCGCATATACGCGCTTGACATAGTCATTGGTCAGCATTGATACTCCATTGTTGAGTGAATATTGCCGGTTTTTATTGTAAGAATCCGCCGGGAGTGGTGGAAGGGCATGTTCAAAAAACTGGGCATCTTTTTTAGGCGTCGTTTACGAAACGGAAACATAATGTGGCCACTGCCAACCCGCTCATCTGGGCGCGAAACAGGGAATCCGCCATAAAAAAGCTGCTGATGGGTGGTGAGTGGCCTGAAAATTTCATTGTGCCATAAATGGGCCGGTAAGCCGTGCTCAGTGGCTTATTTATCGCGGATTCGTGGTGGAGGCGCCGGGCGAAGGAGCGGGTGTCGGGAATGTATGGAGTGCTTTGCCGGTTGTTTGGTTTAGTAGGAACGCTACGACATACCGGGAGGGCAGCATGTTCAAAGGGTTCAAGAAATTCATCTCGCGCGGCAACATGATCGACATGGCGGTCGGCGTGGTTATGGGCGCCGCGGTGACCGCCGTGGTCAACTCGATCGTCAACAATCTCATCAATCCGCTGATCGCCATGATCTTCGGCAAGCCGAACATGAACAACCTGCTGACCGTCACCTTCAACCACTCCACCATCTCGTTCGGCGCAATTCTGGGCGCGCTTCTCAACTTCCTGATGATTGCGGTCGCCGTCTATTTCTGCATCCTCGTGCCGATTAACAAGTTCCGTGACATGTCGGAGTCGATCTTCAAGAAGAAAGACGACGAGGAAGAGAAGAAGGAGATCAGTACCGACCAGCAGACCGTCGACCTGTTGAAGGAGATTTCCGCGGAGCTCAAGGATATCAAGGCTGGCAACAATGGCACAGACCAGATCGAGAAGGGCGATGCGGCCGAAACCGAAAAACAGTAGGTTTGCGATACGATATTTTTTGTAATACGATAATCTTTGGCCGCTGGGGGTTACATTAGCCCGATTTGTTACTATGCTTGGTTGCACGGGTGTGACTTGGTCATTGAGTAAGGGACGGTAGGGTTCAAGTATGTTTGTTCGTAACGATTCGCTGATGAACGGAAGGCCTGATAATGTGCGTTCCGTGAGGCAAGGTACGGATGCGTTGCGCAACAATACCGCGAATGTCGCCGATTACTCGTCTTCAGGTCAGCCTGTTAATTACGGCGACACCGCTGATTCCGTGGGTAGCGGGCATATCCGCATCGCCGGCGAACGCGGAAAAGTTCCGGCTCGTTCCTCCGTTTTTCCGGAAGTCACCTTCTCCCATACCACCTTGCCGGCCACGGTGATGGAATGGACGCGCGACGAGGCCGCCGCCAAAATGGCCACAATGGTCTTCCTGCTCCACGGACACGTCGAAATCAGTACGTCCGACAACAAGATCCTCAAGCGTCGTCCAGGCGTTTTCCTCATTCCTCCAGAAACCGGCGATGTGGTTTTCCAGACCACGGCTCCGGCCAACGAGCTGATCGGCGTGAGCCTTTCCTCGCGGCTTTTCGCGACGATCCTTCCCGATTACAAGACCTATTCGATGATGGGGCAGAATTCCAAGCTTGACGTCGTTTCGCTGCAGCCGCTGCTCGCCTTCGTGGTGAGCGCCTGCAACCTGAACAACCAGCATGCCCAGATGGTCGATACGCTGGAAACCGTAGCCAACGACGTGGCGCGTGCGCTCTTGATCGCGTGCTTCGGCCGAGGCATGAGCGTGATGCCGCTGATCGAGCGCGTGCGCAAATACGTTTCCGAAAACTACACCGATTCCGCATTGAGCGTCACGAAGACGGCCGAGCACGAGAACGTTTCCGTGCGTACCGTCCAGCTCGCGCTGCAGGAGGCGGACACCAATTTCACCGCGCTTGTCCGCCGCGCCCGCACCGAAGCGGCCCTGGAGCTGCGCAAGAGCCAGCCGTCGCTGACGTTGGTGGAGATCGGAGATCGCTGTGGGTTCGGTTCCGTCTCTTCGCTGCGTCGTGCGTTGAAGATCCACGAGGAAATGGAAGACGAGGACGACGAAGAGTAGTCTGACCTTTTTGTTGGTCGCTTGGGTGTGTGTCGCCTATTGAGTCGTTTTGATTATTTTGCTATTTTAGTGCTCATTGCGTTTCTCGGCGTGTCGTTTTGTTTGTGTAATTTAGATCACATTTTCTATTTGTCTATTGTATTGCGCAATGTAAAACTTTGAAGGTAATTTGTTATACATTGAATGTATATATGACTTCGCTTGACGCATAATATTCATTTTTCGTAATGCTAAATAGTTTTGTGTGACAAAGTTAAAAACAGCTGAAAATACTTGGAACAGCTTGCTTCTCACGAAATTCGTAAAAAGCGTCAGGAGACGAAGAAGTGTCTAATCAACTAACTTCACACAAGATATGTAATAAATTATCCACTAAAATCGCTGCTATTATCGGTACGATAGCTATGCTTCTGACGGGATTTGTGGCATTCACCAACACTGCCAACGCGATTCCTGCAACCGGTGGCAACGGCCGTATGGGCACGGCCATCAACTGGGTCGAATGGGGTGCCGAACACGACTCCATTTCCGGCTCGAAGGTGACGTGGACCAAGCCTGTTCAGGCAGGCCCGAGCAAGTGGATGTCGACTCGATGCTCCCTGTCGCCGACCGCCGGTGCAACCGATGCGCTTTCGTCTTCCAATACGGTGACGGTCTACAAGCCGGGCAGCTACAGCGGCGACGGTTTGGGACAGATGTACTTTGACGGCGCTTCGGGTTATGGCAACAATATGAAAATCGGCCTGGCCACCACCAACGACGCCGAAAAGGTGACGTTCGATTTCAACTGTTCCGCGTATCTGATCGACTCCTCCACCGATCCGAGCGGCAACCTCACCGACACGACCAACACCAGCGGCAGCGATTTCTTCAGTATCCCGCTGCAGGGCCTGGTCTTCGCCGATGCCGAGTCCAATAACTGGACGTATTACCAAAGCGAATACATCAAGGCCACCCCGAAGAACGGCACCAACCCGGCTTGGCGCCTGCTTGACAGCTACCGCACTCCCGGCTGCGCCACCAATTCCGTGGCCGAACTCAAGGGCAGCACAATGCGATTCCGCTCCGACGGCGGTCAATGCTCCAATTCCGGCGGCACAGGCCCATCCTCGACGATGTTCCTGCAAGGTTCCACCGACGCGACGGTGACGCTCAAGGGCGGCGGCAAGACGGCCGTGGCCTTGGGCAGCATCGTCTCCTCCGATTTCGGCGACGCGCCTGAAAGCTTCGGCGTGGCCGGTTCCATGTTCCAGCCTTCTTGGCAGGGCGGCGAGCTCGGCAACGGCGACATCCCCAGCACCGATTACGCCACCCAGGATCCTCACGATCCCGACACCAGCATGGTTGGCGGCAAGATTTTCAACCTTTCCGAAGCCAGGGACGGGATGGGAAGCAATGCGAATCTGATCGCACAGGCCGAGGCGCCGAGCCCCCGACTTGGAGCCCACGAGGACGGCGAAACCGGGCCGCATTTCGATGCTGATGCCGATTGGGATGACTTCAACGGTGACTCCGCCTTTGCAGTCGCCCCCGGTGACGTGGTCAACGACGAGGATGGCGTCGATATCCCGACCTCCACCCACGCCGTCAAAGTATTGCCTGATGCGGACGGTACATTCACCCAGAAAGTTCGTTGCTACGGTTCCGGTGATGTGCGTGGCTGGATCGATTGGAACCACGACGGAAGTTTCGAAACGGCCCAGGCGACTGGGGCCGGTGAAAGAGAGGCCGAGGCCAGCAACCAGGTGGCCTGTTCTGCAGATTCCAGCTCGCCCACTGGCTATTCGGCGACGTTGCATTGGTATTTGCCCGGCGACGCCAAGCGCCAGATTTCGGCAGAAGGCAAGCCTTCCTATATGCGTTTGCGTATTACAAACCAAACGGCTCCCGGAAGCAGCAGCATCATGAATATGCAGCCGACCGGCATGACCAGCAGCTCCGGCGAGGTGGAGGACTACAGGGTCGATGTGCATGTCCCTACCCTGAGCGTCCGCACCAAGATCGCTGGTGACCGCAAGAGCCCGGACGACCAGGTGCGTATGGCCATCAATGTCGGCAACAGCAGCAGCGGTGGCCCGGAGATCAGCAATGCGACCACTACGGGCAATGTCAGCGGTTTGCAGTCGGCGATCATCGCGCCCCGCAGCGTGCGGCCGAGCTATGGCTATACCGTCACCGCGCCGGTCACCTATGGCAGCGGCAGTGGCCCTTCGTATTACAGTAAGACGGTCAAATGTGTTGATCTGAACAATGGTAGCGCCGACGTTCCGATAGATTCCAGCGGAAACTTGACCATGCCAAGCAGTTTCGACACGAATGTGCAATGTACCTATATCCTGACCCGCAACAGCGATCCGTCGCTGACGATGACCACGGTGGTCCGAAACAACTACGGCGGTACAAAAACCCCTGACGATTTCAGTTTCGGCGTTGTGGGTGATCGCTCGCCCGGCACGATCAACGATTTCCACAGCACCGGCGGCACCGGCAGCGATTCCCATTCGCTGGTCGATGACAATTATCTAGTCACGCCGTCCGAACTCCCTGCGGGCTATGAGCAGGTCGGCAATGTGGTCTATACCGATGATTCCAACGGAAATACAATAACCCCTGATCCGGTGACCGGGAAGATCACTCTCGTCCCCGGCCAGCATGTCACCGGCAAGCGCATCGTGCGTGATATGCCCGGCAAGCTGAAGCTGGTCACGCAGGTCGACAACTCCAACGGCGGCACCGCCACCCCCAACGATTTCCAATTCGGCGTGACGCCCGACGGTGGCAACGAAACCGATACGGTCGTCTATAACGAGGGTGATCAGAAAGAGGTTCCCGCGGCCAAGTACACGGTCGTCGGTTCCATGCTTCCCGGCTACGTTCAAGTGGGCGATATTGCGTATACCGATGACATCACCCATTTGCCGTTGACCCCGAGTGCCGCGCAGATCGCCATCGCCAACGGCCAGTCGGTGACCGGCGTGCGCAAGGTGGCCAGCAAACCGGCGAGCCTCACGATCAAGACCGTAGTGCGCGGTGGCAGTGCGGTTCCTTCGGACTTCCCCGTGACTGTCACCCCGAACGGCGGCTCTGCGGTTTCGATGCCCGACAGTGTTTCCCATAACTTCCCCGGCAACCAGTACGAGGTCGCTACGGATATGAGTGGACGGCCCGGTTACACCATCAGCAGTCCTTTGAGCTGTGTGCTCAACAACTCCGTGCAGGTGCCTCTGGCGGGTGGCAAGGTTCCGCTCAATTACGGACAGAACGTCGTCTGCACCCAGGAAGTCACCCCGGGCGTGGCCCACCTGACCCTTTCGACGGTGGTTCAGGGCGACGGCACCGCCACTCCCAACGATTTCGACTTCACGGTCACTCCGGCCGGCGGCACCGGCGAAACCTTCAAGGAAGGCGTCTCGCAAGATGCTCCGACCGGCAACTTCACCGTGGTCGGCAGCGACAAGCCCGATTATGAGCAGGTCGGTGACATTGTCTACCACAAGGACAGCGACCCCAGCGTTACGCTGACCCTGGCCCAGGCGCAGGCCGCGATCGCCAACGGCGAGAGTGTCTCTGGCGTGAGAACCGTGAAAAGTCACCAGCCCGTCCTGACGGTCAAGCTCGTGCGCAACTACCGTTATGGTGGCACCGCCACGGGTGACGGCTCGCATATCAGCCTGGTTCCGCAAACCGGCTCCGCGCAGGACGTCACGCTCGACACAGCCAAGCACGTCGTCTCCGGCACGTATTCCATCAAGCAGCTGCTGAGCGCGGGCTACAAGCAGGTCTCCATCGAGGTCAAGCTCGATAGCGGCACGCCGGTCACGGTCAACGCCGACGGCACGTTCGTTGTACCGCAAGACGAGAACGTCATCGCCACCATCAAGAACGAGGACGATCCGGGAACGGTGGAATGGTCGCGCTTCGACGAGGACGGCAGGACGCTCCTGCCCGGTTCGACTTGGCATCTGGACGGACCGAACGGCGCGAGCATCGATGTCACCGATTGCACATCCGGTCCTTGTACCGGTGCCGATCAGGATCCGACGCCCGGCAAATTCAAGGTTCCGAACCTCCCGTGGGGCGAATGGACGATCACCGAGGTCATCCCTCCGGCCGGCCATGAGCTCACCAGGCCGGCGCATCTGCCCCTGAACCCGACCGACGGGCTCCTGCAGCACGCCGAATTCCAGGACGGCAAGAAGCCGGTCGTCACTCCCGGTGCCCAGCATCCGCCGGTTCAGGTCCAGCCCCGGTCCCAGCCCGCTGCCGCGCCGAGACTTTCCTCGACCGGCTCGGCGGTCGCCATGATGGCCGTATTTGCGCTGGCCGCATTGATGCTGGCATTCGGCATCGTGACGGCCAGGGTGTCGCGAAAGGGACGTCACGCACGTCATGAGTGAGGTGAGGCGTTGAAGCGCTGTGATGCTGTGGGGCCGTTTCGCTGTGGCGTTACGGCGCTGAAACGCTGAGCGCTAAGGAATTTCGCAAGCCGGTTTGATTGCAAGGCCGGCCCGCGATTCTGGTGGGGCAACGGAAGCCACTTTCCGTTGCCCCACCTATTTTTGCGGACCGTCGAGAAAATTCAGGGATGAATTTCGTCAATAGGCGGCAAAAGGCCGACCACGCAAACAAGGGCATAATATTATAGCTTCAATATTTTCCCCTGTCCACCGGCAGATTGCTGTGATGGCCAAGATGAGGTATTTGTATTTCGTTTTAATACTTTTACGCAAATTCGCTTGATTTCATCGTTTCGTCAATGTTATATCGCTTGATGTCGAATTCTGCGATGTCCGAATTACACAATAAAAGTTTCTTCATTTGCATAATCTAACGCTGATTATTGATTTATGTCATTATTGAATCAGTACTTTTGTAATTCAAGGGCGAGTTTCTGGTACAGCGGTTACTCACCTTCCGTTACTGGTTCTTTTGGAAGGAGACAATGATGTTCAGACACGAAGGATTGGCAAAGTTGGCCGGCGTCGTCGGCGCAACTGCCATGGCACTAGCAGGCATGTTGGTGGCCGGGACTGCGAACGCGGATCCGCCCAGTGGTAGCGTGGTCGGTCCCCAGGTTTCCGCCACTAGCGGTGACGGGCGCCTTAGCGCCGCCATCAACTGGGTGCAGTGGAACGATGTCGATGGCGTCGATATCAACGGCGCGACAGCGAAATGGATGGATGCCACCAATGCCGGTGACGGGTATTGGCTTGACACACGCTGCGAAATCGCTCCGGACGGCAGCGACCCGCTGAGCGGCGCCAATCAGATGCAGTCGTATTTGCCAGGTGATTGGTTCGGCGACGGTTTGGTGCAGCTATATAACAACAAGTCTTCGAATCCTGCCGATGAGAACACTATGACCATTGGCTTGGCCAATAAGACCCAAGGTGCGAAAATCACTTTCAAGTATTCCTGCACGGCCTATCTCATTCAATCTCCTACGAGGCCGGTTTACACCACTGAGACAGCGCCGACCACCTCTTATCAGGAAGTGCCGCTGCAAGGCATGGTCTTCGCCGATGCGGAGTCCAATAATTGGCAAAGCGGCGGCCAGCATGAGTATATCAAGGCCACTCCCGTGCCGGAGCCGGGCAAAACCCCGAAGTGGCGTTTGATCGATAGTTATCGTACGCCCTCATGCCCCACCAATTCTGTGGCGGATCGTAATGGAGATACTGTGCGTTTCCGTTCGGATGGCTCACAGTGCGGCAATCACGGTCAGCAAGGACCATCGTCGGTTATGTTCCTTGAGAATTCCGAACAGGCCGATGTGGAGATTAAAGGTGGTGGCAAGACGGCCATTGCGCTCGGTGTCGTGGCGGCCACCGATTTCGGTGATGCACCCGGTGTCAATCCCGGTGTGACCCCCTCGCCTGGCGCGGCCGACTATAAGGTCGGCAGCTCGCTCATGCAGCCGCAATGGGAGGGCGGCGAACTCGGTGGCACTGGTGCTGACGATATTTCGTCCTCCGTCCCCACCCCGAATGATACCGAAGACCCCGATTATCCTTTGGCCCCTGGATGGGTCACATACAACCTTTCCCAGGCTCGCGACACCAACAAAGTAGCCGATATGGCCGCTTCCGTGCCCAGGCTTGGCGTATGGGAGGATCCGGAATCCCGGCGTCATTTCTCCACTAACGCCGATTGGGACGACCTGAATGGCAAGACCGACCCGATCGATCCGACCAAGGCGGTGAGTGATGAGGACGGGTTGAAGGACGCGCCGCACAACAACACCCCGACCGATAAGAACGTCAAGATTCTGCCTACTGGCAACACGTTCACCCAAGCGGTAAGCTGCGCAACGGATACCGCTGCAGCGCGAGTGAAAGGGTGGATCGACTGGAATCACAATGGTGTCTTTGACGAGACTACCGAGGCCAGTGATCAGGTGGAATGCGTGGGTTCGGTTCCGTCTGGCGGTAATTATTCTCAAGGCACCGCCACATTGACTTGGACGATTCCGAGCGATGCCAAGCGTTCTGTGAAGGGTGAGACGGCGAGCGGCCAGACGTTTGAGCGTGTGCGTATCACTGGCGACACCGGGCCTCTCGGCACCGCCTCGGTTGGTACGCTTGCCGCTTCCGGCATCACCACCACCAACGGTGAGGTTGAGGATTATGCGGTCGACGTGTATATTCCCACGCTCAGCGTGCTGATGAATCTGCCTGATGGACGATATGCCGGCAGCGATCAGTTCGCAATGACCGTCAAGGATTCCACCGACGGCACCGTCGGCAGCGCCACGACCACAGGCGGCTTGCCTGGTGTACAAACCGAGCAAATTGCCCCTACGAGCGTCAAGTCGGGTTCGCAGTATACGCTTGCGGCTCCGCTCGACGCCGGTTCGGCCAGCGGCGAGAGCCGGTATTCCACAGAGCTTACCTGTGAGGATCTGGCCACCAGCCCGGCCACGCCAGTGACGGTGACGGACGGCAAGATTACAACGCCGACAAGCTACGATTCCAATATCCAGTGCACCTATAAGAAACTGATCCGTTCCAACCCGACGCTGACTGTGACCACGCATATCGCCGGTGGCGGCACGGCAACCACGGACGATTTCCCGGTGACGGCGTCGCCGACGACTGGCGGGTCTGCGGTTGGCCTACCGGACGGCACTGGTTTGCCGCTTCCGGAAGGTTCCTACAGGATCAGCACCGATATGAGCAGCAAGCCCGGCTACGAAGTGACCAGTCCGCTGGCCTGCACCTTGGGCGGCTCGCCGATCAGCCTCACTGATGCGACGGTGGCCATGGCCAATGGCGACAGCGTCGTCTGCGAACAGACCGTGGCTCCCAAGACCCCGACCTTGACCTTCAAGACGGAGGTTGAACGAGGCAGCGCGACGCCCGGTGACTTCAACTTCACCGTCAACCCGACCACGGGCGACCCGGTGACGTATGCAGAGGGTGTGCCACAAGCCCCGCCGGCCGGTGGCATCGCCAGCGTGGTCGGCTCCGACAAGGCCAATTACGTGGAATCCGCCGCTATTGTGTATTACAAAGATAGTGACACCAACCACACCACTCCACTGACATTGGCCGAGGCACAGACCGCGCTCAACAACGGCGAGAGCGTGACCGGCATCCGCAAGGTCACCACCCATCAGCCCAAGCTCACCGTCAAGCTCGACCGCGACTACCGGTTTGGCGGTACGGCATCCGGCGACGGCTCCAAGATTACACTGAACCAGCTGGGCGGCAGCAGCCAGGATGCGACCCTTGACCAGCCCGAGTACGTTGCCGCTGGCACCTATTCGGTTTCCCAGCTGCTGAAAGCGGGCTATAAGCAGAGCGACATCAAGGTGACGCTCGCCGACGGCACGCCGGTCGCAATCAACCCCGACGGCACGCCGGTCGCAATCAACCCCGACGGCACGTTCAATGTGCCCGACGACGCCGATGTGGTGATTGCGCTCAAGAACGTGGACGAGCCCGGCACGCTGGAATGGTCCCGCTTCGATCAGGACGGCAAGACGTTGCTTTCCGGCTCCAAGTGGAGGCTCAACGGCCCAGACGGGCAGTCGCTTGACATCGAGGATTGCACCGCTGCGGTCTGCACCGGTCTTGACCAGGACCCTACGCCCGGCAAGTTCAGCGTCACCGGCCTCAAGTGGGGCGATTGGACGATTACGGAAACGATTGCCCCACTCGGCCATAGACTCTCCAAGCCCTTGGTGCTGACCTTGAACCCGTCCGAAGGCCAGTATGGTCTGCTCAAGATGGGGGCATTCAAGGACGGCAAGTGCGCTAATGTCACGCCGGGTGTCAAGCTCGATCCTGATTTCAATGCCGTGCTTGGGCAGAGTGCAAAGGAATCTGGGCAGAATGTCAAGAAGCCAGGGCCGCGGCTTTCCGCCACGGGCTCCGATATCGCTGTCGTGGTGATGATCGCCTTCGCGACACTGGCGCTTGGACTTGTGCTTGCGACCGGTGCAACCAAGGTGCTGCGCCGCCGCGAGGAGTGAAAGGAGCATGGTTGGCGTATTCGGTTGACGTCATCTGAGATGAATTGGTAAGAATGGGCGACGAGGGTAGTGATACACCTCGTCGCCCATTCTTGTATCGGGATGGTGGGGCTTGCTGTTGTCTGGACGGAATTCCGAGGATGTTCTCGTTTGCTTGCAATTACAATAGGTTTACCGCAATACCAAAGTGTGATAAACCTGTGAAAGTCAGGTATGGAATATCTGGTTGTTTTTAGATTTTTTAGGCGAAGCCATACTGATAACAGGTCTTGTTTATTTCGTTTGTATCAATACTGACAATCTAAACGAATCAGCGGTTATTTGCTATATATAACGGTTGATGCTTGTTTGTGGATTTCGAATATAGGTCAAATGGGTTTGGTGTCTGCTTCATTATCCTGATTTATGCCGATTGCGGCATTATTAGAAGTATTCTGTTGTAATTCAAAGGTGACGGATTGAGAAGTTGTTTTATTCTTCTGTGGTTCGATGAGAGGAACCGAAATGCTGAGGCGCAGAGGCTTTGCTAAATTAGCTGGAACAGTAAGTGTGTTTGCCGTAGGTCTGGTCGGAGCAGCGGTATCGTCAACGGCGAACGCCGATTAGCTGGGCTCCGCACCCATAGTCGGCCCGCAGATGGTAGCCACTGGCGGTCAGGGTAGATTCCGTGATGCCATCAATTGGGTGCAATGGAGCGCCACCGAAGAAGAGGATGTGACCACATCAAAGGTGGTATGGGCCACTTCAACCCAAGTCGGCAGTGATCACTGGTTCTCCACCAGATGCTCGGTGACTCCTGCGGGAGGACCTGGCGAGGAATATTCCTCCGCCCATCTGATGAGGACTTACCGGACAGGCAGATGGCCGGGTGACGGTTTGCCATATATGTACAACCAAGGGGATCGGGTTCCTCCAACACCATGGTGACCGGTCTGGAAAACAAGATTGATGGAGAGAAGGTTTCATTCGATTTCAGCTGCTCTGCCTATCTCATCCCATCGGCTACCGATCCGTCATCAACGTTGAATGACAGCACCAATGTCACTTCATTTACGGAAGTGCCGTTGCAGGGCCTGGTGTTCGCTGATGCGGAGTCCAACAACTGGGCCAAATATCCCATCATGGGTGGCTATTACGAGCAGGAGGAATACATCAAGGCCACTCACTATCAATCCCGACGGTACATTCTAAGTGCCTGCGGACGCGGATGTCGTCGTCACCATCAGGGATGTGGACAAACCCGGTGTGTTGGAATGGTCGCGCTTCGATAAGGACGGCACGACTCTGCCTGCGCGGTTTCAAGTGGCGGCTGACCGGCCCTGAAGACCAGAGCCTTGAAGTTGAGGATTGCACCGCCGTTGCCTGCATCGGGGCCGACCAGTACCCCACGCCGGGCAAATTCAGGGTTACCGGACGCCAATGGGGAGCATGGACGGTCTGCGAGATCGTGGCTCCAGCGGGGCATGAGCTTTCCGAGCCTGTTCCCCCTGACGCTGAATCCTGCCGAAGGCGAGAATGGATTACTCCAGCAGACCCAGTTCCAGAATGGCAAGTCTTCTGCACCGGTGCCGGTGCCGGATCCTGGTCCAGGTCCGAATCCTGATCTCGATCCTGCACCATCAGCTGAGCATAATCCGACATCATCATCCGAACAGAAACCGGCCTCGGCATCAAAGCCTGCGTCCAATCCTGCGCGGAATCCCGTCTCCAAGCCCGCGTCTGACCCTGCGCCCGGTCAGCTCCCCGCTTCCGGCTCGGACATCACCATCGTCATAGTGGTCGCCTTCGTCTCATTGACACTTGCAGTGCCGCTTGCCTCTGTCGCTTTCAAGCAGCTGCGTCGTCGGGAGGAGTAAAAGAGCGATATCGCGGCAACGCGACGAATGCATTCGGCCGGTTTCGACAAAACGGAACTGGCCGAATGCGTTTTGCGCCGGTGCGGATCGTGACCGATAATATCGTGCGGCAAAGTGCCTTGTTCTGCTTGTTCGTCTAGGATTTTGTAATATTTCTCTTCTCGAACGGTCAGTGATTTCGCTATTGCCATCCTCTTGATTATTCGGGGGCAAAACTAGATTTTATTCGAGACGGCTTATTTATCTTGAAATGTTTTGATTCTCAACTTCGCTTTGAGTCGGCCGAAGACGGACTGACGCTGGCGGATGGCCTTGGGGAGGATCGGGCAACCGGCGCAGACCAGGGATTCCGGGTCGGGATTGCAGCCCTCGCCGGTGGTGGAATTGCATGAGCGCAGGTCGTAGATATTGAGGCGGCCGGCGGTGCGTTCCTGCTCGATGACAAGGTCGATGAAATCGAGTGGCAGGCTGAGATTGGTGGCGATCATGCGTGGGGTCTGGCCGCGGGTGAGGCCGTCGATGACCTTTTCGGAAACGGATAACGCGGTTTGATTTCCTAAGGGAATTTGATTACTGGTTTTTGATAGTTTTGGCGAATTGCCGAATACTTTATGGAAACCATTGTCCTCATTATTGACGGGCGCGGAAGTCATAATAATCGCCCGACTTGGAAGACGATAATGGCAAGGATATAGGCCACTATCAGCCCTGTCGCCACCGATTGTAGGGCGGTTTTCATGCCGTATTGTCTCTTCATTTCGGCTACCGTCGCTAGACACGGCGTGTAGGCGAGGATGAAGATCATGAACGCTGCAGCGGCAGCATTGGGGTGGCCGTCGCTGGACTTCTCAAAGCTCTTGTGTACCGCTTGGCCGAGGCTCCCCTGGCCTTGGGCCTGCTCGGACTGGTCGCCCGAATCGTTGATGGCGTAGCTCTGCGAAAGTGAGCCGACCACGACTTCCTTCGCCACGAAACCGGTGACCAGCGCTGCGGAAGCATGCCAATCGTCGAAACCGGCAGGCTTGAAGACGGGTGCGATGGCCGACGAAGCTGCGCCGAATACGGAATTTTCGACTTTGTCGACGTGTCCGAAGGAATTGGTGCCGGCAGCGCCAGCCGAAATCGGGATGGCGGAAAGCACCCACACGACGATGAGCATGGTGACGATGACGGAACTCGCGCCGGTGATGAACGACCAGAGGCGCTGCAGCACGGACTTGAGCAATTGCAACAAGCGCGGCATCTGGTAAGGCGGCAGTTCCATGGCGAACGGTTGGGTTTTGAGGTCCTTGAACTGCGTCTTGCGCAGTGCGAAGCCGACGGCCAGAATGATGGCGATCGAGCTTACATACATCAGGAAAATGGCTACGCCCGCGTACTTGCCGAAGAACGCATACGCCAGCACCACGTAGACGCTCAGACGCGCGGAACAAGAGGTGAACGGAATTAGCAGGCCGGTGAGCAAACGTTGCCGCGAATCCGGCAGCGTACGTGTGGAGGCCAGTGCAGGCAGGTTGCAGCCGAAGCCGACCACCAACGGCAGGAAGGCCCGTCCATCAAGTCCGACCATGCGCATGGCGCGGTCCATTACGAACGCCGCACGAGCCAAGTAGCCTGAATCCTCAAGCAGCGAAAGGATGATGAACATGATGCCCATCGGCGGGATGAACGTACAGACTGTGATTGCGCCGTTCAGGAACCCATCGACGATAAGCGAATAAAGCCATCCGTCAAGCGAGCCCTTGCCGGCGATGGCGGTGAAAATCCAAGCGATGCCGTCGGTGCACCAACCGCGAAGCGTGACGTCGAACCAATCCTGCAACGGGCCGGCCAGCGTGGTGGTCGCCTCGAAAACGAGGAACATCGTGATGAGGAAAACAACCAATCCGACCGCCGGATGCAGCAGTACGCGGTCGAGCTTGTCGGAGAAGGTCTCGCGGTGCGCCGTGGTCGCCGCGCCCTGCGGCAGCCCTTTGTTGATTTCCTTGAGTTTCTTGGCGATCCATTCGAAGCGTTCGTCCGAAGTCGCTCGCACCCATTGCGAGACTTCCTCCTGCGTTGCGCTCGCGGGTGGCGCCGAAATGCTGGTGACTGGTTTGGGGGTCAGTTGCACGTGAATTTCGCGGGAAACATCGGCTCCGCCGCCGTTTAAAGAAGGTGTCGCATTTTCGGCCTTTGCGAGCGTGGTTTCCATGACTTCCGAGGCTTTGTGTGCTGCCTCACTTACCGTTTCTTTCGCTGTGTCCGTCTGAGGTTGTGAGATTGGTTCGCCAGCAACTCGATGCATATTTGCGCCGCTGTCTGGTTTCTCTGCTCCAGCTCCTTGCGAATCCAAGTTTTCGGACGAGTCTGCTTGAACGTTGTTGTCTGGATTCGTTTCGATGGGATTGCGTTGAGAGCCTTCTATTGCCGGCGAACTTTGCAGTAATTTCCCATCGCCGTCTACATTTGTGCTGGCTACAGTGTTCTTCGATGACTCAGTGCGCTCCGAACTCCGTTCTGCTTCCTGCGCCCTAATTTCGGTGAGTGTTGCCGCGATGGTGTCTAATAACTCGGTTTTGCCGTAGCCGGTGCGACCGTCGACACGAACCATCGGAATACCGGGAAGCGTGCGCTCGAGCCGCTTGAGCGTGACCGGAGAATCCTGCTTTTCCCCCAAGTCAAGCATGGTGACCGCGATGATGATCGGGAAGCCCAAGTCCATCAACTGGCTCAAAAGATAAAATGATTTCGAGGGTGAAGTTGCATTGAATGTAAAGACGATGATGTCTGGTTTCACGTAGCTGCGGCGGCCCATCGCGGCCTCCCCTGCGACCTGTTCGTCCGGGCTGTAGGCATCGAGTGAGGCCGTGCCAGGGGTATCGATGAAGTCCCAGCGTTCGCCGTCGTGTTCGATGCTGCCGGATTCGACCAGAACCGTGGTTCCCGGCGCGTTCATCACTGTGGCACTGGCGCCGAGTACCGCGTTGAAGAGCGTGGATTTGCCGACGTTGGGATTGCCGACAAAGACGATGCGCGGGTTGGCGTGTGTGGCCTTGCCGTCCATCGATTCCATGCCGTGCATTGAAAACATCGAGCTGGATTCCGCGCCATGATGACGGTGAGATTGCGGCAGCAGCACCGCAAGTCCACGCCGATGATGGTGTCCGCCGTGGCCGCCATGCCCTGCGTGGCACTCGTCGCTTTCGTCAGCTGCGCCATGTCCGCCTTCGGGGCTGCTGACGGAACTGCCGCCGCCGCAGCAATCCGCCGGTTCCGGCATCAGATCGGGGTCGTTGGGGTCTTTGACCTGCTGGGCATCAGTGGTTTCTCCGGATGCCGACATGTCACCGAACTTTGAAGTCTGAGCGGGTGATGCACCCATATTCGTTTTGTTCATCAATCTGCCCGCCGAATCATGCGAATAAAACCATTCACCACTATAGCGTTACGATCAGCGATCGTTGCAAGCAACGTAATGAATTTCGAGATTAATGAAAATGAACCGACTGGATGAATTTGATATTTTCTCGCTGAGGTATCGACCGGTCGGGCTGATAACGCCGTGAAAAACGTAAACATATTGGTCATTGCCATTTTGCACGGTTTCATTGGAGTTTATTTTGTTGTTCGCTATTTGTTGCCAGTTGCCAGCTAACCGATATTTGCGATAGGTTTCTGTGTCTGGGTTCGAGGGGAAACGAAAATGTGCCGGGCTGTGGCGCCATCGATGGCGATGCGTTCGCCGCCGTGCGCCACCACGCACCCGCCGAACATCGCTTTCTGGATCACGCGAATCGGTTCATGCAAGCGAAACCCGAGCTCGCTCAATCTGAAGCGATTGCGGGCATCGAAATCCATCCTGCATATCTCCACGTCCACGCCAAGCGGGCAGGTTCGTAACGATTCGACCATACTTGGACAATAGCGCATCCCACTGCTGCGAGTAAAGCATTTTTCACAAATACATGAAAGCGATTTGTCTCGCTTTTGATACCATAGTCGTGCTGATAATAAATAAAAACGTTAACGACGACGAGAAGATCAAATCTTATGACTGAACAGACCGATAACAATGCGGCGAACGCGGCAAGCGCGGCCAACGATTCCGACATCGAAGACAACCGCGCGAACTGGGACGACCGTGCGGAGGTGCATTTCAACGGCGCCTATGGCGACATCGACGCGCTGATTGCCGACTCGCAGACCTTGACGCCGGTGGTCAGACGCGATTGGCGCGTGCTGGAACCGTTCCTGCCGAACGGCTCGTTGACGGGCCAGCGGCTGCTGCACCTGCAATGTCACATCGGCACGGACACCCTTTGCTGGGCGCGGCTCGGCGCCAAAGACGTGTACGGGCTCGACTTTTCGCCTGTCTCGCTGCGGCACGCCCGCGATATCGCCGCGCGGGCCGGTCAGCACATCACGTATGTCGAGGGAGATGCGTGTAAGGCCGCGGAGGCGTTGCCGGGCAAGCGATTCGACGTGATCGTCACTAGTGTCGGCACCGTGACGTGGCTGCCGAAACTGGATGGGTGGGCGCAATCCATCGCCGATTTGCTGGCTCCGGGCGGGGTATTCATGATTCGTGACGACCACCCGCTGCATTTCGCGCTCGACGACTCCGGGCTGACGCTGGGCAACGATTATTTCCCTGGCACCGAGGACTCTTACGACACCGACCAAACGTATCATTTGGAAGTCGGTGCGGAGGCGGCTGATGACGCCGGTGCGGCAGTTGGCATGGATGTGGCCGATGCCGCCGGCTCTGCGGAATTGCCTGATTCCGCTGCTCCCGTTGAGCTGTCGAAAGCGACTTCTGCGGCCCGGAAGCCGCATATCATCCATACACGTAATCACAACTGGGCCCACGATTTCAGCGAGATGACGCAGGTGTTGCTGGACGCAGGGCTTGTGCTCGAGCAGCTCGGCGAATACGACGAATCGGATTGGCAATCACTGCCGATGCTGGTGTTGGACGAGGCAACGCAGTCGTGGCACATGCCGCAAGGTTACCCGCGCGTTCCCCTCACCTTCTCGTTGGTCGCCCGCAAGCCCAAGGACTGAACAGCTGAAGAATCATTCGCCGAAAAGAGAACGATTCAATGCAGGAGGTCTTATTGCCGCTTCCAGATCGTTACTCTGCCGTCTTGAGATACACCGACGATTGCGTATAAGCCGCGAAAATAACGTGGGGTGTTATTGTCATTTTCGTTATATTCTTTAGAAAAAATATAGCGTTTTTGACCAATATTATTGATATTGCGCGGCCATTTATTGTGCACGTCGTATTCTATGAAGTAGGTGTAATCCGCGATGGAATAATCGTATGAATTGGGATTCCGCTCAGTGAAGAACCCAATCTCTTCCGGTTTGATTGATTGAGGCGTAGTAAATTTAACGTTATATGTTGAAATATTTTGCTGTTGTGGCCAAATGGGCCAGCCCGTTGTAACTCCGCCTTTAATTAATTTTTCTATGCATTCCCGTTGTGTCCTACCGGCAAGCGTATTAAGCGCCGGCAATGTGAAAGTTCCGGTAGTTGTAACTTTGTCCCAGTTGTACATAATAACTTCTTTGCTATTCACGAATACTGCTGACTGAAGTGGAGCTAGCCGGGTTCGAACCGGCGACCCTCTGCTTGCAAAGTCTAGCAACTTTAACCCGCAATCCCCTATTTTACAACGGTTTTGCTTTGTCGGCTCCGCGCTTTGCATCTCTTGTGCATCTCTTGACTGAAAAACTCGATAGAAGAGATGCAAGAAACGTGTCGTGAATAGTCCGAAAATACGGTAGTCTATAGAACATGGAAATTGGGCAAGACGCAGAAGACAACATGCATGTTGCGTCAGAGCCACACGAATTTTACAAGGGGCACGACTTAGATACGTGCGAATGGAAACGTGTAACTGATTGTCCAATTTGTAACGAATACTTTAGGGTAAACGGGATGACTCGTGTCGAGCGAAGAAGCGTTGAGCAAAGTGGATTAGACGGTGCTACTCGAATTTTTATGGCAATGCAGCCAGCACTCATGAAACATGTTGAAACTGTGGTGGCTAAAGCTCGCGGCAATGGCCGTATTGGCGAAGTGTTGGAGCTGATTCATGATTTAGCCGAAGCACTGAACTTAAACGCAGAAAGCGTTAACGTCAAATGCAAGCCTGTCGAGCGCTTTATATGGGAAGAAAATAATGGGCGGCATGATGAGGCGTATTCCTTAGATGAGCGTTTAGCCGGTCTTCTAGATTCGTTGCTTTCGGTATTTATCTGCGTGAAGCGTGGTGGGTCTGTTGACGGTGTGTTTAAGACGTTCAATGTCTACTCTTATTTGCTTTTCGTAACGTTGTTGTTGATACTTCGTATAAAGCAAAGCGGGAATACTGCGAGGGCGGTTTTAATCAATCCACCACCCGACATTTCACCGACTGTTGTTCTACTGATCGTGGCGTTTATCCTTGCGCCTCGTGCCCCTCAGTTCTGCCCCAAAGTGGCTTAACTGGGGGTACGAAAGTATCCGAACTATCCTGTAGACGCTTAGTGTCATGCCCACGGGAGATAGCAAGTAATTTCAGTTCGGACAACTCGGCCCCAAACACGAGGGGTAACAAATCGTGTCAAAGGAACATACAAACCGCAAGCAAGTAGGCCGTCTTCTCGCCTCGAAGCCCGAGGCAGCCGACATGCTCGGTATATCCGAGGCAACCCTAGAGCGTCTTTCGCGCAAGGGTGCCATAGCCGTAGTCCAAGTGCCCAGCACTGGCAAAGTCGGCCGACCGCGCAACATGTATGCCCTTGCTGACATTCAGCACTTCATCGACTCGCAACGTATCTATCTGGACGAAACTATTGATGTCCGTAAGCCCAGGCCAAACCGTAGTCATTCACGCAAACCACGACGTTCAGCGGTTGAGGCTCTGCGGAAAGCGGGCGCACGATGAAGCGTGGCAACAAACTGATAGATCGTGAGACCGGCAAGCTCAAGGATTACGTAGTAAGGCGGATATACGAATACTGCGCTGAACAGTGCAAGCACCACAGCGGATACAAGGTCATAGCCTACGGGCCAATGGCTCAGCGTGTCGGATTGCCGTGGTTCTGGATTGGCGACGACAACGCCCAGACCATCGTGCTGCTACGCAATGCCCTCGCACGGATTCAGGCAATCGACTGTATCCGAGTTAAACCGGCTAACCATACCAGCGTGAAAGTGCTGTTGCGCCGTAATCCCAAGAAGTTCTACAAACGGCTTCACTGGGAGATTAACGGACTGTTTGACTGGGAACCGGCCGAACCTATAGCGATTGGTCAAGAGACCAATGGGTAAGCGACTTGAAGATAAAGTGTTTGCCCTCAGGGAATATATCGAGCCTCTGAGGGCAAACGGCAGCAAGATCGTTCTGTTGCTATTCATGGCTAAAACGGCTGTAGATGCACCGACCAAAGACCACGAACGTGAAACAGCCAGACGAAAGAACCTCACTCCCAACCGGTTTCGAGTCAAGCTGGATACCGTTCACAAGCGAGTGTACCCCAATTCGAGTGACAACAGTTTCAAGGTGCAACTTCGTGATGATTGCAATGCGCTTGAAGAATGTGGGGCGATTGAGTTCGTCCGCCCGTCTGAATCTGGAAACACACGAGAATACACATTGAGGGTTGATGAACTCTGGAACGATACCGTGGGCCGTAGTCTGCTCGGCCCATAATGTGGATAACTCGGCAACAGATGCAGCATGGGACGCAACTAATAGTTATGCCAGACGCAACCAATAGTTGTGCTGCGCGTAACTATTAGTTGTGCCGGACACAACTTTAAGTTGCGCCAAACACAACTATTAGTTGCGTACATATAGGAGATAACAACTAACTACAACTGATTACACTGGACTATAACAACTTATTACAGTAAATTTGGAGCTTCGCCCACGCCTGACGATTGTGGATAACTCAACATTTGTACTACCGGCCTCGTTTTTTAAAAGCCGAAGGGGTCAAATCACCCCGCGCCAAGTTTTGGTTTCTCTCGAACTTAATAAAAAAATTAAAAAATCTGGTCTTGAAATTCGATATAAAATCGAAAAGAATCTATTCGAATGGATTATTCTGTTATCTGCTTTTCTTTCCTCGTTTTATTGCACGGGTGCTATTGCATCGGTTAGTAAGCCAACGCAATAGCACCATTCCGGTCATTTTCAATGCCTTCAATGTCGATTACGGTGAATGCCACGCTTTAGTGACGGTTTCGGGTTCTTGCCTGTGACGTTCATGCCGCCATTCTTGTTTTCAAATCGTAGCGCCCCGTATTGGTGTAGGACTTGCCGCCATGAATGACGGTAAGGCTCTGCCGCACCGTTTCTCGGCTCATTTGCTCTTGTGCCAGTTTCGACATATTCGCGGCTATCTGTCGTTCACGTTCCTCAGTGGCGTGCTGGTAAATCAGCGCGGCCCGTGAACTGCTATGGCCCATAAGCGACATGAGTTCTTTCGTCGTGGCCCCGGTCTGTGCCGCCATTGTCGCGCAAGTGTGCCGAAGGTCGTGAAAACGAAGGTCTGGACGGTTCGCGGCCTTTCGCGCGACTCTGAAGAGCTTGCCGACCACGTTGTTGCTCATAGGTGTGCCGTTGCGCGTGGGAAATACGTAATCATCGTTCTTTGGCCCCGTGAACGTGCGAAGATGCTTGGTCAACAGTTCCGTGAGGTGTGGAGGCAGAAACACCACGCGGCGACCCGCTTTCGTCTTGGTCGGTTCCTTCTCGTAGAGCTTGCCGTTAAGCCGGTAGGTCTGCTTGTTGACGTTGAGCCGGTAGCCCCTCGAACCGTCGTCAAGTATCGTCAGCGCTACGTCGGCCCTTGTCAGTCCCGCCAACTCGCTGAAACGAAGCCCCGACCACGCCGCCACATGGATAAGCGCCCTATAGCGTTCCGGCATATTGTCCGCTATCGTCTCAATCTGCCCGATCGTGGCGGGTTTGCGTTCCACTGCCTCGCTCGTGCCAGCGCCTTTTATCGTGCAAGGGTTCGCCGTGATTATCTGGTCTCGAACAGCTGTCGCCATGATGCCATGAAGCAGGCGGTAGGCTTGCGCCGTTCGTGTCTTACCCGTCGTGTCACTTCGGGGCACGTCGCCCGACTCGCTGCGTGCCTTGAACCGTCCAAGCAGCCAACGCCGCCATTCCTTGACCACGCTCGGGGTGATGTCCTTCAAGGCGAAGGCCCCGAGGAACGGTAGCAGATGCTCGTCAATCAAGCCCGCGTAAATCTGTGCCGTCTTGGGCCTTATCGTCTCGCGTTTGTCCAGCAGCCACGAGATTGAGTATTCCTCGAACGTCTCGGCTGCTTTGTCCAAGTCTATTCGTTCGTTGCTGTTCAGGCGTCTGCGTATCTCGGCAAGCCATTCGTCTGCGGCCGCTCTTGTGGTGAACGTGTCCGGTGCCGTCCGTCTGTGTCCGGCATGGTCGGCGTAGGACGCTTGAAAACGTCCCGACCTCATCTGTTGTATTTTCCCAAAACTTCTTTTAGATTTTTTAGCCATAACAACCACCCCCGGTGTGTCATGGTCAAGATTCTTTGCATCTCTTGTGCATCTCTTGACCTGTGTAAATGTGTCAAATGCTGGTCAAAGTTGCCGAGATATTAAAAACAGAAAAACCCGCAGAACGTTGATATTCTGCGGATTCTGGAGTGGAGCTAGCCGGGTTCGAACCGGCGACCCTCTGCTTGCAAAGCAGATGCGCTACCAGCTGCGCCATAGCCCCAGAAACACAACAATTCTTAAGCTGAAACCTTTGGGATTTGGACTTGAGAATCTTGCGTGGGCCCGGGAGGACTTGAACCTCCGACCTCATCCTTATCAGGGATGCGCTCTAACCAGCTGAGCTACGGGCCCAATCAGCACGCTTTGAGACGTACAAAGAGTTAGTTTACCAGCTGAGGGCTCAGAGTCAACCCGACAGGCTTGCGTGTCGTGAACGTTTGTTGAAGATATGGGGAATTTCCGTCAATCGCATGCGAGACAATGCGGGTATGCCTTATCGCCGTCATCAGAAAGCCAGGACCGTTTCGTGCACTGTGCTGCGGGTTGATGATCTGGAAGTCAACGTGACCCGCAAAACCATGCGTAATATGTACCTGCGCGTCAAGCCGCTGACCGGCAAAATCGAAGTGAGCGCACCGGCAAGAATGAGTGATGCGAAAATTGCGGCGTTCGTCAGGGAACGCCAGGACTGGATCGAACGGCAGCGGAAAGCGATGGCTGAGAAGGCCGTTTCTCCTTCATTTGAGTGGACGGATGAACGCAAACAATCAGCGCAAGCCGGCATCAATGTGCAGCTACCGGCCTTGTTGGAACGCTGGGAGCTGGTTATCGGGCGCAAACCGACGCATATCACCCTGCGGCTGATGACCTCGCGCTGGGGCTCCTGCACGCCCGCGACCGGCCGCATCCGCCTCAACCTGCAGCTCGGGCTGATGGAGCCGCGATTTCTGGAATATGTATTGGTCCATGAAATGACGCATCTGTGGGCCAGCGGCCACGGTGCCGAGTTCCAGCGGCGTATGGACATGTATCTGCCGAATTGGCGCACGCTACGGCGAGATCTCAACCGCGAATTGGTGTGGTGACGGAATCTCGGGGATAATGGGGAAAAATTTTCGTAGTATCTGTGCATTTTTGCATGTCTTGCTGAGGGATAAGCGACGTAATTTGGGGTAGCGTTAGTAATGAATTATTGCCGCATCGCCAACGCGGGCGACGCGATGGAAATGCGCTCGAAAGAGCAGCGAGGAGGTTCTCGATGGTGGGAACGCGGGCCGGCAACACGGCGGAAAACGAAGGAAAGTCGGAGATTCGTCTCGGCAACACCGTCACATCCAAACGAGTGGTGGTTACGGGCGCATCCAGCGGAATCGGGCGTGCGACGGCGCTGCAGCTGGCGTCGGTCGGCTGGAAGGTCGTGGCGCTTGCCCGACGGAAGAACAAGCTCATCGAGCTTTCCGACCAGCTTGGCGACGCCTGCGAATACGTGGTGTGCGATTTGACCAACGAGGCCTCTACGCAGGCCGCGGTAACGAGGATTTTGCGCGGTGGGCCCGTAAAGGCGCTGGTCAACTGTGCGGGTGGCGCAATCGGAAAAGACCGGATTGAGGACTGCAATGTCGAGAATTGGCGCAAGATGTATGACGTCAATGTGCTCGGTACGTTGCGTATCACCCAGAAATTGCTGCCGGCCTTGAAGAGGGCGACTGGCGGCGGAACGGTTGTTGTCGTTTCTTCGACGGCAGGCATCGAAGCTTATGAAAACGGCGCCGGATACTGCGGGGTGAAGTCCGCTGAACGGGTGTTTGCCCAGACGCTTCGTTACGAAGAGGTCGGCGAACCGCTACGCGTCATTGACGTTTCTCCTGGCATGGTGCATACCGAAGAGTTCTCCCTCAACCGTTTCCACGGCGACAAGGCCAAGGCGGAAGCCGTGTATAAAGGTGTGCCAAACCCCCTAAACGCCGACGACATCGCCGAGTGCATCGAGTGGGCGCTTGATCTTCCCGACGATATCAACATCGATTCGCTTGTGGTTCGCCCGCGTGCGGAGGCCTCGGCCCAGCGGGTCTATCGCGAAAGCTGAGTTTTCCCGAAAACTCGCAGATACCGTATTGTGCCTTCATCCAGATTAAGTGGGTGAAGGCACAATGTTTGTTGCGCTATACAATGCAAAATGCCTTGCCATTCAGGATGAGAGTGAATGGCAAGGCATTAATTGATGGTTTGTGGTTTCAGGCGAACTCACGAATTGATTCGCCCCAAACCAAGCAGCCCCGAAGCTCAGGCGTGAGCCTGCTCTTCGATCAGGTGGCTGTTCATGAACCAGTTGAAGTGCTCGAGTTCCTGCACATGGTCCTGCATGATGTTGGAGCTGATGACGTCAATCGGATCGAGCTCCTCGTAGGCCTTACGCTCGGCGATGATGAAGTCGCTGTAGTAGTCGACCAGAGCCTTCAGGTAATCCTGGGTGTTCTGGCGGCCCATGAGCTTGAATTCGCTCCAGGTGCGGTTGCTGATGATGGACTCCGGGGTGCCTTCAGCGCTGCCGCCGAGGGTGGCGATGCGCTCTGCGGTCTCGTCGGCCATGTTGCGCACGGCGTCGACCTCGGGGTCGATCATTTCGTGTACGCCGATGAAGCTCGGGCCAGCGACGTTCCAGTGAGCGTGCTTCAGGATCAGCGAGGCCTCTTCCTCCTGCGCCAGACGGTTCTGCAAGATCGAGACGACCTTATCGGATGCAGCCTGATCAATGCCGGGGCTCAAAAATTCATTTGCCATAGTAATTTTCCTTCCTTTGGCGAATATTGCTAATTACTATTCTAGTGAATTGTGGTGTGCGTCTCAGGGGTTCGTCTTTAGCCCAATCCTGTTAAAACCCTTGAAATGTAGCGGTTTTCGGGGTGTTGAAGTAGGGTTACCGCCGGTTATCGAACCCAAAGTTTGCGTGTATTGAAAGGTTCGCCACGTCATCTGCAATTTTGTCTGACAAAATATCGTCGAACGTCGAGATTTGCGTTGCGTTTAGCGGTTTTCGTTTGCGCTGGGTGGCGTTTATCAGCGATGCAGGCTGACGTATCTGGTGGATCGGCCTGCTCCGAGCTTTTGGATTTGGTCAGCGTCGAGCAGGGCTTTCAGTGTGCGCTCGATGGTCGAGGTGCTGATGTCAGGAAGTGTCTGTTGGATATCAGCTTTGGAGAGTGGCCTCAGGCTTTGGCTCAGGACGTCGGCGATGCGTTGCTTTTTGGTTGTTGAATGATGCGACGAAGCGGGCGCACTTACGATTGCGGCTCGTCCGTCGAACTCACGGTATGCCGCCAGAATGATGCCGAGCAGATAGTTGACGAATGGCGCGTAATCATAGGTGTTTCCGTCCCAGCCGACGGTGCTCGCGGCCAAGGCCTCGTAATAGGTGGCTCTGCCTTGCTCGATAAGGTGCTCGATGCTGATATATTTTCCGATTTCGTAGCCGGAACGGTAAAGCAGGAGTAGCGTCAGCAGACGGCTCATACGGCCATTACCGTCGTTGAACGGATGGATGCAAGTGAAATCGAAAACGAACATGCAGGTCAGCAACAATGAATCAATATCACCGGTCTCGTTGGTTTTGTTGTAATTGTCGCAAGCCGCTGCCATCAGTTCTGATGTTTGAAGCGCCGATGGTGGTGTGAATCTAAGCTTCGCGTGCCCGGTTCCGTCCGATTCGACAATCATATTATCGGCGTCTTTCCAATGACCGGCGAAGGCGAGCGGCGTGTGCTTGAAGAGATCGCGGTGCAGTTGCAGGATGACGTTCGGTTTCAACGGTATATACGCATAGTCTTCATGGATGGTTTTGAGTACGTCTCGATAACCGGCGATTTCTTCCTCGTCACGGTTCCGTGGGGACACTTTCTCGCTGACAATACCCGCTAAACGCTTGTTGGTGGTCGAGATTCCTTCGATGCGATTTGAAGCGTCAGTGCTTTGGATGCGGGCAATATTGACGAGTGGTTCCGCGAGTTCGGGACTGACCTGCAACTGAGTGTTTTGGCGACCTTTGGCCTCATGAACCGCATTGAGCAGATTCACGGTCTGCGGAGTCAGCAGCTCGTGCCCGGATTTCTCATAGTCGAAAGTATGCATCTTATCTGCACCATTTTCTGCATCATCAATAACTTTTCTGCATCATATTATACCAATCTGATGCAGAAAAATATTGAATGAGGTAGAAAAAGATAATGAGCTATAGCAGATGCGCAGGCTGCTGCTTCTGGTTTCGTCATAAAAGACCGCTGAGGGGCCGTCTGTGGCTTATTTATAGGGCGAATGGATCGCCGTTTTTGGGCCGATAAATACTGTCGTTGTGCGATTGGTATGGTAACGGTAATTTGCTACTTGCTCTCTTCGACTGAGTCTGCATCATCAAGCCCACTCTTGCGGACTTCAATGGTTTCGATACGGCGGCCGTCGACCTTGGTAACCACCATGTCGTAGCCGTCGTCGGAGTGGAGAGTTTCGCCAACTTCGCCCATACGGCCGGTGTGGGCGAGGAAGTAGCCGGCGACCGTCTCGTAGGGGCCATCTTCCAGCTCGATGTCGGTGAGGTCGTCGAAGTCCTCGATGGTCATGCCGCCGTCGACCGTGACCATGCCATCGACGAATGCGGTTTCGCTGTTGCGGTCGTCGCCGATACCGTTTGCTTTGCTGCCATTGCCGTCTTCCGGCAAATCGTATTCGTCGCGGATATCACCGACCAGCTCTTCGGTCATGTCTTCCAACGTGACGATGCCGTCAGTCCCGCCGTATTCATCAATGACCACAGCCAAGTGAATCCCGCGTTTGCGCAACAAAGCCAAACTTGGCAGAATCTTCGAGGTGCCAGGCAGCGAAATGCCTTCGCGCATCACATCGGCCACGGTTTTCGCATTCGGGTCGCGCACGTCGAGCAGATCGCGCACGTGCACGAAGCCGATGACGTCGTCAAAGTCCTTGCCGGTGACGGGATAGCGGGAATACGGCATTTCGCGTACATATTTCGCGGCCTCCTCAATCGGTTGCGAACCTTCCAAGAAAACCACGTCAGCGCGTGGCCTCATCACTTCTGCCACAATGGTTTCCGAGGCGTCGAACACGTCATCCAAAATCGTGCGCTCGTCTTTGCTGAGGTTGGTGTTGGAATTGACCAGCACGCGCAATTCTTTGTCGCTGACCTCGGTTTCGGTCTGGCTCGGGTCGAAGCCCAGAAGCCGCACAATGCCGTTGGTGCTTTTGCCGATGAGCCAGATGATCGGCCGGCAGATTTTGGCGAAAATATCGACAGCAGGCACCGCGGCGCGCGCGATTTGCTCGGTGCGCTGCATGGCGATGCGCTTCGGCACCATTTCGGCGATGACGATGTCGCAGAACGAGATAATCAAAGTCAGCACGATAGTAGTGCCAGGCGAGGCGATATGGTGCGGAATTCCCCAACTCTCCACAACCGGCTCGACCCAGGGCGCGATGGCGGATTCGCCGAATGACGCCGAGAAGAAGCCCGAAAGCGTCACGCCGATTTGCACGGTCGAAAGGAAGGTGTTCGGGTCTCGTGCAATGCGAGCGACTTTCTGCCCGCGAGCGTCCTCCTGCTCCATCTCGTCGAGCTGCGAACCGCGCAGGCTCACCAGAGCGAGCTCGGTGCACGAAAAGACGCCACCGATGATTAGGAAGACGAAAACGAAGACGATATCCAAGGCCAAAGACATGCTCCCAGTCTAGAAGACCGGCGGGGCATTGCTGCGTTCTTGTGTGGCCGGGTGCCGCATTACGCTCAAAGTAAAGCGCCTGGGACGAGAATGTAATGCACGAATTACTGGATATTCAAGAAATTCGTGACGTGTTTTCTATTTAATGAAGATGAGATTGTTGAATATTGCGTCGATAGATAATACAATAATCTGCCATTGGGGGATTGCTTGCTGAGAACGATTTTATGATTTCGTAATTTTAGCTATTGCCCACATCGCGAGTATGGCGCGTGTTCGAATGAACACGGTTGGGGAGCGATGCGTCAAGGCCGCCGAAAGGGGGATATTGTGCGGACGTGGGTGCGTATATGGCTGTGGATCGTCATGGGAGCGTTGTTGTTGGCTTTGTGCTTTGGTGTATTCATCAGTGTTTTTCGGCCGAAAGCTGCTTTCGATGGTTATGCGGGTGCTGCGGCTGCGGGGGATGCGTCATCTGTCCTATTCTCCCCGAAAAGCAAGGGCATCTTCGGGACTGATTCTTTAGCAACATATATGCGGCGTTCCGGGGTTCCGGCACCTCGGACAAGAACGAGGACGAGAAATTGCACCCCGTTCGGCGACGTCAGCCTTAAGGGCCATGTCGCCAATGGCACCGGTTTCAACCCCGATTATCTGTTGACGTACGATACGAACGGCGGCACGGAGGCGTCACCGACCGGGGCTAAAGTCACGCGTGAGGTCGCGACTTGCCCGTCCCAACACATTCCCGGCGAGATGGTTACGTTACCGACAAGTGCCGCGGATGATTGCCAGAGCAGTGACCCAACCCGAGACGGTATGGAGTTCGTGGGCTGGTCGACAGTGAAACTACCTCCGTTCGACTCGCTTTCGGAAGCTCAGGCCCACGTCGTAGATACGTTGACCATGCCGAAAGATGTCCAAACGGTGTATGCCGTTTGGGCGAGGGACGGGGAAACCCCAACCTCCTATACTGTGACGTTCAAAACCCAGATGAATTCCGCTGGAATCGCTGCCGAAGTACCGGCTTTGACGACGGTGACGGTGACCCCTGGCGGTACGTTGCCCGCGTCTTCGATACCTTCACCGCCGGCCTCCTATAACCCGGGCATCAAGTTCATGGGTTGGGGCGTTCCGGCAGATAGCATTGGCAATGGCGAAGGCAAGATGACTTGGTTCGATGAGTCGGCGCCAATCACTGCTAACGAGACGGTGTGGACGTTGTGGGGTTATGAAGACACTGCGGTCGCCCACAAGTGTGTCTTGGGTATTGATACGGTTGCCACTTGTTTTCCTGATTCAACGTTGGCGCAGAAAGTAGCCAGTTCGCCCCCGCCGCTGGTGGGTGGTGCGCAGCCGGCGACTATCGTCCATAACGTCACGGATGTGTGGTCGCTGAGTGCCGCATTAAGCTTTGGAAGCTTGAATTATAATTCAGGAAACGAGACGGAAGATACTCCGCTGCGTGTCAGTGAGCTGGACGGTTTGCAGACGCTCACGGGCCTGGGGCAATTGCATATCAGCAATGTTGACGGACACACGCTTAATGTGCACAGCCGTGATTTGCACCAGCTGAAATATCTGGATAAAATGAACAACTTTTTCGCGAACGGCGACGGGATAACCGACGTGAGTGCGCTTTCCGGCATGTCGAGTTTGCAGACCCTGTATTTGGATAACAATAGTATTGCCGATCTGGGCGCACTTTCGGGCATGTCGAGTTTGCAGACCCTGCACTTGGACAACAATAACATTTCCGATGTGAACGCACTTTCCGGTTTATCGAGTTTGCTGACTTTGAACCTGAACCACAACAATGTTACCGATTTGGCCGGTCTTTCCGGGTTAACGCAGCTGCAGACCCTGAATCTGGATGACAACGCGCGCGGCAGCACGATTCCAGATCTCTCAAGCCTGATTTCATCCCCCACCGTAGGGTTGACCAGTCTTCAATGGCTGTCTCTGAACAACGATAAGCTCGGCGATGTTTCGGCTTTGGCGCATCTGACCGCCTTGAATAAGTTGCAGCTTCAGCACAACAAGATTACGTCCATTGCTTCATGGACGTCATTTACGGGAATATATGCGCTGTATCTGGACAACAATCAGATTAGCGATATCAGCGTCATCAATAAGGCGAATTTCCCGTGGTTGTCCAAACTTGGATTATCCTCCAACAACGTCAGTGATATCAGCTCGCTGAGCGACATGACCACCCTCACGCAATTGTGGTTGCATCATAATAAGATTTCGGACGTGTCGTCGTTGGCGGGGCTGACGGGACTGACCAAGCTTTATCTCGGCAGTAACAGCATCCTCGATATTTCGTCACTGAAGAATCTCGCAGGCTTAAGTGGCGGCACCAGCAACAGTTGCGATGTCGGTGATTCCAGCTTCTGTGCCGACAAGCAGAAGGTGACCTTACCGCAAGGAATCGCCGATCCGGGGCTGTCAATGTCGACGGCGGTGACGCTGAAGAAAGCAGCCGACGGATCGATTGCCGGCGCGTCCGTCGATTCGACATCCATCCACTCCACCACGCCTGGCGCCCGATTCGATGCCGAACATCAGCAGCTGACATGGGATGGTCCGATGCAGTACAACAATGACGATTCGGCGAAACCCTTGACCCAGACGTTCGACGCGGACGCGCAATTGCCCAACACCATCGGAAACTTTTCGGGCACCATCACCGAGCCGTACAAGGTTGCGCAACATACGGTCACGTTCGATCTTGGCGGAGGCATATTGCTGCCAGGGCAACCCTCATCGGTACAGGTGCATAGCGGCTACAAGATCGCGGCTCCGACCGCTGCTCCGACGCGTGCGGGATACCGTTTCGCCGGTTGGTATGCTCAGGTGAATCCGTCAGGCTCGGGGGTTGGCAGCACGTTCGATTTCACCAATACGCCGGTGACCA
Source organism: Bifidobacterium sp. ESL0784 (assembly GCF_029433295.1). Taxonomy (GTDB): domain Bacteria; phylum Actinomycetota; class Actinomycetes; order Actinomycetales; family Bifidobacteriaceae; genus Bifidobacterium. Next base: position 86,911 of record NZ_JAQTHV010000001.1, read on the forward strand.
AGGACATGACGCTGCATGCGGGTTGGATCGCCATGGCCGCGGCGCTTCCGTTTACCGGCGCTTCGTACCGAGGTGATTTGTGGCGTACCGGACTTGCCGTCATCGCCTTTGGTTTGGTTTTGGTCAGTGGATCAATGAAACGGAACGGGTCTCTGAAATCGTGAAGCAGCAATCATCCGCACAGTACAAAAGTTGCCGGTTTCTAAAATAGCTATTTGGAATATTCACTAGTTACTTGTAAACCGGCAATCCCCCTGCGTCGGCAGTTCCGATTTTGCTGCTTTTTATGGGCGTTTAGCCGCTGTTGTTGTTATTTCAGCAATCATAAAATCAGTGTGAACCATTGAGCGGGAAATCGATGGATTCGGCGATGGACATGAATTCCTCGGCTTTTCCTGGCAGTGCTTCGGTGTTGCAGATCATGGTCAGCGTCGCTTCGTGATTTTTGGCGGGGAGGAGGACGGTGCACGCGAACCAATCTTTTTGCGGTGTAGCGAAAGTGTAGCGAATCATGCCAATGGTGGGCTCGCCGCTTGTCTCGTCTTTCCCGTCTTCTCGATCGCTCTCTTTCTCATCTGAGGTATTTTCTGATGTCTTTCGGGTAGCGATTTGTGCGTTGTCGACCAGCGGTAAGCTGCGCGCTATGGTTCGATAGCATTCGTCTAATCTTTTGTTGAGCAGATTTTGATCCCATTCCTGTTTGCTGATGACACCGATGATATGGGAACCGTTGCCTTCGAACATGGTATCGTTTGGGAAGTCGACGGTTTCGCAGAGCGATGCGGCTGCTGCCAACAATGAAGATGTGGGATTCGGCTTCTCAGGGGTTGCGTTAGAACGATTTTCGGCTGGTCGCCAAGGATGGTAGTCGTCGGGTAGCTCGATCGTTGCCGAATTGCCAAAAATATTCAGTTTCTGCATTGTTGTGTTCCTTGTTTGGTTTGCCTGTTGCCCGCAGGGTTGAGTGTGGTGGTTTACTCACCGAGTTCATCCATGGACATTTGCCAGCCTTCCGATACATGGTATTGATGGATGAGTTGGTTGGTGTGGCAGTTGTAAGCCGTAATCAGCATGTCCCATTTGCCGGTGTGGTGTTTCATGTAATAGTTGTAGCCCGAGCATCGGGGTGCCGCATACAGAAGGGTGGTGCCTGCCATGGGGCTGAGGCGTTTATCGGCCCAGAATGAGAGCTCGGTACCTTCTTTGTTGAGGGTGTAGTGGTAGTACTTCGGACTTTCCTGTACAAACTCATCAAGACCCATGCGCTTGTCGTTGTACTTGATGTAGGCGAGTCTTTGCCGTTCGGTGACAACGACGACTACGCTTCCGTCGGGTTTTGCGTATGCGTCGGTAGCATACTTGCTACCCCCATTTTTGAAATCTTGGGCAACTTTTTTAGGAGTATCTATATTACCGTAGTATAAGAATTTTTTTACAAAGTCTGCGGGGTAGGTAATCTCCTCCGTTTTCGGTTTTGGCGGGTCATCCCTGCTGGGATTGCTGCAGGCGGGAAGCAAGGATACCAGCAGCATGCATAGGATAACGGCAACGAATCGGGTGTACTGTGTTGTGGATATTTTCTTTTTCATGCCAAGCTCAGCAATCCTACGAAGATTAAAAGGATGCCACCGATTATTACTAGCGTCTCGGCACCTTTAACCAACGGACTCGTTTCTGGCACAGTCCCTATATTCCAATCAGGGTTTAGCTCTGGTACATAGACTTGGACTTTAACCGGTTCGGGTGTGCGGAAATCTCGCCAATGGGAGTCTGTACTGGCTTGCAATCCGAGGTCCGATGAGATGGAGGCGTCGCCGTAATTTTGTGAAATACCGACGGAAACGGAAGTTGAATGGCCGCCAATACCGAAGGTATATGTCTGCCCCTTGTCCCCATGTGCACGGCTCCAAGAATACTTTGCTTCGCCGTCTGTTCCGATGCCGCCGTTACTGTTGTTGGACCAGGTAGTGCAGTCTTTGTCGTTCGGGTCATTGACGGGATTGCCGTTGGCGTCTAACTGCAATGATCCTCCGCCGAGATTGAAGGAGAGCATGTCCTGCAGTTCTTGACGTTGTGCTTTCGCGACGGAGCCGGGTACATTGAGAGCGATTCCTACGCCATCCTTATTTTTCGTTCCTATTGAAAAAGTAAGTTCAAGTCCTGGGCCGATTGGAAGACTCCAATCATGATCGAGTTCTAGGCTGGGGTCGAATTGCAATACTTTGGCCCCGAGGGATTTCAGAAGTACTGTCAGCGTCTGCCTATCGCCTGCGCCTGAAGTCAGACCTTTGTCTTCAATTTGGGCGTAAAGCTTGCTGAGTTTGTCATAAAAAGTTATCTGATTCTTTAGAGTGCCATTGATATAGGTGAGATCAAGTCGGCCTGTTTGAGAACCGCCATTCATGGTAGCCGTCAACGCGTCTAGCTGCTGCCGGAATCCTTCCAAATCGTTGTCCGCAGCAGTAAAACTGGCTAAAGCCGTGCTTGCGTCAGCGTTGACGTTCGACCAGATTTGCTGGATTTGCTGTTGTGACATATTGTTCATATCTATGATGTCGCGCTCATAGCTTTTAGGGGCCTCTGTGCCGCTTTGGATGGCTGCGGTTTCTTCTTGGTTTAGAGCTGCTAAGGAATAACCATCGCTGATGCTATCTGTGAACGTTTCCCACCAATTTTTAGGTGCGACTTCATCGGCTATTTTTAATAGTCTTTCCTTCGTATCCCCCGTGAAATCTCTGCGTGCTGATGTCATGGGATACCTTCTTTCGTTTAAGGATAGATGATTGAATTTCGTCTAAGCGTTACTTGAATTGATGGCTCATAGCGTCATCGGTTGATGTCATCGATTCTCGTGCTTTTTTAAGAAATTCTGCGGTGCTATCGAACAAATTTTTCATCGAGGAGGCCAGTTGGTTGTATTGGTTGTCAATATCGGCTAATGCGGTCATAGACGCGCCAGCGCTCCCACATGTATCTGGCTTTTTACTCCCGGTATTGCATGCACCTATGTCAATACTTTCTATTTCGGTAATGAGTTCAAGCAGTTGGTCCGGTTTGAAGTCTATGGTTGCATCCATTGATGTGCTCCTTTGTTGACAGGCTCAATACAAGAAGCTGTCGTCTTGATCGACTTGTGAGATGAAATTTTTGCATTTGCTATTCAAATTGTCGGAAATCGTTTTTAGCCGTGCAGACTTACCGCCGTATAATGTCTTTGCTGTGCTTGCAAATGCTACAAGGGCATCATGCTGGGCTCCCGAAGGAATTGCCTCTGAACTAATTTTGTCGAGTATTGACAGATATTGCTTCATGGCTTTGTCGAGTGCGTCTCCACGCTCTCCATAGTCTTTAGCTGCCTTTTCGACAAAATCATCTACGATGATTAGCTTCGGATCTTCACCAGCTGCTGCGGCCATTACTGCTCCCGTCGTTTTATTTGCGTAAGAATGTTCCTGTTTCTTCTATTTCCTGTCCGATGCTCGACTGAGCCGATACCGACAGTCTACCTGTTGCTTTTCTATGTTGTTCAGTGATGACCCAAGCTCTACCATCCTTTCTTCTGCATCTCGTATATGGTTTTTGAACAGGGTGATAGATTGTGAAAAGGTGTCTACGATATTTGAGTTCTTCCCGCCGTTGACCATGTTTTCCATCATGTCCGCATAGCGCTCAGCACTATGGTTTTCTAGGCAAGCCCATCTTAGATCCTGCAAGGCGTTTCGGCGTTTGCTTTGTCTGGTCTCGAAATCGTTTCGTCGCCTGATGAGGTGTGAAAGTTGTTCATTTAGTTGAGCGAGTCTTTTCTTCAGTTGAGCCTGCTCAACTTCGAAATCGGATTTTTTAAGGTTTAACCGTGCTATTTCAGCGAGAAGGTCATCTGAATAGGACATGTGGTCTCCACTAGATGGAATTGATATTATTCTTTTTGAATAATCAGTATACCTTCTACTGTTTCTTAACCGAAATTAAAAACGTCATTAATTGTGGATATTTAGGGGAAGGCGAAATCTTGCTTTTGGGCAGTGCGGCAAGCGAATATGACGCAAATGCGTGCCTTGAGAAAAATCGGAAGTATCGTTTTATTTGTTAAACGTGCGCAAATAAAATGTCTGAATCCATATTTTATCTTAAAGTGTTCAGAATGATGTAGGCGACGAGTTTTTCAGGAACGATGATATTGTTATTGGCTTTTGGATATTGCGAAGCGCGTAATGTGCATAGATGAATACACGTTACGCGCTTTCTTCTTGTAAAGATGCTCAGAATGCTGGCAAAGGCTACTTCGTTACCTGGATCTGGATCTTGACGTCCTCGGGATGGGCTTCAACAACGCGATCGAACGCGTCCTTCGCTTCATCCATCGGGTAGACCTTGGAGATGAAGGGCTTGAGGTTGATCTTGCCAGCCGAGACCAGGTCGATCGCCTTCTGATAGACATTGGCATAGCGGAATACGTTTTCGATTCGCGTCTCGCGGGCTTGCACCTCGGTGATGTCCATCGGAACCTTGCCGTCGGCTGGGATGCCGATGATCACGGACGTATTGCCTGGCGCCCCGAGCTTCCAGAAGTTGTCATATGAACGCACATTGCCGGATGCCTCGAATGCGCGGTCGGCACCCCAGCCGCCGGTCTCCTCCTTGACACGCTCAAGCAGGTCTTCTTCGGTGATATCGACGGGAATAATCCCCGGAATCTTGGATGCGATATCGAGCTTGACGGCGGAAGTGTCAGAAATCAGGACTTTCGAGCAACCTCCGGCAAGCGCACAAGCCGCAGTGAGCATGCCGACGGTGCCGGCGCCGGTGACCACGCCGATGTCTCCCGGTTTGATGGTGGCTTTCGTCGCGGCCCAGAGCCCTACCGAGAGCGGTTCAAGCAGGGCGCCCTCTTCGTAACTCATATTGTCCGGCAGCTTGTAGGTGAAGGCGGCGGGGTGGATGACCTCGTCGCACAGGCAGCCGTCGACCGGCGGGGTGGCGAAGAAGCGTACGCTCGGGTCGATGTTGTAAAGGCCGAGTTTCGTGGCGCGCGAGTTCATGTCGGGGATGCCGGGTTCCATTGCGATACGGTCGCCGGGCTTGAAGCCTTTGACGCCGGGGCCGACTTCCAGCACGGTGCCGGAGGCCTCGTGCCCGAGGATCATCGGCTTCTCAACGATGTATTTGCCGACGCGCCCGTGCGTGTAATAGTGGACATCGGAGCCGCAGATGCCGACGCTGTGCGGGGCGATTTTCAGTTCGCCAGGCCCCGGCTTGCCTGCATCCGGAACGTCGCGGACGTTGATGACACCCTTTTTCTCAAGAACCACAGCCTTCATTGTTGTGCCTTTCCGTTGATATTCGTTATATTCTTGACCAATATCAACTAACTAAAAGTAGTAAGAACTTTTCGAGTAAAACAACGGCCATTATCCGGAAAGCATACGCTTTATTATTTTATATGAAAGCGTTATTATTTGCAAATTGCAATAGCGGCAGAAAAATACCGGTTTTTGGCAATATTATAATGATTAAAAAATATGAAAACGATTGCACTTAAAAAAGGAAAACTGTCAGTCGATTAAGGCATTGGTGTCGTAAAGATTGGTTAGAAAAGGCCTACTTTGTCATTTTCTGCTTGTTTTTATGGGGCTAGTCTTCTCAAAGACTGTCTTAAAACGAGAGGACTTCGACTTTGCCGTTGGTTAGCTGGTAGCGGGCGCCGACGATGGAGAGGCGTTGCGCGGCCAACGCTTCTTGTATTACCTGTGAGCGGTCGACCAGCGACTCGATGGTGCGGGCGACGTGGACGCGCTCGAAATCGTCGGTATCGCCCAGTGCCGCCTCTTGCGCGGCTAGGACGGACGCGCCGACGGAGCGAACAAGCACTGACCCGGAAGCGGCGACGAGCTCCTCCATCTTGTCGAAAACGTCATCGGAGTCGATGCCTGTGCGTGACCCCCAATCCGAAGCATCATCCGCTGCCGGATCGATCATTTCGGAATCGGTGACTTCCGCGGCGAAGGCGGCACCCAGGTCGATGCCGGCACCTGAAGCGATGGCATCGAGCTCGGCAACGGCGCTCGCGACGGCCCCGCAATGTTCGTGCCCGAGCACGACCAAAACGCTGACCCCCAGATGGGTCACGGCATATTCCAGCGAGGCGATGACGGCGTCGTCCAGTGTCTGGCCGGCGGTGCGCACGGTGAACATATCGCCCAGGCCTTGGTCGAAGATGATTTCCGGCGGCACGCGCGAGTCCGAGCAGGAAAGCACCGCCGCATCGGGGTGCTGCTCGTCGATGAGCGATTCCCGGGTTTCACTGTCCTGCCAAGGGTGCTCGGCCTGCCCGGAAGCAAAGCGCGAGTTGCCCTGCAGCATGCGGCTCCAGGTCGCGTTGGCTGTGGATTCGGTAGAATTCGGGTCGTCTGTCATCTGAGCCTTCCTTCCAAGCGAAAAGCGCTCAAGGGGTGAAGTTGTTTGTCTTCAAGGTTACCCTCTTGCCGCGTCACCTTGGGATTTTCGCAATTTTCTTATGTGATAGCCTGAATAGATAACAGTATTGCAAATAAGTATTTTTATATATGAAATAATTAAACCGCACAGAATAAATGTTCATAATTCGATATGAATTTAATATTCGACATAAATATATCTAATTAATTGGTGATTTTCGGGATATTGTGCCTGTATGTGTCCTTCTTTATTGCGGTTCACGAAAAGAAGTGCCTTTAGGCGCATATCGACTGTTGATAATGCAGTTTCCGGCGTTACCATGATGAGGTCACGGCGATGAACGGTTCCACAGGCGCTCCTGCAAGGTGCTGGGTATGGTTGCGGACGTTCGTAAAGGGCGTCAAGCGGAACACATAAAGGCCAGAATCGCATGTAGACAATGACACTTTCGAGGTAAAGGGGTACATAACTATGACCATGCTGCAACATGAACTGACCGATTTCACGGCCAACATTTATCAGAACAATGAGTTCAGCAAGCTCACCAAGGCTGACGTGCTCGGCCACTGGTCCCTGATTTTCTTCTATCCGAACGATTTCAGCTTCGTCTGCCCCACCGAGCTTGAGGACCTCGCCGATCATTACGAGGACTTCAAGAAGGCCGGCTGCGAGATCTACGGCGTTTCGCACGACACCGAGTTCGTTCACAAGGCTTGGCATGAGGCCAACGAGAAGATCGCGAAGATCCAGTTCCCGATGGTCGCCGACCCCACCAACACGCTTTCCCGTGATCTCGACAGCTATGACGAGGTCAACGGCCAGGCCGAGCGTGGCGATTTCATTTTGAGCCCTGAGGGCAAGGTCGTTGCCTACGAGGTCATCTCCTCCAACGTCGGCCGTAACGCGGAAGAGATTCTGCGCCGCGTCGAGGCCTCACAGTTCGTTTACGAGCACGGCGACCAGGTCTGCCCCGCGAAGTGGGAGCCGGGTGACGAGACCATCGCCCCGAGCCTCGACCTCGTCGGCCAGCTCTGATCGATTCCCGATTCTGGCGGCGCGGCGCAGGCTGCTCCATTCCGTTTCCGCCATTTTTGAGCCGTTTAAGCAGGCTCGGTGGCTTGAAATATAGCGCGTTTTTATTTTCTCGCCATTTTCGGACCGCTTGGGTGGTGTCAATGGCTTGAATATGGCGGAATAGCGTGGATTGGTCTGGTAGCGGCGTTCGTCAGGAATGGACATCAAAGGAAACTATGAAGCAACAAGACGATTTGTACGACGTAGTGGTAATTGGCGGAGGCCCGGCAGGCCTTACCGCCGGTCTCTACCTTGCGCGTGCGCGGTATCGTGTACTCATCCTCGAAAAGGAAGAGTACGGCGGCCAGATCACCATCACCAATGAGGTGGTCAATTATCCTGGTATCGCCAAGACGGACGGTCGCACGTTGACCGAGACCATGCGCCAGCAGGCCGAGGATTTCGGTGCGGAGTTCATGGCGGCTGACGCTACCGGGCTTGACGTTGAGGGCGACATCAAAACCGTGCACACCAATCGCGGCGACCTCAAGACTTTCGGCATTTTGGTAGCTACCGGCGCCAATCCGCGCAAGATCGGCTTCCAAGGTGAGACCGAATACGCCGGCCGTGGCATTTCCTACTGCGCGACCTGCGACGGTGAATTCTTCAACGGCATGGAGGTCATTGTCGTTGGCGGTGGTTTCTCCGCGGCCGAGGAATCGGTGTTCCTCACCAAATATGCCAGCAAGGTCACGATTCTGGTGCGTGGCAGCGATTTCACCTGCGACGCCTCCGTTTCCAGCGAGGCCAAGCACGACCCTAATATTGAAATTCACTACAACACCGAAATGAAGTCGGTTTCGGCCGGCGAAGGCGGCTTGGTGAGTGCCGTGTTCCACAACCGCGAAACCGGCGAGGACACGGAATGGAAGCCCACAAAGAGCAAGAATTTCGGTGTTTTCGTTTTCGCAGGCTATGTGCCGCAGACCGACATCCTGAAGGATGTCATCGACCTTGACGACCACGGTTACGTCATCACGCACGATTATCTCGAGACTTCCGCCGCCGGGGTTTACGCCGCCGGAGATCTGCGCGAGAAGAACCTGCGTCAGGTGGTCACCGCCGTTTCCGACGGGGCCGTCGCGGGCGTCGAACTTGAGCGTTACGCCAAGGATCTGAGCGAGAAGACCGGTCTTGTGCCGCCTCGTCCGACCAGCTCGAACTACGAGAAGCGTGAGGCTGAACAGGCCAAGGAAGCCGCCAATTCGGGCACTTCCCCGGCTCCGGCCGCCGCATCTGACGCATCCGCTTCTCAAAGCGGTCCCGTCAAGACCTCCGGGTTCTTCGACGATGCGATTCGCAAGCAGCTCGATGTGGTCTTCGGCCGCATGAGCCAGCCGCTGGTGCTCGAGCTTTCGCTCGACAAGACCAAGCTTTCACAGGAGCTCAAGGGCTTCATTGACGAGTTGGTTTCTCTGAGCGATGGCAAGCTTTCCGCCGTTGTCGCGCCCGAACCTGCCGAAGGTGAGGAAGACGCGGAAGGCCGCGCCAAGTTCGACGTCGAAGAAGTGATGCCGATGGCCCGCCCGTGCGTTCGTTTGTGCAAGGTGGGTGCCGACGGGAAGCCGCAGTCTACTGGGCTTGCGTTCCACGGCGTACCGAGCGGCCATGAATTCAACTCGTTCGTGCTCGCGCTATACAATGCGGCCGGCCCTGGCCAGTCCGTCGACAACGACACCCAGCAACGCATCGAGAAACTTGACGCGGACGGAGGCACCACCGATGTGATGGTGCTCGTCTCGCTGACCTGCACGATGTGCCCGACCACGGTGCTTTCCGCCCAGCGCATCGCCTCCGACAATCCGAAGGTGAAGGCCGAGGCGTACGACATCTCGCACTTCCCCGCGTTGCAGAGCCATTACGGCGCGATGAGCGTCCCCTGCATCGTTGTCAACAAGACTTCCGCTGACGGCACGACCCGCCAAAAGGTCGAGTTCGGCAAGAAGACGGTTCCGCAAATGCTGGATCTTATCAACGAAGCATAATAATCTGACTTGCGAAGCCCGCTTATAGGACTTCGCTTGAACCATTCTCAAGACCTCCCCGGCTGATTCCGGCGGAGGCCTTTTTCATGTATGCTTTCACTGATTTGGGATGGGGTAAAGCATAAGAAAACGCCACAGACGAATGCGAAATCAATAACGATTCCGGAACGTCTGTGGCGTTTTCCCAACTAAAGCGACTACAAAACTCAGCCGGTGTTCTGCAGGCCGGCGGCGACACCGGAGACCGTGCAGAGGATGAGGTAGGTGTAGCCGCCGCGCTGTTGGTCGCGGGCCAGTTCCTCGTTGTCCGTCTTCTTGGCGGCAATGGCGCTTGCGCCCGCAGGAGCCCCGCCATTGGCCTTCGCCTTGGCAGCTTCGGCGTCCTGCTTCTTCTGCAGTTCGCGCTGGTCGCGTAGAGCGAGTACCTGGATGACGGAAAGGATGTCGACGTACGGCGAACGCACGCGGACGGCCTGGCCGAGTACATGGCGGTGCTGCAGTGGCCACTGGTCGCCGACGATGGCGAGCACCCACTTGCGGGTGAGCTCCATCTCGTTCAGGACCTTGTCGCGCAGGTCGTCACGGTCACCGAGCGCCAAGTACATCTTGGCGATGCGCTCGTCGGTCTTGGCTAGCGACATCTCGATGTTGTCGATGAACGTCGAGAACATCGGCAGTTCCTTGTAAGCCCCACGCAGGGTCTCAAGGTCACCGAACTCCTCGCATGCAGTACCGAGGCCGTACCAGGCGGCCAGGTTGATGCGTGCCTGAGCCCATGAGAACACCCACGGAATCGTGCGCAGATCGTCGAGCGATTTGGCGCCGAGGCCGCGCTTGGCCGGGCGGGAGCCGATGGGCAGCAGTCCGATTTCGGTCAGCGGGGTCACCGTAGAGAACCAAGGTGTGAAGTCGGGCGTATTGAGCAGGTCGAGGAAACGCTTGTGCGCGGATTCGTCGAGCTTCTGCGTCATAGGCGCGTACTTCTTGGTCATCTCGGTGTTCGTCTTCTCCATGCTCGGAGCCGACTGCAGGAGTGTTGCGGCCGCAACGGACTCGACGTGGCGGATGGCCAGCGCCTGGTTGCCGTAGCGAGCGAAAATACTCTCGCCCTGTTCAGTGAGCTTGAAGCGGCAGTTGACGGAACCGGCGGGTTGTGCGAGCACCGCGCGGTTCGCGGGGCCGCCACCTCGGCCGACAGCGCCGCCGCGACCGTGGAAGAGCGTCAGGTCGATGTTGTTCTTCTTGGCCCATTCCGCGATGCGTCCCTGCGCCGAATGCAGTGCGAGCGTTGCGGTGGTCGGGCCGGCGTCCTTGGAGGAATCCGAGTAGCCGAGCATGACCTCGAGCTTGCCGTCGGTGGCTTTGAGCCGGGCCTGTACCTCGGGGATCTTGATCATTTCGTCGAGCACGTCGACGCAGTTCTGCAAATCCTCAAGCTGCTCGAAGAGCGGGATGACGTCGATGGTCGGCACATCCTCGGGATTCGAGAACGCCATGCGGTTGAGCTCGTAGACGTCGCGGATGTTCTGCGCGGACTTGGTGAACGAGATGATGTAGCGGCGGGCGGCCTTCTGACCGTTGCGCTTCTGGATGGCGCCGAGTGCGCGGAAGGTGTCGAGCACCTCGTGCGTCATTGGCTGTAGTTCGCCGCGTTCGCCGTGCAGGCCGTGCTCGCGGATGTCCTCCAGGGCGCGGGAATGAACGAGCGAATGCTGGCGGAATTCCGTTTCGACGAGGTGGAACCCGAAGGTCTGCGCCTTCCAGATGACGTCTTGAATCGGGCCGTAGGCCGCGCGCTTGTCGCCGGCGGCCGCCAGTGAACGCTGCACGATCTTGAGGTCGGCGATGAAGTCATCGCAGCTCTTGTACATCAGGTCGGCGTCGCGCACCACGGTGTAATGCAAACGGTCGGCCATGACCAGCATGGCCGCGCGGTGCAGCTCATGCGAGGAGGTGGAGGCGGCCTTGTCGGTGAGGCGTTCGCTCATTTCCTTCTGGTGGCTCCAGAGGTTGACGAGTTCGGCGCTCGGAGGCGTGGTGACGGCCTCCATGGTGAGGTTCGTACCGGCGGTGCGGGTCGCCTTTTCAAGCGCCTCGATGGCGTGGTCGCTGAACTTGCGGGCCACGGCGCGGCTGACCTTGGCGGTGACGTTCGGGTTGCCGTCGCGGTCGGTGCCGATCCAGGAACCCGGGTGGAAGAACGCGGGGCACTGCGGCTCGGCGATTCCGGCCTGGTCGCCCAGAAGCCAGTCGTCGAAGCGGCGGTAGACCTGTGGAATGGTGTCGAACAGAGTGTTGTCGAAAATATCGATGATGGTATCGGCTTCCTCTACCGGTGTCGGCTTCTTGGCGCCGATCGGCGAGGTGCGGAAGAGCGCGTCGATCTCGTTGTAAAGACGACGGTAGTTTTCCTTCTTGTCGGAGCCGCCCATGAATTTGCCGGCGCTCAGAAGCGTGGCAATGCGGCGAATCTTGCCCTCGACTGCCTTGCGACGGGCCTCGGTGGGATGTGCGGTGAAGACGGGATGGAACTCGAGCTTGTTCAGAAGATTCTTTGCCTTGGCCGGGCCCATTTCGTTGATGAGCTGGTGGTAGGCGCCGGTCAGTTCGTTGACCGGATCGGTGGCAGCGTCCTCGCCGACGTCCGATTCGCGCTTGTGTAGCACGGAAACGCGGTAGTTCTCCTCGCAAAGGTTCGCCAGGTGGAAGTACGTGGTGAGCGCGCGCGCAAGTAGTTGCGCTTGGTGCACGTCCAAGGCGTCGATGACCTTTTCGGCTTTTTCGAGGTTGTCTTCCCTGGGCTGTTCCTTGCCTATGGTCTCCGCATAGTGTTCGGCGCTCGCCTTGACCGCATAGTCTCGGACTGTATCGAATGTGGAGAGCAGATCCTTGTCGTATTCCCCGAGCACAGTGCGCAGAATCTCAAGGCAGAGTGCAAGATCGTCGTTGAGCGATTCGGGGAGATCACGTTCCTCGGGGCCTTTGGTCCCTACTCCGGAAGTGAACAGTGCGGCATCGGGCTGTGTGATCGGTTGATTGCTATCTGGCTGTTTTTTGATATTCTTAGCCATTCAGACCTCCTTCAAACCAAGCGTCCGGTTGCTCGATCTGTTGGCATTCCGCGGCTCCTCCGCGGTTGTGGTGCCATCTGTTGCGAACCCAAAGCCATTGCTTGGCGAGTCGATTTAATTGTAAGGTGACCTAATCGACATTTCGGTAACAGAACTCGACAATGGCCATATTCCGGACGAATTAGTTGCGTCATCAGGACATTCGTATTGGCTTTGGCTTTTGCGACGCAAAATCAGGGCCTAGTCGTTTCGTTGTTATATCAGGGTTTTGAGATCCTGTTTCCAGAGTTGGACCATTTTTACTTCCAGAGTTGGCGGTCTAGAATCGGCAAGACTTCGTAATGTCCCATCAAGTGTGGTGCAAAATGCTCAATCAAAATGGTGCAGAATGTAAGATGCAATGCTGCAAGGGCGTGAATTAGGCTTTAAATCAAGGATATAAGCTGGGTCTAAAAATTGCTAACTTCTGATGGGAAATAAAATTTCAATCGTTCAAATCATGATTGTTGTGCATTGATGCTGCGAATAAGTTAGAGGCAGAGTGCTAGAAATGGTGTATCAGGATATGCCAAAATTTTTGTGATTTGTCAACATCTATTAGATTCCAATGAAGCTTGAACGTAGAGAACTCGGGCTATTGGCACTGGGCGCGAGAGACGTCTGAAAAGATGTGAGAAGATGCCGAAAGGCGATGGGGGAAGCCGATTTTATGTCGATGAAAAATGCAAACTCGATTGATGGCGACAAGGACGATGAGGTCGGTTTGGATGCGGTGGCCGAGGATATCGAGAAGACGGTGAACAGCAGCGGCGACGAGGTCGAAGACGAGGGTGATTCCGAGCTCGAAGATATTTTCGGGGATTTGGATGAATCCGATTCCAAGGAATACCGCCGGGTGGCCGAAGCGGTGGCTTCCATTGACGATATTGAAGACAGCAGCAATGATACCGGCGATGAGGCCGGGGACAAAGCCCGCAGCGACCACAGGGCCAAGGTCCACGACCGATTGACTCATTACATGCCGCTGGATACCGCCGATATCGAACGGGATTGGGACACGCCGGTGGTCGATGCCGGCATCGCGGCGAAAGCTAGTATTATCACGCGTGTAGGGCTGCTTGATTTGCGCGCGGGCACAGGGAGCTTCCGCATTCACGAGCTGATGCATCGTATCGGCTACCCGCTTGGTGTCCACGTTCGTGCGAACATCAATCTTACTGACATGAATGTGTCGTGCAGCGATGGCGTCAGCAGAATTACGCAGGTTGTCGATTTGCCGACAACCGGAGTCAATACGGAGCGCATTTGGCTGCTTGAGCATTTCGCGGACTGGTTCAGCGTCAATATCGGCGAGCCGGGAACGACCTATCACGCCCAGCCTTCCGTTTCGGCGGAAATGGTTCAGCAGCTCGACAACCCGGAGGCTCAGCGTTCCCTATTGTCGGCCACGCAGAAGGCCCACCGTGAGCTCGAAAAGCGTCAACGTGTCCACGACAAGGCCGTCAAGCGGGCCAAAAAACGCGGCTTCCGTCCGCCAAAAGGCCAGTACGCCGAGCATTTCGAGCACATCGGCAAGACGCGTGAGGACGTCGCCGCCGAACAGGCCGCGGCTGCCGATAAGAAGCTTGATTCCAGCTATATTCGTAGCGGTGGCACGAGTGCCGTTAATAATCAGGTATCCGATAATTCGGCCGGTACCAGTGTGGGCAACATTGCAAGCCTTTCTGCAGCAACGAAACCAGCAACTTCCGAGTCCGAACAAGCCACTACAAAAACGGAGGCAAAAGCCAATCGCGGCATCACCGTGCGGCAGGCGCACGAACGTCTGAGCCTCATCCAGCATCGCAAGCCGCTATACGCTCCGTGGTTCTCGGGCCTTGCCTCGGCCGTGGCGTGCGCTTGCTTCGTTTTCCTGCTTGGCGGTGGTCCGTTCGACATGATCGGCGCGTTCGTGGGTGCGGGCATTGGCCATTGGGTTCGGCGGCGGCTTTTTGTCTATCATTTGAACCAGTTCTTCGTCACTTTCGTGGCCGTTGCGGTGGCTGCATTCTCCTGTATCGGTACGTTACGATTAATCGGTTTCATCGATCCCGTCGCGCTCCGCCATGACACCGCCTACATCGGCGCGATGCTCTTCGTAATCCCTGGTTTCCCGCTGATTACCGGCGGTCTCGATATTGCGAAAATGGACCTGCCGAGTGGTATCCAGCGCCTGGTCTACACAATGGCGATCATCTTGATGGCCACGCTCGCCGGCTGGATGGTGGCGGCCATCGTCCACCTCAACCCACAGGGATTCGAACCACTCGGCCTCAACCCGTGGATCAATACCGCTCTGCGCGCGCTCACCGCGTTCGGCGGGGTCTGGGGCTTCTCGGTGCTCTTCAATTCGCCACAACGCATGTGCTTCACCGCCGCGTTCATCGGAGCTATCACCGACACCCTGCGTCTTACGATCGTTGACATGGGCATGCCGCCGGAAGCCGCCGCATTCCTCGGTGCGATGCTCGCCGGCCTGCTCGCCTCGGCCTGGCGTTCGTCGGTGCGTCATGGCTTTCTGCCGCCCTACCTCGGCTACCCGCGCATCTGCCTGACCGTCCCGGCCATCGTCATCATGGTGCCTGGCCTTTATATGTACCGTGCGATGTTCTACCTCGGCCAGTTCGATACCCTGAATGCCCTTGACTGGGCCTTCCGAGCCTTCATGGTCATCCTCTGCCTGCCCATCGGCCTGGCGATGGCCCGCGTCATCACCGACAAGTTCTGGCGCTACGACGTGTGAGGCTGATTGAGTATCATATACAGTAAGATTTAATCTTTACTTGATAATTCATTTGATGGGGAATGGGCATAACCATGAATGTACTCGTGTTGGGGCTCGGCAAGTTGCTTAGCGGATTGTCCTCTGTCGCCTACGTTTACGCCAAGTTTCTTGCTACCAACGATGCCCCGCCGATAGGTTCCAATTTAGCCCATCCGGACTTTATCCCCAAGGACATCATACAGTTGATAGTATGTTGCAACACTATCTTTATCATGGCGGTAGTTCTGCTCGTTTACATTTACCTTGAGTGGCGTAGGCAGAGAGACACGATTCGAGGCCTGAAGTCCGGTAAATCCGTTTTCTACGCGAGAATGTGCAGACAGGCGATGCTGGATTACACAAATACTTTCGGGGTCGCGGAAATCATATTCGTGATTTTCATTGGGATGTTGCCGTGGTCAAGCTTGGGAATGGGTATCCTCCAAGGAGCGATGTATGGTGCCATCATCCTTGGCGTTATTGGTTGGATACTCGGCAAAATCGGAAGCGTTTCGGGTAACGAAAATAACGCGAATAACAGAAGTTACCCGTATAACCCGAATAGTTTCAATAGCAGGAATAATCCGAATTACCCGAATAACGTGAATTACCCGAGGTATCCGAATAATCCCAATTACAGTAACACGAATTATCCCAATAGCCTTAATTATCGAAATTATCCCGGTAATTCCAATAACCCGAACAACCCAAGCAACGCCAATAATTTGAATTACCCCAATAATTCTAATTATCCGAATAACCCGGGCAACCCTAATTACCCAAACTATCCCCGTCGTTCGTATAATCTAAATTATCCCGATTATCAGAATTACCCGATTACCCCGAATAATCCGGGCAACCCGAATTATCCCAATTATCCGAGCAGCCCTAATTACCCAAATAACCCTAACGGCAATAATCCCAATAACCCGAATACCGTCCAACGTAATTCGCAGAATGGCTGATTCTCGCGGTTCTAACTTTGTGTTGATTGCTATGAGTCTTAGCTAGAACGCTTTCGCAATGAGGATAGCGAAGTCTTGCTTGCCGTCCATTTCCTTGATTCCCGCGAAGGGGGGCCTTGCAGCCCAGCGATTCTATGGTTTTCGTCTCGACGACGCGTAATGATGCGAAATCGGTTTCGTCCATATTGCCGTGATGCCGGTATCCTGCCATCGAATTCGATGCCGCTCCGCTTGCCTTCTCCGCTCGTTGCGTAGGGTAGACCGAGTTCCGTATTCCCAAAACACATTACATCACCGACAAGTTCTGGCGCTACGACGTGTGAGGCTGATCAGGTGATTTATATAATGGAATGTAGTTTTTGTTGATAATGGATCTGATGGGAATGGCCGTGAATCTACTTGTGTCGGGACTCGGCAGGTTGGTTGGCGAATTATCCCCTATTGCCTACGTTTATCCCAAGTTTCTTACCCACAATGGTCCGCCTCCAGGTTCCAATTTCGCCGAACCGGATTTCATCCCATCGAATATCGGGGAATTGAAAGCGGCCCGGCTCACCGCCATTGCCATGGTGATAGTCCTCCTCGTCTATATCTGTCTCGAAGGGTATATGCAAAGAAGGAGGATTCGGAGGATCAAATCCGGTAGGGTTGTCCTCTTCGCCAGGATATTCAGGCAGGCGATGCTGAATTACGCGTATTCCTTTGGCGTGCTGGAAGTCGTGGCTGTGATTTTCGTCGGGATGTTGCAGAAAACAAATTCGCGAATGGGCTTCCTTCAGGGAGCGATAGTTTGCGGCATCCTCCTCGGCATTATTTGTTGGGCATTCGGTAAGATCGGAGGCGTTTCGAATGACAGCGATGAAAATGAGGGCGAGGACGAAGATGAGGGCGAAGGACAGGAATAACGAAAAATCCCAATAATCTCAACAATCCGAATGTCGGCCAACGTAATTCGCAGAATGGCTGATTTTTACCATTCCGAATTTCGTGTCGGCCGACCTTTTGTTGGAATCCTTAGTATTTCATACCCATGGCGTCGCGGACCTGGTCGAGGGTTTCCTCGGCGATCGCGTTGGCGCGCTTGTTGCCGTCGTGGATGATGTCGCGGATTGAATCCATGTCCTTGGCCAGCTCGGCGCGGCGCTCGCGGTGCGGGGCGAGGAATTCGTTGACGGACTTGATGACGTACTGCTTCAAGGCTCCGGCTCCGGCATCGCCGATCTCCTCGGCGATATCCTTCGGGTCGCGGTCGGTGACGAGACCGGCAGTGGTCAGCAGCGCGGAAACCTGCGGGCGATTGATCGGGTCGAAGGTGATGCGACGTTCAGAATCGGTCGGGCTCTTCTTGATGAGCTTGGCGGTTTCCTCCGCGGTGGCACCGAGCATGATGGAATTGCCGTAGGACTTGCTCATCTTGCGGCCGTCGAGGCCCGGAATCTCAGGCGCATCGGAAAGAATGGCCGTCGGCTCGGGGAAAACGGGGTTCTTCTTGGCGTAACGTTCGTTGAAGCGGCGGGCGATGGTGCGCGTGATTTCGACGTGTGGCAGGTTGTCTTTGCCGATCGGCACGACGTTGGCCTTGCAGAAGAGGATGTCGCAGGCTTGATGGACGGGGTAGGTCAGCAGCAGGCCGGTCAGCGCATGGCCGCTTGCTTCGGCTTCAGACTTGACGGTCGGGTTACGCAGCAATTCAGCTTCGGTGACCAACGAAAGGAACGGCAGCATCAGCTGGTTTTCGCAAGGAATCGCGGAATGCGCGAAAATCATGGTCTTGTTCGGGTCGATGCCGGCGGCAAGATAATCCAGAACCATGTTCAGCGTGTTGTCTTGGATGTGCTCGGTGGTGTCGCGGTCCGTGATGACCTGATAATCGGCGATGAGCACGTTGGTGTGCACGCCCTTGTTCTGCATCGCGACACGCTCGCGGATCGAGCCGAAATAGTGGCCGAGGTGCAGACGTCCGGTCGGGCGATCGCCGGTAAGCATGGTGAATTTGCCCGGATCCTTCTCGAGCTTGGCCAAAACCGCGTCGGAACGCTTCTTCGCTTCGACAAAACTTGCGCTTATCTCGTTGCCCGCCGCAGTGACCTGTTCGTTTTTCGCGCCGTTTTGTGTGTCCGCCATGACCTGCCCTTAATGTCTGGAATCCTTGGAAATCTTGTTTTTATGGTAAAAGTCTGAGCCGACAATGAAACGTGACGGATTGGGTGGTATCCTACATATTGATGGATTAATTGCGACTGAAAATAATTCGGGGGGTCAAATGGGCCGCGGACGTCAAAAGGCTAAACAAAAGAAAATGGCCCGTAAGCTGAAGTATTTGACAACCGATACCGATTATGACGAGCTGGCAAAGGAGCTTGGCAGTCAGGAACCGGGTAGTGGAGCGGCGGATCCGTTCGATGAAGTCGAAAAGGAATATTCGCGCGCTCATGGCAAGCCCGGTGAAGACACGAATGCCGAAGCTGCAGACAATCATGAGGATTCGCCGGTTGCCGACGACGATTTGGATGATTATGCCAAGTGGGCCGCCGAAGCCGCAGCCAAGGCAGCCGGTGGCGACAGCGCGAAATCCGGATCGAGCGTCAAGAAGGCTCCAATGCCCAAGCCGCACAAGCCGATTCACATGCCTGTCCCCAGTGCTTTGCGTAAGCCCAAGCCCAAGGCCAGTGAGGCCTAGCAGGTTTAGTTATTTGTATTGAGAGCTGTCAAGTGAATGTGGCTTGACAGCTTTCTTTTTAATAGTTGACACACGGTGTTGCTAAATAGCGGAATTGACATACTGATAAGCGGAATTTGCGTACTTGATAAGCGTGTTTATCAAGTACGTGAGTTGTATTAATCCAGTGGAAGCAGAGCGCTCAGATCGTCGCGCTCGCCGATGGCGCTGATGCGGCCGGCATCCTTTTCTTCCGACCATTTGGTTAGACCGCAAGCTAAGCGTAGCCAGACGTCAGGGTCGAGTTCGATGACGTCGGGTGGGGTGAGATTATGCGGGTCCGAAGCGGGGCCGTCAAGAATTTTCACCGCTCCCCAAGGCGCCACACGTACTTCGACGCCGGGGCCGGGAGCCTTGTTTTCCAAGAGATAGAGCGAATATCGTACGGCCATGGCCCACGTGTTGCGTGGCATCCCGCTCGGCGAGAATGCAAGCCTTGCCTCAAGCGGTTCGCCACGATGCGCATCCGCTGCTTTACGCCACTGATCCAGCGCCACCATACCCTTCGAAATATCCTGTTCCCGTATCGCTGCCATGAGGCCATCGTCCCTCGCGTTGTGGACGGAAGCAGATATAACAAAACCGCCGCACTACCTCGAAGGCAATGCAGCGGTTTTGAATAATGAAATAAATAAAGGTCAGGCGGTGGCGGTTTCCGGGCCCTCTTCAGGCTTCGGATCGGCTTCCTTATCAAGACCCAAATCGACTGGCGAAGAGCTGTTTTCCCACGGCTCTTCCCACGGATCATAGTCGGGGTTCTGCTGCTTGTACATATACAGGCCGACGACTGCAGCGAGCAGACCGCCGAAGAGCAGCGCAAAGAACTTCCAACCGTTAGAAGACTTGTTCTCCATGACGGCTCCTTTCTTAAGTGCCGGCTTGCACATCCAAGCCAACGTTGCTTCTATCCTAGCCGATGTTCTGTGACAATTGGGTGGAAAACCTGAAGAAAACCAAAAAGTTCAAGGTTTTGTCGCGTCTCCCATGTGCCTGAATGGAGGAATTTAGCATACGATTGGCGGTTTGTTGGTAGATGCCCATGTTCGGGCGTGCGGCGGTAAGGCGCAACCTCAGCCCTTGGTTCAACTCAAGGTTTCTGACGTGGCAATCGGGATTTTCGAAGTTGTGGTTTCGCGGGCTTGTTGTAGCGAACGGATAAAGTAATACAAAAGCAACGTGAGGCGCGGCTACGCCAGAAAATGCAGCAACCGATATGAAAATATCGGAAAGGTGGGAAAACCCTGAAAATACAACGAAAATGTAGGATGGCGCGGCTGGCCTTGTACGCTTCAATCGATAAAATACAACAATGACCAATGAGAGCGACAGCATCCAGCGCTGGTGGCGAAAATTCAGGTATCAATGGCAATCCGGCGGCCCGGTGATCACATGGGTGATTGTCGTTGCCTGCGTGCTGGTATGGCTCTTGGAAGTCCTGTTCAAATACGGTTCGCCCGAGCAGTTCGCCAGCTTGATTTACAACGGGTCGTTCACCTCGGGTCTCGCGTTGCTGAAGCCTTGGACGTGGTTCACCTCGATGTTCATGCACGACCCGAACGTATTGCACGTGCTGGGCAACATGCTCACGCTGATCATCATCGGGCCGTACTTGGAAGGTCTGCTCGGGCATTGGTGTTTCCTTGCGGTCTACCTGATTTGCGGGCTTGGCGCTTCTGATGGCCAAATAGTCTACAGCTATTTTACCCACGATTGGGCCATGTCTTCATATGGTGCTTCCGGCGCGCTGTTCGGACTTTTCGGTGTGGTGCTGCTCGTTTTTCGGCGCACGCACGAAGACATACGCGGGATGTTGGTTTGGATTGCCATCGATTTGGCGATGCCGCTGTTCGTGCCGCATGTGGCATGGGAGGCGCACGTTGGCGGATTTGTGGTCGGCTTGCTGCTGGGTTGGTTGCTGCTTGACGGGATTCCTGCGTTGCGCCGTCGCCCGCTATGGGTGCGCACGCTGATTTATGGGGCTGCTCTTACGGTGTTGCTGGTGGCGTTGACGGTGGTGTTGACCCCGACGTGGGTGCTCGACGTAGAGAGGTATGCACGACAGTTCAACCTGCCGTAAATGTGTCTTTTACATAGTGCCCATAAGCAAGCAAGTAAAAGCATCAATGTGGAGCATAAGTTATGTAATACATAAAAATGTGCAACCTGTATAGACAAGTTGCACATTACGACGTGTACCAGCCGTCGGAAGACGGAGTGCGTCTGCCGACGGAAGACCGCTATCTCAGGCGGTGAGAAAACGGGAGTAGTTCCTACTGATCGGCGCGATGCTGGCGCAGGACGGATTCGACCAAGCGCGAGTAGAGGTCGGCAAGGCTGTAGCCCGCTGCGATGGCGGCTTGCGGCAGCTGTGAGGTCGCGGTCATGCCGGGTGCCACGTTTGATTCGAGGAATTGCGGGGTTCCGGCCGAATCGACGATGAAGTCGGTGCGTGAGATGTCGCGCAGGCTCAGGGTGTTGTGCGCGGTGAGCGCCGCGTCCTGAACGGCCTTGAGTGTGGCTTCGGGCAGGCGTGCGGGAACGTAGAAGTCCGTCGGGCCAGGGGTGACGCGGGCCTCGTAATCATAGTCGCCATCAGGCGTGGCCACTTCCAGCGGAGGCAGGACGAGCGGTTCGCCATCGATTTCGAAAACGGAGACCGAAACCTCGGTGCCGACCACGGCCCGTTCCACCAGCGCCACGTTGCCGTAGGCGAAGCTGTTGACCATAGCCTGCGGCAGCTCCGAAGCCTTGTCGACGCGGGTGCAGCCCATTGCCGAACCGCCCTGCGTGGGCTTGACAAAAAGCGGTAGTTCGAGCGAGGAAACCAGCAGGTCGACCACTTTCTTCGCGCCAAGTTCGCGGAACGTTGACTCGGGAAGTGCCACTGAAACGGGGGTTGAGAGCCCGCCAAGCTTGCGCACCACGTTCTTGGCGATGGGCTTACTCCAGGCGGTGCGCGAGGCCTTCGCGCGCGAACCGATATACGGCAGGCCTTCCATTTCGAGGATGTCGCGGATCGATCCATCCTCTCCGTTGGCCCCGTGCAGCAGGGGCCAGACGATGTCGGGGCGGGTCTTGGGGTCGCTCAGGTACGGTAGCAGTTCGCTGTCCATGTCGTGCATGGCGACGTTCCAGCCAGCCTCTTCGAGGTAGCCGCCGACGCGATGGCCGCTGGCAAGCGAAACGTCACGCTCGTGACTCATCCCGCCGCAGATGACGAGCACCTTGGTGGCCGCGCGGTCGATGGGAGCAATGTCTTTCATTGTGGTTGCAGGCTTTGTGGTCTTCATATGCTTTGCCATAATTACGCTCCTTCAGTTTTTCTTGTCCGTGCCCGTGGTGCGGTGCGTGTCGGCGTCGGCCTTGGCGGTACCGAAGAGTTCGGCGGTCTTGAGCTCGTTGTTCATCACACCCGCGAGGCGCTTGATGCCCAACGTGATCTTGTCCGGCGTCGGATAGCAGAACGAAAGGCGCATATGGTGCGTGCCGCTGCCGTCGAGGTAGAAGCCGGTGCCGGCCACATAGGCGACCTTTGCGGTGATGGCGCGAGGCAGCATTTCCTTGGAATTCAAACCCTCGGGGATCTTCAGCCAGATGTAGAAGCCGCCTTTGGGCTTGTTCCACGAGCAGTACGGGAGATATTCCTTGAGCGCCGCGTCCATGGTGTCACAACGTTCTTTGTACATACCGCGGTACTGGCTGATTTGATGCTTCCAGTCGAAGTTGTCGAGGTAGGTGGTGATGGTCATCTGGCTCATGTTCGGCGGGCAGAGGATTGACGCCTCGTTGGCCAGGATGAGCTTCTTGCGGATTCCTGGAGGTGCCACGATCCACGCGATGCGCATGCCCGGCGCGATGATCTTGGAGAAGCTGGAAAGGTAGACCACGTTTTCGGCGTCCATCGAACGTAGCGCGGGGTAGGTCTGGCCGTCGAAACCAAGCAGGCCGTAAGGGTTGTCTTCCACGACGAGCACATGGTATTTGCGCGCGATCTCAAGGATCTTCGGGCGACGCTCGACGCTCATTGTCACGCCGGCGGGGTTGTGGAAATTGGGAACGGTATACAGGAACTTGACCTTTTTGCCAGCCTTGAGCTGAGCCTTGATGGTCTCCTCGAACGATTCGGGGATAAGCCCGTCCTTGTCGGTCTGCGCGTTGACCACCTCGACCTGGAACGACGAGAAAACGCCGAGCGCACCCACGTAATTCGGAGCTTCGGCAATCACCACGTCGCCCGGGTCGCACATGATGCGCGTGACCAGATCGATGGCATTCTGAGAGCCGTTGGAAATCACCACGTCGTCGGGCTGCACGTCCTTGATGCCCTCGAGCGCCATGATCTGCAGCACGTCTTCGCGCAGATGCGGGTCGCCCTGCGCCGAGCCATACTGCCAGGCCACATCGCCCTTGTCGACGAGCATCTTGGCGATGAGCTCGGAGAGCTCCTTGAACGGCAAATATTCGAGGTAGGGCATGCCGCCGGCAAGCGAGACCACATCCGGACGCGAGGCCGTGGCGAAAAGCGCGCGAATCTCGGAGGCGCGCATATTGTCGGCGCGGGCCGCGTAGGAGCCGTACCACGGGTCGTTCTTGAAGACCTTGGATTCCGTGGTTTTCGTTTCGGCGCCCTCGGTTTTCGCGGCTGCGGCCGCAGCGCTCGTGGTTGCTTTGGGACCGTTGCCTTTGCCCTCGTTCGGTTTTCCGGAAATGTTCTTGGTCTCAGACATCAACCATCCCTTTCTTCGGTTGCGGCACAGCCTTAAACGAGCGCCACCTTCCAAACAGATTTCGCGCGTTTAAACAATATAGAAGAAGACTTTAGTCGCCATCAGTCGTGGCGTAAACACTCACGAAAAACCGGCACTGCTTCAACACGCTTCCGACGGTTCGCCGAATCGAAACTCAAGAATCGGAAGTCTCTAGAACGCCGAGTCCTTAAAACAACAGAATCCTTAGAATAGCTGGACGTTTTAGAATAGCTGGACGTGGTTGATGTAGAGGGAGTGGTTGGGCAGGGAATCCATGGGCACCCAGAGCAGGAAGTCCTGGGACTTGACTGGCTTCTGGAGCTTGACTTCCGTGGTGCCGCTTTGGTCGAAGGTGAACTGCGCGACCTGCTGGCCGGCATTCGGATCTTCCGCGGTGTTGGCGATGAGGTAGCCCGTGCCGCCGGATGTGCGAATCTGGACCACGAAGCGAGTGACGGTGGCCGGCTCACTCACATGCATGTAATACGCAAGCCCGTTCTGGCCGGCAGGCTGTCGGTAGAACTCCTGCTTGTCGATGGTCAGCGGGGTGTTGTTGACCGGAATGGATGGCGCTGGCACGGCGTTGGCGATCTTGTCGGCGGTTATCACTTTGGAATTCGAGCCGGAATCGGCTTCGGACTTTGACGAAGAGCCATTGGACCCATTGGCCGACTCCGTTGAGGAACCGTTGTTCTGCTTGCCGGAAGTGCCGGCATCTCCCGATCCCTGCTCCTCGCTTCCGTTGCCTTGTGCGCCGAAGGGTACTTTGTTGAGGTTCATGTTGGGCCACGGGTCGGAGCTGGATTGCTGATAGGAGGCGCTCTTGTTGTTGTGGTCGATCAGCACGTACGCCGCGACGCCGGCGGCCGCAAGGATTACTGCGATGACGGCGATGATGGCGACGACTTTGGTCGTGAGTTTGCCGAGCAGCGGGGTGTCGGCGATGTCGTCGCTGGTCGGGTTGTCGGATTGCTGCTGCGTCTTCTGCTGAGGTGTGAAGCTGGGAGGCGTGATGACCGGGTTGGCCGCGTCGATGGCCTCCTTCTCCGCCTGGAGCGCCTGAGCGGATTCATGGCCGGGTTCGATGAGATTGCCGTTGGTATCGAGCAGCGGAATGCGGCCCGTGGCGTCGGTACGGTTGCCGGGATTGGTGTCGGACGGTGCAGCGGGGTTGCCCTTCATGGCAAAGTCGAATTGCATCGTCGGGTTGGTGGTCTGCACGGTATTCTGGTCGAAATCCGGGAAGAAGGAATCGTCGGCGGTGGAATCGAAGGATTTGAAGGCATCTGCCATTTCCGCGGCGGCCAGATCGTGCAGATCCATGCGTGGAGCGTCGGCATTGGTGAGGTCATCGGAGGCGGGTTGGTTGTTGCCGGACTTGCTGCGTTGACGCCACCATCTTGTGGATTTGTCTTGTGCGGGTTCCTTCGGACTCGGGTTCTGTGAGGCGGCGGGGTTGCTGTTCGCGTTGTTTGCGGAGCCGGAAGAAGTGCCTTGTGCAGCGGCTGCTGGCAGCGGCAATGGTGCCGCCGGGGTATGTTGTGATGAAACGGACGGCGCATTGTCGGGAGTTCGGTTGGCTCCGTCAGCTGGCTTTGAGGCTTTTGACTGGTTCGGTGAACCGGCGTTTACCGGATTTGCGCCAGACCGGCTGGAAGCCGCAGACGCCCCCGAGACGGTGGAAGTGGCGGCTTTGGAGGCTGCCTTGTTCCCTTGTTTTCGTGCTGCTGAGGCCAGAGCTCCGGCCCCGGCAGCGCCCGCAGCTGCGTTGGCACCCTTTGTTGCCGCGGATTGCGCCTGACGCGCACGGAACTGCAACTGATTAGTTGAGAGGTTCTGCGGGAAATCAAGCAGGTTGCCTGGCCGGGCCCTGCGGAGCGGAAGCCTCGAAATCGAAGCCTCGCCATCGGAATTGGGCCGTTTCACTTCCTTTGCCGGAAGTTCCACAAGAGGTTTGGCGGATCCGAGCAGAGCGACAAGCTCAGAAAGGGAAACCATCGAAAGGGTCGTGCTGCCATCCACGTTTTTGATGGGCAATCCACGTTCGCAGATGATACGCAGCTCTTCCGGGGTGTCTTTCGGAAGGGCGGAAAGGTCGAAATCCTTGATTTCCGAAGACCATTCGCCGATGAGCATGGCATAAAGCAGCGAGGCAAGCTCGTGCACCGCCAGCATTTCCGGTTTCAGATTCGCTGTTTTGCGGTTGGCGACGAACATCGCCTCAAGAGGGGCATCGGCGATTTGGACGCCTTTTGATGTAATGCGTATGATGCCGGTGCTCAGAGCCCGCATTTTCACGTCATCGCGCAATAGGGTTTCGAGCCCATTGGCGGTCTCGGCGATGATGGAGCGCATGGCGGCGTATCCGAGTTTGCGTGTGCCGTGGCCGATGAAATTATTGAGCGAAAGCCCCTGATCGAGGCGGGTGATGAGTACGGGGATATCGCCGACGTGCTGTATCTGGATGACCTGGGTGAAATGCGGGTTGCGCGAAAGGGTGAGTGTCGACGCGATCGCTTCGAAACTGGGGATGGCGGCCTTGTCGGTGAGGATGAAAAGCTGGCAGTCGCGGGCGAGAATACGGTCGTTGGCCTTCCATGCTTCGAGCCCGGGTATGCTGCGCAGTGGCGACACCAACGTATATCTGCTGATGACGATATCTCCCAGCTGTGGCTTCATAATGTCCTCGACCCTACGCGCAAACGAATATAAAAATGTCAGGCGACAAAACGCCCCTTTTATTCTATCCATGGCCGTGGCCGGGGTGAAAGTTTTTATGGCAAGGTTTCGTGTCGATTTATAAAATGTCGTCCGCTTGGCGGAGTTCAGATTCCCGCCGACTCAGCGTGCGCGGTGGCGGGCGGTCTTGGCGATCTCGCTTTCCGGGGCTGTTCCGCCGTCTTCGGCGGCCGGCGGCAAACCCAGCGATTGTGGGGAAAGCCATACAAAATCATCGGCATGGGCCGGAAGCCGGGTGCCAGATTCGGCGCCGTCGTTTTCGGTCTCGTCGGACTCGGCGTCGGTTTGACGTGTGGGCATGCCCGCAGCGTCGAAAAGAGGCTTGATCTGCGAAGGCGGGCGCTCGCCATAAGCCGAATCGCCGGAATTGATGGGTGCGATCGGCAGGGCGGGGAGTTCCGCTTCGTCGGTATTTCTCGATTCCGAAGTCGGCGAGATGGAAGAAAATGTCAAATCGCCCGAAATTCCGAAATCCTGAAGCGGACTCCGTCCTTGGAGATGTGCGGAATCGGCCGGCGGCTCGGCATTGCGCGGTGCCGGTGCAGACTCCGAGACAGTGCTTGCCGTGTTATCGGCAGAATCAACGCCGATAGCAGGATCAGCAGATGGATTTCCATGCGACGAAGCGTCATCCGCTGGATTGAGATCCAACGGATTGAAACCGACCGGGTCATAATGCCGCGGATGGCCTACGCCGAAAGGAAGTCTGTCTGACAAAGTCTAAAAGCCCTTCTTTTCGGTACCGGAGGAATCGACGTTTGTGGTGGGCATGCCCTCTATTTTAGCGCCAGGAGTTGCTCTAGGCGAGTCAGAAACCGTTGTTTCTTGCGACATATCGGGGTCTTCTGTTGGGGTCGCGGCCGATCCGTTCGAGCCGCTGGTTTCATCGTTCTGCGGCACGTCCGGTTCGTCGGGCACACCGAAATTATCGGGGATGCCGGCGTCTTCGATTTCCTCCGTCCGTGCGAAGTTGTGATCGGACGAGGCGGTGCTGGGTTGGGTGCCGTTGATGATTTGGCAGAAGCTGTCGTCGTTGCGCGGGCTGCTTTGGGCGGTCCGCTTGGTGGCGTTTTGATTGACGTTACCGTCGACGTTAGTGTTGCCGTTGCCGGTAACCTTGCCGTTACTATTCCCTCGACCAGCGGTGTCGGGGCCGCTGGGAAGTTTGATACCGAATTTGCCGGCCAATGATCGGGCGATCGGCATCAATTCGTGTGTACGAAGTACCCATAACGTACCCACATAAAGCAGGATGATGACAATGGCCAGCACGCAGCAGACGCCGACGGCCTGGAACCAGTTCATGTGTCCGCCGCGCACGCCCGAGCCTGGCTCGATATCCGCGTGGAACAGCGCGTAGACCGGGTAGCGCAGCAGCAGGCCGCCCACGATGGCGACCAGCGTGGCGATAATGCCTTTGGTATAGGTCGCGGTGATGCGCTTGCCGTCGATGTTGCCGTTGAAACGTTTGCGGATCATCACCAGCAACGTCGGGAACGAGAGGATATAGCCGACCGCGCTCGAGAACGCGAGCAACGAAGCCCAGTTCGAAGGCGAGATGAAGAGGCAGCCGACGAGCAGGATGGCGATTTGCATAATATTTTGTATTACAACAAACAGGAAGGGATGATAGCCGTCTTCAAAGCCGTAGAACGTGCGCTGGATGAGCAGGTAGGCCGAGGAAATCGGCAGACTCAGGGAAAGCAGGCTCATCGGCGCGGCCATGAGCACCGCTTCCTTGACGCTGACGCTGGGAAGCAAGGCCAGCGCGATCGGCGTGGGCATTACGACGAAGGCGACGGTGAAGAAGCACATCATCAGCCATACGTTGCGTAGGGATTCGCTCAGGTCGCCGCGCGCGGCGTCGATGTTGTGGTCGGCGATGGCTTGCGCGATTTTCGGGAAGACGGCCGTGGCCACGGACACCGCAATCAGCGAATACGGCAATATATAAATGGTGTATGCGTTCTGGTACGAGGCGTTGCCGGCGACGTCGAACTGGCTCAAGTGCTGCGCTGCGGCGGCTTTCCCGGGGATGCTGGTGAGCACACGGGTATTGACGATATTCGAGATCTGCCCGGCCACGACGATGCCGACGCTCCACGCTGCCACGGAACCCATCGAGCGCAGGCCGATACCGTGGATGCCCCAGCTCGGGCGGTAATGGATGCCGATGCGGAAGAGCGGAACGAACAGAATCAGCGCCTGGAAGGCGACGCCGAGCGTCCATGTTCCGGCGGTCAGCGCCATTTTGCCGGTGGTCCAGTAGCCGAGCGGTTGGTGGCTTGAGCGGCCGAACATCAGGATGAAAACGGTGAAACCGATGCAGCTGATGACATTGGCGCCCACCGAGCTCCACGCGTAAGTGCCGAAATGGTCTTTCGCCGCCAAAATCTGGCCGATGACCGTGTAAAGGCCATAGAAGAAAATCTGTGGGACGCACCAGAAGGTAAACGAGGTGGAAAGCGCCAGCATATCTGGCCCGGCATGGACGTAAAGGCGTACGAGCAGCGGGGTGAGCGCAGCCACCAGCGCGGTGACACCGGCGAGAAGGATGATGGCGAAGGTGATGAGCTTGTTGAGCCGGTCTTCGGCGTCCTTGGCCTTGAGCGTCCGTACGATTTGCGGGACGAGCACGGCGTTGAAGATGCCGCCGGAGACGAGCGTGAAGATGACCTGCGGGATGGTTGAGCCGGCCTGATAGGCGTTTGCGGCGAGACCGGTGGTGCCTAGGGCCGCCGCCAAAAGAATCGTGCGAACCTGACCGGTGACACGGCTCGCGGCCGTGCCCACGGCCATAACCATGGAATTATGACCTACAGAAGAACTCATTCGTCAGGATCTTTCTTACGGTTGAATTGGCGCCACAGGCCGAGCGCGCCGAGAACCAGCGCGATGGCAATGAAAATCATGCCGCTCATGTCACTCAAGCGCAAGGTGCTGGTGATCCGTGTCGACTGCGGGGTGGAGAACGGGTCTCCCCTGCGATCGGTGAGCGCGAGGTGAGCGGTGGCTGTGCCGGAAGTTGAAACGCGTACGTTGAAGGTGGTCTGGGCCTCGCTGCGGGCCGGGATGGAGAGGGTGACGAAACGTGTCGTAACGATTTCCATCGAATCCGAAAGTGACGAGATCTTGACCGTGACCGGGTAAGGGTGGTTGTTGCTCACCGTCACCGGCATTTTCGCGGACTCGCTTAAGACGGTGATGGATTCCGAAGGGGTGATTTTGATACCGTCCATCAGCTGGCTAGCCATGTTCTGGGCGCTTGCGCTCATACGTTTGGCCACGGCGTTGCTGCCGGAAAGCGCATGCAGGGCGATGGAATTTTGAAGGGAGGAGATGGTGGCGATCCAGTCGTAACCGTTCTTCGAGCGTTTCGCCGTGGCGTCCGCGTCTTGGCGGGCAAGGGATTGTGCGTCGCCGGTGTCTACCTTGCCGTTGTTGCCGTTGGCTGCGTTGCCGTCGTTGGCATTTGAAGAGGACGAAGCATTTCCGGAATTGTTTGTATTACTTGATTTGTCGGAACTGCCGGTTTTGGAGGCATCGCCGGACTGGCCTGAAGTGCCGTCTGAATTCGTGCTCGTGCCTGCTCCCGAACCTGTCTCAGACCCTGATTTGGCGGTTGGCGAGCCGTTTTTCCCGCCTTGCGTCTTGGAATTCCCGTAATTATCCGAATCGCCCGACGTTCCTGATGTTCCTGATGCTCCCGACGTTCCGGCGGACGATGAAGACGAATTGGCCGAAGCCGAGGACTCATCGAGAATGGAGGTGTTGAATCGGTCGATGTCGTTTTTGCTTGTGGCGAGCGTGGCAAGCGTTTTCCGGATATTCTGCAAGGTGGAAGCGTGGATATTGGACGAGCCGGGCACCAGAGCATTGGCCTTTTCCCCGGAAAGATAGGGTTTGGCCTGGTCGAGCTCGCTCATATTGCTTAACTTGAGCCACGGCGCTTGCTCTACCGTCTGCATCAGGGTATCTGCATCCTGCGCGTTGCTTTCGGAATTCGCGGTGGCGGTGTCGAAGCAGACCAGCAGGTTGCGCGTGGCGTAAGGGCTTTCCATCTGGTAGAAGGCGCTTTGTGCCATGAAACGAGCAAGCCGACCGGCCGCGCTCGATTCTCCGTCCACGGTTTTGTCGGTCGGTTTGCCTTGCGCGAGCCGGCTGAGCTCATCCTGCCCGGTGAGCACGGTGACGTCACCGGTGGAAGTGCGCACGATATATTTGCCGGTGCGGATGGTGGAGTTTGTATTATTGTCGCCGGCCTCCGTTGCGTCGGGTGCGATAACGGTGGAATATCCCTGCGCTTTGGCCGTTTCCAGCGAGGCCATCGTCCACTGCCCGCGCCCCGGCCAAGCGTAAGCCGGAGCATTGGCGTTGCTGTCGCCGAGAGCGTCGCGGTATTGCTTGAGTCCCGTTTCCGCGTTCCAGTCTTTGGCTGCGATTCCTGCTTTTTCGTAGGCGCTGCTGTCGTTGATAGCGGAATACGCAGTGATATCGAAACCGCCCGACTGCATGATTCCGCTGGATTTCGGCGGCACGGAAAGGCTTTGCTCCAGTGTCGGATCGACGATCACCTGCAGACCGGGATGCTTGTTGACCAGCTGCTCGACAGTCTGCGAAAGCTTGTGTGTATTGACGATTTTGGCGGTGTCACCCTCCCCCGCGGTCATGAACTGCGTCAGTTTTTCGCCGTCGACCTGCCAGCCGTCACTCGTGAGCGGCATGGCGACGGTGATATTCATTGGGGGCGTTCCGGCCGTTTTGAGGCCGTCGCTGGAACGGGTGAGGAATGTATGGGTGGTGTTGAGATAGGTGTTCTGCGATTTTGAAGAGGCGTTGCCGTTGCCCGTCGAATCCCGGACAAACGAATAGTCAACGCGTACGGGCTTCGGCCCCCACGAAAGCATGTTTTTCAGGCTCGGCTGATCGGGGTTCGCGTCGATGGTGATATCGGTTTTCTCGCCTTTTGCGATTGTCGGGACGTTGACCTGCCCGATCTGGTTGGGCACTTGGATTCGCGAATTCCCCTGCGCCCATTGCTGCAGATCCGAGCGCGAAGCGAAGGTGTAATAATCGTTGACGGCCACGGTGAGGGTGCCTGCAGGCAGCGCATCGCTACCCGTGTTTTTGATGGCCACGCTCAGGTGATAGCCGGAATTCGACGTGACCACGGGCGTCGACGCGGCAATCGTCACCTCTGCGTCCTTTTCCGTACTTTCGGTGTCGGAATCGGTGGAAGCCGAGTTGTCTTGAGTGTTGCTGCTGTTGCCAGTGCTGTTTTGTGTTGAACGTCTTGAGGAAGACGAGGAATTATTGGACGAGCGCGGCGTCGTGGTTGTCTGCTGGTTCGGTGTTTGCGTTTTGGAAGTTCCGTTTTGCTGGGACGGCGCAGGTTGGACCGGCGTAGTTGGTTTTGCTTGTTCCGGATTTGTATTACCGTTCGGCTCGGAAGGTGAGGTCGGGGTTTGTGGCGTACTGGATCCACCCGGCTCCGTTGTGCCGCTGGAAGGTGGATTGGTTTCCGCCGGATCTGCGGCGAACGCGGTATTCGGCGACAATATAAGGGCGGACGCACAGAGCAGTGCTATGACGGACGAAACAATCGCCGAAATCCGGGTGCGGATCAGCGATTGCTTGTGGTGCGCATTTGCGCGGGTGACGCAGGGGTGCGAGTGTTTCAACCTTCTGCCTGCCTGTTCAGTTTCTTGGCATAAAGCCACGCGATTTTACGTTCGTTAGGATAGCTCAGCACTCGGTCAAGATCGTCGAAATCCACCCAAATGGCATCTTCTGCCTCGTGGTCCGGATCGCCTTCCACCGTCAGCGTTCCCCCGACTTGCCTCAACGCGAAGTGGTGAACCAATTTGTGGACGCGCTCGGCCTGGCCGGTGAACCAATAATCGATGGTGGCGATGGAATCCACGACCTCGCCCAATATCCCCGTCTCTTCGTGCACCTCGCGCACGGCGGTCTCTTCCGGCGTCTCCCCTTTTTCGATATGACCTTTCGGCAGGCACCATTCAAGGTGGCCGCTGCGCGAATGTCGTGCGATGAGCGCGACGCGGTTGTGGGAATCGAAAATCAAGCCGCCGGCTGAATATTCGCGGGCCACGGGTAGTTCCTGGGCGTCGAGTGTGGCGAATTTCATCGGTCCGTGGCCGTTGCGGTGGTGCGGCATCATCTTCGGCGTTGGTGCTCCGTCCGGTTCGATGAAGCGCACGATATGCCCCTCGGACTCGGAGGTATAGAGCAATTTGTCTTCCCTGCCCTCGTTTTGGGCGTGGTCGCCCGAGGCGTTGGCCATCATGCGGGCCAAGTCTGCGGGCGTAATCATACCTCCAGCTTACTCAGAAGGATGTGCAGGTAGGGTAACGGAATGCTTTTCGCAGTGATACAGCCGTGCTAAGTCTGCTGGCGATTCTTGGCGGAAGCGTTGCCAATGCCATAAATAACAGAAATAAGCTGTGCAATTATGCTGGATTTGCGGCCTAGCAAAGCATGGAACTTCGTTTAATTCTTAAGATGATCTCCCTACTATATGTATTACATTATTGTAAATAAGCAATCACAGAATATCAACGAATCATATTTTCGACTATCGTGCATCTGTAGCACTGAACCATTTTTATGGCAGTCTCTTGCTTCCCTGCTGTGATTGCCATGCATATAAAATATAAAATGGCGTATTTTCAACGAATCGTATATTAATGAATAGCTGTTGGACAGCGCGGAAACTGTGGTGGTGTTTTTGAAGCCTTTACTGCTATGAATTGCTGAGGACACGGCTGAATTTTCGATTCTTATGTGTGCGTGCAATGGTGACGGTATGCTGGAAAGCGCGTGAAATTCGAACGTTGGAGGCAAATCGTGGAGTTTGAGGTGTGGCCTGAGGCCATTGAGCTGGGGCACATGTTCGCCGATCAGGGATACGAGCTTTCGCTGGTGGGCGGGCCCGTGCGCGACCTGCTGCTGCACCGCAAAAGCCATGACCTCGATTTCTGCTCCTCCGCGCGTCCTGAGCAGTTCGAGCCGATTCTGAAGCGTTTCGGCCACGACGGTTTCTGGGACATGGGCCGTAAATTCGGCACGTTGGGTGCGATGCGGCGGCGCAAGGACGGCACTGAAGTCAAGGTCGAAGTCACCACGTACCGTTCCGATAAATACGACCCCGATTCCCGTAAGCCTGAAGTGAGCTACGGCGACTCGCTGGAAGGCGACCTTTCCCGGCGCGATTTCACCGTCAATGCAATGGCGTTGCGCGTGCCTGATCTTGAATTCGTCGACCCGTTCGGCGGGGCCAGCGACTTGGCCAAAGGCATTTTGCGCACGCCGGTCGATCCGCGGCAATCCTTCGAGGACGACCCACTGCGCATGATGCGCGCGGTGCGTTTCGTCGCCCAGCTTGGTTTCCGCATCGAGCCGGACACCGCCGAAGCTATCACCGATATGGTCGACCGCATTTCCATCGTTTCCGCCGAGCGCGTGCGTGACGAGATCACCAAGCTGCTGCTTTCCGAGCGTCCGCACGAGGGCATTGAGGCGCTGGTCGATTCAGGCTTGGCCGATATTGTATTACCTGAGATTCCGGCGTTGAAGCTGGAGATTGACGAGCATCACCGTCACAAGGACGTTTTCGAGCACACGCTGATGGTGCTCGACCGTGCGATTGCGCTGGAAACCGGCCCCGACGGCCCAGTGCCGGCGCCCGATCTGACCTTGCGCTTGGCCGCGTTGCTGCACGACATCGGCAAGCCCGCGACCCGTCGCTTCGAGCCGCACGGCAAGGTGAGTTTCCATCATCACGACGCAGTGGGTGCCAAAATGGTGCGCAAGCGTCTGAAAGCACTGCGTTTCGATCACCATATCATCTCCGACGTCAGCGAACTGGTGAACCTGCATCTGCGCTTCCACGGTTACGTCGACGAGCCTTGGACGGACTCGGCCGTGCGTCGGTATGTCAAGGATTCCGGACACTTGTATGAACGCCTAAATCGTCTGACCCGCGCCGATGCCACAACGCAGAACAAGCGCAAGGCGCTGATGTTCTCGGATGCGATGGACGAGCTGGAGGCACGCGTCAAGGAGCTCAAGGAGCAGGAGGACTTCGACGCGATTCGCCCTGACCTCAACGGCAACGAAATCATCGAAATCCTTGGTATCAAGCCCGGCCCGGAAGTCGGCCGCGCCTACAAGCACATGCTCGATTACCGCTTGGACCACGGCCCTGCCGACCATGACACCGCCGTCACAGAGCTCAAGCGTTGGGCTGCCGAAGTTGGGCTCGGTGCCGAATAGTTACAGAGAAAACTTCGCCGTGCTGCCAACCGGAGGCAGTGAACCGTATAAGTTGGCGAAGTCGGCTATCACTGCTTGGGCTGGCGGAAGTCTGCGGGAAGCTTGCTGGCATCGACCTTATTCGGTGGGGTGCAGCCTTGGATGTTCTTGATTTCCGTGCCGGCGGCGGGCACTGATTCTTTTTTCGTCAGATCGGTGAACGTCGAGCCGATGACCACGCTCACGACCCCGTCTTGCCGCTGGTCCATCACCATTTTTGCGTCGGTGAAATTACTGTAGACCGTGTAGGCCTGCCACATATTGTTTTTCCCGTAGTAGATGGTGGTCCGTTCCACTTTTCGCGAACTGAAATCACCCACGCTGGACACGTTGAAATGGCGGATTTGCAACGCATCGCCGACCGCCTTGGCGAGGCCGACTGCCTTGGTCCCGTTGAGCACGTTGACCTCTATGCTGCCGTTCTGCTGATACGTGGCCGGGCTTTTATCGGGGTCGTTGGTCGCGCAGACCAGAGGCGCACCGAAATTGGTCTGCGCCTGGGGCACCCCGGCATTGCTTTTGCCGATGGTGTGGAAGAAAACGAAGAACGAGACTATCAGCGCGACGACGAGGACGACCGCAATCGTTGAAAACACGCGCACCTGACGGTGATGCACATACTCCTTGCGCGCCTGGCGTTCATCGCTAAATTGCTGCATTGTTCGTTCCTGTCAACCCGTGCCTGCGCCGTTTCTTTGCAAACGGGTGAAGCTCACTCGGTGTGTCAAAGATTTGGCGAAATATCGACGTTTTCACTTTACCGTGAGAGTGTGACGCGTGTTCGACGCCAGCTGCAAAGATCGTTCCTTATATATTGTAGTAAAATATATTGTAGTAAAAATGGTCGGATTGTATTGACTTTTGGGTGACAAAAACAAGGAATGTCAGTTTTCAACCGCCGCGGCCAAGGCAACGAATTCGTCGATGGTCAGGGTCTCGCCGCGTCTGGTCGGGTCGATGTCGGCTTTTGTGAACGCTTCGGCCGGTACCAGCTTTTTCAGTGCTGCGTGCAGAGTCTTGCGGCGTTGACCGAAAGCCGCGTCGATAAGCTGGAACACCTTCTCGCGGTTGGCTTTCGATGCTATTCCGATTCTTTCGTCTTCGTTATAGCGTGTAAACGAAACGAGCGCGGAATCGACGTTCGGTGCGGGCCAGAAGACGTTGCGGCCGACGAGTCCCACCCGCTCGGCCTGCCCGTACCACGCCAGCTTCACGCTCGGGGTGCCATAGATCTTCGAGCCGGGTTTGGCCGCGAGCCGGTCGGCCACTTCCTTCTGTACCATGACGAGGAAATGGTCAAGGTTTTCGAATCGTTCCAGCAGCGTCAGCAATATCGGCGTCGCCACGTTATAAGGCAAATTGGAGACGAGGGTGAAGGGCCCATTGTTCGGCGCAAATTCAGGCAGCGTCTCGGGACTCAGGCTCATTGCGTCGGCGGTGACGACGGTAAGCCGGTCGGCCGCTTCCGGCATAAATTCGGCGACAGTTTCCGGCAGCCTTGCCGCCAACGCCGGGTCGATTTCCACGGCGGTGACGGCAGCTCCGGTTTCCAGCAAAGCCAACGTAAGCGAGCCCAAACCCGGCCCGACTTCGAGTACTTTGGTATCAGCCGTCACTCCGGCTTCGCGCACAATACGCCGCACGGTGCCGGGATCGATCACAAAGTTCTGTCCGAATTTCTTGGTCGGACTGATGCCGGCGTCTGCGGCAATTCGCCGGATATCCCCAGCCCCCAACAGGTGGCCAACATTGTCCGCGCTATCGTGGTCTGTCATATGCTCACTCATGCTTTCAACATACCCTCAGCTCAAGAATCGGAAATTTTCATAGTCAAGTAACTTGTTGGAGACAACTGAGATGGTGCGGGGTTTCATTTCTCCTGAAAGGTCAGTGCTTTTAACAGAAAAGTTTCCGTCACACTCGAAATTTGATGGTCAGCTATATCAAAGTTTCAGGTATAACCGATACTTCCCATCATGAATATGAAAGTGTCAGGTATAACTGACACTTTCATATTCAGGAAGACGAAGATTCACCAGTTAAATCAAGAACCTGAGTTCGTGAGGGCTGGTGATACCGCGAAGCTTATATCAGTAGTTGCCGGTTTGCTGCCAGTGGTTCCAAGCGCCTGTCGGGCTGCCATACCTGCTGTGGATATAGCTCAAGCCCCAATCGATTTGGGTGGCGGAGTTGTCCAGCCAATCGCTGCCGAATGTCGCCATTTTGCTGCCTGGATACGACTGGGGAATGCCATAGGCATTGTTGTACGGATCGTTACGGCCGTTATTGTAATACTGCGCGTTCCATCTCCAGCCGGATTCTTTGTTCCACATGTTGATGAGTGGCTGGCAATCTCCCTGGCCCCAACCCCATCCACTGTGCTGCATCACCATCGCGCAGGCATAGGTCTGCGCCACCGTTCCGGAAGCGTGCCACAAGCCGCCATGGCTGGGCGTCGAAGGCGCGGGGGCCGGAGCTGGTGCAGGGCTTGGTGCCGGTGCCGGTTGCGAGGGCTTGCTCGGTTGCTGAGGCTGCTGAGCCGGTGCGGAGGGTGTGCTTGGTTGGCTCGGTTGACTGGGTTGCTGTGACGGAGTCGAAGGGGCTGGTGTGGACGGAGTCGAATTGTTATTCGAGTTATTGTCTTTGCTGGAATCGTTGTTGTTTGAGCCGTTGTCTTTATCTGTTCCAGTGCCATTGTCGTTACCGGTTGAAGGCGCGGGAGCAGCGGGTGCGGCAGGGCCAACAGCCACGACTTGGTCGAGGGCTACCTGCGTGACGGTTTCAGACTTGAGCGTGGAGCTTTCGGCCTGGCCGTCGACGTAAGTGACGTCGTAAAGTTGCTGTTTGTTGCCATTTTGGCCAGCCTGACGGATTTCGGTCTGGCCGGGTTGCAGGCTCGAATCGACCACGGTACGTGTGGAGAAAGGCAGAGCGACGTCTCTTGTCTCCTCGCCGTGGGTGACGCGCTGGACGCGCAGAATGGTCTGCCCGTTTTCCTCGCTGACGCTCACGCGGTCATCTTTGCCGATCGTGATGTTTTTGGAGTCCAAAATTGAGGCGGCCGTGAGCTTGCCGTTGGGCGCGATGGAGGTCTTGCCGTCGGCGATTACCGTCACCGGGCCGGCCTTGTTGATCACGAACCCGCCGGTGAGCTGATTGTAGACGTTGCCGACATCGACCGACACCTTTGCGGCGTTCTGGTCATTGGCCTTGAAGAATCCGAGCAGCTGGTCTGCGCTGGTGGCGTAGGTCCAGAAAGGCACGTCCTGGCCTTCGATGTTGATGGTGGTCTGGTAGGCGCTGCGCACGGTGACCACGTCGTGATTGGTCAGGCCCGCCTTTTCGTTGGTGGAGTCGATAAAATCGTGGGACTTGGTCTTGACCCCTTGCGATTCAAGGAATCTGGGGACGGAGGCGGAATAGGTGGCGACATTTTTTGTTTCGCCGTTGACCGTCAGGGCCACCGTTTTGCGCGCGGTGATGGCGAAGAAGATGATGCTGGCGAGCAGCACCACCCCGACGCAAACCGCCACGCGAATCCTGCGCAAAGTGACGAACCGCCGTGGTGTCCATCGACGTGCCATGCGAACCCCCTGAAGTCATTTTCCGAGCATGACGCGTATCGCTGCGCATGCTCTCGCCTTATCTAGTCTACAGTCTATCGGTTTCACTGTGAGGGCTTCAATACGCATCCGGCTTATGAGGTCAAGGTTTTGCAAAGAAAGCGCGGAAAGCGTGACGAAAGGTGGCATATATAGCAACGAATGTAACGGAAAAGCCCTTTAAAGAGGGGAAAAGGGGCGGGAGAGAAGGGGATATTCCCGCCCCTAAAGGGCGAAGCAAATTGGGGGAAGTTTCGCCCTTGGACGCTGCCCTCATATGGAAGAGGAACAACGCTTACTTACTCGAGCACGAGTAATACCGCCGGCACCTCCTTCACGCCGGAATCGTTGTGGACGTAAGGTTTACGAACCGCCACAACGCACGCAACCCACTCTCGTGGGCCTTACAACAAATTCATTACTGCTTCAATCGAAGCGCGCTGCCCGTCTCTACCGTGGGCAACTACAACTATCAACAACTCTTGTCTGTCACCGCAACATCGCACCGGTGAGCCTCCTGTCGGGATCGAACCGACGACCTGCCGCTTACAAGGCGGCCGCTCTGGCCATCTGAGCTAAGGAGGCGTTGGTTTCAATCGTATCCGACAAAACCAGACAGACCAATACTCTAACAGGAAGGCTCGATTACTGAGATGTGCCTGCGTGGTATTGAGCGACGTGAAATCGTGTTGATATTTTGTGTAATCCAAACGCTTTGTAATGAAAGTCGCTTAAAACGAAATATATATACATCGATTCAAAACATAAAACGTTTCAATACAACTTCGTTGATTCTCTGTAGAATATATCGGAAGGCAATAATTGTTGATATTAATAGATTCTCGACCCTTGCTGCCGTTTTACGTCATATAAAACGAAGTTGCGTTTTGCGCAAAACGCCTTCGCTAGACGAGAGAGAATTCGTCGAGTTTTGACTCGTGTTATATTGTAAGAATGCTGCTTCTTGCACAGCTTGATTGGCGTTGCGCTTTTTCGGCATAGGCCACATAGTTTGTTAGGGGGTAGGAATG
The DNA here is from genome assembly GCF_029433295.1 of Bifidobacterium sp. ESL0784. GTDB lineage: Bacteria > Actinomycetota > Actinomycetes > Actinomycetales > Bifidobacteriaceae > Bifidobacterium. The sequence goes on from NZ_JAQTHV010000001.1 coordinate 126,417, forward strand.
GTAGGACATAAACGGCCGGTATCCCTCAAAGATCCGGCGAATAGACAACGTTGCTAGCGCAAAGGGTATAGAGGACGGAGTATGGCTCGGCATACACGCAATGACTACGAACAGGCGGCAACTGCTACCTCCTGGTATGGTGGTGTGGACGCCGGCGATTTGTTGATTCAGACGCGTCGGGCGCAGGAAGCCAAAGAACGCAAGCAACGTCGTATTATTGGATCCATCGCTTTCTTCATCGTCGTGATTTTCGTGGCCGTTATCGGATTGGTCAGTTACCGGTCCATCGCCAAGCGCAATGCAGCGCAAAATATTACCGAAGAGCAGGCATATGTCGCGTTGCAAAATGTAAAGGTGAAGCCCAAGTTTACCAACGACAAGGGCGGCATTCTTTTTTCGAAAGCCGGATACGGCATGAAGCAGAACGATGCCCCGACCGTGGAAATCTACACCGACCCGATGTGCCCGGGATGCGCGGTCCTTCATCAGCAGATGGACGCGACGTTTCGTGCGCTGCTCGATGCCGGCCAGGTGAATTTTGAAATCCATCCGGTGACGTTCCTCGACAACATGTCGACCGACCATTATTCGTCACGCGCGGATAACGGCGTCGCCTATATTGCATCGAACGACCCTAATCCCGACCATCTTCTCGACTTTCTCACCAACATCCATGCCGACAGCTTCCAGCCCGGAGAGGCTTCCAACTACAAGTCGGTGAGTAACGAGCAACTGCGGCAGCAGGCCATGGCGTCCGGTGTTCCCGCGGACATAGCCGCCAAAGCGTTCGGCGGCGAATACAACCCCTGGCTTTCGGCTGCCGCACAATACACGTTGCGCCGTCCGGAGCTCAAGGATGTCGCAGGCCAGTTCAAAGGCAAGCTCACCACCCCCGTCGTGGTCATTAACGGCAAAATGTTAGATATTTCCGGGATTTCCGATATTGGCCTCACCTACAAGGTGGCCATCCTGCAGTCCATAGGCCTTTCCAACGAGGATGTCGGGAGGGTTGGCAAGCAGCCGGCCATCGGCAGTAACGGCAATCCCACATTCCCCAAGACTCAGCCGTCTGCGTGAGTCCAGCGCATCAACAAAACAAAAACCGGCGGCAGATCGCGCACGAACGCGTGAATCTGCCGCCGGTCTTGAAGCTCGTAATCAGCTTGTCAGTTTAAGGGTTCGGGAGCTCCGGTGCCGATCTTCGGCCGGACCCCTTCCTCGCCGACCTGCGATTCCTTGATGCCAAGCTGCTTGAGCAAAGCCTGCTTCTGGGTGATGCCCAGTTGCGAAATCTCAGACATGTCCATGAGCTTGCCGTTGATGGTGACGGCCGGGGTGCTCATCTGCCCGGAACTGTTGAGCAGGTCCTTGCGCCGAACCGTGTAGTCGTAGGATGCCTTGAGCCACTTGTTGTAGGTGCCGTCGAACGCCTTGCTCATCACGTCTCGGGAAACTCCGGCGGAGATGGCCTGGGCCCGGATCTGGGCGTTGCTGGTCGGCTTGTATTCAGGACCTTCGCCAGGCTGGTAGCCTTCCTTGTAAAGGTTGCTGACGAAATCAAGCAGGTGCTGGGCGTCCGGATCGTGGCTGGAGACGTAAAGCAGGGCTCCGGCGGCGCGGGTGGAGTACTGGTCGGTCGAATCCGCATCGAGGAAGTTCATGGGATGGTAGACCAGATTGATTTGGCCGGAGTTCACCAATTTATCGAGGTCGGTGTCAATCTGACGGTGCAGCGAACCGCAGCCAGGGCAAAGCGGATCCATATAGATCTCGACGGTCGGCACTTTGGCGATTTTCTTGTTGTAGCCGTCCTTGGAAATCAGAATGCCGCCCTTGTCGTCGGCGTACTTCGGTTTGGTCTTCACTTTTTGCAGGGCGGAGTACGAAGCGTCGGCGGTGACTTTGTTCGCTTCGTTCTTCTTGTGGATCGAACGGAGGCTGATGACGGCGATAACGGCGACAAGAATGATGATGACGGCCACAACTATGGCGCCGATGATGGTCTGCTGCTTGCGTTCCTTGGCGGCGGCCTCTGCGAGCGCTTTCTGCCGTGCTTCTTCCTCGGCCTGGCGTCTGGCTCTCGTCTGGCGTTTTTGCGCTTTTTTATTGCCCTGTTGTGCCATGTGTCCTTCTTTATGATTGCAAAATAGTGTTAACTGCCGGTTGATTTCCTGTTAAAACAGGTAAAACAACCAGTGTGCTCAAAATGGACTTAGTGCTCTCTTATTTTGCACGTATGGGTGGATGAAATAGCCCAGCGGCGAACATGGATTGCATTTTGCGACCGATGCGGATTCTGGCCGTACGTTCGGATTGCGCGATCACAATTGAGGGGTGGGTAGAGGGACCCAGTTGATCTGATGGTTGCTGAGGGCCAACGTGAGCGCCGCAAGCGACAGTATCAGCCAAATCGCCAAAAGTACCCAGTGCCCAGCCGAGTGACGTTTGGAAGACCCACTGCCATTCATGTCTGCTTCAGCGTTGATATCGCTGGCATCGTTTTCATACCTTGATAAATTATATCCGTATTTGTTGGAAGTCGGGGTTGAAGGAAGGGGTTGAGGCTCTGCCTGTATCGTATTGTCCGGTTTGGGGTAGGAGGATCCGCGCAGGCGGCCGGCACCGATGCGCAGCAACGTGGCCTTCGGACCGAAAACGGTGACCAGCCAGGCGGCGGCCATGAATACCGCCAGCGATGCGCTCGAATAGGACAGTGAAAGGTCCGCAGGCAAGGGGAATGGGATGTGCCAGGGACCGATCGACAACGCAACCATGTGGGTGGGAAGTCCTGAAACCAGATTGACGATCACTGGGCCCACGCCGGCGATGACGATGAGGATCAGCGCTCGCGGAATAGTGAAAAGCAGGGCCTCAAGGATATGCCAGGGCAAACTGACCGTACGTAACGCGGTGTCCCCGCCTTTGCGAATGCCGCCGCGGCGACCTTCGCGCTCAAGTTGGCCCTCTTCGCTGTAGCCTAGCGTTAGGAGGAACCAAAGCAGGATTGCAGCGCAGCAAATCGAAATCATTGGCATGCTTGCCGAAAGCAGCGCGAGCGGAATTGCCAGAAGCCATAGCGTCAGGATCGAGCGCGAGAGAAGTTTGCCACGCCTGATATCTGCCGGGTTCACTGCCGGTTCGGATTCAAGCGATTGAATCACGGGTTGGGCTGAAGCCGACTGGGGCATATAACCAGGTTGCGCGTTCGGCTGACCGTATATATATGGTGTCGGGTACTGTGCGCCAGGGACTTGTTGCTGGCCCGGAGCCAGTGGGGCGATTGCCATAGGTACGGTTCCTGCTCCCGTCTGTTCAACGTCCTGCGGGCTCGCAGAGCTCAGAGGCGACGTCGGCTCCAGGCTTCGCGTCATTTCTGTGCTCAGTGGCATTGTCCCGGTGGACGGGACGAGCGGTATCGTTGCGGCAGCGTCACCGTTTCTTTTATTGTCTCCTTGTGGCATCGCTCGCGTGGAACCGCGTATTTGCCGGCTTTGCGGGGCCATTGGCTTTGTTCCGACATTATTGACATCGCGTTCAGAAGTATCATTCTCTGATACCGCCGGTGATAGGGGAATGTCATCGGTCCAATTGGTTCGGGGATTGCTTGTCGTCGGACTCCCCGAATCCGGGTCAGAATCAGGCCGAGGCGTTTGGCCAAAAGGGGGCACCACCCCGCCAGAGCCGTTGGCGTTGTTGCCGGTCACGTTTTCGTCCTCATCATCCAGCTCGCCGTTTTCGAAGGGGTTGAGGGCGTCGAGCGTGATGGCTTGCAGCAATTGGTCGGGGTTGCAGCGTTTGGCGGGGTCCGGGTCAAGCGCACCGCGCAAGGCGTTAAGCGTATTGGGCGGAAGGCCGGCGAGATTTGCGTTGCCACTCGCCTCGCGCTCGAGCACGGCCATCATCGGTTTGCTGCCGAAAACCGGCCGGCCGGTGGCTGCGAAGGCGATGACGCTGGCGAGCGACCACCAGTCGGTGGCCTCGTTGCTTTCCGCGCCGTCGATGATTTCGGGGGCGATGAAGCCTGGCGTGCCCATCACCAAGCCGGTGCGCGTGACATGGCTTTCGCCGGCGGTCATCGCGATGCCGAAGTCCACCAGTACCGGGCCGGAAGCCGAAATCATGACGTTGGTGGGTTTGATGTCGCGGTGGATAATGCCTTGGGCGTGCACCGCGCGAACCGCGTCGATAAGCTTTGCGGCGAGGCGTTGTAAATCGTTGCCGACGTACCGACCGTTCGCCGCCACGTCATCGCGCAGGTTCTTGCCTTCGATCAGCTCCGTAACGATGAAGGCGAGCGAATCGTCGAGTTCCATGTCGACGATGGCGCAGACTCCGGGGTGATGTACCTTGCGCATAGCCACCGCCTCGCGCCGCATGCGCTCGCGGGCCGTGACGTGCGGGTCGTGGCTGTGGTGATGGCGCGTCGAGTCGCCGTTGCCATTGGCAGTGGTGTTGCCGTAATCATCGGATGCATTGTTGTCTGAAATACCGCTGTTTTGGTAATCCTGACTATCGGTTTCGTCGTCGTCCTTGAGCGAATCCCGCAGGATTTTCATTGCATAGATTTGCCCGCCGTCGTCCCGTACGCGCCAGACCGAACCCATCGCGCCGCCACCCAGCCGCGAGATCAGTGTATATCCGCCGACAATCTCCCCGGGTTGTAAATCCAACGCGTTCAAGTCGCTCATACTTCAATACTACTTTGGGGCATGGCACGTTGCCGGTTGGTTGCCGCATCGTCCCTGGCCCGGCCCATATGGGCACTTTCTCGACGGTGGCGTAAGCCCGTTATGCCGCTTTTTTGCCGGCGTCGTAATATTTCAGGCTTCCGATGTCGCCAACTAGTGTGAACTTGCCGTTTTTGTAGGTGAGTTCGGTGACCGAATCATTTTTCAGCGGCCCTGCGTTGTTGGGAATTTTTTGCGCTTCCAGGAACAGGCTGATTGACATTCCGGAACTCACCACGAGGATGTTGCCGCCTTTGTCGCCCTGCTTCTTGGCGATTTGGGTCAGGGCTTCGCTCATTCTGTTTTCAACGGTTTCGGGCTTTTCGGCGCGCAATTCCGTCGGCAGGTCGGTTTTGAGGCTGTTGGCCTGGTCAAGTTCGTAGTATCCTTCCTGCATCTTGCTCATCAACTGGCTTCCGGAGCCTTTCATGAAGTCTTGGGCGTTCGCGTAGCCGAAATGCTGGGCTATTGCAGGTATGGCCTCGTCTGTGTCCGGTACCCCCTCGTAACTGCCGTAGTTGCACTCCCTTAAACGCGGGTCTATTTTCAGATTGACCTTGTTGTTGCCCGAGGCCTTCAGCGCGCCGTCGGCTGTCTTTTCCTGCCTGGTCAAATCGCCGGAATAGGCTGCTGCGAATTTCACGTCTTTCAGCCCCTTGCCCAAGTATTTGGCGCCATCGACGCCGTTTTGCGTCAGCGTGAAGTCGCTCCAACCTTGTGCGCGATGCATCACATTTGCCGCGGTCTCGCCGTGACGGACCAGGTAGATGGTGGTGGTTTGCGCGGCTGCATTCGTCTGGGCCGTATTATTTGCTTTCGTATCGGATCCGCATGCGCCGGCAAGGCAGATAAGCGCGATAGCCGCAGGCATGGCGATTGCTTTCGCTAGGACTTTGTTCATGATATCCCTTTCTCTTTGGGTTGCCCTGCGTGACTTCGTCGTAAACAGCACGGGCGGTGGGTGAATCCAGCGTGGAAGACTATCGTTCATGTGCTCTGCAATGATGGCAACACACACGTCCGGATTAAAGGAATATAGGTGCTCCGCTGTGACCTATTTGAATTATGATTATTCTAAAATGATATCATGTGATCGAAATAGAGCATTTTTGCGTGTCTATTTTATTTAAATAGGTAAATTGTCATATGTTTACAGGGCGTAGCGGATTCGTGCGTAACGGCGTTGATGGCAGGATATTCGATACTGAAATGCGCGGAGCCCGTTACGCCATTTTGATGGCAAGGCTGGTTTCCAGTTTGCCGTCGGTGACATTCAGGATTATCGGCGATGGTTCGGCGTCGGCTTTCGGGGCCTCTTCCGCAGTAGGCATTTCTATGATTGCCAGTGCTTCACCGTAGTAGGTGTCGGTGCTGCCGATGACAAAACTGCCCGGGTTGAACGGTGCCGCGCAGCCGAAAGCGACCAGCCGGCCGGCGCTGATTCGTGCCCGCAAAATGCCGCGTTCCAGCGGTTTGGTGATTCCGGCGGCATCGGTATAACGCACGCGCACGTATGCCAGATGTCCCGGACGGCAGATGCCGGACGAGGCCATGTGTTGTTTATGCTCCGTCGAATCCGCGTAAACGGATTGCGATTCCTCGAAACCGCTTTCGGGTTCCAGAGAAGCGGTGAGCCGGGTCGGGCCTTGGGCGCTGGTCAATGCACGCCGGCCGATTTCCTCGCCGTTCGCATCGAAGCTTACGGCCTCAAGAGTTCCAGGTTGATATTCGCAGCTGAATCGCACAAGGCAATCGTCGTGCAATGTCTTCCGGCCGATTTCCTGTCCGTTCAATATCAGGGCAACGTTGGCCGCGCGGGCATAAACCTCCACGTTCGCCTTGTGGCCTTCGCAGCCCGCCCAACTCCAGGAAGGCATGGCATCGGTCATTCTCCAGGCGCTTGGGGAGTGCTTGCCGTTGGTATGGTTCACTGGCTGTACCGCAAGGTAAGGGCCCTGGTCCTTTTCAAGCGCAACGCGGGTATAGAGAGCCTCGCCGGTCACCCTTCCTGTCAGATCGAGACGGCCCGAGCCCGCGGCGAGCCATCCCAACCCGTTTTCCGCTGGTGCATAATCCTCGTATTCCCAGGCTCCGATGCCGGTTTCGCCCAGGTAATCCATACCTGCCCATACGAAATCCCCGATAAGCCGCGGGTTTGCCTTGGCCATTTCATGGAACCGGTAGGCATCGTTGCAGAACGTTTCGGAACCGAGGATGAGCCGATGCGGGTAGCGTTGCAGATCCTTTCGGTAGCGTTTGATGCCGTAGTTGTAGCCGGCGATATCGAGCTGTGCGAACGCGTCGCGGGTCTTGATATCGCAGGCATGCAGCGTGGCTCCGGTTTTCATGAAATCGGCGCCCATGATTCCCGCAAGATTATTGAAGAACTCGCTGCCCACGGCTTTGTGTTTGGGTTTATTCTGCCCGTTTTCGGCGGTTGAGACCACGCATGCTCCGGGTACGATGTCTTCTCGCGAAAGCTCGGGTGTGCGCTCGCCGGATTCCGATTCGGCCTCTTTGCGCGCTTTCTTGTCGGAATAGACGCCGAAACCGATCGAGCTCAAGAAATTGAAGAAGATATTGATCCCGCAAGTCACCGGTCGGCTCGGGTCGAGGGTGTGCAGCAGATCGACCATGGATCGGGTCAGCGCGATGCCCTTCTTTTCGGCGGTTTCGCTGACCTCGTTGCCGATCGAATACATGACGACGCTGGGATGGTTGCGGTCTTTCGAGACCATGGCTGCCAGGTCCTTGCGCCAGTTGGCCGAGAAGTAATCGACATAGTCGTAGAGGGTTTTGTGAATGTACCAATGGTCGATGTATTCGTCCAGAACGAGCATTCCCAGTTCGTCGCATGCCTCGAGAAGGGCCTTGGAGCAGGGGTTATGGGCCGAGCGTATGGCATTGTAGCCTTGGGCCTTCAGCTCTTCGACTTTGCGCCGTTCGGCATCGGGGAACGCGGCGGCTCCCAGTATGCCGTTGGTGTGGTGGATGCAGGCGCCTTGCAGGACGGTGCGTCTTGCATTGATGAGGAATCCGCGCTCGCCCCAGGCAAGCGTACGCACGCCGAACGTCGTGCTGGCCGTGTCTGTGGCGATCTCGCCGTGTTCGGCTTGGTAACTTACTTGGCATGTATAAAGATTGGGATGTTCCGGGCTCCACAATTGCGCATTGGGGATATCCAGCATGACGGTTGCGTTGCCTTGCTCGTCGGTTTTGCAGTTTGTGGATGCCACTGATGGTATTGATTTGGAAGCTTTTGATGTAATGTGTTCGGATGCTGGCGTGGAGGTTGCCGGCGTATCGGTATCCTGTTTCCCTTCGAAGATTTCGATATGCGCGCTGCCCGCTCCGGTGGTCTGCAGCGTGACCTCGATTTTCGCCGGGTCCATCGATATCGTGCGTACCCCGATGCCTTCGAAGCGGATATGCTTGCGCGGCCCCGTCCAAAGCGTGACCGGGCGATAGATGCCCGCCCCGGAATACCAGCGGGAGTTGGGCTGGTCGGCGTTATGCGCCACCACCCGGATTTCGTTGTCCTCGCCGATGGCGACAAAGTTGGTGACGTCGACGGTAAACCCGTTGTACCCATAGTCGTAGGAACCGGCCTTTCGTCCGTTGACGAAGATTTCGGCAAGCCGGTAGACGCCTTCGAACTCGAGAATGACGGCATTGCCGCGCAGGTCCTCGCCGGGCGTGAAGTGGCGGATATATTCGTAATCGCGCCCGTCGAACCATCCGGTGTTGGTCCCTCCCGGAGCGTTCTCCAGACGGGGCTCGTAAAGCATGGCGTCGTGGGGCAAGGTCACCGGCGTAAACGTTTCGTCGCTGTCCAAGTGCCGAACCTGCCAGTTCCTGTCGAATCCCGTTGACTGCATAGATGCTCTTTTCTACTATGTCTTGATACTACCGTCGTGCGTTGTCGAAAAAGATTTGACGTGGGATGGCTGCAAAACGTGCGTGGAAAATGACAGGCTGAGCCACAACCTTGAGAATTCAAGATTGCCATTACACAATGAAGCTGTATGAATGTAGCATCGTCGCATGGCTTGGTTCAAAGTTGAGCGAGTAGATGTGGTGGTTACGTCAAATGAGACGTGACGGCCATTGTTCATTCATGATATGTAAAACATAAAGAGAGGACTTCTCATGTTGCAGATCAACATGGCTGATGTCGTCAACGTCATCAAGTCGCTGGTGCCCTACCTGGTAGTCATCGGCGTCTTGCTGCTGCTGGCCATTATCATCAGCGTCGCCGTCAACAAGAAGACGGTGCAAAATACCGGAACACGTAAGCTCGTGCGCAGCGAAACGTGGCTGGTGGTGCTGGTCGCCATCGTTGCCGCGGTTTCGATGATGCTCACCGGCCCGATGTCCACGTTGCTCAACAACGTGACTTCCAAGAAATACGTGCTTTCGCAGGACACCATCAGCCGCGCCAACAAGCTCGCCCAAGAGGTGCAGACCGAAGGCATCACCATGCTGCAGAACAATGACTCCAATCTGCCGATGAGCGGCAAGAAGGTCAATGTTTTCGGCTGGGCTTCCACCAACCCGATTTATTCCGGCACCGGTTCAGGCGCCATGAATACCCAGTACAAGACGGTCTCCATCCTCGAAGGCATGAAGAACGCAGGTCTCAAGACCAATACGCAGCTTAGCGATGCTTATGTCAAGTATCAGAAGGCACGTCCGCAATCGCCTGGTGGTGGTGTTTTCGCTCCTGAATGGGACCTGCCTGAACTGCCGATGAAGCAGTATCCGGCCGGCGCGATGGACAACGCCAAGAAGTTCTCTGACCAGGCCGTCGTGGTGTTGGCTCGTCAGGGTGGTGAAGGCAACGATCTGCCCAGCAATATGAAGGCCAAGGGCGTTCCCTATCACAACAATTCCAAGGATTACGAGGACTTCAAGGACGGCCAGTCCTTCCTTGAGCTCGACCAGTCCGAGAAGGACATGCTTGATCAGGTCACCGCGAACTTCAAGAACGTCACCCTCGTCTACAACGGTGGCAACGCTATGCAGTTCAGCTTCCTGAAGGATTACCCGCAGATCAAGTCCGTGCTGTGGTGCCCGCCCGCCGGCCAGACCGGTTTCACCGCACTCGGCGAGGTGCTCACCGGTGCAGTCAATCCTTCGGGCAAGACCTCCGACACCTTCCTGCGCGACCTGCACAAGTCCGTGAACGTCAACAACTACGGCGATTTCCAGTACAATAACGTCGACCAGCTCGCTCAGTCCGTCACCAGCTCCACTGGCAAGACCAGAACCGTCAAGCCGACGTTCGTCAACTACACCGAAGGCATCTATCTGGGCTACAAGTTCTATGAGACCGCCGCCAAGGAAGGCCTCATCAACTACAACGATGTTGTCCAGTATCCGTTCGGTTACGGTATGAGCTATACCAAGTTCAGCCAGTCGATGGGCAAAGTCAGCCATGCCGATGGCAAGGTCTCCTTCGACGTGACCGTCAAGAACACCGGTGACAAGGCCGGCAAGGACGTTGTCGAGTCTTACTTCGATCCGCCGTACACTAACGGTGGCATTGAAAAGGCCTCTACCAACCTCGTGGCGCTCGGCAAGACCAAGCTCCTGCAGCCCGGCGAATCCCAGACCGTGAAGATCTCCTTCAAGGATGATGACATGGCCTCTTATGATTCCAAGGGTGCCAAGGCCTGGGTGCTGGAAAAGGGCGATTACGACATCTCCATCAACTCGGATTCGCACACGGTGATCGATCACCAGAGCGTCAATGTTCCGTCCACCATTACTTACAACAAGTCGAAGACCCACAACGGCGACAAGACTGCTGCCACCAACCAGTTCGACGATGCAGCAGGCAATGTGACCTATCTTTCTCGCGCCAACCATTTTGCGAACTATGCTGCTGCCACCGCGGCCCCGACGAACTTCGCGATGAGTGACAAAGCCAAGTCCACTTTCTACAACAACGGCAATTACGACCCGAAGAAGTTCGACAAGGCCAGCGACAAGATGCCGACCACTGGCGCCAAGAACAACGTCCGTCTGGCTTCGCTGCGCGGCAAGTCCTACGACGATCCGGAATGGAACAAGCTGCTCGACCAGATGACCTTCAAGGACATGGATGAACTGATCGCCAACGGCGGTTACGGAACCTCTGCTGTAGATTCTGTCGGCAAGATCAAGACCACGGACGCCGACGGCCCTGCGGCCCTGAACAACAACTTCACCAAGGTCGGCTCCATCGGTTTCCCGGCCGAGGTTTCGTTCGCCTGCACGTGGAACAAGGATCTGAACAAGGAATTCGGCAAGATGATCGGCGATATGGCGCACGACATGCACGTGGACGGCTGGTACGCTCCCGGTATGGATACGCACCGCAGCCCGTTCTCCGGCCGTAACTTCGAGTACTTCTCCGAGGATGGCGAGCTTGCCGGCGCTTTGGCTGCTAGCCAGATTCAGGGTGCGCAGTCCAAGGGCGTCTACGCCTTCATGAAGCAGTTCGCGCTCAACGACCAGGAAACCAACCGCACCAACATGCTGTGCACCTGGGCCAATGAGCAGTCGATGCGTGAGATCTACCTCAAGCCGTTCGAGATGGGTGTCAAGACCGGTGGGACCACTGCCGCGATGAGCGCCTTCAATTACATTGGCAATACTTACGCCGGTGCCAACAGTGCGTTGCTCAACAATGTGCTGCGTAACGAATGGGGCTTCCGTGGCTTCGTGGTGACTGATTACTTCTCCGGCTTTGGCTATCAGAACGCTGATCAGGTCATTCGCGGCGGCGGCGACACCATGCTCGCCACCACCAAGGTGACCAATCACATCACTGACAAGTCCGCTACTTCCGTGATCGCGATGCGTCGTGCCTCGAAGAACATCCTCTACACTGTGGTGAACAGCTGGGAGTATGAGCATGGTGATCCTAAGACGGCCACGCCGGTTTGGAAGACGGCCATGTACGTCGTCTGGGTTGTCGTCGCGGTGCTTTTCGTCGGCCTTGAGGTCGTAACGGTCCGCCGTTACCTCCGTCGCCGCAACGAAGCCAAGGTCGCTGTCACCAGCGATTCGGCTGATGACGTGACCCCTGACGAAAAATGAGTTCTGAGCGGTTCCGTTAATACAGAATTGTAATACGGAATTGCTGAGGTGAAGCCTCGCCGTAGCAGATACGGCGGGGCTTCACCACCCTTTTCGTTTCCTTTGTATAGCAGCGGATATAGAGCGGATGTAAAGGAATATCGGAGCATATCAAGGCTCGCGCGACGGAGTAATTACCCGCGCGCCAATCGTGCGAAAGAAATGACAGCTTAGGCTTTCGGGAGCTTGGGCTTTGGAAATTATTGGTTAAATGGATTTGCTATTGGTGGATTGTATGCGAGGTGGCACAAGTCGTGCAGCGCCGCATATATGTGCCAACCAGTGTTCGGGCCGCTCTCGCGCGGCGAGACGATGAAACCGACAGGCCGGTAAGTCGGTGAGCCGGTGCGGACAGCAGGATTTTTAATAAGGAGGATCATGAAACTCGAGGAACTTAGCGTTACGGAGAAAGCGGCAATGCTTTCCGGTGGCTCCGAATGGGACTCGCGCGGCAACGAGCGGGCCGGGATTCCGAGCTTTGTGATGAGTGACGGTCCGCACGGCGTGCGTCGTCAGCTTGGCGCGGGCGATCACCTTGGCATCGGGGCTTCCAAGCCCGCCACCTGCTTCCCCACCGCCGGAACCGTGGCCAATTCGTGGGACCCGGCTTTGGCCGAGAAAATGGGCGAGGCGCTCGGACGCGAGGCGCACGATCTTGGCGTCAACGTGCTGCTTGGGCCGGGTATGAACATCAAGCGCAACCCCTTGTGCGGCCGCAATTTCGAGTACTATTCCGAAGATCCGCAGGTCGCCGGACGTATGGCCGCAGGCTTGGTCAAGGGCATCCAGAGCAACGGTGTCGCTTCCTGCCCCAAGCATTTCGCGGTCAACAGCCAGGAGCTGCGTCGCCAGGCTTCCAATTCCGTGGTCGACGAACGCACGCTGCGTGAGCTTTACCTGACCGGTTTCGAGATCATGGTTCGCGAGGCGCGTCCTTGGGCCATCATGACCTCCTACAATCAGATCAACGGCACATATGCCCACGAAAACAAGCATTTGCTCACCGAAATCCTGCGTCAGGAGTGGGGTTTCGACGGCACGGTCATCTCCGATTGGGGCGGTTCGGATTCTGCCGTCGCCGCAGTGAAGGCCGGGGGATCGCTTGAGATGCCGTCTCCCGGATACACTTCCGTGCGCGAGCTGGTCGGCGCGGTGCAGGCCGGCACGCTGGCCGAGGCCGATATCAACGTCCGCGCCGGCGAGGTCGCCAAGCTTGCCGAACGCACGCATTTCGAAGGCGTGGGCCGCGATGACCTGATGGCCGATGATGTGGCCAAAGACCACCATAATATCGCCCGTCATGTCGCCGAAAATACCAGTGTATTGCTCAAGAACGGAAGCTCGGACGGCAAAATCGCCCCGGTCCTTCCCCTGAAGGCAGGCACTCGTGTCGCTGTTGTCGGCGATATGGCCGAAACGGCGCGCTATCAAGGCTCCGGCTCTTCCAAAGTCAACGCGACGGACGAGGAGAACCTGCTCGATCAGCTCAAGAAAATCGATGGCGTCGAAGTCACCGGTTACCAGCAGGGTTATGAACGTCACGGCGGCAAGAACAACGTCCTGGTCGAGGATGCCGTCGCACTGGCCGCAGCCGACACCACCGATGTGGTCGTGGCTGTCGTCGGTCTCGACGAACGCAGCGAATCCGAAGGCCTTGACCGTTCCACCATGGCCATTCCCGAAGGTCAGAACGACTTGGTGAAGGCATTGGCCGCTACCGGCAAGCCCGTTGTCGTCGTGCTCGTGGCAGGCTCCCCCGTCGAGCTGCCTTGGTTCGACGATGTTTCCGCGCTTCTGTATATCGGTCTCTCCGGTCAGGCCGGCGCTTCGGCTACGGCTCGCGTGCTCACTGGCGCTGTCAATCCTTCCGGACATCTTGCCGAGACCTGGCCGCTCAAGTATGAAGACGTCCCCAGCTCCGGCTGGTACCCGGCCATCGGCCGTGACGCCATCTACCGTGAAGGCCCGTTCGTTGGCTATCGCTATTACGAGACCGCCGGCGTGCCCGTGCGTTTCCCGTTCGGTTACGGCCTGAGTTACAGCGAGTTTACTTACTACGGATTGACCAGTGACGAAAAAGGTATTACGTTTACTGTGACCAACGATTCCGATATCGCCGGAGCGACCGTCGCCCAGATGTACGTCCGCGGCCCGGTGGGTGGTGCGATGCGTCCCGACCGTGAGCTCAAGGGATTCAAGAAGGTCTTCCTCGGTGCTCACGAGACCAAGACGGTCACCATTCCGTTCGACCGCTATACATTCCGTCATTACGACGTCGTACCCGGCACTTGGAAGACCGAAACCGGTGAACGCGAGATCCTGGTCGGCGATAGCGTCGAGAACCTGCCGCTTTCCACTACTCAGATGGTTCAGGGCGACATCGATCTGTGCCCGCCGAACCCGGTGCTCGGCCACTATCTTAAGGGTCAGGTCAAGGACGTCACCGACAACGAGATGACAGCCCTCTTCGGCCACGGAGTGATTGCCCCCGGCAAAACCGTCGTCTTCGGCGAGAACGATCCGATTTCCTCGTGGAAGGACTCGCGCGGTTTCGTGGCCCGTACCGTCGCCAAGGTATTGGCCAACAAAGAGGCCAAGGTTCGTCAAAAGACTGGCCAGCCTGATCTCAATATCCTCTTCATCTTGAACATGCCGCCGCGTGCGATGTGCAAGATGACGCAGGGCATGATCGATTCCGCGATGGTACAGGCCGTCGTCAAGATCGCGAACGGCCACACCTTCCGTGGTGCCGGTTCGTTCATCGCCGGTTATTTCCGCAATATTTCCGCCAACAAGCGCGTAGCGAAGGAGCTTGAAAACAAATGAGTGACACCAACAAGAACGAAAGCTCACAACAGGTCGAAGGCACGGGCTTCATCGCCGCATGCAAGCGTCTGATCAACAAGTACCCGAACCTGTGGGAATTCATCAAGTTCAATGTGCTTTCGAACATTTCGACTATTACGCGTTTCGTGGCCGTGTGGATTCTGACCGCGCTGTTCGTGCACGCCTTGCAGCTAACCCAGCCATTCAGCTTCCTCATCTTCAACTACTCGAAGCCCAGCACCAACGGCCTCGGCGGCTTCCTCACCTTCCTGATCGCGGAGATTCTGGCGCAGGCCGTCAACTTCGTGGTGCAGATGAAGTGGGTCTTCAAGTCCGACGCGAGCTTCAAATCCGCTGCGTGGAAGTACGCGATTCTGGCCGTGATCATCGTGGTCTGTGGTCTGTTGCTGCCGGGCTACGTCACGACGCTGTGCAAGGGCTTCGGCTGGAATGACGCCGTTTCCTCCACTCTTGCCTCGGTGGTCAACACTGTCCTGGCCGTCATCATCAGCTACCCGCTGCTGAAGTGGTGGATTGCCCCCGCCAAGAAGGACGACAAAGCCGAAAAGTAAACGGGACGTAGCGCCGTTAAATACGGTGCCGACGTTATAAAACGCATACAGGTCGGTCGATAGGGAAACATGATTGGCGGAATTCCGCCATTGCGGATAACCTATCGGCCGGCCTTTTGTTGTATGTGGTCTTCTTTTATCGCGGCAAGAGCACAGTCAGGGTGAACCAGTGGTCGCGGGCCTTGATGGTGACGTCGCCGTGGTAGAGCCCGGCGATGTGCTTGATCGATTTCACGCCGAAGCCGTGGGCGCGCTGGTCGGACTTGGTGGTACGTAGGTCGCCCTGATCGTCGGTTCGCAAAGCCGATTCGTAATAGTTTTCGACACGAATGACGGTGAATTGACCGTGTTGATAAAGTGCGAGCTTGATCAGCCGGCGTTCCGGTTCCGTGACCTTGGAGGTCGCTTCGATGGCGTTGTCGAGCGCGTTGCCGAAAAGCGTGGCGATATCCATCGAACTCATATCGGTCAGGAGCTTGCCGTCCGCAACGGTGGTGAGTGTAATGCCTTTTTTCTCGCAGGCCTTCACTTTGGAAGTGAGGATGACGTCAAGCACGGAATTGCCGGTATGCTCTTGCGCGCTGTATTCCTTGACTGATGCCTCAAGCTGCTCGAAGCCGGCGGCCGCGTGTTCCGGGTCGACCTCGGCCCGAAGTGCCGTGATCTGGTGCTTCAAGTCGTGCGAAATGCGTCCCAGTGATTCGATGTTTTCCTTGGATTGCAGGTATTCCTGGTGCTCACTCTGCAGCTTGGCGTCGATGGAAGCGAGCTCGACATTGGCCCGCGCTACCCTCGCCTGCTCCTGTTGCGCGCCGAGAATCGCATAACCGCACAGATCGACGAGCGTGCGGATATAGAAGATCTCCTGCCCCACGGAGCCGGAGAAAGGCGTGTTGGTCGAAACGAAACTCAGGTTGCTCATCGCAAAGGTGACGATGGTGATGATGATGGAGCCCGATACTGCGGTGCGGCTTGGGTTCATTGGCTTGTCACGCTCGAAATTATGGCGTTCGATGGCCCAAGCCAGGCCAAAACCGACCAGATAGATTGCCGTGGCGAGCATCGCTGTGGGCAGGCCCGTTTTGGAGAGCCGCCTATGCATATTAAACCCGATGAACGTCGCAATCTGCCAGTGCAGCGACGCCACGAGTTCCGCGAGCACGAACGCGCGGGCGGTGACATACAGCCCTTCGCGCGGCGTCGTTTGTGCGCCAAGAAAGATAATAAGGTACATTCCCGCTACGGCAAGCAGCATACCCAGAATCCAGAAATCAAGGCTCATCGTCCCGTCGAAATATTGGATGCCGATAATCGCCGGCAGTCCGATTCCGGCCACGAGCAGGCTCCGCCATTTCGGCGCCCTCCGGTAGATGACCAACAGGTAGATCACGCAGGCCAGCCATTCGCAGATGCCGGTATAAAGTCGCGGAATGTTAGGCAGCGCATTGGTGATGGTGTTCATTGCAGACCGCCGTTGATATAGCCGGTCAGCGCAGCGACGAAGGCTTTCTTGCGCGGGCGGCTGACGCGCAGGCGCTCACCGGTGCTCATGATGCAGTCCTGATCTTGGATGCCGGTGACATGCCGCAGATTGACCAGATAGCAAGAATTGGAGCGGAAGAAGTCATGCCCGTCCAACTGCGTTTCGAGTTCCTTCAGCGTTGAAGTGACGGAAAGTTTGCCGTCGAGCGTATGAATGATGATTGTATGACGAATTGATTCGATATAGACGATGGATCTGAGCTCGATGCGTGTGCGCTGTGAACCGGTCTCGAAGAGCATCGAATCGTCGGCCTGCCGCCGCACCGTCTCGATTGAGCGCTTGATTTCTTGGCTGAATGCGAAGTAAGGCACAGGTTTCAGCAGGTAGGAGAGCGCCTGCACCTCATAGCCATTGATGGCGTATTGCGAGGCGTTGGTGATGAAGACGATGACGACGCTGTTGTCGATCTTGCGTATCCGCCGTGCCGCCTCCATTCCGTTCATCTGCTTCATTTCGATGTCAAGCAAAAGAATGTCATAGATCGGCCGATAATTCTCGACGATTTTCGCGCCGTCGTCGAAAACTGAAACGGTGAAGTTTTCGCCGTTTTCGGCTTGGTAGCGATTGAGGTAATCCAGCACTTTCTGGCATGCAGCGGGCTCGTCTTCTACTACCCCAACTCTGATGCCGCGCATCGTCGCCGCCTTTCACACAAGGTTCTTACCTCATAATATTCCTCTATAGCATGATTCTGCGGTTTTTCCGTAGATTTCGCTATGTTGTCATTATCCGTTCCCGATTTGTTTACGTGAGTGATAAATGGTTAAACAATTTACATCTATCCCATTATCTCATATACCGGAACATCTTTCGGCATCAGCCGAAAATCGTCGTGTGGGAAAAATGACATAAGTGTGTCTCATATTTTGCAGGGTAACAGTTTGCCGTGCATATTCGTAGTCGATTTCGCACTGTTCATCTTTTATATTTTGCTGTTTGTTGACAGAAATGGATAAATCTATAAAATTCAAAGTAAAAACATTGATGTTATGTTATTTTCCAACGGAGGTTGATATGAAGAAAACGAAGAAGATGGTCATTGTCGCGTCGTTTGCGGCAACTTGCACTCTGTTTGCGGGTGTTGGTTTCGCATCGGCGGACGAGACCCCGGCTCCCGGCTCCGCTCCGGTGGTTTCGGCGCAGTCGGAGTTCAATAAGACGACATTACAAGCCAATTACAATGCTGTGCTTGCAATTGCAAACGGTGGTACTGCTGGCGCATACAAGCAAAGTTCATGGATGAGCATGCACCTCGATATGGAGAGGGCAGTGGCCATGCTCAATGACGCTAATGATGGCAACAGTCATGCCGGTGGCGCCACGACACAGGGCGATGTCGATAATCTTGCGAGTGGCCTCGCTAATTATCCCTCAATCCTGCAAACTGCGGTTGCCGGAGAACCGACTGGCGCAGATCCATTGAAGACTAAGGGTGATTTGCAGACTTTCTATAACAAAGTCAAGGATGTGCAGTCGAGCAGCTATCCGGGTAACGAGAATTGGTTGGCCTTTAACAATGCCCGTACTGCGGCTAGTTATGAATTTGAACCTGGACATGCCGCTGATTCCCAATACGGGATAACTTTAGCGTACGATAATTTGTATCATGCGACTAAGGATTTGGATTCCTTGTTGCTGCCGTCGTCCGTTCCGTCGCCGTCGCCGAGCCCTGCTCCTGCGCCTGCGCCCGTCGACAAGAAGGCCGGACTGCGCAGTGCCTATGACAAAGTGAAGGACTATCAGCAGAGCGACTTCACCGCTGCTTCCCCTTGGGCCGCGTTCGCCACCGAGCGCGATACGGCCAAGGCCATGCTTGACACCGACAATACCCAGGCCGCGTTCGACGCCGAAGCTACGGCCCTCAACACGAAGGCCGACGCCCTGATCAGCATCGCCGGTCTCAAGGCCGATATCGCCAAGGCCGCCACCTTGAAGCCTGCCGACTATACCGAGTTCACTTGGTACCTCGTCACCCTCGATATTCCTTATGCCCAAAGCATTGTGGATGATGCAAACGCCACCCGAGAGGACGTCAGCACTGCCCAAAGCATTTTCGACTCAGATCTCGCTGCGCTGAAGACTCCGATCGTCGGCCAGAAGACCGGTGCGGATATTCCTACAACCACCAAGACCAAGGCAGACCTGACCGCTCTCGTCGCCCAGGCCGAAAGCCTCAAGCAAGGCGACTACACCGCCGATTCCTGGAAGGTCTTCGCGGAAGCTTTGAAGGATGCCAAGGAAGCCCTCAATCCGGATGCGCAGTCCCAGATGCTGCGCGACAACCCCGTTGACGATTTCACGTACAACTATGTGGAGCTCGAGGACGCTCAGTCTGCTTTGGTGCGCGACGCTTCCCAGCAGACTGCTGGTCAGGGCGGAGCCGGTGCCGCAGTTGTCGGCAAGAGCAAGAAGTCCGGCAAGAATTCCGGTCTGGCAACGACTGGCGCTTCGGTCTCCATCGTCGCTGGCATCATGGCGCTGCTCGCAGCCGCCGGTGCTGCCATCAAGCTCGTCGATCGCAAGCGTGCCTAACAACCGGCTCGCTCGTCGCTAACGACAGTTTTGCCATAAAAGTCGGCCGACAGATTCGCGGTTTGGTATTGATTTCACCTTTTCCGCAGTCTGTCGGCCGACTTTTATGCGTTCTGGACTCAAGCCAAACAGCCAGCCATGTGGCCAATCCTGGCCGTAAGGTCATCGCCGGCTCGTAAGCCATATAAAAATCGGATTGACAGCACATTGGTCGTCAACCCGATTGGAGTTGATAAATTATCTAGGCGGTTTTTGTTTCAAGCGTCTCGCCGTCAACGTCGTTTCCGTGTCCGACGCCGTCTTTCACTTGTGTTTTCTCGTTGTCGCGGCGGACGATTTCCTGTGCGATCGACTCGATGCTGCACAAGCGCAAAGCGTTGTCTCCTCGAACGCCTGAAGCCTCTTCACTGCTGACGACGCCGGTTTTCACGAGTGCGTCAACGGGGTTGATTCCATAGCTTCGTGCGATGGCGATGATTTCATCGGTCGCCAACTCTTTTGATTTGAAACGCTTGTAAAGGGTGGCATAGGGGATATCAGCCTCTTGCGAGATTCTATTGATTGAATCGTCATGCGTGATTTCCCGTAGCCATTCAATGTGATTATGTCGAATTTTTTCCATGTTTTTATTTTCCGATAATTCAGGTGAAAATGTAAGGGCGGATATTCCGTAAACCGTTTGACATTTTTAATGATTATCGGTTTTTGATGATATTTCTACAGAAGGTTTTTTGAATTCTATTTTGTCTAATATACTGATAAAGCGCTGAATCAACAGGGAAATCGGACTAGTATTTAATCTGCGCGCATATTTTAAGTGCTTAAAATGTCAAATAAATAACATAGATGTGTTTTCTTATCACGTCAAAATCGTTTAATAAAATTTTTTTAAAAAAATTAGATAAAACGTTTATAACAGTATAGATTCAGTTATTAGCGTAATTCTATCGATTTGTCTAACGCAAAAAGGGTGTTTTGTCCTTCGTCGTCACCTAAGAGTTTTGCGCATCTAGGTGCCGCTCAGTCTGATTTCCTTCAGTTCAAAGCGTTCGCATCGTTTTCGCGCCGGATGATCTCCTGGGTGATGTCGCTGATACTGGTGAGCCGCAGACCGTTGTTTCCTCGAACGGCGGTCGCTTCCTCCTTATTGATGACGTTGGTTTGAACCAATGCCTCCACAGGATTGAGGTTGTAGCCTCGTGCGATGGCGATGATTTCGTCGGTGCTGAGTGTGCCCGATTTGAAGCGTTTGTACAAGGTTGTATAAGGAATTCCGCTCAAGCGTGAAATCTTATTGATGGAGTCATTGTGCGTGACACGCCTGAGCCATTCAATCGGGTTGTTGCTCGTGTTTTCATTCATATCTTTATTATGCGACACAGAATCTTGAAAAGGAATCACGATAAAACTGAAACGTTTGATGTAAAAGAGATGAATATCATAAATGAAACGTTCTTATGTGATAAAAATTACCCTAAACAGTTTATTTTTTAAATTGTATTATCATTTTACTTTCCTTGTTTTTCCTAGATATTAAGCACTTTTATTTGCAATTTAAAGGGTTGTTTCGTTGTTTTTCGAACGATAAAGATATATAGGCATAATGAGTTAAGATATATGGTTTAGTGAATGTGAGATTTTAGGAATTTTGCTAAGGGCTAAATCTGTCTATTTCAAAAAATGGACGGTATCTTTTTGATTGTTCACCGGGTTTATGTATATCAAACGTTTGCCTTCGTTTTTCGAAGGAATTATTCGATTTTCGGGAGCAGAACTTCGGGCATCGTGTAGGTCATTTGCGTTTTCGTCTTGAAAAACAATTAAATGATGGCGGTTTTTCTGTTATAATAATAATTATCACGTCGTCGTGAAGGCTTCGCAGGGCTGCGATTCGCCGACCGATTTGCTTTTTTATTTACCGATAACTATTATTATAGAATAATAGTATTGAGAGAAAGCCTAGGAATGAAAAAAACCATGACAAGTTGGCGTACTGTGCTCGTCAGACTTTTGGCTGCCGTTGTTGCAGCTGGAACTGTTATTGGATTGGCTGTCGTAGGCGGTGCGAATGCCCAGAGCGCGCCTGCCGAGGCGGACGCCGAGTCTTCGCACACCGTTCAGCCACTTTCGGCCAATATTGTCGGCCACAAACCTTCATTGACCAAATTGATGGGCTACAACGCGAGCGGCTTGTGGACCACGCAAGGTCTTCATGCGGACTTGATGTTGCGTGTAGGCCATGGCGACGTCGCTCCGGAATGTGTCGGGCTTGCAACCGGCGCCCAGGGCGAGAAAGTGCGATCGGCCTCTAAAGATGGTCTCGACGAGCAGGGCAAATGTGGGCTGCAGCTCTTTGTCGGTGACGGCACGGATGCGCAGTCAAAGAACCTGATGCGCCCATTGGCGTATATGAATACGTTGCGTACCAGTAAAGAGGCTGACAACACGACGCAGAATCTCAACGCCGCCGAACAGGCCTTCAGCGGTGCCGCCGGCAACTTCTTCACCATTCATTCAGTTGCCGCTTCCGCTGAAGAGGGTTACGACGACCTGACCATTGGTTTGAAGACAGATGCGTTGAAGAGCTCGGATATCAACGATTTGAAGATTTATGCCGTGGTCAATGACGGTGACACCCATACCCCTATTACGCTTGACGACACGAGCGTGGCAGGAGCCGATGTCGATGTGGCCGTTCCCGATAGTCTTGAAAATTCCGGTTATGCAGCCGAGCTTATCCAAGGACAGGCCTTGAATCCCGATGGCATGTCCTGGTGCGGCGATCAATCCTCCATTACCTGTGCTGCTCCGGCTGCCAAGGCCGATACCTCGGCGAAGAAGGAAGAGTCTGCCAAGTCGGCCAACGCCGAAGTGGGAACGCGATTTTCGGATTCCAAGATTTCTTTGAAGACGATGCTGAACTACGTCAGCCGTGTCGAGGTGCCTGGCAGTTTCCTACGTGCTGACTTTGTATTGCGCGTTCCGCATCGTTCTGTCAACGCTAACCTTGATAAGCCGGGAATCTCGTTCCTGTTCTCGAAAGACGGGAAAAAGGATTCCGCGCTGGTGCCTACGAAGTATGTCAGGTCGATGGGTACTTCGAAAGGTGCTGCGGACTGGGCCAAGACCCCGAACGTCTCCAGTGACGGCAGCTCCAATGCCTTCACCATCCACAGCGTCAACACGGAACCTGCGGCAAACGGCGACCCTGAGTTTGACGATATTTCAGTTTCGATAAAGGGCAGCCTTGACTATTCCGCGACTCGTGTGGACGAGAGCACGCCTGGTGGTGTGGACGCTCAGCTTTATCTTTATGCAACACAAAGCGATAATGTCGCTTCTGACGTGACCGGCAGCACCCTTGACATGACCAAGTCCTCCGAGATTGCCGAACCGTTGAAGCTCTATTCGAGCGTAAGCTGCACAGACGGCAGCAGCGGCTGCAATGGACCGCGCCTGGGCGTCGGCAAAGAAGGCGCCGTGGACACTTGGTGGGATATTAGCAAGTCCGGGTCTTGGAAGGGCAATAACGCCACCGATACCCCAGGGACCAAGGGTGATTCCGCCAACTGGGGTCTGGATACCTCTTCAGGACTGGCAACAGGAGGTCGCGGCCTCTCCGGTGATACCCCCACGGGTGTCGCCCCGAGCACGACATTCATGAACCTTTGGTATAACCCGGCAAGCCCTTATGATCCGCATGGGAACGTGCCCAAGGGAGACAAGCACGATTGCTCGCAAGTCGGCAAGTACTTCTTCCAGTGGGTTGGTCTTAACAAGGATAACAATTGGGTGCCTGTCAATGATTTGACCCCAACGGCTCAGGAGAACAACCAAGTGGTCGTCTCTTCGCCTGACAACAATGAGTATGGCTACTTTGCCGCGTTCAACAAGACCAATGGCTCCCCGTCCTATGGCGGACGCACCACCGATCCTCTGGTCGCAAAGAAACCTGGAAGTTCCGACCTTGCCGCGGCTCAGCTTCAGGATGGTTCCGTCGACTTCGCCAAGGCGCGTGTTGACCAGCCGGAACTTACCGGTTACTTCAAGCTGGTCGCTTGGCCTGAAACGACGAACCCGGATAACACCGCCTGTTCGGCGAACCAAGATGTCTACAACCCGCTGGCAGCTCAGAGTACCAGCAGCAAGGGCATTCTTTCTACCATGCAGCCTTCGGAAGCCAATGCATGGTTGGCCAAGGGTTGGTCGGTCAACTCGGCGTTCTATAACTTCAACACTTTCACGGAAGTCCCGACCATCGATACTCCGGCAGATAACTCCAAGCTTCCTGAGGTTTACAAGCCGTCGTTGACCGGACACGGTACTCCCGGCGACAAAGTCATGATTTATCGTCAGATTGACGGTAAGGGCTTCACGCAGCAGAATTCCAAGGATGTGCTCGTGGGCGCGAACGGGATGTGGGTGTTCAAAGACACCAAGACCCCGGATCCGGACGGCAATCAGCACGTCTATCAGTATCGTGTGCAGCAGATTCCCACTACTCTGGGCGGCGGGCGCGATATGCCTTCCGATTTCTCGGCGACCAAGTCCTTGACCATCACGCCGGTGGATCATAAGCCGATGCTCTTCAAGATGCTCAATTATTTCAACCGGATGGACACCGGCAACGACAAGCTCCGTATGGACTTTGTGGTCCGTGTGGCTCATGATGACGTCGATTACACCACTGATACGGGATACCGTGTCGAAACGGATAAGGACGGTGTCCAGCACAATATTCAAGATGATAGCGCCAGACAGAAGTCGATTTCTGTGTATTACGATTTTAACGGTGGTTCAGGCCATGATAGTGCATTGAGGAAGGTCAAGTACACCAGGACCATCGATGACTATCCCGCAGCTCAGTACTGGGCAAACGCCCAGAGCAGCGATCCGCGATTCACTATTAATAGTGTGTTGAATTCGGGTGTCTACGATTATCTGAACATCTCGATCAAGGCAGATGTTGACTATAGCAACGACGAACTGGAATGCTACGGAAGCAATATTAGCAAGGGCTGCGCGAATCCTACGGCTGACCAGATCAGCAAAGATACCCCCGGCGGCACGGATTACATGCAGTATGTGTATGTCACTACCGGCGAGAAGGCTGTAGCTGCTACAGACGCCACACCTACCCACACCGCCTTCAAGAGTTCTGCGAACACTGTTGATGTCGCCAACACCTTCGATGCTGATCAGGACAAGGCCGGTGATCATACCATTCATCATTACACCACCAAGCTCTATGCTTCCAGTGATTGTGCTGATGAAAAGTCCGGCTGCAACGGTCCGAGAATCGCTGCAGGCCCCATCGCCACAAACGGAGATGCGGTAAACGTCGATCAGACATGGAACCACGGCGAGAGCAACTGGGCACTGGTAACTGACAATGGTTACAACCAGGCGCCGCAGAACAAATTGCCCAAAGGCGTCGCACCTATGAATTCGTTCTGGACGATGTGGTACGACATGTCGTTGCCGAAGAGCCGAGATGCGGACAACGACGGTGCCGACCGAAACCATCCGTGTTCGGAAGTCTCGGATTTCTACTTCCAATGGCTGGGCCTTGACCACAACAACAACTGGGTGCCCGTCAAGGACTTGACACCTACGGCACAATTGCGCTCCCAGCAGCAACTTTCGCACTGGAGCAATACCAAGATTGGGTTCTACTCGTCAATGAACGGCGAACTCAATTCCGGCCACTTCAAGACCCAAGCCAGTAATTTACCATATCAGTCAAGCCAGAATCTGATGTCTTTGAGTGACACTCCAAACACTGTGGCACAGGTTGGCAAGGATCCCGCTAATGGTAATGGCGGCGATGGGCACAGGGACCACCGTAATCACACCGATTACCCGGTTATGTATGCTCCTGCACAATTGCAGAACAGTTTCGGTGGTCCTGCGGCGAACACCGCAAGCGGCGATATCGACTTTGCCAAGGCGAAGGCCGACCAGCCGGACCTGACCGGTTACTTCAAGATGGTGACTTGGCCGGTGACCACGAATCCTCAGGGATTGGAGCAGCCCGACAATGTCTCTTGCAGCACGCAGACGCCAGCGGCGCAGGACATCTACAACCCGATCGATCGTACGGGTGACCCCAGCAACAAGGGCATCACCATGGACATGGTGAAGAACCATCCTGATCAGGTCAACAAGCTGCTCGATGAAAGCTGGACCAACAATTCGGCTTACTTCCGTTACGATGTGCCGCGTCCGAATGCCCTTACCGTCAACAAGATTGATGGCAGCCCATTCGACAGCCCGAGCGTAGCCAGGACCATTACCGGTTCAGGAGCCGAAAAGAACTCCACTGTGATGGTTTATCGTGAGCACAACGGCGCCAGCGGCGAGGACGTCTCCGAAGACGACCTGGTGGGCAATGCCACGGTAAATTCCGACGGCACCTGGTCGATTGTCGATTCCGATGCTAACTTGGACGTCTCCAACGCGGCAAACAGGACGATTCAATACCGTGCTCGGCAGACTCAGAACAGCGGTTATCACCTTACTTCAGCTATGTCAAACGCACAGACCGTCACCTTCAAGTCCCCTAAGCCGAGCGAACCGCCAGCCTTCAATGGCGACAATGGCGACAACGGTGTTGGTGCGATCACCGTGCAGCACACAGTCAACGGCAAACTGCCGCAGGACGCCAAACTCCATATTTCCGGAACATACGTCTGGAATGAGGACGGCGCCTCGATCAAGGTTTGTGCGCAAGCCGCTGACGCCTCCTACCAGCCGGTCAACAAGCCGGGAAGCAGCGAACAGGTGGCTCCGGTATGCAATACCGTGCCAGTTACCGGCGGAACGTGGGCCGTTGATCTTGACGAGAACCAGTTCAATACCGGTGTCGGCACCAACGGCAACGTCACGGACCAGCGTACGCACTATGTGCTTACCGCCGTGCTTGTCAACAAGGACGGAGTTGAGTCTGATCCTGCCTCGAAGAATGCGGTGCTCGACATGCGTGCCCCGCACACCGGTGCCACCTCTGCAGGCTGGAATGGCCTCTCGGGTATCGCCTGGCATAACTCTGACAGCAAGGACAATGATCCGCTACCTGACGGATTCACTGTTGAGGTGACATGGCCGACGGGTTCCGCTACGCAGAAGAGCAGCAAGGTTTTCACCGGTACTGATGGAAAGTGGTCCTTCGAAATACCTAACGGCACGAACCAGGGTGATGTTCAGGTTCGGGTCACTGACAAGGAGACCAACCAGTCAGCACTTGAGACCAAGCCGCTCAACCTGACACGCACCAAGAACCTGCCGATCACGGGCGGCTGGTGGGCCTTGCTGGCTGCATTGCTGGCGGTAGCCGCGCTTGCCTTTGCCTACTTCATGAGCCAAAAACGGCCCCAGAAAAAGCATTCGATGAAGTCCATAGGAGGGGAGGGTTCATCGCACTGATGAGGAAAAGTCAGATTAGTCAATGTTGTACAGCGCTCGGGCCCTGAGGCCCTCGTGTTGTGGAAATCTAAACAAACACAAGGAGTAAAGGAACACAATGAATAAGAAGAAAAAACTGAGCGCACTCGTGGGAGCGGTAGTTTCCGCAGCCACGTTGCTGGCGTTCGCGCCTTTCGGCGTAGCTAATGCAGATCCTGCAAGCCATGGTGACAACGACGGCTCGACGCCGCTCACCCTGGTTGATCCGGGTAAGAACGTAGGGGCGACCATCAAGGTGATGGCTTCTCCTCAGAACATTTCCGGACATACGTTCGCTGCGATTCGCGTGGGAACCTACAAGGCAGCTTCCGTTGACAACAACGGCGCCTTGACTGGTTTCATGCTCGACACCGATCCCGGTGTGCTGACTGGTGCGAAGACCGCGTTGAACAGCATCCCCGGTTTCACGCATGACACGAACTACTCGACGGATAACCCGGTCGGTGAGCTGGCTTCGCAATACCTCGGCTTTACCGCTACGGACAATTCGACGAACAAGGATACTACCTCCTACGATCCGACTGCTCAGAGCAACAAGACGTCGATGTGGGCCGGCGGTGTCCGTGACTTCGTTACCTCGCTGACCAAGCAGAGCGACTTCGCGGCCAAGCAGCAAGCAGCTGCCGCCAACGCGAATGTTGCAAGCTCTGGTATGAGGGCCCCTGTGAGCACCACCAACACCTCCTTCGATGTGCCGGTCAGCCAGCCTGGCCTGTACGCCATTGAGGATGTTACCGGCGGCAGCACCAACGGTGGTACGAATTCGATTCCGATGCTCGTGGGCACCGCTGTGTATTCGGACCTCGGCTCAGGCAACTCAAAGGCCTACGCCGCCGTCGCCAATGGCGGTCAGGCTTTGGGACAGGTGAGCATGAAGAACGATCTGCCCACCATCGTCAAGGAACGTGCCGATAAGAACCAGGCGCTGGGTGACAACAATGGTTACATCCAGTACTACATCAAGACTCAGGTGCCGCTGACCACCGGTTTCAAGCACTATGTCTTCAACGTGCAGGATGATTCCACCGATCCGTTGACCTATGTCAACGATAGCACCCACAAGACGCAGGTTTTCGTCAAGAACACGGCCCCGGATCCTGACACCGATACCGCTATTCCTTCCAATTCCTACAGCATTCTCAATAGTGATGTTGATGGTACGTCGGTGACCGGCGCTCCGAGCAATGGTTATGCCCATCGTATTGTCTTCAACTTCTACGACACGTTCGTCGGACATTACAGGCACGGTGACCAGATCCTCATTTCCTATTGGATGAAGTTCGATGTGGATCACGGTGATCGTAAGAACGTCAAGAACATGGCGAAGATGGAATATTCCGATGATGTGAACAACCAGCCGACTGATAGCGGCAACGGTAACGCGAACAACTCCGGCAACAACGGTCATACCTCCGGTTCCGGCAGCTCCAGCAACAACGGCGGCAACTCGAACGGCGACAACGGCGGTTCTTCCGTCGTCGATAACACGCTCTACGGTGTCTCCCTGATCAACAAGCTCTATGGCGACAACGGTGCTAAGTTGGCCGGTTCTGAATTCAGACTCTTCAGGTCCACCGACACGAGCTTGAGCAATCCGCTTCATTTCGCTGTTGATCCGAGCAACCCTGGTGTCTATTCGCTGTCGACCAAGCCTGGCGATACGTTGACCAACGTGACTCCTGCCTCCAGTGGTACGAACATGGGTAAGATTCAGCTCAAGGATCTGGATGGCGGCGATTACGTCGTCAAGCAGGTCAAGGGTGCGACCGGTGTCCGCAGCCTGTTCCTGCCGCAGTTCAAGCTCACTGTAGGCAAGAATTCCGCAGGTGCTACATATGTCAAGAACAGCGCCGATAACTGGAATCTTCAGCTAGTTTCCGCGAGCGACAATGCCCCTGACGGTACGGTCACGGTCAACAACGTGACTGCTGTCTCCCAGCTGCCTCTTACCGGTAGCGCCGGAATCGCGCTGATCGTGCTCGCGATCGTCGCGCTCTCCTTGGTGGCCGCAGGCACTACGGTGCTCAAGCGCCGCCACGAAGCAGCTCGTCGCGCCAAGTGATTGCCGGCCTCTGACGCATGAATTTTCAGAATGAATTTCCTGATTTCCTTGCGTAAGAGGCTGAGACAAGAATCTTGATATTGCGTCTGTCGGAATAGGTGAATGCCCGTTTCGACAGACGCTTTGTTTTTTCTAGACTGATATAATTTAGCGGAATATAAACTTTTAGCAGGTATATTTTGCCCGCTGACTCTAGCTTTTGGACAAATAGGGAATGGCGTACGTTAGATTGACTGAGACCTCGCATTATGAAGACGATTCAATGGTGAACCGCGCCTCAAACTCCTCTTCGGACATCGTTAATTACCCTTTTCCTGAATTTCAGGATTTCATCGATCAAGCGAAAGACGACGAAAGAGACGTCTACGGGTTGGTCATTCAGATTATCCACGATATCGTCGTCCTTGCGCTTATCGTCGCCGTTCTCTGGATACCGATCAACCGTGTCTACAGCTCCCAGCAAGAGAGCAAGGCGATTGCCATGTCTCAACGTGCAATCGGAAAATGGCCGCAGAGCGACGTTCTTGGTGAGCTTACCGCCGATCAGCAGTACAATGCCAAAATTGCCCAGTCAGGCCAACCCTTGCTCGGTGAGAAGATCGATCCGTTTTCCGACGACGACTCGCACAAGGACCTTCAATCGGCCAATGACAAGGAATACCAGGCCAGACTCAACACCGTCGAAGGCATTATGGGAACGATCAGGATTCCCAAGATATCGGTGAAGCTGCCGATTTATCATGGCACCTCCGATACGGCGCTTTCGCAAGGTGCCGGCCATCTTTATGGCACCAGTCTGCCGGTTGGAGGAGCATCAACCAACGCAGTGATTTCGGGGCATCGAGGTCTCGCGAATGCCACCATGTTCACGCGTCTTGACCAGCTGCGCGTTCATGACATCATATATATCGATACACTTCAGCACACGATGGGTTATCGGGTCACCGGCATCCACGTCGTTGTGCCGGATGACATAGATTTTTATAAGGTCGTACCGGGCAAGGATCTGCTCACGTTGATGACCTGCACCCCGTATGGTGTCAATTCACACCGTCTTGTCATCACCGCACAGCGTGGCAGGATCCCTGAAGACATTCCTTCCACGACGGCTGGCGACGCATTGTTGCGTGGCCTTCTGAGCGCGGCTGGCGTGCTTCTTGCCGGCGTCGTCATTGTCATGATTCGCCATGCTCGTTACGATTTCTCGCCGATTCCGTGGCACTTCTCAGGGGAATTCTCGCGCTGATACAGTCTGAAGATTCGGAGCTGCAGACAGGATTTTGTTTTTTGGCTTCGGCTTTCGTCCTTGTGTCTGCTTCATTGCAGGAAATCAATTATTGAGTGGCTGCCGCTGACTGTTTTCGACGTGGTGGAGTTGGGATGCGGAAACGTTCATTTCAGGAACTAGCGCACTGGTAGTTTTTCGTTTTTAAATCGACGAGGTGCAGAAAGCAGTTTATTCAGAGACTGGTACTGATGGTTTTCCGAATAGGTTAGTCGGAGACGCCGAAACCTATCAGGATGCAATGACGGTGAATTCCCAAAGCGGGAAATATTGTTACGAAATACTTAATATCAGAAGTAAAAACCCAGATTCCACAGGTGGTATCGGGCTGCTGATCCCTGGCGTAATTGACTGAGCCACAACGTTTTTATTCTGGTGCTTTTGCTTATGTGCGCGCATAAGGTTGTGGCACTGTTTCGGGCATAGTAAAAGGCCCGTCGCTGTGAAGGCGACCGGCCTTTTACTTAGACAGGGAGAGACCCTATAGTCCACGGCTCAGTAGGCTACGTGCTGAGAGCCCGCGGGCTGCTCGTTCTCTTCCTTGTTCTTCTCGTAGCGATGGTAGGCGTATAGCGCCACGAGCACGAGCAGGAGCAGAAGCAGCAGCCACCAGAGCCACATGAACGAATGGTGGGTCTTGCTCTGCGTGGCAGTCTGATTGGCCCGGACGCACTTGGGGTTCATCTTGGCCATTTGGACGGTACCATCGGGATTCTCGAAATAGGAGGATTGCTGCAGGACATAGCCTTCCGGACAAACCGGTACAGTCTTCTTTTTCTTTTCGCTCTTCTTGTTCGAGGAGCTGTTGTCCTGGCTCTGGTCGTTCTGCGGTTGTTGCTGCTGGGTTGGAGCAGGATTCGTGGCCGCATTGGGGGCGGCGCCGATGTAGCGGTTACGAACGATGGTCATCGTCCTGACACCCGGATTGCCCAGCGTTCTCGGATTCGTGAAGGCTGGGCCGGCTGGACCTACAGGGCTAGGAGCCGGGTTAGTGCCGTTTACACCATTGCCGTTACCGTTTCCACCGTTGCCGTTGGTGTTTCCGTTATTTCCGCCGTTTCCGTTGTTGTTGGAGCCACCATTGTTATTGTTGTTGGAACCTCCGCCATTGTTGTTACCGCCGCCGTTGTTATTGTTGCCACCGCCGTTGTTGGATCCGCCGCCATTATTTTGGTTTTGGGTCCAGTGAGCGTAGAGGGTGGTGTTTGCGGTGATGGCAGTGGTGTCGAAGTCGAACTTCTCGCCGCCGTCAGCCTTCGTGTACCAGCCAGCGAACGTAGACCCTGCGAGGGTTGGATCGCTGGCGGGCTTGGTTGCGAACTTGCCCTTTTCGATATTCTCCGGGTTGGTCGTGCCCTCGGCCAGCGTGCCGCCGTTCGCGTCGAAGCTCACCGTGTAAGTGGTCTTCGGGACAGAGGTCCAGTGCTCGGTGACGGTGACGTCGCGGGTGATAGCAGTCGTTCCGAAATCAAACGGAGCCGTTGCGTGATCTTCGAACCAACCATCGAACTTATAGCCGTCTCTCGATGCGGGGGTTGGCACGCTCGCGGCCTTGTCGCCGTCATAGACGGTTTCGCTGGAGATCTGTGAACCAGTCTCGGAAAGGTAATTCACCGTGTAGATGTTTTTGATACCTTGCCACTTGGCGTGCAATGTGACGGGGGCCTTTACCGGCTGGCTGAAATCATATTTGATGCCGTCGGGCGTATACCATCCGAGCAGGGCGTGGGTGCCGCCCTTCTTGTCGGTGAGGACCGGCGCATTGCCCTTGGAATCCGTGGGTTCCGTTGCCGTCTTGAAGCGCAGGACATGTTGTTTGGCTATGTCCGGCCCGCCTTGCGAATCGAACGTCACATCGTAGCTGTCGCTGCTCCAAAGGGCGAAAAGCGTCCAATCCTGCGTCATCACGGTATTCGTGTAGTCGAAGGGTTCGGCCTTGTCGAAGGTGCATTCATTCGTATATGGCGTACCTTGGCCAAGGCTGACGTCGTAGTCCGGATTGACTTTCAGGCTAGTGGGGCAACCGACCCATCCTTGGAACAGGTTGGTGGTCTCGTCCCTGGACCCATCGCTGTTGAACATCCATGGGTGCCACATTGCTGCCAGTTTGGTACCGTATGGCGCGCTTCGAGGCGCGGTCGTGGTGTTGTTTCCGTTCGGGGTTCTGCCCCCGCGGAAATCGAACGTGACCTGTGGATTGTGATAGTTCTGATTGTTGATGATCTCAAGAGTGCCGACATTCCTGCCATTGAGGATGATGGAATTGCTGAGCGTATAGCTGAGCTGCTGGATGTTGGGGTCGATGGACGGCACCGTGAGGACGTGGTTAGCAGCGTCGTTCGTGTACTTGTCCGCCGGGATGGTTTGGTCGCCGATACCGGTAATCAAATAGGAGACCGAGGATAGAGAAGGTACGGTTCCATCGACGTTGTAGTTGTTGCCGTAGCTGAAGCTGGCGGATCCGTCCGCTCCGATTACGGGGGCGACGCCAATTCGCGGTATCTCGTGGACCGCCTGGACCGATTCCAGCCCTGTCAAGGACTTGAGCGGCCGCAGGTCGCTGATTTCGTTGTCGTCGAGATTCAAGGTCTTGAGATTGGTCATGCTTGACAGGAAGTCGATGTTGTAGATGCTGTTGGAGCTCAGGTCGAGATCGCTGATCTGGTGAAGTTGCGAGATGTCATTGAGGACCGGGTTCTGATAAAGGAACAGCCCTGTGAATCCGAATGACTTCAGATGCTGGAGGTTCTTCAACGCCAACAGGCTGTCCGGGTGAGATTTCAGGTTGTAGGCGTTCTCGAACGACAGGCTTTCCAGATCCGGG
Organism: Bifidobacterium sp. ESL0784; assembly: GCF_029433295.1. GTDB lineage: Bacteria > Actinomycetota > Actinomycetes > Actinomycetales > Bifidobacteriaceae > Bifidobacterium. Next base: position 159,377 of record NZ_JAQTHV010000001.1, read on the forward strand.
AAATGGTCGACGATCGCCTGCACGTCCGACGTGCCGTTTCGCCCGAGGTCGGTGTTGCCCAACGACAGCGTCTTGAGGTGGGGAAGACCGTAGAACATGCTCGCGTCGGAGAAGGCGTGCGCGACGTCATAGAGATAGATATTGGTCAATCTCGGAGCCTTGGCCTCAGTGAAGCCCTTGCAGCTCTGCGCTACGGCATCGGTGAAGTCATTGAGTCTCAGGGTTTCCAGATTGGGCATGTTGGCTGACGTGAGTGGGCTGAAATCAGTGAGGTAGGCGAAGCCCGCCACAGAAGACGCCTGCTGGTGATCAGTGCTGTTGTCATAATACATATTGAAGGATTTGAGGTTTCGGAAAAGACCGATACCTCTGATGTCCATTATCTTTCTGGAAAGCGAGGTGCTGCCCGCGTTCGGGATTCCATCACTGGAGATGCTGGTTACTGAGTCGAGCCACGATTGCGTCACCGGGAAATCATCGGCGAAATTCGGGTTGGAGAACCTCCAGCCGGTGTCATGGTTGGGATTCTGGTATTGCGTGGTGTTGATGAACTTCGTGAGGTAGGCGCGGAAGGACGCGTCGGGGAAGCAGCCTTTAAGCGTTCCGCAGTCTACCGTAGCTTCGTCTCCCTGGGCTGCGGGCTGCGGGGTGCTTTGTGCGCTTGGCGTCTGCGGCTGGGTGCTCTTGCTTTCGGGCTGCGTCTTCCCGGCTGTTTCCTTCGAGGCCGTACCTGACTTGGCGGCATTGCCGGAAGTGGGGCTTGCCGCTTCTTTCGAGGGTGAAGCAGCAGGGCTGTTAGATGCAGGAGCCGGCGTGACCGGCTTGTTTTCGCCGCTTGTCGGCGCCGCAGGTGCACTGGGGTTTTCGGCCTGTGGTGCCTGCGCGGTCCCGTTATTGGCGGCGGTTTGTGGTTGTTCGCTCTGCATAGTAGAGCTTTCCGGCACAGCGTTGGCTGAGATTGCCGGGCCCATCACCATGCAGGCTGAAGTTATAATCGTCGTAAGTGTAACGATTAACTTTCTATGCGGATTTCGCATTGGATTCTTCATGATTCTCTCTTTCCGGGTTGTGAACATAACTGAATGTATTCACAAACCATGAATAAAAAAATCCACTATTGGTATCAGTGTATGTCTTATAGTATCATGAAGTAATAACTTTTTTATAAGAAGAGATGTTTTCTAGTTAATAATGGTATGATTATATCAAGGTATGTTAGAACCGCAGGTTTGCGCTGGACTTTCTGGGGAATGAGGAAGGGAAATGGGCTATATAGATGTCATCCACGAGGTTAAACGATATAATACCGGGGGAAAAACTTGTATCGCAAATAACGATGTTACCTTTTCAATTATGCAGGGCGAGCTCGTGATGATTCTTGGAGCCTCCGGTACAGGCAAATCGACATTGCTCAATATCCTCGGCGGCATGGATAGTTGCGATGAAGGTGATGTGATTGTCGACGGAGAGGATATCGCCAAATACGACGCCAAGGAACTCACCGAGTACCGACGGCTCGACGTTGGCTTCGTTTTCCAGTTCTATAACCTTGTTCCTAACCTGACCGCGCTTGAAAACGTCGAGATGGCCTCCGAAATCGTCCCATATTCCAATAATTCCATGGATGCGCTGGCCAGCGTAGGGCTTATGAATCGCTGCAACAACTTCCCCTCCCAGCTTTCCGGCGGCGAACAACAACGTGTCGCCATCGCGCGTGCCGTGGCGAAAAGACCGAAAATTCTTCTCTGCGATGAACCGACCGGCGCGCTTGACTACAAAACCGGCAAGCAGGTGTTGCATATTCTTCAGGACATGAGCCGAAAACACGGCGCCACGGTCATCATCGTGACTCATAATTCAGCCATTTCCCCTATGGCCGATCGCGTCATACGCATGCATGACGCCAGCATTGCCGAAGTCAAGTGCAATCCCAATCCGTGCGATATCGACCAGCTGGAGTGGTGATTTTGCAATTTCTAATTTCACACAACAAAACAGGGAAGCATTCGGCTTCCAGGCGTCTTGCCAAGGCCAGGAATGCCGAAACGCGATCTTCTGCCAATGGCATTGCCTCGGCGTCGGCTTCTGGCAGTGAAATCGACAAGACGGGGGAATCCGTCGAAACAAAACTAGCCTGCATGAAGGCCTCCGGAACAAAGGATTCCGGAACTCAGTCTGGTGAAGAACGGGTCAGCTGGCAAGATGGCCAAAAGCGGGATTCCGGGCGAAAACCTCGTACGCAGGATGGTAATGGGTCGGCCCGGCCCCACGTCGGACTTCCGGCGGATCCCGCCTTACCTCATCTGCCGGCCAAGACGAAGGTGCACGGGCCATCGGATTCTGATTTTTCGAAAGCCGTCGCCCTTCCGCGTGGTCCAAGAACCAGCAGCGCTGATTCGATAGACGCCCAGTCGGCATCCCTTCCTTCCATACCGCCGCAAGCACGCCGGTCACGCCAGTCGGCGCAGCCGCAGCAGCAGGTTCATGTCACCCATACATGGTCGGAATACGATCCATGGGCCCTTGGCGGTGGCGAGATGGCCGGCGGTTCGGTTCCGCTGCCCAAACGTCACCATTTCTTTACCTTCCATCAGATTCCGCAGGCTGTGCCGGCGTCCCGTCCACGGGAAATTCCGCAGCAACCTGGGCGGTATAGCCAGCCGCAACCCCAGCAGTATGGGCAGCAATTCTGGCAATACGGACACCAACCCCAGCAAGTGCACGCCACCCATACATGGGCGGAGTACGATCCGTGGATGCCTAGCGGCGGCGAGGTCGCCGGAGGTGCGGTCCCGCTGCCCCGGCCCAAGCAGGTGTCGCGGTTGTCGGGATTGAAAAATCCCCACGCTTCATCAGTTCCGCCTTTCCCGACACAATCCCGATCGGAGAACACCGCAGGTGGTTCTCCGGCCACCGCGGCGCTCTCGCTTTCCATGCCCCGAGTGGAGGCTTGGAATGATTTCCAGTCCAGCGCCAAACACAAGATCTCGCACCATATGCTCTGGCGGGATATGCGCCGTTCAATGGGCAAGTCGATGGGCCGTTTCATCTCGATCGTGTGCATGGTGGCGTTGGGTTCATTCGCGCTCGTCGGTCTCAATGTCACCGGCCCCGATATGCGCAGCACCGCCGATCAGTACTTCGAACAGCACCAGCTTGCCGATATCTCGGTGTTGAGCAAAACCGGCTTCGACGATTCCCAGGTCCAGGCGATTAGCAACGCTTCCGGGGTCACGAAAGCCGAATACGGCTATTTCAAGGATGTCGCTGTCAGCCATCGCGATGAAAGCATGCGCATCTTCTCCAATTCCGGTACCATTTCGACCTATGCGTTGCGCAGCGGTTCGATGCCGAAACGGTCCAATGAGATTGCCATCGATGCCCAGCAGGCCAAAAAACACCCGGTAGGTTCCACCGTTTCCTTCTTGGAAAAACCCGGAGCTAATGGGCGTACCATGCTCAAAGGCACCCGCTACAAGGTGACCGGCATCGTCGATTCCGTGGAAATCATCGGTTCCGTCAATCGCGGGCTTTCGGATTCGGGTTCGGGATCCCTTGACGGCTATGGTGTGGTGGCTCCGCAGGCATTCGCTTCGTCGTCATACAATATCGCAAGACTGCGCTACAAGGTCCTTGACGATATGCCCAGCCATATCTGTAATGATTACGATAAAAAGGTCCAGCAGGAAAAGGATCTGCTCTCCGACTCGCTCGACAACAGCAGCGGCGGCGTCTCGCAGGCCTCTTCCGTCGCGCCCGCCGGCCAGTCCTCAAGCGATTCGCCGTCCATGCTCCCTTCGTATACCATCGATTCGAGGCGTGATATCCCCGGTGGTGCCGGTTATGTCACCTACGATTCCATTTCACGGATCATCGATTCGCTTGGCGGTCTCTTCCCAATATTCATGTATCTGATTGCCGCCCTTCTGACCTTCACTTCCATGACCCGTTTCGTCGATGAGGAGCGGGTTGGCGCGGGTACGCTCAAGGCGTTCGGCTATTCGGACTGGGATGTGATGAAGAAGTTCATCGCCTATGGGTTCGTCGCGGGGCTGATCGGCGGTATCGCCGGTGCCGCGGCAGGGCAGCTACTTATGCCGCAGATGGTCTATCATGCCTATAGCCTCGGCTTCGATGTGCCGCCGGCGCATCTGCGGTTGGGGGTGATAGCCACTGTGGTCGCCCTCCTTCTTGCTTTCGCCGCTACCGTGCTGCCCGCGTATATCGCGGCGCACCGTGAGCTCAAGGAAAAGACGAGTGCCTTGCTTTCGCCGAAACCTCCGAAAGGAGGGGCTTCCATTGCTCTGGAAAAGGTCGGATGGCTCTGGAACAAGTTTGATTTCAAAAACAAGATCACCCTGCGCAACATTTTCCGTTACAAGATTCGCACATTTACTACGATAATCGGCGTTGCCGGTGCGCTCGCTCTGCTCGTTGCGGGCGTCGGTATCCAGCGTTCGGTCGATTCGATCAATAATCTGCAATATGGCACTGTCATCCAATACGATCTCGTCGCAGCGCAAAACGACCATGCGAGCGAGACCCAGGAGGCGCAGATATCGCAGGAGTTGCATGGCAAGAGCGTCAAGCGGTTCTCCCCGATTCATTATGAGAGCGCTACGATGGAGGCCGGGCCGTACCAGAACAAACAGGATCTTACGGTCATCGCGGCCAAAGACGCAAAGTCCTTTGACGGCTACGTCAACCTCCATGAGAGGGCCAGTGGCCAGCACCTCGGCCTCGATAATTATGGTGCCGTGATTTCCGAGCGACTCGCGAAACTCAACAAGGTCAAGGCCGGCGACAATATCGTCATCCAAGATTCCCTTGGTCGTAATCGCGTGGTTCCCATCAGCGGGGTCTGCGAGATGTATGTCGGTCATTTCATTTTCATGAATTCGAAATCGTATGAAAAGATATTCCATCAGAGCTACGCGCCGAATGCCGACATGATTAGACTAAAGGACCGCAGCTCCTCGAATGCCAAGCGTGAGGCGGCGAGATTCATGGCGCTCGATGGCATCACGCGGGTTTCGCAGAATTCGATGCTCATCGAGCAGACCAATATGCTCGTCCTTTCCATGAGTCTTTTGATGGAGGTGCTGATCGCCGTTTCGGTGCTTCTCAGTGTTGTCATTCTTTACAATCTCAACAATCTCAACCTTGCCGAACGAGTACGCGAATTGAGCACCATCAAAGTACTTGGGTATTACAATCGTGAAACCACGATGTACGTTTACCGAGAGACGCTTGGGTTGACCGTGATAGGTGTTCTGTTGGGTATGGGCGCCGGCATTTTGCTGCACGAACGCATCATCCGTCAGGTCGCTCCCGAGAACATGATGTTCTCCCCCGATCTTACTGGTGGGCAATTCGTGTTCCCGGTTATCCTGATTGCAGTGGTGACTGTCATTCTGGCTTTCTATGTATCGGCGAGAATAGCGAAAATCGATATGCTCAAGGCGTTGCAGGCCAGAGAGTAGCGGCTTTGCTTTCAATCGTCGTGGACTGGATTGACCGGAGCCGATGCTCCTTCCATGTTCCGGCGCACGATTTCCTGCGCCAGGGATTCGATGCTGCACAACCTTAACGTGTTGCCGCCTCGCACCCCGGAAGCTTCGTCGGTGCTGATGACGCCGGTATCCACCAAGGCGTTGATTGGATTGATTCCATAGCTACGGGCGATGATGATGATTTCGTTAGTGGTCAGATCTTCGGACTGGAAGCGTTTGTAGAGCGTTGCATACGGAATGTTCGTACGTTTTGCGATACTGTTAATAGAGTCGTTGTGGGTAATTCTGCGTAGCCAGGTGATCCTGCTGCGGTGTGTGTTTGTTTTGTCCATGTTCTTATTTTCGGATAATTACTTAAAAAATGTAAGACCTTCAAATTGATAATTACGTTTGACGTTTATACGTATTGCATTAAATCTGATTTCTGCCCTTTTATTGAAGTTTAGGTCGTGCTGTGCTGATACTTAGAAAAAGCTTGAGAGCAGTGAGATTTACTGCCACTTACATTGCAAAAAATATTTCGTGAATGCGACGTTGATATAGCTATGTAAAATTGCAAAATTTGTGATTCAAGAATTGGCGTTAAAAGTTTACGTCAATAGTTTTTTAAAAGTCTGTGAAAAAAATTATTAAAATAGAATGACGTTGACCGTTTACGTCGACGGCATAAAACGGGCGTGTCTTTCCTTTTTGTGTGCCCTGTTCCCGTGACGAACCAGGCGCCGGCCGCCTTTCTTACGGCAGGCTTATACGATATGTGGCGTGTTGTCACGATATTATGCCACTGACCGTGTATAGTGGGGTTTGAGCTCAAGGGGGAGGAACCCTGGAAGGCCCCACTCATAATGGAATGAAAGTGCGGAAGTTCGCTTGCCGAAGTTGGCTTGCGGGTGGATGCAAAACCCCTTCACTACGGATCGTTCGGCACGTACCTGCCGATGAAAGGAATATTAATTATGGCAAAAGTCGTATTTGACCATGTCACTCGTATCTACCCGGGCAATACGGAGCCCTCGGTATCCGATCTCTCACTTGACATCAAAGATGGTGAATTCCTCGTGCTCGTCGGCCCTTCCGGCTGCGGCAAATCAACTACCCTGCGTATGCTCGCAGGCCTTGAGGAAGTCAACAAGGGCAAGATTTTCATTGGCGATAAAGACGTCACCACGATGCAGCCGAAAGACCGTGATATCGCCATGGTCTTCCAGAACTACGCACTGTATCCGCACATGACCGTCGCTGACAACATGGGCTTCGCCCTGAAGATCGCCGGCGTTCCGAAGGCTGAGATTCGTCAGCGCGTCGAAGAGGCCGCCAAGGTCCTCGACCTGACCGAGTTCCTCGACCGCAAGCCGAAGGCCCTCTCCGGTGGTCAGCGTCAGCGTGTCGCCATGGGCCGCGCAATCGTTCGTAAGCCTAAGGTCTTCCTGATGGATGAGCCGCTTTCCAACTTGGATGCAAAGCTCCGTGTGCAGACCCGTACGCAGATCGCCGCTCTGCAGCGTCAGCTCGGCGTCACCACCCTTTACGTTACCCACGATCAGACCGAGGCTCTGACGATGGGCGACCGCATCGCCGTCATCAAGCTGGGCATCCTCCAGCAGGTCGGCGCCCCGACCGATCTGTATGACAAGCCGCAGAACGTCTTCGTCGCAGGCTTCATCGGCTCGCCTTCCATGAACATCAACACCCACCCCGTCGTTGACGGCAAGGCGAAGATTGGCAGCGACACCGTCGAACTCAACAAGGAAGCAGTCGCCAAGTTGACTCCGGAAGACAAGGGCCGCATCGTCGTCGGCTTCCGTCCCGAGGATGCTTCGCTCGCCGCTCCCGACGAGGCCAACGCCTTCTCGTTGAAGGTCGAGAACGTCGAGGATCTGGGAAGTGACGGCTACATCTACGGCAACATCGTCACCGATGGCTCCGCAGCCGAGTCCACCGCCATGATGTCCGACCAGAACAAGCTGACCACGATTCGCGTGAACCCGCGCCAGCTGCCGAAGGTCGGCGACACCGTCAAGATCAAGATTGATCCGACCAAGATGCATCTCTTCTCCCCGGCCACTGAGCTGCGCCTGAACTGATTCGCATCGCTTTTAGCGTTGATTGAATGAGGTCCGTGTATTCGTACGCGGGCCTCATTTTCGTGTCTCCGGGCTGATTCCGGTCTGTGCCCGCACATTCCAAGTGGCCCAATGGTGAACTATCCCACGCGGACGGTAGATTTGAAAGTATGGAATTGACCGGTGGAATGCAAATGGACCCAAGAGCGTTGAAGGCGACGTCCGTGACGGCCGCGGAGGCAAGCGATGAAGATGTCGCCGAGCCGCACGCGCTGCAGATCACTGCCGCGAGCTCGAACCCGAAGATGTTCACCCTGCCATGGGAGAAGCCGCTGGCGACTTGGCCCAAGGAACTGTTGGCGAACCTGCCGCGAGGCATCTCCCGGCACGTCGTGCGTTTCGTGCACGTCGGCGACGAGATTTACGCGATGAAGGAGATCACCAGCCGTGTGGCCGCGCACGAATACGAGCTGTTGCGTCGTTTGCAGAAGCTGGAGCTGCCAACGGTCACGCCGATTGCCGTGGTCACCGGGCGGCACACTCGCGAAGGTGAGCCGCTGGAGTCGATTCTGGTGACCAAGCAGCTCAAATTCTCGCTGCCTTATCGTGCCCTGTTCGCTGGAAATCTGCGTCCCGACACTGTCGACCGCCTGATTGACGCGCTCGCTGTGCTGATGGTGCGTCTGCATCTTTCCGGCTTCTACTGGGGCGATGTTTCGCTTTCCAACGTGCTCTTCCTGCGAGACGCCGACGCGTTCTCGGCCTTCCTGGTCGATGCGGAAACCGGCGCGCTCTACACGTCGCTGACCGAGGGCCAGCGCAACTACGACATGGATCTCGCCCGCACGAACATCATCGGCGAGCTGATGGATTTGAGTTCCGGCAAATTGCTGCCAGACGAGGTCGATGAGGTCGAGGTCGGCGACAGGCTTATCGAGCGTTATGAATCGCTGTGGGGTGCCCTGACCGATCAGGAGGACTTCGGCCCCGACGAGATGTGGAAGATCGAGAAGCGTGTCAATAAGCTCAACGATTTGGGCTTCGACGTTGACGAGCTCGAAGTCAAAACCGCCGACGACGGCAAGCGCGTGCTGGTGCGGCCGCGTGTGGTCGATGCGGGCTATGCCTCCCGCAAGTTGCTGCGGCTTACTGGTCTTGATGTGCAGGAGAACCAGGCACGTCGGCTTTTGAACGATTTGGATGCCTACCGCGCCTCCACTTGGCGAGATGGGGAAGAACTGGAGATCGTGGCGACCGACTGGATGCGCGAGGTCTTCGAACCCGTCGTGCGCATGATTCCCAAGGAATACCGCTCCAAGATCGAGCCGGCACAGTTCTTCCACGAAGTTCTGCAGAATCGTTGGTATATGGCAGAAAAGGCCGGGCACGACGTGTCTACTGCCGTCGCGGCGAGCGATTACATCAAGCACAACTTGCCGAAGTACAACATCGATTCCAAGGCGCTCGCCGAGATCAACGCCGACGCGGATTCGGGCGTGGTCGATGACAGTTCGACATACAACGAGCCTGCTGAGGGAATTTCGGATGAGGAAAATGCGAACGTTGCGGATACCGTAGGTTCCGACAACGACGATGTCGACAGCATCGGACGTGGAGATTACAGCGTACTCGGCGACGGACTTGGCAATCTAGGTGCCACGCAAACCACCAGCGACGATTTCCATCTCGATGCCGATTCGGACGTGCCGGAAGACATCTGGCCGACTCAGCCGGATCCCGCCACGGCTGCTGCTCATAATACGAACGACAAGGCCGTGAACGACGATGGTACAGGAACCGACGCTGCGCAGAAGGGCGCGGACGCGGCTGCGAATGATGCGGGCGATTCCGATGACGATGGTTACGATCCGGCCGAATACGACCAGGACGCCGCCGTCTGGAGCCATTGAGCCATCCCACGTAGGGATTTCGCGCTAATTGTGTCTTTTTACTTAGTTGGCAAGAACAAGCAAGTAAAAAGACACAAATACAGCATGACCGGCAAACCTAAAACTTGAGCCCGAACCGTATCCCAAGAATTGGAATATGATCCGGGCTCAAACAATTAAGAAGGTAACCCTATTTGGCCTTATTGTCGGCTTGTTCTCCGGCCTTGCTGCGAGCGCGGGAGACGGCGTAGAGGCTGATACCGGCCGCCACCGAGGCATTGAGTGACTCGACCTCGCTGGAGATCGGGATGCCGGCGATGGAATCGCAAGCCTCGCGTACCAGGCGGCTCAGGCCCTTGCCCTCCGATCCCAGCACGACGACCAGCGGGTCGGCCTCGAAGCCGCTTTCGCCGACGATGGCGTTGCCGCCGCCGTCAAGCCCGACCACGTAATAGCCGCGCTCTTTGAGCGCTTCGATGGCCTTGGTCAGGTTGACCACGCGGGCCACAGGTAGATGAGCGGCCGCGCCGGCCGAAACCTTCCAGGCCGCAGCGTTGACCGAAGCCGAGCGACGTTCCGGCAGAATGACGCCGTTGGCGCCGAATGCTGCCGCGGAACGTATTACGGCTCCAAGGTTCTGTGGGTCGGTGACGCCGTCGAGCGCGATAAACAGCGGCCTCGCGTTGATGCGTGCACTCTGCGAATCGGCCTCTTCCATGGCATGTGACTTCTTATCCGCTTTGTCTGCCAACTCCGCCAGCGTGTGGTACTGGTAGGGCTGCACCTTCAGAATGATGCCCTGATGGTTGCGCGAGTGTGCGATGCGATCCATCTCAAGTCGGTCGGCTTCAAGCAGGTTGAGCCCCTGCATGCCGGCGAGTTTGACGATTTCACGGGTGCGGTCGTCATGCTCGATGCGGTTGGCGATGTAAAGCTGCGTGCTCGGCACACCCACGCGCAGCGCTTCGAGCACCGCGTTGCGGCCGACCACCAGATCGTCGGATTCTGAAGTGTACTTTGCCGCGCGACGGCGTGCCGCCAACCGTGGATCGGCGAAGCGACGCTTCTCATTCTGCTGTTTGGCGCGATACGCTTTGTGATACACACGGTCTTCAGCCTTGGGCGTCGGCCCGCGGCCTTTCAGCGCGTTACGATGTTTTCCGCCCGAACCTTTGACCGGGCCCTTCTTGTTAGCCATACTCCCAATTGTCCCAGCACCCCGCGCCAAGCTTTCACGGTATCGCTTGGAAAGCAGCTTATGATGAAAATCAGGATAATGACATCAAACCTCTGATTTTGCTCGTATGCTCAATAAGGAGAGACGGGGCGTTCGAGCAATGGCGGCTGTATGGCCGGATGACGGAATAATGCGTTCAGCGCCTGACTTCAGTCTTCGATCTCGGCTTTGTAGAAGTTGACGTACGAGCGCGACGGAGTGGGACCGCGCTGGCCCTGATAGTGCGAGCCGACACCTTGCGAACCGTAAGGGTGTTCGGCGGGGGAGCTGAGTTCGAAGAAGCACATCTGCCCGATTTTCATGCCTGGCCAGAGCTTCACCGGCAATGTGCTGACGTTCGAAAGTTCCAGCGTGATGTGCCCCTCGAAGCCGGGATCGATGAAACCAGCTGTAGAGTGGGTCAGAATCCCCAACCGTCCGAGCGAGCTCTTGCCCTCAAGCCGCGCCGCCGTGGTGCCATCGAGCTTGACATATTCCCAAGTGGATGCCAGCGCGAACTCGCCGGGATGCATGATCCATGGTTCGTCCGGCCCGACTTCGAACTGCTCGGTCAGATCGCCCTGGTTCTCCGCCGGGTCGACGTAGGTGTAGGCATGGTTATTGAAGAGCCTGAAATACCGGTCGAGCCGCACATCGATGGAAGCAGGCTGTACCATTTCCGGCGTCCATGGGTCCAGCGAAATGTGGCCGTCGGCTTGGGCGGCGAGGATGTCGCGATCGGACAGCAGCATAGGTTCCTCCAGAGGTCGAGTTGCGTGCCGCGTGCGACGAGGTTGCTGAAACCGGATTCAAGCCAACGCGGCTATTGCATGTTCTGCTCTAAGTGTAGACGTTGCGGCGGTCTGACGTTTGCTAAGGTGGCGGAGAACGGCATTTTTCTGCGTAAATATCCGTTCGGACTCAGAAATAGGCAAAATAGTTCAAATTTTCAGGTAATTTTCAGGTAATCCGATTCTTGCGCCAAGGATTATGTAGTTATATAAGAGTTGTCAGCAAGAGTTGACCGGTAATCTTGAGATTTGGATTTACCGATAATTGAACCCTTTCTTCTTCTCTCTTCTCTTCCCCGGTGCGTTCTAGCACCGGGGTTTCTCTTTTCTGCAGGCCCCCGCTCTCTGCGAGTCTCGGTGGACGTGACGGTGTGGTGTGCGGCAGGTTGGTCCCGCGCGGGGTAGACTAAAACAAGCAGTTTATTTTTAAGGTGGATGAAGCCACAAGTCCGTTGTTTGGAATCGTGGGTTGCATAACATGCATATATATCACGAATGCGGATTCGGGCAGATGGGACACAAGGGGCTATGAAAGAAGATTCTGGCCATCACGGCAATCAGGGCGATGCTTCGCTCCGGCAATCCGGCAATGCGCCTCGAGCTGACAGCGGTTTGCGCCCCGGCGGCGCCCGGAGCGATTCCCGGCCTGAAAATGCCCATACCTATAATGTCAACGAATTGCGTCGCCACGGTTCCGAGCCGTCGCGTATAGGTCGACATCGCAAGTCTTTTATCATTAGCGCGATCGTTGTCATCGTCGTTCTTATTTTGATTGCCGTTGCGTTGCTGGTCTCTCTTAAAACGCTGAAACATAATACAAGTTCGTCGGGTGAAGACAATACGTCCACGTCGATTCAAGGCAAGACCAAAGCGCCGCAAAACGATGCAAATCAGATGAAGCAGGGCATCGAAAAATTCGCCGGAACCTGCTCGAGCGGTTGGATGGACGTGGACGTTTCCGGTCAGTTGCCCGGGGCCGGTTCCGCTTCACTCTGCGTTTCGACTCAGGTCGCGTTCATTACTTTCCAGACGAGGGCCGCGGCCTCGATGGATGGCGATATGGTGCGCTCGCAGGCGCCGACCCTCATCAACCAGTATGCCGGTAGCAAAGTCGACCAGAATGATTTGCGTGTGTTGAGCAACGACCGGTGGATGGCCGTTGGTAAAACCGATGCAATGAAGGCCTTGCAGCAGCAGTGGGGCGGCAAACTCGAAGAAATCGGGCCTGGCGATTCTGACAAGTAGCTTCAGCTTTCATTGCCGATAAGTTGATGGTGCGGCTGGCGATATTGGCTGCATGCCAGAATGCTCTCGATTATCTCGCCAGATATTGGTCGATTTGATTTCGTGAACCTGCTGCGAATCTGCCAGTGAACATTTTGGGCTTCTGTTGGGCTTGCTGCTTATCATGGTGACTATGACCGACGAAGCAGTGAACAGCGAATATTCCAACGGGGCGAGCAAGGGCGAAAATGGCTTGATTGGCCGTCAGTCCGATGCCATTCCTGGACGTTTTGGCGATCCGATGGAGATTCCCCATGTCATTTATTCACAAGGTGGTGGCAAGGCGCGTCCGACGAGGCCGATGTTCCTATGCCTGCACGGCTGGGGTTCCAACGAGCAGGATCTGGCACAGATGATGCGTTACGTTGCTCCCGGCAATGATTACGTTTCGCTGCGCGCGCCGCTGGTGCTACAGGCCGAGGGCCCGGGGGAGTTCGGAAGCGGAACGGGTGCGTATAGCTGGTTCCACGACGGCGTGCCTACTGGTGAGGATTTGGACAGGGACATTTTCGCGGCGGCCACTGCTGTCGACAATTGGGTCAGCGAGCATATCGACCCCGAACGTGAACTGGTACCTATCGGATTCTCGCAGGGCGCGGCGCTAGCGATTCATCTCTTGCGTGTGCATCCCGAGCGTTACCGCGCGGTTGCGGCGCTTTCCGGCTTTGTCGCTCCCGGGCAGGTTCCTGGTACGGCTCCGGCCGACGATCGGCTCGGTGATATGGAAAAGCCGGTTTTCTATGGGTACGGCGACCTTGACAACGTCCTGCCTAAGTACGAGATTTACGGCGCGACGGCTTGGCTTGAGGAGCATACATGGCTGACGGTGAAGAACTATCATCAGCTTGACCATGCCGTCAGCCCCGCCGAATTCGCCGACCTGACCCAGTGGCTCCTCCTCAACAACATCTCGTCGGGAGTAGTCTGAGTCGGTATCCGACGGAGCTTTGCTGGGTAATCTTTTATTCTGTAAATATATGCAGACGTAATAGGCATTATGCATATTTGTCTTGTTTTAGGCTTTAATGCAGAGACGTATTAAATAAAATTTAGCCTAGTTCTAATGGCATATGAGGTAATCTTGGCGGCAAGTATAGGGAAATATGCTTGTAAATATGCTAATGACGTATTAGTGTGGTGATTATGTGAAAGAATGAACTATTTCCCTTTTATTCTGTCATGCAATTACTTTTAACTTAACAGGTATGGTTTCTTGGGCAAAGGCGCTCTCATTCATTGCATATGCAGTTGTAATTCTTGTTTAAGAACGCATGCAACGGAAGTGGAAGCTTATTTTGCTTGGCGTCGGATGCGTGAAATTAGACAACTGTAAATATGCTTTCAAGCAGTGTTGTATGGGAACGAAGCATATTTATTGTATTTGATTATTTTTTATTATGTTATGCTTCTAAGACTTTTATAGTCATCTATTGATAAAAGGGGATATTAAAAAATGTCAAACAGCCAAGTCAATATCAATGAAAAGGCGCTATCTCGTGCAATGGGGCGAGCTTACGCGGACTCGGATTTTCGAGAAGCGTTGGATGTCGATCCGACGGAAGCCCTGACGTCAACAGGTGTCTTGGAAGAGGGACAGATAGACAAGGTGACTTTGTCGCCAGAGATAGATGAGTGGGGATACCGGCTTGAACATGGCGGTGATGGTACCCATCTTATTCTTGGGGTGCCGGATATCTCCGAGGAACTTGGTGATAACGCGCCTGAAGATAATGTCTATCTTATTTGCTGTTGCTGCTGCCCCTGCTGATTTGGATTCTTATGGAAGAAAATGAAGAATCTGATGCTCTCGCTTACGAAAAGAAGCGTAAACAGAAAATAATTAGACGCATAGTGCTCATAGGCGGGGGAGTACTTGTCTTCATTGTTGCTAATTGGTCTATGTTAATGAGTCTTTTATGATTGATTTTACTGTGACAGGTTTACCTGCCTTGGATTCCCCTATTTGGTATGAGCAAGATAGAGGTAAGGTCTATCGGCAGCTATTCGAATCAGGCAGACACGATAAACGGGTAGATGATGAGAACTTTTGCTACCTCTATGACTATGAGTTGTGCAAGCAAGTCCTCATCGATCAACAAAAATTCACCCCAGACGGTGAGCGTGTTTTGCTGAATATGACGGAGGGGAATGGTTCGTTCTCGAGCGGTCTTCTTTCTTTCCGTGTAGATTCTCAGGCGAGATCGATTCGTCAAGACTTGCGGGTGGCCTTGGACGACAATACGTTGGTGGGCAATTTGTCTGACGGTCGTCTTGCTCCGATTAAAGCTCTTACTGAGTCGGCGGATATCGTTAGGCAAATCAATGGATTCGATTTGGCTTTGAATCTGAGCCTGGAATTCATGTCGTCAATACTCGGGATTCCGGACGAGCTTCAAAGCCTGTATACTGCATGGGCCTTAAGTCCGGAGAACAAGAGTGTTGATGTTTTACTGATGCAGAAATTGAATTCTTCTATTTCTTTGGGGCATTGCAAAGGGGTTGCTAAAAGTCTAAAAGACCGAGGATGGGAGAATCAGCAGATTTCTGTAGCTATCAAGTTGCTTTCTCACGCCTCTCTAAGGACGGTTCAGAGAAGTATCACAAATCTGTTCTACGTCATTACAAGGCATCCTGATTTGTTCTCTAATCTGAAAGAAGAAATGTTCGATTCTTTTATTACAGAGACGCTCCGTCTTTATCCGCCAACCGTCGCGCTGGCGAGAACCGCGAAAATTGATTGTGAGTTGCAATCAGATTTGGCAATTCGAGAGAATACACATGTGGTTGTCATAATCGGTGCGGCGCAACGCGATCCTGCTCGCTATGACGATCCGGACAGATTCGATTTGCACAGGAATGCTAAAGAATTATTGGCTTTCGGATGGGGACCACATAGCTGTCTTGGCGAGAGAATCGCAAGATCCGTGTTGGGAGCAGTTCTGAAATATCTGAGACGAAACAACGTCAAGCTGAGGTTGGCGAGTGACCCCACTCCTATGAGATCCTTTAGCTTCGCTACATGGACGAATCTGCCTCTTATAGCGGATTCATCTAAAAAGGGTATACAACATGAACGGATTAAAAATTAGCCATTTTTCAAGCAGGTTAGGGGGAAAATCCTCTGTAACTATTTTTGATGAAGCTGGTCCGACGCTTGTCAAATCGATAAATATCTCATTGCCGCCTTATGGGCCATCTGTGGTCCAAGCACAGCGAATCGCAGTGTATGTCGATGATAATGATGTTCCAATCGTTGATGTTCCAATTTTGGATTTTGCCGGTCTGACTCATGGACGTATCGCAAGCATGGTCACGCATTATGCTGAATGCTCTGGCTCGGCGGTGACTCTGCGATGGCCTATGTCGTCACCGCGACGAATGCGAATCGTTATCACAAATGGCGATGCTGAACCGATACCTTTAGCGGTTCTTATCTCATACCAAAAAATTTGGTCTGGCTACTATGTGTCCGCCGTTTTGGCGCATCGTGAGCCAAAAGAAGGTGGGCTGGTTTCCGTGAGGTTGCCTGAGAATGCTTTAGATTTGCTGGGCCTTGTAGTCGCGGTTCGTCCCTCTGACCTTGAATGGTGCGGTGAAGGCAAAATCTTTTTGGGGGATGAGGTGTTGGCGGATGGTTTGGATATGCTCGGTGGAACATGCCTTGACACGTCACAATGGTTTGGTTCGGATCGCGGTATCTCGGTTTCTGTAAGATTCGATTCAAATGTGCGAGGTCATGAATTTCTGGGCTTATATAGGTGGTTTCCGGATGGTCTTGAAATTAAAGAAAATGCTAATTTCAAGATAGAGCAAGTCGGGCGCCAAGTTTCCGTTAATGACGGAATAATTAAAAGCAAAAGGGTTCCTCGGGAAGATGAATGGGACATATTGTTGGTGACTACGCATCAGAATGTTCCTGATATCAGTGGCTACGATTTTTCATTATCTGAAATTGACAATCAAATATGGTATCGAGATTATGAAGAATCTTCCTTCAGAGAACATATATGGTCATCTATTCGCATGCATGTAAAGACGGGAGGCCGTGGCAGTGTCTGATTATGCTATTGATGCCGAGGGTGTGACTGTGAAGTATGGTGGTTTTTCGGCTTTGCAGGATTTGACTTTCTTGGCCGAGACGGGCAGGATTATCGGTTTGCTAGGGCCGAATGGTGCCGGCAAGTCCACGTTCGTGGATGCGGTCGTCGGCGCCAGGAGGGTCGCAGGCGGCTGTATCCGTACACTTGGGGTCGACCCGGTAGGCGATGCCGCCAAGTTGCGCCCGGATGTTGGTATTGTTTTGCAGAGCGCGGGTTTCCCGACCGGGATGAAGGTCAAGGACATCCTTTTCAGCTGGAGGCGTTATATCCCCGGAATGTCGAAGAAGGATGTGCTGGACGTGGCCGGGCGTGTGAATCTGAAGTATCTGCTAGATAGGCCGTTGAATTCGCTGTCG
The DNA here is from genome assembly GCF_029433295.1 of Bifidobacterium sp. ESL0784. Taxonomy (GTDB): domain Bacteria; phylum Actinomycetota; class Actinomycetes; order Actinomycetales; family Bifidobacteriaceae; genus Bifidobacterium. The sequence continues at coordinate 176,589 of NZ_JAQTHV010000001.1, forward strand.
GGCGGGGAGCGACGGAGGGTCGATATCGCCATAGCCTTGTACGGCGACCCGAAACTGATTGTGCTGGATGAGCCGACGACCGGCCTAGACCCCGTCTCGCGCGAGAATGTCTGGGACATCATCCGTAGTCAGCGCGACCTTGGTGCCACCGTTTTGCTGACCACTCACTATCTCGATGAGGTCGAGGCGCTTTCCGATTCTGTCAGTGTCATCAAGCAGGGGCATATCACCGCCTCGGGAACGGTCGAGGAGCTTGCTGCATCCGTTCCCGCTCCTCGGGCCAGTTCGGTGGCGGCGAGCCCGGATGTTTTGGATGGTCTTGCAAGTCTCTTGCCACAGAATGGCGATGGTGCAAGGCGAAAAGATGATCTTCTGGAATGGCAATCGCATGATCCGGCTCGCGATTTGGAGGCCATCTATCGCACCTGTGCGGATCGTGGATGGCAGATCACGGATGTGCGCGTGGAGAAGCCCTCTTTGCGTGCAGCCTATTCGGCATTGGTCGGAGCGACTGATTCGGAAGACAAGATTCCAGTAACGAAGGACGACAAACGATGAACGACACCATTCTTCCTCAGTTTCACCTGCAGACTCTAAGTTTCCTTCGTAACGGCAAATCGGTGTTTTTCACACTCGCTTTTCCCGTGGCGTTGGCGCTCCTGTTCGGCTTGGCCTACAAAGGTGATAATCTCCCGCTCGGCAGGGGAGCGCAGGTCTCGGCTGCAAGCTGGTCGGCTCTCGGATTGACTTCCTACGTGGTCCTGATGGGCGGGTTCGTCAAGGTGGCCGGGGATATCGTTTCGCAAAGGGACTCGGGCCTGCTCAAGCGCATCAGGCTGAGGGGCCGCTCCGATGCTTCAGTGCTTTTCGGTTATGCGCTCTCCGGTTTCGTCGTGGCCTTGGCATGCCAGGCCGTCCTGCTTCTGTCCGCCGTGCTGTTCCTTGGTCTCAAGGTTCCTGCCAATATTCCCGGTGTCATTCTCGTCGCGCTTTTGGGCGCGGTGCTTTGCACCGTCATCGGCGTCGCGTATTCCGCGTTGATTCCTTCTGCCGATTCCTCGCAGATGATGTTGCTGGTTCCCACGCTGATTCTCATGTTCCTTTCCGGCGTGTTCACGCCGTCGTGGATCATTCCCTCGTCGTTGCGTACGCTGAGCGCGTTCTTCCCAGTCGGCTATCTGGCCGAGTCCATGCGATCCATGTGGCTCGGTCAGGATTTCGTCCACGCCACGGTGCAAAACGGCGGTTTGATTTTGGGAAGCCATACGGGACTGTCAATGTTGGTTTCGCCGGGACTGGCGGTATGCGCCGCGTGGCTGGTTGCATCCGTCGTCATATCCCTCAAATTCTTCAAATGGGACGTAAGGAACGGTCGATAAGATGCTTTCTGATACACAGAGATATGTACTGAACCCTGATTATGAATTTTTGGCAAGGCCGAAAACCAAAGATGTCGTAGCTATAGTAAAGAGTGACCTCTTTCAGCTTAAAGGAACCATGGCTGAGTCAATTCGCAGACACGCCATAAACGGTGTCCAGATTCCTGCCCTCTCTCAAGCACCGGAAAACGCTCTTGAGATGGCAGAGAAAACGCTTGTCTGTAGAGGCTTCATGGTCGAGTCTTCGAGCGAATTGCTTGATTTCGTCGATTGTCAGTGCGACCCGTCGATTCTTGTCAGTGGCAGCTTTCGATTTGTCGATTTCGTTGGCGTTACGCAGTTGAAAGAATTTGTTAGCATCATCGATAATTGGGCAACAAATGAATCAATTGTCCGGTCTGATAAATTTTCAATAATCATTTCGAGATCCTTAACCGATTCGAGGGTAAAACGACAGGTTGAGAAATTGTTGCAATCTGGGTCAAAGGTCTCGTTCTTCATCATTGAGCCTAACCGTTTTATAGTAGGTCCCGTTTTCCCGTCACATGAAATCACGCCTGAGGATCTTTTCCAATGTGTAAATTATAACGAAAAGTCAGAGCAATTAGACGCTGAGGAATTAATGACTTCTTTGAAACGTAGAACGATTCATGAAGGCTTACTAGGCGGTTTAAAGAACATCGCTGATTTCTTACAAGATCCAGAAGGCTGTCAGCTGCGGAATAGTTTAGTAAATACTTATGGCTCCAACCAAAGGCATTATGTTCGGCGCGCCCGCATCCAACCTGGTCCAGTTCCCACGGCAGCAATGCCATTGGTGCTGACAGAAGGAACTCATGGCGAGCGCCAATATACTTCGGAACAATTTGTGGAAAAATATTCGTTCCTTGTTTCTGACGTCACGGGTGTTGTCACTTCTTTGAATAGGGTTGAAACCAAAGAAAAATCAGAACCTTCTTTTGTGTATACGGCTGGCCATAATTGGGCTTTGAGAACCGATAATCCGGAATCGATTCGACGAAGCCTAAGAGGACAATCCGGCGGAAAAGGTATGACGGAAATTGACGCAATGGCAGGGGCGATAGCCGAAGCCGTTGAAAGGCATTCCACTATTGCCAGAGGTAATGAGCCGGTAGTCCGATGTAAATTCAAGGATTTGGCGAATGCGATTCATCCTAACGACATAGCTTTATTTTCACAACGGCAATTCAACAATAGAGAGGAACTGAATTCACTACCATCGCTTTACCACCATGTGCCAGAAATGTTCAATCAAGATAGTCTGTGCTCATTCGTACCGATATGGTCTCCCAGCAAGGATACGACTGCTTGGATGCTTGAATCGCAGGCGTACTATATGTTTCCCAATGCTGCTGCTCTACCGGGAGCGATCGACCCCAACGGTATGAAATATGCACGAGCGGATTCGAATGGTTGTGCAGCAGGTACAACGCTGGCAGATGCTGCATTCCAAGGAATCTGCGAATTGATTGAACGCGATGCGGTTTCAATTTGGTGGCATAACCGTATCAAACGACCGGAAATTTCAATTTCTTCTCTTAATAATACATATATCACCAATGTCGCCCAATGGATGAAAAAACATGGCCGGGACTTATGGCTGTTGGACCTGACTAACGATATCGGTATTCCTGTGGTCGCAGCCGTTAGTGCAACTTCGAAGATTGAGGGCACCAACAAAATTTTGCTAGGTTTCGGTTCACATGTGGATGTCAGCCGAGCCGCGACGCGTGCCATAAGTGAAGTTATTCAGTTCCAGGCAGCGCTTCCGGCAGAAGTTACGGGAGTGCAGCTCCCCAATCGGTTGACAGGAAGCGAAGCAATAGATTGGTTCGCGTTTCAAACCCTTGAAGCCAATGACTTTCTGCTTCCTAACGGACATAGCGATCCCTCGCGATATCAAAAGCAACGAGAATATGACATCAAGCAATTGATATCCTCGATTGAAGCCGTTGGCACCACAGTATTCTTATTGAATGAGACCCGTCCGGATATTGGCTTGCCGGTCGTGCGATGTGTAGCTCCGGGATTGAGACCGTGGTGGCGGCGGCTGGCTCCTGGGCGTTTATATGATGTGCCGGTAAAACTTGGGTGGCTTAAGTCTGCTCGCGCAGAAGAGGAGATGAATCCAATTGGCATGTTCTTCTGATATTTCAAAGATTTATGAGTGCTATTCGGATGGGAGAAAATTCTCGTCTGACGATGAAACCGCGGATTCATCTGTCAGCTATGCCCGTAGATATCGTGAAATAATGCATGACGCGACACATGGTTTAACCCGGGGGATCATAGAAATCGATGAAACCGAGAACATAATTGTATCCGGCCCTCATCAACCTATAATGGATATGGTCTTGAGTCGACGGGAGGACAAGACAAAGGCTGAGCTTTCTCCGAACGTCTATATCCGGCGAGTTGCTGCCAATCAGTACAGTCTGAGGGATTCCTCTTCTCCAGTGATACTTGATATAGACGAGGGTATTCTTCCTTGGGTGTTCTGTATTGATAAAGCACCGAATTATTTTACTAATCTTCTATGGAATCTGGGTTTTCTAAAAGACGAGAACGGCCTTCTTCCGGTGTTGCCGTTTGAAGATGAGCTGTGTTTGGAATATCCCAGATATGGTTCCCATAAACATGGGTACGGAGGAACTTATCGGTTGGCCAAACAATACCCGCAATTACTGCGCACATCCCTTGACCCGATAGTTCCTTGCGAGGATACTCTTGAATTGCCGCTGAGCTCAATTAACGAAATCGCTTTAAGTGACGCCATGCATAATAGAAGAAGCTGCAGGGACCATTCCACTCCTCCTGCCGCGCTTGAAGATGTCATGACTCTTCTTTTTCTGTCTGCGCACGGTGAGTCGTCAGGCAAAGGCGTTCAAAATGAGCCTTTATATCGTTTCCCGTATCCTTCTGGTGGTTCTTTGGGGGAGCTAAGGTTTTTGGTGATTGCAAATCGGATGACACTTGGTGGTGCGGAAACGGGTGAAACTTGCTTTGAATATCACCCATTGAGCAACATTATCTACAAGCATCACGTTAATAAAAAGGCATTGCATTCGTTGATCAGATTATACTCTCACATGCCCGGAATTCCTCCAGAAGAACTGCAATGTCTCATCATTGTATTGGCTGATGCCGGAAAAGTAGCTGGAAAATATGAATGTGTGGCTCCGTCTTTAATCTATAAACATGTAGGAGCGTGGATGCAAACGGCATATCTTGTCTCCACCCAACTCCCGCTATCCGTTTGTGCGCTCGGCGGAGGGCCTGCTGACGTCTTGCCCAGACTATTCGGTCTTGAAGATTCATTCTTGAGGCCTGTCGGAGAAATGGTATGTTCTAGGAGGCGTGATGATGATTTTGACAATAGTTCTTGTAGCTAGTTTTCTATTTCTTATACTCGCTTCTTTCGGTTTGGTAAAGTTGAAAGATGATGAGGATAAAGCGGTTACGAAGGGAAGTTTTGCTCGGGCTTCCAGATGGATGCTGCTTTTCTATACACCAGGGTTTGTGTTGTATATTCTGAAAACTTTTACTTCTGTATTAAAAGTTCCTGGATTGCTTATACCACTCTTGATTGCTGCGGGTTTCATCCTGGGATTCTTTGTTTTTTATGTGACCGAGAAGCAGTTGAGGGATAAGCGGAGATCTCAAATGGAAAAATCGGAATGACTGCGCTTGTTGGACTAGGGCCTTAGAATTTTGCACTAGCCTCAACTTGCCGAACTGTTAAGCTCTGTGGTGAGGTTGAGGGCGCCTTACGCGTGTGAAGGATACAGGTCGGAATGAGTGTGTGGTTGCAGACTCGGAAACCTTTTACAGTTCCGCTTCCGCATCAACTTGCATCACATACACATTCCTTCTCAAATACTTCGCCTGGCTACGCGAGATTTCACTGGAATCAAGCATGTCCTGAATCACGCCGAGTTCGATGGAATAGCTCTCATGTTTGACCTCGTCGATTTGCGGAGCGGCCTTTGCGGTGGCCGCGACGTCCTTGCGGCTGCGCAGTTCGGCCCGTGCGCGCTGGTAGTCGCGCAGCAGTAGTGTGCAGTATTCGGATTTGTAGGTATCGTCGCGCATTTCCTGGTAAAGCCGGTCGATGACGTGGTCGATGGCGTCGATTTGCGTGGCTCGCAGATAATAGTAAATTTCATTCTCATTGAGCATTGGTGCGGTGCGACGGAACTTGTTGTTGGCCCGACGCGCGAATGTCGTAACCTGCCGCTTCAGTGCATGCACACGTCCGCGGATTTGCGAGACCGCACGATGATGCGTTTTCTTGTCGGCCGTATGCCGCAGCGTGTTCATGATCTGATCGAGCATGCGCTCACAGGCCTCAATCTGCAGTTGTTTGTTGTGCTCGTTCATGTCGGTGTCGGCTTGAGTGGTCGCCAGCCGGTCGCGCACATAGTCCTTTTCCCAATGCAGCGCGTCGATTTGCAGCGTCTCGAATTCCTCGATATCGAAACCGCTGATACGTTGGCGCAGGCGGGTGATTCGGCTGTTGTAGGAATCAATGACAGGCAGAATCACACGGCGGTTATCGTCGGTGACTCGACTTGAAAGTTCCTGCACGGTGCGGGTGAGTTCCTCGATGGTGATTTCGATGAGTTTTTCCGATTCATCGGCATCGTCCTTGGCCGGCGCGAGTAGCGGCAGCATGAAGTTCGCCAGCAGCAGCGTCAGGACGATAACCCCGGAAGCGATGAAAATAAGCTCGTTACGCATCGGGAAGGCATCGCCGGAAGCGACGGTGTAGGGAATAGTGAACATCAGGGCCAGCGTGATGGTGCCCTTCGGCCCGCCGAACGTCATAACCGCCGAATCGCGTAGCGAGCGCGCTTTCAGGGTGACCCTTTTGCCGGTTTCGCGGTCGCGCGTGGGGGCGGCAATCAGCCAGACCCACAGGAAGCGGATGGCAATGGCCACGACGGTGACCAACAGAATAATGCAGACCAGCGCGGTATTGCTGACATTGTGGTCGTCCCAACTGGCGCGCATGGCTCCCGGTAGTTGCATACCGAGCAGGATGAACACGGTGCCGTTCAGAACGAACGAAAGCACGGTCCACACGCTGTTCGAAACGATGTTCGTGCGGGCGACGTTGGGACCGCCGATGCCGTTGCGGTCGAAGTGGACGGTCAAGCCGAAGGCAACCACCGCAAGAATGCCGGAGACGTGGAATTCCTCGGCCCCGAGGAAGACCAGGAACGGTAGGAACAGTTCCATCAGGATCCGTGTGGTCATCGTTTCCCAGCCGAGTTGCCGTGCCAGGGTAAAGATCCAGTTGGCGAGGAAGCCTGCGACGATACCGATGATGATGCCGCCGAAGAACGAGAGCAAAAAATCCTTGGTGGCGCTGGCCATCGAGAAGGAGCCGGTTACGGCGGCCAGAATCGAGAACTGGAAGCCGATAACGCCGGAGGCGTCGTTGAAGAGCGATTCGCCGGTCAGTATGCCGGATTGTTCCTTGGTAAACGAGGCTTCGCTGGAAAGTGAGGACACCGCCACCGCGTCGGTCGGCCCGAGCGCCGCACCCAGCGCGAATGCCGCCGCCAGAGGAATTACGGGCCACACCGCATGCAGCATGAATCCGACAACGGCCATAGTCCCGAGGGCCAGGCCGATGGCCATGGGCAGTGAGAATTTCAACGTCTTGAAGAGCATCCGCTTGTCGATTTCGTGCGCTTCGACATAGAGCAGCGGCGCGATGAACATGACCATGAACAGTTCCGGATCAAGTTTGACGTGCGGGAAGGCGGGAAGGAAAGCGAGGGCGACGCCGAGTGCGATTTGCACGAGCGGAGTCGATATTCGCGGAATAAACCGGCTGACGAATGACGAGAGCACGACGGCCCCCAGAATGCAGAGAATCAGCTCGAAAATTGCCACGGATTTCGGTTCCTTTCTTGTGGGCTTCGTTGCGGTTTGCTTGTTGGTTCGGATATTTCAAAGATTTCGGACACTATCTATATTCACTATATCGAATCGGTATTTCGACATTATGCCTCAAGCTTTGCGGATTGCTTTTAGACTGGGAACCATGGACACTGCGAGTTTGCATAACGCGATGGGTGAGGCGCTGGGTTTGGCGCATGAGGCGGCGGCCGCCTGCGAAGTCCCGGTCGGGGCGGTCGTGCTTGACGCTGACGGCACGATTATCGGTCGGGGCCGCAATCGGCGCGAGGCCGACGGCGACCCGCTCGCCCACGCTGAAGTGGTGGCGATGCGGGAGGCGGCAAGAAGGCGCGGGGATTCAGAGCATAATCGCCAAGATGTTAATGTGATACGTTTTGATGACTGTGAACAAGCCGGTAATTCTGCTGATTTGCCATCTGCCGATGAAAAGCAGGATATATCGATGCAGAATGCTTGGAATCTTACCGATTGCACACTGGTGGTCACCCTTGAACCGTGTCCGATGTGTGCCGGAGCTGCATTACAGACTCATGTCGGCCGTATTGTTTTCGGTGCCTGGGACGTCAAACTGGGGGCGTGTGGCTCGGTCTGGGACATCCCGCGCGATCCGCACGTCGGCGCCCGCCCCGAGGTTATCGGCGGTGTGCGGGAGGGCGAATGCACGCAGCTGCTCACGAGGTTTTTCTCTGTAAGGCGGTAGCGGTGGTGTCTTCATTCATCAAGTATGTGATGAATTTGTGAAGAGCAAGTTGTTTTTACGGCACTGAATGAACGGTATGAATCTTTTGCTGCTCCCTGCTATGCCGGACTCGATGGTGAACTATCAAATCGTTGAAATTATGCCGTTTTAGAATTTTCGGTTTCAGTAAGTGTCGTACAAATGCAGCAGCGAACCTCCATTATGAGTATTTCAGCTTTTAGTGCTGCGTACCACGTACAGTGGCACTTCCCGATTGCCCGTGCTTCTTCATTACCAAAATAAACAGCCGGATATTCTATTTGTTCGGCAGCTTCGGGCCGATGCCGGGCGTGATTTTCAGGGCCGTCCAGGTGGAACGCAGCAGAATGATGAAGAGGTAAGCCGCCAGCAGATACGAGCCCACCTTCGCTGAGACGAACGCGGCGATCCAAGCCCCGAATGGCGTCCCGCAAGCCGCAGCGACGCCAATGATCAGGCCGTTCTTAAGGTGCACCAGCCCGCGCTCCCAATTGGCGATGGTGCCAGTGATGGCGCTCGGGAACATTGCCAGAAGCGAGGTGCCACGCGCAATCAAGTCGCTCGCCCCGAACAGCAGTGAAAGCGCCGGAACGGTGACGGCTCCGCCTCCGATGCCCAAAAGCGCCGAAAGCATGCCGATGAGCACGCCGAGCAGCACAAGCAGAATACCTTTGATCACGGTCAAGTGAATGCTGGAATTGCGTGAGGGCGTTAAAATCAGCTGGCTGACCACGACGAACGCCAGAAACGCGACGAAGAACCAGCGCAGGAACACTTCCGAAAGTCGGGAGAGCAGCCAGCTGCCAATCTGCGAGCCGATAATCGTGCCGATCACCATCAGCAGCGCCGCTATCCAATCAACGTGGCCGCTTATGGCATACGAAATAACTCCGGAAATCGAAAGCGGGATGATGGCGGCCAGCGAGGTCGCCGCCGCGTGCCGCTGAGTCATGCCGAGCCACACCAGGGCCGGTACGATGATCGATCCGCCGCCGATGCCGAAAAGCCCCGAGAAGAAACCTGCGATGAGCCCGACGGCGATCATGATGACTATCTGTTCCACAGGCCCTCGCGTAACGGGCGTTTCCTCCTGAACTTCGTCCCCGGCTTCCACTCTGGCCTTAGCCCTGGCTTCGTCATCCGCCTCACCGTCCGCTCCTTCGTTCGCTGCCTGTTCCTTCTCGCTCATGCCGTTCCCGCTTCTTTCTCGTTTTTCGCTGTCACTGCCTGTCATGCTGCCTCCGGGTTTGTTTCCGGTTCTGTCGTTATTTCAGGCGGGCAACATTTCAGGCCAATAACCGTTCTCTTATATTCCACATATTGTATGAAGCCCGCCAAAGATTCTGCTTCGATCCCCGTCGAAAGCTCATGATGTGGTCAAACGAGTTTCCTGATTTCTCCGCATGCCCCATCGTGGAGGTTCAGCCTTTGCACAAACGATTCTCCCATATGGGTTTTGTGAGCTAGAATACAAATAGCGGTAGATGTCTGTGAGGGTGAGCTTGGATTTGCCTTTGCGAATAGCGATTCCAACGACGAAGGAGTATTCATGGCACGTTTGATTATCGTTTCCAACAGGCTTCCGGTTTCCCTGCATGCCAAACCGGACGGCACCTACGCCCTTAAACAAAGCATCGGCGGTCTCGCCACGGCCATCGGCCCCTACCATAAGTCCCACAACGACTGCCTTTGGGTCGGCTGGAGCAGTATCGACCCCGAAACGCGCACGAAGGTGGAAATCGACAAGATTCGCGAGGAATTCAAAAGTCGTCGTTGCATCCCGCTTTTCCTGACCCAAAAAGAAATCGACGGATACTACGCCGGTTATTCCAACGATACGCTCTGGCCGTTGTTCCATGATTTCGCCCACGAGGCCAAATTCGATTCCTCCACTTGGAAGGTCTACCAGGAGGTCAACCAGAAGTTTGCCGACACGATTGCCGAGTTGGTCAATTCCGATGACACCGTGTGGATTCAGGATTATCACCTTATGCTGGTTCCGGCCATGCTGCGTGCCCGTTTTCCCGAGCTCAAGATCGGCTGGTTCCTTCACATCCCGTTCCCGAGCCCTGAGATCTTCCACCAGCTGCCGAACGGCAAGGATCTGCTCGAAGGCCTGATGGGCGCGGATTTGCTGGGCTTCCACACCGAAGGGTTCTGCGTTAATTTCCTTGAGTCCGTTCGCACGTTATTGGGCTTGAATGTTAACAAGGATGGCCGTATCCCGGTCGGAAAGGGCGCGTCGCAACGTTTCGTGACGGTTGACGCCTTCCCGATCGGCATCGATTACGGTCTTTATCGCCGTAATTCCCACTCCAGTCTTGCGCAGGCCATGCGCCACGGCATCGAGGCCGTCAGCGGCAAGCGCACTAGGCGCGTGAGCACCTCCCTTACAGCTGAATCCGAGGCTGCGGCCGAAGCCAGCGATCAGGAGGAAAACTGGTGGAGCGCCCATACCGGCGATGAACTGCCCGAGGTTGAGCTTGCGCAGTCTGCTGCGGCCAAACGCGGCACCGAAGGCAACAAGGTGGTCGTTTCCGTCGATCGCCTCGATTACACAAAGGGCCTTCCCGAACGGCTACGTGCCTTTGACTTGATGCTGAGCCGTTACCCGGAGTGGGTCGGTCACGTTACGTATTACCTTTTGGCGACACCGACGCGTGAGGACGTCGAGACGTACCGCAAGCTGAAGGACCAGGTCGACCAGCTGGTCGGTGAGATCAATGGCAAATATTCACTGCTTTCCTGGACCCCTATCCATTACATCACGCGTTCGCTGCCCATCAAGCCAGTCTGCGGCATCTACACCGCCGGCGACGTCGCGTTGGTCACCCCGCTTCGTGACGGCATGAATCTGGTCGCCAAGGAATATCTGGCCTCCCGTGATGGCCGTGACGGTGCGTTGGTGCTTTCCGACGAGTGTGGCGCGGCCCGCGAGCTGACGGACGCCTTCATCGTCAATCCCTACGATACAGAAGCGGTGTGCGAGGCCTTGCATTCTGCTTTGGAGATCGGTTCCGACGAAGCCAAGCGCCGCAACGCCGCCATGCAGGCTCGCCTGAAGTACCGCACCGCAGGCCTGTGGAGCTCCGAGTTCCTAAGCACGTTGCGTCAGGTGAGCGACCCGCGTATGGCCGATCGCCGCTTGCAAAGCGTCCAGCGCGATCACTTGGTCCACGAGTGGGGTCAATCCAAGCGCAAGCTGGTATTGTGCGATTACGACGGAACCTTGACACAGATCGTCCGCACGCCTGGCCGTGCCAAGCCGACGCATCGTTTGCTTGATTTATTGCGTAAAGTCGGTTCCATTCCCGATGTTGATTTGTATCTGGTTTCCGGTCGCACGCGCGAGACGATGGGCGAGTGGTTCGGCTGCCTGCCGATCGGTCTGATTGCCGAGCACGGCGCTTGGCACACCAAGCCGATTGACGGAGAGACCAAGAAATCCGCAGACGGCAAGACGATTACCCCCAAGCGTTACTGGCGACGTGCCGACGGCCTTCCCGACCCGGATGAATGGCGTCCGATCATCGAGACCATCATGAACAAGTCCGTCGCCCGCGTCCCGCAGTCCTTCATCGAATACAAGTCCACGGATTTGGCATGGCATTATCGCATGAGCGATCAGAAGCTGGCCCAGGAGCAGCGTGAGCGTCTGGTCGACGAACTGGAGAAGGTATGTCCGCAGTACGGCCTGATGGTCATGCGCAATGCCAAGGTCATCGAGGTCTGCCCGGCCAACGTCAGCAAAGGCGAGGCCGTGAAACCGTTGCTGGAAAGCGGCCGTTACGATTTCGTGCTCGCATTGGGCGACGACACCACCGACGAGACGATGTTTGCTTCAGTCACCGATTGTGCTTGCGCCCGTGATGAGGCTGATGCGCTCAATGAGCTTGACGTCGACAACGCCGGCGTGGCGAAGATGGTCGATTCCATCGAGACGGTCACTGCGGTTGACGACGCGGCGTCTGCGGGCGCGGGTTCGAAGCCCGCCTCAAAATCTCCCAGGTCTTCCGCAGCATGGACGATCAAGGTCGGTGCCGGCGAGACGAACGCCCGTTCGCGCATCGCCACCCCAACCGACACCGGTCGCCTGCTGGGTTACCTGGTAGCCGAGTCCGAGGCCGTCACTGCCGGCACCGCCCCTGTTGAAAAGCCGAAGCCCAAGCGCGCTTCAAAGTCAAAAGCCGCGTCCGAGCCTAGGCGCGTATCAAAGTCCAAGAAGTAATATTCGTATTTTGGGACGTTGATGCAGGCAGCGTGTTTCAGAGCCGTACAATTCCGGTATGAAACAAGTTGACGTTGTCAAAGCACTGCAGCACAATCACGCATCCGAGTTGAAGAAGGCCGCCGAAAGGCTGAAAGGCACTGCGCGCCATACACGCATTATTCCTTCGCCAGTGCTTTCGGAGGCCACGGGCCACGAGGTTCTTTTGAAGCCGGAGAATCTTCAGGTCACAGGTTCCTTCAAGATTCGCGGCGCGTACAACAAGATTGCCTCGCTGAGTGACGAAGAGCTGGCACGTGGCATTGTCACCGCTTCTGCCGGCAACCATGCGCAGGGCGTCGCCTACGCGGCCCGTGAACGTGCCGCGAAAGCGACCATCGTGATGCCCGAAATCACCCCACCGCTCAAGGTCGACGCGACCAAGTCCTACGGTGCCAATGTCGTCCTGCACGGCAATCTCTTCGACGATGCCGCCGAATACGCCTCGCAGCTTTCGCAGCGCGAAGGCATGATCTACGTGCCTCCTTTTGACGATTACGAGGTCCTTTGCGGCCAGGGCACCATTGGTTTGGAGATTCTCGAGGATGTCCCGAACATCACTGATGTCGTGGTTCCCCTGGGTGGCGGTGGTCTGGGTTCCGGCGTGGCGCTCGCCATCAAGACTTTCAAGCCGGAAGTCCGCGTCATAGGAGCGATTCCAGAGGGTTCGCCTGCTTTCAAGAATTCGTTCGCGGCAGGCATGGTTGTTCCTGCCGACAAGGTGGTCACCTCCGCCGAGGGCGTTGCGGTCGGCCATCCTGGTGACCTCACCTTCGCGATCCTCAATGAATACCTCGATGACTTGATTACCGTCACCGAGCGTGACATCAACGAGATGATCCTGCTGATGATGGAGAAGCACAAGCTTGTGGTCGAAGCCGCCGGTGCCGTCTCGCTGGCCGCTCTTGAGCACTTGAGCCTGCGCTCGCGGGTCTTTGCCGCCGCCAAGGGCAAGCACGTCATCGTTCCGATTATTTCCGGCGGCAACATCGATACGGTGACCATTGGTGCGGTTATCCAAAAGGGCATGATCGCCCGCGGCCGCATCATGAACTTCGAGGTCGAGCTACCTGATACCCCGGGCCAACTGGTCAAGGTGGCGCAAGTCCTGGCAGACGCCCGTGCCAACGTCATCGAACTCAACCACGACCAGTTCAAGGCCTCCGGCCATTACACGAATTCGGTTTCGCTCGGCGTCACCGTCGAGACCAACGGCCCCGACCACATCGCTCAGGTCCTAAATGCTCTGAAAGACGCTGGTTTCGATCCCAAGCGCGTGTACTGATATCTCGCTTTGCCAATGAACGTGGCCTTGCCTGGGCATTAAACCTCAGCAAGGCCACGTTTTTATACCTTATATTGGTATTTCCATACTTGAATTTCATATACCTGCGAGGCTTGTCTGACTATGGCTGTCACCAGTGATGTCGCCTGTTGATAACAGTGTCTACTCGACGGTAAAAGTATCGATATCGCTGAGGTCCTTGGTTACGGTCGCTTCGGTAAAGCTGATTTCATACAACAATAGGTTCCCGTCGGCTGCGCGCAGCGTGTTCGCATAGGCCGGAATCTTGGCGACGAATCGATTGGCAATTTCATCGATGCTTTTCCTACTTGGGCGAGCAACTCCCTGTGCTTTCACATGCTCGTTGCCGCCATGAGGAATAGTCGTAAAGGCGACGTGGACATTTATCTGCATTTCCTTGACCTTGTTATTGCCTTTAAACGTCGCAAAGTAAAGGATGTTATCAGCAGGATCAAAATAAAAATTGACGATTCTCACGTCAGGAATGTTGTTGACCGAAGTCGCCAATGCCATTTCTGTTTGTTCCGCCAAGATTCGGTAGAATTCCTCTTTCGTATTCATAGTCAATTACTTATTGGCCTTTCTTAGCGGAGTATCGCCTTATGATTTCCCGTTAGTTTCGTGATGTCGCCAATAACCATAAACAAATGCTGCAGTCATACCATTTGTCCGGTTATAGAGGCTTTGATCTGTTACTCTTATTTCTCCGCTTCAGCGATGGTCTCGTCCACCAGTTCCGGCAGCGCTTTGGCGATATCGTCGTGGATAAGACGCGTGGCGATGTTGTCGTACTGCGTGCGCCCCATATTCATAATGGTCATCGGCACCCCGGCCTGTACGGCGGTCGGCGCCAGCGATGCTGCGGGGAAAACCTCAAGCGTCGAGCCGATCACCCAGAACTCGTCGGCCTTGGCCACCCGTGCCATCGACTTTTCCATGGCGCCTTCCGGCAGCATTTCGCCGAAGTAGACCACGTCGGTTTTGATGAGACCGTTGCAAGGCATATTCCCGCTATACGGCAGCTTGCGATGGCAGTGCGGGTCCGGGTCGTTGTCGAGATTGTCCATGATATCGGCCGTTTTGTATTCGGCATGGCATTTCATACAGTGCGAAGTGCCGATGGTCCCGTGCAGATTGACGATGAGGTCGCTTGAATTGCCGGCCTTCTCGTGCAGCGCGTCAAAGTTCTGCGTGGCCAGGAGCGTCAGAAGCCCTGCCTTTTCAAGCTTTACCAGAGCTTTGTGCGCCTCGCCCGGCTGTGCGTTCCACACGGGCGATGCCTTCTGCCAGGCCCACGAATACTCGCGTGCCTTCTTGTCGTTCATAAACGCGTCGATGTCGTAAACGCTCATCTGGTCCGGGTGCTTGGTCCACACCCCGTCCGGCCCGCGGAAATCGGGGATTCCCGCCGAAGTCGAAATGCCGGCACCAGTCAATACCGCAATTTTTTTAGTCATATATATTATTGTAATCAGGCTTGCGCAACTTCGCTTTTGCAGTCGCCAACCCATTGCGGCAACAGCGGAATCGTTCTCGATTTTCTTACGGAATTCGGCTTTTGCCGGCTCGCTATTGCAAGCAGAATAACGTCAGGAAAATCAGAAGCGCCGCCACTGCTATGAAGACGAGAAATCTTGTCGGAATTTCAACGTGCATAGTAATGAATACCACCACTAAAATATTAAGGATGGATAGAAGACCGGCAACTGAATGATTGGGGTGCTCCTCTCCGACTCGCTCGCCGGCCGAATAAATAGATGCAATGCTTAAAGCCATACCCACCAACGATGCTATCGCATATGGAATTTTATCGAATCGGTCGCTGAGTATGAGGGCAGCGCCCCATTCCACGTCAAGCAGCAATGCCACCAGCAAATATGCCCACCAAGGCAAATGGAGTTTGTGTCGGTGTTTTCTGGGGCTCATAGCAGACAGTATAACCGGGCCATCTATCGTCGTTGCCCGTTTGCTGCCAATGAGCCAAGCTCCTGTTGCTCCGCTTTATGAGGTGTCCTTTATGAAGTAGATCTTTCGTCATGGATGATTTGTCGAAACTGTGCTGGGTTATGGCCGATAAAGGATAAGCAACAAGGGATGGGGCGGAAAAATGTATGTCTTGAACACGGGGCGCGCAATAAGGCAAGCGCTAGCGTTCCTGGAAGTTGATGTTGGTGAATCGGCCGGTACCATATCGATTGCGAATCTGGTGTACGGGAGCGCTGAGTTGCTGTGTGGGTTTATCGCTGAGTAACGGAAGTATGTTTCGATGCCAGCTGGCTTATCTCAATATCCAAAACAGAGAAGAAAGGTCTCAAAAACGTGTAATTATTTGTTTTTGTCATTTTCGTTTTGACACGCCGGGGGGAAAGAATTATGTCGATTTGATTCTTGATATTTACGGGCTAGAATAACGCGTAAAGGTGCAATACGCCTATAATGACACGCCGAAAGAACCGCATCGTTGCAACGGTTCTTAAGGTTTTTGCACCCTTCAACTTGCGCATAATCCGATTTCCGCGTATATTTATCTCTTGCTGCTCAACACGGCAACTTCTCCTCTAAGAGTTGAGATTGTTTGTTGGTGTGGTGGTGGTTTGAGAACTCAAGAGTGTGTCTGTACTACTTTTATTGTAAAGCTTTTTTTGATTGCCAGTTCGGCGCGTGCCTTTCGGGGTGCCCTAGGGGGCTTAATTCGTGTCGAGGTTTTTAGTGTGGACCATTCCCCCTTATGGAATGGTTCCGTCAATTATTTATTATGAGAGTCGTTGAACGGCTTTCTGCAATTTTTTTGTGGAGGGTTCGATTCTGGCTCAGGATGAACGCTGGCGGCGTGCTTAACACATGCAAGTCGAACGGGATCCATGGTGCTTGCACCGTGGTGAGAGTGGCGAACGGGAGAGTAATGCGTGACCAACCTGCCCCATGTTCCGGAATAGCTCCTGGAAACGGGTGGTAATGCCGGGTGTTCCGCGTGATCGCATGTGATCGCGGGAAAGGGTTACCGACATGGGATGGGGTCGCGTCCTATCAGCTTGTTGGCGGGGCAACGGCCCACCAAGGCTTTGACGGGTAGCCGGCCTGAGAGGGCGACCGGCCTCATTGGGACTGAGATACGGCCCAGACTCCTACGGGAGGCAGCAGTGGGGAATATTGCACAATGGGGGGAACCCTGATGCAGCGACGCCGCGTGCGGGATGAAGGCCTTCGGGTTGTAAACCGCTTTTGTTGGGGAGCAAGCGAGAGTGAGTGTACCCTTCGAATAAGCGCCGGCTAACTACGTGCCAGCAGCCGCGGTAATACGTAGGGCGCAAGCGTTATCCGGATTTATTGGGCGTAAAGAGCTCGTAGGCGGTTCGTCGCGTCTGGTGTGAAAGCCCATCGCTTAACGATGGGTCTGCGCCGGATACGGGCGGGCTTGAGTGCAGTAGGGGAGACTGGAATTCCCGGTGTAACGGTGGAATGTGTAGATATCGGGAAGAACACCAATGGCGAAGGCAGGTCTCTGGGCTGTTACTGACGCTGAGGAGCGAAAGCGTGGGGAGCGAACAGGATTAGATACCCTGGTAGTCCACGCCGTAAACGGTGGATGCTGGATGTGGGGCCCATTCCACGGGTTCCGCGTCGGAGCTAACGCGTTAAGCATCCCGCCTGGGGAGTACGGCCGCAAGGCTAAAACTCAAAGAAATTGACGGGGGCCCGCACAAGCGGCGGAGCATGCGGATTAATTCGATGCAACGCGAAGAACCTTACCTGGGCTTGACATGTTCCGGATCGCGGCAGAGATGTCGTTTCCCTTCGGGGCCGGTTCACAGGTGGTGCATGGTCGTCGTCAGCTCGTGTCGTGAGATGTTGGGTTAAGTCCCGCAACGAGCGCAACCCTCGCCTTGTGTTGCCAGCACGTTATGGTGGGAACTCACAAGGGACCGCCGGGGTCAACTCGGAGGAAGGTGGGGATGACGTCAGATCATCATGCCCCTTACGTCCAGGGCTTCACGCATGCTACAATGGCCGGTACAACGGGATGCGACATGGCGACATGGAGCGGATCCCTTAAAACCGGTCTCAGTTCGGATTGGAGTCTGCAACCCGACTCCATGAAGGCGGAGTCGCTAGTAATCGCGGATCAGCAACGCCGCGGTGAATGCGTTCCCGGGCCTTGTACACACCGCCCGTCAAGTCATGAAAGTGGGCAGCACCCGAAGCCGGTGTCCGAACCCTTTTGGGGCGGAGCCGTCTAAGGTGAGGCTCGTGATTGGGACTAAGTCGTAACAAGGTAGCCGTACCGGAAGGTGCGGCTGGATCACCTCCTTTCTACGGAGAATTCAGGATGCTGTTCGGCATCCGGTGTCGGGCCTGCCGGGGATGTTCCCTGGTGTGGTCCTGCTGGTGTGGAAAAGATCAGAGAATCACAGCTTTACGCATACGAAGTCGTATGGGCATGCTTTTGGGCTCCCGGATCGCCACCCCGACCTCTGGTCGGTGCGATTCGATGCCTTCCGTTGACGGCGGCCCGGATGGGGCGTTTGATGCGGTCGCGCGTGGTGGCTTGAGAACTGGATAGTGGACGCGAGCAAGATATGATTCTTGCTTTGTTAGATGC
Source organism: Bifidobacterium sp. ESL0784 (assembly GCF_029433295.1). Lineage (GTDB taxonomy): Bacteria > Actinomycetota > Actinomycetes > Actinomycetales > Bifidobacteriaceae > Bifidobacterium. Next base: position 194,811 of record NZ_JAQTHV010000001.1, read on the forward strand.
AATTTTTAAGACCGGTCTCCGATTTTCTAATTGGGGATTTGGTCGATCGTTTTGTGATCATTTTAGTGTGATGATGTGTTGTCCAGAGTTTTTCGCAGAAGGTCCTTGCGGCATGCAGCCTGTATGGGTGTGTGTTGCTGGTAAGGGCGTATGGTGGATGCCTTGGCAGACAGTACCGATGAAGGACGTGTGGGGCCGCGATAGGCCTCGGGGAGCCGCCGACAGGGCTTTGATCCGAGGATTTCCGAATGGGGGGACCCGCCGGCCGTATGGGCCGGCACCGCATTCGTGCGGGGGGTACGCAGGGAAGTGAAACATCTCAGTACCTGCAGGAAAGGATATTCCGTGAGTAGTGGCGAGCGAAAGCGGATCAGGCCAAACCGGCCGCGTGTGATAGCCTCCAGGCGTTGCGCGGCGGGTGTTGTGGGGCCTGGTGCCCGGATGCTGGAGCGTCCGGCGGAAGTCATAAAGCGGCGTGCTAGGCGAACGGGATTGAATTCCCGGCCGTAGAGGGTGATGGCCCCGTAGCCGGTCGCGCGCTGCCTTCCGATCCAGGTTCCCAAGTAGCACGGGACTCGTGGAATCCCGTGTGAATCCGCCCCGACCGTGGGGTAAGCCTAGATATGACTGTCTGACCGATAGCGAACGAGTACCGTGAGGGAAAGGTGAAAAGCACCCCGGGAGGGGAATGAAATAGTTTCTGAAACCGTGCGCCTACGAACCGTCGGAGCCTCCTTGAGGGGTGACGGCGTGCCTATCGAAAAATGAGTCTGCGAGTCAGTGGCAAGTGGCGAGGCTAACCCGTAGTGGGGGAGCCGTAGCGAAGGCGAGTCTCAAAAGGCGTTTGAGTCGCTTGTCCTGGACCCGAAGCGGGATGATCTAGCCCTGAGCAGGTTGAAGCGCGGGTAAGACCGCGTGGAGGACCGGACCCACCTAGGTTGAAAACTGGGGGGATGACTTGGGGCTAGGGGTGAAAGGCCAATCAAATTCCGTGATAGCTGGTTCTCTCCGAAATGCATTTAGGTGCAGCGTCGTGTGGTTCGCCCGGGGGGTAGAGCTACTGGATGCCTGAGGGCGCGTATCGCGTACCGAGGGCAACCAAACTCCGAATACCCGTGGCGCTATAGCGCGGCAGTGAGTCGGCGGGGGATAAGCTCCGTCGTCGAAAGGGAAACAGCCCAGATCGTCGTCTAAGGTCCCGAAGCGCGTGCTAAGTGGGAAAGGATGTGGAGTCGCATAGACAGCCAGGAGGTTGGCTCAGAAGCAGCCACCCTTGAAAGAGTGCGTAACAGCTCACTGGTCTAGTGGTTCCGCGCCGACAATGTAGCGGGGCTCAAGCACGCCACCGAAGACGCGGCAGTATCTTTGATACTGGGTAGGAGAGCGTCCCGTACGGGGTGAAGCGGCAGCGTAAGCTCGCCGTGGACCGTGCGGGAGCGAGAATGCAGACATGAGTAGCGAGAGACGGGTGAGGATCCCGTCCGCTGGATGACCAAGGGTTCCGGGGCCACGTTCATCGTCCCCGGGTGAGTCGGGTCCTAAGGCGAGGCCGACAGGCGTAGTCGAATGGACGAACGGGTCGATATTCCCGTACCGGCGCAGGACCGTCAAGACCGAAAGTCGGGTACTAACCTCCCGCCGCATCGATGGCTCCCTTCGGGGTGCCGGACGTGTGGTGGTTGGGACAGACCTTCCGGTAGGCCAGCGCAGGAGTGACGCAATGGAAGAGCCGGCCGCGGCGGTGGTAGTCCGTGGCCAAGCGTGCAGCCCGTACCGTAGGCAAATCCGCGGTGCATGTGGGTGAGGCGCGATGGTGGGGCCCGTTGGGGCCGAATCCGGTGGTTTCCGTTGCCGAGAAAAGCTTCGGCGCGAGGTGCTGCGGCGCCCGTACCGCAAACCGACACAGGTGGTCAGGTAGAGAATACCAAAGCGATCGAGCGAATCCTGGTCAAGGAACTCGGCAAATCACTCCCGTGCCTTCGGTATAAGGGAGACCCCCTGCGGTGATGGGCTTCGCGCCCGGAGCTGCGGGGGGTGGCACAGACCAGGGGGTAGCGACTGTTTACCAAAAACACAGGTGCATGCGAAGGCGCAAGCCGCTGTATATGCACTGACGCCTGCCCGGTGCCGGAAGGTTAAGAGGATCCGTCATCCCTCCTCGTGAGGGGGCAGCGGTGAATTCAAGCCCCGGTAAACGGCGGTGGTAACTATAACCATCCTAAGGTAGCGAAATTCCTTGTCGGGTAAGTTCCGACCTGCACGAATGGCGTAACGACTTCCCCACTGTCTCGACCAGGAGCTCGGCGAAATTGCAGTACGAGTAAAGATGCTCGTTAAGCGCAGAAGGACGAAAAGACCCCGGGACCTTTACTATACCTTGGTATTGTCATTAGGTGGAAACTGTGTAGCATAGGCGGGAGGCTTCGAAGCGGTGGCGCCAGCCATCGTGGAGCCGCAAGGTGAAATACCGCTCTGTCTCCATTTGATGTCTAACCTCGACACGTCATCCGTGTCAGGGACAGTGCCTGGCGGGTAGTTTAACTGGGGCGGTTGCCTCCCAAAGGATAACGGAGGCGCTCAAAGGTCCGCTCAGCCCGGTTGGCAATCGGGTGTCGAGTGCAATCGCACAAGCGGGCTTGACTGTGAGACTGACGGGTCGAGCAGGGACGAAAGTCGGAGATAGTGATCCGGTGCCGGCGCACGGGCGCGGCATCGCTCAACGGATAAAAGGTACCCCGGGGATAACAGGCTGATCATTCCCAAGAGTCCATATCGACGGGATGGTTTGGCACCTCGATGTCGGCTCGTCGCATCCTGGGGCTGTAGCAGGTCCCAAGGGTTCGGCCGTTCGCCGATTAAAGCGGCACGCGAGCTGGGTTCAGAACGTCGTGAGACAGTTTGGTCTCTATCCTCTGCGCTCGTTGGAATATTGAGGAGACCTGCCCATAGTACGAGAGGACCTGGGTGGACGAACCTCTGGTATGCCGGTTGTCGCGCCAGCGGCACGGCCGGTTGGCTACGTTCGGAAGGGATAACCGCTGAAAGCATCTAAGCGGGAAGCCTGCTCCGAGATCAGTATTCCTTGGGACTTCGAGTCCCTGTAGGCCCCAGGCGAGAACACCTGGTTGATAGGCCGGACGTGGAAGCCCCGCGAGGGGCGGAGCCGACCGGTACTAACGGCCGAAAGGCAATCACACTTCCATCCTTTCGGATGGGACGTGAGGCATCTTCTGCGAATGACATCAGACAGCACTAGCGCTGTGATGACACGACTCGATTCAATGCATCTATCCGCGTCCGCTTTCCGGTTCCCGAGCCGCCACTTCCCGCGGTTCCTTCGTGTTCCGCGTATAATATAAGATTTGCGGCGGCCATAGCCCAGGGGAGACGCCCGGTCCCATTCCGAACCCGGAAGCTAAGGCCTGGCACGGCGATGGTACTGCACCCGACAGGGTGTGGGAGAGTAGCCCGCCGCCGCATCACACTTCACAGGAGGCCCCGGCCGGATCCACACGATCCGCCCGGGGCCTTTCCCATACCCCGCCCAAAACCGGTCCCGCGGGCGCCGCCGCCCGGCCCGGGAACGCCTCCGCTGTTCCGGGCCACAGTCCGAAGGAGCCGGTCGTAACCGGGGTCCGGCCTTTCGGGAGCAGGCGTCTCGCGCCGTCGTCCCCGACGCCGCGAAACCCGCCAGACCCAGTCCCAACGATGCCGCGACAGAGACTTATCAGGATGTCCGTTTTAAGGCGGAACCGATATGTGACTCAGATTCTTGCACGACTGCAGCAGCCTTAACAACACTAACTAGGACAATATCCGAGGCGTGTATGTGTTGACAACCCGTATGGTCCAATCAGCCACGTCTTCATTTCAGTTTTCTAACTAGCAAAGTTTGTATGCCGCTTATGTCTTCCTAACTCGAATCATGGTTGTAGTGTTTTTCAATGTTCGGATAATATCGAGTTATGACTGTACGACTGCGTGATATCGATGAATCGAACTTTTACCAGATACTGAGCATGCATCGGCCCAAGGGCGAGAAGTATGTAGCACCAAACAGTATCTCGCTTGCTGAAGCTTGGCTCTACCGTGACGAGCATACCGTTCGTCCCCTGGCGGTCTACGATGACGACGAGCTGGTCGGTTTCACTATGACCCATGACGATCGGACGAAAAATATTCGGGATATATGGAGAATTTTGATACCGGAGGAATATGTCAATCACGGATACGGCTCCCAAACGATTCAATTATTGGCCGAGAGAGCTCGAACAGATGGGTTCGTGGGCCTACGTTTGAGCTATGTTCCTGGCAACGCATTGGCAGAACATGTTTACCGTAAATCAGGGTTCGTCCCTACCGGTGCAATCGACGATGGCGAGATTGTGATGGAACGCCCTATCTGCGGTTGAACCAGGAAATCTTTTAAACGCCATGTAGACTTTTAACCTCTCCAGAGCTGAATTTTTTATTACTCATCAGAATTGTCAATTTCTTGGATCGGAAGTCATGTTTTAAAAATTCTATAGGTGAAACAAAATATGCTACACTCATGATTAAGCGTACTTGTACAACGTACGTTAATAGCAACAAGACTTTATTTTAGGTGGCAAAAATGGATACTTATACACCTACGGCGGCAAGGAAGAACCTGTATCAGATCCTCAAAGATGTCAATGTTCAGCGCAAGCCGATAGTAATCTCTCCTGCGCGAGGCAACAAGGATGAGGAAGCAGTGGTAGTCAATCGTGCCGATTGGAATTCGATTATGGAGACGCTCTATCTGGAAAACACGGGGACTCTTGCTACGGCTGAAAAGCGTCGTGCCGATGATAGCGGAGCCACGGATATTGATGATATTGATTGGGATACGCTGTGACCTATCGCGTCGTGATCAAGAATTCGGCAAAATCCGATCTTAAAAAACTCAAGCGTTCACATCTCCAGCAGTCATTTATGCAAGTAGTGGCAGATTTGAAGTCCGACCCCTATCAGCCGACCCAATCATTCGAAAAGCTTCAGCCGACAAGTCGAGGCTTGTATTCTCGCAGAATCAACAGCCAGCATCGTGTGGTTTACGATATCAATGACGATACGCAGACTGTAACCATTTACGCAGCCTGGAGTCACTATGAATAAAGTTCGGAGTGTAAGTTTCGATGAGCATATGAATTCGCACGTGCAATAGGCGAGGTATCTATTGCTTCGAGACAGGATTAATGTCTTAGGCTGTTTTCGATTTTAGTAATGCAGCAGATTTGTTTTAAGTTCAAGTTGAGCAGTGTCGCTGTTATTAAAAATGTTCGATCTAAATTCTGCAAAACAGCCGAACATAATGTCCATTATCGGTTTTGATGGTCGCTAGCTTAGGTACCAAGGCTATTGGATATCAAAACTTTGCTGATGTCGGTTGTGGTTGCTTACCCATAAAGGATGACCGTTTCGCGCCCGTGCTAAGGATGACACGCCGATAACGGCCGGATTGACATATTTTCTGGTTATTTTTCAGAATTCTATAAACAGCAAACAGTCTTAAAATGATTAATACTCGTAATTTCAACACGCCGACAAAACGTTGAAATTTCACTGAATTTTGACCTTTTGTTCGAACAGGACTTGCGCTCAGGGGCAACCTCGTGTAAGTTATCTACTTGCTGCCTGACGGCGACAACAAATCTACGAGATTGATTGAAGTTGTTGGTGTGGTGGTGGTTTGAGAACTCAAGAGTGTGTCTGTACTACTTTTATTGTAAAGCTTTTTTTGATTGCCAGTTCGGCGCGTGCCTTTCGGGGTGCCCTAGGGGGCTTAATTCGTGTCGAGGTTTTTAGTGTGGACCATTCCCCCTTATGGAATGGTTCCGTCAATTATTTATTATGAGAGTCGTTGAACGGCTTTCTGCAATTTTTTTGTGGAGGGTTCGATTCTGGCTCAGGATGAACGCTGGCGGCGTGCTTAACACATGCAAGTCGAACGGGATCCATGGTGCTTGCACCGTGGTGAGAGTGGCGAACGGGAGAGTAATGCGTGACCAACCTGCCCCATGTTCCGGAATAGCTCCTGGAAACGGGTGGTAATGCCGGGTGTTCCGCGTGATCGCATGTGATCGCGGGAAAGGGTTACCGACATGGGATGGGGTCGCGTCCTATCAGCTTGTTGGCGGGGCAACGGCCCACCAAGGCTTTGACGGGTAGCCGGCCTGAGAGGGCGACCGGCCTCATTGGGACTGAGATACGGCCCAGACTCCTACGGGAGGCAGCAGTGGGGAATATTGCACAATGGGGGGAACCCTGATGCAGCGACGCCGCGTGCGGGATGAAGGCCTTCGGGTTGTAAACCGCTTTTGTTGGGGAGCAAGCGAGAGTGAGTGTACCCTTCGAATAAGCGCCGGCTAACTACGTGCCAGCAGCCGCGGTAATACGTAGGGCGCAAGCGTTATCCGGATTTATTGGGCGTAAAGAGCTCGTAGGCGGTTCGTCGCGTCTGGTGTGAAAGCCCATCGCTTAACGATGGGTCTGCGCCGGATACGGGCGGGCTTGAGTGCAGTAGGGGAGACTGGAATTCCCGGTGTAACGGTGGAATGTGTAGATATCGGGAAGAACACCAATGGCGAAGGCAGGTCTCTGGGCTGTTACTGACGCTGAGGAGCGAAAGCGTGGGGAGCGAACAGGATTAGATACCCTGGTAGTCCACGCCGTAAACGGTGGATGCTGGATGTGGGGCCCATTCCACGGGTTCCGCGTCGGAGCTAACGCGTTAAGCATCCCGCCTGGGGAGTACGGCCGCAAGGCTAAAACTCAAAGAAATTGACGGGGGCCCGCACAAGCGGCGGAGCATGCGGATTAATTCGATGCAACGCGAAGAACCTTACCTGGGCTTGACATGTTCCGGATCGCGGCAGAGATGTCGTTTCCCTTCGGGGCCGGTTCACAGGTGGTGCATGGTCGTCGTCAGCTCGTGTCGTGAGATGTTGGGTTAAGTCCCGCAACGAGCGCAACCCTCGCCTTGTGTTGCCAGCACGTTATGGTGGGAACTCACAAGGGACCGCCGGGGTCAACTCGGAGGAAGGTGGGGATGACGTCAGATCATCATGCCCCTTACGTCCAGGGCTTCACGCATGCTACAATGGCCGGTACAACGGGATGCGACATGGCGACATGGAGCGGATCCCTTAAAACCGGTCTCAGTTCGGATTGGAGTCTGCAACCCGACTCCATGAAGGCGGAGTCGCTAGTAATCGCGGATCAGCAACGCCGCGGTGAATGCGTTCCCGGGCCTTGTACACACCGCCCGTCAAGTCATGAAAGTGGGCAGCACCCGAAGCCGGTGTCCGAACCCTTTTGGGGCGGAGCCGTCTAAGGTGAGGCTCGTGATTGGGACTAAGTCGTAACAAGGTAGCCGTACCGGAAGGTGCGGCTGGATCACCTCCTTTCTACGGAGAATTCAGGATGCTGTTCGGCATCCGGTGTCGGGCCTGCCGGGGATGTTCCCTGGTGTGGTCCTGCTGGTGTGGAAAAGATCAGAGAATCACAGCTTTACGCATACGAAGTCGTATGGGCATGCTTTTGGGCTCCCGGATCGCCACCCCGACCTCTGGTCGGTGCGATTCGATGCCTTCCGTTGACGGCGGCCCGGATGGGGCGTTTGATGCGGTCGCGCGTGGTGGCTTGAGAACTGGATAGTGGACGCGAGCAAGATATGATTCTTGCTTTGTTAGATGCAATTTTTAAGACCGGTCTCCGATTTTCTAATTGGGGATTTGGTCGATCGTTTTGTGATCATTTTAGTGTGATGATGTGTTGTCCAGAGTTTTTCGCAGAAGGTCCTTGCGGCATGCAGCCTGTATGGGTGTGTGTTGCTGGTAAGGGCGTATGGTGGATGCCTTGGCAGACAGTACCGATGAAGGACGTGTGGGGCCGCGATAGGCCTCGGGGAGCCGCCGACAGGGCTTTGATCCGAGGATTTCCGAATGGGGGGACCCGCCGGCCGTATGGGCCGGCACCGCATTCGTGCGGGGGGTACGCAGGGAAGTGAAACATCTCAGTACCTGCAGGAAAGGATATTCCGTGAGTAGTGGCGAGCGAAAGCGGATCAGGCCAAACCGGCCGCGTGTGATAGCCTCCAGGCGTTGCGCGGCGGGTGTTGTGGGGCCTGGTGCCCGGATGCTGGAGCGTCCGGCGGAAGTCATAAAGCGGCGTGCTAGGCGAACGGGATTGAATTCCCGGCCGTAGAGGGTGATGGCCCCGTAGCCGGTCGCGCGCTGCCTTCCGATCCAGGTTCCCAAGTAGCACGGGACTCGTGGAATCCCGTGTGAATCCGCCCCGACCGTGGGGTAAGCCTAGATATGACTGTCTGACCGATAGCGAACGAGTACCGTGAGGGAAAGGTGAAAAGCACCCCGGGAGGGGAATGAAATAGTTTCTGAAACCGTGCGCCTACGAACCGTCGGAGCCTCCTTGAGGGGTGACGGCGTGCCTATCGAAAAATGAGTCTGCGAGTCAGTGGCAAGTGGCGAGGCTAACCCGTAGTGGGGGAGCCGTAGCGAAGGCGAGTCTCAAAAGGCGTTTGAGTCGCTTGTCCTGGACCCGAAGCGGGATGATCTAGCCCTGAGCAGGTTGAAGCGCGGGTAAGACCGCGTGGAGGACCGGACCCACCTAGGTTGAAAACTGGGGGGATGACTTGGGGCTAGGGGTGAAAGGCCAATCAAATTCCGTGATAGCTGGTTCTCTCCGAAATGCATTTAGGTGCAGCGTCGTGTGGTTCGCCCGGGGGGTAGAGCTACTGGATGCCTGAGGGCGCGTATCGCGTACCGAGGGCAACCAAACTCCGAATACCCGTGGCGCTATAGCGCGGCAGTGAGTCGGCGGGGGATAAGCTCCGTCGTCGAAAGGGAAACAGCCCAGATCGTCGTCTAAGGTCCCGAAGCGCGTGCTAAGTGGGAAAGGATGTGGAGTCGCATAGACAGCCAGGAGGTTGGCTCAGAAGCAGCCACCCTTGAAAGAGTGCGTAACAGCTCACTGGTCTAGTGGTTCCGCGCCGACAATGTAGCGGGGCTCAAGCACGCCACCGAAGACGCGGCAGTATCTTTGATACTGGGTAGGAGAGCGTCCCGTACGGGGTGAAGCGGCAGCGTAAGCTCGCCGTGGACCGTGCGGGAGCGAGAATGCAGACATGAGTAGCGAGAGACGGGTGAGGATCCCGTCCGCTGGATGACCAAGGGTTCCGGGGCCACGTTCATCGTCCCCGGGTGAGTCGGGTCCTAAGGCGAGGCCGACAGGCGTAGTCGAATGGACGAACGGGTCGATATTCCCGTACCGGCGCAGGACCGTCAAGACCGAAAGTCGGGTACTAACCTCCCGCCGCATCGATGGCTCCCTTCGGGGTGCCGGACGTGTGGTGGTTGGGACAGACCTTCCGGTAGGCCAGCGCAGGAGTGACGCAATGGAAGAGCCGGCCGCGGCGGTGGTAGTCCGTGGCCAAGCGTGCAGCCCGTACCGTAGGCAAATCCGCGGTGCATGTGGGTGAGGCGCGATGGTGGGGCCCGTTGGGGCCGAATCCGGTGGTTTCCGTTGCCGAGAAAAGCTTCGGCGCGAGGTGCTGCGGCGCCCGTACCGCAAACCGACACAGGTGGTCAGGTAGAGAATACCAAAGCGATCGAGCGAATCCTGGTCAAGGAACTCGGCAAATCACTCCCGTGCCTTCGGTATAAGGGAGACCCCCTGCGGTGATGGGCTTCGCGCCCGGAGCTGCGGGGGGTGGCACAGACCAGGGGGTAGCGACTGTTTACCAAAAACACAGGTGCATGCGAAGGCGCAAGCCGCTGTATATGCACTGACGCCTGCCCGGTGCCGGAAGGTTAAGAGGATCCGTCATCCCTCCTCGTGAGGGGGCAGCGGTGAATTCAAGCCCCGGTAAACGGCGGTGGTAACTATAACCATCCTAAGGTAGCGAAATTCCTTGTCGGGTAAGTTCCGACCTGCACGAATGGCGTAACGACTTCCCCACTGTCTCGACCAGGAGCTCGGCGAAATTGCAGTACGAGTAAAGATGCTCGTTAAGCGCAGAAGGACGAAAAGACCCCGGGACCTTTACTATACCTTGGTATTGTCATTAGGTGGAAACTGTGTAGCATAGGCGGGAGGCTTCGAAGCGGTGGCGCCAGCCATCGTGGAGCCGCAAGGTGAAATACCGCTCTGTCTCCATTTGATGTCTAACCTCGACACGTCATCCGTGTCAGGGACAGTGCCTGGCGGGTAGTTTAACTGGGGCGGTTGCCTCCCAAAGGATAACGGAGGCGCTCAAAGGTCCGCTCAGCCCGGTTGGCAATCGGGTGTCGAGTGCAATCGCACAAGCGGGCTTGACTGTGAGACTGACGGGTCGAGCAGGGACGAAAGTCGGAGATAGTGATCCGGTGCCGGCGCACGGGCGCGGCATCGCTCAACGGATAAAAGGTACCCCGGGGATAACAGGCTGATCATTCCCAAGAGTCCATATCGACGGGATGGTTTGGCACCTCGATGTCGGCTCGTCGCATCCTGGGGCTGTAGCAGGTCCCAAGGGTTCGGCCGTTCGCCGATTAAAGCGGCACGCGAGCTGGGTTCAGAACGTCGTGAGACAGTTTGGTCTCTATCCTCTGCGCTCGTTGGAATATTGAGGAGACCTGCCCATAGTACGAGAGGACCTGGGTGGACGAACCTCTGGTATGCCGGTTGTCGCGCCAGCGGCACGGCCGGTTGGCTACGTTCGGAAGGGATAACCGCTGAAAGCATCTAAGCGGGAAGCCTGCTCCGAGATCAGTATTCCTTGGGACTTCGAGTCCCTGTAGGCCCCAGGCGAGAACACCTGGTTGATAGGCCGGACGTGGAAGCCCCGCGAGGGGCGGAGCCGACCGGTACTAACGGCCGAAAGGCAATCACACTTCCATCCTTTCGGATGGGACGTGAGGCATCTTCTGCGAATGACATCAGACAGCACTAGCGCTGTGATGACACGACTCGATTCAATGCATCTATCCGCGTCCGCTTTCCGGTTCCCGAGCCGCCACTTCCCGCGGTTCCTTCGTGTTCCGCGTATAATATAAGATTTGCGGCGGCCATAGCCCAGGGGAGACGCCCGGTCCCATTCCGAACCCGGAAGCTAAGGCCTGGCACGGCGATGGTACTGCACCCGACAGGGTGTGGGAGAGTAGCCCGCCGCCGCATCACACTTCACAGGAGGCCCCGGCCGGATCCACACGATCCGCCCGGGGCCTTTCCCATACCCCGCCCAAAACCGGTCCCGCGGGCGCCGCCGCCCGGCCCGGGAACGCCTCCGCTGTTCCGGGCCACAGTCCGAAGGAGCCGGTCGTAACCGGGGTCCGGCCTTTCGGGAGCAGGCGTCTCGCGCCGTCGTCCCCGACGCCGCGAAACCCGCCAGACCCAGTCCCAACGATCGCCACGGGAATATTCCCGGGCACCGGGGACGGTTGCCCCGAGTGCCCGGGAGACCCCTTAGAGAACGCCGTCCTGCTTCATCGGCGACCCGGGCGTGAGGACGGCGATACCTGCGGTTCGGGGTCATGGCCCCAGAACATCGATCCCCAACCGACTCTTCCGGCCCGCAACCCGTCATCCCGACCGCCTATGCGAGCATCGGAATAGGGGAATCACCGCAAGACTAGACCGAGAATGGGCAGCCAATGGTTCGGGGTGCGCGGAAGGGGAGGCACGGCCCGTATCAGCCCCAGCACTCCGCCGACGGTGTGGATTCAATCCCTTGTCAACGGTGCAATCTTAATGCTGAACAGCGGAATAGTGCCTAATTCCGTATAGAAAACCATCCAAAAGGAAATTGGTTGCATCTTCAGAGATTCCAGCGTGGGGCACCAACGCGTCGAAGACGTGGAACGCACCAGGGAAGACGCGGAACCTCGTTTCCACGCCGGCTGCGGCGAGACGATTCATATAGGTGACTGTTTCATCGTAGAACGGCTCGATATCGCCCACATAGCTCAATGTCGGCGGCAATCCGCTTAGATCCTGAGCTCTGGCTGGAGCAGCGTATGCTGGCACATTGCAGGGAACCTTTCGATTGCCTAGATACATATTCCAGCATAAGCGATTTGAGGCGGTGTTCCATACCGGAGCATCGTTGGCGTATGAGCTTGGCGTCTCTCGGTCGTCCAACATGGGGCAGATCGGCACCTGAAACGCGATATTCACGTCTTTCCGGTCTCGTGCCAAGAGACTCACGGCGGCTGTAAGATTGCCGCCTGCACTGGCCCCTACGACAACCAATTGGTCTGAGCGAACGCCCAGTTGCTTTGCGTGGTCTTTCAACCACAGGAGCGTCCAATAGCAATCCTCAAGAGCTGCAGGATACGGCGCTTCGGTGGATTTGCGATAATCGGGAGCGACGAGAACGGCATTGGTGGCGTCCACTATCTTTTGAAAATAAAAAACTTCGAGTTCAGGCGATTCAAGGGCGAATCCTCCGCCGTGAATCCATAGGATGCCGGGAACCGGAACAGAAGATGAATCAGCGCTGGCGGTTTCGTAAGCAAATTTTGTCTTTGGCCGATAGACGCAGATGCGAAGTTTGCTTCCGTCAGATCGACGGAGATACTGCTGTTCATAATGTAAATGGGTGTAGTTGATGCCGTTCAATAGACGTGTCGCGCGATTCGCCCAATGAATGGACGTGGGTGTGAAATACGGCAAGTGCGTCGGATTATTTTTCCGGTGCTGCGCAATTCCGGATCGATCATCTCGTCGCTGATATGTGCCATCGTCCATCTTCCTTATAGGGATGCCGGGTTATATTCGCTCATCTACAAAACGAATATAACCTGGCATATTGATTGCGTCTTTATCTATCTCTTCGGAGGTTCCGATTCACCCGTGGCTGGCTTCAATAAAGCCTGAAGATCGTGTAAATACGTTGCGAATGCGCTTCTGCCTGCCGAAGTCACGGAAACGTAAGTTACCGGTTTTCTGCCCTCGAAAGTTTTGTCGATGGAAACGTAGCCGGCTTCTTCCAACTTGGTCAGGTGAACCGAGAGGTTGCCATTGGTCATTTTCAGGAGTTGTTTGAGTTTCGAGAATGACAATGATTCATCGTCATTGAGGCTGGTCAGTGTGGTCATGATCCGCAGCCGCGAAGGCGCATGAATGATGGGATTGAGTTGTTCACTCATGCATCCTGCTCCTGATTGAGGTCGGTAACGGTATCGGCTGCTCGATGGTGTGCTAGCACCAGTGCCGCAAGAAAGGCAATCAGCAGTCCGCCGCCGCCGAGCAAGGCCATAACCCAATATCCTACGGGGATTCCTGCCAGAATGGTGCTCCAGCTCAGTGCCATCATCCATACGCCGGTGATGGATAGTGTACGGTCGTTGTACATCGCACCCTGGAGCCAGTAAATGAGTCCGAGTATCAGCGGCACTACGAAGTTGTAGAGTACCGACATTTCAGTGTTCCCTGTACCGTATTTATCTGCGAATATCGCCAGGCCGCACATACTGAAGAGGAACGCAAAGGGATATGACCAACCGGCCATTTTCCCCATTCGTTTGAAATAATGGAACATCGGGTTTTCGGAGCGGATACCTGACGCGTTTCGCACGTTCAGAAGGCAGGAAGCGACGAAAGCCAATACCAATACGATTGCGAAGATGATAAACGACCATGCACTGGTACTGGTGTCGCCGTCTGTGAGAGGCGCGGTTCCCAAGGCGAGCGCCGAGTAACCGATGAGCCAAGCGGCTCCCCAGATGCCAAAATGAATATAAGATCCTTGGTTCCTGGCCAGATTTGTTCGTTTCCGTTGCGACTTCACGATATTCAGAGCGTCGGCTGGATTCGGGATTTGTTCATTATCTGAGGGTTTGTTTTCTAGCATTGCGAATGCCTTTCAAGAAACTGGACTATTGATAAATTGTTGCAACTACAAAGTAGTTTATGATATAAACCTAATTTGTCAAATTTGAATTTGTTTATTGGGGTCCCTTGGCCTATGTGCGTTGTTATATAAATTAGATAAGTTTCACAAAAAAGTTGAAATTCTAGCGTTTCATACCATGAAAAAATTAAAAAAACAAGTCTTTTTTTCTTTCTCGTTTTCCTTTACTCTATTTGGAGACACTACGGCATAAGACTGTCGCGGAATAGAGTGAAGCGGAGCGCTAATGCGTGCGAAGACAAGGCTGGCCAAGTTTGTGGCATTGTTGCCATTGTTGGCGGTACTAGCGATGATTGCGTCGTTGCTGGTGCCGCAGGACCCTGCAATCGCAGGGGATGGCAAATCTTCAAATGCCGTAAGTTCGAATGTTTCATATGATTCAGATAGCCTAGTCGAAGCAAATCAGCTAGTACAAAGTAATCAAGCAACCGCAGAACGTGCGTACTCCAATGAAGGAGAGGCTGTTGAGGGTCGGGCGCAACCTCGTGGTTCGGTAGTCAAGACGGATGTTTTCGAGTCTGATACAACCGCTGCGAATCAAGGTCACTCGGTGCAGCCCGCGGCGGATACCGTTACCGCGGAGGATAACACTTGGAGCGGGGTCGCCAAGGATTTTGGCAATGGGCTCGCTCAAGTCAACAGCACCTATGCGTCCGGGGACAGGACTACGGCCGCCTCGCAGATGAGCGCTGTTTCGACAAGATACACCGCCTCCAATTTCAGCAGGGCTGTGCAAGAGATGCTTGGTGCGGATCGTCAGCAGAGTGAGATGGCTCAGTTCCAAGCCGTGCAGCAACTGACGTATAGCGACGGGCACGGGGCCGATTTGGCCGCGCAGGTTTCGGCGCTGTCCAACGAACTCAATACGGCTGCCGGGCAACTCGATGCAAGTCCGACTCTCGCCAAGCCCAAGGCCTACGCAGCCCAGATCGAGAAGACGGTCAAGGAACAGCGAAAGGTGCTGCAGAAGAACAAGAAGACCAAGTTCTACGGGAAGGGAAACCGCACCTGGCTTGAGGTCGCCGGGCAGATGGGCAAGGTCATCGATCAGGGTGTTGCTGCGGCGAAAGCCGGTGACGGCGAAAAGGGTGCCGACAAAGTCAACGAGGCCTACTACCAGTACTATGAAAAGCTCGGTTTCGAGAAGAACGTGATGAACGCGATTTCCGGCTCTCGCGTTTCTTATATGGAAAGCTGCTTCAAGGAGCTGCGCAAGGCCATGGTGCGCGGGGATGCACCTGCCGGTATCAAGAAGCAGGCCGATGAGCTCAAGGCCAACCTCAATGTTGACGCCAAGAAACTTGATGGCGGTGCCGAAGATCAGGTCAACGGTGTCACGAAATTCGCCACCAGCTCAATTGGGCAGTCATTCCTGATTCTGGTACGTGAAGGGCTCGAGGCACTGTTGGTGGTCGCGGCCATCATTGCCTACATGCTTAAAAGCGATAACAAGAAACTCGTCAAGTGGATTTATCTCGGCGTTGTTGTTGGCCTGATTGGCTCAGGACTGATGGCAGTGCTCTTCGCGGTGTTCTTCAACGGCAACGGGCCACAGCAGGAGAACATGGAGGGCGTGGTCGCGCTCATTGCGATGTGCATGCTCGTCTACACCAGCAACTGGATGCTCTCGAAATCCGACGTTGACGCGTGGCAAAGTTATATCGGGAACAAAGCCAAGAAGGCCGTTTCCGATGTAAGCGCGGCCGATTCGCTGACGTTCGCCGGCGTCGTGTCGCTCGCGATGCTGAGCTTCCTGGCCGTCTTCCGCGAAGGTGCCGAGACGGTGATGTTCTATCAAAGCGTCTATTCGATGACGAAGGATTCGAAGGGCATGTGGATCGGCGGCTTGGCGGCCGCGGTCGTGCTGGTTCTCGTCTTTGTGCTGATTCGATACACTTCAGTACACATTCCGCTGCATCCGTTCTTCCTGATCACCTCGGCGCTGCTCGCCGTTTTGGCTGTCACGTTTGCCGGCGGCGGGGTGCACTCGCTGATTGAAGGCGACGCCATCAACGGAACCTATCTGGCGAGTATGCCGACCAACGAATGGCTCGGTCTGTATCCGTATACCGAAACGATTGTCGCGCAGATTATCGCTGCAGTGGTGATTATCGTGCTGTTCGTTGTTTTCGGTATTCGTAAGCATCATGAAAAGGTGGTGAAGGCTGCTCAACCTTCTGATTGCAAGGAGGCGATGGTGTAAATGAATAATGAAAATTCCATTCCTCACCTAACAGGCGCCATGTGGTCCGTGATTTCCGAAGCTGCCGAGTGCCATGGGAAGGCAGCGAATATGGCGGAAACCGCTGGCTCAATGGAAACACCCGCATGAAAGTTTCCAAAATAGCGATTTGGAAAACGTGTTTGATAGCAAGGTTGATAAACGGATCGTAGATGAAGTCCGCGTTGCAGGACTTCTGATTTCGCTTGGTGTCTGTATTTCAAGCCTCTGCTAAATCTATTCCGAACTCGTTTCAAAATTGCTGATGCCAAATCAAATGAAACGTAATAATAAATATTCCAAAATAAACAGGAGAAAACAATGAAGAAAAGCAAACTGACCGGCCTGCTGGCCGCGGTGGTCGCAGGGGCGCTCGCGTGCTCACTCGCAGCGTGCGGGTCGAACGGCTCGAATTCCGCTTCCGATGACAAGGGCAAGTCTAGCTCATCGTCCTCGCAGAAGTCCGACAAGAAGGCGAACAGCAATGGTGCTAAGTTCGAGGAGATTCCGATCGGGCACGACCAGCAGATCTTCCCGTTGAACATTGCGACCGTGTACTTCCAGCCGGTTGATATGTATCCGCAGGGAATGGGGCTTTCCGCCGCTGAGTCGAACCTCCACCTGGAGGCCGACATCCACGCGCTTAAGGACAACAACCTCGGCTATGGCACCGGCGACTTCATTCCGAAGCTCACCGTCAAGTACCAGATTCAGGACAAGAACGATCCGAACAACAAGCAGGACGGCACGTTCATGGAGATGAACGCCGACGACGGGCCGCACTACGGCGCCAACATCAAGCTCGACAAGGCTGGGCAGTACAAGCTCACCTACACGATTTACAGCCCCGAAACCAACGGCTGGACGCTGCACGTCGATCCAGATACCGGCGTTAAGGGACGTTTCTGGACGAAGCCGATTGTGGCCAGTTTCGATTGGAATTACGTCGTGCATCAATGGTGACTTTCCAAATAGATTTGAGAAATCACTGACGTGGCGGAGGAGGGGGACATACTTGCTTCGGAACCCTCAAGGCCGGTAGGCCAAGCTTTACTCCTCAGCAAGCATGTCCCCCTCCTCCACCACTCAACGGATACAACTCACTTTTTAGTGGGTGTTCACCATGATGCAAAGCGACTGGAGCGGATAAGAAATAGTTTTTGCTTGGTTGTGGATGTCTTTAACTTACGTAACGCTTAGCTTGAGAAGATTTAGTAGTTTACGTTTATTCCGTATCACCATCTCATTTAGCCATTCGACAATGCTAATGATTCGTTGGTTGAGCAGTTGTCTGGGAATATGCTTGCTGAGACATAAAGCTTGGCCTACCGGCCTGGAGGGTGTCGAAGCAAGTATATTCCCAGACAACTGCGTCAGTAGATTTTTTGGTAATGAGATAAAAGCTAGCTAATTACGGTTGGCAAAGATAAGGATTCGAGAAAATGCTCGAGGAATTTGTGGGGGCACTGCCGGGGATGGTGGCGCCGGCGCTGCTGGTGATGACGCTGAGCGTGCTGCTCGGGGTCGGCGAGGGGCGCGATAGGCCTGTCAGCAGGCAGTGGCGGCTGTATGGGCTGATCGTTGGCATTGGGGCGGCGCTGATTTTTACGGTGCTGCGCGTGCTGGTCATTGTCGATCGGCGGTCCGGGGTCAACTTGCCGGTGCTCATTGGCTGTGTGATTTGTGATGTGCTGATACTTGCGATTATGGCCTGCTCCAAAGGGCTTGTGCGCGACTGGCACGAGCATCCGGTTCGGCTGCATGTGGCCAACGCGATTTCGGCGATCGGTATTGCGCTGACCACGTTCTTTGCTTCGCAGGACGTCTTCATGCAGCTGACAAGTTTTGTGGAGACCGGTGAATCTCCGTTTACTTCCAAGATGCTGCTGCGTGCGCTTGGCTTTGCGCTGGGCATTGCCACGGCCGTCGTAGTGGCGGCGATTTTCCGCACCATGCGCACGACCGCTGTGCGTGGCAGTTTCCTCGCGGCTTCGATGCTGATGCTGCTGGTTTTGCTGGTTCGGCATGTGACACAGCTGTGTTCGCTGCTGATGTCGATGATGTTTGTCGAGTTTGATGGCACCGCATTCAACGTGCTGATTCTTGCGGCGAATAATGATATGAAACTGGTCATCGCCTCGGTATTGGTCTTTATTATTCCCGTTGTCGCTTCGATTATTGCTGGATTCCGAACTCCGCTGGCCGGTGACAACGATGCCGTGGTTCGTGAGCACAAAGCGTTCCGGAGGCGCGCGAAAGCGGCTGGTGCGTGGAGTCTGATTGCGATGATTGTGGTGACGTTCGCGCTGACCGCAGGTGTCGCCAAGGTGCACGAGCAGCCGACGCTTTCGCCGCCGGAAGGATATTCGCAGCACAATGGCATCGCGACCATCGCCTTCAACAAGGTGGACGACGGCCACTTGCACCGCTTCCAGTACAAGGCCAAAGATGGCACCGTGATGCGCTTCATCATCATCAAGAAGAACGGCGGATCCTTCGGTGTGGGTCTCGACGCATGTATGACATGCGGTGACGCGGGATACTACGAGAAGGACGGCAAGATTATTTGCAAGCGCTGCGAGGTGGAGATGAACGTCGCCACCATCGGCTTTAAGGGCGGCTGCAACCCGATACCGTTCCCGTTCGAGGCGTCGCACGGCAAAATCACCATCCATACCTCCGACCTCGACGCTCTGTCGAGTCACTTCAAGGAATGAGGAGGGTCGATTATGCCGAAATCTGCGCGTGTGGGAATAATCCCGCCTCTAACCCTATGGCAAGTGCATGTTCTTGTTGGTTTAAGGGCAGAAAGCCAGAATTGTGCCCCTAACCCTGACGGAAGTGCTGATAAAAGCAGGGTTAGAGGCATGAATGCCATCATTGCTGAAGGGAGAGCGTGATGTTTCTGCTGAGAATGGTATTCCGCTCGTTTTCGCGGCAGCTCAAGCGGCGATTGCTGATCGCGGTGACCGTCTGTCTGTCGGCCACGATCTGCGTGGCGATGCTCGGTGTCGTTTTCGACGTGGGCGACAAGCTCAATGCCGAACTGTCTACGTACGGCTCGAATATCGTGGTCAAGCCCAAGGCCGACGCGGTGGTGTCGGACCTGTACAACACGGCCGACGCGGGCAACGGCGCGGAAGCTGCGGACCCGACTTCGTTCCTCAAGGAATCGGATGTGCCCAGCATCAAGACGACGTTCTGGGCGTTCAATATCACCGATTTCGCGCCGGAACTCAACGTGAACGCCATCATCGATGGACGCAATGTGCCGGTGACGGGGACGTGGTTCAACAAGAAAGTGCCGCTGGCGACAGGCCAAAACGTGGTCGCCGGGGTCAAGGGCATGCGTTCGTGGTGGAAAGTCGACGGAGCCTGGGCCAAGGACGGGGCCGGAGCCTCGGGAACCGGCAAAGTTGTTGCGGCGGCTGATACCAATCAAACTGCCGTCGTTCAAGGCATGATGGGCAAGGACTTGGCCAACGTCACCCATACCAAAGTCGGGCAGACCGTCACGCTTTCCAAGGCGACGGCCGACGGGCAGCACCGCAGCCAGCGCGTACGAATTGTCGGGATTTTCGATTCCGGTGATAATGATGCCAACGGTGTTTACATTCCTTCGTGGTCGG
Organism: Bifidobacterium sp. ESL0784; assembly: GCF_029433295.1. Taxonomy (GTDB): domain Bacteria; phylum Actinomycetota; class Actinomycetes; order Actinomycetales; family Bifidobacteriaceae; genus Bifidobacterium. Next base: position 214,597 of record NZ_JAQTHV010000001.1, read on the forward strand.
CTCAGCGGCTTTCCGATTTGCCGGATTCCATCGACAAGATCGAGGTCAAGGCACTCACCACCCCTGAAAACGACTTGGCTCGCAAGGCCGAAAAGGATCCGGCGGCGCTGAGCCAGGAAGAGTGGGAGACCTGGTACTGCACGGCTTATCCGTCTTCAATCGCTTACCAGATTGAGGAAGTCATGCCCGGGGCAGTTGCCAAGCAAGTGCGGCAGGTCGCGGCGTTGCAGGGCGACGTGCTACACAAAACGCAGGCCGTGATGATACTGATGACCGCGCTGAGTCTTATCGCGGCGGCAATCGCCGTGGCCAATTTGATGGCATCTTCGATTGGTGAGCGTGGTTCGGAACTGGCGCTGCTCAAGGCCATCGGTGCTACTGACGGCGCGGTTTCGAGGTTGATGCTCACCGAGACGGCGGTCATTTCGCTGATTGGCGGCTTGGTTGGCGCGGGGCTTGGGTCGTTGCTCGCGCAAGTTATCGGACATGTCGTATTCGGCTCGGGAGTAGTGATGCGGCCGATGGTGTTTGTGTTGGTGTTCGTCCTGCTGGCCGTGACCATTCTGATCGCCTCGTTCTCCTCGATTCGTTCGATTCTGCACCTGCGTCCGGCAGAGGTGCTGCATGGTCGCTGATTGCAATGAGCTCGGATGGGAGCGTAAATACGAATATAAACAGCAAAATACGCGGACGCGATTCGGACGAAATCGGTTATTCGTCGATGCCGATAAAAACGAAAGGAGGGCAGCATGAGTGGCTTGAAGCGAAACGATGCAGGCAAAGATTCCGGTAAGAGTGCTGATAAAAATGTTAATGTTGCTGCGCAACGTAATCCGAATGTTCCTGCGAACGCTCCTGACGTCTCTATCGAGCATCCGATGACCAACCGGCGCATGTTCTTCCGCATGCTGTTCAGCGCGGTGTTCAGGCGGCGCTCGCGGGCGCTGATGGCCGTGGTCGCGTCCTTGGTAGGTGCGGCGACACTGTTCTGCCTTGCTGCCATTTGCGTGGCTGTGCCGCAGCAGATGAACGAGGAGATGCGTGCTTACGGTGCCAACCTCATCGTTACTCCTACGCAACGAACTGTGGCCGGGAAGGCGGTTGAAGGTTCTAACACCACGAATGTCGCAGATTCCGGGTTCGACCAGAAAACTGTCACCGCACTGAACTCGACGGTCAAAAATGCTGGTTCCGAACGTTCGGCCGCGTATCGGTACGAAAACACGCGTATCAATTCGTTGCCGTTTGTGGTGGCGGGCATCAATTCGCACGATGTGAAGGCGCTCAACCATCACTGGAGCGTCGAGGGCAAGTGGCCGTCGAACGGCGGTGTGATGCTCGGACGCGACGCGGCGACCAAGCTTGACGCGAAAATCGGCTCGATCATCACCATCAAATATAGTCCCGGCAAAAGCGTTGCTGCTGCGACCACCAGTGGGTCTGGCGGTTCCAGCAACTCCGGTTCGGGAAGCGAAGGCTCAGGCTCGCAGGGCTCGGCCAATACTGACGGCAATTCATCTGGGCATGACATGTCGAATATGAAGGACATGAAAATGTCCGAATCTGCACATGCCGATAACGTGCAGCAGGGCATGGTTGACGCGACCGTGAAGGACAAGTTAGGCAAGGCGCTGGACGGGATATCGGCAGAGGCCAAGACTCCCGATATGCCGGGTATGGATATGTCTGGCACGGGTTCGCGCGATATGCAGAATATGACGGGCATGCAGGGTATGAAGATGTCGGCCACAGATCTTGGTTCCGTCAATCTTGCGGAATGGGAATCGTCGGAAACGACGGGCGTTGGGAAGACGAACAATTATTTTGGTTCCGCAACGACCATGGGATGGAGCTTGTCGGGAACGAACGTTGAGAATTCGGATGATCATTTCGGTTCGGTCCAACTTGCCGAGTGGAAGCCTACTGCTCCCAACGCGGGCGGTACGGAATTCCGTGTGGATGGCATCGTTGACACCGGCGGCAGCGAGGACGATATGGTCTACGCCAACAACCTCGATGTTGACAAGCTCACCGGTTTCGAGCGTGGCGCGGACGTTGTCGAATTCTCCGTCGACACTTCTGATGCAGGGCTGAGCAATCTCGTCAGCTCCGTCAACAAGAAGACATCGCTTAACGCAAAGGCGCAGAAGGTCACGAAGATCACCTCGTCGAACGTTCGTATCATTACCATGCTGCAGACGCTTTTCTGGATTGTCACCGTGGTCGTGCTCGTGCTGACGCTGGTCGGTGTCGGAACCACAATTTCATCCATTGTTTCGCAGCGACGCAACGAAATCGGCTTGCGCAAGGCGCTTGGTGCCTCATCGCGTGACATTGCGGTGGAATTCACCGTTGAAGCAGCGCTTTACGGGTTGATTGGCGGATTGTTTGGCACGGCCATCGGCTACCTGCTCGCTCGTGCGCTCAGCGCGTCCGTTTTCGGACAAAAACTTTCGCTTAACTGGCCGCTGGCGCTCGCTTCCGTATTGGTAAGCATGCTGGTCGCGGTGCTCGCATCGCTACCACCCGTGCGCAACGCGGTGCGGATTGATCCGGCCGTGGTGCTGCAGGAAGAATGACGGAAGTCCTTCGCGAATAAACGTAAAAGTGCAAGAAATTATTGAAAGGAGTGGCTATGCTGCTCGAACTTGATCATATTTCGAAGATCTACGGCGACCTTCACGCGGTGGATGACCTCAGTCTCACCGTGCCGGCAGGGCAGTGGCTCGCGGTTGTGGGCTCGTCCGGTTCCGGCAAGACCACGCTGATGAACATCATCGGCTGCATGGATTCGCCGTCCAAGGGATCGGTGACGCTTGAAGGCCATGAGCTCAACGATTTGAACGCCACTCAGCTGGCCGACGTGCGCAAGAACGTCATCGGCCTGGTCTTCCAGAAGTTCTACCTCGTGCCGCATCTCACCGCCGTTGAGAACGTGATGGTGGCGCAGTACTACCATTCGGTGGTTGACGAGAAGGAGGCGCTCGAGGCGCTCGACCATGTCGGGTTGAAAGACCGCGCGAAGCATCTGCCCAGCGAACTTTCCGGCGGCGAGCAGCAGCGAGTGTGCATCGCTCGTGCGCTGATTAATCATCCCAAGCTGATACTGGCCGACGAGCCCACTGGCAATTTGGACGAGAAGAACGAGAAGATTGTGCTCGACCTTTTCCGCGAACTGCACGAGCAGGGAACCACCATTGTCGTGGTGACGCACGACGCTTTGGTCGCTTCGTGCGCACAGCGCGAGATCATGCTGAACCACGGCGTGCTTGTCGGCGAGCAGTGGAATGACGACAAGGCGCGTGAGGCTTACGAGGCTGCGGGTGGCAAGCCGGCTTTCACCGGTGCGCAAGTCGAAGGTGCCCAGCAGGGTGATACCCCGATTTCGTTCGCCAACCCCACGAAAGCCGCTAAAGTCAGAGGGTAAAATCTAGAACTATCAAAAAGAAGGACATTCTCCCTATCTTGATTGATTGGAATTGATAAAAATATAAATTTTTATCAATTCCATATCTTTTATCGACCTGTTATTGATAAAATAGTATAAAAATATCAATAAGCAAGTTTTTTGCGTTTACTATTGATACTTGGAGAGATATTTCTTTTGTAGGGTAGGCAAAAATGATGAAAGATTACCGTTCATTGGCGAGTCTATTTCATGCTGATAAAGATTCAAGCAGGACCAAACATTTGCAATTAGCGCATGAACGGCTCGAGGCGCGCTCCACCTTCCGTACGGGGATTATCACTCAGTTAGGTGAGCTGTTTGTAGCAGTGCCTCGAACTCTATCTCGGCAAGTTGAAGATATTTTTATCATGGAAATAGGTATCCTACCTATGTGGATGGATTTGTCCGATCTGATGAGAGACGAATTTATCGATGATTTTATCTCTGGGGAATTGTTGTCGACTAACCAGATGGAAGGCGTACGCAGCACTAGAAAAGAAACTGATTTGGCGGTTTCTTCGGCACGTGAAGTTCTCAACGGCGGTAAGACTAAACCTCTTTCCAAGACTATCCGTTTTGGTGAATTTGCGAAATTATATATGAAACTTTCGCGGGATGACAATAAATTGCCAAGAACTTTGGAGGATTTGCGGCATATTTATGATCAAGTCACCCAAGGTGAGATAACTGACGTTGATAGGCCGGATGGAAAATTGTTCCGTTCTGGTGACGAAGAAATTATAGGTCCTCATGGGGTTGTCCATTCTGGTGTGAGCGGGGAAGCGCATATCGAGGCTTTGTTGAATGGCATGCTTGAGATGGGTTCAACCGATAGGCTTACCGGGTTGTTTAGTGCGTTGGTGGTCCATTTTGTATTTGAATATATTCATCCGTTTTATGATGGAAACGGACGCACTGGTAGATATTTGTTGGCTTTGTATTTGCGACAAGTATTGACACTTCCGACCGTTCTATCATTAGCCAAAGTGATCGCAGATAACAAGGGAAAGTATTATAAAGCGTTTTCACAAGCTGAGGATACGTTGAATTGCGGGGAACTGACTTTCTTTGTTTCCGACATGCTTGATTTTATAAAATTGGCGCAGAATCAGCTTATTGATGAGCTGCTCATGAAAAACGAAATTGACAAGCGGGCAGAAAAGCTTCATTTCCAGCTTAGACTCGAGGACAATCTGAGCCATAAGGCTTCGGAGATATTGGAGTGTGTCATGAAACAAAATTTATTCGGTGTCAACGATGCTGTAGAACTTGACACCTTGGCACAGCAATGTAAGTGCTCAAAGCAAACCGTACGCAAATATTGCGTCGAGCTTGAACGGAAAGGCTTGGTCTCGATTCGTACAAGAAGACCATTGAGTTTCACCGTTTCCGAGGAATTGAGAAAACGGATGTATGCTTAGAGTCCATGAATCCCGTCATTTAGATTTCGTTCTTTCGGGTTATTAAATCAACTTGGTGCGTTCCATTTGGCCGGAGAACCAGGTGTTGAATTTCGAGGGCTTCGGCATGATGAGGCCGATGACGAGCATCACGGCGGCGTAGACCAGGACGATGCCCATCTGAATCCAGAAGTCGCCTTGATAGATGCCGGCGATGGCGGCGCGGGCGGCCTGGATCGAATGCGTTGCGGGCAGGAACGGGTTGATGACCTGTACGAATTTCGGCAGCACCTGCAGCGGGTAAGTGCCAGAGGAGCCGGAAATCTGCATCACCAGAATAATGACTGTCGTTGCTTTGCCGATGGTGCCGAAGCAGGCCACCAGCGTGTAGATGACGAACGCGTAGACCAAGCCGGAAACCCATCCGGCGAGCATGAACAGCATCGGATGGACCGCGTGAACCCGTAGGAACAGCAAGGTTCCTGCGCAGGAGAATGTGCTTTGCAGCAGAGAGATGAGGGCGAAAATGCCGAAACGGCCGAGGAAGAGCTGGTAGGATTTCGGTTCGTCGAAAAGGCGTCCGGCATCATCGATGGAGACGGATTCATCTTCCGGCGAAGCGGGACTTGCGAAAGTCTTGGCTTCAACACGGGTATCGGTGGTATCTATGGGTTGTGTGGTCTCGTTATTGGCATCGATTGGATTGCTGAGAACGAGTGTATCCGCTTTGTCTGCAATGGCCGCATTTGTTTTCGTGCCGGGATTCTTTTGACGACGACGTCTGTGCAACCAGCTCCAACCGGTTCCGGAACTGGCTTCGCCCAACTTGCGTCGCGTTTCACGTGAAACGTTGGTTTTGATGGTCAGCGCAATCAGAAGTGAACCGACCCACAACGGTATGAACGTGTAGAACGGGGTCAGCGACGTACCGAAATTCTCGACCGGGAACACTGCGTTGCGTTTGAGTGCAACTGGTGCGGCGAGGGTTGCAGCGAGCTTGTCGGGGTCGCCGGAAAGCAGCTTTTTGACTTTAGCCATGTCGCCGCTGTTGAGCGCATTGGTCAATTGCTGGCTGAAAGTGGTCAGTTTGCTGCTTGCATCGGAAAGCGTGGCTGAGGTGTCAGCGAGCGTGGCGCGCGCCTGCTTAAGTTTGCCGTTGGCTTGGTTGGCCGTGTTATTGAGATCCGTCATGCTGTTGTTAAGGTCTGAGGCGCCGGAACCGAGAGTCCCGGAAACGGAGGAAAGCGATGAAGTGATGCTTGCAATCTGCGGTTTCAGGGTCTTGGAAAGATTGGTGTTGAGCCCGTCGATGGCCGTTTTGGATTGGTTGGCCAGGCCGACGATTTGTTCGCGTTGCGCTGTCGCATCCCCGGTTTTGGCATCAAGGTCGCTGGCTGAGGTGTTCAGAGTGGTTTGCAATGCATTTTGACGGGCGATGATGCCGTCAAGGGTCTTGAGCGCCTCGGTTGGAGGGGACGGCAACCCGGCCAACGTGTCTCGGATTTTCTGATATTGAGCTGCTTGGTCTCCTATCAGTCCGGCCTGTTTGCGCAGTGTCGCCGAGACGTCGGCGGAGGATTTGCCGGCGCTGTCTAAAGCGTTGCCGATATCCGTGCCGATGGCGGCGTTGCTCGAGCTACTGGCGTTTAACGCCTGCGAAAGTGTGGAAGTCGCGGTATCGAGCGCGTCCGAAACGTCCTTGACGTTGCCGCCTGCCTTGTTGAGCTGTTTCAATGATTTGCCGGCATCGCTCGAAGCGTTGTTGAGCAGGGCCGAGGAGCTGGAAAGCAGGGTTTGGGAAATGTCGATAAGACTTGCGTAGACATCCACGTTGGTTGCGGAATCGTTGAGCTGGCTGGCCAAATCGTTGATATTGCCATTGAATGTGGTCAGGCGCTCGCGGGCGTCAGAGGAATCCATTTGTTTCGACAATCCGGAGGCTACGCTCAGTGCGGTGCTCGTGATGGTCTTCGCGAACATCTCGTTGACTTCTTTGGAAATCTGGTCGGCGCCTTGCCCGGTGACTTTCGGCGCGACGGCGTTCTTTTTCTCGTTGGTGTAATACTCGAGTGTCGCGTGTTTGGCGTCGGAGGAGAAGAAGGTCATCATGTTGCGGCTGAAATCCTTGGGAATGATGACCGCCGCGTAGTAGGTGCCGGCTTTGGTGCCCTCGATGGCTTTGTCTTTGGTCGTAAACGTCCAATCGAGTTGGCTGTTGGCGCGAAGCTGGCCGATGACTTGGTCGCCGAGTTTCATTTTCACCGGCATAAGGTCGCTGGAATAGCCTTCGTCGACGCTTGCCACGGCGAATTTGAGGTTTTTGGTGTTGCCGAACGGGTCCCAGCTCGCGGTGACATTGAACCAGGTGAACAGCGCGGGGATGACGACCAAGCCCATCAGGATGATGATCGAAATGATATTGCTGGTGATGCGCCGAATGTCGCCAGTGAAGAGTTTCCAAATGGTTCTCATTGAAGGTCGCCTCCTTCCGTGTTCTTATGAGCCGTTTTGGCTTTTGCCTTCTTGCGTGGTCGCTGGCGTTCGTATAGCAGCGTTCGTACGGCATCGTCTTCCAGATTGCCGAGGCGCACTTGCCGGGCGAGACTGTCGCGAATCGACTCGACGACGACCAGGAAGATAATGGTGACAAGGAACCAAATGACCCACGCGGCCAGCGCTATCAGCTTGGTGCCGGTGGTCAGCGAGAACGTGATGGCCATAGCTGCCGGAACCGCGATGCCGAATGCCAGCGCGCCCCGCATGAGCTTTGGATAAAGCAGGGCGAATTTCCTAGCGCGTTCCTCGATGCCGGCGCGATATTCCTCTTTGTCGGCCAACATGTTCAGAGCCTGAGAAATCGGGTATTCACCGGACTTGTGCAGTGCCGGTTCGCTGCTGATGATGTCGCTGGCCTTGAGCTGGCGGTCGACCAAGCGCTGCAGATTGCCCATATGTGGCTTGACTGCGAGCCCCAGGATGAAGAACAGAATGGCGAAAATCATCAGGCGTCCCATATTGGCGAACCAGTCGGCGCGGTAGAAGCCGGCGATGGTCTCGCGCAACGCGTTGATGGAATAGGTGAACGGAAGGTAGGGGTACAGGGCACGGAAGAATTTCGGCATCATTTCGATGGGGTACATGCCTGACGAACCGGGAATCTGGATGATGACCAGCGCGACGCATAACGCCTTGCCGACGTGCAGGAAGGTAGCGGAAAGCGCGTAGGTGATGCTGACGTAGACTATCGAGGCAAGTATCGCGGTAATGATGAAAATCGGCACGTTGTAACATTGCACACCGATGATCAGCTCGCCCAGCACGGTGACGACGGCCTGAATCGAAGCGATAAGCGCGAAAAGAATCCAGCGACCCCAGTAGCGCTGGCCGGGCGTCGGCTCGTTTTCCAGCCCGTCATCGTCCACTTCCAGCTTCATCAAGACGACGAGCATGAACGCCCCGACCCACAGCGTCAGGTTCGTGAACAGCGGTGCCATGCCGGAGCCGTAAGTGCTCACCGGATAGACGATTTTCGTGTCGAGGACGGTCGGTGAGAGCATGAAATCCGCGATTTTCGCAGCGTCGAGCTTGCCGTCGCCGCCCACGGATTTCGCCAGTATCCCCGAGCTGCCAAGCGTCGAAGAGCCGGAAAGTGCGGAAATATCGGTGGTGAGTGTCGTCAGATGGCTTTGCAGATTCGCCAAGCCTTTGTCGGTGCCGGCGAGGGCCTTGGCGGCGGTGGTGGCGGCTTGATCGAGCTGGTTCAGGACGAGCGTGGATTGCGTAATCAATGAGCCCTGCGAAGCGAGGTTGGCCGAAGACGTCGCTGCGACGCTCGAAAGTCCGTTGAGGCCGTTGTTGAGCTGCGGAAGCGCGCCCGTTGTAATGGTTTTCCTTGCGTTTGCAGCGTTGCCCAAAGCCGATTGCGTGGAAGTATTGATGCCGTTGGCCGCCGAAACGGTGCTGGAAACCGTCGAGCCAAGGTTCTTGCTGGAATTGAGATCACTCAGGGCATTAATGGAATCTCCGAGACGTTGATTTTGCGTTTTGAGATCGGCGATGGCGCTAGAACTTCCTGGCACGCCCGCCGCTTCCAAGCGGCTGATGAGGCTACCGGTATCCGTGTTGATCTGCTGGGCCGTGGAAAGTGCCGAACCCACGTCCCCGTTGGCTTTCGTCAGTCCGGCTGCAATCGAATTGATAGCGACGTTCGATTGCGAGCTTGCTTGTGAAAGCAGACTCGAGCTTTGGTCGAGCGTGCCGCCGGCGCCGTTGACGAAGTCGTTGAGGGTGTTTTGCGTTTTTGCAATGGCGGAAGACGCGTCGTTCAACTGCTGGGAAGTGCCGGCTCCGGCTTTTTGAGTTTTGTCAAGGGTTCCCCGAGCTGCTTTGGTCTTGTCGGGAACGCCATTCAATGTAGTCGTCAAGTCGCTGATATTGCTGCGGATATCGGCGACGGACTGCTGTGCCTTGTTGAGGTCGGCAAGTGTGTCGGCCGTTGCGCTGTCGGCTTTGGTATTGATTTCGGCATCGGTTTTGTTGACAACGCCGGAAACCACCTTGCTTACTGTGGAAACGAAGGTCTCATTGACCTGGCTATCGACCGTGGATGCGCCGGTATCGGTTATGCGACTTGCCAGTGCGTTGGCCTTTTCGTTGACATAGTATTCCAGCGTCGGGCGCGTGCTATGTCCTTCGATGACTCCGGCGACGCGGTCGCTGAAATCTCCCGGGATGATGATGGAGGCGTAACTGGCCCCGGATTCCACGCGCTGCATGGCTGCGGACTGGTCAGCGAATTTCCAGCCCAGCTGAGTATTGCTTTTGAGCTGGCGGACGATTTGCGCGCCCATGTTCATTTTGCCGATGGTCTTCGAATCGGTGCCGCGGTCGTTGTTGACGACGATTACTTCAATGGCGTTGGTGTTGCCGTAGGGGTTCCAAAAACCCGCGATATTGAACCACGCGTAAAGCGGCGGGATGAAGACGAGCCCGAAGAGGACGACCCACGCGGCAGGGACGCGCAGCAAACGTGCGATGTCACGTCGCGCAATGGCCATCACGTTGCTCATGAATGGGCTCCTTGGGCTTGTTCTGTTGGGAAGGGAATAACGACATCGGACTCGATCTGACGATTCCCGCTTGTATCTACTATTATCCCCGATGTTATCACCCTATTTGAAGCCCTGAATCTTCTGTTTAAAGCGAATAAATCTGATGGTTTGCGGGCTGGGTGATTGCGCGGTCGAAACGGTGATTGTTGCGAGGTTATGAATGCGGCGGGAATGGAGCCGGTGCTTCCATTCCCGCCGCATTGCGCGTGCTTCGTTGATTGGGATGGTTTGTCTAGATCGATTAGCAGCCGGCCGAGAACCCGCGCAAGATTATGGCCAGACCGGTGAGCGTCAGGGCGACGGCGATGATGGCGAGGTGCAGGATGGGTGAGCCGGTCTGCGCCAGCCCGTTTTGCCGCTGCGCGCCTTCTGTTTGCTGTTGGCCGGATGTTTTGGACGCGTCTGCGGGCTTTTGTGTGAAGACTGCGGGCGATGGGATGTGGTCCGGATTGGTTATCGGTGAGTGGCCGGGCGTTCCCGGCAACGTCGGCCCGGCGACGATTGGCTCGGTTTCCTCGTCCTCTGGCTCGACTTCACTTTCGTCGATGTCGGTTTCGCCTTCTTCGGATTCGACTTCGTCGATCCCGCTCTCTCCTTCGCTGCCGCTGACTTCCCCTTCATCTTCGCCGGGTGCGGTTTCTCCCTCACCAATCTCGGATCCGCCTTCGCCGGGCTCCGTTCCACTTTCCCCTTCTCCAGTCTCGGTTCCGCCTTCGCCTCCCGAACGCTGCCACACCGCGTGCATCGTGGCGTTGTCGTTATTGTTCGCAGTGAATACGGAACCGGCCAGATAATGGGGTTCCTGGGCATCCTGATCGTGTGACCATCCCGCCAAGGTATGGTCCGTATTGATCATTTCGCCTTGTCCGGGCATCTCGAATTCGGCTGACGTGCCCGGCCAAGCGTCGCGCGTCATCGTCGCCGGGGCTGCACCCTGCGCTCCGTTGGCGCTGAAGCTCACCGAAACCTCGGCCTTGCCGTACCAAGTCGTGCTTGGTGAGTCCTGCCCGAAACCGAGGGCCGGATTGCCTGTCCAATTACCGTCCTGGCTTTTCCATTTGGCGGAAGGTGCGTTTGCCGCGCCTCTGAACGCCGCGTTGGCCCCGACGTTGACGAAGCGCAGGTCGGTGCAGCCTTCGAACATATTGTCGATTCGGTCGTCACTGCTGATTTTGCTGGTGTCGAAGCCAGAAAGGTCGAGCCTTTTGAGCGCAGAGTCGCCTCGGAACATGGCGGCCATGGTAATCACGTTGCCGGTGGAGAACGATGAGCCCATGTTGATTGATGTCACGCTTTTCATGCCTCCGAACATGTGATTCATGTTGGTGACCTTGGAGGTGTCGAATTTGTCCCCTAAATCAAGACTTTGGAGCGTGGAATTCGCTGCGAACATATAGCTCATATCGGTCACATTGCTGGTGTCGAATTTATCGCCAAAAGTGATGCTGCCGAGCGACGGGTTCTTATAGAACATGTTTCTCATATCGGTTGCGTCGCTGGTATCGAGGCCGGTCAGGTCGATGCTGGTCAGATACGGCATATCATAAAACATCTGGGAGGAGTCGACGTGGGCCTTGACGGGCGAATCCACCGTCACGGTTTTAATCGAGTACCTGACGGAATACCACGGGCGGGTGTTGGGCAAGGTGCCGATGCGTCCCTCGTATCTGGTTCCAAGATGCAGTTGCGAGCAGTCCGAACTCAACTGCCAGTAAGCGTCGGTGCCGAACGAGCGTTTGCTGGCATCGCAGTGGGCCTGAGCGACTGATGCCTGATTGGTGCTCTCGAAGGATGGCTCATGCTCGCCGGCCATCGCGGTTTGCGGCACTATGGCAAGGGCGGCAGCGGCCAATGAGATGGCCGCAGTGGCTATTACGTTTCGTGTCTTCATTGATTGTTCCTGATCATTCGTTAGTCGGATGGTCGGTCGTTCTTTTTAATTGTCTAATTTTGTTCTTTTGTTTTTCTGATTTTTGTTTGTTCGCGTAGTTTACGATCTAAAAGATCGTGTGTTTGGTTATGAGCGATGACGTCACGCCATCTTCGGTGTGATATATGAAATATCCCCAAATCCAACGTATCGGTTTTATGGGACAAATAAGAATATATTGATTAATTTATATTGATTCTTTTCAAATCGGATTTGAACCCGACCGCAGTGCAAGGTACCCTTGAGAGGATTGCTGAGAAGATGTGCTATGAAGGGGAGTGGGACTATGGGGGCTGCTCCTGGTGACGAAAATTCGGGGAAACCGCTGACTCGCAAAGCCGGCAAAATCGGCAACGCCGGCAAGACAGGGCGGGCGAGTAAAGCCGGCGAAGCCGAGAGCGCCGGAAATGCCGACAAAACTTTGTACAATTCCGCGGAATCTTCGGCGAAAGCTCTAGACAGGGTGACGGTCTCGGCTAAATCCTCGGCAAACGCACTTGGCAAGGCGGCGAGCTCTGCCGCGGGTGCCGTGGCGCATTCAGCCGCCCGTGCCGCCGAAGGCGTCAGCGACGCTTCCCGCAACTTCGCCAACCATGCGTCCGGACATCTCACTTTGATTGGCCGTGTCTATGGTGTTTTGGTTCTGCTGGTCGGACTCGTTGGCGTGCCATACGTCGGTTATGCGATTTTCGACGGCATCCATAAATTCTTTACCGGCAGGCTCCATGCCGACCCGCTCGATCTGACGTTCCTGTTGACCTGCGCGCAGGCTGTCGTCTCGCTGGCCAATGCCGCGGCCCTGATTGTTTTTGGTGTGATGCTGCTGCGTGACCTGCGCAAGCATGCGGCGCAATGGGCATATGTGCTTATGGCGGTGACGTTCGTCCAAGGCATGCTTTCGTTGGCATTGCAGGGGCTTGGGCCCGGCGTTGGGCTATCGCTTATTCAGATCGCGATTCTGGTGGCGCTTGCCATCGCGCTCGATCCAGCGTTGATCGGCGAACGCGTTGTGCAGCGCAAACTCAAACGGATGGACGAGCACGACGAATACATCGAGGCCAAAGGTGCCGGTATGCTCGGCCGGGATCCGAGCGGCAAAGGCTACGTCGAACTCAACATTTTCAATGTGTTCTGGCTTTTCGTGGTCGGCTGCGTCGGCGGGCTCATCGTCGAGGAAATCTACCATCTCATCTTCTTCAACGAATGGCAGGACCGCGCAGGGCTCATTTGGGGCCCGTTCTCGCCGATTTACGGCTTCGGCGTCGTGGTGTTGACGATGTGCCTGAATCGTTTGTGGCATGCCAACGCCATCCTGATTTTCTTCGCCAGTGCGATTATCGGCGGTTGTTTTGAATCGTTTGTGGCATGGTTTATGCAGATTGCGTTCGGCATCATTGCATGGAATTATTCGAACGACTGGCTACCTCTTTTCGGTGGGAAGACCTGTGGCAAATACATGTTTTTCTGGGGGTTAGCGGGCCTGGTCTGGCTGCGCGAGCTGCTGCCGCGTCTGCTGAAGTTCATCAATCTCATCCCGTGGAAATGGCGTTACGCGCTGACCGCCGTCATGTTGGTGTTCATGCTCATTGATATCGCGGTCACCCTGATGGCGTTCGATTGCTGGTATGGCCGCATCGCCGGATTGCCGCAGACCTCACCGGTCGCGCGTTTCTTCGGCGAGCATTTCGACAACGCCATGATGCAGCACCGTTTCCAGACCATGAGCATCAACCCGAAGTGGTCGGGTCGCGGCTGAATCCTCTCAATACCGCCATAAACAAGCCACTGACGGCCCATAGGTGGCGTAAAAATGGCGCAGTTTCCCAGTTCCGCCATTTTCGGGCCGCTGAAGGGTAATCCAGACTGGTCAGTGGCTTGTTTTGGTGCAATCTTCAGACGAAGGACCGCGATGGGCTGGCATCAGAAATCCCAGTCGTCGTCGCTGGTTTCTTCGGCCTTGTTGGCGGAGTTTGCACCGGTTGAGGCCGGGGTCGAAGGAGAGGATATCCCGGCGGTGGCACCCGCGGAAGCGGTTGACCCGAAATTAATGCCATTGCCACCGAACAGGCTGGCGGGTTTGAGGGCAGATGCCAACGATTCCATATCGTTCAATTCGTCGGTTACCGCAGGGTTCGGTTGGCTGATTTCGGCGGGGAACAGGGCAGGGTAGCCCAGGTAGGAGAGGGCCTTGTTGGCGTTGTAGCTCAGGAATTTTTCGATATCGTCGTCGAGGCCGAAATCGGCGTAAGGCAGCGTATAGCTGTAATCTTCCTCAGCAAAGTACAGGTTATTGGCAAGATCGTAGGCATACTGGCGTATGGTCTCACGCGTGGCATCGTCAAGCTGTTCGAGTTTTTGCTGGTAAATCGAGCCGAGATATGAGCTGGATGTGACGATGTCGCGATTGATCAGGCGAATGATATCGGCGGATTTCGTCATCGTTCCGCGGCTGGAAAGCCACATTGGCAGATAGAAACCGGACTCGACCAGCAGCGCTTCAGCTAGCACTGCCGCCGCGAGCCGCTTGAGCGCGCCGAGGTCGGGGATGTTGGTTGTGGCGGAATCGGAATCGGAAACCGGGGCGTTCGGCGTGGCAATTTCCGTCGGCGAAGAAATACTCGATGAATCGGCAGGCGAATCCTGGTTTTGGCCATTGTTTTCAGCGGTGGAGGTATTCGAATTATTGGAAGCAGCGGCGTACTCATTTTCGAGCAGCTGCAGTTTTTCCTGCATTGATTCGTTCTGTTGTGTCCAAGCAAACGCGGATTGTGCGGAATCATTGTTTTCGCTGTTATTGATGCCTTTTGCTTTGTTTATATTACTTTCAAGTGCGGCAATCAGTGCTGAATAAGCCTTGGTGTGCACCGACTCGCCAAAGGCGATAGCGGTCAAAACCGCCTGCCTTGTGCCGGCGCCATCGCGCTCGGCGTCAGTACTCAAAGCGCTGGTTGCGCTGCTGGTCTGCAGCGATTCGAGTGCGGAAAGCCCGGCAAAAATGCGGCTCAGCGCCACTCGTTCGTTGTCGCTCAGCCCGCGAATATCCTCTGCGTCATCGGCAAGTGAGACCTGCTCGGGTGTCCAGAGATTCGCGGTCATGGTGTTGAATGTGTCGCGGTCTGCATCGGCGTCCGCTCCGCCAAGATTCCAGTCCATCGCGGTAAAAGTCATGAAAGTTCCTTTATAAGGTATGTGATTATCTATCAGTATCGCACGGCTGCTCAATTCCGTAAGAGGCATCTATGCAAGTGCCCGCCAATATCAACGGATATCTGGCGGGCACTTGTGTTTTTCAGCTTGAGGCTTGAGCGCTGGATTTACAGCATGCAGCTGACGCAGCCTTCGACCTCGGTGCCCTCAAGCGCCTGCTGGCGGATGCGGATGTAGTAGAGGGTCTTGATGCCCTTGCGCCAGGCGTAGATCTGCGCCTTGTTGAGCTCACGCGTGGTGACGCCAGCGGGGAAGAAGAGGGTGAGTGAAAGGCCCTGATCGACGTGCTGGGTGGCCTCGGCGTAGGTGTCCACGATCTTCTTCCAGCCGATTTCGTAGGCGTCCTGGAAATAATCGAGGTTGTCGTTGGTCATGTACGGCGCCGGATAATAGACGCGGCCGACTTTGCCTTCCTTGCGGATCTCGATCTTCGAGGCGATCGGGTGGATCGAGGAGGTGGAGTGGTTGATGTAGGAGATCGAACCGGTCGGCGGCACGGCCTGCAGGTACTCGT
The DNA here is from genome assembly GCF_029433295.1 of Bifidobacterium sp. ESL0784. Lineage (GTDB taxonomy): Bacteria > Actinomycetota > Actinomycetes > Actinomycetales > Bifidobacteriaceae > Bifidobacterium. Next base: position 230,207 of record NZ_JAQTHV010000001.1, read on the forward strand.
TGTAGATGCCGTCCTTCAGGATCTCGTCGCGCAGCGTCTCCCAGTCGGAGACGGTGGGGATGTGGATGCCGAAGCGCTCGAAGAGGTCCTTCACGGTCTGGGTCTTGGGCTCGAGCGAGCGGCGGCCGTCGGTGTACTTGTCGAAGTAGTTGCCCTGGCCGGCCGGCTTGGCGTAATCGGACTTGTCGAAGGTTGCGAAGGCGTGACCGCGCTCGACGGCCAGCTTGTGCGAGGCCTTGTAGGCGTGGTAGGCCACAGTCATGAAGTACATGTCGGTGAAGTCCAGCGCCTCTTCGGAGCCGTAATACATGTGCTCACGGGCAAGGAAGCCGTGCAGGTTCATCTGTCCCAGGCCGATGGAGTGACCCTCTTCGTTGCCGCGCTTGATGGACGGCACGGAATCGATGTGGGTCTGCTCGGAAACGGAAGTGAGGGCACGGATTGCGGTCTCCACCGGGTCGGCCAGGCCGCCGTCCATCGCCTTCGCAATGTTGAGGGAGCCGAGGTTGCAGGAGATGTCCTTGCCGACATGGTCGTAGCTGAGGTCGGCGTTATAGGTGGAGGGTTCCTGCACCTGCAGAATTTCGGAGCAGAGGTTGGACATGGTAACGCGGCCGTCGATCGGGTTGGCCTTGTTGACCGTGTCCTCGAAGAGGATGTAGGGGTAGCCGGACTCGAACTGCACCTCGCCGAGGGTCATGAAGAACTCACGGGCGTCGATGTAGGTCTTGTGGATGCGGTCGTCGTTCAGCATCTCGTCATACTTTTCGGTGACCGAAATATCTGCGAAAGGCTTGCCGTAGACGCGCTCGACATCGTAGGGGGAGAAGAGGGCCATCTTCTCCTTGCGCTTGGCAAGCTCGAAGGTGATGTCGGGGATGACGACGCCGAGCGACAGCGACTTGATTCGCGTCTTCTCGTCGGCGTTCTCGCGCTTGGTGTCGAGGAAACGCAGGATGTCGGGATGGTGAGCGTTGAGGTAGACCGCGCCCGCGCCCTGACGTGCGCCGAGCTGGTTGGCGTAGGAGAAGGAGTCCTCCAAGAGCTTCATCACCGGCACGACGCCGCTGGACTGGTGCTCGATGTGCTTGATCGGAGCGCCCTGCTCACGCAGGTTGGTGAGCAGCAGGGCCACGCCGCCGCCGCGCTTGGAGAGCTGGAGGGCGGAGTTGATGCCGCGGGAAATGGACTCCATGTTGTCCTCAATGCGCACGAGGAAGCAGGAGACGGGCTCGCCGCGCTGCGCCTTGCCGAGATTCAGGAAGGTCGGGGTGGCAGGCTGGAAACGTCCGGAGAGAATCTCGTCGACGTACTTGACGGCGAGCTTCTCGTCGCCGGCTGCGAGCTCAAGCGCCACAGCGCCGCTGCGCTGCGGGAAGTCCTCGAGGTACTGCTTGCCGTCGAAGGTCTTCAGCGCGTAGGAACGATAGAACTTGAAGGCGCCAAGGAAGGTCTCGAACTCGAAGCCGAAGTCTTCGATGTGCTTGTAGAAGGAATCAAGGAACTCGGGGGTGTACTGCTCGAAGACCTTTCCATCGTAATACAGATTGTCGATAAGGTACTTCAGACGCTCGGCGGTGGAGCCGAATTTCTTGGTGTTCTCCGCGACGTGGGTGCTGACGTAGGCGCGCTCGGCCTCCTTGTCCTTGTCAAACTGGATCTTGCCGTCTTCGTCGTAGAGGTTGAGCATCGCGTTGAGCGAATGGTAGTCGTGTTCCGGGTCGAAACCGGTGTCTTCGACGGTGTTATCCATGCTCAGCGCTGTGTCGTTGAGAGCCATTGTGTTCCTATCTTCTTACGGTGCCGTCGTCAAAACGCGGCAATTGTCTATTGTCTATATCAAATTGAATTTTTATGGCTGCTGCTTGGCCGATGAATGGCAAGATGGCGGCGCAAAACTTTTATAACTTCTTGGTTGCAGCGTTTACTGCTGCTGGCCTGGTTCGTTCTGTTCCTTCTTCGCATTGAGGAAGAAGTCGCGAACGCCCTCGCGCACCTGACGCTGGTCGTCCGGGGTGCCCAAAAGCTCGAAATTGTACATGAACGGGACGTGGCATTTCTTGGAGATGATGTCGCCGGCGGCGCAGAAGGCCGTTGCGAAGTTCCTGTTCCCCGAGGAGATGACGCCGCGGATGAAGCTGCGGTTCTTGTGCCCGTTCAGGAATTTGCGGATTTGCGGTAGCAGCGCTTTCTGGATGTTGCCGCCGCCGTAGGTCGGTACGATGAGAATGTAAGGTTCGCGAACTTGGAGCGGTGCATCTTTCGGACGCAGCGGGATGCGGTAGACGTTGATGCCCTCGTCGGGGAAGCCGCAGCTTTCGATGAAGCGCGCGGTGTTGTTCGAAACTGACGAGAAATAGACTACGGCGCCGATATGCTCGCCTTTGGACTTGGCCTCCGGCTCGCTTGGTGTAACGCATTCGTCGTCGTAAGGTTTCGTGTCCGTGGTGGCGGCGTCATCGATACCCGCGTTCGCCATCATCGCCTTCTCTCTGGGATTCGTCTGGTTGATGTGGTTGGTCTGGTTCATCGGCGGGTTAGGCGAGAACGGTCTGTGGAGCCGTGGCGTCAGCAGGAGTCTCGACGGCGTTGACCGCAAGCTGCTTGATGAGGTCCGGACGGTAGCCGCTCCAGGAAGCGTCGGGCGTGATGACCACGGGCGCCTGGCGGAAGCCAGCCTGCGTGAGCTGCTCGAGGGTGGAGGGGTTTTCAGTCAGATCCACGGTCTCGAAGGCGATATTCGCCCGAGTAAGCTGACGCTTGGTCGCTTCGCATTGCGGGCAGCGTGGTTTGGTGAAAACAGTGACGGTCATCGTAACCTCCGAATTGATGTCTGGTAAGCTTTCAAAAACTCAGACTACATGGATGTAGTTCCAAACTGAACCCCAACTTCTAGTAGCGTGTCGGTTTATTGACCACTAGATATAGTGCTTAAGGTCTGTAAAGGTAGATGCCACAACGGGTGTCGCAAAGAGCCGTAACATTGTGTATTACATACGATGTGGGATATTTCACAATACAAGCCGGCAAAAGAAAATAGACAAGTGAATTGATGTGGAAAAACGTGGATACATCTGTGGATAAATACGCGATTTTCCGGATTCCGGATTATCGATTACGAGAATTGGAACAAGAATTATTCTTGTGCTGGCGAAAGCTGATTGAGCGTGATGGAGTCAGCGATGGACATGAATTCCATGGCTCCTAAGACGGCATGGTCGAGCGTGCACAGCATGGTGAGCGTGGCTTCGTTGGAGGCGACCGGCAGGAGGATCGTGCAGGCGAACCAGTCGCATGTCGGGGTTGCGAACGTGTATTGAAGCATGCCGATTTCCTGAGTTTCCTCGCCGCATGAGGCCGGGTGGGTTCCGATTTCGCCGTTGCGCACCATCGGTAGGCTGCGCATGGCGGTTTGGTAATAGTCGTTAAGGCGCTCGCTGAGTTTGTTGGGTTGTCAAGGATTCTCGCTTTTCACCCCGGTGACGTATGTGTCGGTGCGCGCTTTGAACAAGCCGCTGAGCGCGAGGTTTTGGATGAATTGGGCATTGTACGGATCTTCGGCGGCGCTGGTCTGTGATGATGCGGTTTCTGCTGCGTCATCGGATTGCTGTGTGTTCTCGTCCCAACGTTCGTAGCTATCCGGAATCATAAGCGTTACCGCCCTGTCGAAAATGCTCTCTTCCTTCATCTCTGCTCCTTGCTCAAAATATTCGTTTGTTTCACGATGGTTTTAACGCGCTCAGTCGCCGAAGGTGGCGGGGTCGAGGGTGAAGCCCTGTGTAGCGGTGAATTGGCCGACCTGTTGGTCGGTGTGGCAGTTGCGTACGGTGATGGTCATGTCCCAGGGGCCAGCGTGGCCTTTTAGGTAGTAGCTGTAGCCGCTGTAGCCGGGCACTGTGGTGAAGATACCGATGCTGGGGTTGGGGGTGAGGTGCTTGTCGGTCCATACGGTCATGGCGGTGCCGTCCTGGTTGATCTGGTAGTGGTAGTCCGGGCTGCCTTCCCGGAAGTACCTTTCTCCTTTGGTGATCCATTCGTTGTTGGCTTGGATGTTGGCTTGTCGTTGCCGCTCGGTGACGAGTGCGACGACATCGCCGTTGTTGTCGGCGTATGCTTTGGTTACATACTTCTGGCCGGTGTCTTCCATGCTTTTTGCCACGGCGGCAGGTGTTTTTATGTCATCGTAGTATCCGAAAGTGCGTACGAATTGGGCGGGGTATACGATTTTTTCGGTCTTGGGCTGTGACTTGTCGGTTTGCTTCGTGTGGGCCGTGGGTGCGGATCCGCATGCAGTGATGAGAAGCATGGTGAGCACGGCGAGTAACAGTGTGGCGGTTGTCTGTAGGCTGGTCTGCTGTTTCTTGCGCTGCCGGGAAGCAGCTGGTCTCGCTTCTTGGCGTGTGCGGTTTCCGTGTTGCATATTTGTCCTTAGATTAGTCGCCGAGTTGGTCAGCGTTGAAACCCCAGCCTTGTGAGAATTGGTATTGGTGGATGAGCTGATCGGTGTGGCAGTTGCGGACTGTGATTGTCATATCCCAGATGCCGGTGTTGCCTTTCAAGTAGTAGTTGTAGCCGTATTCTATGGGTGTGACGGTGAGAATGTCCCCACCAGTAGGAGTGAGGTTTCTGTCTGTCCATATGGTCATGGCGGTCCCGTCGGAATTGATTTCATATCGATAATTGGAACTGACTTGCTGGAAATTTTCTTCTCCAGTTTCAATCCATTTGTCGTTTTTTTGTATCCGTTCTTGTCGTTGCTGTTCCGTGACTACGATAATGACGTCGCCGTTTTTCTTCACGTAGACATCCGTGAAATCGCCTGTCTCTTTGAATTTTTTAGCTGCTTTGCGCGATCCGTTAAGATTGTTCTCAAAGCCAAAGGTGTATAGGAATTGTGCCGGGTAAACAACTTGTTCGGTTTTGTGTCCCGGTCTTGGAGAAGGTGTCGGTGTGCTGGCCTGGGGTACTGAACCGCATGCGGTGGCGAAGAATATGGTGAGGGTGACGAGCAGCAGTGCGGTTGTTGTCTGCAGGCCGGTTTTCTGTCGTAACTGAGATTTTTCCATTCGGAGGTTCTTCCAGAATGCGGGGACGAAGGGAGGGATTGGGGGAAGCGGCATTGGCTCATCTCCATGTTGGAATGATTCCATACTACTATAAAGAATGATAATTATCTTTTTATAATGACTTTAAGATCGCCGTTGACGCAAAGTAAGCTACTTGATTTGGCATGCAGGAATTCGCTGCGGTAGCGCAGGCGCTCTGATATGACGATTTCAGTTTTTCTGGGAAACGGTATGCCGTTGCCTGGGCTGCGAAAATGTCTGGTTGGCTGCGAGTATTCGTGAGGCTACTGGTTTTCGCGCAGTTCTTTGACGATGGCGCGGATGGAGCGTTCGATGTCACCGATTTCGGCGGCTTGCAGTTCTTCGGTCTGCTCTTTGCCGCTGAGCAATTTCATGCCGCTGGAAACCAGGCCTTCGGTCGTCGCGATGCCGACTTGCGGGCTGGTCGGGCTCAATTGGCCCCAGGCCCTGACGATAGGGGCGTTTATGCGTTCGTGCAGACTCGGCTGCGTCGGTTCTAGCGGTTGGTCGGTGGGAGCTTGCGCGTCGCCCTCGCGCAAGGCGGCCGGTGGTATGTCTATCGGGCACCGCGAAACGTTGCCCTTTACGTTCTCGTCGTTTCCCGCTGATTGAGCGCGATTTGCTGCAGGCTGGTCTTCTGTTTCGTGGCCATCGTCGTTGTCGTTGCCGGGCTTTGGCCAAAGTCCCTTGTCGTCGCGATAGCTTTGGGCGTCGCTCAGCGGTATCTGCGTCATCCAGTCGTGACCTTGCAAAATGGACTGTTCGAGATTGATCTTGACCCACTGCACGATGATTTCGGCCGGATCGGTGATGCCGCCCAAGCCCTTTTCGAGCGCCGCGACCCACTGCGGCATGTGCCGTGCCATAAGCTGGCGGCGGAGGTCCTTCATGTCTTTGACGTAACGGTATATCGAGTTGCGCGCGATGCCGGCACCCTTGCTGACGTTGGCCGGAGTGAGGGCCTCTCCGCCTTGCTCGCGCATGATCTTCTCTGCCGAATCGAGCAGCGCGTTCATGGTGTGACGGCGATGTTCCTCAAGGTTTGCCTCATTGATGCGTGGCATATCGTCCTCTCGTTTTGTTGAGCGCAGCTGCTGGCGGCACTGTTACGTTCTATGTTATCCGTGTGTCTTGTCCGTGTTCCGTTTGTGCTGGATTTCTGGGCTTCCGGCTAAATGAAGCGTATGGATTTGCGCGGCCTACCAGGAGGGCGTATAGTCTCCGAAGGTTTGCGACGTAGAGTCGCAAAAATAGGCATTTGCAGGCGATCTGTCTTACAGGGGTACGATGTGTTTCGCCGCCATTACGAAAGACTGATAATGACTCAACAACAAAATGGCCAGGTTGCTCAGGGGAGCAAAGAGACGGCTTCCGCGGTTAAGCCTCCGTGGAACGCTCTGTGGGTTTTGGCGCTCGCGTTGGCGATGATCGTGCTCGACAGCTCCATCGTCAACGTTTCCATGCCGACAATGATCCGCGAAATCGGCCTGAACCTGACCGACGCACAATGGGTCACTTCGCTTTACAACATTATCTTGGCCGCGTTGCTGCTGCCGTTCGGCAAGCTCGGCGATCTCAAGGGCCGCAAGATGACCTTGCAGGTTGGCGTGGTCGTTTTCGTCGTGGGTTCCGTGCTCGCCGCCTCATCCAACGGCGCGACGCTTTTGCTTTGCGCGCGTGCCGTGCAGGCCATCGGCGGGGCGCTGGTGATGCCCTCGACGCTTTCCATTGTTTCCGCTTCATTCCGCGGCAAGAACCGTGCCATCGCATTCGGCGTATGGGGCTCGGTGATGAGCGCGGCCGCAGCCGTCGGCCCGTTCTTGGGCGGTTTGCTGACCGGGACTATCGGTTGGCGTTGGATATTCCTCGTCAACGTCCCGCTTGGGCTTATCGTGTTCGTTTCGGCCATATTCTTCGTGCCGAAAACCGGCGGCAAGGCCGGAGCCTCTGCTATGGGAGCGGCTGCGCAGAAACTCGCCGCCGCCGATGCTTCCAAGTCCGCCGCCAAACCTGATGGCTTCGACCCGCTGGGTATCGTACTTTCCGCGCTGGGTTCCGCGTTCCTGCTCTTCGGCCTGATCGAAGGCCAGACCTATGGCTGGGCCAAGCCCAAGGGTGATTTCGGCATGTTTGGCTTCAAGTGGGGTGCGAATTGGCCGATTTCCGTCATTCCGATCTGCATCGTGCTCGGCATCGTTTTCTTCGTGCTGTTCATTCATACCGAAAACAGCCGTGCCAAGCGCTCGCTGCCGGTGATGCTCGATTTGACGCTCTTCCGTATCCCGACCTTCGCGATGGGCAACATCGCCGCCGGCACCATCCAGGCCGGCCAGTTCGTCATCATGTTCGTGCTGCCGCTCTACCTTATTAATGTGCGCGGCCTCGCGATGATTCCGACAGGTGCGCTGTTGGCAACCATGGGCCTGGGCTCCATCGTTTCCGGCGGTCTCGCGCATCCCGTCACCCAAAAAATCGGTGCCCCGCATACCGTGCAGTTCGGCCTGATTGTCGAGGTGCTGAGCGTAATCATTCTGATGGTGATGATGCGGCCCGGCGTTTCCGTCGTCTGGCTTCTTGTGCCGTTCGTGCTTTACGGTTTCGGCCTCGGCTTCGCCGCCGCCCAGCTCACCAGTCTTGTGCTTTCCGAAGTGCCCATCGCCCAGTCCGGAGAGGGCTCCGCTACGCAATCCACCGTCCGCCAGCTTGGAACCGGTGTGGGTGCCGCGCTCGCAGGTTTGGTGCTTTCCGTGATGGTCACGCATATTGCGCCGGCCTCACTGCAAGGTGTGCATGGTCTATCGTCGCAGCTCGTTTCCAGCCTCACCACCTCGCTGGACGCTTCAGCGGGCTCGGCCATTGTCGGCATTCGTGCCCAGGGCATCCATGGCAAGCTTGGCGTCCTTGGTCCGCAGGTGGTCGATGCGATGGCTTCGGCCTTCACCCGTGCCAGCCAATGGACGCTGGTAGCCGCCATCGTCCTGCTTGCCATCGGCCTCATCGCCTCGATCTGGGTCGCCCGTGCCGCCAAGCGCGACGAAGTTGAAGCGTAAAATGCGAACCTAAAATCGTTGGAATTCCGCCCTGTCAAAGACTTTTGACAGGGCTTTTTTATACTCTGGCTTGAAGTGTCCGAGCGTGTTGGGTTACGTTGAAATTGCCGAAATGGTTCCTGCGGTTTGAACAAGAGTATTCATTCGCAATTGCAGAAGCAAGGATGATTTGAAGTACTCTTGATTGAGCGCATGGCAGCGGAACGGCTGCAGAGTGGTAAGAAGGAAAGGCACGACGATGGCGGTCGAGATGCAGTTGGGTGGTCAGATTCGTGACCATCGCGAGGCAATGGGCTTATCTCAGGATGACTTGGCTGGAAAGATCTTCGTGTCTCGTCAGACGGTTTCGAATTGGGAGACCGGCCGCACCTATCCCGACGTGCAGAACCTTCTGTTGCTCGGCAATTTTTTCGGCATCACACTGGACGAACTGGTCAAAGGGGATGTGGAAACCATGAATGAAGAAATCAAGCGCAACAGGCGGAAAATCCTATTCTGGACGATCGTGATGTGGGTCTTGTTCGCATTCTGCGTCGTATTCGCCTTTGTTGACGCTTATACGCGCGGGCGATATTGGAACAAATGGTGGAGCCTTATCGTTATTCCCGTGGCTTTCGCCGCTGCCGGTTCGGCCGTGCATTGCGACAAATTGCAGAAAAAGCTCGATGTCGTAACGTTCAAGGAGCTGCTGTCCTACGTTTCCGGCAAACCGGTGGATCGTTCCCATCGCAACAATGTTGTGTCCATCGTTGCGGGCGTGCTGTTAGTTGTGCTTTTCATCGGAGTCTATATCTGGCTGAGCTGGTGAAAAGAACGCTGTTACGTAATGGCCGGCCATTGTCCATATCTTGGCTTTATTCCTAATTGGCATGGTTGGCAATCGCTTGTGAACACTCTTTGTCATTCGCTGAAATCGGTAGCAATGACAATCTTGCCTTGCACATGCTGGGTGAGGGCATATTCGAACGCCTGCTTGGCTTCGGAAGCGGGCCAGACGTGGTCGATGTGGGGTGCCAGTTTGCCTGCGTTGGCAAGTTTGGTGGCCACTTGCAGGTAGTCCTTCTGCGGGGCCATGGGCTGCGCGTAGGTGGCAATATGTTTGTTGAACGGTGCTCGGAATATGGCCTTGGTATAGTGCTGGCCGACTGGAATCAGTACGCCGTTTGGTTTGAGCATTTTCAGAAAGTCATTGATGTCTACAGAGCCGTTGACTGCGAGGACAGCGTCGAAACGCGCATCCGTCTTTCTGAAGTCCTTTGTCCGGTAATCGATGACCTGCGTACAGCCCATTTCCTTGGCCAGCTCGATGTTTCTGGTGCTACATACTCCCGTGACTTCCGCGCCCATGGCCTTGGCGATTTGAACCGTATACTGTCCGACTCCGCCGGAGGCACCATAGATCAAGACTTGGTCGCCGCTTTTCACTTTTGCCTTGCGCAGCGCGCCTAAAGCCGTTTCGAACATGAGTGTGGCGGAAGCGGCTTGAGCAAATGACAGGTTTGCCGGTTTGAGTGCTACGTTGTTCTTGTCGAGCACAGCGTATTCCGCCAGACCGCCGATTGGGAACGACCCTGGTGTCACGCCGAATACTTCGTCTCCCGCCTTCAGGCCTTTCACGTCTGCGCCGATCCGTTCGACGATGCCTGCGACTTCTCCTCCTAGGGGATGGCCCAGGACTCCGGTCATTTTGTCGGTAAGTTTGCTGAATAGGCTTGGCTGCTTGTCTTTATTCGTAAAATGAGTAAATTCGAGGACGTTCAGCGCGCATGCCTTGACTCTGATCAGCACTTGGTCGTCGTTGGGTGTTGGGGTTGGCGCATCTTGGATTTTCAGCCCGTCCAAATCGCCTGACTTCGTATAGATAACGGCCTTCATCCCGTATCCTCCTGATTGAGTTCCTATTCGAACTCAATTACTATAGCACGAATTCTAATTAGAATTCAATGAAGAGGTAGAATTGCTGCCATGACTACTGTGCGCCCTGCTCCGGAAGAAACTGACGGTTACGCTGCCCTTATGCGCTGCGCCAAGCTTCTCGGTCAGGCATCCGAGCGTCAGGCCGCCGCCGACGCGGGGCTCACCGCCATCCAGCTTGAGATTCTGTATGCGCTTATTCAATCAAAGGGCGGCCTGCGTATGTATGATCTCGCTGCGCGTCTCAACCATTCGCGCAACGGCATGACCTATCAGATAGGCCAGCTGGAGAAGGCTGGACTTGTGAAGCGTGGTCATGCCGAAGGCAATCAGCGTGCCATCCTTGCCCGGATTACCGATAAAGGGCGTGAGGTATGCCAGGAGGCGGTCCGAAGCCACGTTGCGTTTATCCATAGTGTGTTTACCGAGCCTGTCGGCGATGACATGAAGATGCTTACGGCTGCTCTCAACCGGGTTGTTGCGGAGCTTGAGCGGACTCGTTGATGGTGTCTCGTACACAGATTTTTTCTGAGTTTTTCGGTATGGGTCGGTGTTCATCGGTGTGGGTTTTGCTATTTTGCTGATGATCTAGTTGATTTAAAAAATAAAGTTTTTGGATATATTTTTTCGTTAATTGAATTTAAAGATTGCTGGAATACCAACGTTTTCATGCTGTTGAACTAGCTTTTTCAAAAACTTGAGCCAAAAAGACTCAAGTTTTTTCGGAAATTCGGGAATATAATTTGACAATACAAAGTTGAGTGAAGTAGGCTCAGGTTTTGGAACATCAATCAGGTGCGAACCTGGATGCGGGCCGCGAACGAGAAACAAAGTCTCGGCACGGTTTCCGGACCTGAGCGAACAGATGTGAAACGTAACGAATAAGGAGAAACGAATATGGGACGTGCAGTAGGTATTGATTTGGGTACCACAAACTCTTGCATCGCGACGCTCGAAGGCGGCGAACCCACGGTCATCGTGAACGCCGAGGGCGCTCGCACCACCCCGTCGGTGGTTGCGTTCAGCAAGTCCGGCGAGATTCTCGTCGGCGAGGTCGCCAAGCGTCAGGCCGTGACCAACGTCGACCGCACCATCAGCTCGGTCAAGCGCCACATGGGCACTGACTGGTCGGTGGATATCGACGGCAAGAAGTGGACTCCGCAGGAAATTTCCGCACAGATTCTTATGAAGTTGAAGAGGGACGCCGAGGCGTACCTGGGCGAGCCGGTGACCGACGCGGTCATCACCTGCCCTGCATACTTTAACGACGCACAGCGTCAGGCGACCAAGGACGCCGGCAAGATCGCAGGCCTCAACGTGCTGCGTATCATCAACGAGCCGACGGCTGCGGCACTCGCTTATGGCCTTGAAAAGGGCAAGGAAGACGAACGCATCCTGGTCTTCGACCTCGGCGGCGGCACCTTCGATGTGTCCCTGCTGGAGATCGGCAAGGATGACGACGGCTTCTCCACCATTCAGGTGCAGGCCACGAACGGCGACAACAAGCTCGGCGGCGACGATTGGGATCAGAAGATCATCGATTGGCTCGTCGGCGAAGTGAAGAACAAGTATGGCGTCGATCTGTCCAAGGACAAGATCGCTCTGCAGCGCTTGAAGGAAGCCGCGGAACAGGCCAAGAAGGAACTTTCCAGCTCCACCGAGACCAACATCTCGATGCAGTATCTGGCCATGACCCCTGACGGAACGCCTGTCCACCTCGATGAGACGCTGACTCGCGCACACTTCGAGGAAATGACTTCCGACTTGCTCGGCCGTTGCCGCACGCCGTTCAACAACGTGCTGCACGATGCGAACATCTCGGTTTCCGACATCGACCATGTGGTCCTCGTCGGTGGTTCGACCCGTATGCCCGCCGTCAAGGAGCTCGTCAAGGAACTCACCGGTGGCAAGGCCGCAAACCAGTCCGTCAACCCGGATGAGGTCGTGGCGATTGGCGCCGCAGTGCAGTCCGGCGTCATCAAGGGCGACCGCAAGGACGTCCTGCTGATCGACGTCACCCCGCTTTCCCTCGGCATCGAGACCAAGGGCGGTATCATGACCAAGCTCATCGACCGCAACACCGCCATCCCGACCAAGCGCAGCGAAGTCTTCTCGACCGCTGAGGACAACCAGCCTTCCGTGCTGATTCAGGTCTATCAGGGTGAGCGCGAGTTCGCCCGTGACAACAAGCCGCTGGGCACCTTCGAGCTGACCGGCATCGCTCCGGCTCCTCGTGGCGTCCCGCAGATCGAGGTTACCTTCGACATCGACGCGAACGGCATTGTGCACGTCTCCGCCAAGGACAAGGGCACCGGCAAGGAACAGTCCATGACCATCACCGGCGGATCCGCTCTGCCGAAGGACGAGATCGATCGCATGGTCAAGGAAGCCGAAGCCCACGAGGCCGACGACAAGAAGCGCAAGGACGAGGCTGAGACCCGCAACACCGCCGAATCCTTCGCCTATCAGATGGAGAAGATGGTCAACGACAACAAGGACAAGCTCTCCGATGACGTCGTCAAGGAAGTCACGGCTGATGTCAACGATTTGAAGGAAGCCCTGAAGGGCGACGACATCGACAAGATCAAGTCCACCCAGGAGAAGCTGACTACTTCCTCGCAGAAGATCGGTCAGGCGCTCTATGCGCAGCAGGGTGCTGAAGGTGCCGCTGGCGCTGAGGGCGCGGCTGGTGCTGGTGCCGCAGGCTCGTCCTCGTCCGATGACGACGACGTGGTTGACGCCGAGGTCGTTGACGACGATGACGACAAGAAGGACAACAAGTAATTATGTCCGGGTTCGATAAGGACGACTATCTGAAGGATCTGCCGGATCCCGACGACGCATGGCTCAACTCCATGGCTGGGTTCAATGCGCCGGGTGCGGGATTCGGCGGGTTCCCCGATGGGGATGGTTCCGCAGAACCCGAGCAGACTAGCGCCGGTGCAGCCGGCGAAAAGGCGGGTGAAACAATGAGCTCCGAACAGTCGAATGACAAGGCCGACGACGAAGCGAAGCAGAACCCAGAAGGTACTGCCGCTTCAGCTGCCAACAACAACGACAACGTGAACGCAGGCAACGGTTCCGCACAAACGGGCGAGGGCGGCAAGCAGACTGACGACGGCCAGGCCAATGCTTCTGGTGCTGCAGCTGCCGCTAATGGCGACAAAGCAACGGACGATGCTACCGATGGCAAAGACGGCGAGAACACGCTGACACCGCTCGGGCAGGCGAAGAAGGAAGCTGCCGACTATCTCGATGCGCTCCAGCGTGAGCGTGCCGAGTTCGTCAACTTCCGCAACCGCTCCAAGAAAGAGCAGGAAATCTTCCGCCAGCACGGCATCATCGATGTGCTGACCGCGTTGCTCCCGGCTCTCGACGACATTGATCGTATTCGTGAGCACAGCGACTTGGACGATTCCTTCGCCGCGGTTGCCAACAAGATCGACAAGGCGTTCGAGAAGTTCGGCGTGGAGAAGTTCGGCAAGAAGGGCGAAGCCTTCGATCCGACCAAACACGAGGCGATACTTCACAAACCGGATGCCAACGCGACCGAAGAGACTGTGGACACCGTCGTAGAGGCGGGCTATCGCATCGGCGACCGGGTGATCCGGGCCGCCCGTGTGGTGGTGGCTTCCCCGAAGGCCTAGCGGGTTTCCGCAATGACGTAGTACGTAGAGTGCGATTCCCCGCGTGGCCGGAGGGTCGCACTTATCGTTTTGTAGAGTCGTTGCAGGGAATGTATCGGCTTAGCCCGAAAAGGAGGGCAGTGATATGGCTGAGAATGAATGGCTAGATAAAGATTTTTACAAGGTGCTCGGCGTCTCCAAGGACGCGACGAGCGCAGAGATTACCAAGGCTTACCGCAAGCTCGCGCGTAAGTACCATCCCGATCTCAACAAGACCAAAGAGGCCGAGGAGAAGTTCAAGGACATCTCGGAGGCCTACGATGTGCTCAACAACGAGGATCAGCGGCGCAAGTACGACGCGATTCGCCAGTTCGCGGGTGGCGGCGCAAGGTTCGCCGGCGGCTCCGGACAAGGCGGATTCGGCGGCAGCGCCTCCGACTTCTCCGACATCTTCGGTTCGATGTTTGGCGGAGGTGCCGGCGGCCCCGGTGGGGTTCGTTTCTCGACCTCCGGTGGTGGTCCGACCAACCTCAACGACATCTTCTCGATGTTCGGCAACGCGGCTGGCCAGGGTGCCGGCGGCTATGCAGGTGCGGGAACGGGCTCGTCTTACGGCTCCGGTTTCGGTGGTGGGTCGAGCACTTACCGCGAACCGCAGGAACCGGTGCGCGGCGAGGATCGTAACTCGAAGATCACGCTGACGTTCCGTCAGGCCGTGAAGGGTGCGACCGTCTCGCTTAAAGCAGGCGGACGCAAGTTCAAGACCCATATTCCGGCCGGTGTGAAGGACGGGCAGAAGATTCGGCTTCCCGGCAAGGGCAAGCTTGGTTCCAACGGCGGGTCCGCAGGAGATATGTACCTGCAGATTCACGTGAAGAACGACACGAAGTTTAGCCTCGACGGCAACAACATCGTGATGCCGTTGCCAGTGACCATCGGCGAGGCCGTTGCGGGCGCGCGCGTCAAGGCGTTGGACTTCGATGGCAACGAAGTGACGTTCCGCGTGCCGGCCGGCACGTCAAGCGGCACCGAGGTGCGTGTCGGCGGCAAGGGTGTTCCTGGCCGTGATGGCGACTTGGTCGGACGCGTTGAGATTCGCGTGCCGAGCAGGCCCAGCATGGCGCAGAAGCACGATGCCAAGGAATTCGACAAGAATTCCGGCGAGTTCGTCGACGAGGTGGCCAAAGAGCGCGAGTGATTCGCGTGGTGTGGAGGCGAAAAGCCGGGTAGGGGATAGGCAATATCCGGCTTGAGTTTGGGTAATTGATTTGTCGGCTGGTTGGTTGTAATCGGCCGCCGAACCTCGCGATGAAAACGGCTGGCTGAAAGAACCGCTGCTTTGGTTTGAATGCTAGTTGGGATATGTGTTTGACATATTGATTTGGTGAATAGCGATTGCCGATCGCATTTACCGAGTCGAGCGATAGGCTGTCTGATTGGTCTATTCGTGACCGTGTAAGAATGTTACGGATAGGCCAATCAAGCAGTTCTGGGTCGGCTAGGCAGTTTGTATGACAATGACGGATAAGGCGGTCAACGTCATACGTTATGAATGAAGTTATGGACAATGACGAGCGGAGGTGAATGATGGCTCGAATTTCTCGTGAGGTACAGGCACTCTATGGACTGTGCGCGGTCGCGCTGGTCGAGCAGCGCGCGGATCTGGATGGTGCCGATGATGTCGGTTTCGATATCGATCTGCCGGTTTTCAGCGTGGGTCGCGCTGCGGATCTGGCAAACATCCATCCGCAGACTCTGCGTCAATATGATCGTCAGGGGCTCATCGTCCCGCAGCGCACGGAAGGCGGCGCTCGCCGCTACTCCCTGCGCGACGTCCACAAGCTCGCCGAAGCCCAGCAGATGAGCCAGGAGGATGGCATCAACCTCGCCGGTATTTCGCGCATCCTCGACTTGCAGGAGGAGAACCGTCAGTTGCGGCGTGAGGTGAAGCGTCTCGAGCGTCCACGCGGTTCCAGCATTTTCGCGGCGGATTCCGACGGTGACATCACCGAGATCCAGCGCTCGCGTCAGGCCCGTCGCTGGCGTCACGACGTGCAGGCCCACACGCGCGAGCTCCCCGGCCGACCCTATTATGCCAACGATGCCACCAATTCGTATGCACCAAATAGGCAAGCGGATGGTGCTGACTCCGAGGTATCACAGACACAAGCCACTGCTCACAAACCTCGCCATGCCGCGAAGCCTGAGGGTGATTCGCCGCATTCCGATCCGTTCGTTGATCCGCGTTCGTTGGTCGTCTGGGGCCACTATTTCGAGTGATTGGTTATTGTGGCACTTAGATGAAACAAAAATAACCGGAATCGTAAACTGCTGAATCTGGAAAACAAAATGGTCTGAGGTTTTTGGATATTGCACAATAATGTGTGTTTCCAAAAGCCCCAGACCATTGGTTTGATTGAGGTCGATTTGAGATTTACAGACCTTTCGTCCAGTCAGCGTTGACTAGTTGACGCTGACTGGACGAAAGCTGGCCGTTATATCTCGATTTTTGAGGTTCGGCTATTTACTTCGATGTGGCTTTGTTCTTCGGCTTCCGTTCTGACAATCCTACGATCCAGGAAAGCAAAGCTCCTACCAGAACAAAGGAACCGAGCGCTACAAGGCCCGCCTTACCGGAACCAAGGGTGCCGAACAACGTATCGAACCAAACGCGGAGGTTGGGAGCGAAGAATCCGCCGAAATTGCCAACCATATTGACCATGCCGATACCGCCGGCGAGAGCGGCACCGGTGAACAGCTCGGTGGGCATTCTCCAGAAGATTGGTTGCGAAGCGACAACGCCAGTCGCTGCGAAGCAGAGGCACACAATGGCGAGCACGGGCGGGACGAATGGCGAAAGTGCGATGGCCAGTCCGGTGACGAGCAGGATAAGGGCTACGAATTGAGGATGATGGCCATACTTTGAAGAAATCTTCGGAAGCAGCCAGGTTCCCAAAAGTGCGCAAGCCCATGGAATCATTGAAACAAGCGAGACGGTCATGCCGACTTTCTTGCCGATAAGCCCCGAGACCTGGGTGGGAAGGTAGAAGGTGATTCCATAGACGCCAATCTGAATCATGAAATAGACGATGGAGAGGACCCACACGCGCCAGGATTTGATGGCTCCAGACATGCTGGATTCGGTCTTGACCTCACCGGAATTGGCTTCCTCCTCGATTGCCTGCGAGAGCAATTCGCCCTCATCACGAGTGAGATAGCGTGCCACGCGCGGTGAATCGTCGAGGCAATACCAAGCCGCAAAGCCGACGAAAATAGCGAGGATGCCTTCAATGAGGAACATCCAGAACCAGCCAGGCTTTCCGAGCAGGCCGTGCATCTGCAGCAGCAAGCCGGAAAGCGGAGCGCCTATGACCATGGCTATCGGAACGCCCATATAGAAGAGGCCACGTATCTGATCCTGTTGCTTCTTCGGGAAGAAAATTGTGGTCAGGTAGATCGCACCGGGGAAGAACCCGGCTTCAGCCACGCCCAGTAGTACTCGAACGATAATGAAGGAAGAGGTGCCGTTGGTAAACGCCATCGAAGCGCCGACGATGCCCCAAACGATGGTCAGTATCGTCAGCCATTTACGAGCTCCGACCTTTCGGAGCATCAGGTTTGCCGGTGTGCCGAGGAACGCGTATATGACGAAGAACATGCCTGAACCCAACGCATATCCTTGAGCGGTCAGCCCGGTGTCTGCCATATATGACTGCTGTGCATAACTGATGTTGCTGCGGTCGAAGAACGCCATGACGTACATCAGTAGCAGGAACGGAACAAGGTGCCGTGCAGTCTTGCTGATGATTCGAGTCAGCTCTGCCCGCTTATCTTCTTTCGTTGTTTCCTGTCTCTTCGTTGAAACGTTTGTTTCCGCCATATAAACCTCCCTGTTGCACGGCAAATCGAACATATATCGCAACAAAAAGTTCAGGCCTGTGTTTGATTGAATGTTTACGCGACGTTGCGCGCAATATAGCCTAATGACGACCATAAATAAGGTTTAAGCCTGTTCTCTCTGTTGCCACTATCGTATGTGGGAGGTAAAGGCCGTCCCGGTATGTGAACAAATGTGATTTAGGTTACATTAAAAAATAAAGAGAGAAGTGCGGTTTGCTTATCCGTTTGTGTGAGGAGTTGTTCATATATAGGGATGCCCCATTTGTGAATCTTATAGTGGCAATTAACGGCTCCACCACGTGTAGTTAGGTGGGGCTGCGCAATACAGAACGGTATAGAGGCTGTTCTGAAACGTCTATGAAGGAGACAGATATGTCGCTAAAAGCAGCAATGAAGCTACCAACGATTACGGCGATCAGAGCCTACAATATGGGTGGTGCCGCTGCCAAAGTCCATGGGCAAGGCGGTGGCGATTACCACGACCAGCCCAAGGGTCATTGGATCGACAATCATATTGCGACCCCGATGAGCAAGTATAAGGAATATGAGCAGTCTCGTCAGTCCTTCGGCCTCAACGTGCTGGGCACGCTGGTGGTTGTAGTTGAGGCTTCCGACGGTACCAAAGGTTTTGCTATTTCAACGGCAGGGCAGGTTGGCTGCTTCATCGTCGAGAAGCACCTGAACCGTTTTGTTGAGGGCAAGCGTGTTGATCAGATCAAGCTGATCCACGATCAGATGATTAATTCCACTTGGTTCTACTCCGGTGGCGGCGGTGTCGTGATGAACACGATTTCCTGCGTTGATTTGGCGCTGTGGGATCTTTATGGCAAAGTCCTTGGGTTGCCTGTTTATAAGATCCTCGGGGGTGCGGTTCGCGACGAGATCCACTTCTACGCGACCGGCGATCGTCCGGATCTCGCTAAGGGACTGGGCTTCATCGGTGGAAAGATGACGACGCATTGGAGCTCTGCTTTCGGGGATGAAGGCATCCAGAAAGATATTGCGCGTCTTAAAGATATGCGCGAGAAGGTCGGCGATGATTTCTGGCTGATGTTCGATTGCTGGATGAGCCAGGACGTTAATTACGCTACGAAGCTTGCCAAAGCAGCTGAACCTTATAACCTCAAGTGGCTGGAAGAATCCTTCCCGCCGGCTGACGTTGAGAGCTATCGTAAGCTCAAGGCCAATATGCCGAAGGGCATGATGATGACCACGGGTGAACACACTGGTAATCTCAGCTCGTTCAAGGAACTGTGCGAGGCAGGAGTTGACATTCTGCAGCCCGATGTCGGTTGGTGCGGTGGCATCACCTCGCTGTGCGAGATCGCTGCCTTGGCGAAGTCGCATGGTCAGCTGGTGGTTCCTCATGGCTCCTCAGTGTATTCGCACCATGCGGTCATCACCTTCACGAACACGCCGTTCAGCGAGATGCTCATGGTTGCTCCGAAGGCCGATCACATTCGTCCGCAGTTCGACCCGGTCCTCATTGGTGAGCCCGTGCCTCATGACGGCATCATCACCGCCGAAGAACTCGACAAGCCTGGCTTCGGCGTTGAGCTGAACACCGAGTGCCCGCTCGAGCGTCCTTACACGCACTGATTTGCGTTTGGGCGTCATCTGAAGGTAGATGAGATAAATTTTATAGGAAAGGAAAACCCGTGGAATATACAAATCCACATAACGCCTTCAAGGAGGCGTTGAAAAGCGACCGGAAACTGTTGGGCCTGTGGCTCGCATTCGGGTCGGCGACCGCTGCTGAAATCTCAGCGGATGCCGGGTTCGATTGGGTATTGGTCGATGGCGAACATGGTCCGAACGACCTGACGACCATTCTCGACCAGTTGCGCGCCCTTTATGGGTATCCGGTCAATCCGATCGTGCGACCGGCTAACTCCGATCCTGTGCTCATCAAGCAAGTCCTCGACCTTGGCGCCCAGACCTTGTTGTTGCCGATGGTCAACACTCGAGAACAAGCCGAAACAATGGTTCGCGCCGCTCACTACGCCCCAGAAGGCTTCCGAGGTGTAGGCGCGTCTTTGGCTCGCTCCGGGCGTTGGGGGCGGATTTCCGATTACATGCGCGTTGCCGCCGATGACATTTGCGTCTTGGTGCAAGTGGAGACCAAGGAAGCACTTGCGAATGTGGATGAGATCGCCTCCGTCGATGGCATTGATGGCGTGTTCGTCGGACCGGCCGATTTGTCGGCTTCCCTTGGTCATCCAGACGATGCCGAGAATCCAGATGTCCAAAAGTCAATCCACCATGCTTTTGATGTGATTGCTTCGCATGGCAAGGCTATAGGATCACTGGCTTTCGACACTGATCTCGCCAAGAAGTATTTTGACTGGGGAGCTAATTTCGTCGCAGTTGCGGGGGACACCGATCTTTATGTGCATGCCCTGAGCGAGGAACTTGAGCAGTTCCGGTAGTCGTGGAGTCATCAATGTCTGTCGGAAGTCAATAAGTTCTAGTCACGGAATATGGCCGTTGCGGTTTTGCTGCACGGCCATTTTCTGTATCGTGTTCGAACGTTTATTGGATAAAAATGGCGATATTATGGATTATATGGATGGTAATGAAGCTCCAGCAGGAACACAGACGTTAATGCATGGAATCGCCGTGTTGAGGGCGGTGTCAGACGGAGCCAGGAACCTCAAGGAGATTGTGGCCTCCACTCATTTGAACCGAAGCACGGCCCATAGATTGGTACAGGCTTTGTGCAGTGAACGTTTTCTGAGAGATGAAGGCAGAAGCGGCCTGAGCTTGGGGCCAGCTCTTATCGAGTTGGGGTTTAAGGCCCGCGACAGCATCTCGATACAGGAAGTCGCTCGCCCATATCTCGTCGATTTGGGTCACGAGACGAAAGACACGATTCACTTAGCTATAGAGGATGGCGGGAGCGTGCTTTATCTTGACAAGATACATGGCCAACGAGGTGTGGAGATTCGTTCGTGGCCTGGCTGCCGGATGCCGTTGACCTATACTGGCATCGGCAAGGCGCTTCTCATCGATGATTCCAAGCGTTGGACTTCTCAATATTTGCAGGACAGGAGCCTGCAAGACCGTTCGCCCGAACACGATTATGCCAATGCCAACATTTTTGCGAATGCGATGGCAAAGTTCGCAAGACAAGGGTTCGCATACGACCTCGAGGAGAACCAAAAGTACATACGTTGCGTGGGGGCACCCATCAAAGGGGTTAATGGCAAGATTATCGCGGCTATATCGATTTCCGCGATTGCCACGTTTATGCCGACTGAGCGTATGCGCAAGCTGGGAGTGCGTATCAAGCAATATGCCAAGGAGATTTCTGAAGAGATGGGATATAGGATTTCAGACGATATCTCTACAAAGTCGGAATCCTGAGTTTGGCCTTCCTCTATAATGGTTTGTCACGTGCAGAATTATAGGGAAACTGCTAAAGAGAATCGTTCACAGGTTTGTGGGTAGTTGCTTTTGACGGTTAGCCGGTTTTCGATGTTTTGTGCGTCAGCAAAACGATTTGAGAACGAATTAGGTTAGATGATGGTACTGCATTCGGCAAATGATAAGTCTGGCTCGACTCTGCTCAAAGCCGTGCTTTGGGATATGGACGGCACATTGATCGACTCGGAGCCTTACTGGCACCAGGTCGAAATGGACATTGCGCGCGAGCATGGCGGCTATTGGAGTGAGGATATCGGCTGGACCTGCTCGGGCAAGCCGGTGCCACAGGTCGCTCAGCTCATGATTGACAAAGGTACCAAACTGCCGGTCTGCGAAGTGCAGCGGCTCATGATCGAAGGTGTGGCCCGCAAGGAAGCGGAGCATATGCCATGGATTGCAGGTGTTGAGGACGTGCTGCGTTCACTGGTCGCTGCCGGCATCCCCTCGGTCCTGGTCACGGCGTCGCCTCGGCGCATGGCCGAGAATTTGGTGCGCCAGGCTCCGCAAGGCGCGTTCGTCGGCTATGTTTGCGGCGAGGATGAGCTGCCGAAAAAGCCGAATCCCGCGCCGTACCTTGCCGCTGCAAAGATTGTAGGTGTCAAGGTTCCGGAAGGGATTCTGACGGCAAACGGTATGGCGGCCCGGACAGACGATGGCGCTACCAGCCATACCGGCATTTCGTCTCGTATATCGGATTCCGATAGTCTCGGCAACGTGGATAGTCGCAATATTTCTGCTTCTCGCCGTTTTGCGGAATCCGCGGATGATACACGGTTGGCTGCTTTTCACCGGGAAATGGCGAGATGCGTAGCCCTCGAGGATTCGATGACCGGCCTCGAGTCCGCGGCTGCCTCCGGCGCGACGACGATAGCCCAAACCGGTTTTATCGGAACGGACACGTCTGCCGGCCCCCAGTTCGCCTCGATCGATAGTTACGAAAGTCTTACCGCGGAATCGCTTGAACGTTATGTCGAGCAGCGGCTGGCAACTATGGAAGATTGAAAAAGGGCTTCCGGAAAATCCCGGAAACCCTGCTTGTGGAGCTGATGGTAATCGAAACCACGACCTCTTCGATGCGAACGAAGCGCTCTACCAACTGAGCTACAGCCCCATGTCTTTGAGTTCGTCGCTCAAGACAACGTTACATATTCTAGTACAACCCAATCCCAAGCACAATCTGGCGCGTTGGCGAAGCGGTGCCGGCCATGGATTGGCGGAATATAGCAGTTTATATTTTTGCACCATAAATAGGCCTCTAGGCCGGTGTCAGTGGTTTGTTCATGGCGCAAACAGTGAACGCGATGTGCAGGCCTGACCGCTGTTTTATCAGGCCAGCAAGGCCTCGGCGGTTTTTTGGTCGGTGACAAGGGCGGAGATGAGATGCCCGACCAGACAGGCATGGATGGCGTTGACTTTCGCGGCACCCCAGGCTACCCCGATGACCATTGGTATTTTTTTGAGTCGTCCGAAATCGATGGAGATCGTGCGCTCGTAAAGGTCGGAATGGACGAGATTGCCTTCCGCGTCGATGAGATGGCCGCAGATGTGCCCCACGACGCCGCGCTGGTGCAGGGTTCGGGCGGTGGCGGGATCCACGTATTCATCGAAAATGTGGCCCAGCCGGTCTTCGGTGGCGGCACCGACCCCCACGATGGCGATATCGGCCCCTCCCCCGAGTGCGAGAACTGTGGCGATTTGTGGTTCCTTACGCATGCTGTTGGCGATTTTCGCGTTTGAAAGAATCATTGGCACGGGCAGGGCAGTGAAAGTGCCTCCGAGCCTGCTGGCGAGCATGCGGCAGATGTCGGGGGAGTCGATCATCGGGTTGTCGGGGCTCAGAGCGCCGATCATCTGCGCGACGTTGGATTTTGGCCATTCGCAAATCGGCATTTCATGCACCGTTGCCGCCACGGCCCGCCCGTTGGAGACAGTGACCAGCGAATCAGGCTTGCAAAGTTCGCAGAACAGCGCCGCCGCGTATCTCGGTACGACCTGGCCCGAGCTTTCGCCGTCGTTCACCGTTGCCACGCGCACATGTTTGAGCCCGAATTTGCGTTCCAGCTTCTGCTCGAGCTCACGAATGCGTTCCAATTCATGGCCGATGGAAATATGGACCATCCCCGAGTCCCTTGATTCCTTGAGCAGCCGCGAGACGGTGGGGCGGGAGTAGCCGATATCGCGAGCGATTTGGGCCTGCGTCTTGTTTTCCAGATAATAGGACCGCGCCACGCGCAGCACGAGTTCGATATGCTGCCGTGATGAGCTGGTTGCCAATGATTCGTCGCTGAACATATGTTCATCTTATCACATTTTAATAAGTTTTATATTGATTTTCTTGAGATTTTTAATATATTGGGAAATTTTTGTAGTACTTCTTGATGAACATATGTTCATGGATAGGCGAGTTATTCCGTCGATAATCGCAT
Source organism: Bifidobacterium sp. ESL0784 (assembly GCF_029433295.1). Lineage (GTDB taxonomy): Bacteria > Actinomycetota > Actinomycetes > Actinomycetales > Bifidobacteriaceae > Bifidobacterium. Next base: position 253,636 of record NZ_JAQTHV010000001.1, read on the forward strand.
ATCGTAAAAACCGAAACGCAGTGGACGAGATTGCAAAAGTTCCGTGGCTTCGATTTGTCGCTTCGAAAGTCTGCAATCCGGACGAATCCGTTGCGTAAGGAATTGCGAGTGACCGGCAGCCGGCCGTGAATATTCGGCGGCAGACAGTCGGCAATCCACAAATCAACAGTTGGCGAATCAAACAAGGAGTTAACAATGTCGTTTGCACGTACGATTCTGGGCGATGTCGATCCGAGCACCCTCGGTGTGGTCGACGCCCACGACCATCTCATCCGCGTCGGCGCCGGCGAGGTCTACATCGATGGCGATCATCAGCTCGATTCCGTCGAAAAGGCCGAGGAGGAGGCCACCCGCTTCGCCGAGGCCTCAAAGAAGTGGAGCAAGTACGGCGGCACCATCGTCGATATGTGCCCCATCAACTGCGGCCGTGACCCTGCCAAGCTTGTCGAGGTCGCCAAGAACGTCAAGGACCTGAAGGTCATCGGTGCCACCGGCTTCCATCGCGAGCACGTCTATCTGGAAACCCAGTCGCACTGGGTCAACCGCTATTCCGTCGACCAGATCACCGAACTCGTGATTGCCGACATCCGCGAGGGCGTCGACCAGAACGATTACACTGGCCCATTCGTCAACCGCACGCCATACAAGGCCGGCGTCATCAAGGTCGGCACCGCTTACGGTGCAATCACCCCGTTCGAGCACAAGTGCCTCGAGGCCGCTGCCGCTGCCGCCATCGAGACCGGCGCTCCGGTCAACACGCATACCACTTACGGCACCTGTGGCCTCGAGCAGGCCCAGGAGCTCCTGAAGCAGGGCGTGCCTGCCGACCAGATCGCCATCGGCCATATCCAGCGCAACGCCGATATTTATTACCTCGAGAAGATTCTTGACCTGGGCGTCTACCTCGAGATCGACGGCACCAACCGCATCAAGTACCAGCCGGATTCCAACCGTATGAAGGAACTCGCCGCGTTTAAGAAGGATGGCTTCGAAGACCGCATCCTGCTTGGCACCGATTCCGGTAAGCGCTCCTATCAGAAGGCCTATGGCTCCGTCTCCGGCGTGGATTACAACCCCGCCGTCGACGGTCCGCGCATGATCGACGAGGGCTTCGACCCTGAGTACGTCGACAAGCTCCTGATCAAGAACGCCGCCAAGTTCTTCACCTTCAAGAAGGAAGGCTGAGCGCGATGGCAGAGAAATTGCAACGTCCGAAGCTGCAGATCGCTCTCGACACCACCGATATGCCGAGCGCCCTGCGCCCGTTGAATCAGGCGGTAAGTCAGATTGACGTCATCGAATGCGGCACGATCCTCATCATCGCCGAAGGTCTCAAGGCCGTACGCGAGGTGCGTGCTCTCTATCCGAACAAGACGATTCTGGCCGACGTGCGCATCGCCGAGGCCGGTGCCCTGATCGCCCGCAACTGCTTCGAAGCCGGAGCCAACTGGGTTTCGGTGGTGGCCGGCGCTTCGATGACCACCGTCGAGCAGGTCGTCAAGGTCGCCAACGAGTTCGGCGGCGAAGTCCAGATCGAGCTCGGTGAGAAGTACGACCCGGAGCAGGCCCGTGAATGGCGTCGTTTGGGTGCCACGCAGGTCATCGTGCACCGCTCGCGTGACGCGGAAGTCGCCGGAAAGCTCACTTGGGGCCCCAACGACATCCAGCGCATCAAGGAGCTGCACGATATGGGCTTCATGGTCACCGTCACCGGCGGCGTGAAAGCCGACGACCTGCCGTTCTTCAAGGGTGCGCCGGTCGGGGTTATCATCTCCGGGCGTGGCATCGTGAAGGCCGACGATCCGCTGGCCGCCGCGAAGCATCTGCAGGACACCATCAGCGAGGTGTGGCCGCAATGAGCACCGTCAGGCTTGGCATCTACGAGAAGGCGCTCAAGCATACCGACGACTGGGATTCGTTCTTCGTCCAGGTGCGCGACGGCGGGTTCATGTTCATGGACATCTCCGTCGATGAGTCGCCCGAGCGTATGGCCCGTCTTAATTGGTCGCCGGCTCAGGCTCGTGAATTCCGAGCCGCGGCCGACCGCCAAGGCGTGCAGATTGGGGGCATGTGCCTGAGCTGCCATCGCAAGGTGGGGCCGGGTTCCGCCGATCCGAAAGTCCGCCAGGAAGCCGACGATATCTTCCGCAAGGCTATCGACCTTTGCCATGAGGCCGGTATCCCTGTGGTGCAGGTCGCCGGGTATTACGCCTATTACGAGGAGCCGGACGTCGGACAGCGTGCCCGTTACGTCGATTCCCTGCGCCGAGCGGCCTCGTATGCCGCGCAGGCCGGTGTGATGCTGGGTATCGAGAACGTCGATGGCAACGATGTCACTTCGATCACCAAGGGTCTCGCGATTTGCGATGAGATTCATTCGCAATGGCTGACGATGTACCCCGATATCGGCAACCTCGCCGAGCAGCAGCTCGATACCACTTCGGAACTGCGGGCCGGGGAAGGCCGGATGCTTGCCATCCACGTCAAGGACGTGCTGCCAGGCCAGCCGCGCCGCATCCCCATGGGCACCGGAGTCACCGATTTCGCCGCCGCATTCAAGGAGCTCAAGCGGCAGGATTGGTCCGGCCGGATGATGCTCGAGATGTGGAACGACGATGCTCCGAATTCCAGCGAGATCAGCTCCGCGGCCCGTCAGAAGGTCGCCGGTTGGCTGGCCGATGCCGGCATCGATGTCGCTTCGCGCTGACGGTTTGTCGTTTCCTGCGTCGTGTGGCTCGAAGCAAAACGTTGCGAAACATGTCGCAATGGACGAATTAACATAATTGAATAATTATAATTAAATACAACTGATTGTGGTGATGGATTTGTGGTCTGCCGCTTTGATGCCGCAAATTCATCACCGCGATCGGAAACAACGAAACAGACGGCTTGCGCCTGGCGCTGATACCGGTGCCAAGGCAGGTCTGTTGCGCTGATACATAACTTCATGGTTCTGCACTCGTGATTGTGGTCGGATGCAGCTTCGCCGTTGTCTGCGTCAACTGAAGGATATAGGTCAACGGTTTTCGGTTCGGCCGTGTTTGCGTGACACGGCTGCAGCCCGAAATGACGGTTCGGAAGGTGTCGGTTTCCTGTTCCTTGCGCAAAACGCAAAATCCGGCAACGTCCGAATCGTCGTGATATCAGCCTGTCGGAAATTCGGCGGGAAAAGAGGCGTAACGCTCTCCAAGCGTTTCGTGGCATAAAGCAACTAGTTACAAGGAAGTGCTGATATGGCAACTTATGATCTTTCCACCATCGGTGAAGGCCAGATTCGTTTCACTGTCAATAGCGGGGAACGTCTCATGTTCACACGTTCGGTTTCGATGAACCCGGCGTGCTCCGAAGCGAACGTCGCCGGCTTGCTGGCCCAGCTCGGGCGCAAGACGCTGTGGACCAGCTCGCTGCCGGAAGGCGATCTCGGCGATTACATTTTGACCGAGTACCGTTCCGTCGGCGTCGACATGAAGACCATGGTGCGTAAGCCCGGCGGCCGCACGGCCCTCTACTTCATGGAGCCGGGAGCCGGCCCGATGCCTGCGAACGTCATCTATGACCGCGATTGGACCTCGTTCCGCGACACCGGCATCGACGATTACGACTGGGACTCGATGCTCGATACCAAACTTATGTTCGTCACCGGTATTACCGCCGCGCTTACCGACACCACCGCCGAAGTGGTGCGCTATGCCGCCGATCATGCCATCGAGCGCGGTGCCAAACTCGCGTTGGACGTCAATTTCCGCCACAAGCTGTGGAGCGGCGAACAGGCGCGCAAGGTACTCACCCCCATTGCCGAGGAGTCCAATGTCATCTTCTGCTCGATTGCGGACGCCGAGAAGGTCTTCGGCATCACCGGCACGCCCGAAGAGGTGACCGCCGAGCTCATGAAGCGCTTTGAGCCGGAGTACGTCGTTTCCACCAACCACATGGACGGCCCCTACCTGCGCACCCACGAAGGCTTCACCGAATACAAGACCACACCGGTTCCGGTCATCGATCGCCCCGGCGCCGGCGATTCGTTCGTCGCCGCCACGCTGCATGGCTACCTTTCCGACGACATCGCCGAAGGCGTCAAGTGGGGCCAGCGCGCGTCCAAGTTCGCCATCACCCACAAGGGCGACCTGACCCGTATCCGTCCCGACGAGCTGGACATCCCGCTTGGCAGCGATATCGACCGATAGCCTGTTGGTCCGTTAGTTCTTAAGACCGTTAGCTCCTGAGGCCGTTCGTCTCTAAGTCCGCTGGTTCGTAAGGCCGCTGGTCTGGGCTTTCAAAACGACGGCATGTATTATTGCAAAATATTAAAAAGAAACAAGGAAAAAGAATATGAGTACCAATACAAACGCTCCAGCGGCGTCGACCAAACCGGTCACGGCGTATGAGCAGATGGATTCCAAGCCGCTGACCGGCCATCAGAAGAGCATCATCTCCCTGGTGATCCTGGGCAACGTCTCGGAGTTCTTCGACATGTTCCTCATCGGTTTCGTCGTCTCGCTGCTGACCACCGCCTGGAAGCTCACGGGCTTCGAAGCCGGCGTGATTCTGGCTTGCTCGGGCCTCGGCACCGTCATCGGCTCCATTCTCTGGGGACGTCTGGCCGACAAGTTCGGCCGTAAGCGCGCCTTCCAGTGGTGCGTGATCTGTTTCGTCATTTTCACCGTCCTTTCGGTGTTCCTGCCCGATCGCGCCTGGGCGCTGCTTGCCTTCCTGCGCGTCGGCGTGGGCGTAGGTGTCGGCGGTCTCAACATCACCTCCATCCCTTACGTCCAGGAGTTCGTCCCGAGCAAGAACCGCGGCATGCTTTCCGGCCTCGCTTCGGTCTTCATCCCGCTTGGCCTGCTGCTCGGCTCCCTCTCTCAGAGCATCGTCGGCGACAACTGGCGCATCCTCATCGCCATCGGCGCTCTGCCTGTGCTGCTGCTCGTCTGGCTGCACTATGTGCCTGAATCTCCTCGTTTCTATCAGACCAAGGGTCAGGACGACAAGGCGCGCGAAGCCCTCGCTTGGGCCATGGAACTTCCGGTCAGCGAAGTCGGCACTCTGCCGGCCGTCGAGGTTGAGAAGAAGGTCGGCTACGGCGAGCTCTTCAGCAAGCACATGCGTCCGCTGGTCATCATCACCATCGGTTCCTTCTGCTTCATGATGGGCAGCTTCGCTATCCAGTCTTGGGGCCAGACGCTCTTGAAGGACGCGTTCCACTTCACTCCGCAGATGGTCGCCTACCTGTTCATGGGCGTTTCGGTAGCCGACTGCATCGGTCGTTTCGGCTCCGCCTGGCTCGCTGACGTCATCGGCCGTCGCTGGACGATGTTCATCTTCGGCATGGTCGGTGCTCTGGGTTGCTTCTATGCTGCGTTCTTCCACAGCTCCGGCTGGGCGTTCTACATCGCGATCCTCATCATCATGACCTTCGCCGACGGCGCCTTCGGCATCCTCAATGCCTTCGGCGGCGAGCAGTTCTCGAACGACGTGCGTTCCACCGGACTCGGCCTGGGTTACGGCCTCGGCGCCATCGCCAAGGTCATCGGCCCGGCGCTCATGGGCGTGCTCGTCGGCGGCAGCTTCGTCGCTCAGCACATCGACATCTCCGTGATCACCAAGGCGTTCAGCTTCTTCGGTATCTGCCTGGTCATCGGCGCGATCACCTACCTGTTCGCGAAGGAGACCCGCGGCAAGGACCTCGAGAGCCTGTAAGGTCGGATGAGGTTGTTGTCAGGTTCCGCCATATTCAATCCGCTCACTTGTTGTCAGCGGCTCAAATATGGCGGAATTTTTTTGTAGCGACATTTTAGGGTCGCTTATGCGCTCGCAGTGGCTTGTTTATGGCGGATTTAAGCAGTTCCCCCATAAAAAGAAACATTGGATTGAGGTGAGTGTCTTGTTTACGGCGGGTTTCGGCCGCGTTCCCCGCCGTGCTTATGTGAGCGGTAACATAGATACTGTATGTTAGAAATATCAAAAAGGAATAGTTGATTGCCGGTGCTGCGAAGTCACGTTCGCGTCGGCGGTGATCGCAACTGAAAGGAACAGCCATTATGACTACATTGAATGATTTTGGGCCCGAGGTTCGCGCCGAGGTCAAGCAGGTGCGCGAGGTCGTCGCCACGCTGCACGAGCAGCTGATCAAGTGGAACCTGGTGGTGTGGACCGCCGGCAATGTCTCGCAGCGTCTGCGCTCCGCTGATCTGATGGTTATCAAGCCCTCCGGCATGCGCTATGAAAGCCTGACCCCGGAGTCGATGGTTGTCTGCGACCTCAACGGCGATCCGGTTGACGGACTGGCTGCTCCCAGCTCCGACACCAAGTCTCATGCTTATATTTACCGTAATATGCCCGGTGTCTATGGCGTCGTGCACACCCATTCCACCTACGCGACGGCTTGGGCGGCCACCGGCCAGAACATTCCGTGCGGCCTGACGATGATGGGCGACGAATTCGGCGGCCCGGTTCCGGTGGGCCCGTTCGAGCTGATTGGTTCGGAAGCCATCGGCAAGGGCGTGGTGGATACCTTGAAGAAGTACCCGCTTTCGCCGGCTGTGCTGATGCAGAATCATGGGCCGTTCACTATCGGCAAGGACGGAGAGGATGCGGTCAAGGCTGCTGCGATGACCGAAGAGGTGGCGCACACGATGTGGGCCGCCCATCAGATCGGCGACATCATCCCCATCGCTCAGGAAGATATCGACAAATTGAATGACCGTTATCAGAACGTATACGGTCAGCACTAAAAAATATCAGTACATAGCAATTGGGCACTCCCTGAATATTCAGGGAGTGCCCAATTTATTATTCTCAGCTGTTATCTATCGCCTGTGACTAGTCAGGCAACAGATAAGGCGACGTCAATCACATATCCTCGACGACCAGATAGGTCATATCCAACGGGCCGTGGACGCCGACGACCAGAACCATCTCGATATCGCCGGTCGATGAGGTGCCGGTGATGAAGTTGATGTTCGAAGTCTTCAGCTCGCCCGACTTCAGCGCCGGCTCGTAGTAATCCATCGCTTGGCGGGTCCTTGGAACGATCTTCGACTTGCGGATGATGCTCAGATAATGAACCGGCAGGAAGTGGAAGGCACGGCCTTGGCCGGGAGTGGTCGGAGCGGTGATGGTGCAGGATTCCGCGCACAGGAAGTCGGCGAAACCGATGGCTGCCTCCGAATGGTTCGCGGTATCGATGTTGGCTTCGCGCCCCGCACCCGGCACCCAGAAAGAAGGCTTCGGGTCGAGCGTGTCGCGCCAGGCTTCCAGTCCGAACGCCTGATAATTCTCGTCATAGGTGGGCAGCATCAGCCGTCCGTCGGCCTTGGCCGCGATGAACTCGTTGAGCGTGGCAGGCAGTCCGGCCTTGTCGGTCGTCTGGAAATCGACGTGAACCGCAGGCGCGTTCTTACGTGCGATTTCAAGCAGTTCGTCCTGGGTATGCCCGGAAAGGGTGCTTTCGGGAAGATCGTTGACCGGGACCATCGGATGATCCTTGAGCTGATGGCGCGGGCGGCCGCTCTTGGCTGCCAGGTAATCAAGAAATACTTCGCGATCGGTCATTGCTCAGTCCTTCTTCCCATAGTTGCCGGTGCCGGCTTCCTCTATCGATCCCAGAGCCACTGGCACGGTCGCATCCGAAAGCGGTGCGGGCTCGGTAGTGCCGTTCTTCGCGGCCTTGCGCGCCGAAACACTGTTGTCATACGATCCGAAGTCAGGGGTGTTCGGGTTCTGCGCAAGAATCTTGGCCTGCTCCTTGTTGAACTCCACATCATTGCCCGCGGCCTTGTACTGCTTGGTCTTGCGGTCGTTGAACCAGGTGCGGAAGTTCTTGGAATGGGCCGGCGGTTCCGGCAGATCGCGGACCTTGGTCCATCCACCGAAGACGAACGGCATCCATTCCTCGTGCTTGCCGTTTTCGTCGAGATTCTTGGCGGTATCGGGCACGCGTTTGCCGCTCGAATCCTTGACGCCCTTCTTGGCGATAGTATTCATCGCGACGTGATCGAAGGTGAGCGCGGTGCGGAAGAGCGAGGAATGGCCGGTACCCATGCCGACGACTTTCATCACGGTGTCGGCGATGAGATCGCCCATGTGCTTGTCGTTCATTTCGACTTCGCGGTGCTTCAAAATCAGCTCGTGCAGCGGAATCTTCACCGGGCAGGTCGCGGTGCACGCCGAGCAGAGCGAGCAGGCGTAGGGCAGGTCGTGGAATTCGTCGTAGTCGCCTTGCAGCAACGGGGAGAGCACGACGCCGATGGGCCCCGGATAGATGGAGCCGTAGCCCTTGCCGCCGATGTTGCGGTAGATCGGGCAGACGTTCAGACAGGAAGCGCAGCGGATGCACTGCAGAATCGGCTCGAACTCGGTGCCCAGCGCGTTGGAACGTCCGTTGTCGACGATGACCACGTAGAAGTCCTCGGGGCCGTCGGCCTCGTCCGGAAGTTTCGGCGAAACGAAGCTGCAGTAGGACGTAAGCTTGGAACCAACGGCGGAACGGACCAGCATGTTGTCCATCGTCTCCGCCTCGCGCAGCGTCGGCACGATGCGTTCCATACCCATGACGACCACCTGTGTGGGCGCGATGGACATGGAAAGATCGGCGTTGCCTTCGTTGGTGACGATGTTGACCATGCCCTGGTCAGCTACGGCGAAGTTGCAGCCGGTGATGGACATATCGGCCTCAAGGAACCGCTCACGCAGCACTTTGCGGGAGAAACGCGCTTCGTGCTGCGGGTCGTTGTCGCCGGTGTAGCCAATTTTTTGGAAGAGTTTCTGCACCTCGTCACGGTTCTTGTGCAGGGCAGGGAAGACGAGGTGGGAGGGTTCGTCCCAGTGGTCGAGCTCGAGGATGAATTCGGCCAAGTCGGTTTCGGTGACCTTGACATCAGGAATCTTCAGCAGCGCCTTGTCGAGCCCGATTTCCGAGGTGACCATGGACTTCGGCTTGACGATCTTGTGCGCCTGCTTTTTCTTCACCAAGTCGGTGATGAAATCACGGGCCTCGACGTCGGTCTGCGCGAAGAAGACGTGTCCGCCGCGCTTTTCAACGTTATCGGAGAACTCCTCAAGATAGTCGGGCAGGTAGCGTACGCACTGCTGGCGAATCTGCTCGCCGAGGTCACGCCAGCCTTCCCAGTTGCCGAGTTCGGCGCGGGCGGTCTCGCGCTTGACCCACTGGGCGTCTTGCGCGTTGGAAATGGCCTTGTGTGCGAACTTGTCTTTTTCATTGATTTCGACGCGCTTGACGAAATCGGGATCGCCATATTGCAGCATCGTGCCGGTTTTCTTGCCGGTGCGTTTGAACAGGGTGTCGTCCATCTGGGTGTTGCTCATACCAAGGCCTCCTCGTGCGCGTTGGAATGTTGCAGGGTCTGTTGGTCGATGGCCTTGCGCTGTGCGGCGTCGACATACTTCACGCGGCTCATGTCGACATTGCTGTTGAGCACTTCCGCCAGATGCATGATGGTGATTTTCTTGCCAAGCCGGTTGAAACGTCCGCCGATGTTCATCAGGCAGCCGGGATCGCAGGAAATCAGTATCTGAGCACCGGTGCTCTCAACGTCCGCGACCTTCTCGTTGACCATTTCCCGCGAGACTTCGGGCATCTTCATGGAGAACATACCGCCGAAACCGCAGCAGTTTTCGATGTGAGGCAGCTCCTGGACCTTGAGGTCCTTAACGTGGTCCATCAGAATGTAAGGACTCTCGCGTTCGCCGAGCAGGCGGGTCATATGGCAGGAACGATGGTAGGTGGCCACAGCGTCAAGCTCCGCGCCCGCGTCGAGCACGCCGAGCACACGGTAGAGGAACTGCGAAAATTCGTAGGTCTTGTTGGCCATTTCGTGGGCCTTGGCCTTGTATGCGTCATCGCCCTTGGGCAGGTGGAACTGCAATTCCTTGAGCATATTGACACAGGAACCGGCGGGCCCGACGATGTAGTCCGCGTCGACGCTCATCAGTGCGTCGATTTCATTGTGCATTACCTTTTTGGATTCCTTGACATACCCGCTGTTGAACGTGATCTGCCCGCAGCAGATCTGTTGCATCGGCATGTAAGTTTCACAGCCGAACCTTTCCAGAACTTCGACCATGGCTTTCCCGACGTTGGGAAATATCAGGTCGACCAGGCAGGTGGAGAAAATCACTACCTTCATCTTGACTCCTTCGAGTGGCCTTAGACTTATTAGTATTAGGCTTGTATCGATGGCTTCTTTGCGCGTAAATATAACGTTCAATTTTCCATCAAAAATAACCTTCAACTTATAACGATATATGCCAAAGATTTAAAAAAGGCCGCGATTTATCGTAAATCGGAAATTGTCAATGTGAGTTTGCTCACATTTTTCAATAAAATTAGCCATCTTGCATATTATTGTTGCAATAGAAGACTTGGAAAAGTCGATAAACCAAATGAACTAGCCGATTTAATAAGTATAGGCCAAGCCTATACTTCTATCGGTTTGCGGCGTTTTTAAAGATATCGAAACGCATTTTGCTTGATTCCGCTGTTTTCATTGAGCAGTCTTTTTTATTTTCTGTTAGCCAGCAAATGGTAGGTTTCAAGATGATAATAACGTTTGACATCTAATTTTACCGACAAGACGCCGTTCATTCGGAGGCTTCGCCTTCTTCGAGCGTGATGGAAGCGCCTGTGGCTTCGCCGTTGTCTTTTTTCTTGCCGAACTTCGCCTTCAGCAGGCCGATGATGGTGGGCAAAAGCGAAATGACGAGTATGGCGACGATGACCAGCTCGAAATTCTTCTGAACGATGGGAATGCCGCCGAAGAAGTAGCCGAGCAGGGTGAAGAGCGTCGACCAGGTGAGCCCGCCGAGCATCGAGAAGGGCGTAAACCTGCGCCAGCGCATCCCAGAAAGCCCGGAGATGAAGGGCATGAACGTGCGGATAAAGGGGAAGAAGCGGCCGAGGAAGACGGCGAGCGGCCCCCATTTGTCGATCATGGCTTCCGTTTTGGCGAGGCGTTCGGGGGTCATGGCCTTGACCTTGCCGCTTTCGATGATCTTGCGGCCGAAGAAATGACCGATGAAGTAGTTGCATTGGTCGCCGATGATGGGCGCACTCCATACAACCGGCAGCAGCGCGATCAAAGGAAGTGCGGACTTACCGGTCACAGCGTCGGGCGCGGCGAAGAAGCCGGCGGCGAAGAGCAGCGAGTCACCGGGCAGGAACGGGAAGAAGACCACGCCGGTCTCGATGAAGACGATGAGGAAGATGAACCCGAGTGTCGGCGCCACCCCCATCGAGATCCAGCCGGCGATGATGGTGCGCGGGTCTTTCAGAAGCTCGATGAGAAAGTGAATGAAGCCCATGGTGTCCCGTCTGTCGCTGAAATCTGTGGTGTCGCCTTCGCGCTTGAACCGCAATGGGGAGGCGTTACGTAAATCCGCTGTAGAGAAACTCGAAGAGCGGCGCGGGCTTCGACGTGCGTCTCCATGTCGGACTGCCTGCCTGAGCTCCCAAGGTTCTTTAACCTTCGCCACTTTATCAGCCGAGGCATGGATAGGGCTTGGCGTTAACTGAGTTTTCCATGAATCTGCACAAACTCAGAAGTGGAGTTGATTTTCGCTCTTGCGGACGCGGGAAGGAGCGGATCCACCCCGGTCTTAAGCGGACATCGCACTTGTCGGGTTCCGCCGCCCGTTTGCGCCATAATTGGGCCGCTGGGGGTTGGTCGGCGGTTTGAATGTGGCGGGATTGAGCCGTTTGCGCCATATTTAAGCCGCTGAGACCGGGCATCATAGCGATTGACGGCTTTTGGCGGCGAATCGTGAATTAGATAATAAAGGTAAGAAACGTTCAAGAAATCAAAAAATTGACTTTTTAATGGACCTTATTATAAACTAATGAAAGTCTCGAAACGTTTCGATAATATTAATCGAAATTGAAGCGATCAGCGGGCGACTTTGGCGACCAAGCGACTAAGTGGTCGTTGCGCCAGTGCCGTGCAAGGAATGCAGAAGGAGATGAGCGCATGGCCGGCATCAAGGACGTTGCAAAGGCGGCGGGAGTGTCCGTTTCCACCGTTTCCTATGTGCTGTCCGGTAAGCGCCCCATATCCTCGAAAACCACCGACAAGGTCTTGAAGGCCATCGACGAGCTCGGCTATATCCCCGACGCCAGCGCGCAGAAGATGCGCGGCCGGTTAAACCACATCATCGCCATCAGCGAACCGATGCACGAGGGCATGAACCAGATGCAATATAGTGCCTACTTCATGCAGTCCGCCTGGCAGGCCAGAAGCGCCGGCTATGATGTGCTGTTTCTTACCGGCCCCGATGCCGTGGACGATATTGAGCGCGTGACACACAGCAATCTCGTCGACGGTGTGCTCCTGCTCGACGTGGAGGAGCGTGATGCGCGTGTGACGCATGCCGCCCGATACCGCAAGCCCTGCGTGGCCATCGGACTGCCGAAAAGCCATAGGGATTGCGCCTGCATCGATATTGATTTCGCCAAGATGGGTCGACGTAGCGCCGACAGGCTTTTTGCGTTGGGGCATCGTCGGGTCGTGTTGCTGCGTGCCCAGGAGATTGACTACGAGCGCCGTGCCGGTTATGTGCTTTTATTCCACGAGGCGTTCCTCGCACGTGCCGACGAAATCGGGCTTGAGGTCTTCGAATCCGGCCCCGTCGACAACGCAACGTTCGACGCCAGAAAATTCGTGGCTGATATGCTTGTGCAAAATCCACGCCCGACGGCTTTGGTTAGTCAGACCGGGATCAATATTTTGAATCTGACGGTAACCGCTTTGATGTCCGCCGGTTTGAAAATCCCTGAGGATATCTCGGTGCTTTCCTGCGGCACTTTTCTGCGTGATGAACCGATGCGCCGGCCGGTCAGCGAGGAACCATTCGAGCCGGAACGCCTCTGCTCGATCGCCATGGGCTCGTTGGTTTCATCGATTGAAAAGCGTCAGGGCATCGCCGGACAGGTGACGCTGATCGATCCAAAATTCATCGATCGCGGTTCGCTTGCTTCCGCCCCGCAAAATTTGGGTTCTGGCGACGATGAGACTTCCGTTTCCGCGTCTTTTGACGGCAGACGGACGGAGCAGACACAGCCGGAGGGTTCGGCTCGCGCGAACTGTGGAACTTCGACTTCGAGACCAATCGCCTCTGCTCTTCAAAGCAGTGACCTGGAGGGGGAGCCTATGGGTTGACTCGATACCAAACGTTGAGTTGAGTGAAGGACCGGCGGCCCGGTGGCCAGGTTTTCAGCGATGAGGGCCCGGTGCGCGTGACGGCTTTTGATTCTGCCTTTCAATGAAGTAAGGAAACTGCGCGAAAATAGAAAAAGCAGTTTTATTGTCCTGTAAATCGAAACGTTTCGATTATAAGTAGCTTAATTCCATTCATAAGTAAACATTCAAGGAGGAAAGATGAAGATAAGGAAGATTGTCGCGACAGCGCTCGCGGCGGTGCTCTCGTTGACGGCGCTTTCGGCCTGCGGGTCGAGCAACGCCCAGGACGACGCGCATCCGCAAAGCATCTCGTTCTGGTATTATGATTTGCCGACCGCGGCCCAGACTGAGGCTTGGAAGAAGGCGGCCGACCAGTTCACCAAACAGACCGGTGTCAAGGTGAAATTCGAAGTCAAGTCGTTCACGCAGATCGCGCAGAACTCCAGCCAGTTCCTTGACTCGAACCAGGCTCCGGACATCATGGAATCCAACCGCGGCAACGGCTCGGCCGGCATGCTTTCCTCGATGGAGCTCTTAAGCGATCTGAAGCCGTACGTCAAGAAATACGGTTGGGACAAGAAGATCACCAAAGCCGACGCCTCAATCGCCAAATATGATGCGATGGGCATCATGGATGGCACCAAGTGGGTCGGTCTGCCCAGCTACGCCGAATATCAGCGTGTCTATTACAACAAGACGATGTTCGACAAATACGGCATCAAGATTCCCACCACGATGGCTGAATTCGAGCAGGCGTGCAAGCAGTTCAAGTCGCATGGCATCACGCCGATTGCCGCCGATGCCCAGGAATACGGCGTGATGTGGCTCTGGTGGTCGCTTGTTGGCACGAAGTCCGACAAGAAATTCATCGCCGACTGGCAGATGTACAAGCACGATGTCAACTGGAACGCCGAACCGCTGACCTATGCCACCAACACCATCAACGATTGGGTCAAGGAAGGCTATATCTCCCGCAGCGCCACGGGCCTCAAGGCCGAAGACACCACAAACTCCTTCATCAAAGGCGGTCAATATCCGATCTACCAGACCGGAACGTGGAACCAAAGCCGTTTCATCGACCAGGTCAAGAACTTCGAATGGACCGCGGCCGCGCTGCCGGGCACCAAGATGCTGCAGGGCTGCACGGGCAATCTGCTGACCATCCCCACCAAATCGCATCACAAGGACCTTGCCGCGAAGCTTCTGAACAACGTCCTGTTCGTGGAGAACCAGGACGGTATCGGCAATGCCGGCGGCATCCCGTTGGCGGCCGATATGGGCAAGATCACCAACGTGAAGAATCAAGAGATGATCAAGGAATATTCCCAGTATTCCAAGAAAGGCGATCTTTCCTACTACCCGGATTACCCGGCCTCGAACCTGACCGACGACATCTCCGCGCAATTCCAGGAGCTCGTCAACGGCACCGAGACGCCCAAGCAGGTGCTCGATTCGCTTCACAAGTCCTACGACACCGGTGTGGTCGACATGGGCTTCAAGGATTGAGCGGCGTTTTCGTTCCGTTCCGATCTGCCCCAATCGGCGCAACCATTAATTCATCAGTTCATTACTTCCAAGGAGGTTGTAATGCAAAAAGACAAAGCCAAGAGGCCCGCAATGTCGCGCCTTCCCGGCAATAAATCCTCGAAATTCATTCCCTACCTCATTCCTGGCGTTCTCGGGCTAGCGGTCATCATCATCGTCCCGTTCCTGTGGAACGTCTGCCTGAGCTTCACGCGTTGGCGCGGGGTGGGGCCGTTGAAGTTCGTCGGGACCAAGAACTGGATCCGGCTGATGGCCGACGCGACGTTCTGGAAATCGTTCCTTAATTCGTTCTGGATCATCGTGGCCATCGTGGTCATTCCGACCATCCTCGGCCTGCTGATTTCCTCGGTATTGACCGACGTCATCCAGAAAAAGTTCGGCTCCAAGACGGCTTCGTTCATCCGCGCGCTCTACTATCTTCCGCAGCTGCTGCCGGTGGCCGTCGCCGCCATCATCATGGGCTGGATCTTCCGCCCGGACGACGGTGCCATCAACGCGCTCATCGCCAAGTTCACCAGCGGCCCGGTCGCCATCAACTGGCTCGGCAACCCGAAACTCGCCCTGCCAAGCCTGATGTTCATCCTCATTTGGATTCAGCTGGGCTATCCGATTGTGATATTCATGTCCGGCCTGCAGCGCGTCGACCCCGAGCTTTACGAAGCCGCTGGGCTTGACGGCGCAAACTGGTGGCAGAAGTTCCGCGTGGTCACCTTGCCGTCGATCATGCCGGAGCTGATGGTCGTCATCCTCACCGCCACCATCGGCGCGCTGAAGACCTTCGGCCCGGTCTATCTGCTGACCAAAGGCGGCCCCGGCACCACAACGATCGTGCCGTCCTATTATTCCTACAACCAATTCTTCCAAATCCATCAGGTCGGCTACGGCGCCGCCATCTCGACTTCGCTGACCTTGGTCATCATCGTGTTCTCCGTGGTGTTCACGATTTTCCAGGGCCATGTCGAGAAGAACATGGACGACTGAGGGGAGTGCAACATGTCTGAAGCAACAATATCGGCTGCCGCAATGGGCAACGCAAAATCAGGTGCAAAGTCAACGGCCATTAAAACCGTAAGGCGCAACGCGCGCAGTTTGCGCTACGTTCGCATGGCGCAAACCAGCTCGTCTTCCGGGCAAGGTGATGCAAAAACCGCTATGAGCGGCGAACGGGAACAAAGCGAGGCGAAAACCGCGCAGGTCAACCCCAAAGCCAAACACATAAGGTCGTGGGGCGATTGGATGGCGCTGATCCTCCTGATTGTAGGTGCTGTGATCATGCTCTTCCCGATCATCATCCTGACCATGAACGCCTTCAAGACCATCGGCGACTACAACGCCACCGGCCCGCTATCCCTGCCGGCGCACCCCACGATGAGCGGCATCGTCAGCTTCTGGAAGATGAGCGACTTCCCGGTGAAGCTGGGCAATTCCCTGCTGATCTCGCTGATCGTCGCGGTGCTGGGCGTGGTGCTTTCCGTGCTCAACTCCTTCGCACTGGGCATCGGTAAGGTCAAAGGCAACCGCTGGATCATCCTGGCGATCATGCTCGCCAACATGATGCCGCAGGAAGCGCTGCTGTTCCCGCTTTACACGATGTTCAAGCACATCGGCCTTTACAACACGCAATGGGCGATCGTCGTCATCTTCACCATCATCCAAAGCGCATACGGCACCTATCTGCTTTCCTCGGTATACGGCACCTTCCCACAAGCCATCCTTGAGGCGGCCACGCTTGACGGCGCAACCCGCTGGGAGACGCTGCTGAAGGTTGTGCTGCCGATTTCGTGGTCGACCATCAGCGTCCTGTTCGTCTTCTTCTTCGTGTGGACCTGGAACGAATACATGATCCCGATGGCCTTCCTGATGGATGACAACGTGCAGACCGTGCCGCTGGCGCTCGCCACCCTGCAGGGCCAGCACACGATGGACGCGACCACCTTGGCCGCCGCGTCGCTGTTGAGCATCATTCCGACCATCATCTTCTTCATCATCTTCCAGCGCAAGCTCAACCAGGGCATCGTCGCCGGCGCGGTGAAGTAGCTGGTTCTTCAGCTGGTCTGGCGGCTTGAATATGGCGCAAGTCTATGTTGTCGCCATTTTCAAGCCGCTGAGAGAAGTTGAGTGGCTTTGAAAATGGCGGGATTGGTGGGTTGCGCCATATTTGGGCCGCTGGAAGTGGATGAGTGGCTTGTATATGGTGCAACTATGGCGCAATCAGAGGTTTTGGCATCGGATTCGATGTCATGCCAGTGTCATATGTGCCGGTAAGAATAATGATATATAAATCAAGGAAAGGCAAGATCGATGAACGATGTAACGGCGGAGGCAGCCCAAGGGCTTGGAGGTTACGGGCTCGGCATAATGGACGGGCTGGCGACGGCCTCGCGCGGGCGCTCGCGTTGCATCAATGCCGAAAACCCGACCGGTGACAAGGCAGTCGCGGCGCAAACCGCCAGCAAACTTGGCCCCTCTCGTAAGGGGACGCCTTGCCTTGGTTCTGTTCCGGCCGGCGAATCCGTGACCCTGATGGACGTCGACGGCCCGGCCGTGATCCGTCATATCTGGATGACCGTGACAGATAAGACCAGCCCTACCGGCCCGAACGTCTTGCGCAACCTCATCCTCGAGTTCTACTGGGACGGCGAGGAAACCCCGTCCGTGCTCTGCCCGATCGGCGACTTCTTCTGCTGCGGCCATGCGCAGGATTGCCGCGTCAACTCCATGCCCATCATGGTCGCGCCCAACCGCGGCTTCAACTGCTATTTCGCCATGCCGTTCGAGCACGCCAAAATCGTCTTGCGCAACGATCACAACGAGGACGTTCCGGCGTTCTTCTACCAGATTGATTACACCGAATACGATGCGTTGCCGGCTGATGCGATGCGTTTCCACGCCCAGTGGCGTCGTGAGCGGGTCACCAAGGAACAGCAGGATTACACCATTCTCGACAACGTGCGCGGTCAGGGCACCTATGTCGGCACCTACCTGGCGTTGACGGCGCTGGAAAGTCGCTGGTGGGGCGAGGGCGAGGTCAAGTTCTATCTTGACGGCGACACCGATTTTCCCACGATTACCAGCACTGGCACCGAGGATTATTTCGGCGGGGCCTGGAGCTTCGCCGATTTCGATGAAAATCATCGCATGCACGAACAGACGTATTGTGCCCCGTTCGTCGGTTTCCCGTTCCGTTCGCAGAACTTGGTTGGTCGCGAAAGCGACTATTGGGACCAAGCCACGCCGGTGACTCGCGGCCTTTATCGTTGGCACATTCCTGACCCCATTTATTTTGAGGATGACCTGCGCGTGACCATCCAGCAGATAGGCGCCGACGAGACTGGCCTCTTCGAACGCAGCGACGATGTGGCCAGCGTCGCCTATTGGTATCAGCGCGAGCCGCACGCACCGTTCGCGCCGATTGGTGGCCGCCGTTTCCGCCAGCCCAGGTAACCAGCAGGTGAGATTGCGGGCGATAAAAAGCTGGTGAGGTGGCTGGTCTTCGGATTCGGCACAAAAGTCATGTCCGATTCGCCGTGCTCTGGTCGGCGGCCAGTCTCCGTGCTTCCGGCAGTGCCGCAGCGCCAACAATTCGAGCATGCTTGCTCCATAGGCAAGCCGCTGAGCGGGCCCCAATGTCTTGCCATGGCGGGGTGCCGGGTTGTGTCATTTTTGAGCCGCTAGGGGTTTGTCAGCGGCTTGTTTATGACGCAAATTGTAGATTTTTAAAGCTGCCTTCAGGCCACGCCATTACTCCATATGGAGTATGCTTACCAACCGTGAGTAATGTCGACGGAGGCATCCGTAGACGGCACAATGTTAAAAATATTGGAGGAAAGCGTTGGACAGTAACGAGATTCGGCAACTGGACTTGCAAGACGACCCGCTCGATACTGGCCGTTACCCTATCGACCCGTGGAAATTCACCGAATATGGTGAGCCGACGGCCGAAAGCGCCACGCTGTTCTCCCTTTCCAACGGCACCATCGGTGTGCGCGGCGAGGCTAACGCGCCGCGTAATCTCGGTGCCGGCACGTTCCTGAGCGGTTTCCATGAGACTTTTGCCATCCGTCACGCTGAGGAGGCCTACGGCTTCGCGCGTGTGGGCCAGGTGGTGCAGGGCGTGCCCGATACGGTGGATTTCAAGTTTTCCGTTGACGGCAAGGAGCTGAGCGATCCCCATGATGTCTCGCAGAGCCTCGATTTCAAAGAAGGTACTGCCACCCGTTCCTATACGTATGACGTTGATGACGGTGTGAGCCTCGAGGTCGATATTGTCACCATGGTCTGCCTTTTCCGCGCCGATCTGATGGCCACGACCTTGACGTTCCGTGCCAGCGGGCGCGACCTGAACATCCACGTTGAAGGCAAGATGAACACGGACCATCCCGTGGTTTCCCGCGACGTCGACCCGCGCAAGGCCGACCTGATCGCCGACGGCGGCCTGCGCAAGCTCGAGGTCGATGCCATTTCCCGAGGCGTGGCCGACGAGAGTTTCGGTGCCTTCCACTGCCTGCATTCCGGTCTGACGATGGGCGTCGGCTTCTGCCAGCAGCTCGACGACGACATGATTCCCGAAATCTTCGATGTCAATGTGCCCGATGGCGGTGAAAAGCAAGTTTTGCGCTACGCCGCTTACAATACATATCGGATAAATCCTATCGGAATAGATAAAGGACTCCAGGTTTCCACTTTCGAAACCCAGAATTCCGCTGAGCTGATCAGGCTTTGCGCGGAAACTTTGAACTGGGCCGTCGCCCAAGGTCTTGAGCAGTTGCAGCAGCAACAGCGGGCATGGCTGAACCGTTTTTGGGAGGAATCCGACGTCGTCATCGATGACGGCGAAGGCCGGCTTCAGCAGACGTTGCGTTGGGAGCTTTTCGAGCTCGCGCAGGCGACCGCCACCGTATCCAACGGCGTCTCGGCCAAGGGCCTGAGCGGCACCGGCTATTCCGGCCATTACTTCTGGGACACGGAAACGTATATCGTCCCGTTCCTTATCTATACGAACCCGGCGCGCGCCCGCGACATCCTTTCCTATCGGTTCCGCATGCTGCCGGCGGCCCGCAAACGTGCCCGGATGATGAGCGTGGAAGGCGCGCTCTTCCCGTGGCGTGGGATCAACGGTGAGGAGGCCTCGGCTTTCTTCGAGGCCGGAACCGCCCAATGCCACATTGATGCGGACATCGCCTACGCCGTCAACCAGTACGTTTCGGTGACCGGCGACCACGAGTTTTTGGCCACGGAAGGCATCGATATTCTGGTCGAGACCGCGAGGATGTGGGCGAGCCTGGGCTATATGGGCTGGGATGGCACCTTCCATATCAACACGGTCACCGGCCCGGACGAATACACCGCCCTGGTGGATGACAACTATTACACCAACGTTATGGCCCAGTTCAACCTGCGCCGGGCCGCAGACGCTCTGGAATCGCTTGAGGGCGAGGAGCTCAACGCCGTGGTCCAGCGTCTTTCGATCAAGCCTGGTGAATCGATGCGCTGGCGCGAGATCGCCGAACTGATGAAATTGCCGTACGACGAGAAGCTCGGTATCCACCTTCAGGACGACGACATCATGCGTCGCGAACCTTGGGATTTCGAACACGATACCGAGCGCCCGCTTCTGCTGCATTATCACCCGATGGTCATTTACCGCCGTCGCGTGCTGAAACAGACGGATACGGTGCTGGCGCTCTACCTGCTTTCCTCGAATTTCGGCTTGGACGTCAAGCGGCGCGATTTCGACTTCTATGACCCGCTGACCACGGGTGATTCCTCGCTTTCCGCGGCCTCGCAGTGCATCTTGGCGGCCGAGGTCGGTTATGGCGATTTGGCCATGCAGTATTTTTTGGAGTCGCTCTACGCCGATGTCGCCAACCTGCACAGCAACACCTCCGATGGCATCCATCTGGCTTCGGCCGGCGGCGTGTGGATGTCGGTGGTCGCCGGCTTCGGCGGCCTGCGCGATTCGGGTGGCGAAGAGCTTTCGATTGATCCGCACCTGCCCAATGAGTGGGAGAGCCTCACCTACCGGCTCACCATCCATGGCTCGCGCCTGGTCATCACCGTCACCCACGGCGAAGTCACGGTCCGCCGAGTTTCCGGCGACTCGGTGACGCTCAAGGTCAAGGGCGAGCTTCGCACGGTCTGAGTTGTGGCCGACACTTTCTGTGACGTCTTTTCCCGGGATGTTTCGGTGCTTTTCGGCGGTTTCTGACGATATCGTTGGTCGCGTATTTCTCGACATATATGTGGTTGGTGGCGGTATCGCTTGGCTTGCTTTATAAGGTATAATCTATCGCTAAGCGGTTTATCAACTCCGATTCATTGGCGAAGGAAGTGCATCATGAGTAACAGCAAAAAGCAGTTTTTGGGCGCGGCGTCTGCCTGCGGCGCTACTTGCGAGCGTGGCGTTTGTCAGCCCGTCGGTAGCTTTTGCTGCCCAACCCACACAGCCTTTGGATCAGTCGCCGATAACCTGGCAGAGTGACGGTGTGAATTATCAAGCCCAGCAGTTCTCCGATGGTTCGGTTTCCGTCTCATTTACCAGTCCGAACTCCTCTGATGATGCTTCTCTCAAAGGCTCCATAACATTCTGGGGTGCCGAGCCCACTGCCGCGGCTGCTCCTTCGACGGTTAGCTGGCAGGAGGGGACGGCGGATGAAATGACGACCAACGTCCTCACGTTCGATGGTGGCAAGGGGTCCGGCGCGTCGCCGAGCGCCACTATCAATATTGAACGTAGCAACGGCTCTGGTACGATCGGAAAGACGCAGTTGCGCGCCCGCAGCCTTGAAGGCTAACGCAAACAATTAAATATTTATAGGAAACGGAATCCGCCGCCTGCAATTGATGTTGCTGGTGGCGGATTTTGTTTGTTGCGATTGGGTCGCTAATGGCGAGGATATCGGCGCAGGCTATTTGACGCCCGGAACATAGCTTCGAGTGAGAACGGATTTTTTCCCGCACAATAATTAAATGATTTGACATAATAGGATCGGGCGGTTTACGATGTAAATGAAACGAATTAACCAATGTCGCCTGCAACGACGGCATGTGCGCAAAGGAGCAACCTATGGGGTTGTGGGATGTTGACAAAATTCAGTATGTCGGGCATGACAAGGGAGTCAAGGAAGAGCTTGGTTTCCATTATTATGACGCCGACCGTGTGGTTGCCGGAAAGCCGATGAAGGACTGGCTGCGTTTCGCCGTGGCTTGGTGGCACACCTTCGACCAGCAGCTCGTCGATCCGTTCGGCGACGGCACCGCCCATCGTCCTTATTACAAGTACACCGATCCGATGGATCAGGCGCTTGCCAAGGTCGATTACGCTTTTGAGCTGTTCCAGAAGCTCGGCGTGCAGTACTTCTGCTTCCATGATCGCGACTTGGCGCCGGAAGGTGACACCCTGCGCGAGACCAACGCCAACCTCGACAAGGTCGTTGACAAGATCGAAGAGAACATGAAGTCCACCGGCGTCAAGCTCTTGTGGAACACCTCATCGCTCTTCACCAACCCGCGCTTTGTCGACGGCGCCTCCACTTCGCCGTTCGCCGACATCTTCGCCTATTCCGGCGCACAGCTGAAGCACAGCCTGGAGATCGGCAAGCGCCTCGGCGGCGAGAACTACGTCTTCTGGGGTGGCCGTGAAGGCTATGAAAACCTCTGGAACACCGATATGGCCCGCGAAAAGGATCACATGGCTGAGTTCTTCCACATGTGTGTGGACTATGCCAAGGAAATCGGCATGAACGCGCAGTTCCTGATCGAGCCGAAGGCCAAGGAGCCCTGCAGCCTGCAGTATGACTTCGACGCCTCCACCGCCATCTCGTTCCTGCAGAAGTACGACCTGATGGGCACCTTCAAGCTCAACCTCGAAGGCAACCATGCCAACCTCGCCACCCACACCTACCAGCACGAGATTCGCATTGCGCGCGACGCCGGCGAGCTTGGTTCGCTCGACGCCAACCAGGGTGACAAGCTCATCGGCTGGGATATGGACGAGTTCCCGACCGACCTCTACGAGACCACCGCAGTGATGTGGGAGGTCCTCGACGAAGGCCAGATCGGCCCTCACGGCGGCCTGAACTTCGACGCCAAGCCGCGCCGCAGCTCCTTCGAAGCCGAAGACCTCTTCCGTACCCATATCGCGGGCATGGATTCCTTCGCCGCCGGTCTGCTGGTCGCCGCGAAGATGCACGAGGACAAGTACATCGAGGATCTCGTCTCTAAGCGCTACGAATCCTTCGATTCCGGCATCGGCAAGACCGTCGAAGACGGCACCGCCACGCTGGCCACGCTCGAAGACTATGCGATCGATATGCCGCAGAAGGACCTTATCGCCTCCACGCACTCCGATCACCTTGAGTCCGTCAAGGCCACGATCAACAACTACATAATCGAAGCTTTGAGCGAGTAAGGCCAGGCAACTGCAGTCCCATTTCATACTTTTCTTTCTATAAGCATTTGGCCGGTCACCCACAATCGGGTGACCGGCCAAATGTCGGTTATCGGTCAAAATGCCTTGTATGAAATGGGTATGTAGGCTCGGATGCCGAATGAGAATTCGGGGGCCGACTTTCTTGGATTTCAGGGAAACTTGCGCTCTGAGGTGGTATATTCCTCGGTGCGTGTAGCGCGGAACGACGGGAACCGTGATTTTGGGCTTTAAAGCTGCGTTTTGGTAGTCTGCACATTGAGCGTTATTCAGAAAACGGCATCATTGCGCGAATCTGTCCCTCAGCGTTTTTGTGTTATGTAGCATTGAAGCGTGAAGCGAGTGTTTTCTGGCTTCAATGCTACGGATGCCTTGCTTTTAACGGCAGTCAGTTTTTAACGTTGTGGTTTTACCGTCAAAGGGCTGGTTTCTGCGTCATTGCACAAACCAGCCCTTCGATTTCGATACTTTATTTCACGAAATTGCGCTTGATCCAAGCAGCCCAGAGGCTCGGCCAGACCTGTGCGCTCGGCTCGATCTGCGCGGCGTTGCCGACTGCGGCCGTCTCGGCGGTGGCGAGGGCCAGGCTGTGCGGGCCGTGTGGGAAGATGTGCGCTTCGACAGGCACGCCGGCATCGACGCAGGCGTTGATGAAGAGCAGTGAGTTCTGCACCGGCACCACCGCGTCGGTGACGGTCTGCCAGATGAAAGTGGTCGGCGTCTTGGAGTCGACGTGCTTCTCGCAAGAGATTTCGTCGAGCATCTTCTGGTCGGTTTTCTTTTCACCCAGTAGCTTGTCAACAGTGCCAGCATGCGTGTATTTGCCGGCGGTGAGCACGGAATAACCCAGCGCCAGGCCGTTGGCACGCACCTGGTCGGGGTCGTAGCCGTTTTCGCGCATCACATCGTCGCCGGTGGTCGTTGCCATCGACGCTGCAAGCTGGCCGCCGCACGAGAAGCCGATCACGGTGACTGCATCGGGGTCGGTGTGCCAGGCTTCGGCGTTCTCGCGGATGATTTTCATGGCTTCGGCACCTTCGAGCATCTGTACCGGGTAACGCGAGGGCGCGATGGAATAGCGCAGCACGAATGCCTGCACGCCCGCGCCCACGGCCATCATCGCGATGGGTTCGGCCTCGCGATCGGTCACCTTGTTGAATCCGCCGCCGGGGAAGATGAGCACCGCCGGACGCCGACGGTCTGGGTCGATTTCCTTGGAATTGTCGATGATATAACCGGTCAGCGTGGCGACGCTGCCGTCGATACCCTTGATGGTCTTAGTAATATATTGCATTTCATGCCCCTTTTTGTAGTCAGTGGTCTTTTCGTGTCTTATCAATAATTATCAATGATGCTGTCGAACCAACTGATTCCTACTTCCGGATTCTAAGAAGGTTGCCCGACGGTTGTGCACTCGATCGATAAGGATAAATTTAATGCTTCTGAATTTTATTTCTTCCTTACCTCCAACCGGTCAATCACGTCACTAAATGGTTATTGCTGCTGAGAATGCAGCGGGGCAGGCGGAAGGTTGGAGACTGGATGGGAGTTCCGGTCCGATGTATAGCGATTTCTTCAGGCGGAATGTTTCGAGTGGGGTTTAGAGAGGCGCTGCGTCGGCGAGGAGGGTGTCCGGGGTTGATGACGTTGGGTGAGTGGGTCCGCACAGATCTGAGATGGCACCGCGTCTTGCCGGATGATCCGGAAGTATTGAAGCATATGCTGCTGGACCAGCGGCTGGAGAGCGACCTATTGCGGGAAGTAGTGGCACTGGTAAAAAGATCCGGCCACCACCCTGACGCCAACTGACGAACTCGTCGCTCAGAACGGCGGTGGCTATTCCCGCCCGGGGGCGGGCGGCGGTCAGTTATGCATTCCGACTGGGGCCACTACCGGCGTCCGGTCTCAGAAGCTCTATGAGCCGGAAGGACTGTTCACCGGACAACAGCGCAGTGGAATGGTTCTTCGGCAGGCTGAAGATCGAAGTCATCTGTTCCAAACACTAAAAGAAACTCACCGGTGAACAGGTCATCGCCAGGGCCTGAGAGTGCATCGAATGGTACAGCACCGTTCATAATCAAGGCCAGTTCGTCTACCGAAGCTCTGACCAACGCTGCTGGGCTTTCGGCCTCATGGCATGGTCAGACAACGAAAAACAGGAAAACACCCCTAACTTTCCGTCCGTACCCCAAGTTTTTTAGATCACAATCGTACGTTTCAGGCTAGATTGATCAGTTTATAACAGAATGTTACAATGTTCGGCGTGTCGTTATCTGATTTGATAATTTTAGGTCTATAATAAAACTGGTTATATAACCCTCTTATTTTAAGCTGTAACAACTTATTTAAGGAGAAGTTATCATGACTGAAAAGTCGAAGACAAAGAAGTCGCTGGTTGCGCTTATTGCAGCCGCATTATCCTTGGGAATGTTTACCGTTTTACCTTCTAGCGCCCAGGCGGCGGGATGCTCTCTTGTTGCGCAATCATGGCAGTCTGGTGGCAATGTTGTTTTTAGAGGTGGGCGGGTTAACTGTTCCAATAATTCCGATACTCATGTTCTGGCAAAGCGTGATGTGTCATTTGGTCCTGACCAGGTCTTTTCGAATTATTTGATTCGTTATGGACACGGTACGATAACAACACGTGTTGGTGGTACCAGAGGTCAGCAATATTATACGGAAACATACTCGGATACCGGAGCGAAGACGCAGTCCAATCGTACTGTATTCCGGTAGTCGTTTCTTATGAGGCCGGTCATGCACATTCAGTGATTTATTGTCAGATATGCATGACCGGCTTTGAATTTTCAAAGGGGTTTGCCGATGAATACCATTGCCGAGTGCAGGGGGGTGAGCTTCTCTTATGGGAGGCATCCTGTATTGTCGGATATTTCTTTTTGTCTCTCTCCCGGTATCACAGGTCTGTTAGGAGTGAACGGTGCCGGCAAAAGCACGCTGATTCGTCTGTTGGCCACGTTGCGTAGACCTTCATCCGGCAGTGTTGAAGTGGCGGGGCAGGATGTGACCGCCCGTGCAGGAAGTATCGAGGCTAGGCGATATTTGGGATATCTGCCTCAATCTTTTGAAGTAATGAATTTTTCCACGGTAGAGGCGAATGTGGAATATGCGGCATGGGCTCATGGCGTTGATGAACAGAATGTGCGTGCCGTTACGCTTGAGACGTTGAAAGCGGTGGGGCTTGACGAATTGGCGAAACGGAGGGTGCGCACCCTTTCCGGGGGACAGCGTCAACGCCTTGGTATTGCATGCGCGACAGCGCATAAGCCCGAATTGTTGTTGCTTGATGAACCGACGGTGGGCGTGGATCCGCTTCAAAGGGATGCGTTGAGGGGCATGATTGCCGAACTTGGTAAAAGTTCTGCCATACTTCTGAGCACGCATCTGGTGGAGGATGTTGCTAGGCTTGCTGACCGTGTGCTGATTATGGATTGTGGCCGATTGGTATTTGATGGTAGCGTGGATGATCTTGTGGCGAAGGTGCCGACTGCCGTTGATCGAACGGTGGCCATCGAAACGGCTTTCAGGATGATGGCGTCATGAGTGCTTCTGAAATCTCTCTTACCTGTCCGCGGGGCCATCGGTTGTTTGATCGAAAATTGCCTGTATGGTTTCCATCTTTAGGGTTGCTGGCGGTTACGATGCTGTTGTGCGCAGTTTCGTCATTTTTTTCTTCTCTTGGTTCTTTGTCTGGCTTTTTGACTTGTTGGTCCTCATTTACCGTTGCCTGCCGTGAGGGTGTGTTGTTGCCGTCACTGGTTATCGGCGTTATGACGTTCTTGGTCGGGCGCAATTTCGGTCCCTCAAACGTGATTGTCGGTCGGGTCGCCTCAAGGGGAACAAGGAGCATATGGCTCCATCATGTCATCAGACTTGTGGTTGCCGTCATCGTGGGATATACCATCGGCTTTATTCCGTTGCTGGTGAGGCTTTCGGCAAATGCCACTTGGGGTAGCGTAGATTGGTGGGCGTTACCGGATTCTTATAGCGTGTTGATTTTCTTTGTTGCCTTTGGCATGGTATTGGCGTTGGTGTGCTCTCGCCCTTGGGGCGTAATGGTTGTCCCGGCCGCGTTGCTCTTGGCTTCGGTCTGTCTGCGGTTCGTCAACGAATGGGTACTAGTGAACACGGGGTATTCTTCGTTGATGCTTTCGCCTATTTGGGGCGATGAAAACCCTTATCTTGGGTATCAAGTGTCAATATCCACACATGTGATGCGCATTCTGTTTTTCTCCATGCTCGTCTTACTTGTCGTATGTGTTGCCACGAGGATTTTGGATGGGAATACGTTGCTGTTGGATTCGTTGTCGGGGGTTTGGGCTGTGGCAATATCTTGCATGCTCGTTTTTGTCATAGCGATTCCGCAGAAGCTAGTCATTCCGGAACCATTTTCTCAAGAATGTGCTGTTACGGAGATGGGTGTGAAGTTGTGTCTGCATCCTGCGGATGCTCGAGCAAGAAGAGAGTTGGCTCCTCTGGTTGATAAGGTCGCTGGGCTTACGGGCACGGAGCGAAGCGTGTATTCGGAGTGGGTGACAGGCAAGAATCCGATTGGCATATCGTTCAATATCGACGATGACGGACATGGAAACCTCGATACTGAGCAGATTCTGACTCAGCTCACCGGACAGATTGTGTTTCCCGATGATAGGTGCACAAAACCTGGGGTAAACAGTACTGCTGCGGGTCTTGTGCACCGTGAGCTGGAGCGCAGAGTCGGCATGGATGTGTCCGGTTCGACTATGTCGGATGGGGAAGCGGTGAGTCCGAATGAGACTCTTGGTCATGGTTTCAGGGCTATGAGCGATGCGCAATTCGCGGCTTGGTTTAAGGAGCACCGGCAACTGGTTGCATCGTGTGCCATTACGGAAAAGGATCTGCCTTGAGGATGATTCGTTATTATGCCAGAGGCCGTTTCCTCGTACTTTCTGTGGCGCTTGTGGTTGTGGGATTTTGTCTGAGCGCTAGGTATTGGTATGTTCGTCCGGCATTTTATCTTACCGGACAAGGTATACCCACATATCTGACCTTGCCGGTGGTGGTGAGTCACGTTTGTGGGACGATGGCGATTGTTTGTGTTTCTCCCAGGTTGCCGCTTGTCGACTATCTTTCGGTTACAAAAGTAAGAGTATGCAATACAATTGTTGTGGGTTGTATCGTGTTGGTTTCATGCATCGGCCCGTATATATGGTATGGCCTTTTTTCTGTTGTGCCATTGAGAATGGTTCCCGATTATAAGAATTACATCACTGGTGGTTTGCGGTTCGGTGATGCGATCTCCTTCTCGTTGCCGGTCTTCTGTTGCATATGCATTGCGGTGTATATGGCGATTGCGGTCATATCCATAGCTTTGATGGGTAAGATTCTCGGTGTGGCCGTTTCGTTTCTTGCTTTTATCGTCTACACATTGCTTGCGGCGGCCTATCCTGAAAACGAATTTCTGCAAGGGGGCTTTGCTCGTAGTCCGAGTGGGGCTTTTGTCTCGTTGATCGTGGCTGCCGTCGCCCTTGTTGCATCGTTGTGTGTATGGTATGTCACTAGTGCTGGTGCGCCGCTGCTTCGTGGTGATCGTTAGCTCTGTTCTTGCGCTAGTCTGCAGTAGGGGATATTCGTTTTGCGATGCGTCATTGTGGTGATGGATACTTGAGATATGAAAGCAAGCGATATGGAATCTGCGGAGAACGATACCGGTGAACGTGACGTGCTGGAAGACGTGATTGGCGAACACAATATTCGTGAAAACCCTGACGGTGACAAAGTTCCGGAAGACGGCGTGATGGTCGAGATTCCGCGTGGAACCGTCGTGTTGGCGGCCACGCCGATCGGCAACGTCGGCGATGCTTCGGCCAGGTTGCGCGCGTTGCTTGAGCGTGCGGATATCGTTGCGGCGGAGGATACGCGACGGCTTTATGATTTGGCGAACCGGCTCGGCGTGCATGTGGGTGGTCGCGTCGTCGCCAATCATGATCACAATGAGCGTGCGAAGGCCGACGGCCTGCTTGACGAGGTCGAGCGTGGAGCGACGGTGCTGGTGGTTTCGGATGCGGGCATGCCCACCGTCAACGATCCGGGCGTAGCCATCGTCCGCCGCGCAATCGAGCGCGATCTGCCGGTGACCTGCGCCCCCGGCCCCTCCGCTGTGCTCGATGCGCTCGCGCTTTCCGGTCTTCCGACCGACCGCTTCTGCTACGAGGGATTCGTGCCGCGCAAACACAACGAACGCATCCAGCGCTTCCGTTCGCTGCTGGGGGAGCGGCGCACCATCGTTTTCTACGAGACCTTGCACCGCATCGCCGAGACGATGGACGATTTGCTGGAGATGTTCGGCCCGAATCGCCCGATGGCCCTGTGCCGCGAGCTGACCAAGGACTACGAGCAGATTCGTCGCGGAACCGTCAGCGAGATTCATCAGTCGGTCATCGACGATCCACCGCGCGGTGAAATCGTCTTGGTCATCGCCGGCGCGAGCGAGGACGAAGCCCTCAAAGCCGGCGAAGCGACGGCAACGGTCTTAAGCGTCGATGATCTAGCTGCGCTTGCCGTCGAACGTGCCGCCAAAACCAACGAACGCATCAAAGACGCCATTGCCGAGGTGGTCAAAGTCCACCCACTGCCCGACGGCTCCCTTCCGAATCGCAAGTCCGTCTACACCGCCGCCCTCAAGCTGAAGTGATAGTGCTGGGTTTTCGAGAGAGAAATTGAGCGTGCATGGCAGTTATAAATAGCTAATGTCCAGTCTTTTATGATATAAAACATCCGTTGTCAATTTGATGGAAGGGGGTGATTTTGATGCTCGGAGCTATTGTTGGACCTCTTATCGGTGCTTTCCACGCGATACTCGGCCCTTTGAACGGCTTGCTTCCTATTATTGTGCATCTTTTCGGCTGATCTGATGTGCAGATAGGATGAAAATCGGAGTAGGCATCGCGTTCGTTATGTGGAGCGATTGAGTAGACAACCCAGCATCAGAAGCTGGTGCCTCTCCCTTGTCTGGCGGTCTGAGTTCGGTACGAAGGTGTCCCGTAAAAATTTCCGCCAATTCGTTTCAGCCATAGTTTCATTAATATCGTGATGCTTGCGATTGGCTCGGTAGGTATCGTTTAGTCGCATTTCATCAGCGCAGCGAGTTTTATGCTGTGCGTTGTGTTTTCTCTTTGTTGATTTTCCTAGCGCAAAACTGGCAACGAACGTCTGAAAGTCGCAGAATCGTTGGCTTTTGCTGGCGTGCTCTGTTACGGCTTTCACTAGACTTGGGCGGCATGAGCAAGAAACATCGGGATCGTAGTTGGGCGCCGGCACCGGAGGCACTTCCGGATGGAGTGCATGTGGTCGACGACCATACGCATGTAGCCAGTGTGGTGCCGTTCGCGCGCGAGATGAACCGGCAGGCCATCGAGCGCAGCCAGCCGCCAGTGCCGGTTTACAGCGTCGACGAGATTCTGGACCAGGCCAAGGCCGTTGGCGTTGAAGGCGTCATTGACGTGAGTTGCGAGTTGCCGAATCTCAAGGTTGCGGTGCAGATGGCGCTCGATCATCCGGGGACTGTTCACGCTGGTCTGGCAATCCACCCTAACGAAGCGGTTCTGCACGGCCATCGCGGAGTCCCCGGTCCGGATGGATTGCCGTTGAAGTATCAGTCCTGGCACGACGTGAGTTTTGAAGATGCGCTCGCGGAAGTCCACCGCTTGGCCACAACATACCCCGAGCAGGTGGTCGCTATCGGAGAGACCGGCATGGACCTCTTCCGCACAGGCGAGGCCGCGATGGAAATCCAGCGCGACGCCTTCCGCGCCCATATCGCACTGGCCAAGGAACTCAACCTGCCCATGCAGATTCACGATCGAGATGCACATAACGAGGTCATCGAAACCCTGCTCAAAGACAGCAGTCCCGAGCGCACCGTTTTCCACAGCTGGTCCGGCGACACCTCGCTCGCGCAAATCGCACGAGAGCAGGGCTGGTATTTGAGCTTCTCAGGAGCTTCGAGCTTCAAGGGCAACGAGGAAATCCGCAAGTCCGCTGCCATTGTGGGCCTCGATCACATCATGGTGGAAACCGACGCTCCCTACCTCACTCCGATGCCCTACCGTGGCCGCCCAAATGCTCCGTATATGATTCCTTATACCTTGAAAGCACTGGCGGACACCCTTGATTTGCCGGTAGGTGAAGTCGCAAAGGCGACGCGCCAAACAACGAGGGCCGTGTACGGAGTATAAAGCTAAGCTACAGCGATTTTTGCGCAACTTTGGTGAAAAATATGCAATTGCAAAAATTTATATGAATTTGACCTGATTTTGCAAGTTTCCCTATGTTCTTTCTTCCGGGTTGATTTTGGTTTATTTGGGGTGCCAGACTAAACTAGCGCCTTGGTTTATAAACGAGAGCGCCCGGTAGCCGGGCTTGAAAGAAGATAAATACGGGAGAGTGTCCGCTTTCCCGTTTTGGAGGGCAAGGTCATGGCGCAATCGCAGGATCGCGAGTCGAAGCAGCCTCAAAATCGAAGAAACCGTCGTCGCGGCAAGAATCAAACCGAGAATAGCGGCGTAGACAAACAGCCGACGGAGAAGAAAGCCGTTCGTAAGCTCGTCCGGGAAACCGACAAGGCCAGCAAGGTCGTATCAAAGGCAGAGAAGCAAGCTGTTAGCGCCGAAGAGAAGGCCCTTAAAGCCGAAAAACGTGCGGTGAACGCCGAAAAGAAGGCGTTGCTGCGTGCCGACACGTTCACCAACGCCCCCAAGGTCTCGCGCGACACGTTGACCCGAGAGGAGCGCGAGGAAATCGCCAAGCATGACAAGGAGGAACAGGAGGAAGCCGAAAAACTGACCAAGGCCTCCTCGCACGGTCCGATCGGTCGCTGGTGGCGCAAGATGCAGTCCAGTCAGGACAAAGTCACCCTCGGCATGGCCATCGTTGCCCTCGGTGTGGTTTACGGCGACATCGGCACTTCTCCGCTATACACTTCGCAGACCTTCATTGTCGGTCAGGGCGGGTTCGGCAATATCGACCGTCCTGCGATTCTCGGTCTGCTCTCGCTGGTTTTCTGGTCGATTACGCTGATTACGACCGTGAAATATGTGCTCGTCGCCATGCGTATCGACAACAAAGGTGAAGGCGGCATCTTCGCACTCTTCTCGCTGATTCGTCACCATGGCAAATGGCTGGTGATTCCTGCAATGCTTGGAGGCGCCGCGTTTCTGGCGGATTCCGTCCTGACGCCGGCAGTCTCGATTTCCTCGGCAGTTGAAGGTCTCAAGACCATTCCGCTTTTCGAACCTGTGTTCCATGAAAACACGAGTTTGACACTCGTGATCACCGTCGTGATCATCGTCATCCTCTTCTGCGTCCAATCGCGTGGCACCGAGCGTATCGGCAAGGTGTTCGGCTCGGTGGTCATGGTCTGGTTCGCGTTCCTCGCAATCACCGGCATCGTCAATATCAGCGGTGATTGGAGCATCTTCGAGGCCATCAACCCGGTTTACGGCATCGAATTCCTCTTCAGCAAACATAATCTGGCTGGCCTGGCCATCATGGGCACGGTCTTCCTTTCGACCACCGGCGCCGAGGCGCTCTACTCCGATATGGGTCACGTCGGCCGTGGCAATATCTACTTCACCTGGCCGTTCATTTTCGTGGCGCTGGTCTTCAACTACTTCGGACAGGGCGCGTGGATGCTGCGCAACCAAGGCAACACCGCGCTTGGCAACGTCAATCCGTTCTTTGAGATGATGAGCCCGAATGTCCGTTACGTCGGCGTCATCCTTTCGGTGGCCGCTGGCGTCATCGCCTCGCAGGCTCTAATTACCGGCGCGTTCACGATGGTCTCCGAGGCCACCGGTTTGAACTGGATGCCGCATCTTCAGGTGCGTTATCCGGCACGTACGCGCGGCCAGCTTTATATCCCCGTGGTCAACGTCGTGCTGTGCGTGGCAACCCTTACAGTGCTGGCCATTTTCAAGGATTCCGAACATATTTCAGCGGCATACGGTCTGGCGCTGACCGTCACGATGATTACGACGACGATCTTGCTCACCGTCTATCTCTGGTTCAAGCACAATCGCGTGTTCGCCATTGTCTTCTTCGTGGTGTTCATCGCCATCCAGACGTTGTTCTTCGTCGCTTCCATGGCGAAGTTCCTACACGGCGGCTGGTTCACGATGTTGCTTACGGCATTGATCCTCCTGATTATGATCACTTGGAACGACGCCACCAAGATTGAACGTTCGCAGCGTCGCCATATGAAGCCGCGCGATTTCAAGCCTGCGCTCGCGAAATTGCATGATGATTTCCGCATTCCTTATTTCGCCGACAACATCGTCTACCTGACCTCCGATTGGGAAATGCACCGTCTTGACACGGATATCTTCTTCTCGATTTTCGCCGACCATCCCAAGCGTGCCCGCGCCTGGTGGGCCGTCTCGGTGGTCACCACGGATGAGCCGTTCACGCGTGAGTACTCTGTTGAGGACTTCGGTACCGATTATATCTTCCGTGTGCGGATCAGGCTCGGTTTCAAGGTCTCGCAATCGATTCCTGCTTATATTCATCAGATCATGCACGACCTGTCCGCTTCCGGCGATCTTCCGGAGCAGAAGTCGGTCTATCCGAAGGTCGATGCCGATCCCGACATCGGCACCGTCCGCTATGTCTTGGTGCATAAGGCCCTGATGCCGGAATCGAAGCTGACGGCGCGTGAGTCGCTGTCGCTCAAGATGAAGTACGCCATTCGCCATGTGGCCGGTTCGCCGGTCAAGTGGTTCGGCCTGGCCCCCTATAACCCGGTGGTCGAGGTGCAGCCGCTCTTCGTCTCCACCCGCCGTCCCCCGCGCCTCAAGCGTGTCTCGCTGCGTGCCAGCACCGGCAAGCGTCGCGTCGAATCCAAGGATTCGCGTACTGATAAGGCCACGGAAAACAAAAAGGGCGAAGCCGGCGCTTCCGCCAAAACCGCCAAGCGTGTGACGCTTAATGAAGTGAAGGCCAAAGCCGAAAACGAGACGTTGAGTGAAAGCGAAAAGGCCAAGGCGTTGCGCGCCGCCAAAACGTTGAAGGCGGTCCGCGCGGTTCAGGCCGACAAGGCGTTGCGTGTCTCGCAGGTCGCGAAAC
Source organism: Bifidobacterium sp. ESL0784 (assembly GCF_029433295.1). Taxonomy (GTDB): domain Bacteria; phylum Actinomycetota; class Actinomycetes; order Actinomycetales; family Bifidobacteriaceae; genus Bifidobacterium. Next base: position 287,917 of record NZ_JAQTHV010000001.1, read on the forward strand.
AGGAGCTGGCCAATCTCGCCAAGAAAGGTACAGCGTCGATGGAGGATACCGGCGAGCAGACCAAGATTATGCAGCGTCCCGATACTTCCGGCACCGGATCCGAAAAGCAGTCATAACTTGAGGTTGGGTAGCTAGGCAGGCAACTAACAGGGGCACCATCCGTTTCAATGCGGATGGTGCCCCTTGCTTATTGCTCCAAAAACAATATGAGATAACCTGTTTCTGCCGATTGAGCGACAGAAAAGAATGATACGAGACCCGTGCCAGGTGTCATTCTTCGTCGTGCGAGCCTTTCCCGTTAGGTTCATCATCGACGAGCTGAATTGATTCTGCGATGTCCATGAACTGACCCGCGCGGACAAAAGCGTTGTCCCAGGTGCAGTGCATGAAAAGTATGGCGATAGAGCCGTGAACCGGGAAGACGAACAAATTGGCGAACCAGTCTTTGCGCACCGAGGTATAGGTGAATTGGAGGACACCGATGGTGCCGGTGGTGTGTGGACTGTCACGGCTTGCCAATTGTATGTTGTCGACTGATGGAAGGCCGCGGGAGAGAATGCTCGCGTATTCGTTGAGCAGGTCCTCTAAATTGTCCTCATTCCATTCACGTTTGCCCAAGACTCCGATGATGGTGGTGTCAGGATCTTCGGTGTGCTTGACGATTGTTCTGCTCATTTTCCGCTCTTCCGGGCTGTTGGTTGTCCTGTTTAGCGTACAAAAGCCTTCCGGAAGTTCTATGGACACGGCTCCGTTGAAGATGGTGATGGTGTGATTGTTCATGATTGTCGCTCCTATATTGGTGTTGGTGGTGGGTTTGTGGAGTCAGTTCCCGGAATCTTTTGGTTGTATTCGTATCCTTGTGATTGAGCGAAGCTGGCGATGAGTTGGTTGGTGTGGCAGTTGCGGGTTGATGTGCGTGTTCCAGCCGCTGTGCCCGCTTGGAGGCAACTCTTTTCGAACAGAGAAAAAGGACATAGTGTTGTTGCCTACGGTTTGTTGGTTGGCATGTGGCTAACTCGGCCATGATGGAGAGAACAGGGTCAACAAAATGATGAGCAGAGCTATCAGAATGATAATTGATATTCTGCGAATCTTGCGTCTTCTGTACATTTTGCGAGTGCCGGCGTTGTTACCGAGCGCCGCGGTGAGTTCTCTAATACCCGCGTCGGTGATGCGTTGTTTTTTTGTGGGTAATTTCTTCCAAACTTCCCGTAATGGCGGTAACGATGGCCCATGCGATTCCGTTGGATGATTGCATGCTGTCGGTACCCAGCCGGTGGTTCTGCAAGATTGTATGCTTACTTCGGAGACTACTGTGCCGTTTGGAATTGATGTGGATGACTTATAATCAACGCTGATGATGCTATTTTGTCTGTCTTTGGAGACGATGATGCTGTTGGACTTGCTTCCGTGACGATCAGTGCAGACGATTTCGATATGGTTTCCATGGATGTGGGTCTTTAATCCGCGTCCGCTTTTGCTGAAATCTATAGTGTCGGCCGCTGCGGCGTTGCTGCGGAGCATGAGAGCCATATCATTGCCTGTCGGCTCATCGTCTCCTTCGTATGAGTTGTTGACCGTAACGGTAAGATGCTTATCGATGGCTGTTTCTTTGGGCTGTCCGATAGGAATATCCGGTATGGTTTTAAAGAACTCGTCGGCCAATGGTTTGAGTAGCCATACTATTGTTTCTGGTTTTTGGCTTTGCAGATCTTCGAAATCTGTTTTGAATGTGGGGGAGTGCGACTGCCAACCACTGAGACCATTGAAACCGTACGAGATAGGTTCGGCTTGGCGTTTGAAATGTCCGTTCATATGAAAATCTTTTCTGTGAAGAATCGTTTTCGCCTGATACTGGTGGGTTTTGTGGTGTCAGTCCCCTAAGTCTGCTTGATTATAGTTGTATCCTTGCGATCGATCGAAGCTGGCGATGAGTTGGTTGGTGTGGCAGTTACGGATGGTGATGTGCATGTCCCAGTCACCGTGCCCGCCCTTGAGGTAGTAGTTGAGCCCGTAGCCCTGTTGGGGCATGGTCATCATGTTGGCGAAGTCGGGGCTTGAAAGGTTTTTGTCGGCCCAGAGGGTCATTTCGCGTCCGTCGGGTCCGAATTGGCAGCGGTAGTCGTGGGCGAGGGCAAGGAAGCTGTCGACGGCGACTTTGATGGTGTGGTCGTTGTCTCTGATACGGTTTTGGAGTTGTTTGTGGGTCATGATGGCCACTTCGTCGCCTTTTTTTGTGGCGTAGAAGTCCGTGTACCATTCCGGAACCACGTTGTCGCGTGTCTCCTTGGCATATTGTTTTGGTGTTTGTCCTTCTTTGAGAAAACCTTTGGTGAACTTGGCGGGAAAGACGATCTTGACGGTCTCGGGTTTTGGCTGGGGCTTGGGCTGGGTGTGTCGTGTCGTCCATATCGTTGCCGGTATGGCAATGGCCAGGCAGCAAAGGACGGCCGTGAGGACGAGCAGCGGCCTGCGCCAAGCCTGCTTGTGGTTGCGAGTTGTCCTTCTCATGCGGCCAGTACCCAGACTATTTCGGTTATTTCTTCTTCGCTCACACCGGCTGCGGCGAGGATTTTTTCATCCACTGCTATCACCTCTGGGGCATCGCTTTCCCTCCGGTGATGGAGTGTTGAGATTGTCTGCTTCTTTGCGCTCCTGACACCGTGTTGGGCGGGCATCATTATTATAGCCATTGTTGCCTTTCCTGCAGTGGTGCCAAAACCATAGCACGGCAGACCACGAGAGTATTAATTATGCTTAAATTCATTCCAATATAATGACATTCTGAGCGATAATTATCGAGGTTGCGACATCAAGTGTTTGGCCACTATGGTTACCGGGGATTTATCTGCCAGGTAATCAATACGTTTTTAATGATTTGTGTGATTCGATAATCGTTGGAATCTCGGCTGTTTCATGCCGTATCGTCTCGATTTTGGTTTTCACAAATAGATGGCTACACTTGCCCGTTGGTCTGTCAACGAGAGCACCTGATATCGGGTTCGAGAAGAAGACAAAGCGCATCAAGGTTTCCGTTTCTGGAGGGCAAATCATGGCGCAATCGCAACATCATGGGTCAAGTGAACCCCGAAATCGTCAAGAAGAGCAGAATCAGCAAAATAAGAAGGTTCATACAGGCTCTCAGCATGAGCACACAGCCGATGACACCGGGAAGACAACGCGAGCCAAAACTCCGTTGGACGTGGCGGTTCAGGCCTCTTCGCAAACTCGCAAAACGGCCTCAAAAGTCGAGAAAGCCGCCGTTCACGCACAAAAGAAAGCAGTGAACGCCGATAAAAAGGTCGCCGCGGTGGAACGCAAGGCCAAAGCCGCCGAAAGGAAGGTGGCCAGTGCGGAAAAGAAAGCGCTGACCGCTGAACAGCGTGCTGCGCAAGCCGAGAAAAGGGCGCTTTTACGTGCGGATACCTTCACCAATGCGCCCAAGGTCTCCCGCGATACGCTGACCCGAGAGGAACGCGAGGAAATCGCCAAGCATGACAAGGAGGAGCGTGAGGAAGCCGAGAAACTGACTAAGACTTCCCGCAGCCCAATCGGCCGTTGGTGGCGCAGGGTGCAGGCCAGCCCCGACAAGGTGACGCTTGCGATGGCCATCGTCACGCTCGGCGTGGTCTACGGCGATATCGGCACCTCTCCGCTCTACACCGTCCAGACGTTCTTGGCTGGGCAGGGTGGTCTTGCGAAGATCGACCGTCCTGCGGTTCTCGGCATGCTTTCGTTGATTTTCTGGACGTTGCTGCTGATTACCACCGTGAAGTACGTATTGGTCGCCATGCATGCGGACAACAAGGGCGAGGGCGGCATCTTCGCACTCTTCTCGCTGGTCAGGCGTTATGGCAAATGGCTGGTCGTGCCTGCCATGGTCGGCGGCGCCGCGTTTCTGGCGGATTCCGTGCTGACCCCGGCCGTCTCGATTTCCTCGGCGGTGGAAGGCCTTCAGACCATCCCTGCCTTTACCCACGCCTTTGAAGAGAACACGAGCCTGACACTGATGATCACCATCGTCATCATCGTCGTACTCTTTTCCGTCCAGGCGCGCGGCACCGAAAGCATCGGCAAGGTTTTCGGCTCGGTCGTGCTGGTCTGGTTCGCGTTCCTCGCACTGGTCGGCATCGTGAACCTGAGCGGTGACTGGACCATTTTCGAAGCCATCAACCCGGTTTATGGCGTCGAATTCCTCTTCAGCTCGCACAACGTCGCGGGTCTTTCGCTGATGGGCACGGTCTTCCTTTCGACCACGGGCGCAGAGGCGCTGTATTCCGACATGGGTCACGTCGGTCGCGGCAATATCTACTTCACTTGGCCCTTCATCAACGTCGCGCTCGTGCTCAACTACTTCGGGCAGGGTGCTTGGATGCTCAACAATCGTGGAGACAAGTCGTTGGCGAACGTCACAGTCAACCCGTTCTTCCAGATGATGAGTCCAAATGTGCGCTATGTCGGCGTCATCCTTTCGGTGGCGGCGGGTGTGATTGCCTCGCAGGCCTTGATTACCGGTGCATTCACGATGGTCTCCGAGGCCACGGGCTTGAACTGGATGCCGCATCTTCAGGTGCGTTATCCTTCGCGTACGCGCGGCCAGCTCTATATCCCGACGGTCAACGTCGTGCTGTGTATAGCAACTCTTACAGTGCTGGCCATTTTCAAGGATTCCGAACACATTTCGGCCGCCTACGGCCTGGCACTGACCATCACCATGCTGGCCACGACGATCCTCCTGACCACCTACGTCTGGCACCACCACCATCGCGTTGGCGCCGTGTGCTTCTTCGCGCTGTTCGTCACCACCGACTCGCTCTTCTTCATCTCCTCGATGTCGAAGTTCCTGCGTGGCGGCTGGTTCACGATGCTTTTGACCGCGGTGATTTTGCTGATCATGATCACCTGGAATGACGGAACCAAGATTGAGCGTTCACAACGTCGCCATATGAAGCCGCGCGATTTCAAGCCTGCGCTCGCAAAATTGCATGATGATTTCCGCATCCCGTATTTCGCCGACAACATCGTCTATCTCACTTCCGACTCCGAGTTGCGCCGGCTTGATACTGACATCTTCTTCTCGATTTTCGCCGACCATCCCAAGCGTGCCCGCGCCTGGTGGGCCGTCTCGGTGGTCACCACCGATGAGCCGTTCACCCGTGAATACTCCGTCGAGGATTTCGGCACGGACTATATCTTCCGTGTGCGGATCAGGCTCGGTTTCAAGGTCTCGCAGTCCATTCCTGCTTATATCCATCAAATTATGCACGATTTGTCTTCGTCCGGGGAGTTGCCGGAGCAGAAGTCGGTCTATCCGAAGGTCGATGCCGATCCCGACATCGGCACCGTCCGCTACGTCCTCGTGCACAAGGCCCTGATGCCGGAGTCCAAGATTACCGGCCGTGAAGCGCTGAGTCTGAAGATGAAGTATGCCATTCGTCGCGTGGCCGGTTCGCCGGTCAAGTGGTTCGGCCTGGCCCCCTATAACCCGGTGGTCGAGGTGCAGCCGCTCTTCCTCTCCACGCGTCGCCCCCCGCGCCTCAAGCGTGTTGCGTTCCGTACCGCCACCCGGCGCAAGGCCGCTGTTTCCCGGCAGCCTGACGATGAAAGTGCGGAACAGTCTCAAGATGCTTCGCATCAGGCTTCTCCTAAAGGCCCCGGTAATCTTCTCTCGGCTCCTGCCGCCGCCGGTGTCGCGGACGGCCATTCACGTGAAGTAAGGTAACGATAGAGAAGTTTACAAGCCGGGTGCTCGCTGTTGTTCGCAGCGGTCGCCCGGCTTTTGTTTTTGATTCCTTGACCGGAATAACCAATTATTTCTACGGCGTGTTGCTAAGAAAAAAGCCATTAAGTACAACCTTGTAGGTAAGGGGAGTTTGCCAGAGAAGTTATGGCGGTGTATGTTAATAAATACAGCAAGTACAAGGTTGTATTAACCTCATTGATTTTGATTCGTGGGTCGATATTTGCCCATAAAGACAACGTTGTACTAAATTGGCGAATTGAAAGAGGAGAACATGCCAGAAGGTGCCGCAACCAACAAAGCGCGACTTATCGTTGATGATGAATTCGAGATCGCTCCTATCGACGATAGGTTGTTTGGCTCGTTTGCCGAGCATCTTGGACGTTGCATATATACCGGCATCTATGAGCCGGGCCATCCGACTGCCGATGCAGACGGTTTCCGTCAGGACGTTATTGATTTGGTTCGTGAGCTGGGGGCCACCACCATCCGTTACCCGGGCGGCAATTTCGTTTCCGGCTATCGATGGGAAGACGGTGTCGGCCCGAAGGATCAGCGCCCGCGCCGCCTCGACACCGCTTGGCATTCCACGGAAACCAACCAGTTCGGTCTTCATGAGATGGTTAAGTGGCTTGGCAAAGTCAGTGGGAACGAGCTGATGGAAGCAGTGAATCTGGGAACACGTGGTCTTGGCAACGCGCTGGATTTGCTGGAATACGCTAACGTTCCCGGTGGTACGAAGCTTTCGGAGGCACGTCGTTCCAATGGCGCAGACAAGCCTTTTGACATTCGCATGTGGTGCTTGGGCAATGAGATGGACGGTCCGTGGCAGCTAGGGCATAAGACGGCCGAGGAATACGGGCGAATTGCGGTGAAGGTTGCCGCAGGCATGCGCCAAATCGACCCGGACCTTGAGCTCGTGGTCTGTGGTTCGTCCACGCACGATATGAAGACATACGGTTCGTGGGAAGAAACCGTTCTCGACGCCACCTATGATTTGGTGGATTTCGTGTCCTGCCATTCGTATTCGCGTCCTTGGAATGGCGATATGCAGAGTTTCCTGGCCTCTGGTGCCGACATGGAGGCGTTCATCCACGAAATCGCCGCTATCGTTCAATCCGTAAAGGCCCGTCACAAGACCTCGCATCAGGTTTATCTCTCCTTCGATGAATGGAACGTTTGGTACAAGGCCAACGATCCGGCCAACAACCCATCGGGAATCGGCAATTGGCCCACTGCCCCCAGGCTTTTGGAGCAGGTCTATTCCGTAACGGACGCAGCGGTGGTCGGGGACTTGCTGATTTCGTTGATGCGCAACGCGGACACTGTCCATTCCGCTTCTTTGGCCCAGTTGGTCAATGTCATCGCGCCGATCATGACCGAGCCGAGTGGCCCTGCTTGGCGTCAGACCATTTTCTATCCGTTCTCGCTTTCCGCGCGATTCGCCAAGAATGGTATAGCTCTCGAGACGGTATTGGAAGGGCCGTCCATCGATACTCAAGCGTACGGCGAAGTGAGCGCAATCGGACATACGGCCGTGCGTTGCAAGGACGGGTCATTGGCCATTTTCCTGGTGAATCGGTCTTTGCATGACAATACGAAACTCGAGATTGCTTTGCCGGCCCGCCGTCGGTTCTCCGCGGCTCAGTCGTGGACGTTGCACGATGATGACGGATCAGCCTCAAACACACTCGAGCATCCTGACAGGGTGACCCCACAGGTCGCCGACAACGTCGCCATCGATGGCGACGCCATATCTGTGAATCTTGCGCCGGTTTCTTGGACGTTGATTCATGTTTGTTGATTATCCAATTGTGCCAATGTAGGCGCAACGATAAGGAGGAAAAATGAGAAGTATCAACAAGGTTCTGGGCCTCGTCCTTGCGGGCGCTATGGCTTTGTCGGTCGGAGCATGCGGTTCGGGCTCCGACAATGGTGGTTCGAAAACGGCTGGCAGCGATGCCCATGCCAACGATTCGGCCAAGTGCATCAACAAGGTGAAGAATCCGAAGGCCGAGAAGGTTACTCTTTGGTCTTGGTACCCTCAAGTTGAGAAACTGATTGATCATTTCAATGACACCCATAATGACGTTCAGGTCTGCTGGACGAGCTCCGATCAGTCCGCCAAGGCGTATTCGCGCTTCAGTACGGCCATCAAAGCCAAGTCCGGCGCCGCGGATATCGTCCAACTCGAATATGCCATGATGCCTCAGTATGCTTCGGGCGTTGAGAAGCATCTTGTTGATCTCAACAAGTATGGGGTTAGCAAAATCAAGGATAATTACACTCCTGGTGCTTGGAAGGACGTCCAGCTAGGCGGCAACAAGAGCGTTTACGGCGTCCCGGTGGATGTTGGCCCGGTCGTGATGTATTACCGCAAGGACATTTTCGACAAGTACGGCGTCCAGCTCCCCACAACTTGGGACGAGTATGAGAAGGCCGGCCTTGAGCTCAAGGCCAAGGGCTATCAGGGTCATATCGGCAACTGGCAGCCCAATGGCACACTGTTCAATTATGCCTATTACGATCAGGCCGGTGGCAAGGTCTTCAAGTATTCCGCGAACGATCCCGAGAAGGTCGGCATCGACGTCAATTCCGCTTCTGTCAAGAAGGTTGTGACCTTCTGGCAGAAGATGGCCAAGGAAGGCATCGTCGCCACTGATGATACGGACACCGCGGCTTGGAACAAGAAGAACGTTGACGGTTCCTATGCCACCATCATCCACGCTTCGTGGATGGTCGGCTACCTCAATGGTCTTTCCGGCGTTCAGGATGGCTCAATCTGGCAGGTCGCCAAGGCTCCAGGCTGGACCGCGAACGACCCGGCCATCAATTGTGGCGGTTCCGCTCTTACTGTGACCGATCAGGCCAAGGACACCAAGCAGGCGGCGAAGGTCGCCATGGAGTTCTTTGGTGACGACCAAGCTCAAGACATCGCCGTCAACGATTCCGGCCTGTACCCGACCTGGCAGAAGAAGCTGAAGTCGCAGGCGTTCCTTGATCGTGGTGAGAAGTTCTTCAACAACCAGAAGATCAACACGATTATCGCTCCGGTGGCCCAGAACTACAAGGGCTATCAGTTCCTGCCCTTCCAGACCTACGCCAATGATGAGCAGACCAAGACTTTGGCCGCGATTCTGCGCGATGGTGCCAATGTGGATACCAAGCTTGATGCATGGGAGAAGACGCTCAGCACCTATGCCAAGCAGCAGGGCTTCACAGTCGAGTAACAAGTGGTTTTAGGGGAGGCGGATTCCGCCCGCCTCCCCTTCAATGAGGAGAGGCTCATGTCGAAAAAGAAAAATAATGTTGTGCCGCATGGTACCAAGTCGTTGTCGACGACAAGGGCGAACCGCTGGGGTTGGATATTCACTGCTCCTTTCGGCATCGTGTTTATCCTGTTTCTTGTCGTTCCGCTTGTCTATGCGTTCTTTGTTTCGCTATACAGCTATACGCAGGTTCGTGGCACGATATTTACCGGACTTGCCAATTATAAAAGGGTATTTACCGATCCGATCTTCCTGAATGGTCTGAAACTGGTCGTGCTCTACACAATCGTGATGGTGCCCATTCAGCTTCTGTTTGCGCTCCTGTTGGCGTTGGTGCTTGACTCCATGAAGTCCAAGTTCGCATCGGTCTCCCGGTTACTTTATTTTTTGCCGTATGCCATTCCTGTGGTTATCGGCGCCCTTATGTGGGGCTTCCTGTATTCAAAGGATATGGGCCCCTTCACTTCGCTTTTCCAACTGTTCGGCATGAAAGCCCCTGACTTCCTTGCTCCGGGCAGTATCTTCGGTTCTTTGGTCAACATGGTCACCTGGCAATGGACCGGCTATTATATGGTCATTCTCTATTCCGCGCTGCAGTCGATTCCCACGGATCTTTATGAATCAGCTCGAATCGATGGAGCCTCTGAGGCCAAGATTGCTTTGAAGATCAAGGTTCCGATGATCACCAGCTCGATGGTTATGGTCACCATCTTTGCGCTGATTGGAACGCTGCAGTTCTACACCGAACCTATGGTGTTGAGAAACAATGCAAACTCTGCGATACCTCCCGAATACACACCAAACATGTATGCGCAGGCTTTGGAATTCAATTACAACCAAATGAACTATGCCGCGACGGTTTCGTTTGCACTTGGCCTTTTGGTGGTCATTTTCAGCGTCTTGTTCATGACGTTGACGCGCAAGCAGTCTGGATTGGAGGACTGAGCGATGAAACAGAATATCGATAAAGGTCAGAAGATCAACAAGGGTCATCAGATCGCTGCGAAAGTCTTTATGGTGATCTGCATTCTCTACTTCATACTGCCGGTCTGGTGGCTTATCGTCGCCGCGACCAAGAACAACGCCGGACTGTTCATGGGCACCGGTGGCCCGATGTGGTTCGACAAGCATTTCGCTTTGTGGGACAACATCAAGGAGCTCACCACCTATCAGGATGGTATCTACTGGCGTTGGCTGTTCAATTCGCTGCTTTACGCTTTGGTCGGTGGCGTCGGCGCGACGGCGTTGTCGGTTATGGCAGGTTATGGATTCGCCAAATTCCGCTTCCGCGGCCGCAAGGTGTACTTCAACATCGTCCTTGGTGCTTTGATGATTCCGACCACGGCACTGGTCATCCCGACCTTCATCATCATGACGAAGATTGGAATGAACGATACGATTTGGGCAGTCATTCTGCCTTCGTTGCTTTCCCCGTTCGGCACCTACCTAATGCGCGTGTATTGTCAGTCTTCCCTGCCTGACGAGATGATGGAAGCGGCGCGAGTTGACGGCGCCGGCGAACTGAGGACCTTCTTCCAGGTCTCCCTGCCAATCATGACTCCGGCCATCACCACGGTTTTCCTGCTTTCCGTGGTCAATTGCTGGAACAACTACTTCCTGCCCCAAGTCGTGCTTGCCAATACCAAGCTCTTCCCGATTACGGTGGGTCTGACCCAATGGCAGGCCAAGTCCAACGCCGGTGCGGGTGTTGAGCAGGTATGGAATCTCATCACCTGCGGCGCCTTCATCTCGGTGATTCCGCTGGTTCTGGCCTTCCTCTTCCTGCAGCGTTACTGGGTCGGCGGCATCACTGCCGGAGCTGTAAAGCAGTAATAATACAGCAAAACATCTGAAATGACGTATCCGACGGATTCCTGTTGAACGTTGGTTGGGTGTCATCGGATGCCATACCGTGTCTGTGCAGTCTCGAGCTGCGCGGGCACGGTTTTTCTTTATGGATTTTGCCTCGGGGGTGGCTGTATGCTGGATTACGATGTTGTCTAACTGATATGCGTTAGCACATTCGGGCGATGCTTATCTGAGTAATGCGGCAGTGAAAAGGATTGTTTTATGCGTTCCAGAGTGACGATCAAAGACGTGGCAAGGGAGGCGGACGTATCAATCAAAACCGTTTCCAACGCACTCAACGGAACAGGAAGCATGCGTCCTTCAACGCGCGAGCGCGTCTTGAAAGCGATGCACAATCTGGGCTATACCGTCAATGTTTCGGCAAGGTCGCTGAAAACCGGAAGTTCTAAGCTCATAGGATTGGCCGTATTCGACTTTTTGCAGCCCTTCTCATCGTATCTTGCCAATCAGATTATCGATGTCGCCCGCGAACGTGGCTATGGCGTCATCATCAGTACCTATGCATCCGGCGGCGCGGGCATTCCCTCCATTATTGAAGAGACGTATCGGTTGGGTGCTGATGGATGGATTTTTTTCACAGATACGGCGTTGGCCGATAAAGCGGCGATTCTTTCCCAGCCGTATCCTACCGTGCTGGCAGGCGATTACAGCGCGTACGGCAAAGCGGATTTGGTGACGATGCCCAATGTTGATGCATTGGAAAAGACGACCGGTGATTTGCTTGATCGTGGTTATCGTTCCGTGGCATTGGTCGGAGCCCCCGCCGATCGGGACTGGAAGCGAGTGCTTGACGCGAAGGAAGGCACGCAGGAGCTGAGAATCCAAGGTTACGTTCGTGCGTTTAAAGAGCGAGGCCTTGAAGTCGACTGGTCAAAGGTCATATCGGTTTATCCGCTCAATAGCGTTTCGGGAGTGCGGGCCGGCGATAAATTGCTGGATGGCGAACGCCCCGACGCCGTGGTCTGTTTGGACGATGCGCTCGCGTTCGGCGTGATGAATGAGTTGCAAAGGCATGGATGCAGAATCCCTGAAGATATAGCGGTGGTGGGTTTCGATAACGTTCCGGAAGGAGATTTCTCGACTCCGCGGTTGACTACGATCGACCCGCATACGGATGAATATGCGCGCAAGGCCGTTGAAATGCTTATCGAACGTATCGAGGGATATAACGGTGATCCGCGTACGTTCGTTTCCGGTTTTTCGCTGATTGAACGGGATTCGACCAGAGTTTAGCGTTGCATCTCTTGTTATTTGTCGCATTATTTTCGCAATGGCCACGGGCTTAGACTGTTGTGACGGCCTCTACAATAGAAGGTATGACCGGATATATTCCTACACTTGCGCAGGCGGACGAGCTGCATCATAAGATTGCGCCGTCACAGGCCGCATACGACCTTATCCATACCCATTGCGTCATCATCGCGACGATCACCCGCCAGCTGGTGCGTCGGCAGAATGCGCTGTTCGTGCGGCGTTGCACGTTGCCCAAGGATGCGCCTGAGCTCACGGGGAAATATGGGAATGGCGGCTCTCCTTCATGTAATGCAATAGAAGGGATTGACGGCTCTTCTGCGGCCATGGGGAAAAACGAAACCGCCGAAGATGGCCGTGTCGGTGGCGGTAGTGATGCGGCCTGTGATACAGCGCATTCGGATAACGCGAAGCCCGCTCAAGATGGCCATGTCACGCCTGCCACACTCGCCCAGAAACGCAGTAATCCCAACATTTTAGAGGCTATCCGCGCCACGGTTCCGCCGACGGACGGGGTGAACGGGGGCATCGTGCCGCCGCGCCTGCTCGATGAGAACCTTGCGGTGGTGGGGGCCATGCTCCACGACATCGGCACGTATCTGGTGTTGAAGCACGACGGGTCGGATGGCGAAAAGTTGCAATTCGATGGCCCGAACTACATCCTGCACGGGCTGCGCGGCTATAACTGGTTGCTTGAGCAGGGTGTGGATGAATCCATCGCGCAATTCGCGCGCAACCATACGGGGGTGGGGCTGACGCGCGAGCAGGTTATTGCGCAGGGGCTTCCGCTGCCCCCGGCCGACTACGTGCCGATGAACCTTGAGCAGGAGGTGGTGATGGTGGCCGACAAATACAACAGCAAATCCATCCCGCCCCGTTTTCTCACCGCTGAAGCCTACGCGCACAAGGCCCGGCGCTTTGGCGCGGCAAACGAGCACCAGTGGCTTGATCTTGTCAGGAAGTACGGCGTCCCGGACATCCCGGCGCTCGCCAAGAAGTTCGACATGAAGCTGGACGAGTAGTCGGTTTCCAACGTTGCTGCGACCAAAAGCACGAAAAACAGCCGAATTTCATGCTTTTGGTCGCAGCAACAAATAAAACGTGACAAAAAGCACGGTTATGCATGCTTTTAGTCACGTTAACAGATTCAGCAGCTGTCAACAGCGAGGCCCGTTATCGTTTGTATGAACTCAAAACGATAACGAGCCTCGGATATGACTCAGTTCAGAACGAGTAGACCTTGTCGGCCTTGGCTTCGTAATCGGTTTCGCCGGTGTATTCGTCTGAATCGACGGCAGCGTCCGCCTTGTCCTTCGCATTGCCGGTATCGTTGCCGTCACCGGTTCCAGCGTGATTACTTGCTTCGGCACTGGTATCGGTATCCGCGTCTGCACTGTCGTTTTCAGAGGCGTTCATTTGCGTATTTCCGGCAGTTTCTGCTCCGAAGCCCGGGACCAGAACGATAACGCAACGCTTCGGGTCTTGGGCGTGGGCAATGCGCGAAAGCAGATTGAGAACGGTGCTGCGATCGTCGTCATCAAGTCCGCCCAGCGGATCGTCGGCGAGAATGACCGTGGCCTCGCAGCAGATGGCTCGTGCGATAGCGAGACGGCGTTGGTTGACGGGCTTCAGATCAGGCACCTTCACTCCCGTGGCTGCTTCGTCGAAATCGACATATTTCAGTACATCTCGTGCCGCTTCCACCACCGGTTTGAGGAACGTGCGGCCGGAAGCGCGCATGGTGAAGGTCAGATTGCTCAGCGCATCAAGGTCGTCGCGCAGGCTGTAACGTTGGGTGATCAGACCGATGCGGTGGCCGCGGATTTCGTTGGTCTCAAGCTCCAGCAGACTTTGGCTTTTCACCATGACCTGGCCGCTATCCGGCCGATAGAAACCTGTCGCAACCGCCAGAAGTGCACGGCGTTGCTCGTCGTCGGCGCCCGTGATGGCGTATAGCGATCCCGCGAAAAATCCCCAATCGATATTGTCCAAGACGTTCCGTCCCGTTTTGTTGTTGACAAAGGTGACATGGTCGAGCGCGAAGGTCGGGTTCGGCTTCAGCAGGATGTCGGCCTCGGCGATGGTCTCCTTGTCGAGGCGAGCAGAAACAGCGGTTGCCGGCTCGATGACGGGGGATTCCGCCTCATGCGCGCTCAGTTCGTCTTCTTCCGCCACAGCCAGTCCGAGCGTCTCGTTGACGCGTTGGGCATTTGCGCGGGCAGCGATGTCGGGACTTGCCTTGTCGCCGCTATCGCCGCTTTCCTCGTCGGCGTCCGCTGAACCTTCGTCATTCGAGTTTTTGTCAGGGGCTTTTAAGGCGTCGCTTGTTGCGGTTGTCGACGATTGCTTGCCGGCATGACCGGTTTTGCTCTCGTGTGCCTGTGTCGTTGCCGAGCCCGATTCTTTTGCATTGCCTTTACCGTTTGCGCCGTCAGTATCGACAGTACCGTCAGGATTTCCGGCTTCGGTATCGTCGCTGCCATTGGCTGGAACCTGACCGGAAACCGCCAAGCTACTGAAATCAAGTGCATCATCGTCATCGTCAAAGACGACATCGTACTTGACCGCGGAGGTGTCTTCTGTGTTCTCCGGCTTCTTGTCTGGCATGTCGCTCAGAGCTTCATCGTTCGAATCGGTGTTCTTGCTCATGCTTGAGCCTCCGTATCGTCTTCGGATGCGTTGTCATCTGTGGTGTTGCCGTCGCCGCTGGCGTTGTTGTCGTTGGATTTTCCGTTATCGGCGTCGTTTGTGTTTGGCGCCTTTTGCCTGGTGGTGTCTGCGAACAGGGATTGCGCTGCTTCAAGGTCTGCCCGGCGTTCATCGAAGACCCGTGAAGTCCTGGCGAACATGGCCCTGAAGAACGCGATGATGGCCAGTGCTGCCACTATGGCGATGGAGTACCACATCGCCATCCAGCAGGCGGATACGGCGGGTGTGGCGATTCCTCCGGCCAATGCCTTCCCCAAAGGTTTGGCGGACAACGCTCCCGCGATGCCACCGATCAGAAGTCCCGGTATCGCCGGTATCAAGGTTTCCAAAGAGAACTGCCAACCGATGCGTGAACGTGTGACGCCGATGACCATATCCATGGCGATCTCGTCGCTGCGGCGGCGCAACGCAAGTCCCACGAGCAGCAGCAGAACAACCCCGCCGCCTGCATAGAGACCGATGCGAACTTTGCCCATCACGTCATTGAGCGAATCGAGGGGTTTGAGCGTGGCATTGTAGCGCTCGAGCGTCGGCGAGCTGATTTCGTAGCCTTTCGGCAGCTTCATCGTTTTTACTGCTTGCGTGAAGGCCTTGTATTGATCGACGCTTTCGAGTTTGAAACCGACGTCGAAGCGCGGGTTGAGCCAGCCTGTGGGATTGTCGCTGAGCAGTTTGTCGGTGCTGAGGACTGTCGGTTCGGCGTAGATGGCGTTATCGCGGTTGTTCTTGGCCAGCTTCGCGTCGTTGCCGTGTCCGGCGGGTGCGGGGTCGGTGTAGGTGTAGATGCCGTGCACCTTGAATTCATAGGTGTCGGTTGTCATGGGATTGCCGAGCTTGAAGGTGCTACCCACATGCAGGTTGTTCTTGCGGGCGAACGCTTCTGAGACGACCACGTTCTTGCCGTCTTTGCCTTGGTAATCCAAGGATTTTCCTTTGGTGATCCTGAAAGCGCCCCAAGGATTGATGGTGATGCCGTCTTTGTCGTAGTAGCTGTAAAGTGTGGTCTCGCCGCCGGTTTTCTCGGCACTTTCATCGCTTTTGCCTGCGATGGCCTTGGTCGTGCCGGCCTGACGCATCGGCAGGGAGATGCCGATTGAGAATTGCGGCTGCTGTACGCCGATTTGCTGCATGGACATCGCGTAAGTGCCGTACTCGTCGAAGGACATGTACTTTTTCACGCTTGTGGCGTCGTCGCCCTTGATCTTGCTCTCCATTTCGGCGCTCGGCCTGATGACGGCGATCGGTGCCTGTGTCTGGTAGGTCTCGCCGTGTGCCTTGTTGCTTGCGCTGGAGACGGCGGTGGCGAAGACGACGCCGAATATCATGATTCCGGCGACAAGGAGCATCATGATGCTGCGCCATTTATGGCGTATCACCTTTGACCAAGCATTGGTTAGCACGAACATCTATTTCTCCTGTGTTCAGGCCTGTAGTTTGCCACATTGAAAGCTTTCCGCCAAGCGTGACATACAGGCACCACATGTTTCCCGCGTTTTAGGCTTGCACCTTTTCGATGCTAGGCCGCAGCATAGGCAACAGATTCAAGTATATGTGCCTTAGCTTGGATGAGACGAACAAAACCTCAGGAAATATTGAAAGTTTTCTGGGAATTTTGCCTTGGGTAAGATCATTGTCATGCCGCTTTAGCGCGGATTGACGGAAATTCGCACGACGGAGGATATTTGCGGACATGGTGTCGGCTAAAGCAGCCTGTTGCGAAAGCATCTGGGGTCATGTTGTGAATTTGGTATGTGTTGTGCCGCCTGTGGATAAGTCGTTTGATATGCAGGTAGGATAATTGTTGATGAATGTGAAATGGAAAGAACGCATGCGCCGCGCTGCTTTGCCGGTCTGCTCGGTTTTCGGTGTGCTGGCGGCGTTCGGCATCGTTCTGGCATGGTTCCCGAAGACGTGGGATGCATGGAACCTGCCGTTGCAGGAGATTGACGCTCCGGCGCACTACTATTTCATTCGCAAGCTGCTGCGTGAAGGCATCGGGGCCGCCACAAGGCTTTGGCCCAACGATGCCTATTACCCGCCGATGTTTCACATCGTTGCCGCCGCAATCATTTCCGCTGGGCAGACCTTGGGCATCAAGGTCAATATCTATGCTGCGTTCAACATCGTCTGGCTGGTGACCTCCGGTCTTGTCTGGCCCGCGGGTGTATCGCTTTGGGCCAGCTATTTCACGCGCAGGTTCGATGGGGCATCGCCTTCGTGGCGGCCTTTCTCGTGCGCGATGCTGCTGATTGTGCCCCTGCTTGCCGTCGCTTCGGCCAGTCACCCCTTCCAAATGCTGGTTTCCGGACCATTGATTGCGTTCGGTCTGGCTACCACGCTTCTGCCGTATTGGCTTTACGTCACGCTGCGTCTGTTCGACGCGATTGCGGACCGCTACCATATCCTACGCTGGCTGGCGGTGACTGTATTGGTCGGGCTGCTCTGCATGTTCGCCCATCCCCGCATCGCCTTCACCTGGTTGCTGTTGATGGCCCCGTTCATCCTGCTGCGCTTGCCTTGGAAGCTGATTCTCGCAGCGTTTGCGGCGGTGGTCGTTTGCTCCGTCGCATTCTTCTTCTATATGATCGGGCACTACCATTCGTCCCGCTATCTCGATCCGTCCAGCTGGTTCCATACCTATGTGCCCAATCGCAGTGTCCCTGATGCATTACGAATTTTCTTTACCGACAATATCAGCGGGTTTGCCGGTGGTTTCATGGCGGTGGTGGTCACGGTCTGTCTAGCTGTCGCGGTTGCCGTGATAGTTGGTTACCTCAGATCGAAGCTTGCGGTCACGAAGTTCGTCAAGCGCACCGGCAACGAAAACGTGCGAAATGTTTCCGAGGGCGCCACGGGGCCGATTGACATTTCGGCCGGTGATGCCCTTGCGGGGGCATCGGCTTCAAGGCAAGCACAGGTTGCCGGTGATGGTGAAAAGGTCGTCGTCGATGTGAAGGCTTACGCCCGCCATCCCGCTTCCGACGGCAAGTATGGCCTTGCCCAACGCCACGCTCGAATATCGTGTTTCGCCATGCCGACGCCAATGATGGCCAAGGATGCGATGTCCTTGATTCTGGCCTTTGCGCTGGTCTGCTTGGTCTATGTCTGCTCGACTTCCTTGACCGGTTGGTTCCCCAATATCGTGGCGGCCGCATGGTATCGCGCCGAAACCCGCCCATTGACCATGATTCCGTTTGCCGTTATCCCGTTGCTGGTCTTTGCGGCATGCGTAACGGCTCACCTGGTCGATGATATCGGTGAGGAACGTATTGTTGCGTTCGAGGCGCGAATCGGCTCTAAGACGGGACGTATCAGCGCTAATGGGACGCGCAAGTCTCGGCGACATGCCAAAAGGCCGAAACGCACGATCGGCAGTGTCTTTAAGGACTGGCTTTCACATAATGGCGGCAGAGCGGTCTCGGTTATCGTGCTGGCTGCGCTCGCGATTTCCTGCCAGTTCGGCAACACCACGCGCGAAGTGTTGGGGCAATCGCTGGTGTCCAATACGACTTTGGCGGGCAAGCCCGAAAAGGAGCAGCTTACCCGAGCCAAGTATGACGTGCTTCGGCAGACCGTCAAGATTACCGGTGATGCCTCGGTGGTCATATCCGACCCACTCAACGGTTCGATGTATGGCTCGGCAATGTTCGATGCGAATATGCTTTATCCGATTTACAACGCCATGCATGAAAAGAACGGTGCGGTTTTCTCGGATACCGAGGCCGCGTTCGCTTCCGGAAGCCCTGCCAAACTGAGGGCGACGACCTGTCCGATCGATGGCAACGTGCCGAAATATTTCCTTTCGATGGGTCCGCAGGCGCCGAGTTTGCAGATGTTCACCTTCCGGCAGCAATACGATACCTTCCACCGTCAAGATCTAATCGACGGCTATGTGAAGGCCGGTGTGCTCGTCAAGGTCAAGGATTTCAGCTCCAAGGGTTCCTACGCCAAAGGCTGGGCGCTCTACCGGATTATGTGCGCTAAATAATTTTTTTGGTGAAGGTAAGCGAAGTAACGCTCGTGCCGTGTCTGTTGGGCCGGTTTGAATTTACTGTTCTATACAATGAAGGTGCTTGATATTCGAGATATATAAGGAGACGGGATTATGGCTACATCGCTGAGTGACGCGAAAGTATTGATTATCGTGCGCAATTGGGGCATCGAGGAGACCGAGATGACCCGGCCGCTGCGCGATTTGCGGGCTGCGGGGGCCCAGGTGACGTTGGCGGCGGCTGAGCTCGCGCCTATCGAGACTGTGCGGCATGACCGGTATGTCGGCGAAATCGTGGAGCCGGACACTGTTTATTCGCAAGTTTCCGCCGACGATTTCGACATGCTCGTCGTTCCCGGCGGCACCTGCAACGTGGACCGCCTGCGTGTCGATCCGGACGCGCAAAAGCTGGCCGAGGATTTCGCCGCCGCAGGCAAGCCGGTTGCCTCGATCTGCCACGGAGCCTGGCTGCTGGTCAACTCCGGCCTGCTCAAGGGCAAGACGCTGACGGCCTGCCGCTATATCGCCGCAGACATCGAGAACGCCGGTGGCAAATACGTCGACGAGGAAGTTCACGTCGACGATGCCAACGGCTTCAAGCTCATCACCTCCCGCAAGCCTGCCGATCTGGACGCGTTCGTCGATGCCATTAAGGTTGCGCTCGGGAAGTAATCGATCCGTTTGCAGTACACAATGTGAAATGCGGCTGATCGAGGTGAGAGTGCTGTGAAAGGTAGCACTGAAGCGTTTTAGAAGCGGTAATGGGCTTCGGTGCTGCCAAAATTATTCCTGGATACAGGAATGGCGCTATTCCGGTGATGTGGATTGGCTGACTCAACGGTTTCGCAGCACGGAGGATTAACAATCGATGATTATCGGTTCCATGCTGCGCAATCAGCTGATTTTGGTGCCTTCGCTCATACAGCGGATTGCCTTATGCGGATACGCCACGATTGATTTCAGTAAAACGATATATAAAACGACTGTGATGACGAAATGGGACGTCATCACAGCCGTTGTTTCTGTAGGATCGTCAGTCGACGGTTTCGTGTCTTTAGAACAACGAACGGAGGATGTCGGCGAACTCGATGACGAGGGCGACAAGGAGTACACCGAAGGTCATCGTCGCACCGATTGCCGTGCCGGTGGCCATGTCGGTGGCACCGGCTTGACCGGCGGCGAGAATGGCGGAGGCGATGGACGTGCCGACGGCTCCGGCGAACTGCTGGGCGGTGTTGAAGATGGCGTTGCCCATGCTCTGCTCGTGGTTGCTTAGGTGCGAGAGGCCGGTGGTCATGATGTTGCCGGAGCTCAGGCCGATGCCGAGCATGTAAAGAAGATAGAATCCGGCCGCGGCGGTGCTGGAGAGGTGGTGGCCGAAACCGAAGAAGCAGGCCATGGCGATGACAGCGCAGAGGCCGCCGAGGATAAGCGGAGGCTTCGGGCCGACGGCGTCATAAACGCGTCCGCCGAGCAGAGCGAGGACCGCACCAAGCGCGGCTCCTGGCAATACGGTCAGACCTGCGACGAGTGCCGAACGATGGTCGGTGAGCTGCAGATAGTTCGGCAGCACGAACGCCAGGCCCAGCGAAATGGCCTGAAGCAGGAAGAAGGCGATCACAAAACCGGAGAAACGCAGATTGCGCAGCGTGCGGATGTCGATGATCGGGGAATCGATCTTGAGCTGACGCATGCAGAAGACGACCAGAGCGATGATGCCGACGACGATGGTGCCGCCAACCTGGATGCTCAAAATCGGCTTGGTGGTCATAGAGCTGAAGCCGAAGATGAGGCCGGCGAAGGTGACTGCGATGAGCACGATGCTCAGGATGTCGAAGTTGACGTTGCGGATCTTGCTCCTCTGCTCGATGCAGGCGATGCCGAGCACCAGCGAAATCAGGACGACCGGCAGCAGACAGGCGAAGATGACGCGCCAGCTGGTGTTCGAGACGACAATGCCGCCGAAGGTCGGGCCGATGGCCGGGGCGACGGCGGTGAGCAATGTGCCGAAGCCCATCATCAGGCCGATACGTTGTGGCGGAACGGTTTCCAAAATGATGTTGAACATCAGCGGCAGGGCGATGCCGGCACCGATGCCCTGGATGACGCGGCCGGTGACCAGCAGCGCGAAGTTCGGCGTGAAGATCTCGATGATAAGGCCGGCGAGGAACGAAAGATTTGCCACGATGAACAGCGACTTGGTGCGGAAGCGCGCCTTGAGCATGGCGCTTAGCGGCACGACGATGGCGATGGTGAGTAGGTTGGCCGTCGTTACCCACTGCACGGTTTCGGTGTTGATGCCGAACTCTTTCATGAGCGTCGGGAAGGTGACGTTCATAGCCGTTTCGACGGTCACGCCGCTTAGCGAGAGCAGTCCGGCCGCGATGATGGCGCCGAAGACTTTCCCGGGGATTTTCTCGGATTGCCGTTGCGGGGCGGCGGTTGATGTTGCAGTTTGCGAGGTCATTGCTTGTTTTGATCCTTTAATTTCTTTTTGTTTTAAGTGATAAATGTGATTTTCGATGATTCCAAGAATTATCGTGGCGGTTGCTGCTCGATACTGGGATCGTCGTCGTGTTCACGTGCGAAGAACGCAAGCATTTCCTTGAACTCGGTGATTTGTGCGGGGGAGAAACGCTGTTCGAACTCGCGCTGTTCGTTGTCGATGTAGCCGTGGATGGCTTCGACGCTTTGCTGCGCGCGTGCGGTGAGCTTCACTTTCTTGCATCGGGCATCGTCCGGTGCCTGTTCGCGGGTAAGCAGGCCGCGGGACTCCATGCGCTGTAGGGTCACAGTGACGGTGGAGCGTTGGATGTGAAACTCCTCTTCGATGGCGTGCTGGGCCACCTCGCCGCCTGGCTGCGAGCTCATGAAGTTGATGACGGACATCTGCACTTCCGTAAGCCCGTAGCGTGCCGCGAACCGCCCGAGCTGTTGTGACATCGCGCTCGAAGACTGCTGCAGCAGGCGCCCGTAGTTCTCCGGCCGCCCGTCCGGCGTATCGGTCATATTCTTCTTGCCTTCTCGACAGTCGAGCCGCACAGAGCGACCCGACAAAATTAATTCGTTAGCTAACTAACAAATAATATCGAAGGTCCGGACATTCGTTATGGGCTGTTGGCGTTGGCATGGTCAACGGATTGCATCAAATAGGAATTTAAGCATATTTTCCACTCAAAATTATGCTTAAATTCCTTCATCGTGATTTCAATAGCGATTGAAGCATGTTTTGCGGATAGTTGCCGGTACTTGGTCCGCGTTTGTTGGTGGTTCGGTTGGTGTCGGCGAAAGAGGACTGGTGCGGTTGACATCGCCGAATCAGCACAGATGAATCGTCTGTTTTGACGCGCGTCGCGCCATTACCAGCCAAGCACCATGTCGCATTGACGTTTGATGCCTGCGCCGATTCTGTTGACAAGTTCCTTGCGTTTAGTTGCTGAGCTGCCGTTGGGAGTCGTGAGTGATTCCGGAGAAATCTTAAGTTTGGCGACGTCCGCGAGTGCGATTTTTGCGGTGTCGTTGAATGTGTCGGGCAGGATTTCGGCATAATGTTTGAGCAAAGCAGCGATGAGTTCTTCGTCGAGTTTGGTGTCTTGGCAAAGTTTGAGCCAGTGTTTCAATTCGATGCGCTCGTAGTGGTATTCGCCGCCGATTGACATGGCCATCTTGCGCTCGCCTTTTCGGTCGCCGCGGGCGTCGTAAGCGAAAATCGAGGCGATGTCATAGAAAGGTGCGAGCCGAGGCGCCTCCCCGACCGGCTCAAGAATGGCGTAGTTCTTGGCGTGCGCGTCTGTTCCGCCGATGAGGAAGTTCAGCATCAGTCCAGTGGTGAATTGGATGATATCAGTCTCGGCGAGCGCATTGGTACGTAGAAAAGCGATGATTGAGTTGGCGTTTGGTCCCCCATCGGATTGGTACTTCTGGCGAGTCATATAGCTCATGGCTTGACAAATGTCTTCCTGGTGAATTCTTGCGATATGGGTTTGCCCATGAGCGTCCTGTTTTTCCCTGCGATCCCAACGAGTACTTACGATGGCTGGTGTTCCGTTGAAACTTTGGAAAGCTGACTGTGAAACAGAAATGTCAAGCTTTTCAAGCGTTTTCATACAAATATATTCGTTGAAGGCTTGCTCGTGCAGCTGCGAGACGCCTGGCTTGAGTATATGTGTGGTCGCCGCTGCTCCCAACGCCTCAAACCATTCACCATTATTTTGGCGTAATGCTATTTTGCCCTGTGCCCCGTTTAGCGACCAATGTTCGTTTGGTCCTTGCCAAGTTGTGGGAACATTGCTTGCGAGATTGGTGAGCCGTTTGCCGATTTTCCCTTTGGCGATTGGCCGGAGTGTTTCGGGTTCCTCGAGTAAATCAAGGTTATCTGGAGACACGAATTGGGCACCTCCTGCGCAATCGAGTCCGATTGCGGTAAGCAGAGCGAAGGGATTATTGGCACTTACGTCATAAAGTCGTCCAATACGTTGGCGCATAGTTCGATCGTCTGGCAATACGCCGTCGATATAGGCTTCGATAGGTTTCCCAGTCCATGGTTCAAGCTGTGGCGGCATGGATAAGGATAGTTGACCTTCTGCATTGTTGTCATATAAAAAGCTATGTTTGCCGTTTTTGTCTTCTCGTAGTAAACCGATTGGTCTTCCTTCGAGATACACACGTAATTCTTTGGTCTTCATTGTTTCTCCATTCGCAATTATCCTCATTGACAGTGGCGGATATATCTATATTATCGAGAACTTTGTCTAGATTCATTTTGGGTGTGTTTGGCCATTTGCTCGAGGAATGCTTCGGTTTTCCGTTGTCCTCTTGCCGCCAGTTCTGAAAGCGTCACTTTTCCCATTGCAGATTCGGCCTGTGTATTATGGGATTCAGATCTTTGGATGTCGTTGTCTGATTGTTTTTTTTGAGTTTTGGGAGCTTTGGGTTCTTTCGATGTATCGGTTTTTGAAAAAGAGTCTGCGGGCGGATATTGAAGGATGGTAGTAATACCGAGTTCTCGGAAAAGGCTAAAGATTTTTTGAGCGCTTGGATCTTTTATTTTTCCGTTTTCCATTCGGCTGAGCCACGAACGGGGGATATTCGTTCGATTGGCGAGTTGTGACTGGGTAAGGCCCTTGGCTTTTCGCGCGTCACGTAAAGTAGCAGAGAGTTGTGGGATGGAACGTATCTGCGTTTTGAACATATCCATTGATGTCCCCTGCTTACAAAATGTTTCGAATTTTCAATAGAATTATACTATAAAATGTTTCGAATTCCGAACATTTTTAAATTGTGTCAAATTCGAAACATTCCAATAATGTTTCGAATTCCGAACATTCTTACATTGTTCGTTTTATCAAACTGTTGATTTATTGCAATGGCAAATGAACCTTGTAATCTTATTTTTTCAGCCACTTGTCGCCGCGGGCTCGTAGGCCGTTGAAGATGCTGCGTCCGCCGATGAAGATGACATTGAAGACGGCCCAAAGCAGGATCATGCGGACAGTGGAGCTGGGATTGTAGGCGCCGTCGATGAAGTTAAGCACGAGGACGAGAGGGAGATAAATAATCGTCACGATCGAGCAGGTGACGGCGAGGTATTTGTAGTCGCCGGCGCCGATGAGGATGCCGTCGAGTGCCCACATCCAGCCGGAAAGCGGTAGGAAAACGGCCACGACCACCATGCCGATGGCGATGAGGTGTTGGATGGTCGTATTCGGACTGAACAGGGGGGCGGCGACGAAGCCGAGCAACGCAAACGCAATTCCAATACCGATACCGCCATAAAGCCCCGCACGCGCCGAAATCTGTGTCATTTCACGGGCGCGGCCGTAGCGTTTCGCGCCGATTTCCGTAGCGACCAGCGCTTGGCCGGAGATGCCGATGGCGTCGAGAATGTTCAGCACGAAGTTCCAGCTGGAGTTGACGGCCTGATAAGCGGCGAGCACCTGTGTGCCCATGTGCGTGGCGAGCACGACCGTGGCCACCAGGCAGATGCGCAGGGCGAGCGTGCGGATGAACAGCGGCAACCCGTCGGTTGCCGTGGCAGTGATGCCCGAAATCCGCGGGGCGAGCGAAGCGCCTGCGTCATGCGACCATTTGAGTGATGGAATGACCAGATAAATCCCCATGAACCACTGCGCGATCAGCGTCGCCAGCCCGGAACCCATGATGCCTAGGCCGAGTCCGAAGACGAACAGAAAGTCAAGTGCGGTATTGAGCGCCGCGCCCAGAACGGCCGCAACAAGCGTGATGCGCACTTTCTTGAGCCCACGGAAGATGCCGTTGGCCGCGTAAACTAAGAGCATTCCCGGAAGCCCGAAAATAACGGCTTGCAAGTAAATGGTCGCGTTGTCGAGTACCGCTCCGCGTGCTCCCATCAACGAGCACAGCGGTCGTGCCCCGACGAAGAAGGCTGCAGAAATGACGACCCCGATAATCAGCGCCAGCCAAAGCCCGTCGACTCCGGTCTCAAGCCCTTCGCGTTTGCGTCCGGCACCCACAAGCTGCCCCACGCGCGAGGTGGTGCCGTAGGCAAGGAAGTTGCACAGCCCGGCGACGGTGAGCAGCACCGTGGAGCCGATGGAGAGCCCGGCGAGCGCGGTGTCGCCGATGTGCCCGACGATGGCCGTGTCGATCAGGACGAAAAGCGGGTCGGCAATGAGCTGGCCGAAAGTGGGAATCGCCAACGCCAGAATCTGCCGGTTAACGCGTTTGCGCTCGGCGCGGTCGTGTGCGCCTCCGTCGTCTGTGGTTTGGTCGTGCTCGGTTGTCGTTGGTGTTTCTGCCACTGTTTAATCTCTGATTTTCTGGTTGTTTTTTAAGTGTATTCGGTTGTTATTGTAACGAGATGGGGGATGGAACACTAGCAATCGTTCTCCGAATTATTTAAACGATGCCATTTGAAGTAAATGATTATAAGAAAAGTGCGCCACAGTAAACAAATACTGTGGCGCACTTTCCTTATTTTGTTGATTTATTGTTGGATATGTTTCGGCAGGTGCGCAGTGAGACGCTCATTCTTGCGTTTAATGACAGACGACATAGCAAGGATGATGGTTGCGGTTGTAAGCAAAAGCAGCAAAGTCAACCATACCGGCGTCAACTCCGCACCAGTTGATGCCATTGCGGCCGGATGGCGGTTGTAAGCTTCCTGGGAATCTCTTGCCGCATTGTGGCCGTTTGCGTTCCCCTGCGGGTCAATGCTACCGACTGGATGTGATGCATTAGGCGCGCCCAGAACTGGCGAGCTAGCGGAAACGGGCTGGATTGCGGTTCCAGGATCTGACGACGGATTACTGGGGGTCGGTGCTGGCGTGCCGGAGGTACCGGGGGTTGGTGAGGTACCGGGGGCCGGAGTGGTACCGGGGGCCGGCGAGGTGCCAGGGGTCGGCGAGGTGCCGGGAGTTGGCGAGGTCCCAGGGGTCGGCGAGGTGCCAGGAGTCGGCGAGGTCCCAGGGGTCGGCGAGGTGCCAGGAGTCGGGGTAGACGGGTTGCCCGGAGTCGGCAGAAGTGGCGAACCTGCTCTCCAGACTGCATAAAGGGTAGCGTCTCCTGTGGTGAGGTCCATGTCATCACCAGAAGCGTATAGGGTGCCAGTGCCGTCCGACAAAGTGTTCCAGCCCTGGAATGCAAAGTCGGTTACCGCGGAGCCGTCAGCATGCACGAGCTCGTATGGGTTGCTTGGCAAGCTGCTGCTGAGGGTGCTGATATCTTGTGGATTGGCTTCTCCTGCGATATGGACCCCTTTGGCTTCGCCGCCGGTAACGATATATTGCTTGGCGCTGTCATCCGTGATATGGGTGCCGCTCGGCAATGCTGTTCCGGGTTTGAGCGTCAGGGTTCGTTGCTGCTGCCAAACGTAGGTTCCGGCAAAACCGGGATTTGCCGAGCACTGGGAACCGTGTGGTCCAGAGGCCTCCACGGTGCAGGTCAGCTTTTGCAGTTGGTCGGACGTGTAGGTAGGTACACTGCGGGTGCTGTTTCCTGCGATTTTGATCCATTTCCCAGTGTATGGGGCAGTCGTTGACGGATCATTATCGCCGAATGCGCTGTCGAATGTTCCTTGGTAACCCGAAAGCGGGGCGTCAGGGCCGACAGTGAGTTGTTGGATGTGAGTTCCTGCGAACGCATTGGGCATTGTCGGTGTCGCGCGAGTGTTGAATTTCTGCCCCAGGTCAAGGGCGGACAGGCTTGCGTCGTTTTCGAACATGCTTCCCATGTCATTAGCCTGGCTGGTATCCCAGCTGCTCAAATCGAGGTCGGTCAGTTTCGGATCATTGCTGAACGCATGATTGAGGTTGGTGGCGTTAGGTGAGGCGAGACCGTCGACATTTAGAGAGGTGAGTTTGGGCATATCGGAGAACATGCCTGACAAATCAGTGGCTTGGGAAAGGTCGGCGTGGCTCATGTCGATTTTTTCAAAGCCGTCGCGTGTATGGTCGTCTGAGATAAACCGTGAGGAACCGAATAGATCTTTGACGTCGGTGGCATTCGGCGCGTTGAAGTTGCGCATGCTAATGTTTTTTATGTTTGGTGTGGTCGTGATCATGCCACTGAGTTTGGTGACTTGTGGCATGGAAACGTTGTCAAGATTCAAGGTCTCTAGTGTGTCATTGCCCGTTATCAGCCACTGGTTCTCACCATAGGGCGAATCTTGTAAGCTGTTCAACTTCCATCCGCTAAGATTTAGGTTTTTAATACTGTATAAACCGCCGAATGCGTTACTCACATCAGTAACGTTGCTGACATCCCATCCGCTGAGATCAAGATTCTCGATATGGCTGCCTTCGAAGATCTGAACCATGCTGGTAACATGGCTTGCGTCTACATTATTAGTGTGGTGTAGATGTGTGAGGTTCGGAATCATATCGAATAAGTAACTGCTGTTTGCTGGAAGCTGCGTCTTTCCGACAAAGTCAATATCGGTGACGGTGTCATGGAAAGACTCGTCTTGATTAAAGAAGTCATATGGTATTTTGGCTTCCTCGTTGTTGAAAGCGTAGATAGAGATCGTGCAAGTATTGTTTTGCGTGGTCAATTCCCAGCTGCCGCCATCTAAGACGCCGCTTATGGGCTGGTGACTAGGGTTGCAGTTGACTGGATTGGACTTGACCAATGAAGATGCGCCGTCGCTCTGTGACTTTGCGGATGTTTGTTGCTGTCCTTTGTCCTGCTGCGTTGGGGACTGGCTTGTCTGATTTTGCGCGGTTTGCGAGCTTGCAATGTCGTCTGCGTTGGCGATGGTCGGTGTAACCATCATGGTTACAGCGAGTGCCGTGCCAATTGCAAGTTTTACGTTTGTTTGCATGGTTTTTTTCTTTTTTTGTCTAATGAAGGACATCCCTAACCAGATTTCTCTGTATTTTGTGTTGTATAAATTGCATAGTTATCATAACATGTCACCAAACAAATAAGTAACACGAATGTTGATTTTTCAACGTTATTAGACGTTTTTTCAATAAATATATAAATTAAATGACGTGAATAAAGTATATGTATAAATATATCGTGATAACTGTAGGTAGTGAAAAGTGGTGGTTTGTGTTGTAGTAGGGCACGAATGTTCGGCGCAGTCGTAGGTTTGTTCGCCGCGATCAACGGCTCGTTCCGAAGTTTGGGCGCCGTCTCTATATTGCCCGTCAATTGACGTGTTGTCAGCAGTTTGGCTGTCGGTCGTCATCTCATCTGTTGTCTGGCTGTATCGGTCAGTGCGGCTGTTCCGATTGTTTTCATTTGTCGATGGCGTTTTGGCTACGATGCTGCTTCTCTGGATTCTTGGTTTTCGAGCGTTTCGATTGCCGTCGTAACGGTACAGAGCGGAAGCGCCACCACTCATCCAGTTCTTTCTGGCGCAATTAAAGGAGGGTCCCGCAGCGTCTGACGCCGCGGGACCCTCCTCTCGGATTATTGAGTTATGGCCCTTATTGGCAGCTCCTTTATTGGTTGGTACTTTGTGCGACTGGACTGTCTCGTTTCCCTGTGTTGGTGGCCGTAAGCCATAACGCAGGCAGCGAGCTCAGTGAAGCAGGATAAACGGTCAAATCGAGATGCATTCGTCGTGCCGGTTGGTACGGCTGCGTTCGACGTGGCCTTTGTCTTGGATGTCGCACTTCTGATTGATGGGGATGTGGAACCTTCGAAGCCTGATTTTGTTTCGGTTTAGCCCTCGCCGGTGTCTTTGGCATTGGCATGCCTCGGCGTTATCGGAATCCTCGCAGCTGCGAGAATGCCGAACGTGGTTTTCATGTCCTTGCGCATCCTCTTCCCCCTCATTTTTGGAGTAATAAAAAATACGGCGATTAAGATATGAATGCCGTATTTATCCCCCAAAACAAAGACAATAATGCTCACATTGGACGGATAAATAAACGATTTAAGTATCGATAAATATGGCTTCACCCGTTATTTTCTACCGTTTGGTTTGATACGTTGAATCTTCGTGCAAGAATAAAAATCGTACATTGATATTGCATTGCGTTTGTTGGATGGTGTGCGGAAGCCATCATTCCGCAACGAGTATTTTATTCTGCCGATTTTCGGGTTCTGTGTTAGCGCAGGATCGTCCTTTTTAATCTCAGCCAATATGTACATGCTCCCGGTTCAAAAGGGCTGGTACGGGTTTATCTTTGCAATTGTTTTATGTTTAATGTCGCCAAAGATTTTCTGCTGTAGGCATAAGAAGTTCGGTGAATTTTTCTCGATTGTATTGCCGGAACTTTGAGACGCTTGACCTCCACAGTTCCAATACCAGCAACGTCAAGAACATGATTTCGTTGTTCGGTCACTGTCAGAAGGTTCCGAAACTTGACGTCACCAAGTGGGTACGCGCAATGTCGCCATGATGGAGCAGATGTTCGGTCACAGCCAGAGCCAGAAGCAACTGTTCATTGGCCCCAACGCCAAGCTGGAAGCCAGCAGTGTTGACGGCAATTCTGACGATGTGGTTCCGGCGCTCTAGGCAGACAACGGCGTTTGGGTTGAGCTGCCGTTGAATGGTGCTGGTGCGCTTTCGGATGTCGATTCATCGAAGGCGAGTATACCGCTGGCGAGATGTTGGCGCGTAGCCGCGGCAACGATGCGAGCTGCAGCGGTGTGTCTGTCGGCAAAGCCGTACTTGACGCTCGCTGCGAATACTTCTTAGGGCTACCGGAAAGCCCTAAAATCTTGGAGAAAAACGGGAGGAAGCACTTACTCCCGTAAGCCCAAATCACGGTCATGATCAAATATTCTGGCCTATAACTCTAAAACGTATAAAGAGAGGCCGCACATCGATAGATTGGTGTGCGGCCTCTCTGGAGATTGCTGAGCTACAGCGAGTGGTTGCTCCTTTATTGGTTATTGCTCGGCGCGGTGTTGCGAACTGATCGTGCCGTTTCTGCGTTCGTAGGCGTAAACTATCGCGCAAATGGCGATCACAACCAGCAGGATATAAGGCCAGACCGGTACGATTCTTGTCGAATCGGACTTTGTCAAGGCGCTTGGAGCCTTATCTTGAGCATTGCACCTGTAAGCGACTGGGGAGCTAGAACCCTGAAGGTACGCGATTGGTTCACAAGCGCCTTGCGTCTTCTTCGGGCTTGTAGCCTTCGGATCATTGCTGCCATTGCCGAGTGCCTGATCGTTGGGCATCTGCAATTGCGGGCCGGCTACTGCCAGGCCGGAGATGCTACGACGGTTCGTGTTCGCTTTTGCATGGCTTGCAGAACCGGTCGCGTGAGTCTGGGCCGGAGCTTGGGCTGTGGAAGCACTCGGACCGGATGCAGACGGAGTAATGATGACAACGCCTGTCGTGCTTGAGGTCGCAGGAGTCTTGTGGTTTTCCTGCTTGTTCGGCTTGTTTTCTGGACTAGTCGAAGGGCTGGGTGAGGGCGAAGCGGGCTTGCTGGGCTTTTGTACTGGCTTGCTGGGCTTCTGTGCGGGCGTTGCAGGATCGGTAGGCTTTTGCACGGGTTGTGAGGGTTGTGCAGGCTTGCTCGGCTGCGGTTGCGGCTTCGGCTTCGGCGTAAGTTTCCACGTCGCATAGATTGTGGTATTGCCGCCGGCAAGATTGACGCTATCCGCCGGATCGTAAGCGGTGCCGCTGCCGTCCGCCGCGGTATTCCACTTGAACGTATAGCCCTTGGCGTTGGAACCGTCGGCATCCAGGAGCTTGTACGGGCTGCCCGGCAGAGTCTTTGCCAAGGTGCTGGCATCCTGGGGAGTGGACTTGCCATCGACGTGAATGCCGGTGGCATGGCCTCCGCTGAGGTGGTATTGCTTGGCGGTCGTGTCGGCAAGATGGGTGCCGGTAGGCACTGGCGTTCCGGGCTGGAGCGTCAACGTGCGGTTTTCCTGCCAAACGTAAGTCCCGGCAGCCTGGGCGCTATCCGTGCAGCTTCCGTTTTGGATATCGTTCCAATCGTAGGTAACGGCCGCCTCTTCGGCACTCAACGCGCTGCCCGGCTGATAGACCTTCACCCACTTGCCGGTGTACGGTTCGTTGAACGAGGTGAATAGCGGAGGCTGCCAGCCACTCAATTGGGTATGCGGGCCGATGGATATTTGCTTGATAGCAAGGTCGCTTTCGAACAGATTATCCATATAGGTGCTGTTGTTGGTGATGAACGTGCTCATATCTATGGCGGAGAGCAGGTCGTCACCACTGAACAGCCTATCCATCATAGTCACGTTTCTGGTGTCCCAATTGCTCAAATCGATGGAGGCCACATGCTGGCATTGGCGGAACATCGCGCTCATCTCTTGGACCGATTCGGTGTTCCAGCTGCTCAGATCGAGGCTGGTCAGGCTGGTGCAATTGTCGAACATATGCGACATGTTCGTGACATTCTTGGTGTCGAGCTCGAAGATGTTGAGATTCTTCAAGGCATACAGGTTTTCGAACAGGTAGCTCATGTTTGTGGCCTTCGGCGCGCTGAAATGGCTGATATCGAGTGTGGTGAGCTTGTGGCTTTCGGAGAACAGGCCCATCAGATCCGTGGCATTGGGGAAAGTGGCATGGCTCATGTCGATTTTCTCAATGCTTTGACGCGGTGAATCGAACAGGTGCCGTATATCTGTGGCACTTGCCGCGCTGAAGTTGCGCATGCTGACAGTCTTCAGATTGGGCTCATTGGTAATCAGAGACCCGAGACTGGTGAGCTGAGGCGCGGAGACGTCGTCGAGAATCAATGTTTCCAGGGAATCTCCTGCGTTTGTCAGGCCAGAAGTGGATTGAAGGCTGTTGAGCTTCCATCCGCCCAGATTAAGGCTCTTGCAGTTGCGCAGGTTGCTGAATGCGTCTGCTTGTGTGACATTGCTGACATCCCAGCCGCTCAGATCGAGCTCCTCTAAATCGCTGTTTTTGAACATCTGAGACATGTTGGTGACCTGGCTTGCGTCCACATTACCCGTATGGTGCAGATGCCTGAGGCCAGAAATACCGTTGAAAAGATTGCTGCTGTCTGCTGGTAGCTGGGTCTTGCCGGCAAAATCAACATCGGTGTATACGGCATGGCCTTCGGCATACATGTTCCTGAAGAACGCGTTGTCGGGTATCTGAACCTCTTGGCCTGACTTGGCTTTGATGGTGAGGGTGCAGGCGCCGGAGGCCGTTGAAAGCTCCCAGCTGCCGCCTACCAGATTGCCCTGTGCTGCGCCGTTGTCGTTGCAGATGGATTCATCCTGCGGGCCGACGGTTGGCGTTGGCTTGGATGATGTTGGTGCCGGCGCAGCGGAGACGCTTGGTGTCGCCAAGGTCGACTTTGTCGCGGAACTTTGGTCTTGCGATTGCGGTGTCTGCGTTTTTTGGTCTGGCGCTGCTGTTCGTGGCGAAAGTTTTTGATTCTGATTTGTTTGGCTTGGCGTCGCAGTCTGTGATGTCTGATCCGTTTGCGGTTGCTTCTCGCTGGTGTCATCGGCGTTGGCAAGTACCGGTGCCATCAGCATCGTAGCAGTTACGGCGATACCAAGCGCAGTTTTTATATTTTTGCGCATATTTCCCCCTCATTTCAGCAAGCAAAAATACGGCAATTAAGATATGAATACCGTATTACGTTCCCTTCGACCAATAGAGTAATGCATACATTAGACAAATAAATAACCTATTTAACAGACAAAAATATTATTTTATCCATTAATTTCTTTCGTTCGCTTTATCTGTCGAATGGTTCGAAAATGCGAGGAAACCGAAAATCGTGGTACGGATGTTACATTGGTATCAGGCGAATTGCGGATTGGAGATTTCGTGATATGCCTTGCAGCGCCGCTGTTTGGTGCGATGGTACGAATGTTCGACGCGATATGGTAGTCCTTATTATTATGTTGCGCCACGCGCTACACTGATGTTTCGCTGTATGCTGTGGGTAAGTGGTAAGTAATATGACGAACGTAACCTCGAGACGTGAAGGAGCGGTTATGGCGGCTGGTAAGAAACTTGTCATCGTGGAGTCTCCGACGAAGGCCAAGAAGATCGGTGGGTATCTTGGCAAGGATTACACGGTCATGGCTTCCGTTGGTCATATCCGCGATTTGGCGCAACCGAGCCAGGTGCCTGCTTCCAAGAAGGCGAAGTTCGGGCGTTTCGGCGTGGATGTCGACGACGGTTTCGAGCCGTATTACATTGTGGGTCCCGAGAAGAAGAAAACCGTTGCGGAACTTAAAAGTGCTCTGAAAGACGCGAGTGAACTTTACCTCGCGACTGATGAGGATCGCGAAGGCGAGGCCATTGCGTGGCACTTGGTGCAGACGCTCAAGCCCAAGGTGCCGGTGCACCGCATGGTCTTCCACGAGATCACGCCGTCCGCCATCAAGGCCGCGGTTGGTAAGACGCGTGATGTGGATGCCAATATGGTCGACGCCCAGGAGACGCGACGTGTGCTCGACAGGCTTTATGGCTACGAGCTTTCGCCGGTGCTCTGGCGCAAAGTTGGTCCGGGACTTTCCGCGGGTCGCGTGCAGTCCGTGGCCACCCGGCTGATTGTCGAGCGTGAGCGGGAACGCATGGCGTTCGTGCGCTCGCCGTATTGGGACGTTATCGCCGAGCTTTCCGCGCCCGACGCGCAGGGTGAGAACGTCGATTTTGAATCCCGTATGGTCTCGCTGGGCGGTTCGCGTCTGGCCAATTCCCGTGATTTCACTTCTACCGGCGCATTGACCACCGCCGCACAGAAAGACAGCGTCTGTCAGCTTGATGAAGCACAGACCAAGGCGATTGCGCAGGCGCTGGAGCATGCGCCGTTCACCGTGGTGTCGATGGAATCCAAGCCGTACCATCGTCGTCCGGTGCCGCCGTTCACCACCTCGACCATGCAGCAGGCTGCGGGCAACCGGCTTTCGATGAGCTCGCGCCAAACCATGCGTGCCGCGCAGGGACTCTACGAAAACGGCTTCATCACTTACATGCGTACCGATTCGGTGACGCTTTCGCACGAGGCCATCGAAGCGGCCCGTGAATCCGTCACCAAGAATTTCGGCAAGGAATATCTTTCCGATAAGCCCAAGCAGTATGCCACCAAGACCGCAGGTGCGCAGGAAGCGCACGAATGCATCCGTCCTGCCGGCTCAAAGTTCCATGATCCTGCCGAATTGGCTACCAAAGTACCGCCGGATCAGCTGAAGCTTTATACGTTGATTTGGCAGCGCACGCTGGCCTCGCAGATGGCCGACGCCACCGGTTTCACGGCTACCGTGCGGCTTTCGGCGCCCGCAGGTGAGCGTGGAGAAGCTATTTTCCAGGCTTCCGGTACCGTCATCGAATTCCCTGGATTCCTGAAGGCTTCTGGCTGGCCACATCGTTCCTCGGGATCGGCGTCCTCTGCTGCAAAGACGAAGGATACCAAGGCGTCTGCTAAATCTGGCAAGTCCGAAGAGAACGAAGCGCTGCCGCCAATGAAAACCGGCGAAGTGCTCAATGCTACTTCAGTCACCGCAGATGGCCATGAGACCCAGCCGCCGGCCCGCTATACCGAGGCCTCGTTGGTCAAGACGCTAGAAGCCAAGGAGATCGGCCGTCCGTCAACGTACGCCAGCATCATTTCCACGATTATCGACCGCGGATATGTCTACGAGCGCGGCCGTGCGTTGATTCCGTCCTGGCTCGCCTTCGCCGTGACCAAGCTTTTGGAAACGAACTTCCCGAAGTATGTGGACTACCAGTTCACAGCTGATATGGAAAACGGGCTCGACAAGATTGCCCAAGGTGAGGAAACCAGCAAGGAATGGCTTACTCGCTTCTACTTCGGTGATGGCAAGGACGCGGCGAAATCGCAGGATGAGGCGCACGAAGGCCTGCAACAGCAGGTCGCACAGCTCGGCGACATCGATGCCCGCGCCATCAACACCATCGAAATCGGTGACGGTTTGCAGGTGCGCGTCGGCCGCTATGGCCCCTATCTTGAGGACACGAAGAATCTGGATGCCGAGGGCAACCCGAAGCGCGCTTCTATTCCCGAGACGATGGCTCCCGACGAGCTGACCGTCGAGGCCGGCCACGAGCTCATCAAGAACAATGCTGGTGGGCCGCGCGTGCTTGGCAAAGACCCCGCGACCGGTGGCACTGTTGAAGTTCGTAGCGGGCGGTTCGGCCCGTATGTCGCGCTGATTTCACCCGAGGCTGAGGCAGAGATGAAGGCCGAGCGCGAAGCCAAGGCCGTTGCGGCGAAGGCTGCAGCTGCCACTGACTCCGTTGATGCCAAGGACGGCAAGACTTCTGCAAAGACAGCCAAGATCGCCAAGACTCATGCGAAGAAAACCGCCAAGTCCACGGTGCCCAAGCCCAAGATGGCGTCGCTGTTCAAGACGATGAGCCCGGATACGGTCACGCTTGACGATGCCCTCAAACTGCTGAGTCTGCCGCGTGAAGTCGGCAAATATGATGAGACTGACGCAAAAACCGGCGAGACCAACGAAGCTGTTGTTACTGCGAGCAACGGACGTTATGGTCCTTACCTCACCAAGAAAGGCACGGACGGCAAGTCCGAGACCCGTTCACTTGGCAGCGAAGACGAGATTTTCACAGTCGACTTAGACAAGGCCAAGGCGCTGTTTGCCCAGCCGAAGTATGGTCGCGGTCGTGGCAGGGGAGCGGCCAAGCCGCCGCTGCGCGACCTTGGCGCCGACCCGGAAAACGGCAAGAACGTGACCATCAAGGATGGGTTCTACGGAGCCTACATCACCGATGGTGAGACCAACCGCACGCTGCCGAAACAGTACACCCCGGAGTCCATCGACCCGGCCACCGCCTTCCAACTGCTCGCTGAAAAGCGCGCCGCCGGCCCCTCCAAGCGTCGCGGCCTCCGCAAGACGACCAAGTCGACCGCCCGCAAGACGAGTAGCAAGAAGTCCACTAAGTCCGCAACGCGCAAGACGAGCAGTGCCAAGAAGACCGCAACCCGCAAGGCAGCCAAGTAATCGTTCTGTCTAAAATTCCAGGGAGAAACGATGTCGGAAGATCAAGAAGACCAGGTGAGCATCGATCAGGTGCCCGAGGATCAGGTCGGCATCAGTGAAGTGCAAGATGGCGACGTGCAGACAGATGAGACGCGGCATGAAGGTTCCCAGAATGGTGCGGCGCAGAATTATCTGAGCGATGGGCGGCCTGTCATCGGCCCGGGAATAGAACGGTTCACGCCAGAAGGGCACCACAAAGCGCTTGTGGACGTAGTCTGGATTGCGATTTTTTTCGCGGGACTCGTCGGGCTGCTCGCGTTGATTATTTTGATATTCGGCGGAATCAGGTTGAAACGTGCCTGGTTCACGATGAAGGACATGCCGCTATTCATCGGCTTGGGTCTGGTGTTGTTCGTATGTTTTGCACTTCAGGACCTGATATCGTTGAGGCCCAATTCTCGCTATTTCTATTACGATGCCGACAAACTGGCCAAGGCGTATGGCCTTGAAGGAATCGTCATGGGCAAGGTCAAGATCAAGCGCGATGGCGACGTCAAAATAAAATATTATCGGAATCGAACTACGCAGGAAGGGCTGCAGCTGGGACTGACCGATATCAAGGTTAGGAAGGATTGCCTGCCCATTTCCTATCCGGTCATCGTCGAGTGGATTGACAGGTATGGGCAAGTCAAAATGTCGGCTTGCGGATTGGATGTCACCTCGCAGGGTGTGAGTCTGAATCTTGATTCGTTGGGTTCCTTCCCGTGTCGGGCGAAGCGTTCCTATATGCTTCAAACTGCTGGCAACGAGCTGGTGTTGAAAGGCTGAAAGCAACGGTCGTTGTCGGCTTTTGTGGATAATTAATGGCCATTGTCGCTGATTGTGGACAAGTGGCCGACGCACTCCGCAACACGCCTCAAATGTGGATAACCCCTATCATCCGACCACAGTGCCCGTTTTTGCCCCTGTAATGTTGCCTTTTGTGATTCCATGGAATCAATGGAGATTCCACGTAAACGAAAGAAGCAGAATATGCCAGCTCGGTCTATGGCAGGTAACGGCAAACGCAAGCATGCGAATATCAAGGTTTCTGTTCGTTCCCGTCGTGCTCACGCTACTTCGCGTCCTCCCGCATTTCCGCTACAATTGGCGGTATTGCAGGAGGAAAGGAGGTGCAAAATGGAGTGCGATGATTTCCTCGAAGAAGATGGCATCCGGCTGGGATATAACGCGGATACGGTGACCATCACGGAAATTGGGTATGGCAGAAAAGCCGTGCTCGATAATGAGGGGAAAATCCTATCGTCGACTTTTCCCAAGGATAGTCTTGATTTTGTTCATCGATATTTCCGACAGAACTACAAGATGATTGAGCGTGCCCGGTCGATAGATCGGAAGTACGGACATGACTGAACTATTCCGTGTGATGGGTTATTCCGTATTTTTTAGCTCCCAAGATATGCATCATGGTGTTCATGTCCATATCGGAAAAGGGCGAAAACGCGACCTCAGCAAATTTATTCTGACCAAAGACGGTCATGTCTCTCTGGCACATAATCGGGGTGGGCTTTCCGATGAGCAGATTCTGAAAATCCAAGATGCGGTTGAAGAACGATACGAAAAAATTATTTATCGGTGGTCCCAGCACTTTGGTAGCGATTATCATTTTGATAAGTAGGACAAGAACCATAGTCGACTTTTTGTCGTTGCTGTTATGTTTAAAGTTATGGTAGTAACGCATAACTGGGATAGATTTGAAAGCTGATTGTCAGCCAGGATTGAGGATTATGAGCGGGGTGTTTATTTCGTTTGAGGGCGTTGACGGGGTCGGGAAGACCACGCAGGTTGAACGTCTGAAGCGTTATGTCGAAGAGCTGGGACGCGAGGTCGTCGTTACCCGCGAGCCGGGCGGCACGAAGTTGGGTGTGGCGTTGCGGCAGTTGTTGTTGCATGGGGGAGAGATTGCGCCGCGTACTGAGGCGCTGCTCTTTGCCGCCGATCGCGCCCAGCATGTGGCCGAAGTCATCCGGCCGGCGCTCGCGCGCGGGGCCGTCGTGATTTCCGATCGATATATCGATTCGTCGCTGGCCTATCAGGCTGGAGGGCGGGAGCTTACACAAGAGGAAGTGCGCAAGTTGAGTCTGTGGGCGACGAACAACCTGTTGCCGGAACGCACGTACCTGCTGGATATGGATCCGGCAGCATCGCACGGCCGGCTCGACCACAGCGAGGACCGCATGGAATCGGCCGGCGATGGGTTCCAGGAACGAACGCGTCAAGCGTTCCTCGATTTGGCGGCGCATGAGAAGTCCCGGTTCAAGGTTATCGACGCT
Source organism: Bifidobacterium sp. ESL0784 (assembly GCF_029433295.1). Lineage (GTDB taxonomy): Bacteria > Actinomycetota > Actinomycetes > Actinomycetales > Bifidobacteriaceae > Bifidobacterium. Next base: position 326,434 of record NZ_JAQTHV010000001.1, read on the forward strand.
TCGAAGCCGGTTGACGAAGTCTGGTCTCAGATTCGTGCCGATGCCGATGATCTGCTGGCCGATTGGTCGTGCGGGCTGTAGGGCGTCCCACTATCGGTGGCGGGCAATAAGGTGACGGTAAGCAAACAAGTGGAGGAACAATGAGCGTATGGGACTCGATTGTCGGCCAGGACCAGGTCGTCTCGCGGCTGCGTGCCGTGGCGTCCGGCGACCCGAAAGCCATCGCCCAGTCATGGTTGATTTGCGGCCCTCCCGGCTCTGGTCGGTCCAATGTGGCTCGAGCGTTCGCCGCGGCTCTGGAAAGCCCAAGCCACGGTCTGAGTGATGAGCCTGAACGTTCCAGCGAGCAGGTGCTGGCTGGAACGCATCCGGACGTCACCATATTGGCAACCAATAAAGTCACCATCAGCATCGACGAAGTCCGTGACTTGATCGAGACTTCCGAGCAGACGCCGAGCATTGCTCCTTGGCGGATCATCATCATCGAAGATGTCGACCGTATGCTCGAGCGCACCACCAACGTGCTCCTCAAAGAGATTGAGGAGCCTAGTCCCCACACCATCTGGCTTTTGTGTGCCCCGAGTGCCGAGGATGTGCTGCCGACCATCCGCTCCCGCACGCGCGTCATCAATCTGGCAGTGCCGACGACGCAGTCGGTGGCGAAGTTCCTGGAAACGCAGGAACATATCGAACCGAAATTGGCCGCACAGTGCGCACGCCTCGCCGAGGGCCATATCGGCGTCGCCAAGCTCTATGCCACCGACGAACGGGTTCGGAGTGACCGTGCCGAACTGGTCTCTGGCGTGCTCAACATGAGCAAGGCTTCCGATGCAGTCCTGCTTGCCGGTCAGCTCATCGACAATGCCAAGGCCCAGGCGCAAAGCGACGTAGAGGATCAGACCGGCAAGCAGGAAGCCGAGTTCCGGCGCATCAACGGTTTGGGTGAAAAGGACCGGATCCCGCCGCAATTGCGGGGTGCTTTCAACCAGATCGGCAAGAAAGCCGATATCAAACGCAGAGCTACCAGACGCAGCCGTGATGTACTCGATCGTGATCTCAATACCATCGCCAGCATCTACCGTGACGTCTCCGTACTACAGAACAACGCGGTGGATTCGGCCGGGCTGATCAACGAAGAAAAGCGATCGTCCCTCGTCAATCTCGCCGAACGCCTGACCCGCCAGGGCGTGGTGGACCGCCTCGATTCCATCGCTGTGGCGCGTCGCCGTCTCAACGGCAATGGCAACCAGACTCTCCTCTTCGAAGCTCTCTTCTGCGCGTTGCTGGCGTGATGAATCCGTTGATGGCCGGGCACGCGGATGCATCCATCCGCCATCGTCTATAAGCCAGACATCGCTGAAGTCGCGCACGGGACCATATACGTTTATTGACCAATGTTTCGTCATAAGCCCGAGGGATACTTGAACCATGAAGATTTCAGCAGATTTCACCACCGTTCCTGACGATTTCACCGGTGCTGCGGCACCCGAATATAAGGTTGACGGTACGCCGATCGTCTCGTTCCCGTTCTACATCGATGAGGTGCAGGCCAACATGCACTATCTGCATTGGCAGCTCACCGATCCGGATTCGATTCCCGTCTGCGGCTTCGAATGGATTCATTGGTCGGCGGCCAACGTGCCGATCGACGCGCTGATGTTCGATTTCAACGATTCCCACGCCCTGCAGATTCCGCCGGACTTTTCGCGCCAGTTGCCAGCCATGATTCCCGAGGCCGTGCAAGGCCGCACCAGCGCCGCCGGCAAATTCGTCGGTTCTGATAATCCTGCGGTCACGATGCGCTACAATGGCCCGACCCCGCCCGACAAGCCGCACGGTTATGTCCTGCACGTCTGGGCCACCGTCGATCCGTTGCCGGACATGCGTCAGGGCTTCTGGCTCAACGATTTGTGTCACAAGGTCCTTGCCTACAGCGGTCCTGTCGATGATGCCGAAATCACGTTCGTTGGCAATCCTGCCAAATAATTGTCGGTATTTGTATTTTTTTATCTTATTTTGATTAGTGATTGAGAGGAACTGTAAATATGGCATGCACCACCATTCTGGTTGGCAAGGACGCGAGCTATGACGGCTCGACCATCATCGCGCGCAATGAGGATTCGGCGAACGGGGAGTTCAACCCCAAGCGTTTCGTCGTGGTCAAGCCCGACGACCAGCCCCGGCATTACCGCAGCGTGCTGAACCATCTCGACATCGAGCTTCCCGACAATCCGTTGCAATACACTTCCCTGCCCAACGCCGATCTCAAAGACGGCCTCTGGGGTGAAGCCGGAGTCAACGAGGCGAACGTGGCTATGAGCGCCACCGAGACGCTGACCACCAACGAGCGCGTCATCGGCGCCGATCCGTTTGTCGAACTGCAGCCGGCCAAGGGCAAGGAAGACGACCCGGATTACGTGCCCGAGGTCGCCGGCGGCATAAGCGAAGAGGACTTCCTGACCATCGTCCTGCCGTATATCAAAACCGCCCGCGAAGGTGTTCAGCGTCTCGGCTCGCTGCTCGAGCAGTACGGCACCAACGAGATGAACGGTGTCGCCTTCAGCGATGTCAACGAGATCTGGTGGCTTGAGACTGTCGGCGGCCATCATTGGATCGCTAAGCGCGTGCCCGACGAGGCCTACGTCACCATGCCCAACCAGCTGGGCATCGATGAGTTCGATCTGGAAGATGCCTTGGACGAACAGGAGAACTACATGTGCTCCGCCGACCTCAACGAGTTCATCGAGGCCAATCATCTTGATCTCGCGGTCGAGGCGACCACTCCGTTCAATCCGCGCGATGCCTTCGGCTCCCACTCCGACTCCGACCACATCTACAACACCCCGCGCGCTTGGTACATGCAGCGCACGCTGAACCCCTATGACGAGGTGTGGGACGGCCCGGACGCCGACCACACACCTGAATCCGACGACATTCCGTGGGCGCGCCAGCCCGAGCGCAAGATCACCATTGAAGACGTCAAGTATGTGCTGAGCTCGCACTACCAGGGCACGCCTTACGATCCGTATGGCCAGCTCGGAGATGAGCGTACTCGTCACATGTACCGTTGCATCGGCGTCAACCGCCAGAGCCAGCTTGCGGTGATCCAGATTCGTCCGTACCGTCCGCAGTCCGACCGTGCCGTTCAATGGATTTCCTACGGCTCGAACCCCTTCAACGCATTGGTTCCCTTCTATCCCAATGTCGACGCCACGCCGGCCTACCTCGAGGCCACCACCACTCGCGTGACCAGCGAGAACCTGTATTGGGAGAACCGCATCATCGCGGCCCTGTGCAACTTCGCGTTCGCCGAGACCTCCAACGCCATCGAGCGCTATCAGGAGCTGACCGGCGGCATGGGCCATCGCATGGTGACGGCCACCGACGAGCAGATCGCCCGTCTTGGCGGCGACAAGGAGGCCAGTGCCGAATCGATGGCGCAGGCCGAATTGAACGCCGGCAACCCCGATGGCGACGTCGAAGTGATGGAACCCGACCAGATCATTGCCACCACCCGCAATGCCGAGGTGCGTGAGATTCTGCGCGTCGCCAATCAGTCGATGGCCGATCAGATCAAGAAGGAGACCGATGCCTTGCTCGATTCCGTGCTTTACACGGCTTCGATGAAGATGGCCAACGGCTTCAATCGTTCCGACAATTAAAGCGACAGATTCGTTCATCAAAAGGTCGGTCGACAGAAATCGTAGAACTTTGGAATTCAGTGGTTCTCGTTGATGCCGACCGACCTTAGGTTATGTGAGGAGCAAAATTATGGCTGAGCCATTTGAATCGTCCAGAGAGCAGCAGATGCGTTATCCCTTGTCTGCTGATGCGGTATTTGCACAAATACGGCAGATGCTGAGTGACTCCAAGTTTTTCAAATTGCGCTCGGTGGGACCGCAACCGTTGAGCTGCGTGTTTTCTACCCATGTGAGTCTGACCGCATGGGGTGAATACATGAATGTTGTAGTGATGCCCGATGCACAGGGGTCAGTGGTGAGCGTGAAGGTGAACGCAAACTTCAGCACCCTGATGCAGGGCAGGCGCAATCGCAAGGATATGGAACGGTTCTTTACCGATTTGAATGCCCAGATCAATGCCTTTTATGGTTCCAAGGGTCCGCGCCAATAGTCTTTAGCCGGTCGCGTTGAAGGCATGGGCGAAGTCCCGTCGCTTGGAATTCATGTCATACGGTTTGCTGTTGGAAGATGGCTGACAATGGTTGTTTCCGGTCGTTTTGCCTTTGCGGCGACGTCTGCTGATAGGCTTTGGGTATTGGTTGCGGGTTATCGGCACGGTTGATTCGTGGGTTAGGCTGTGCGTTGGTAACGATAAAAATTTCGTAACTTCGGATTATTCTTACACGCGTTGAAAGCAGGTACGGCATGGCTCTGATCGATCAATTCACCACTCAGTACGGACTGGTCAAGAAAATCGACGCATTCGGGTATCTCGATTACTTGAAGAATCATACCGACGAACCGCGCAAACACGGCCAGGTCGTGCTCGTCACTGCCGATACGCCACTGAAGGCCTCGCGTGGTGAAGGCAAGACCACTACCACCATCGCGCTGATTGACGCATTGCGCGCCCGCGGCATCGACGCTACCGCCGTGCTTCGTCAGCCGAGCATGGGCATCACCGCGGCCGGCTCCAAAGGTGGCGCTTCGGGCGGCGGCAAGTCCTCGCTTTCGCATCCCGAGCTGATCGACTGGGGCCTGTGCGGTGAGATGGCCGCCATCGAGAACGCGCAGAACCTGTTGGTTTCCTTTGCGGAGAAAGCCATTGACGAGGGCCGTATCGACACCATCCTTGTCCCGCGCGTTTCCGAAGTGCCGTCGCGCTCGCTGCGTCAGATCGCCGTTGACCGTGGCAAGGGCAATGTACCTGAGCGCGTGGTCCTGACCCCGACCTGCGAGCTGATGCAGATCGTCGTACTGTCCCATTCCATGGACGAGATCGCCGATCGGGTTTCGTCGATGGTCGCCGGCACCAAGGATGGCAACCCCATCACGTTTGGCGAATTCATTGACCTTTGGCGTATCACCGGCATCCTTGGCGATGCGGTCAAGCCGGCGCAGACCGAAACCGTCAACGGTTCGCCGGTCTACGTGCACTGCGGTCCGTTCGCCAACGTTTCTCTGGGTATTCCGAGCCTGATTTCGGTCGAGATGGCGTGCGCGCTGCACGACGTCGTGGTGGTCGAGGCTGGTTATGGTGCCGACGCCGGTGCTCAGAAGTGGCTCGATATCGCCTGCCGTGAGTTTGGCGCAGAATGGCCGGCCGCAGCCGTGGTGGTCACCCGCGCGTCGACCTGGCGCGATGACCCGAAGCTCGCCTGGCGCTACCCGTTCCACGTCCACCGTCTCGAAAGCCTTGGTATCCCGACGTTCCCGCTGGTCAATCTTTGGGACGGCGAGGACGACCAGATCGATTCCCTGCGTGACACCGCGAAGTCTCTTAACTTCCATGACCCGATCATTGGCAACCTTTTCCGTGATGGTGGTGAGGCTTTGGCCCCGCAGCTTGACGGGTTTGTGGGCGCGCTTGATGGTGCGAATGATGCCGTCAACGCAGCCAGCGCTCCCGCAGATTCCGCTGACCCTGAGGTGCCGAACAACCGCGCCAGCCACAAGGGCATGGGCCTGGTCGAAGACGTGAAATGGATTGCTGATAACGCTTATGGCGTCCCCGCCGACCGTGTGCTCTTCAAGGTAGGCTTTGCCGAGTCTTTGGCCGAAGCGACCGAACTTTGCAATGGCGTCGGCACAAGCATCGACGACCTCGCGGTGGTCGCGGTGAAATCCCCGGCCACAATGACCGACAATGATTCCGCTGCAGCAGACGAACGCACCGTGACGCTCAAAAAGGTTGAGCCGCATCTCGGAGCGGGCGTGGTCCAGGTCAACCTCACCACTTCGCTCACCACCCCGATGCCAAAGATCGTCTGAAACCCTGTGCGGTCAGAACCGTCGTATAACAGAGATAGCAGAGGCTGTCTGTAGCCAGAAGCGATAAATACGACGTCGTCTAAAAGCGAAGCCAATAAAAAGGCGATAAACCGAATCCGATTGATGAAATCAGATGGGTTTATCGCCTTTGGTTTTTATTGCGGCAGCGTTAAGCTGCGGTGAGGCGTATCAGAAGTTACCGCCGTTCCAGCCCCAATCGCCGGTGGCTGTATAGCGGATATAGGTGCGGTCCTCAGGCATGCCGAGCTCGTCATGCAGTGCGGTCATGATCTGTTTCGACATTGATTCCCACACGGTTCGGTCGACGCTGCCGGGCTCGCCCATGACGTTGACCTCGACGTAGGCCGCCGGCTTATCGTCGCTGCCGCCGAAGTAAATCGGCATGTTGTCCTCGAACGGGCACATCAGCCAGCTCTCGGTCTTGCCGGGGACTGCGGTGATGGCCTTGCCGTACGCGGCCTTGAGCGCCTCGCGCTGTGCCTGCGTGGTGGAAACGGAAACGTGGGTATGGATGACTGGCATAGTGGCTCCTTGCGTTCTGCGATGATTCATTATCGTCACTGGTATCTTATGACAGGTGCTGCGCAATGAGCGGCCAGTATTCCATTTCCGGGTTTGGCCCGTTGCCTTTGCAGCGTAATAGCTGTCGGTAATGTGGCGGTGCTGCGCAGATTATCGGGGTATTTGGTGCAGAGTATGCCCGCAGCGGCCATTTTCGGCCGTATTGTGCGTACATTGAGGTTGTTGGCTTTGGATGGCATGTCGCAATGTACTGAAAAGTGTCACTTGGTGATATTCGAGCTTTGGAAGGCCAATTGCGCTGCAGGAACGCAGTCGACGAATGATGAGGGGAAGGAACGGTAGGCGATGAGCGATAGACGAGCCCAGGAACCAGGCAGCAGCGTAGCGACGGCCCCGGGGAAACTGTATATCGCCGGTGAATACGCCGTGGTCGAGCACGGCCATCCCGCCATTCTTGTCGCCGTCAACCGCCTTTTGACCGCGCGCATCACTGAACACGACACCTCGGCCGCCCAGCCCCGGCCTTTCGGCGTCGATCCAGTCGGACGTATTCATTCCGCAGGCCACCCCGAAGCTTCCGTAACCTGGCGTCGTCGCGCGGGGCGTGCGGTTCCCGACGTCGAGCAGCCGGGTGCGGCCTTCGTGCTTTCCGTCATCCACGCGGTTGAGGAACTGGCCCAGCAACAGGGCAGGGAACTTAAAATCTACGATGTCAATATCGAAAGCGAACTGGACGATGCTTCGGGCCGCAAGTACGGACTGGGCTCGTCCGCGGCGGTGACGGTGGCCATGATGAAGGCGCTCACCGCGTTCTATGGCCTTGAGCTCGATCCGATTCAGCAATACAAACTGGCGTTCGTTGCGGCCAGCCATGCCCAGAAGGTCGGCTCAGGCGGTGATCTGGCGGCGAGTCTGTTCGGCGGCTGCATCCGCTTTACGGCGGTGGATCGGCAATGGGTCACCAACCGCTTGCAGGACACGGCCTTGAGCGATCTGATTGACATGCCATGGCCAGGATTGAGCATCGCGCGGCTGCGTGCCTTCGAGCCCGGCAGCAGTCTGCATTTGATGGTGGGCTGGACAGGCAATCCGGCTTCCACGCCTTCGCTGGTCGGCCATGTCCAGCAGCAAAGTGCCGCCGAACATGAGCGGACCTATCAGGACTTTTTGAGTGGCAGTGATGTTTGTGTCGATGCTTTGGCTCAGGCGCTGGTCGCCGATGACGAGCAGGCTGCCATTGCCCATGTGCGTGAAGCCCGCAAGCTGTTGCAAACCCTTTCCTCCTTCACCGGTGTGACTATCGAAACCCCGGCCCTGCGTGCTCTGGTCGAGGTGGCCGAAAGCCATGGCACAGCGGCGAAAAGTTCCGGTGCCGGTGGCGGTGACTGTGGCATCGCGATTGCCGGGCCGGGTGCCGACAGGGCTGCCGTCACACGCGGATGGCAGGAGAAAGGCATCGTCCCCTTGAATCTGTCGGTGCATGCCCCGCAAATCCAGCTTGCCGATTGGATGAGCGAAACTTCGGATTTTATGTCCAGTGGGGTTGCCGGAGGTGTTCGTACCGATGGAAATTTTTCCGGTAAAGCCAGCGTCGATCCGGGCGTTGGAAGTGACAATTCGGCAGGTCAATTACTTGGTTCGAATTCCCGGGTTTCCGGCGCAGGATCGAATCGCAAGGACGACCATGTGCGTCTCGCGCTCGCCGAGCATGGCGACGAGCAACATAATGCTTTTGATGATTTGGCTTTTATCCATCACAGCTTGGGCAGCGTCGATGTCGCCGATGTGGATATGTCCACGCAAGTTTGCGGAGCGACGTGGGATGTGCCGTTCTATATCAACGCGATGACTGGCGGGTCGGCAAAAACTGGTTCGATCAACGCTGCTTTTGCCCGTGTTGCCGCTGCTGCCGGTCTGGCTATGGCCTCCGGTTCGCAGCATGCCGCCATCCGGGATCCGCAATTGGAACCGACGTTCACCACGATTCGTGAGCACGACCGGTCCGGATTCGTCTTCGCCAACGTCGGGCTTTCGGTCAGCGTCGAGCAGGCCCTGCACGCCATCGATATGATCGGCGCTGATGCGTTGCAGATTCACATCAATGCCGCTCAGGAGCTCGTGATGCCCGAGGGTACGCGTGACTTCGATGCATGGCCCGAGCGAATCGCCTCGATTGTGAAGGCGTCCTTGGTGCCGGTAATGGTCAAGGAAGTCGGTTTCGGTATGAGCGCGCGAACTGTGCGGCGGCTTGCTGAGCTGGGTGTAAAGACCGTTGACGTCAGCGGCCGAGGCGGCACTGATTTCGCGCGTATTGAAAACGCGCGTCGGCAGGGCCACGAATACAGTTATATGGTCGGTTGGGGTCAGTCGACGGCCTTGTGCCTGCTGGCGCTGTTGCCCGCTGAAAGCAAGGCATTAAATGCGAATAACGCTGGGGATAAGCCAACCTATTCCAACGAGGCCGACATGGCCGTGCTCGCTTCCGGTGGTGTGCGCAACCCGCTCGACGTGGTGAAGGCGCTCGCGCTGGGGGCGCAGGCTGTGGGCATTTCCGGCCATTTCCTGCAGGTGCTTGACGCTTCCGGGGAAGATGGCCTGATCGCGGAAATCAACAGCTGGAAGAGCCAGGTTCGCTCGCTGATGGCGCTGCTCGGCGCGAAAACCGTTGCGGATTTGCGCCGCACGGATTTGCTGGTCACGGGTAAGACCGCCGAAGAAGCGCGTTTGCTGGGCGTCGATTTGCCGGCGCTTGCGAACCGTTGTTGAGGAAAACGTTAATACCGTGTTTTCCCGATGCAAGAATCTTATTCGTAGCATTGAAGGCTTGATTGACGATGATATTACTTCACTGCTATAAAGGCAACAAATGGCAAATCAGAAACGTTGAAATTTCAACGATTTCAATTTTTATACCATAACAAGGTGTAACATCGAGAATTTTTTTGTGAGTTGTTTGACTTCAATGCTATTGTGTAATGCAAATTAATTATGGTAGCCCCTGCTTTCGCTATTATGGAATGAATCTGAATTTTAGCCGAGTAAAGATTTTACAGGTATTCCTGAAGATAAGAGGAATCGTCCTTGTTCGGGATGAAACCGAGCTGGCGCTTGAAGCGCCTTGCGCAGATCCCGCATGAGGGCTTCAATGGAAGTATGTTTCCTTCATTTTTGAGTGAAGACGCCGAAACCGTGGCGAAGGGGTTGCTCGGTTGCCTTCTTATTCGTGAAATCGATGGCGAGACGTTGACCGTGCGCATCGTCGAAACCGAAGCGTACGACCAGCTTGACCCTGCTAGTCACACCTTCCACGGGAAAAGCGAACGCAACCGCGCGATGTTCGGCCCGTCCGGCCACGCCTATATCTATCTGATCTACGGTACGAATCTGTGTATGAACGTCACCGCGTTCGAGGAGGGCTTCGGTGCCGGTGCTCTTATTCGTGCCGCCGAACCGATGGATAGCAAAACCGTCGAAATCATCGAGAGGCGTCGGGGTGGACGGCGTATCAAGGACTGCCTCAATGGTCCGGGGAAGATTTGCAAGTCGCTTGGCATCACGATGGATCTTTACGGTCACGACCTGCGCAAGTCGCCGCTGAGTCTCGAGACCGGTTCCTTGCGTTCCGGCGAACGCATCGAAGCCACCCAGCGCATCGGCATCAGCAAGGCCAAAGACCGCCCGCGCCGCTTCATCATCGCCGGCAACCCGTATCTTTCGCGTTAACCTGTCGCTTACGCCAATGCGACCACGATGATGACAAGATTCATCAGGCTGGTGATGGCCTCGATGCCGCCGACCTGTATGGCTTTCATGCGTTTGTGGCGCGGCGCGATGAGCGCAACCAGCAACAGCACAGTGGCGGTGATGCTCCAGAGCAGGGTGGTGGCCGTCGTGCCCCGAGCCGGAGTGAACCCTGCGAAGTTTTGCAACATCATAGGTGCGGTGAAACCAAGCGCGGCAAGGGCAATATGGTAGATAATCGACAGCGCGTAATAGTGGCAATCGCCATATTTGCGGAACATGGTCTTGACGAAAACGACCGAAGCATATTCGGTGAGGATAAATGCGGCCGCAGCAACAACGCCGGCTTCCGGCAGCAATGGCGAATCCGGGAGATACCGTGACGGATATGGCGTCATCAAAGTAACATGAAGGCCGGTTGGCGACAATCTGGATGTAAAGCTTTCTTGCGGGGTTGCTTCTACGAAAAACCTCGAGCCCAGCGAAGTGGCGAGCAGGGCCATCGCGCCCGCAGCAATGACCGAGACGGCATTGCCCCAGAGTGTTCGTTCGCGTCTCAGCCACGCTGCGACGAACGAAAGCACCGCGAGTACGGCGTAGGTCGGAGTCCACCAGAGCAGTCTCGGAGCGAATATGAAGACAGGGATGCCGACCACGGCTGTGGCGATAAGATAGGCCACCGCCGGAACGAAGTAGATGTTCGAATGGCGTTTCCTGTGTGAAGCAGGGGTGAGGTTCATGTCGGGAACCGGGGGGCGCTGCATACCGGAGGCTGACTTGGAAGTCGGCTCGGAAGCCCGATTGAGAACTTGGCTGTCAACGGTTGAACGGGAAGCCTTTACATCCACGTTATTCGGTTTGGCCGAATTGCCGATTTTGATTCGGCGTTTTCGTGCGTCTTTGGCCTCGTGTGAGCGAACACCGAGCCAGCGGGCGGTCGAGAATTGGAAGCAGTAACATAGCGTCCAAGCCACCAGCAGCCAGACATTGCGCCACGAAACTCCGCCGATCACGATTCCTCCGAGTGCCGGGAAGAGCGCCATGACCCAAGCCCCCGGCTGGTCCGGCAGCCAGATGTTGGTGTGGCGGCCTTTGGGATTGTTGCGTGACTGTGCCCCTGCATCGTTGCTGGCTGTCGTGCCGATCTCATTTTTCGCGACTAACAACGCAGATTTTGTCTCTATCACAGTATTCAGAGTAGGCCCTGGCATCTATTTGTCGTTATCTCGATCATGTTGCTGACGGCCTTGGCAAAGCTTTCGCGCGGCACGCCTTATCGCGTCATGGCAAGAGGTCATACTGGAAGGTGATGCGCCAATTTTCGGCGGCAGGGCAAAAGAAACGGTGCCACACATTATGTATGGCACCGTTTCAATATTTGAACGGCAAGGAATCGGGAGAAGATTGTTCCTTACCGTAGATTTTTACTTTTGTGCATAGATCTTCTTGTGGCAAATGAAGAAGACAACCAAGCCGGCGATGGTGGCGATGGCAGCTACCAGGAACAGGTTGCTGTAGTTCGCTGCGGAACCCTTCAGGCCAGCGAGGCTGAAGCCGGTCATAGGCTTGGAGCTCATCAGTCCGCCGATGATGGCGATGCCGATGGAGCCGGCGACGTTCATCGCCAGATCGTTCATGCCCACGCCACGTCCGGATTCGTCCTTGGTCAGCGTGCCCAGCACGGAGTCGACAATAGGCGAATACATCATGCCGATGCCTGCGTAATAGATGCAGCCTGCAAGTGCCAGCGCTACAGGGCTGACGTTCACGCAGAACGAGGCGACGACCAGGCCGATAAGCTGTGCGCAGCCGGCAAGAATAATGCCACGGGTCTTGCCGATCTTGCCGATGATCCAACCGGAGCAGGTGCCGAAGATGGCCGCCACGACGAACGCCCATACGATGTAGAGCGAAATGGTGTCGGTGCCCATGTGGTAAATCTCACTGCCGATCGCGTTGAAGATCGGGGAGAAGGAATAGTTCGGCAGATAGAAGAGCAGGATGAGGCTGATGGCCATGATCCAGCGGGTGTTGTGGAAGAAGTCCGGGGTGATGAACGGGTTCTTGGCCTTGTGGATGTAAACCGCGAAGACCGCGTAGAGTGCGGCGGAGACCAGGAGCATCCACCACATCATGTACGAGAAGAACAGGGTCAGGAACGCGGTGGCGGTGCCGAAGAGCACGAAGCCCCAGACGTCGACCTTCTCGCCGGTGCTCGACTTGTTCGGAAGGTTGTGCAGCAGCAGCGGCAGGAAGAGGACGGTGACCACAGGAATCAGGAAGAGATACTGCCAGTGGATGGAGGTCAGGAAGCCGGCGGCGAAGACGCCGATAGCCGCGGAGACCTGATAGCCGGCGGTGAAGATACCGAAGAAGATGACCTTCAACGAATCCTTGAGGTACTTCGTGGCGACTACGAGGTAAACGGATCCTGCGACCTGTTCGCCTGCGGTCTGGATGACGCGTGCGATGATCACGGTCCAGATGTTGGCCTTGAACCAGAAGTTCGCGACGAAGCCGAAAATCGAACCGGTGATCAGCAGGGTGATGCCGACGACCACGAGCTTTTTCAGCGAAACAAAATCGCCGAGCGAGCCGTAGACGAAGCACACGATGCCGAGCACTATGCTGGGCAGTGCGGTGATCAGCGAGGCCTGCGCCGGGGCGCCCACATCCTTGCCGACCTGGGTGAAGACCAGATTGAATCCCTGCAGGCACAAGGTGCCGAGGATGAAGGTGATCAACAGCGGGATAAGGGCCTTGACGGCCTGGTCGCTGGTAATCTCAGGATCGCTGCCTTTCGCCTTTGGTTTTTGAGAGCTAACCGTGCTCTCTTTGGTTGTTTCTGCCATATTTTTTCCGTCCTTGGATGGATATTGTTTGCTGAAAACTTACTTTGCTGCAGCCGCAAGGTTACCGATGCGGGTCATGAATTCGTGCAGGAAGCGTTCCTTGTCAACGCCGACCGCGACCTTCATGGTCTTGTTCGGGTCGTTCAAGCGTTCGTTGTCGCCGATGGTGCGCCCGCGGACCTCGCCCTCGGTGTCGACCTTCATATTGATCGGCAGTGTAGTGACCAGCGTCGGGTCGATGGCGACGGCGGCAGCCAGCGGGTCGTGCAGGCCGCATCCGCCGAGGTGCGGGGAGGTGGTCTCATAGGCCTTGATGTAGAAGTCGACCATGTCGGCGAGGAACTTTGCCGCAGGGGTGCCGATTTCGCGCCATTGCTGGGAATCCTTGTAGGTCATGAGGGTCTGCAGGGTCACGTCGAGGCCGACCATGGTCACGGGCGCGCCGGAACGGAAGAGCATGTCGCAGGCTTCAGGATCTTGCGAGATGTTGGCTTCCGCGGCGGGGCTCACGTTGCCGCATACCGTCAGTGCGCCGCCCATGATGACGATGTTGCCGATCTCATCCTTGATTTCCGGTGCCTTCTTGAGCGCCGTGGCGATATTGGTCTCTGCGCCGGTCGGCACGAAGGTGAGATCCTTGCCGTATTTCTTGACCGAGTCGATGATGAAGTCGGCCGCACTTTGTGTTTCCGCCTTGCGGTTGGAATCGGGGATCTCGATGTCGCCGATGCCGTTCTTGCCGTGGATGAAGGCCGAGATATCGGAAACCGCGAACGAATCCGACTTAAGGGCGTGGCTCTCGCCGCGGTAAACCGGCACTTCGGGGTGTCCGAGCAGGTCGGTGATGGCGAGGTCGTTGCGGATGCCTTGATCGACGAGGACGTTGCCGAATGTGCTGGTGATGCCGATCAATTCGACTTCGGGACTTCCCAATACATAGGAGATGGCAAGGGTGTCATCGACACCGGTATCCAGATCCAGAATGATCTTTTTCTTCATAGTTTCTGCCTTTCGTCTTCGCAGCATCTGACTTCAGTTGTAACTCTACGCTGACAATCAACAGCTATCAGACAGCGCCGTTGCAGGTGTTGTTTTAGATATTGTATCGATAAAACGCTTTATCAATATGCATTTCTATGATAAAGCGTTTTATTTAATGAGTCAAATCGGGATAGATTCCTTGATAAATAACTAAATCTTCCCATTTTTTATATTTGTGATACATTTTTGGCCGAAAATGTCGTACACACGGAAATGCGGGTCGGTATTTCCTCATTTGAACGTTCTAAAGAGCGGATATCGTCGCCCTGTTGACAAGCTTCGGGCGGATGAACTGCTGCTTGGGTTCTGTGATCCATGGGTTGCGGGCCGGTTGCGTCCCCATGTCCCTGATTCGCGAATAGACGAGTTCACTGCATGCTCGGGCCATGGCGTCGATGTTCTGGTCGAGCGTGGACAGGCGATGGTTGAAACCGAATTGCTCTGAAATGTTGTCGTAGCCGATGACCGAGCAATCCTGCGGGCAGGACAGGCCGCGCTCCTCGAGACGTTGGATGAATCCCAAAGCCATCAGATCGTTGGTGCAGAACACGGCTGTCGCATGGGCGTCGATGACGTGATCGGCGGCACGGTATCCTCCGTCGAATCGATAGTTTCCCGAACAATTGAGATTCGGATCCAGTGGGAATCCGGCTTTTTCAAGGGTGCTTGAGAAGCCGGCGACCCGCTTGTTCATGTTGCCGGTTCGAGTGTCGCCCGAAATGCAGGCGATGCGCTTGTGTCCTTTTGAAAGCAGCGCCTGCGCGGCGAGCTGCCCGCCGATGAAATTGTCGGACCCTACGGCGTCACACCAGTCCTCGCTGACGAGTCTGTCGGTAAGGATCACCGGAAAATCAAGGGTGCTGACGTCTTTTTTGAGCGCCTTGGAATTGTTCACCGATTCTCGTGAGGGAATGAGGAACAGCCCGTCGACGCCTCGGGAGGCGAACTGGTGTAGCAATTGGTGCTCGACATGCGCTGAATCGTCCGAATTCGCTATCAGCAGGGAGTAGCCGTTGCCGCTGGTCGTGTCCTCCAGTGCTTTCGCCAGCGAAGCAAAAAACATATTCTCGATATCGGGGATGAGCAAAGCCAGCAGCATCGACTTGTTGGTGGCTAGGCTGCGGGCCGCCTGATTGGGCACGTAGCGCAGTCGTTTGGCCGTTTCGACGATGAGTTCTCGTTTTCCCTGGGACATGCGGGTCGGGCGATTGTTGAGAACCAGGGAAACTGCGGTGACCGACACGCCGCAGGCCTTTGCGATGTCTTTCAGTGTCGTTTTGTGATTCATCTCGTTATATCCCCGGATCTTTCTGGCAGCTGTTGTCGATTGTCGGCTTCAACAATTCTAGCCGTTAGCCGGTATGCCGTCATTTGAGGCCGAACGAATCTCTTTTTGCAGTTGGACAGTGGAATTTGACATGTCATCTTTTATTGCTAATATAAACCACGGTACGATAAAGCGCTTTATCTATCCGTATTAACCAAGATTATTGTTTTGTATTTTTTTATAGGCCTTAGCCAAATGATGGTTTAACGGGGTTATATGAAGAAATTATTCAAGGAGGAATCGGATATGAGTAAGAAATGGTTGGCCGGATTGCTTGCATTGAGCACGTTGATATTCAGCGGATGCGGCTCCGCGGGTGATGCGGACAAACAGGAACAGACCGGGAGCAAGCCCGCGGAAGTGACGATTTATCTGACGCGTCACGGCAAGACGATGTTCAATGAGCTCAATAGGGTTCAAGGGTGGTCAGACACCCCTCTTACCAAAGACGGAGAAAAGGTCGCCGTGGATCTTGGCAAGGGGCTCAAAAAGCACGATGTCAAGTTCAATTCGGTCTATTCCAGCGATTTGAAGCGTGCGCATGATACTGCCTCGGCAGTGTTGAAGGGATCCGGTCAGAGCGAGCCCATCCATGAGCTGGAAGGTCTGCGTGAGGCCTGCTCCGGTCAATTCGAGGGTGAATCGCTCGATACCATCGGCGCCGAGCAGGCGAAATCAGCGGGCTTCCCTTCGTACGAGGCTTACGAGGCGGCCAAGCGTCCAAAGGCCGACGATCAGTGGTCATGGCTTGACGACGCCCATTATTTCGCGGATAAATCCGGATATGCGGAGAGCTCGCAGACCGTCCGCAAGCGCATGCTGCGCACGGTGAAGAAAATAGGCGCCGACCAGAGCAAGAATGGCGGGGGCAATGTGCTGGTGGTCAGCCATGGCATGGCCATCAATGTGATGCTTGCCGGTATGACGGATAAATACAAGAGCGCTCCCTTGGAGAATGCCAGCGTCACCAAAATCAAGTACAAGGACGGCAAACTTGAGGTCCTGAGTATCGGTGACACCTCTTATCTCAAGGAAGGCGAGAAACTCTGAGAGGCGAATCCAGAGCTTCCAGCGCGAATAAAACCCAGCAATAGCAATGTGCCGGTCATCGTCATAAGATGACCGGCACATTGCTATACCGTTTCGTGGTTTTGCGCTTATGCGCAATCTCCGAAACGATCTACTTGTTGGAGGTGCTGAAGAAGTCGCGGATCTGGTCCACGTTGCCGTAGGAGGCCTGGGCCCCGTAACCCGTCGCGGCGTAAGCGGCCACGTAGGAAGCCAGCGAAGCGGAATCGCTCAGCGAGAAACCGGAGGCCAGGCCTGCCAAAAGGGTCCCCATGAAGGAGTCGCCGCAGCCGGTGGTGTCGACGGCATCGATTTTTGCTGCGTCAACGTGGTAGGTGCGATCCTCGTCGAGAACCATGGCGCCGTCTCCGCCAAGGGTGACGACCGCCTGTTTGAAACCGAAATCGTGCATGGTTTGGGCGATGTAGTTCCAGTCCATGCCCAGCCAGTCGCCGTTCTTGGGCTCGGCGATGTTGAGCAGCTGTGCCATCTCGTGTTCGTTGACCAAGAGAATATCCGAGTACTTGATCAGCTCTTCCGGCAATTTGTCGGTGAAGGGGGAGTCGTTCAGGAGCACCTTGATGCCTGCGTCATGGCACATCCTCGCCGTAGCGGTGACGGCTTCGATCGGGCTTTCCAAGCAAAGGCCGAGCACCGAAGACTTCAGGAGCACGTCCTTCTGGTTTTCGATGTAGTCGGTGCTGACGGTGGCGTTGGATCCTGCGGAATAGACGATGGTGTTTTCGCCGTTGCCGTCCACGGTGATGACGGTGGTGCCGCTGGCGCCGTCAGTGTGCTGGACGCAGGAGGTGTCCACTCCGGCGTCATCGAGCTTGGCTAGCAGGAAATCGGCGTTTTTGTCGCTTCCTACGGCTCCGAACATCTTCACTTTCGCGCCGATTCGCGCGGCGGCTGCAGCCTGGTTGCCGGACTTGCCGCCAGGCAGGATGCGCAACGGGCCGCCGGCGATGGTTTCGCCCGGCTTCGGCAGGCGCTTGGTGGTGACGGTATAATCAGCGTTCATCGACCCGACAATGCTGATTGATCCGGAAATGTTATTCAGCAGGGAAAGCGTCTTTGCGTTCATTTCATCCTCGATTCACATCACTATTTGGTTTACCTTTATTAACTTACCTGTTTATAAGATAAAACGCTTTATCAATGAAGTCAAATCATATATCAGAAAAAGAAGTCTAGTGATAAGTTGCAGGTTCGGTTGGATTGTGGCTTATGACAAAAACGGCAGGGATGAATGTTAATCGTTCATGCCCTGCCGTTAAACCCCTATATTGATTGCTTATGCATACATATTGCGTGGGTGCATATCCTCGGGCAGGCCGTCCATCAGGCCGGAGACCGATCCGGACTCGAAGACCGAGCGAATGCCGGCAGCCAAAAGCGGGGCGATGGAGAGCACGGTCATATTCGGCAGACGCTTTTCTTCCGGAACCGGCACAGTGTCCATCAAGACGATTTCGCGTGCGCCGCAGTTCTTGAGCCGTTCGATGGCTGGGCCAGACAAGAGTCCGTGGGTGGCGACCAGCGTCACCGATTTCGCACCGGCCTCGCGCAGCGTGCGTACGGCCTCACAAATCGTGCCGGCGGTGTCGATCATGTCGTCGACGACCACGCAGTCGCGCTCGCGCACCTCGCCGATGATGCCGTGGGCCACGGCATGGTTCGGACGGGTGACGTCGCGGGTCTTGTGGATGAAAGCAAGCGGCAGTCCGCCGAGCTTGGCCGCCCAGCGTTCGGAAACCTTGATGCGTCCGGCATCGGGGGAGACGATGGTCGCGTTCTCGAGCGGCATCGAGTTTTTGACATAATCAAGCAAAACGGGCATCGCGGTCAGATGGTCGACCGGTCCGTCGAAGAAACCCTGCTCTTGCGAGGCGTGCAGGTCGACGGTCATGATGCGGTCGGCACCGGCGGTCTGGAAAAGATCGAACATCAGACGGGCGGTGATGGGCTCGCGGCCCAAACCCTTCTTGTCCTGACGCGAATAGCCGAGGAACGGGGCGACGACGGTAATGGAACGTGCCGACGCGCGCTTGAGCGCGTCAATCATCAAAAGCTGTTCCATGATCCACTTGTTGATGGGGTCGGTGTGGCTTTGCAGCACGAACACATCTGCACCGCGCACCGGTTCGGTATAGCGCACGTACATCTCTCCGTTTGCGAAGTCATAGGCTGTGGTCTCAAGCGGTACGGTGCCCAAACACTCCGCCGTAGCCTCGGCCTGCTCGGGATACGCCCGTCCTGTCACCAATGCCAGTCGCTTTTTGGGCTTTCCCTCGAGAATCGCCGACATATCTCGCCTTCCCCTTTTTATCTCCCTTGTTTCTGCGTCGCCGACCCGACATCATACATATCGGATGCAGCGGAACAAGGATGAATCACAAGAAACCTCTTCTAATATAGCGCAACCCCGCGCAAATCGTCGGGAGGCGGGTTGCGCGAGGTTGCAATGATGTTTGCCGGTATCAGTCAAAATCGTCGAACTTTACATTGACCTTGTTGCCGTCGATGCTGAACGTTCCGTTCATTTCGCTGATGCTGCACTTGGTGTTCTCGGATTCCCAACTTTCATCGGAGAAGTAGCGATATTTGTAATAGAAGTCCATCTCGCCGCTGTTGGACGTGGTGGAGAATGACGAGTCGTTCATATTGGCGTCGTCGACTTCCGGATAGGAACTGACGGACCAGGAAAAGTCCGAATAATCCGAATTGTCCTGATAGTACTGTTCCCCGAAGGGGCAATCTTCGGGGTCGGCATCCGTGGACGAGGCGCAATCGTCGATTTTCTTCTTGACTGCGTCGTTGAGGGCGTTTTCGAGCTTTTCCGTCGGCTTGACTGTGATGGTGTTGTCGACGTTTGAAACAGTGGAGCTGTCATTCGCCGAGGTCGGCTCCAATGTCAAGGTATTGCCACTCATGTAATCGCTGGCCGCAGCCTTGACGGTGTAGGTTCCGGGATAGGCCTTGAAATTGTACGCCTTGTTCGATTGCGAACGTGAGCTTGAACTGCCGGTATCGCTTGAATTCTCGTCGGTGATGCTGATGCCATTGATATCCAGTTCCTTGACCGCGTTCGGCCCCGAGACCCGCAGGTTCGAGACCAGAGGCGTGGTGATGGTCCATTTGTTGAAAACGAGCATTTGACGATCCTTCGAGGTCAGATTGAGCGTTTCGTTGTGGGTTTTGCCCGAAAGGGTATAGGCAAGGTTCACCGAGGTCGAGCCATCGGAGTTCCTCGTGGTGGAGGTCACGCGGGCGTTGGAGATGGTCGAGCCCTGTTTGGAAGCCTTATTGGTCAGCAACGCCGCTTTCTTGCCGCTTACCTGCGGGTCGGCGATGGTGTTGGCCCGGTCGAAATCGCCGGCGGCGATGGCTGCGGTGTATTGGTTGACCACCGTCTTCGGGCTGAAGACAGTCGCGTTCAAGACGCTGTAGGCGATACCGAGCAGCACGCAGGCTCCGACGACGGCCGAGCAGATGATGATGATCCGCTTTTGTTTGGAATCCATCGGCTTTGCCGCGGCACCAGTGACAGGGGCAACGGGTGCCGCCACGTTGAAGTCTTCAAGATGGACCGCATTGTCAGGGCTTGTGTACGCCGGTGCGGAAGGATTCGCTGCCGGATATGCGCTTCCAGGTACCTCACCGGTGGCATAAGCCTGCGGATTAGCTCCGTTCTGGCCAGGCTGCGGGAACGGCTGGGCGCCACCGGCAGCGGCCTGGCCGGGCATCGGAGCAGCCGAAGTCGGGGTTGCACCGGGCATCCCGTTCTGGCCTGGGGTTTGCGGCATCGGGGCACTGCCGGTTGTATCGGCGCCGTTGGCGCTATTGCCACCGATATGCTTGAATCGCGCCCCGCATGCATCCACATAGGCGCTGACGTTCTGCGGCGTCGGCTCCACGCAGCCGCCGCGGACGAATTGCCAGAGGCCTGGTATTGAAGTCAGCATTGCCGGGCCGAAGGTCATGGCGACCAGTTCGATGGCGAGTGCCCAGACCGTGGCCAGCAGGGGATACCAAGAAACGATGGTCACTGCTCCGGAATTGGAGCCCGAAGCCGAAACACCCATACCGGTAAGTACGAAGGCGACGAGCAGCCAGAGCACGAGCGTGCCCACCGGTGCCTTCCAGATGTGCTCCCATCTGGCATAGTACTTGTCTTGCAAGGCGCGTGCCGAAGCGCGCAGCGCGATGTAGAACGTAATCACTATGAAAATGACGGCTGCGAGGATGAAGACCCATGGCTTGGCGGCGAACAGGGAGCCGTACGTCAACGAAACCGCGTTGTTGCCTACGGCGGCGATGCCTCCGAACGAGGAGAAGGAGAAGAGAACGAACTGCAGATACGGCATAAGCACCGGAATGAGCAGGATGGCCGAAGGAACGTTGGCATATATGGAAACGATGATGAGGGTGAGCAGGGCTATGACCGTATAGCTCACCATATAGATGAAGAACGCCTCGACGAAGGTGCGTGCCGGCCCGCGCAGACGGTGCCCGTAGCGCCAGGCAGCGCGGAAGACGTTGGTGCTGTCGGAGGCGTATTGGGCCAGTGCGTAGCCAAGCAGCGAGCCGACGGTGGAAATCAGGAAGGCCATGATAAAGGTACGGAACGTGGCTCCGTTAAGTGCGGTTTGGCCTTCGAGAATGCCCACGGAAGCCGAAGAGTTCATTGGGAAGAGGGCTCCGAGAATCACGTAGATCAGACCCGTGGCTATGCCAACGACGGCGGCGCTGACCATACCGGTGAATTTGAAGCGGATGCCGATGCGGTGCGCGATGAAGTAAGCGCCGAAAGCGGCACCGACCAAAAGCGCCACCCCCGACAGGCTCATCGGCAGCCACATCGAAATCTTGGCTCCAAGGTCTTCGGTCGAAATGCCGAACGCCGAAGCCTTCAGCGAGAACGATCCCGAGACGCCTGCCATGAGCATGGTGATGACGGTATAGAAGAAATTGCCGGATTTGAAGTCAAGCAGCTGGGAGACATTGCCGAGATGGCTCAGCATCGAGGAAATCGCGTTGCCGCTTACGGCCGAAAGCATCGCCGCGTTGAGCATGGCAAACACGAATGCCGCTCCCAGACCGAAGCCCAACGACGATCCCATCGTTTTGAGGCTGCCGGGGGTGACGATTTCCTTGTAAAGCCGTTGAGCCTGCGAGGGCTGGCCGCCTTTGGGCATGGCCCCTGTAGGAATGCCTGCAGTCGGGATGCCGCCAGTAGGAATATTGCCCGTAGGCATGGTCCCCACTGGGATGTTACCGGTGGCATTGGGGGTTGTGCCGTAAGGGGGAATGGCTTCTGTCGGCTGTCCGGAAGGCATCGCTTGCGGGCCTGAGTTCTGAGGCAAAGGCATTGGGCCGCCCGTGGGAGTTCCGGTTGCCGCAGGAAAACTGGAAACCTGCCCGTTCGCGCCTGGCAAAGGAATCGAGGAAGAAGATGACGGGGTACCGGGCGTCTGACCACTGGGGACCACGTTACCCTTCGGAGCATTGGAATTCTGCGAAGGCAATGAGTTGGCAGAGGCCGTACTTTGCCCGCAGTGTGAACAGAATTTGGCGCTTTCCGGTATTGTGGCACCGCAGTGAGGGCAAATCATCTTTTTCTCCCGATCTTCAGCTTTTCTTGACCCCATCGTCTGGGTATTACCGATGGCATCAAGAATATGTCGCAGGGCCAACAAGAATAAGGAATTCTTGTCGATATTTAGCATGAAATATGCACCAATATCGGTCCAGATTGATTGGTCCGTGAAGTCGGCGGGAACCCCTAATATAGAAAAGCTATATCTGACGCGGGTTCGCGCCTTGATATGGCACGCATACACACTCCTGTCGCGGAAAGACCGCGGCCGACTTTAGTCCGAAGGAGGTGGGTGATGTCTGCACACAAGTATGAACTGATGTTCATCGCCGATCCGGAGCTTGACGAAAGAGCCCTGAAGAAGCTGACCGATGAGTATATGGAAATCGTCACCAAAGAGGGCGGTTCTGTTTCCGACCCCGATATCTGGGGACGTCGCAAGCTTGCCTATGAAATCGACGGCAAGACCGAAGGCAACTACGTCGTGGTCAACTACAGCTGCGAGCCTGCAACCAGCGATGAACTGGACCGCGTCCTGAACCTGAACGAGTCCGTAATCCGCACGAAGATTCTTCGCAAGGATGTCAAGTAATTCCGTTTAGGAAATATTAAATTTTAGTCTATTTGCTTTTCGCTTTATCGTTATAAAAGCGTTAAAAGTTGGTAAGGAAGGTACGTCATGGCAGCAGGAGATACGGTTATCACAATCGTCGGCAACCTGACCGCCGACCCGGAACTGCGCACTATCGGCAGCGGGGCCTCGGTGGCGAGTTTCACGATCGCTTCGACGCCGCGGACCTATAACCGCAACACGAACCAGTGGGAGGACGGCAACGCCCTCTTCATGCGTTGTTCCGCGTGGCGGGATATGGCTGACCATTGTGCTTCCTCGCTTTCCAAGGGCATGCGTGTGATCGCCCAAGGCCGCCTGCAGCAGCGTTCGTACACCGCCAATGACGGGACGAACCGCACGGTTGTGGAGATGACGGTCGACGAGATCGGCCCGTCCCTGCGCTATGCCACCGCCCAGGTGCAACGTCAGTCCTCTTCGAACGGCGGGTTCCAGGGTGGTTCCCGCAACAACGGAGGCTATAACGGCGGTGTCGGCAACAATGGCGGCGGTTATAACGGCGGCAACGGCGGATACCAAGGTGGCGCAGGCTACTCGGGTGGCGCATCGGCGGCACCTGCGCAGCAGAGCCAGCCACAGGCACCCGCGGCCGATCCGTGGGGCAGCTCCGCCAATTCGGGTGATGGATTCTCGACCTTCGGAGGCAGCTCCGATTTCGGTGGGGATTCCGACGAGCCGGAATTCTAGCGATAGTCCAAGCAATAGACGTTTAAACAAGTGTTAAGGAGACATTGATATGTCACGTAAAAGGCCAAAACCACCAGTCAAGCCGTTCAAGAAAAAGCCGAACCCGCTGAAGGCTGCGAAGATCACCGAGATCGATTACAAGGACACTGCGCTGCTGCGTAAGTTCATTTCCGATCGTGGCAAGATCCGTTCGCGTCGCATCACCGGCGTGACCATCCAGGAACAGCGTGAGATTTCCCGCGCCATCAAGAACGCGCGCGAGATGGCTCTGCTGCCTTACGCCACCAACGGCCGCTGATAGGAGGCAAGAACAATGGCTGAAACTAAGGTTATTCTTACCAAGTCCGTCTCCAACCTCGGTCACTCCGGTGACGTCGTCGAGGTGAAGTCCGGCTACGCACGCAACTACCTCATCCCGCAGGGCCTCGCCTTCGCGTGGAGCAAGGGCGCTGCTTCGCAGATCGAAGCGATGAAGCGCGCACGCCTGGCCAAGTCCGTGGCCACCCGTGAAGACGCCGTGGCAGCCAAGACCGCCATCGACGGCACCGTCGTCGAATTGAGCGCCAAGGTTTCCGAGTCCGGCAAGCTGTTTGGCGGCATCTCCGCCATGGACATCGCAACCGCCCTCGAATCCAAGGCCGCCGTCGATCCGAAGGCGATCAAGGTCGAGACCATCAAGACCACCGGCGAATTCCCCGCCACCGTGGCCCTGCATCCCGAAATCTCCGCGAACTTCACCGTTAAGGTCGTCGCCGAGTAGTTTCAAACACAGAAAGCTGTATGGTTATGACGCACAAACGCAGCACGACCATGTAGCTTGATTATTCTGGCTTAAGCAGGAGGGGGTTTCCAATCATGACGATTGGAAACCCCCTCTTTTCTATTGATTATCTGGTATGTGCTTTTGTTCGCCGTTTGCCCGCGTTCAGTGAATTCGTTGCCATAAAACCTTAAACAGCCATGTTATCGATTCCGGCGTTCAACGTGTCATTGCTCCTCCTGTGTTTCAGGAAGAGCAATGGAAACTTATTCGCGGGCCTGCAAAGCCTTCAGCATGTCGACCTGGCATATGCGTCGCATCACATAAAGTCCGAGAACGAAGGCCACCAAAACGATGATGACGAGGGGCACGATGAATTCCGAATAAGTGAACTTGGGGTCGAACATCATGGTATTCGGCGCCACTCGGCCGATGATGATGCGGTGGAGCCCCATGCCAAGGCCTATTCCTGTGACGATGCCGAGAACGGAAAGCATTATGGTTTCACGGTAAATGTACAGTGTCGTTTCGGCGTTCGAATAGCCCAGAACCTTGATGGTGCTCAATTCTCGCACTCGTTCGGAAAGATTCAGGTTGTTGAGATTGTAAAGGATGACCACTTCCAGCAGTATCGAAGCCAATGTCAGCACTTCCATCAGAATCGTCAGGGCATTGGCCAGCACCTGTGTCTGGTTGATGAACATCGAATTCTGAGCGACCGAAGCGATGCCGTCGATATGCATGAACTGTGCCGCCTCATGCCGTGCATTGTCCGGGCTGCGGTCCTTCAGCTCGGTCATGGTCGCGTTCGTCACGTACTTTTCGTGGAAGATCTTTTCATAGGCGTTCGAACTCATGAAAATGAAATGTCCGATATACATCTCACAGATCCCGCTGATCGGTACAACATGCGTGTTGCCTTCGCTGTCTTTGACGATGATGTCGTCTCCGACGCCTGCCCCGGTCATCTTGGAAAGGTGCTCGGAGATGACCGCACCCGTGTTTTTAAGTGCGAGTGGCGTGTGCTTGGTACGTTCCTGGAGCCTGACGAAACCGTCGAGATTGGATTTCGGCGGTACGGCGATGAGGGTGATGTCCTGTTTGGAATCACGCGGGCCGGCATTCATCGTAGTGTGCTCGTAGTGGATGTCCTTGTAGTTTTTGATGGCGGTGCTATGGAGCTTTTTGTTGATTGCCGTTTGTTGGTCTGGCTTGATATCGGGCCGTTGCGCCGCAATCAGATCATAATCGATAATGCCGTCTTTGTATTGCAGGTCGGTGATGGTGCCTATCGAATGCTGTACGCCGATACCGGCTACTAGAAGCGCCATCGACCCGCATACGCCGACGATGGTCATCAACGTGCGCATCCGGTAACGGAATATGTTGCGCATGGTGATTTTGTACTTGAAATTCAGAGCATTCCAGAGCCATTTGATTTTTTCCAACGCGATTGAGGAACCGCTGACCGGTGGCTTGGGGGAAAGCAGGGTACGGGTGTGTTCCTTCAGTTCGCGATGGGCGGCGATATACGCAGGCAGTACGGTCACGGCCAGTGCGAGCACAAGGGAAAGTAGCGTGATTGTCCAGTTGAATTGCGGTGCGATGACAGGCACGGCGAAACCGACCCCATAGGCCTTGTAGAAGATTTTCGGCATGGCGAATTCGCCGGCAAGAGCGCCTACCAAGCCGCCGATGATACCAGCAGTACAGCCATAGACGAGGAATTTCTTGATGACGTCTTTGTTGGTATAGCCGAGAGCCTTGAGTGTACCAACGTTGATGCGATCTTCCTCGACGAAACGGGTCATCGAAGTGAATGTCAGCAAAGCGGCGATCAGGTACATGAAGATCGGAAAGATGGTGGCCAATGAATCGATGACGCGGGAAATCGTCTCATATGAGTTGTATCCGGTTCCTCCCGGTACTTCAGCTCGGGAAAGCACCTGGTAAAGCGCCGGGGACGGCTTGGTGACCGTCTGCTGCATTGGTGAATTGGATTGGCTCGCCGTTTGCGTTTGTTGGGAGGTATCGGTCGATAGGTCGGTACCACGGTTGTCAAGGTCGTCGTTCAGGATGTCTTTTTCCCGGTGCATTTTCTTGACGTAGGCATCGGAAAAATGGTCAGGTAGTGAATCGAGCACGTTGTAGCGCAGGCGGGCGATGTTGTATGGGCCGGGATTGAAGGCCTGCGGTACCACAACCGCGTATCCGTCCAACGAACCTGAACCGGAATCGGATTGGCCGTGGTTGACCGGACTGATGATTTCCGGGGAACGGACGATGCCGGTGACTTTGTAGTCCGTGTGTTTGAGCATCGTGTGGCCGGCGGCGTCCGGTTTTTCGTCGAAAGATATTGTGGAACCGATATGATGACTGTTGCCTATATGCTCGTCCAAGGCGATTTCGTTGGGCTTGTGCGGCATCCTGCCTTTACGCACCTCGTAGCTTGAAATCGACTTGGTGGAGGAGAATATCCGTACGCTGTCGTCGTGATGTTTTACTGCGACATCCTTGAACGAGCCGTATTCCACTTTCGTTACGTCTTGTGTACCGTTGATGGCGTTGATGGCGGAATCGTCGAAACCGGTTTTGCCGATTACCGAAATGTCGGCTAGATGATGTTCGGAAAAATAGTGGTCGGCGGTCGAACGCATATCAGGGCCGGTGACGCTAAGCCCGACAAGGGCGAAAGAGCCCAGGGCCACCATGCATACAATCGAGATGAAACGGCCGACGGATTTGCCGAGCGAACGTTTGATGTCGAGCCAGAGCATTTTGTGTGAGATCTTGTGCCGTTTCAGCGGTAAGGCATTGCGGTATTCGATGGAGAGCGCAATGTTTTTTGCGGACCGGCGGCTATGGGATTGTGCGGTCGCCCCGTTACCGGTATGCTGCTGCGACATGTTCGCATGACTGCGCGGCGGAAGGTCGATGTGGACCGGTGTGGTGCGGACATTGCTCGCATATGAGATGTGCTTTGATGCCGAGGGCCGATGCGGCAAAGAAACGGACGGTAGGGAAGGCGAGGCTGTCGGGTATTCCTTGGCGTGCGTGGTGTGGCGCGCATGGCGTCCGGAGACCGGTATTTGCGGTAATCGGGGTGTTGACGGGTTGGTGTCATCAATTGTGGTTTTGGCTGCGCGAGAGGTTGTGCGGCCATCCGTGGCTGAGCTGTCGGCTACGCTTTTCTTGGGGATCGCGATCTTGTGTTGGCCAATTGTTTGAGATGCAACTTTGTCGGGCAGCGGAAGTGAGACATGAGGCTGATGGTTTTGCGATGCCGAAGCTTGAATTATGGAAGGTTTCAAGGTTGGCTGTTCTCGTTTTGACGGCTTTGTCGTGAAGGATTCCTCCAATTCATGATAGTCGTGTTGTTCGAGCTGGGCGGTGTCTGATGGCGACTGGGCTGATTCTGGTGCCTGTGTAAAGTCGATAGATTCGGCAGCATCGGTTGATTTGACGAAGTTGCGCGATGAGGAAGGTGGAATGGCGTTATGCGGGTTCAAGGATGCCATCACCACTCCAAAGTGTCGATGTCAATCGGGTTGGGGTTCTCCTCGATGTTGGTGATTTTGGCATCGTGCATATGGATCACACGGTCGGACATGGGTGCGATGGCCGAGTTATGGGTCACGATAATCACGGTGGCATTGTATTTGCGGCTCGTGTCCTGCAGAATGTGCAGCACCTGTTTGCCTGTCTGGTAATCAAGGGCGCCGGTGGGCTCGTCGCATAGCAGGATTTTCGGACGCTTGACGATGGCGCGGGCAATGGCGACGCGCTGCTGTTCGCCGCCAGAAAGCTGGGAGGGGAAGTTGTTGGCTCGATCTTCCAAGCCCACGCTTTTCAGCACGCTCATGGGATCGCTCGCCCGCTCGACGATTTCGGAGGCAAGTTCGACGTTTTCCAGAGCCGTGAGATTGGGGACGAGATTATAGAACTGGAAGACGAAGCCCACTTCGTAGCGACGGTATTCTGAGAGTTCTTTGGCGTTGTATTCTGCGATGTTCTCCCCGTCGATGACGACTCTTCCCTGATCGCAGGAGTCCATCCCGCCCAGAATGTTGAGCAGAGTTGATTTGCCGGTACCGGAGGCGCCGAGAATCATGACCAATTCACCTTGGTTGATGGAGAAGCTGATGTCGTTGTTGGCTATAAGCTTTGAGCCGCCGGAATCATATCGTTTGACTTCGTGCTCCACGTCAATATAGCTCATTACTTCCTCTCTTTTGAAAGTTTCCTCTTGCTCTGTTACAAGCGTCTGTTAGACGAACTCGACGATAACATAATAGTCTCCCGGAAATGGATTCATCAACTTTGATTAGGTGGATATGGGGAATTCCCTCGAAACGCCGGATTTTGGCGGATCGTCCGGCTGTGTCCGTATTGCTCTTGGCTCAATGGACATTCTTCGGTTTTGCTGTCAGACGAATGTCGTTTTCTGCGAAGCCTAACGCTATGGTGCTTTAAAAATAGCGGCTATCGGCGTATAATAAGAAAGTTGCGTGTTCGGGGGGTCGGAGCATGCAAACGATTGACACACCCCTCAAGTGCCTAAAATGGCAAAAGTATATTGAGGTTTCAAACTTGCAAGAAGAACGTGTTTCCACACAAACGAAACTATCCATTGCGGCAGCGGCTCTGCTTTCGTTCACAGGCATCCTTACCGAGACTTCGCTGAACGTCTGCTTCCCCACGATGACCCGCGAATTCGGTCTGCCGCTTTCCACCATCCAGCTGCTGACCTCTGGCTACCTGCTGATGGTCACCATCGTCATGAGCACCTCGTCGTTCCTGCTCAAGCGTTTTGACACCCGCCTGCTCTTCCGTTGGGCCATCATCGTCAGCCTCGTCGGCACGGTTCTGTGCTGTTTGCCCTTGAACTACTGGCTTCTGCTGCTCGGCCGTCTGCTTCAGGCTGCGGCCACGGGCGTCTCCACACCGTTGATGATCAACGTCATCCTCGCGCTGGTGCCGGTCAGTCGGCGCGGCACGTACGTGGGCATCGCCAACATGGTCACCTCCTTCGCGCCCGCGCTCGGGCCCACTTACGGCGGCCTCATCAACCACTACTTCTCCTGGCGCATCATTTTCGTGTTCACGCTGCCCCTGCTTGTCATCGCGTGGATTCTGGGCGAGACCAATCTGCGCTTGAAGGCCGAGGGTGCGGGCAAGTCCTTCGACGGCATCGGCTTGGTGTTGTTGAGCTTCTTCATGGTCAGCTTCACCGAGATCTTCGACCAGTTCGGCGCTGGCGGCGGTTGGTCGTACAAAGTCGCCATCGCCATCTGCGCGGCAGCGGCTCTGCTCGGCCTGTTTATCTGGCGTTGCTTGGCCTCGAAGTCGCCATTGCTCAATTTGCGTCTGTTCAGGAAGCCAATTGTGGGCCTGCGCGGCGCAAACTACGCCATCCTGCAGTTCATCAACATCGGCAGTTCGTTCCTGCTTCCGGTGTTCGCTGAGAACTTCCTCGGCATCGATTCACTGACCGCCGGCCTGATGCTCCTGCCGGGTTCGCTGCTCGGTGCTTTCATCGCCCCGTTCGTCGGCAAGCTTTACGACCGTCGTGGCCCGACGTTGGTGCTTCTGATTTCCAACATTTCGCTGATTATCGGTGCGACGGCTTTGTGGGCCATGACCGGCAAGGCAACGGTTGCCATTTTGACGCTGCTTTACATGTTCCTGCGTGCCGGTTTCAACTTCGGCTACGGCAACACGATGTCGGACGCCAGCAAATTCGTCTCCGGGGCGCAACAAACCGATTTCAACTCGCTGTTCAACGTGCTGCAGCAGTATGCCGGATCGCTCGGCACAACCGTGCTTTCCGCTTCCCTCTCCCTGAGCGAGGCCCATATTCCGCACAATGTCAAGGCGGCGTCGGCGGTCGGGGCGACGAATGCCTTTGCCCTGGTGATTGTCTTGGCGCTAGTGGCGCTCTGCATCACCCTGGTTTCCATCAAGGTGCGCAAGAATCCATCTGTCGAAATGCAGGCTGTAGAGGTGTGACCAGTCGCTTCGTACGAAGTCGCGCCTTATCTGTCACTTTTTACTTGCTTGTGTGGGGTTGCTAAGTAAAAGACACATTTACAGCTTCTGTTTGTCGCTTTTTACTTGGATGTCATCAGCAAGCAAGTAAAAAGCGACAATTACGACCATCAACGGGAATGCAGTCGGTCGAGGGTGGGTGGTTTCTGCGCTTCATTAATTCTTACGGGTTATTTAGATCAGTCAGATCCGGTATGTGCCGCGCGGTTTGCTATGGATGTGGATACATTTGGGATACTTCGCACTATCGCGGAAATTGCCTCGGAAAATCAAAAATCCGCGGAACCTTACGATTCTGCGGATTTCATCTGTGCCCCCACGGGGATTCGAACCCCGGACACGCTGATTAAGAGTCAGCTGCTCTAACCAGCTGAGCTATAGGGGCGCTGGTCTAAAACTACAAGAGCCAAGAGAACAGTATACAGACGCTTCCGATATTGTGCAAGGCGGTGTGTCGCCCTGGGTCTTGTCTTCCTAGCCTTGGAAAAATCGTTCGTGTGTTCTCTTTCATACGGGAAAGCAATGGCGGTTTGGCCATCGTTGGTCGACGGATGATGGATTGCTGTATGTGGAATCGTATTTTCCTGATTATTGGTAAGAACGTTTGCCGGCTTTTTATACGGTTTATCATTATCTGATAATTTAATGTGGTTTGAATGGAGCGTCTTCCTTGATTGAACGGTAACCGTCTTCTTGATTCTATAAAAGCGTCAGTGGAATTCGGAATGGTGCCGACGGGTTTTATAGGCAACGCATAGGTGATTTTTAGGCTAAATTTCAATAAATCGTTGAATTAAAAAGTGATTTATATAACAAAAATATGAAAAAGAATAAGAAATAACCAAAATCGGAATATTTCAGCTTCATGGCGAGTTACACTTCTTATTATCGAACATGGATAAGTTCAACGTTCCGAACATACCATTTTCGAGACATGACTAAGAACGATAGATGTTCTGTGCCCAAGCTACGCGGTTGTGTGAGGGCGCCGTTCGTCGCACTCGAGAAGGAAGAATAATGAAATTCTCTCTTACCGCAAAACTCGCGGCCGAATTCATCGGCACAGCTTTCCTGATGATATTCGGAAACGGAGCCGTGGCCAACACCGAACTCAAGGGGACGAAGGGTCACGGCACCGGCTGGCTCAACATAGCAATGGGCTACGGTTTCGGCGTGATGTTCCCGGTTATGATGATTGGTTCCGTTTCCGGCGCGCACATCAACCCGGCCATGACCATCGGCCAGGCGGTCAACGGCCTCTTCCCGTGGTCCGAAGTCCTGCCCTATATCATCGCGCAGCTTCTGGGCGCAGCTCTGGGTCAGCTGATTGTCTACATCACCTACCTACCGTATTACAATATGGAAACCAATCCTGACGCCATTTTCGCGACGTTCAGCACCACCGAGGCTTCCAACAACAAAGTCGTCTACTTCCTCAACGAGCTCTTAGGCACCCTCGTCCTCGTGCTCGGCGCACTGTGCATGCTCTCCCTGCCTTGGGGCAAGAACGACCCGGCTGCTGCGGCCATCGTCGTCGGCCTCATCGTCTGGGGTCTGGTGACCTCCATGGGCGGCTCCACCGGCCCCGGCCTCAACCCGGCCCGCGACCTTGTGCCCCGCTTCCTGCACTGGATCCTCCCGATTCCCCACAAGGGTAGCTCCCGCTGGGGCGAGGCCTGGATTCCGGTCGTGGCCCCGATTGTCGGCGCCATCATCGGCGCATGGATCTTCAAGGTCTGCTTCGGCTGATTCACCCAAGGTCCCAAAGGCTTTATTTTTATAGCTGACTATGGCGGCGCGGTCTGTATTCGCAGATTGCGCCGTTTTATTGGCTCTGACGCCTGGCTTTAGGCTTTTGTGGTTTGCGTTCAGGCCGGGAAGTAATGGAAACGGTTTATCGAAAGTTCGGCTACAAGAAGATCTCACATTTCGGTTATTCCTCGGTTATTTTCGTTTGCGATGATTATGAAAATTGGCGGCACGCAGATTTTCCTCGTCACAAAGAATCTCTATTATTGACCCCGTAACCATTGAAGCCTTAGGCAGGAGACAGTGTGAAACGTGGGGGGCGGCCAGACTCGAGGTCTCCGCGCGGCAAAAAACCGGTGGGGGAATCGCCATCGAGTACTGTGCCAGGCGAGGCTGGCAAGGTCGTCAGGGCTTTTTTGCATGGGTTTGCAAGCGTCCTGCTTGCCGGCATCCGTGAGTTCAACCATGCCGTACGGCGCGGGTTTCGCTCGCTTCGTAATTTTTTGGGACTGAATCCTGTAAAAGCCTCGCATAAATTACACGACAAAACCGATACGGATTCGACGTCCCGTCGTGCTGCGGCCCACGGCGTCCAGAGTTCCCGCGTAAGAATGCCGCGTCAGGATTCTGCGATATCGCAAGGCTTCATCGGCTCCGTTCTCGGAAACGAAAGCGGCCGAAATTCTACCAGGAGGAGCGGGGCGAGACGAAGGTCTGGCAGCGCAACGCGGTCGGTGACCAAATCCGTTTACCTTATCCGCCGCGTCGTCGTGGCAATAGTGGCTTTGGTAGTGGTCATTGCCATCGTCCTGGGCTGCAGGGCTGCGATATCGGCCGTCGGCCATCACCATGATTTGGCAAGCGGGCAAAATTCCTCCCAGGTTGCCAATAAATCGAAGCGAACGAATCCATCAAAAGACACCGGTAAAAGGAAACCGCCGAAACCGGATACCGGCAAGGCGAACGGGCAGGAGGCCCTGACCGATCACAGCCGCGCGGTGATCGCCGCGACGGCGCAGAAGACCGCGGCAGCCAGCGGCAAACCGGTCCATCAATACTCATATTGCGTGGGCAGCAAAGGCGATGTGGGCGATTCCAGTGTGCTGCAGAAGTTTGAAAATGTCGTTTTCCGTACATTGAACGACCCGCGCGGGTGGCCGCGTGCCGGCGCCACCTTTGCCTACAATGCCAATTCCAGCCATTGCGATTTTGTCATTTACTTCTCCCAGGCTTCGCAGATGAGGACGTTCTCGACCAGCTGCTCCAACGACTACAGTTGCTGCGTGGGCAACAACGTCATTATCAACCAGGACCGCTTCAACGGTGCCACGCCGCAGATGCTGTCCGCCGGGATGAGCCTCGACCGCTATCGCGAAATGATAGTCAACCATGAGACCGGACACTGGCTCGGCCACCTGGACAACCAGCCTTCCTGCCCGGCTGCTGGTGCCACTGCGCCGTTGATGCAGGAGCAATCCATGAGCCTGCGCGGCTGCACGCCCAACGAATGGCCGCTGGCTTCCGAACTGTGGGTGAAATGAGCGGGCGCACGGGCCGGTTTGCGCCCACCCCTTCCGGGCGGATGCATATCGGCAACGTCTACGCGATGCTTGCCGCTTGGCTTTCGGCGCATGCCGGCGAAGGGAATGGGTTCATCGGTTCGGGCCGGGGCGATGACGGCGATGGGCAACGCGGCAAGGTCTTGTTGCGCATCGAGGATGTGGATGGACCGCGTGCTCGTGAAGACGCCGACAAATGGATTATGGACGATTTACATTGGCTCGGGTTGGACTGGGATGGCGAGCCGGTCTATCAGTCGCAGCGCACCGAAATCTATGAGGAAGCGTTGCGTTCGCTGGAATCAGTGAGTCTGAGGGATGTCGCTGACTATGATTTCCCTCATTGCGAGAACGTTGTTTTTGATGGTTCGAATGATTTCATAAACTCTTGCGATAATCTTGAAGGCAAAGTTATTCAAGACGCTAGCGAGCAATCGTGTATAAAAGATTCCTGGCTGACTGATTCTGCGACGGCAAACGGATTTCCGCTGGTTTATCCTTGTTTCTGCTCACGGGCGGATTTGCGTGCGGCGTCGGCCCCGCAAGAGGGCGACCGGTTTCTGATCTATCCCGGAACGTGCCGGAAACTTTTGGCCGAGCACCCCAACGAAGTGCGTTTACAACTTGAGGCGGGCCAGCGTCATTCGTGGCGTATAGCGGTGCCGGAAGAAAGCGCGCGAGGAAGCGTTGTCGAGTTTGATGATCGAGTATTCGGCCACCAGCGTTTCGATTTGCCGCTCCAGGCCGGCGACACGGTTATTCGCCGTTCCGACGGCATCTTCTCCTACCAGCTGGCAGTAGTGGTCGATGATCTTCTGATGGGTATCAACGATATCGTGCGTGGCCGTGATTTGTTGCGCTCCACGGCGTTGCAGATCTGGATTCAACGGGCGTTGGTTGCGTCCGGTTTTGCTTCAAAATACGGAAGCGAGCAGGTTAATAATTCGAACTATGCGCACTTGCCTTTGATCGACGACCCGGCTGGTGTCCGTCTGGCCAAACGCAAACATTCGCTGGATATCGGCACGTTGCGAGCGGAAGGCGTTAAACCCGAACAGGTTATCGGCTATTGTGCGTGGCTGCTCGGTGTCCGCAATCCTGAAAATGTCCACATGCCGGACGCTTCCGGTCCGGTTGCCATGAGTGCGCGTGAAGCCTTGGAATGCTTCACCTGGAGTAGCGTCCGTGCGGACAAATCCGATCGCATTTTAAGCCCGAATTGGGCAGAGGAATTTGACAGCGGCAAAAACGAAAGTGTAGGCTAAACATCAATAATTAAAAACACTGCAAACCGATGAAGCGGGGAAGTAGGCGGAAACGCGCGATGAGCGAGCCTGGGATGGTGAGAGCCGGGACGAGATGCGAACCGTTGAGTGGGCCGCTGAGGGCGCACCGATTGGCCGGATGGATTTCGACCATGAGGCTGCGACGTAAGGCATACGTCAGTTGCCAAAGACGTGTTGGCGTCTGATAAGGGCACGGGAGACCGTGAACCAAGGTGGCACCGCGGGCATATATTCGCTCGTCCTTGGCTGTAATTGACAGCTGGGACGGGCTTTTTTAGTCCCAAAATGAGGCGAAGGCCTCTGGGAGGTGCCCATGGTGACCATAAGTGCGGATGCTACGGCAGGTTCGAACGGCGGTGCGGCCGTGCGCGGCGCTGCGAGCGAAAGTAGATACGCGGGTATCACGCCGACACTTGATGAAGTGCGAGAACTTGCGAAAACCGGCAAATACCGCCGCATTCCGGTGATGCGCGAACTGCTCGCCGACCGTTTGACCACCATCGAGGCTATGCGCAGGGTGCGTGCGGCTTCCAACCATTGCTTCCTGCTGGAAAGCGCCGAGGCCGACCAACGTATGGGACGCTACAGCTTCTTGGGATTCGCGCCGACGCTGGAGCTGACCTGCAAGGCCGGGGATTTGACCGTCAAGCGGGTCGCTCCCGCAGGGTCAAACGCTGAAGATGTGGTCGTTGAACACAAGCACGTCGATCACCCGAGTGATGCGATCCGCAAGGTGCTCGCCCAATATTCCAGCCCTCGTCTCGAAGGGTTCCCGCCATTCGCCGGCGGCCTGGTGGGTTATTTCTCCTTTGGCTACTTTGCTTACGCCGAACCGACATTGCGGCAGGAAACCCGCGACCCGAAGGCCTTGCCCGATGTTGATTTGATGCTCTTCGACCAGCTCATCTCCTTCGATTCCTACAGGCAGCGCCTGCAACTCATCGCCGGCGTCGACACCAATGATGTGGACGCCTCCTACGAGCGCGCGATCGACCAGATCGAGCAAATGCAGCAGATTCTGGATAATGGCAAGCGCTACGACTTCAAGCCGCTGGAACTTGAGGGACCGCTGCAACTGACGCTTAACCGCGAACAGTACGGTTCGATGATTCATAAGGCCAAGGAACACATCTATGCCGGCGATATCTTCCAGGTCGTGCTCTCCAACCCCAGCGTGGCACAGGCTTCCGGCAGTCTTTTCGATGCCTACCGACTCATGCGCGCCGAAAACCCAAGCCCGTACATGGTCTTCATGTCCAGCGACGACATCGAAATCGCCGCCGCCTCGCCCGAAACGCTGGTACGCCTCGAAGACGGCAAGCTGCTGACCTACCCACTCGCCGGAACCCGCCCGCGCGGCGCGACGCCGGAAGAGGACAAGCTCATTGAGCAGGACTTGCTGAGCGACGAAAAGGAACTGGCCGAGCACAACATGTTGGTCGACCTCGGGCGCAACGACATCGGCCGCGTCTCCAAACTCGGCAGTGTCGAAGTCGAACGGCTGCACGATATCCTGCGGTTCTCGCATGTCATGCATATCGGTTCCACTGTCGCCGGGCAGCTCGCCGACGGCAAGGATGCGCTGGATGTCATTGACGCGGTACTGCCGGCTGGAACGCTTTCCGGGGCTCCGAAAATCCGCGCCTGCCAGATTATCTCGGAACTCGAGGATTCCCCGCGTGACATTTACGGCGGGGCCATCGGCTACCTCGACTTCTCAGGCAACCTCGACACCTGCATCGGCATCCGCTTGGCCTTCAAGCACGACGGCAAGGTCTGCGTGCAGTCCGGCGCGGGCATCGTCGCTGATTCCAATCCCGACAAGGAATTCGAGGAATGCCGCAACAAGGCGCTCGCCGTCGTGGACGCCATCAATCAAGCGAACGGAGGCATCGCATGATCACCATCGTCGACAACTACGACAGCTTTTCCTACAACCTCTATCAGCTCATCGGCTCCATCGAGCCGGATGTCAAAGTGGTGCGCAACGACGACCTCGATGTCACCGGCCTCGCCGCGCTGGGCTCGGACGGCATCGTCCTTTCGCCCGGGCCGGGCAAGCCTGCGGACGCCGGAATTTGCGAGGACGTGGTACGCGAGCTTTCCGGAACGGTGCCGATTCTGGGCGTTTGCCTCGGTCATCAGGCCATCTGCGAGGCGCTGGGCGGCAAGGTCGTTCCCGCCGCGGAACTCATGCATGGCAAGGCCTCGCCGGTCGAACTCGACAATGATTGTCCGCTCTTCGCCGGGATGCCTGCTCGGATCCAAGCCGCGCGCTACCACTCGCTGGAAGCCGACAAAGCCACGTTGCCGGATACGTTGCGTGTCGTTGCACGCACCGCCGATTCGGACGAAATCATGGCCGTCCAGCACGTCACCGATCCGATGTTCGGCGTTCAATTCCACCCCGAAAGCATTCTGACGCCGCTCGGCAAGGATATTCTCAGGAATTTCATCGATGTTGTCGAAAGGTTCGGCAATTGAGCATAAATCTTTGGTTTTCAATATTTAGTAATTATTCAATTAGTAATACAAAATTATCCACCAATCAATCACAAGGAAGTAATAACAATGATCAGTGAAGCAATCGTCAAAATCGTCAACAAGCACGACCTCACCTATGACGAGGCCTACCAGGCCATGAAGGAGATCATGGGTGGCAAATCGACACCGACCCAGAACGCGGCCTTCCTCGCAGCGCTCTCCACCAAGTCGGCCGAGGCCGAGACCATCGACGAGATTGCGGGCTGCGCGGCCGCCATGCGCGAACTGGCCACCCCCGTTCCGCACCCCGGCATCGAGACGATCGACATTGTCGGCACCGGTGGCGACGGCGCCAACACCTTCAACATCTCCACCACCGCGGCCCTGATTTCCGCCGCCGCAGGAGCCAAGGTGACCAAGCACGGCAACCGCGCGGCCAGCTCGCAGTGCGGCACCGCCGACTGTCTCGAAGCCCTTGGCGCGAACATCTCGCTTTCGCCTGAAGAAGCCGTTGACCTGCTCAAGAAGGACAATTTCACCTTCCTCTTCGCTCAGCGCTACCACACCGCAATGCGCTACGTCGGCCCGATCCGCAAGGAACTCGGCTTCCGTACCGTCTTCAACATCCTCGGGCCTCTGACCAATCCAGCCCGTCCCGAATACTTCCTGCTCGGCGTTTACGACGAGTATCTGGTTGAGCCCATTGCCCATGTGCTCGAAAGCCTTGGTGTCAAACGCGCACTGGTCGTCTACGGTCGTGACAAGATGGACGAGGTCTCGCTTTCCGCCGAAACCGCGGCCTGCGAGCTGCGCGACGGCGAATACCATCCGATGACGCTGACTCCTGAGGAGTTCGGCCTGACCCGTTGCCAGAAGAGCGACCTGCTCGGCGGCACTCCTACAGAGAACGCCGCCATCACCCGCGCTATTTTGGGCGGCAAGGAGACCGGCCTGAAGCTGGAAGCTGCGCTGTTCAACGCCGCTTGTGCGCTATATGTTTGCGGCGTTGCCTCGTCCATCGGGCAAGGCGTGGAAATCGCCCGCCAGCAGATCGACTCCGGTGCCGCAACGAAGACGCTCGATGCGTTCGTCGCCGGTTCGCAGGCGTTCGCCAAGGCTGATGCTGATAAGTAAGGACCAAAGAAAAATGGCTGAATCCGAAAATATTCTGCAGCGCATCGCCGCCAAGACCCGCGAGCGCGTGGCCGAGGAAAAGGCACAGACTCCGCAGAGCGTGGTGGAGGCGCAAGCTCGTGAGGTCAACTCGCGGAAGGTTGCGGCGGGGGAGACTGGAGACGCGGCGTTTCCGTTCGAGCGTGCGCTGAAGGCTCCGGGCATGAGTTTCATCTGCGAGCTTAAGCAGGCCTCGCCGAGCAAGGGCATCATCGCGCAGGACTATCCCTACCTCGACATCGCCCGCGACTATGAAAAGGCCGGAGCGGCGGCCATCAGCTGCCTGACCGAGCCGACGTGGTTCAAGGGCTCCGACGAGCACCTGCGCCAGGTCGCGGCGGCGGTTGACATTCCGGTGCTGCGCAAGGATTTCATCGTCGACGAATACATGATCTATCAGGCCCGTGCCTGTGGCGCTTCGGCGGTGCTGTTGATTTGCTCGATTCTGAGCGACTTGCAGCTTGCCGATTACACCGCGCTCGCGCATGAACTTGGTATGAGTGCGCTGGTGGAGGCTTATCAGCCTGACGAGGTGCCACGTGCCATCGCCGCCGGTGCCCGCGTCGTCGGCGTCAACAACCGCGACCTGCGCACCTTCGACGTCGACTTCGACCACAGCATCAAGCTGCGCCCGACTGTCGGCCTCGACCGCGTCTTCGTTTCGGAATCGGGTGTGCGTACTCGTGCCGATGTCGAGGAACTCGAGGCCGCCGGCGTTGACGCGGTGCTGATTGGTGAGACGCTGATGCGTTCTCCCGACAAGACCGCGGCGCTCGCCGAGCTTCGCGGCGGTCCTGCGAATAATCCCGTTGCGGTTGAGAAGTAAGAAGCAGGAATAATGAACAATCCAACTGCATCGGCTCGGGCTACGTCTGAGGAACCGTCCGATATCCACGTGCCGTTTGAAGACAACGCAAGTATTTGCAATGCAATTGAAGAATGTGAATCATTAAACGGCGACACAAGTGCGCAATCGTCAAACGCCTACAAAGTCAAGCTTTGCGGGCTGAAACGCGAGCAGGATATGGACGCCGCCTTGGCGGCCGGTAGCGATGCCGTCGGATTCATTATCGACTTCCCCAAATCGCACCGTTCGATTTCTCCCGAACGCGTGGCCGAACTGGTCAAATATATGAAGGCCCAAGCCCGTGAAACCGGTGCGAATCCGCCGGCTGCGGTAGGGGTGTTTGTTGACCAACCTGCGCAGCGCGTGGCCGTGATTGCACGCGACGCCGACCTCGATGTGATTCAGCTTCACGGCCATGAAAACGAGGATTATCTCTCCGAATTACGCGAACAGGTAACTCTTCCAATCATGCAGGCGTTCAAGGTGCGCGAGGCGTTGGATGTGGCCGAGGCTCTCGAATCGTCGGCTGACATGGTGCTGCTTGACGCAGGCGCAGGCGATGGCAAGACCTTTGACTGGTCACTCGTTCGTGATGTGAATCGTCCGTTCATGTTGGCCGGTGGACTCAATCCGGGCAATGTGGCCGAAGCCATCCGCGCGACGCACCCCTTCGGTGTCGATATGAGTTCTGGCGTCGAA
Organism: Bifidobacterium sp. ESL0784; assembly: GCF_029433295.1. GTDB lineage: Bacteria > Actinomycetota > Actinomycetes > Actinomycetales > Bifidobacteriaceae > Bifidobacterium. The sequence continues at coordinate 366,482 of NZ_JAQTHV010000001.1, forward strand.
ACCGACCACCTCAAGGACCCTGGCAAGATGTTCGCTGCGGTCAAGGCGGTGCGGGACGTTTCGAATAATGCGGAAGCCGGTGGTACCAACGATATGTAATGCAATAACAAGGTTTACAGGATAGCCGCTTCGATACGTTAGCCCTCGAATCCGGCTAATATCAATGGCATCAACGACGTAATCAATAATCAAAAAACTGTATATATTAAGGAGCAATCTCATGACCAATTCGCCCAATTCAAAGGGGCGCTTCGGCATCCACGGGGGACAGTACATCCCGGAGACGCTGATGGGCGCCGTCAACGAGCTGGAGGAGGCCTACAATCATTACAAAAATGATCCCGACTTCCTCGCCGAGCTCGACGATCTTGAGAAGAAGTACGCCGGTCGTCCGTCGTTGCTGTATTACGCAGAGAACATGACCAAGGATCTCGGCGGCGCGAAAGTGTATCTCAAGCGCGAGGACCTCAACCATACCGGCGCACACAAGATCAACAACGTGCTCGGCCAGGCGCTGCTCGCCAAGCGTATGGGCAAGACCCGCTTGATCGCCGAAACCGGAGCAGGGCAGCATGGCGTGGCCACGGCCACCGTTGCGGCGCTTTTCGGCATGGAGTGCGTGGTCTACATGGGCCAGGTGGATATGGAACGCCAGGCGCTGAACGTCTACCGCATGCGCTTGCTCGGCGCGGAAGTGCGCGGCGTCACCAGCGGCACCGGCACGCTGAAAGACGCAGTTTCCGAAACCTTCCGCGAATGGACGCGTCGCATCTCCGACACCCATTACTGCCTCGGCTCGTGCATGGGCCCACACCCCTTCCCGACAATGGTGCGCGACTTCCAGTCCGTCATCTCCAAGGAGGCTCGCGAGCAGATTCTTGAGGACGAGGGCAAGCTCCCTGCCGCGGTGCTGGCGTGTGTCGGCGGCGGCTCGAATGCCATCGGCAGCTTCTACAACTTCATCAACGACAAGGATGTGAAGCTCATTGGCTGCGAGGCGGCCGGACGCGGCATCGACACCAAGGAAACCGCAGCGACCATGAACACCGGCTCGCTGGGCATCTTCCATGGCATGAAGAGCTACTTCTGCCAGAACGAATACGGTCAGATCGCGCCGGTCTACACGATTTCCGCCGGCCTTGACTACCCGGGCGTCGGCCCGGAGCACGCGGCGCTGAAGGATTCCGGACGCGCCCAATACGTCGCCATCACCGACGACGAGGCCGTCGATGCCTTCGAATACCTGAGCCGTACCGAGGGCATCATCCCGGCCATCGAAAGCGCGCACGCCGTGGCCTACGCCATGAAACTCGCGCCGACGCTTTCGCGCGACCAAAGTATCATCGTCACCCTTTCCGGGCGTGGCGACAAGGATGTGGCGGCCATCGCCCGCTACCGTGGGGAGGATCTTCATGACTGAGACAACAACACAGGCCCAGCAGGGCGCTCGCCGTTCCCGCATTTTGGAAGCGTTCACGGCCCCCGACGGCAGCCGCCGCAAGGCTTTTATCCCGTTCGTCACGGTCGGCGATCCTTCGATTGCCTTGACCGAAAAGCTCGTGCCGGCCATGATTGACGCCGGTGCCGACCTCATCGAGCTGGGCGTTCCCTTCTCCGACCCGACCGCCGAAGGCCCGGTCATCCAGGAAGCCAGCAACCGCGCACTTGCCGCCGGCACCACCACCGATGATGCCTTCGCGTTGGTCGAGCGTTTGCGCAACGACCACAAGATCGAGACGCCGATGGTCTTCATGACCTATGCCAACGTCCTGTATTCCTACGGCCTCGAGCGTTTCGCGCACCGTGCCGCGGAAGTCGGGCTCGACGGCGTGATCCTGCCGGACGTGCCGCACGAGGAAAAGCCGGAGTTCGACGAGCCGTTGGCCGCCGAGGGGCTTGACTTGGTCAGCCTCATCGCCCCGACCTCACATGAGCGCATCCACAGCATCGCCTCGGATGCCAAGGGCTTCATCTATTGCGTGAGCTCGCTCGGCGTCACCGGCGTTCGCAAGGAAATCACCAGCGATGTGAAGGGCATGGTGCGCGAAGTGCGTTCCGTCACCGATGTGCCGGCTGCTATTGGATTCGGCATTTCCACCCCTGAGCAGGCCGCAACCATGGCCGCCGATTCGGACGGCGCCATCGTCGGCTCGGCCATCGTCCGTCTCGTCGGCAAATACGGAGAGGACGCGGTGCCGTACGTCACCGATTACGTCCGCTCGTTGGCCAAAGCGGTTCACGGGCTGAACTGAGGGCTTCGTAAGTAAAGTGTGGCAGCAAAAACGCGGGCACATTCGTCGTCAGACGGTGTGCCCGCATTTTGCTGCTGGGAGGCTGCTCCTGACGGTTGCTAAGAGTCCGTTTTATAGCATCAGATGAATCGAGCATGAATCATCAGTGGAATCGTGATTTGATTTTCAAATAATTTCTGCACGATGACATGGGCGCGCATAATATGGAGGCAGACAATCGAAGTGGGAAGCGGGGAATGATGACTGCTTATATGGATCACAAGGATCTCGCCAACGAGGTCATCGACGAGGCGCGAACAAAGGAAATCACTGACGGCGTGCATCGCGTGCTTGACGACATCGCAAAAGCTGAGGCTGCGTCTGGGCGTGAATCTGGGTCGGTCAAACTGCTTGCAGCAACAAAGACCCGCGATGTCGGCGAGATTATGGCTGCCATCGACGCCGGCGTGCGCATGATCGGCGAAAACCGTCCGCAGGAAATCTCCGCCAAGGCCGAGGGTTTGATTCGCCAGTGTGCACAACGAGGATTCTCACTTGGGGCGGCAGCAAACGCGCAGAATTCCGCCGCTTCCCAAACTGCGTCCAACGGCCACATCCCCTTCCATCTCATCGGCCAGCTGCAATCTAACAAAATCGGTAAGGTGCTGCCTTACGTCGACATCATCGAATCCGTCGGTTCACTTGAAGAAGCGCAGAAAATCGCGCGTCGTGCCGTCGCCCGCCACATCGTCGTCGGCGTGCTGATGGAGGTCAACGAGTCCGGCGAGGCTTCGAAGTCCGGGTGCGAGCCTGACGAGGCCGTGGATCTCGCCTACCAGATTGCCGCGCTGGAAGGCTTGCAGCTGCAAGGTTTGATGACCATCGGTGCCCATGTCGACGACGAAAAGACGATACGCGCCGGCTTCGCTCACCTGCGCGGCACGCGTGACACGATTCTCAAGTCCGGCGAGCCCGGAACTGCGCAATGCCGCGAACTTTCGATGGGCATGACCCACGATATGGACTACGCCGTGGCCGAAGGCTCGACCATTGTGCGCGTCGGCACCGCGATTTTCGGCGAGCGCGCGTTCATCTAATACAGGGGAATGTGTTTGCGCCATAAACAAGCCGTTGGGCAAGGTTTATCGGCTTGTTTATGGCGCTTATTGTTGTTCCCGCCATTTTTAGATCGTTTAGCCTTGCTCAGTGGCTTGTTTATGATGAAATCCTGTTTGAAGGGTTGGTGAATGAAGATGGATGATGTCGTTGGCGGTGACCGTATGATTCGCGTTCGCGCGGTGGTCACCGGCATGGTGCAAGGCGTTGGCTACCGCTATTTCGCGGTCAACGAGGCACGGCGCTGCGGCATCGCCGGTTGGGTGCGCAACCGGCTCGATGGAACGGTCGAGGTCGAAGCGCAAGGGGAGCGGAGCATAGTCGCCGCTTTCGTGGAGCGGCTTGGCCACGGCCCGCAATGGGGTCACGTCGACAACGTGAAAACTGCGGAAATCCCGCTTCATGACCATGAAAGTTTGGAATTCCGTGTCCGTCGCGATGCCTGATGAATAATTTCGGCTTCTCAACGAGCAAAGACGGGGAAGTGGCGTAGGCTGAAGACATGAGAATCGCACGCTATTCCTATAACGATGTTCCGCACTATGCATTCGTGCAGACCGACAGCAATGACAAGAAGGATTACCTCGTCGAGCTCGATGGCTATCCCTTTGGCTCTCAGCCGGTTGAGCCCACCGGCGAGCGCCATCTGATCGATGAAGAGGGTATCCGCCTGCTCGCTCCGGTCATTCCCTCCAAGGTCTACGGCCTGGCCAAAAACTACGAGGCCCACGCCGAATATATGCATTCCAAGGGTCAGTCCGCCGCCGAGCATGCGCCCAGCGAGATGGTCATTTTCATGAAGCCGTCCACCTCCGTCATCGGCCCCGACGACCCGATTGTCATTCCCGATTTCTCGAACGATATGAACTTCGAACCGGAAGTGGCCGTGGTCATGGGTCGCATCGCCAAGAACGTTTCCGTCGAGAAGGCCATGGATTACGTGCTCGGCTTCACTTGTGTCAACGACGTGACGCTGCGCGATTTGCAGGGCGACGATCCGATGTGGACGCGCGCCAAGGGCTTCGACACCTCCTGCCCGCTCGGCCCGTGGATTGAGACCGACCTTGACTGGAAAGATGCGAAGATCTCCTTCACTCTGAACGGCGAGAACGTGCCCGCCGCCTCCGGCACCACCGCCGATTTGATTCATTCGATTCCCGAGCAGATTGCCGAGATTTCCAGCTTTGCGACACTTTTGCCCGGCGACGTCATCATGACCGGCACTCCCAACGCCTCTGGCACCCTGAAGCCGCGCGACGAAGCCATCGTCAACATCGAGGGTATCGGCTCACTGCGCAACGTCGTGGTCAAAGGCTGATTTTTAACGGTCGATCAGGCGGTGGCCGAGAGTTCAAAACTCTATCAATCGTCTTGGCTCACAGTAACCCATGGTTACCAAAAGAAACCATGGAAATACGTACAGTATCTTTTGGTAACCATCAGTTAGTGTGAGCGCGTCTAAGGTCACAGAGCTGAGAAAGCGGCATGGGGCAGCTCAAATACTCGCTGTGATGCTTTCCCGCTTCGCGAAATGCCTGATTCAGGTAGTTGCAGAACCGCAAATCAAGCGATCTGGTACCGATGTTGTTCCTTTCGACGGCGAATACATGCCATCCCCTTGACTGAATGATGTTTAATCGGTCCAAATCCTCGGCTATCTGATAATGGTGGTGCTGCCCGTTGAACTCGATGCCGATTCGGTATTCGGGATAGGCCATGTCAAGAAAATAGTGGGCGTTGTTGATGTCAAGTCGATAATTGACTTTTGGCTCCGGAAATCCGTATTTTAATAGGGTCAGACGAAGTCGTGTCTCGGCGGGCGAATCGGTGTTCTCGCGTATCAACGAAGATGCCTGCAGGCAGTTGTGCTGGTGTCTGAATGGAAGGCAATCTCTGAGATACTGATTGATTTTCCTTTTGGAAGTACGTCGTAGCATTTCATCACGGCAGACGAGAGCATCGCCGAGTACGATTGCGTCTTCCAACAGCAATTCGCGCGACAATTGGGCGAAAGTCGCCTCCGGTGAGCTGCAAAGTATTCCCGCTATCTCAATAGTGTTGCCAGTGCTGTCGGTGTTGTTCCAAGTTCTGCACTGAAGGTTGTGGACCCGCAGACGCGATTGTCCTTGTTTGACGCAGACATAGACGTCAGTGGATTTGGGTTGTTTGGGTGTAGGAATTCCCATAAGATGTGCCGCTGTGAAATGACTGGCCGTCAGCCGCATGGAGGTGCGGCTTTGCGCCTCATGCAATGTCAGAATTGCCCGCTGCTGGCGTTCCCATGCTGCGTGCCGCATCAGATCGGTTTGTTTGGGTTCTCTTCTTAACTCGAACATATCCATAAAATATGAAATTTTCGGAGATAAGTCGAATTATTTTGGGGTAATCGGACAAAATTCAAGATTTCTTGATGTGGTTCTTAAAGTTGGACTCACACTAACCCATGGTTACCAAAAGAAACCATGGAAATATGTACAGTATCTTTTGGTAACCATGGGTTAGTGTGAGTCGAGATTCGTCAAGAACCGACTCACAACCACTAACTAGACAATGACGTCTAAAAGTTGAGTCGAATAGACTCAAGTTTTGGGAATAGAACCTCTCCGTTTGCGGTTGTAATAAGCAGAGATTGAATAATGCCTTGAATTCCAACGATTCACGAAGGAACAGGGCGAACAAACGGAGGAAAACATGGAACAACAATTTACGACCATGGCTCAGGAAGCCATCGGTGACGCGATTCAAAGCGCGTCGGCTGCGGGCAACCCGCAGGTTGACACCTTGCATCTGATGGATGCGTTGCTGCGTCAGGAAAACAGCGTGGTCGCGGGGCTGATCAGCGCCGCGGGCGGGGACCCGAAGGCGATTGGTGCCGCAGTGCGCAACGCGTTGGTGGCGCTGCCGAGTGCGAGCGGGTCTTCGACCTCGCAGCCGCAGGCAAGCCGTCAGTTGACGGCCGCGTTGGCTCAGGCGGAGAAGGAAATGCAGAAAATGGGCGACGAATACGTCTCCACCGAACATCTGCTTATCGGCATCGCCGACGCCGCGCCCAACGAGAGCGCGACGATTCTGAAGAACAACGGCGTGACGCCGGAAGCCTTGCGCAAGGCCGTTCCGAGTGTGCGTGGCGGTGCGAAAGTCACCAGCCCAGACGCGGAAGGCAGCTACAAGGCGCTGGAGAAGTACTCCACCGACTTGACCGCACAGGCGAAGGAAGGCAAGCTTGACCCGGTCATCGGCCGCGATCAGGAGATTCGCCGCGTCATCCAGATTCTTTCCCGTCGTACCAAGAACAACCCGGTATTGATCGGTGAGCCCGGCGTCGGCAAGACAGCCGTCGTCGAAGGCCTTGCGGAACGTATCGTGGCGGGCGACGTCCCCACGACCTTGCAGAACAAGAAACTCATCAGCCTTGATTTAGGCTCGATGGTGGCCGGCTCGAAGTACCGTGGCGAGTTCGAGGAACGCTTGAAGTCCGTCTTGAACGAGATCAAGAGCGCGAACGGCGAGATCATCACTTTCATCGATGAGATTCATACTATCGTCGGCGCTGGTGCGGCCGAAGGCTCGATGGACGCCGGTAATATGCTCAAGCCCATGCTGGCCCGTGGCGAGCTCCGCCTGATCGGCGCGACCACACTGGACGAATACCGCGAAAACATCGAAAAGGATCCGGCGCTGGAACGTCGTTTCCAGCAGGTCTTCGTCGGCGAACCGAGCGTTGAAGACACCATCGCGATCTTGCGCGGCCTGAAGCAGCGTTACGAGGCCCACCACAAGGTGACCATCGGCGACGACGCGCTCGTTGCCGCGGCGACGCTTTCCAACCGGTATATCACCGGCCGTCAGCTGCCCGATAAGGCCATCGACTTGGTTGACGAGGCCGCTGCGCACCTGCGCATGGAGCTCGATAGTCAGCCCGAGGAAATCGATGAGCTGCAACGTCGCGAGACCCGTCTCGAGATGGAGGAGATGCAGCTCAAGAAGGCCGAGGATCCTGCCAGCAAGGACAGGCTCAAGAAGCTGCAAAGCGACTTGGCGGACACCCGCGAGAAGCTTTCGGGTTTGAAAGCCCGTTGGGACCAGGAGAAGGCCGGTCACAACAAGGTCGGCGACCTGCGTGCCCAGCTCGACGCCAAGAAGGTGCAGGCCGACAAGTACACCCGCGAGGGCGACTTGGAGAAGGCCAGCAAGATTCTTTACGGCGAAGTTCCAGCGATTCAGAAGCAACTGGATCTGGCCGAGCAAGCCGCGGACGAAGAGAACGCAAAGGGCGAGGAAACCGAGCCGATGGTTCCCGACCATGTCGACGCCGATTCGGTGGCGGGCATCGTCTCCGAATGGACCGGCATCCCCGTCGGCCGTCTGATGCAAGGCGAGAACGAGAAGCTTCTCAATATGGAAGACTACTTGGGCAGGCGCGTCATCGGCCAGAAGGAAGCCATTCAGGCGGTTTCGGACGCTGTGCGGCGCTCACGTGCCGGCATCTCCGACCCGAATCGTCCGACCGGTTCGTTCCTCTTCTTGGGCCCGACAGGCGTGGGCAAGACGGAGCTCGCCAAGGCGTTGGCGGACTTCCTCTTCGACGACGAGAAGGCCATGGTGCGTATCGACATGAGCGAGTACATGGACAAGGGGTCCGTGACCCGCCTGATCGGTGCGGCCCCCGGCTACGTCGGTTATGAAGAGGGCGGTCAGTTGACCGAGGCCGTGCGGCGTCGTCCTTACTCTGTCGTGCTGTTCGACGAGGTGGAGAAGGCGAATCCTGAGATCTTCGACATCCTTTTGCAGGTGCTTGACGACGGCCGTCTGACCGATGGCCAGGGGCGGACCGTGGACTTCAAGAACACGATCCTCATCATGACTTCGAACCTCGGTTCGCAGTTCCTGGTGCAGCCGGACTTGGATGACGAGGCCAAGAAGAAGGCCGTGATGGACGCTGTCCACGCGCACTTCAAGCCGGAATTCCTCAACCGTCTCGACGAGCTGGTCATTTTCCATCCGCTCACCCGCGAGGAGCTGGGCGAGATTGTCGACATTCAGGTCAAGCAGGTTGCGTCTCGCTTGACCGACCGCCGCATCACCCTCGACGTCACCAAGGCCGCGAAGGAATGGCTCGCCAACGCCGGTTACGACCCGGCTTACGGCGCCCGTCCGTTGCGTCGCCTGGTGCAGACCGAGGTCGGCGACCAGATGGCGAAGATGTTGCTTTCGGGCAAGGTCCACGACGGCGATACCGTTTTGGTCGACCAGACTGGCGGCGATCACCTCGAGCTGAGCACGATGCCCGAAGATCCGCTGAATGAGGATCACGAAGACAAGTGATTTGATGGTATGAACCCGGTTGCGAAACGCAAGTAACCAAGCGTTCCGCAACAGGTTTACAGGTTTATCGATAACCGATAGATAGCAATATCTGGTACAAGAGCCGGGCTGTCGCAGCAATGCGATGGCCCGGCTCTTGTGCTGTTTCAAGGATTATGTAGCGTTACTAAGCGTACCAATTTGCAGCAGGGAACGTCTTGAGATTGGGAAAACCGGTTCAGTACTGTGATAATTGATTGTATGAGGGTTTCTGAAAATAAGAAACCGCGGAATACCAACGATTCTACGAACGGATGATATTCGACACGTAGCAGCGAGCAGTGAAATGCCTATAAAATTCATTCCGTGCTGTGAAATTGGTTCAAAAGAAAATTTGCAAACATAAGAAACCGTGGAATTCCAACGATCTATCGGATGGTTATTATCCGACACGTAGCAGCGAACATCAGCAATGCGCGTAAAATTCTTCTGTGCTACGCAGGTTGTGCGGATATGCCCGTTGCAAGCCGACAGAGCTTTCATCTCGTCGTCTTAATTGATATTGTCACGTTGCGCTTTTCTGCGTCCGTTGATGATGAGGACAAGCGCAAGAATCGCAAGAATGAACCCTGCAATTACCAGCACGCCGACTCCGCCGAACAACGCGAAGGTCAGGCGCGGCTGCGGGCCGAACACGACCAAAAGCGCGAACGCCCAGACCGCGATGATGATGACAGTGATGACGAAAATACGGCTGAAATGCGCGAGCTTTCTGATGCCGGCAATAAGCGTGTTGAACGCGCGGTCAGCGAGGGCGTGGGCTGTGGCGCTTGCGTTTGTGGCGGTATTGCTGGTGCTGGAACCGGTGTCTGAGACTTGAGACGGTGAGCTCTCGTTGCCTTCGTTTGCTGCAGCAGATGAGCCGTCATTGGCAGTAGAAGTTTTCGTTGCCGCAGACATGGTCTGCGAGGTTGCTGCAGGATTCATCGAATTTTGAGATTTTTCGACATCCTGAAGAATCAGGACCTCGACCAGCTCAATAGCCAGCGCCAAGGTGATGATGAGATTGACCCCGCCGAAATACGCGTGCCGCGAGCCTTCCGGGAACTGGTTGCCGGCCACGCAAATCGCCAGACTGTAGATGAAGGCTCCCGTGGCTCCCAGCGAAATCAGCGAATTGACATCCGGGGCGCGGCGACTCAGCGCATGCCAGCCCTCCCGGTGGATCGGCGCGCCGCACCAAAACATCGTCGGCGTGGTCAAAATGGCTTGCAGCCAAGGATTGACCATCCAGGTCGGTACCAAAGTTGTGGTGAAACGGCTGAGCAACGAGGGGATGAAGACGATTACGGTAAATACGATTGCGACAATCATCAGGCGTGAAATGCGTGAGATCTGAGCACCGGTCTGTTCGATTTGGTCTGCTTCGCCGGCTTGACGGGTTTCGTCCGCCGGTGTCGTGTCGTTGGAAGAGGGGCTGCGCAGCCCTTGAAGCGCTGTTTCCACCGAAGATTGCGACAAAGTGGGCGAGCGGAAAAATAGGATGATGAGCCATGTGGCCAATGCTGCGGCCACCACCGCCAAACCGCCCATGAATAAATCGAACCTCATGGCTCCTCCTTGGTTGTCTCTTCATCATCGCAGTTTTGTGTGCCGATATCTCTTGCGACGCGCTGATTGACACGAGATATACGCACGCCTTACCTGGTTGTAGACATACCGGACGCGTCTGTCTCGCGTCTCATGCTATGGTGAGGGCAAGTGACTGTCTCATTGCCAAGATGCAGGCGAGAAGCCCCGTTGTGGCAAGGTCATTGGTTTCGATGCCGGCGGTTTTGATTGCAGTTATTGCAATGCGGGTTTCGTCCAAGGCATCCTGTGTAATAGAACATATGTTCGAAAATCCTGTAGTGATAATCGTGTTGGTCATCCTCGCAGCAGCGTTGGGGCTGGTGGCCGGATTTGTGCTGGGCAAATCCAAAGGGCAGGAAACGGCGCGAGACGTCAACAAAGCCGATATCGAAGAAGCGCAGGTCCATAATGACGAGCTTCAGCGCCAAGTTGCGGAGCTCACCACCCAAGTCGCGCAATACCGCACGCAGTGCGATGGGTTGAACCAACAACTTGCGTTCGTCAAATCCCAGTTGGCGCAGGCTCAACAGGCCGAACAGCTGCGTGTGCAGAGGCAGCAGGAGCAGGAACGGCAGGCGGCCGAGCGCAAGCAGGCTGAGCAGGCCAAGGCGATGGCCGAGCAGAGCAAGGTGCTTTCCGCTCTCGCGCCCGTGCAGAAGAATCTCGACGCTTTGCAGCAGAAGGTCACGCAGATCGAGGAAGGCCGCAAGCAGGAGATGGGCTCCCTGGGCCAGCAGCTCAAAGGCTTGAACGAGCAGCAAACCCGCTTGGACAAGGAGACGAGTTCGCTTTCGGCCGCATTGCGCAACAACAAGGTTCGCGGCGCGTGGGGCGAGGCGCAGCTTCGCAACATCGTGGAGTCGGCAGGGCTTCTGGAACATGTCGATTTCGATACGCAGGTGGTCGTTACCGATCCGGAGGGGCGCGTGCAGCGGCCGGATATGGTCGTCTATCTGCCGGGTGGCAAGACCATCCCCATCGATGCCAAGGCCCCGTATTCCGATTACCAGCGTGCCTGCGAGATTCCTGACACCGCCCCGGAGGACGAGCTCAAGCGTCGCGACCAGTTGCTGCAGGCCCACGCGAAGGCGCTGCGCGAACACGTCAAGACTCTTGGCGACAAAGCCTATTGGAACGCCTTTGACACCACTCCTGATTTCGTCATCGCTTTTATTCCTAATGATGCCTTGCTCGAAGCGGCGTTGAAAGTCGATCCGACGTTGATGGATGACGCATTTGCGCGTAAGGTCGCGCTGACTTCGCCGGTCACCCTGTGGGCCGTCTTGAAGTCGGTCGCCTTCGCCTGGCAGCAGCAAAGCCTCACCGATGACGCCAAAATGCTGTTCGATCTTTCGCGAGAGCTTTATGAACGCTTTGCTGTTTTGGGCGACAAGGCCAACAAGCTTGGCCATTCCATCACCCGTACGGTTTCGGCATACAACGCCTTCGCCTCGTCACTGGAATCGCGTGTGTTGGTCACCGCGCGTAAAATGCAGAAGATTGATTCGAGCAAGGTCATCGACCCGGTCGAGATGGTTGATTCCGAAAAGACCGACGTCCATGAGCTGACCGCGCCCGAATTGGATCTTGAGCCGGAGGAGAAGCAATGAGTGCCGAACAAGCCGAGATCGACGTCGAAGCCAAAAGCAGAGGCGAAGATAAGGGCAAAGACCAAAACGATAGGGAATTGCCGACGCTTCTGCGATCGGCGGTGGCGAGGAAACCGTTCAGCGAGCTGTTCGATGTGAGCCTTGACCATCGCGGTGCCGCGCTGATTGGCGACGCGTTGCTCGACGCGCTGGGGCAACGCGGCTTTGCCCTTGTTGATTTTGATGCGGTCGGCGCGTTGACCGCAGCTGCTGTGCCGATGGTGACGGCGGTGATGCATGCTGCCCATGCGCGTGGTCGTGAACTCGACGGTTTTGTCATGGATTTCGTTTATCCGTCGATCAAAGGCCCATCGATCGTCGGTAAGCGTGTGATATTGCTGGATTCCTGGCTTTCCGAAAAGTCGTATGTGCAGACTTCGTCGCTGGTCACTTTGCGCAATGGCAACGAGCTGAGCCTTGACTTCAGCGTCGTCGAACATGAGGGCGCACAGGTGGTCGCCATCGCTTCGCTTGTCGGAGGTATCGGTGGAGACGCTGATTGCGGTGATATCAAAGTCATCAATCCTGTTTCCAACGAAGAAAGCAACTTGCCGTTCGTGAGGGCTTTCGACGAGGATGAGTTGCGTGATGGTGACTTGGGCGAAAGTGCCTCTACCGCGAAGAAGGCCGACTGACATGCGCGAACCCAATCCCATAACCGCTGCGGCTCAGGCTTCGAGTGAGCCGGTTTTCCGTGAGGTGGGTGTTGGCCCGTGGTCTGAAGTCCATCCTGATGAACCGCGTCCCGATGATCCGCAGTCCCCGAATTTCGATGAACGCTATGATCCGGAACTGCTCAACAGTGGCGATCGCCGCAATGTTCTCGACAAATACCGCTACTGGTCGGTGGTCGCCATCAAAGCCGACCTCGACCAGCAGGGCCGTCACGGCTTCGAAGTTGCCGTCGAAAACTGGACGCATGATTTCAACATCGGTTCGATGGTCCGTACGGCCAACGCCTTCGCCGCCCGCAAGGTCCATATCGTCGGTCCTCATAAATGGAACCGCAAGGGCGCGCTGATGACCGAGCTTTACCAGCACGTCGACCATCACCCTTCGATCGAGGAGCTGGTGGCCAGCTGGAAAAAGGAAATCGCCGAGGAAATTAGACAGGCCGAAGCCGACGAGGCCAAGGCCGAATTCCGTGTGGACAAGGCACGTTACCATCGCATCGCCGAAAACGCCAAAGCCTCCCGTATCATCGCGCTCGACATCATTCCCGGTGCGGTCCCCATCGAAACCTACCGCTTCCCGAACCGTTGCCTGATGCTTTTCGGAGCTGAAGGTCCCGGCCTTTCGCAGCGGGCGCTGGAACTTGCCGACGATGTGGTCTATATCTCCCAGTTCGGCTCGGTGCGCTCGATCAACGCCGGCGCCGCTGCCGCAGTTGCCATGCACTGCTGGATATCGCAGCACCTCACCAGATAAAACCAGATAAAAGTATCCTATTGTTCTTGACAATTCTACCCCTTTTGCCTAGCAAAGGGGTAGAATTAAGGTATTGCTTTCCGGCGATGTGGTCGGCTCTCACCCAAGAGACAAGAGAAGAACAATGAGATTCTGCAATCATTGCGGCGCGAAAATGCAAGATGGCGTCCGGTTTTGCCCTCAATGTGGCAGGCCTTCTGACGCCGAGCAACCGCAGTCCGATCCATCTTCGTCGTCCGCCACGCTTGTCATGCCTCGAAAATGGGTCGTGGGCGATTGGAGTCTCAAGGTAAACGCCATCGATAATTGGGATATCAGCGAATACACAATGAAAGTGGGCGGTGACAATACCATAGTTCTGGGCTGGAACTCATAGCATGGTTACAATGGTACGCATGGCGGAGTCTGGAAACTCAATGATACCGTTTCCGAAAGGGGAGAACGGGCCTACAGTGTCTCTGTTGAAGACGGTCTTATCAGCGAACTGATGACCAGAGAAGACAATTATTGGCCGAGATCATCAATCGAATACTTCTTCGAGGCTCCGGAAGGCCGCTGATTGTCGGTAGCGACAGAATTTCCTGATACCTCGGAGCCATCGTGTTTGCCGACGACTACTTGGTTGTTGCGTTTGCCATGCCTGGCAAAGGTTCTGCGGTGAAGCATGGGGATCAAGTGTATTTCTTTTAGGCGTCGGTTTACTTGACCCTGATTTATCCCTGAACAGACCCTGAAACGTCCCCTAGACAGGTACTGGCCCTTTGCTTTGGCATGTTATATTCAAAATATGATCAAAATAACCAATTTGAGCAAGCGATTCGGGTCCAAGGTCGCGCTCGACAATGTCAGTTTTACGGCCGTTGACGGCAAGGTCACCGGCTTTCTCGGCCCCAACGGTGCCGGCAAGTCCACTACGATGCGGGCGGCGCTTGGCTTGATTTCCTCGGATTCCGGGCAGGCGCTCATTGATGGCGGCGATTTTCGTAAGGCTCGTGCTCCCATGACTTGCGTCGGTGCGGTGCTCGATGCCAAATCCGCCCACAAAGGCCGTTCCGCATACGACCATCTGCGCTCGCTGGCACTGACCAATGGCATTTCTAAGCGTCGCGTCGACGAGGTCATCGACATGACCGGCCTCGCCAGTGTCAAAAAGCGTAAGGCCGGCAACTTCTCTCTTGGAATGAGCCAGCGGCTTTCCATTGCCGCCGCTCTTTTGGGTGACCCGCACAATCTGGTTCTCGACGAACCGGTCAACGGATTGGATCCCGAAGGTGTTAAGTGGGTGCGTGAGCTCTGCCGTTATTGTGCCAGTGAAGGCCGTGCGGTGCTTTTGAGCTCGCATTTGATGAGCGAGGTCGCGCTTACTGCCGACAATTTGGTCATTATCGGGCAGGGCAAGATTCTGGAGACGACCACCGTCAACGATTTCGTTGCCGAGCATTCCACCAATTCCATTCGCGTGGTCACCCCGGAACCTCAGAAATTGATGGCTATTTTTGCCAACGCGCCGCAAGTGAAGGTGGAATCTGACCAACGTTCCGCTTCCGACCCGCGCGAAGGTGCCGTGTTCCATGTCACCGGGGCCGATCTCAAGGCGGCCGCGCAGGTTTTCGCCCAAGCACAATTGGTGACCTACGAACTGGTCGAGGAAAAGGTTTCGTTGGAAGATGCCTACATGGCGCTCACGCATTCGCAGGTGCAATACGCCACGCACGAATTGCCCGGCCAGCAGCCGATTCAATACAGCAATGCAGCGCGGCAAAACGGGGGACAGGCACGATGACAGCAAATGCAGCGAATACGATGACAGCGAATGTGATGGCAGAGAATACGATGACAATGAACGCGGCGAATACTGCGAATATAAACGTGATGAATAGGGCGATGCCGAATGCAACGAATGCAACGGCCGAAAAACCCGTGCAAAACCATCGATCGGGAAACATCAACCAGCGTCCTAAGGATCTCAACCAGAATCGCAGCATGGCCCACGTGCACCTGAGTTTCCTCGGCAGCATCCGTGCCGAGCTGCTGAAACTGTTCAGCATCGCTTCGACCTGGTGGCTTTCGGCCATCTCCGTCCTGCTGACCGTTGGTTTCGCAGCCATGTTTGCATGGAGCGTCAAGCAGGAGAGCCATTACGACGCCAGAGGCAAATGGATGGCTACGGCTGCCCCAATTCCGCGCACGGAACTGTTCAACTGTGTTGCCCAAAGCATGGCCTTTGCGTTCATCCTGATCGGTGTGGTCGCCATCCTTTCGATTACGGGCGAATACGGGACTTCGTCGGTGCAGATGTCACTGGTGGTCAACCCTCGGCGCGTGATGTTCATGAACGCCAAAGCCGTTGCGGTGGCCATTTATTCGTTTGTTCTTTCCTTGGTAATGCTGCTTGTTTCCTGGGGTTTGTTGGAGGCCATGCTCAGCGGCAGCAAGCAGACGCCACTAGGCTCGAAGGAACGCTGGCTTCCGTTGATTGTCGTTCTCGGTGGCGCCGCGATGGTGACTTTGGTCGCTGAGTTTGCGCTCGGTCTTGGCGCGATGCTCCGTTCGACCGCCGGCGGCGTGGTCGTTTTCATAGCCATCTACACCATGTCCACTTCGATACTCGGTATCATTTATGGTCTTTCGAAGCATATGCAATGGGCAATGGAACTTTCGAATCTGATGCCTTCCAGCCTGGTCGACACGTTCATGTCGGGGCCATCCCCGGTTTCGGCACCGAGCCAATTGCCCAAGGGCTGGTTCGTCCCGAACTGGTGGCAAAGCGGGCTTCTCATGCTGGCTTGGGCCGCGGTCTTCTACATTGTCGGAACGTTCATCGTCCGCAAACGTGACGTGAAGTGACGATTCGGCCCGATAGACGGTAGGTTGCGCTGGAAACAAGACAATCCTGCGAGAAAACATGCACTTTGGGTCTCTGAAATATACGTTTTTCCGCAGGATTGTCTTGTTAGTCGCAGAAGTTGCCAGAATATTGAGGTATTCGTTATCGGGATGAGGTTTTTGCCGTGGAATACTCGTCATCTGAACGTCACAGACGACTCATATAGTTAAGGTTATGCCTACTTTCACAAGAGAAACAGTCGAGCATCTGGGTCATCTCGCCCAGATCGCGCTCACCGACGAGGAAGCGACCCGCATGCAAGGCGAGTTGAACGTCATCGCCGATTCCATCAACAAGGTGCAGGAAGTCGCGTCCGATGACGTCGAACCCACTGCCAACCCGGTCCCGCTTGAGGCGTATCTGCGCCCCGATGTCCCCGAAAAGCCGCTGACCCGCGAAGAGGCGCTTTCCGGCGCCCCCGCCACCGAAGACGGTATGTTCGTGGCACCGCGAATCCTTGGAGGTGATGAGTGATGGCCGAAACAAACGAAAACGAACTGGTGAAGCTGACCGCCGCACAGATGGCGGAAAAGATTCGCAACAAGGAAGTTTCCAGCCGCGAGCTGGTCGACGCCGAACTCGACGTGATTAACGCCGCCGAGCCGGATCTGCACGCCTTCCTTCACGTTTCCGCCGACGAGGCACGTGCCCAGGCCGACGAATTCGACAAGAAGAACGCCGCCGGAGAAACCGAAGGTCTACCGGAACTTGCCGGTGTGCCGATCGCCATCAAGGACATGATCGTCACCAAGGGCATTCCCACGACGGCCGCCTCGAAGATTCTCGAAGGTTGGATTCCGCCGTACGATGCCACGGTCATCACCAAGCTCAAGGCCGCTGGCATGCCGTTGCTCGGCAAGACCAACCTCGATGAGTTCGCGCAGGGTTCCTCCACGGAGCATTCCGCGTATGGCCCGACCCACAATCCTTGGGACACCGAGCGCGTTCCCGGTGGTTCCGGCGGCGGTTCCGCTTCCGCGGTCGCCGCGTTCGAGGCGCCGCTTGCGCTGGGTACCGATACCGGCGGCTCGATTCGTCAGCCTGGTAGCCTCACCGGCACGGTCGGCGTCAAGCCCACCTACGGTGGTGTCTCTCGTTTCGGCGCGATCGCCATGGCGAGCTCACTCGACCAGATTGGCCCCGTCTCCCGTAACGTGCTCGATTCCGCACTGTTGCAGGAAGTCATCGGCGGCCACGATGTGCGTGATTCCACGTCCATCCCAATGGATGTCCCGCCGATTGCCAAGGCTGCCCGCGAAGGTTACAAGCGTGACCTCAAGGGTGTTCGCGTCGGCCTGGTGCGTCAGCTGAGCGGCGACGGCTATCAGCCCGGCGTCGAAGCTCGCTTCAACGAAGCGGTCAAGCTCATGCAGGATATGGGTGCCGAAGTAGTTGAGGTTGATTGCCCGCACTTCGATTATGCGCTCGCGGCCTATTACATCATCATGCCTTCCGAGGTTAGCTCCAACTTGGCCCGTTACGATGGCATGCGTTACGGCCTGCGCGTTATGCCGCCGGAAGGCGTGCCGCAGACCGCCGCGAACATGATGGCCTACACCCGTGAGGCCGGCTTCGGCGACGAGGTCAAGCGTCGTATCATTCTCGGCATCTACGCCCTTTCCGCCGGTTACTATGATGCGTGGTACGGTTCGGCGCAGAAGGTTCGCACCCTGATTATCGACGACTTCAAGAAGGCGTTCGAAAAGGCCGACGTGTTGGTTGCCCCGACCTCTCCGACCACCGCGTTCAAGCTGGGCGAGAAGCTGAGCGACCCGCTGACCATGTACATGAGCGATGTCGCCACGATTCCGGCGAACATGGCTGGCATTCCGGCAATGAGCATTCCTGCCGGGCTTTCGGACGACGGTCTGCCGGTCGGCTTCCAGCTCATGGCCCCGCAGAAGCACGACGAGCAGATGTACAAGCCTGCGGCCGCGCTCGAAGTGGCTCTCGAGGAGCAGTGGGGCGGCCCGATCTGGCAGTCCCTCAAAACCCCGTGGCTGGGCAACGCAAAGTAATCGGACGGCAAGGAGCATAAAATCATGGCTGAAAAATTGATGAAGTATTCCGATGCCGTCAAGGAATTTGACCCGGTATTCGGTCTGGAAACCCACGTCGAGCTGTGCACGCAGACCAAGCTGTTCTGCCCGGCGCACGAAGAGTTCGGTGCGGAACCGAACACGGAGCTGACCCCGGTAAGCCTTGGCTTGCCCGGTAGCCTGCCAGTGGTCAACAAGACCGCCGTCGATTTCGCGATCAAGCTGGGTCTGGCGCTGCACTGCCAGATTAACGAGTGGAGCCAGTTCGCACGTAAGAACTACTTCTACCCGGACATGCCTCGCGACTATCAGATCTCGCAGTTCGACAAGCCGACCAACGGCAACGGCTACCTCGACGTCGAGCTTGACGACGGCACCACCTTCCGCGTGCCGATCGAGCGTGCGCACATCGAGGACGACGCCGGCAAGAACACCCACGTGGGCGGTGCTGACGGCCGTATCGAAGGCGCCGACCATTCGTTGGTCGATTACAACCGCGCTGGCGTTCCGCTGATCGAGATCGTCACCAAGCCCGTCGAGGGCGGCGGCGACCGCGTCCCGGAGATTGCGGACGCCTACATGCGTGCCATCCGCGACATCGTGCGTGCCCTGGGCATTTCCCACGGTCGCATGGAGCAGGGCAACATGCGTGCCGACGTCAACATTTCGCTGCGCAAGAAAGGCGAGACCGAGCTCGGCACCCGTAGCGAGACCAAGAACGTCAACACCTTCCGCGGCATCAAGAAGACCCTGCAGTACGAGATCCGTCGTCAGGCGGCCATCTTGGACGAAGGCGGCGAGATCCTGCAGGAGACCCGTCACTGGGACGAGGCCACGCAGACCACAGCCGGCGGCCGTGTGAAGTCCGATGCGAACGATTATCGTTACTTCCCCGACCCCGACCTCGTGATGCTGCACATCACGCAGGATCACATCGACGAAATCGCCAAGACCATGCCCGAAATGCCGCGCGAGCACCGTGCCCGTCTGCAGAAGGAATGGAACCTCAGCGATCTCGAGATGCGCGACATCATCAACGCCGACGCGCTTGACTTGGTCGAAGAGACCGTCAAGGACGGCGCAACCGCAGCCGGTGCCCGCAAGTGGTGGCTCGGCGAGATCTCCCGCGTCGCCAACGAGCGCAGTCTTTCGCTTGAAGAGCTGCCGATCACCCCGGCCGATGTGGCTGAGGTTGAGAAGCTCGTCGCCGACGGCAAGCTCAACGACAAGCTCGCCAAGCAGACCGTCACCGGCGTGCTCGCCGGCGACGGCACACCTGACGAAGTGGTGAAGAAGCACGGCTATCAGGTCGTTTCCGACGACGGTGCGCTCGACAAGGCGATTGACGAGGCTCTCGCCGCCAACCCGGATGTGGCCGAAAAGCTCAAGAGCGGCAACATGAAGCCGATGGGCGCCATCATCGGTGCCGTCATGCGCGCCACCCACGGTCAGGCCGACGCCAAGGCTGTAAGCGCTCTGGTCATCAAGAAGATGAAGGGCTGAAGTGTCAAGCGCGAAGCCCAGTGGGCTTCGCGTAGCTGAGGTGAGCGCGATGTATCGAGTGCGAAGGCAGAATCGTCAGATTTTGCTGGTCTGATTACATTCTGCAGCAGTGAAAATCTATGGGACGAACATGGAAACGTGTCCGTCCCATTTTTATATAGAGTACGGGCACGAGGGCATTCAGCCAATAGTCAGGCGAACACGGTAATCTTAAAGAAGATTCCAAGCGCGTTGGAGGAATGAAAGCAAATGTCTGGAAACTCCGAAAACCCTACTGTTCAGGCGGATTCACGTCAACTGCCCAAGCGCATCGACATACCTGAGATCCGTGGCGAGATGGTGCATCTGCGCCCAGCCACCCTTGAGGACATTCCCAAGCTTGATGAGCTGGAAGTCTATTTCAACGCTTCCGGCGATACCGGCAAAGACAAGCAGTCCGAACGCGCCGTGGTTCAGGCGTGGGTGAAGCGTTCTGTCGCGTGGGTCAATGGCATCGCCTCGTCCGATTCCGGAGTTGGCGACCCCGAAGCGCGCCGCACGATGGCTTGGGCGATTTTGACGGACGCCGACCACGACATTGACGGCAAGATCGACGCCGAGGCCACCGACAACGTCATCGGCATGATTTTCCTGATCGATATCGACGGTTGGGCCCGTTCCGCCCGCATCCAGGTGATGCTGGGCAAGGATTACCGTGGCCGCGGCTATTCGCGCGATGCGATGCCGCGTGTGATGACCTACGGTTTCGCCACGCCACCGGTCGGGCTCGGCATGCACCGTATCTGGGTTGCGGTTCCGGAGAAGAGTTCGCGTACGCTTTCCGTTTATCAGTCCCTGGGCTTCATCAAGTCTGGAACTTCGCGTGATTCGCTGTGGGACGCTTCCATTGGCAAGTATCAGGATTTGATCGTTCTTGATACCCTTGCTGACGAATACGATCCGATTCGTTCGCTCGATGCGTTCGGCATGCATGTCATCGAAGGCAACCCCGGAGTGAAGGAAGCCATGGCCGCCCGAGAGCATTCCATCGAAATCAAGCAGCACAAGGCAAGAAAAGACAAAGACGGCGCCACCGATGCCAGCTGTGATGAAACCGGGGGCAACGGTTCCGGTCAGGCCAATAGCCAAGCCGTCAGAAGCTGCGGACAAGACGGTGCGAAAAACGCCGAGGAACAGACGGCTCGCGCTACCGGTTCAAACGGCGCTGAAACAGCGGGTAAGTCAGGTTCGGGCGAACTTCCATCCGCAGGCATTGAGCACGACGATCGCAAGCACGATGCCGATGATGATTCCGAAACGTCATGGCCCTATTCGGCCACGCAAAGCAAGAAATCGAAAAAAGCGTGGTGGCGTAATCTTGGCCACAACGACCAGAAAAAAGGCAATGCCAACGATAAGAAGGCTTCAACCGATAAATCAGGGGGTAGCGTCCGGTGAGCGCTGAAGATCTCGACGATTACGAGATGAACGCCGAGCTGGCGCTCTACAAGGAGTACCGCGACGTCATCAAGCTCTTCACATACGTTGTGGAGACGGAACGACGTTTTTACTTGGCCAATAAGGTCGATTTTAACGTGCGTTCGGCCGGCCAGGACGTCTACTTCGACGTCCAGCTCACTGACGCCTGGGTATGGGACGTGTATCGTTCCTCGCGGTTTGTCAAGAACGTGAGAATTGTTACGTTCAAGGATGTCAACGTAGAGGAAGTGCAGAAGTCCGACATCGATATTCCTGATTCCTTGGCTTGATTGTTTGTGCTTATGACGGCCCGGGAGGTCGGGGCATACATTGTCCGACACGCTCCGGGCTGAGCCGTTAAGCGAAAAGCCCAGTGGGCTTTTCGTAGGCGAAGTGAGCGCGATGTATTGAGCGCGAAGGCAAAATTTCTAATTTTGCGCAGGCCAAGTCTTTACGGTCGGACAACACATGCCCCGACCTCCCGAACCTCAGCCATAGAATCTGGTAGGAGAGCGACTCGTTCGATGTCAGAGTTCTGAGGGCACTTTTAAGCGAATAAAAAAAATAGACTCTTATTGGTTAACAACCCTTTATTAACAATTGGGCGTTGAAGATGGAGGGAAAGATATGCTTTGCTCGGGCGTAAGACACGGCCGAGCGGCCAAGGAGCGTCCCGAGCGAAGTATATCTTTCCTTCCATCGTGAGTTAGTTTTCCAAAGTGATTTAATTTCCAGCGAATTTGAAGAATGTTCGTGTATGTTATTTGGGATTGATTGGTCTGGTTTGCGCTTTCGTGTAGGCTAGTGATGATTTGTGTAATGGGACGTATCGGCTTCAAGGTATGTATTTTTTCGGGAGGCAGTTGTGGCTGAGGATGCGGATAAAAAGTCTGTAGTGATTATCGGGGGCGGCCCTGCAGGCCTCACAGCGGCTTGGGAGTTGCTCAAGGATGGCGGCGCCGACAAATACGACGTCACGGTTTTGGAGGCCACGCGCGAGTTCGGCGGCATCAGCCGCACCGTCAAGCACAACGGCAATCGTATGGATATTGGCGGTCACCGCTTCTTCTCCAAGGACGACCGCGTGATGGACTGGTGGAAGAACATCATGCCATTGCAGGGCGCGCTATCCTACGACGACAAGAAGCTCGGCCGTCACCACGACCTCGAGCCCGGTGGCCCGGACCCGGAGAAGACGGATGTGGTGATGCTCAAGCGCCACCGCGTTTCGCGTATTTTCTGGAACCGCCATTTCCTGGACTATCCGATTTCCCTGTCTCCGGGCCTGTTCAAGGCGCTGGGCCTGAAACTGACGCTGAAAGCCGGGTTCAGCTATCTGTGGAGCATGGTCCACAAGCTGCCTGAAGACAATCTCGAGAACTTCTATATCAACCGTTTCGGTCGTCAGCTCTATTCGATGTTCTTCGAGGGTTATACCACCAAGGTGTGGGGCCGTACCCCTGCCGAGATTTCGGCGGATTGGGGCGCACAGCGCGTGCGTGGCCTGAGCGTCATTTCCGTGCTCAAGAACGCCATCCAAAAGATGATGCCGAAGAAGCGGAATTCAAAGGACGTCGAAACCTCGCTGATTGAGGAGTTCTGGTACCCCAAGCTCGGCCCGGGCCAGCTTTGGGAGATCGTCGAGGGCCAAGTCGTCGACGGCGGCGGCAAGGTCATCACCGATGCGAACGTGGTTGAACTGCATCAGAAGGACGACGGCAGCATTTCCAGTGTGATCTACGAGGATGCCGATGGCAAGCGTGTGGAGCTTACGGCCGATGATTTCATTTCCTCGATGCCGATCAAGGATCTGGTCAATGCCATCGATCGTGCTGCCAAGGTTGACGAAGCCGGCAAGGCTTCCGATTCCGGCGACACCGCTACGTCCAAGGAAATCGCCACGACCACCGAGGACGTGCCCGCGGATATGAAGCGCATCGCCAATGGCCTGCCGTACCGCGATTTCGTCACCGTCGGCCTCTTGGTCAAGCATTTGCGTTTGAAGAACACCACCGACATGAAGACGCTCGGCAACCCGCCGATCGTGCCGGACTGCTGGATCTACGTGCAGGACCCGGGCTACAAGGTCGGCCGCATCCAGATCTTCAACAACTGGAGTCCTTACATGGTCAAGGATGTTGACGACACCGTGTGGATCGGCCTCGAGTACTTCTGCGAGGAAGGCGACGACTTCTGGAACTTGAGCGACGAGGAGGCCACTGCGTTCGCCATCAAGGAACTGACCCGCATGCGCGTGATCAACGGTCCTGAGGACGTTTTGGATTCCCATCGCGAACATGTCAAGAAGGCGTATCCTGCTTACTTCGACACCTACGACGAGATGCCGCAGCTGATCGATTATCTCGATTCATTCGGCAATTTGTATTGCGTCGGCCGCAACGGTCAGCACCGTTACAACAACCAGGACCATTCCATGGCCAGTGCGATGGAGGCAGTGGACAACATCAAGTCCGGTCGGTCCGACAAGAAGAACGTTTGGTCGGTCAACACCGAAAAGTCCTATCACGAGGAAAAGTAGACGGCAATCGGTTTTAAAGCATAGTAACAAGGCGGATGCTCTTTGAAAGAGTGTTCGCCTTTTGCGTTTTCGACACGCTGTCTGTTGGCTCATGGCGAAGGTCTTGCATCGGTTGTAACCTAAAGAAAGTTCGAGAACCACATGGTGGTATCGAATGTTCACAAGCGGTTTATACAATATGCCGCATCTTTTTCATTAAGCTTCCGGGCAATGCCGTAGGAAGTCAAGGAAAGGCAACATTATAGTGGCAACTAGCCAGAATATTGAGGATATGAAGCTGCCTGAGCTAAAGACGCTCGCCAAGCAGATGGGACTTCGCGGTACGTCAACGATGCGTAAACCGGAATTGCTCGCCACCCTTCAAGCCGCAAGAACAGGGGGAAAGGCACCCAGTGGTGTCACAGTCCGTGCTCCCAAGGCCGCGCCTAAAACGGCTGAGAACAAGAACGGTGCCGAAAGCGATAAGTCCGGATCCGTGCAAGAGCAGGATTCCGCCCCCAAACATGTTGACGAGGCGGGAAACCATAAAAGCCAAGAGTCCGTTTCTGATCAAAAAACCGCGGATGCTGTATCGGGCAATGACGAAAACCGTGAAAAGGTCGAGACCAGGGCTATCCGGCATTCTTCTGCAGGGGGGAATGTGAGGCGTTCGCAAAAACAGGAAAACGAGGAAGAACGATCTGAGCAGGAGCCTAGGCTTTTTGATGACGTCGAGCCCCCGCATCGCAGGAACAGGTCGTTTGTCGCGCATCGTCGCGGTGAACGTGAAATGGAAGAAGGCAGCGAGGAACACGCCCGCCGTCGCAACTATCGCGCCGAGCAGCAGTCCCGTCACGATACCGCTTCCAATGAGGTTCGCGACTTGGACGATATTCTTGCAACCTTGCCCGTTCCCGGCAATGACGAGGAACATACCAACGACACCAAAGAGGATGAACCCCGTCGCGAGTTCACCCGCCATGCACGTCGCAGCGACCGCTACAACCGCGATGATCGTGGTAACGACCGGCACCAGCGCCGCTTGCGTGGGCGCGATCGTGGCAATAATTACGATTATAAGGACCGCGACAATCGCAATGACCGTAACGACCGTTACGGCAATGATGAAGCCGGCAATGTTGACAATGCGCACGATCGTCGTGGCGATAACAAAGAGGGCATGGTCCCTGTCGCCGGCATCGTCGATGTGCTGGATTCCTACGCGTTCATCCGTACTTCCGGCTATCTGCCGGGGCCGAACGATGTCTATGTTTCCATGGGCCAGATTCGCAAGTACGGGCTGCGCAAGGGCGATGCTGTGCAGGGCTCCATTCGCGAGCCGCGCGAGGGCGAACGCCGCAACCAGCGTCAGAAGTTCGTGCCGCTGCAGTCCATTGACACCATCAACGGTATGAGCGTCGAAGAGGCGGCCAGCCGCCCGCAGTTCTCCAAGCTCACCCCACTGTATCCGCAGGAACGCCTCAAGCAGGAGACCACGCCGAATAAGATCATCGGCCGTTTGATTGACCTCGTGGCACCGATCGGCAAGGGCCAGCGTGGCCTGATTGTCTCCCCTCCGAAGGCCGGCAAAACCATCACTTTGCAGAACATCGCCAACGCCATCGCGGTCAACAATCCCGAAGTGCACCTCATGGTCGTACTCGTGGACGAACGCCCTGAGGAAGTCACCGACATGGAGCGCACCGTGCAGGGCGAGGTCATCTCCTCGACCTTCGACCGCCCGGCTTCCGACCACACCACTGTTGCTGAACTGGCCATCGAGCGTGCCAAACGCTTGGTGGAGCTCGGACAGGACGTGGTGGTGCTGCTCGATTCCATGACCCGTCTCGCCCGTGCCTACAACATCGCCGCCCCGGCTTCCGGCCGAGTGCTTTCCGGTGGTGTCGACGCGCAGGCGCTCTACCCGCCCAAGAAGTTCTTCGGCGCGGCCCGCAACATCGAAAACGGCGGCTCGCTGACCATCATCTCTTCGGCGCTGGTGGAAACCGGCTCCAAGATGGACGAGGTCATTTTCGAGGAATTCAAGGGCACCGGCAACATGGAGCTCCGTCTTTCGCGCGATCTGGCCAACAAGCGCCTCTTCCCGGCCATCGACATCAACGCCTCCGGCACCCGCCGCGAGGAGCTCATCACCCCGAGTGACGAGTTGGCGGTCATCTATCGTCTGCGTCGTCTCCTCGGCGGTCTCGAGCCCGAGCAGGCCTACCAGACCATCGTGCCGCGTCTGAAGAAGACGGCGACCAACCGCGATTTCCTGCAGGCCATCGTCAAACAGAACAGCGGTAACGCCTGATTGAATGGATTTCATTGAATCCCTGACGACGTCTGACTATGGCCAGACGTCGTTTTGTTTTTCTTTCGAGCGGTATTTTCATTATCTCGCTGCAGATTGAAGTGCATGCAAAGTGACAGTTCAGCGTTGATATGGATGCTTTGGTGCGCTTCGTCGTTTGGGTTACAGGACAGTGGTGGGGTTCTTGTCGTAAGGTAAAGACATGACTGATTTTTCTGAAAATGCTGACACTCCGCAAAAAGAAAGCTGGCAGAACACGACCATCAACGATGCCCAGGAACAGGCCAATCCGCAGGTCGCAGGCGCCGTCGAACGCATCAAGCAATTGCGCCAGTCCATTGACAACGTGGATACGGCCATTGTTTCCTTGCTTGCAGAGCGTTTCAAATATACGTCCGAAGTCGGCGTCTTGAAGTCACAGGCCGGGTTCGCCCCAGAGGACCGGGAACGCGAAAACCAGCAGGCCGTGCGGCTCAAAGAAGTCGCCATCAACGCTGGACTCGAGCCGAGCATCGAAGAGAACTACCGCGAATTCGTGGTCACCGAGGCTAAAAAGCGCCATCAACGTATCGCCGAAGCCGGCGGCGATCCTGGCGTGCTCGATATCTATGCGTGAAATGCATCAAGTGTTTGTATGACGTTTCGTTGCTGATGTAAGTTCTCGCTTAAGGTGAATGCTGGCAAGTCAACGATGACTTTTGCCTTGTTATGCTGGGGAAACGAAACTTCCAAAAATGATAGTATTGCACTGTAATGTGCTTTCACATACGTTGGCAAGGAGGCTGGTATGAGCAAGAAACACGGCAAGAAGATCGTCAGTAGGAAAAAATTCAAAATCGTCGACAATCTGGACACTCCGGAAAAGCGGATTGAAGACCAGTTGTTCCTTATTCGGTTGGCGCTGGACGAATACGATGAATATCTTGGCGGCACATTGGAGCATTCGATTTCATGGTACCTGATGTGTTCGGGATTCGGGCTTTCGAGCATGCAAAGCGTGGTTTTGTTCTCCAGACTCGCCGTGCTGCATGATGCCTCGGAATCAGGCGATAAATGGACACCTCACGTTCATGCCCATCAGGGCAAGCATGGCTTGGAAATCTACGCCAGAAAGGACAAGTCGAAACGCGAGAAGGGGCCGGCGTTCGATATTGCGCATATCCGCATGGTCATGCGTTCGGTGATGACCAAGGATCAAATGAGGCTCATCACCGATGATGACGTAATGCGAATGGTGCATACGTTGCAGGACATCGCCGCGCGCGAAGAGGAGCGCGACACGAAAGGTGATCGCAAGGATGGCCCATACTCTCCTGCGTCAGTCGCTTTCGAAGATGCCAAGGAATATGCCGATCCGGACGCGTTGGATGATGTTGACGATGACGATGGTAGCGCAGAAGCCGGTATCGGCATTGATGTCATCGCTGATGAAGAAGCGGATTTCGAAGCATCGGACGATGAGGAAGACGCTGGAGTCCTGGCGGAAACCGGTTCGTTGAACGAATCCGAGGCGGCCGAGGGATTGCCTGAGAATGTGGCTGATACTGATAGCAATGCCGGTGCACGGGGTAAGGAAAGCGGAACCGGTTCCGATGGGAGCAACGATGTCCATGGAAAACATGCCCAAGGCAATAATCCATTGAGTGATATCCCCGAACTCAAGCGGCTCGATTTGGGCAAAGGCGATAAAAACAAGTAAAACGGTGAAACGTAACGGTTAAAACATAAGCGTTAAAACGTCATTCGCCCGAGGGCCGTTGCTGACAGGAGCGCATAAAGGAGATAAGAATACGCGAGTGGGGCTGCACCGATTGAACGTGCAGCCCCACTCGCGTTTGTTATTACCGGTTTTGCGGCGGAAGGTTATTTCTTCTTCGGCTTCTTGGCCGGTGGCTCGCCGAGTTCGGCGTCGCTGACCTTGACCACGATCTCGTTGTCAGGAGTATCGGCCGAATTGTCGACCGCGACCGTAAGCGGGCCGGTGACCTTTCCGGCTTCGGCGATGTCGATAAGGCTTTCCTCAACCGCCTTCTTGCCGGCTTCGGGTACGTTCAACGTAGCCTTCAGAATCGGGGTCTTCATGGAGACCTTGGCCTGCGACTTCAGGCCGCGAAGTTCGGCCAGCGCCTTACCTGCCCAGACGAGCATGTCCGGATCGGCGTCGCCGGCGGCGGCTTCGTAAGGTTCGGCCTTCGGCCAGGCGGCGGTGTGCACGGAGCCCTCGCCGGCGTGCATCCAGTGCCAGACCTCTTCGGTGGCGAATGGCATGTAGGGTGCGAAGAGACGCGCGAACGCCTCGAGGCCCAAGCCCAGCGTGGTGCGTGCGGATTTCACGGCGGCTTCGGACGGCGTCTTGCCGGTGGAATCGGCGGTGCCGTAAGCGCGGTTCTTCACCAGCTCGATGTAGTCATCGCAGAACTGCCAGAAGAACGTCTCGATGAGTTCGAGCGCCTTGGAATGTTCGTAGGCATCCATGGAGGTGGTGGCCTCACGAATCACTGAGGCCAGGCGCGCCATCACCGCGCGGTCAAGCGGCTCGGTGACGTCCGCCGGGTTCCAAGCGGCTGTAGCGGCAGCGCCAACATGATGGTTGTCATCTTCGCGGCCGATGGCCAGTGCGAACTTAGTGGCGTTCAGCAGCTTGATGGCCAGGCGACGGCCAATCTTCATCTGGCCTTCGTCGTAGGTGGCATCGAGGCCAAGCTTGGCGGAAGCGGCCCAATAACGCACCGCATCCGCGCCGTACTTGTCGACCGGCTCCTTGGGGACCACCACGTTGCCCTTGGACTTCGACATCTTCTTGTGGTCAGGGTCGAGGATCCAGCCGGAAAGCGCGGTATGCGCCCACGGCAGGCAACGGTTCTCGAGATGAGCGCGATCCATCGTGCTGAAGAGCCAGGTGCGGATGATGTCCTGACCCTGCGGGCGCAGATCCATTGGGAAAGTGGCCTTGAAGAGGTCCTTGCTTTCCTGATCTGGTTCGGCCCAGTGGGTCACAATCTGCGGGGTCAGCGACGAGGTGGCCCAGGTGTCCATGATGTCCTTTTCGGCGGTGAAGCCGCCAGGCACATCGCGCTGGTCTTCGCTGTAGCCGTCCGGCACATCATTGGTCGGATCGATCGGCAGCTGATCCTCGCTCGGGGTGATCGGATGGTCGTAATCCGGTTCGCCGTCGGCCTTGACCGGATACCACAGCGGGAACGGGACGCCGAAGAAGCGCTGGCGCGAGATGAGCCAGTCGCCGTTCAAGCCATTGACCCAGTTCTCATAACGCACGCGCATGAAGTCGGGGTGGAACTGAAGTTCCTTGCCGCGCTCGAGAAGCTCGGCGCGCAGCTTCATGTCGGTGCCGCCGTTCTTCAGGTACCACTGGCGCGAAGTGACGATCTCGAGCGGCTTGTCGCCCTTCTCGTAGAAGTTCGTCATACGCTTGGTGGGCTTCGGCTCGCCGTCGAGGTCTCCGGATTCGCGCAGATGCTCGACGATGATCTTGCGGGCCGTGAAGGTGGTCTTGCCTTCGGTCTCCTCGAAGATGGCCTTGCCGTCAACGTCCGTGATCCAGTCCGGCACGCTCATGATGATGCGGCCGTTGCGCTGGATGATTGGGCGGGTCGGCAGGTTGAGGTCGCGCCACCACTCGATATCGGTCTGGTCGCCGAAGGTGCAGCACATCGCGATGCCGGCGCCCTTGTCCATCTCTGCGGCCGGATGCGCGAGAATCGGTACCTTCACCTTGAACAGTGGGGAGTAGACGTACTGGCCGAAGTACTTCTGGTAGCGCTCATCGTCAGGGTTGGCGATTAACGCGCCGCAAGCTGCCAAAAGCTCCGGGCGAGTGGTCTCGATGTAAATCGGGGTGCCGTCCTCAAAACGGAAGGCGACGCGGTGATAGAAGCCGTCGTATTCGCGGCTTTCCAGCTCGGCCTGCGCCACGGCGGTCTGGAAGGTGACGTCCCAGAGGCCGGGAGCGTCCTTCTGGTAGGCCTCGCCTCGCGCGAGGTTGCGCAGGAACGCCTTCTGCGCCACGCGCTGCGGGTGCTCGCCGATGGTGTGGTAGGTCTGGCGCCAATCAATGGACATGCCAAGTGAACGCCACAGCGCCTCGAACTGCTTCTCGTCCTGCGCGGTGAGCTTCTCGCACAGCTCCACGAAGTTCTTGCGGCTGATCGGCACCTGGTCGCGGGCCTCGAGCTTCTTGCCCTGCGTGCCCTCGAACGGCGGCTTGAAATCAGGATCGTATTTGAGCGACGTATCGACGCGCACGCCGTAGTAGTTCTGCACGCGGCGTTCGGTGGGCAGGCCATTGTCGTCCCAGCCCATCGGGTAGAAGACGTGTTTGCCCCTCATGCGCTCGTAGCGGGCGATGACGTCGGTGTGGGTGTAGGAGAAAACGTGGCCGACGTGAAGGCTGCCCGAAACGGTAGGTGGCGGGGTATCGATGGAGTAGACGGCCTTGCGGTCGGGCTCGCCGTTGCCGTCGCGCGGAATCTTGAATTCGTAGGTGCCGTCGTTGTCCCATTCGGCGCGCCATTTGTCTTCCAAGCCGTCGACGCCGACCCTGTCGGGAAGGGGCGAAAGGCTTGCATTGATAATGCTATTGTCCTGATCAGTCATAACGTCCAATTTTAGAAAGGAATGATGACATAGACAACGCGCTGGTTGGCATGTGAGCGTTGGGTTTGCTACTTCATGCTCACATCGCGTAGCGGCAGCAGTTCGTCGGTCATATTCCTCGGGTAACCGGTGACGTTGTTGTCTGCGGCCACCATGCTGCTTTCGGTGTAGAACCAAGCGCTTCCGGCGTCGGAGCTCACCGTCTTGGCATAGGCGCGGAGATTCTGCTGGTATTCGATGTCGTTGGGCGAGGCCAAGGCGTTGCGGTAATCCTGCTGGGCCTCGCTGTTCTGATAGCCGAAGCGACCATTGGCGAACGCACCCAGGTCGTCCGGCCCCTGCATGGCGACGATGGCCATTTTGTAATCGCCGTTGTCGAGCCGTTGGTTCAGGGTGTCGTCGTCAACAACTTGCATTACAAGATGGAGCTGGGTGGTCTTGAACTGGTCGAGCACCTGCTGGCCGAGAGCCTGGTATTCGGTGGGGACCAGGAAGGTGATATCGCCGAAATATCCGGGGCGGGTTATCCAGTAATTGAGGTCGTTCTTTCCTGCGTCAAGGTTGTGCGGGGAATATCGCTGAAAGGTCGTCGTAACCGGGTTCCAAGGGGCTGATCGGGCCGTTGAGCACGGACGCCGCATTGGGCTGGCTTTTGGTGATGGCCTCGTTGTCGAGAATGTAGCGGACGGCCGAGCGGGCGCGTTCGTCAGAGAAGATCGAATCGCTGCTGTTATTGAGCGCCAACGTCACTTTTGAAGTGGTCAAGCCCTTGGAGACGCTGTATTTTTTGCTGCCTTGGAAGGGTTTCGGGGAGTCCGAGGGGCGCAGCACCGCGAGCTGGATCTCGCCGTTTTTCATCGCTGTGTTCAGTGTTCCTGCGGAGTCGAAATAGCGCAAGGTCATCTGCGAACTGGCCGCCTGCTGCTTCCAATACAAAGGGTTGCGTGTGAAAACGATGGAATTGCCGGGTTCGAAGCTATGGACGGTGAATGGACCGCTGCCCGCGGCCTGCTTGGTGTAGTTGACGCTGGAAGCTGAGTCGTAGACGATTCCTGCGCGTGAGGAAAGTGTGCGTAACAGCCTCGGATTAGGCGTGGAAAGTGCGATTTGCACCGTTGACGTGTCGGGGTTTTTGACGGATTTGAGGCCGGTTAGGTCCTCGGCCCCTACGTAGTTTTTGTTGACGATCTGTTGCAGCGAATAGACCACGTCAGTGGAATCCAACGCGTCGCCGTTGGCGAAACGCATATCGGGATTGAGCGTGAACGTATAGTTGAGGCCGTCTTTCGAAACATCCCAGCTTTTGGCGATGGACGGGACGAGTTTGTTGTTCTGGTCGCGGCCGACCAAGGTTTCGTAGACATTGCCGATGAGCGCCTGGTCGAGTTCCTTGCCTTGCACGCTGCGAATATCGAGAGATTGCGGGGCCGTGGCATCCAAGCCGACGGTGACTTCCGATCCGGAATGAAGCAACGTGGCGTCGCCGGTGCGATGGCCGAAATGAGCCCAGCCGACGCCGACAAGAGCGAACAGCGCGACGGCAGCACCGAGGAAGGCGAGGCCTCTTACGGGCCCGCTCGTTTGCTGCTTATGGCGTGACATAGCTCAGAATTCTACTATCCGGTGCTGAACGATTCCTGAAAACGGGTAAAGCTTTGCGGCTCAATGGATTTTGAGGCAGGCCGGGTCAGAGTGGATGGAAAGCGGAGGGGCAAGTGTCGTTCAACAGGCAGGATTCGCAGTCGGGGTTGCGCGCGGTGCACACGTTGCGGCCGAAGAGGATGAGACGATGTGAAAGGTCAGACCATTCTTTCGGCTCAAAATACTGCGTGATTTCCTTTTCGACCTTGACCGGGTCGGGGTGCTTGTTGCGCCAATCCGTACGCCAGCGCAGACGGCCGGTGACGCGGATGACATGCGTGTCGACAGGAAAGCCGGGCACGCCGAATGCGTCGCCCAAAACGACGTTCGCGGTTTTGCGACCCACGCCGGAAAGCGTGGTGAGTTCCTCCATCGTCTGCGGCACCACGCCGTCGAAATCACGGACGATCTGGGCTGCAAGTTCGATGATATGCGCTGATTTCGTATGGTAGAAACCCAACGGATGGATGATGTCTTCGATGCGTTCCGGGTCGGCCACCGCGAGCGTTTCTGGTGTGCCGTAGTCGCGGAAGAGCTCGGGAGTGACGCTGTTGACCCGCACGTCGGTGGTTTGCGCGCTCAGGACGGTGGCGACGAGCAGATGGAACGGCGTTTCGTAATCGAGCGTGCACATCGCCTCGGGAAACATTTCGCAGAGTACGTCGTATTCGGCGTGGATGCGTTCTGCGCGTTGCGCTTTGGTTTCCCTAGGCATCGGCTTCCATTCCTTGTGTATAGACGTTTTCTGATTATCGAATATTGATAATCAGGTGATTCTTTCGCCACTATAGGCGCGAAAATTTCGTATTGTCACCTATTTTGCGGATTTCAGGCGTTGTTTGCGCCATCGCCGGTATTTTCGTCGCTATCGTCGTTTCCGTCAATGTTGGCGTTGTCGTCGTCAGGCGGATCGAAACGATAGCCGACGTTGCGCACGGTGCCGATCATGTGCTCATACTCGCCGCCGAGCTTGGCGCGCAGGCGACGCACATGGACGTCAACGGTTCGCGTGCCGCCGTAATAGTCGTAGCCCCACACTTCCTGCAAGAGCTGGGCGCGGGTGAAGACTCGATGCGGATGCTGGACGAGATATTTCAGAAGCTCGAATTCCTTGTACGCCAAGTTGACCGGTTCGCCGTTGAGTGTGGCCGTATAGCCCTTGGTGTCCACCACCAGATCGCCGGAACGGATCTGCCCGTCTTCGCGGTAATTCTCCTGTTCCACCGAAGTGCGGGACATGGTCGGGGTTGCCTGGCCGCGCTCGCAGACCAGCCGCAGCCGGCCTTCCACCTCGGCGGGGGAGGCGCTGCTCACCATGACGTCGGCCACGCCCCACTGGATGTTGATGGCCGTGAAGCCACCTTCCGTAATAATGGGAATGATCGGAATGGAAAGGCCTGAAGCGTGAATCAGGTTGCACAGCGTCTTGGCATTGGCGAGGTCGTCGCGTGCATCAAGAAAAAGAATGGTGTTTTCCGGAAGTTTTACTAGGCTTGCGGCGTCCATCGGCAGCACGCGCACGCGGTAGGAAAGCAGGGCGAGACTGGGCAGCACGCTGGCAGGGTTGGGGGCCATCGTCATTAATGTCAAATCGGTCATTGAGCCCTCCCTCCCAATCGCGGCCCCATGGCTTTGCAGGCCGTGCCATCTCCGGCAGTGCCTACGCATAGCTTGCCGCCGTGTGTGCGACGTCATTGGGGTTTATTCGATTGTCTCTATTGTACCTGCTGGTTGTGGACACTGGCAGCTACCATATTCCTTATAGAAAACCCTGTTTGTGTCGGCAGTGTTACGCCGGAGTTTCCACGGTTTTGAAGCCGGGTAAACAGTCAGACAGCAGGGTTTTGGATGACGGGATTTTCGTGCGTAAAATGGCATGAAAAACGAGTGGCGTAAGACGAAACGGGGTTACGGATGGCTGCTGCGGCGAATGGCGACAATGAAAAGGCTGCGAGTGTGGCGGACTCCAAATCGTCGACAGGCTCCACCAAGCAGATGGTGGTGTTTGAGATCGGCGCATATGCTGTCATTGCCGTTCTGATGGTTGCCGCATGTTTTGTCGAGGGTCGTATGGAAGTGGGATTTTTTACAGCGGTTGCCTTGGTTTTGGCACTTTTTGTAGGGATTCTCTGGCCATTGCATAGCAGCGTCTTTGATGTCATGGTAGGGGCATTTGGCGGATTGGCACTGATATACGGCACCCAGACGTCGTTGGCGGAGGCGTTGCCGCTGACCGATCGCGTGGCCGGGCCGCGTGGACTGCGTCGTCACGTATCCGCCCGGTTCGATGCGTTGTCAGGCGACGAGTTGCTGCGTTGGTGCACCATCTGGGCAATTGCCTTGCTGGTTGTCTTGGCGGCGTTCGTTATCCTCGGTTTCCTGCATCAGATGCTGCGCCGCGAACGGACGAATATGGTGCTTTCTCTTTCGCACAGCCTGATGTTTGACGTCGCGATGGCAGGGACTTCGGGCTGGGTGTTCGCTCCGGTCTTGCTGCGTTATTTCGGCGTTGGCAATCTGGGCGCTCGTAAGCCGCTTGTTGTCGCGTTGGTCGCGGTGATTGCCGTGGCTTTGCTGGCTGCTTTGTCGTGGGCTTCGACCAGATGGATGAAAGATTACCTTGCTGCCGGAAGTCCCATTACACGCTTTAAGCAAGATACCAACGATCCCAAAGAGGTGCAGAAGTTCCGTCGTTATGGCATGTATTCCTTTGCTCTGATGCCGATTATGTACGGCGGCTTTGTGGTGTTCCTCGCGGTGGTTGCGCTGCTTGCTTTTGTTGGCTGATGGTGTTGTCGCGATTCATAGCA
Source organism: Bifidobacterium sp. ESL0784 (assembly GCF_029433295.1). Classification (GTDB taxonomy): domain Bacteria; phylum Actinomycetota; class Actinomycetes; order Actinomycetales; family Bifidobacteriaceae; genus Bifidobacterium. The sequence goes on from NZ_JAQTHV010000001.1 coordinate 401,626, forward strand.
TGGAACGAGTGTAGATGCCGTGATTGTTCTTCAGCGCTGTGTCGTGTTTTGCTTGAGAATTGCAAAACGTTGAAATACCAATGATTCTGGTGGCTGACAAATTGCTGTGATGGATATATTTGCAGCAGGGAAGCCTTATTTCGATTGAAATTCCGTTCTCTGCTGTTCGATACAGCGTCGAACACATTTTTGAGTATGCCAGATCTTCAGTGCTGTATCGAATTGGGTTTGGACATTTGCTCGCTGTGCATATGCATGTGGCGGTCATGTTTGCATATTCACCAAGTGATGATGCCGAGGTGCTCCAACAGGGTTTTCAGGCCGATGAGGATGAGGACGATGCCGCCGATAATCTGGGCGGTCTGCTGCCAGCGCACACCGATGGAATGACCCAAGTAAAGACCGGCGATGGAGAAGGCACCCGTGATGACGCCGATGATGGCAGCGGCTCCCCAGATGTTGAGCGGCATGAACTGGAAGCTCACACCCACGGCAAAGGCATCGATGCTGCAGGCAACGGCAAGCGGAGCCATGTGGCGCCAGTCGAATTGCGCAGTCTCCTTGGCGTCCTCCTCGGGCTCACCGAACGCCTCGCGAATCATGTTGCCGCCAATAAGGGCGAGTAGACCGAAAATGATCCAATGGTCCACGGCTTCGACGTATTTGCCGAACAGTGAAGCGAAGAAGTAGCCCAGAATGGGGAAGAGCGCCTGAAACCCGCCGAACCACAGCGCGGTTTTGATGGCATTGACCGGCCTGACGTGTTTGGTGGCCAGTCCCTTGCCAATGGCGATAGCGAAGGCGTCCATGGAAACGGACACCGCGATAAGCAGAATTTCGACGATCATCAGTGTTGGTTCCTGAATTCGTAGTGGATAAAAATAAGGTGCTGGAACCAGTATATGGATTCCAACACCCTGTAACGTATGTTTCTCGTGCGACGAACAGCATCGCACTCAATGCAACGTTATTTCTTAAAGTCCTTGCTCACTTCTTCTGGTCGGCGAGGCGCTTGCGAGCGGCAACGATCTGCTTTTCGGCCTCTTCGGCGCCGGTCCAGTAATCGCCGGGCATGACTTCCTTGCCGGGCTCCAGAGCCTTGTACTGCTCAAAGAAATGCTTGATTTCGGCCTTGTGATACTCGTTGACATCGTCGACATCCTTGATGTCATCGAAACGCACGTCGGCAGGCACGCACAGCACCTTATCGTCGCCGCCTTCTTCGTCTTCCATGTGGTAGAGCGCCACGGCGCGGCACTTGATCTCGCAGCCGGGGAAAACGGAGTTCGGAATCATGACGAGCGCGTCGAGCGGATCGCCGTCCTCGCCCAGTGTGTCTTCGATGTAGCCATAATCATCCGGATAGCCCATCGCGGTGAAGAGGGTGCGGTCGAGCTTGATGCGGCCGGTCTCCTCGTCCATCTCATACTTGTTCTTCGATCCGCGCGGGATCTCAACGAGGACATTGAACGTTTCAGCCATGTTTGCTCCTTTTGAACGTGCCTTGCGTACGTTGTGTGTACGGTTTTATTACCGAAATCAAGTCTAGCGCAGATACACGCCGATGCGTCTATTCGCTTGATTTTGCCTTCGGCCGTGATTTGTTGTCAGTCCGACATGGTTCCGGCGATGCTGAAAATATAGGCCGGGCGTTCGGCGGGGTCGAGGGTGACCTTGTTGTTGCTGGACCAGGTGAAGCTGCCGCCACCGAGTTCGTCATGAACGTCGAAGGTGTGGTCGCGTGGCAGACCAAGCAAGGCCGGGTCGAAGTTGACCTCTGAGGTATGGGCGGCCTTGCAATCGAGGTTCACCGCGACGATGAGGGTGTCGTCTGTGCCGGATTCGTTGAGAATGGCTGGGACATGGCGGGCGAAGGCGACGATGTTCGGATCGCTGGTCCAGAGCATGGTCAAATCGTGATAACTGCGGCAGGCGGGGTGCTCGTGGCGGATGCGATTGAGTTCGGTGAGCAAAGTGGTGATGCCATATTCCTCGGCCGTGTTCCAATCGCGAACCTTGATCTCGTACTTCTCGTTGTCGGCTTGCTCTTCATGGCCCTCCTGCTGGCGATTTTCCACCAACTCGTAGCCGTTGTAGATGCCCCATGACGGTGAGCCCAGAGCCGCAAGTATTGCACGGACTTTGTGTCCTTCGGGGCCGTTGTCACGCAGATAATCGGTCAAAATGTCGGGCGTAGTGGGCCAGAACGTGTTGTGCTGGTAGTAGGCCTCGTCGCTGTTGGTGGTCTGCAGGTATTCGGCCACCTCGTCCTTGGTGTTGCGCCAAGGGAAATAGCTGTGTGACTGGGTGAAGCCCGCGAGGCTCAGCGCGCGCATGATGGCCGGGCGGGTGAAGGCCTCGGCGAGGAAGAGGATTTCGGGGTGCTTGCGTTGCACGGCTTCAATGACGTCTTGCCAGAAACGCACCGGCTTGGTGTGTGGGTTGTCGATGCGGAAAATCGTAACGCCGGCGGAAATCCAGAGGTCCATAATGCGTTCGGTCTCACGCTCGATGCCGGGCATGTCGATGTTGAAATCGATGGGGTAGATGTCCTGATACTTCTTCGGCGGGTTCTCGGCGAAGGCAATGGTGCCGTCCGGCTTGTGGCGGAACCAGTTCGGGTGTTCTTTCACCCACGGATGGTCAGGCGAGCATTGCAGGGCGAAGTCCAGCGCGATTTCCAGTCCCAGCTTGTGCGCATAGGCACAGAAGGCTTTGAAATCGTCCATCGTGCCGAGCAGCGGATCGACCGTGTCGTGGCCGCCGAGCGCTGAACCGATACCGAAGGGGGAGCCGGGGTCGGTTGGTCCTGCGATCAGAGCGTTGTTGCGGCCCTTGCGATTGGTGACGCCGATGGGGAATATCGGCGGCAGATAGACGACGTCGAAGCCTTCGGCCTTTGCGCGATCGAGCCCGGATATCGCTGTTTTAAGGGTTCCCTGCGTGATTTCGCCGGTTTCTGGATCTCGCGTGGCACCTTCGGAGCGTGGAAAGAACTGATACCATGCAGTGAAGCTCGATTCGGGACGCTCGACCTTGAAACGTTGCGGGTCGCTCGCGGTAAGCCCGTCGCGTAACGGGTTGGAGCGATGCAACGCTTCAACCGCTGGGTTATCGGCGGCAGAAAGTCGTTCCTTGATTTCCAGAGAATCGTCGGCAAGCTGTCGAGCGGCCTTTCGCAAGATGTTTTGCTGTGAATCACTGAGTTTGGCGTCTTTGTTCCCTGCCCAACGTACGAAAAGTTGTGAGCCGGAAATCAACGCGTTTTCGGCATCGTCGTTGACGTTGACCTTGATTCGTGCGTCTGCCAGCCAGGAGTCATATACGTCTTCCCAGCCCTCCAGCACGACCGTCCATTCGCCGAGTTGCCGCTGGATTGCATCGAAGCCTTTTTCCCAAGGTTTTAGATCGCTGGGATTGCCGGCGGTGAGATTGGCTTTCCACAGGTCAAGGCCGGGATTAACGCAGTCCATTGGAATCCGTTGCCTAATTTCGCCGTGCGGATTTTTCAGAATCGCTGTAGCACCAGTATGGCTGCGGCCTTCGATGAAGATTTGGGCCGTGACGGTGAACATTTCGCCGAATTCGACGCGTGCCGGGAAAATTCCGCGCTCCTCGCTTGGCGTGACCGACATGATGACTATCCGCCCGAATTGGCGAGGCGCGCTTATGGGGATGCTGGGCGTTGCCGGCTCACTGAATTCATGGCTTGTTGTATTGGCTGACATCTTATTACCGCCTCGTTTTTCGCGTCGGTGACTCGTTCTGTAGTCATCATTGTAAAGGCAGGTTTGATGACCTTCGTTATTTTTAGACAAAATGATAGAATTTGTGTATAACTATTTCTTTGCATTACGAGATAGTTGATAATCATGTGGACGAATCGGTCGAGGGTGATCTGAAAACGGCGAAATGTGGATAGTGAAAATCGAGTTATCCACAACACGCCGAGACCCCTATCATTCGACCACAGTACCCGAAATCCGCACGGTAATTTGCACAATTATGCAACGATAGCAGTATCGGGTTGTGAACAAGAAAGTGAGAGAAAGATGAACGATGAGGTGGAATCGGGGCAGGTCGCCGACGAACGCGGAGAGAAGAGTGCGCCGCCTCCCGATGTGTTAGACGCGCAAGCAGCATCGCCAAGCGCTGGTGATGAGCAGTCAGATGAAGGCGAGGCTGCTTCCGGTGGCGATAAGCTACCGTTCTGGAGGCGACCGGCGGTATGGATCGCCGCAATTGCCGTGGTTGTCATCATTGTGGCTGGCGCTGCCGGTGTGGTGGCTTTCAACGCCCATACCAAGGACGAAGCGCTCTCGAACTGTCGGCAATATGCGGCGCAGATTCGCAAGCTTGCCGGAGCTCCTCTTGACGATAAAGTGATCGAGGCGGCGAAAGCGGATAAGAAGGGTGTTGCTGATGGCAAAACCTGGGAAACGCTGCACGGTGATCAGAAGAAGCTCAGCGATCTGGCACAAAGAAGCGTACCTGCCTGTGACGCGGTTTCGCGTACAGCTGCCCAAAAGCAGGAAGGAGTGGCTGCGGCTTCGCTGAAATCGTTGAAGTTGGCACGTAGGGCTGTTGGAACGTCGGCGAAAGCGGTGCTTGCGAGCCGTGACGTGAAAACATTGAAAGATGTGCGCGATGCGTTGACTGCGAAGGTGGGGCAAGCCAAGCAGCTATTGGATTCATCGGCCGGCAATGTGGCTGATGACGCGACTCGCACGGTGCTTTCGCAACAGGTTGATGCGGCAAATAGGCTGATTGGCAATGAACAATCCAAACTTGCCGATTTGCAACAGGCCGCGCAGACGCTTGATGGAGTGGTAAACGCAGTCAACGCGAGTGTGCAGGCGAAGGCTGCTGCCGATGCCGAGGCTGCTCAGGCCGCAGCGCAGGCTCAGGCCGAGGCTACGCAGAAGCGGGCTTCGACACGCTCGAAGTCCTCTGGTTCGGCGCGTGGTGGCTCGTCTGGTTCTGGGTCACGGAATTCCACAACATCTGTTCCCCAAATACATGGCTGGGTCGCAACTTCAAATGATCCTGGAGCGCATGATGATTTAGGCGGCCATCACGACATTATGTGCTTCGGCCCGCATGATTGTCTTGACCGAAACGGGAATCAAGTCGACGGGAATGGCAACATAATTTCAGGTAATTAACAATCAAAGATTTTGTCGTGTTCCCCGCTGTTTATCTTGGCGGATTCGGGCAGAGAACGCGACTCCAATAGTTGGAAGAGGACCCTTGCGGGTGCTCTTCCTCCATCTTAGCGAATGGAGGAGAAAGATGAAAAGGCGTAACTGGCTGAAACCCGGAAGCATAAGACATTTGATTGCTTGCGGATTGGCGATGTTGACAGCATTTTCGATGCTTGTTCCTAGTGTGGCGAATGCTGGAATGGGCATCGGGGGTGGTGGCGTTGGCGGAGGTGGTAGCGTCGGCCCCAACGATGATGCTTTATGGCTTTATGACAATAATTCATATTCAGGCACTCCTGTACAAGGCTGGGGCGAAGATTCCATCACCTATGCATTGAGCCAGATTCATAGCCGCTTTGCAGCGTCGAATCCTGGAACGCCGGTGGGCGCCAGTTTCGATGGGAGGATTAAGCCGGTTTGCCGTGATGCAATCAGCAGAGCCATCGCGGATCCGACTGATGGGCCCGCAACCCAGGCACGTGTGGTCGGGGTGATGATGACGGTGTCGGCGACGCCTTCCATTGCCGGCGGCAACAAAATCAACTTATGGGGCACGAACGGATCGGATTTCATGAACCGGTTCCATGCTGATTGGGATGCAGTGAATCCCTCTGGGAGTTTGGCTGGTTGGGACTCCGGATGGCTCGCGCGCGGCAAATCGATGTTCGAAGACGGCATCAACGCGCAGGCGGCAGCCACTCCGTCTGGCGTGCAGGTGGTGTGCCTGGCGGTCAACAACCAGCAGCCTCCACGTGACTACACTCTCGGTCTGACCACGAGTCAGCAGATGCCGGCAGGCGTCGTTGTCGGCGCCACCGATCCGGTCCGTGATCTCATTCATGCTACCGGCAATGGGTCGCCTATCAGCGAGGATGTGAATGCGAATGTGACCCTGTATTATGGTGGCCAACCTGACGGCTATGTGCCGGGGACTCGAGTTACGAAAATCGCCGCGATTCATAACAATGGTGATTCATGGTCGCCATTGTTCGTTCCCTCGGATTTGGGTATGAGCCATTGGCAAGAGGGCCCATATTGGTTCGATGTAGGTGTGTACAAGCAGGGAAGGATGAGCGCCGATGCCGGCCATATCGGCTATGCCGACGCTGCCGAGCGCTGGGATATAGGTTCTTTGGCGCCTTCCGCACCCACTAAATCCGTGCAGGAGGGAACGAGTACGGATGGTATGTCGAACACGACCACCATCGAATCAGGCACCGGTCGGGGCGGTTACGAGCTGCATTTCAGGGATGTCATTGCTCCCAATGGTGTCGATTATGACGTGTCGGGCATGAAAGTCACGGATACCACTACAAATAGGGATATATCCGATCAATTCGTGATGAATTGGGACCGGTCCACCAACACGGTCAGGGCCGACCGCTCGAAGGATATAGGGGAGATGCCCGCCGACCACGTTTTCCGGTTTGAGTTCAAGGTAGGGGTGCACAATCCGACTACCAACCAGGTGGGGGACACGGCTTCGGTCTCGTGGAATAAAAAAGCCTTTGTGGACACCCCACATTATGAATTCCCAACGCGTAGCCCTGACCCGAACAAGGCATGGACCACTGACCCCAATGAGTCCTTGTCCGTTTCAGATCCCAACCATACGAATCAGGCAGGCAGCGACGGCAGGGCGTTTGTTCCGGGCGACCGGGTTTCCAGCGTGGTCAACGGCACTTTGCCCAAGGACCTGATAGAGGATCTTTCGCAATATTCGTTGAGCGATGACTGGTCGGATGCCTCTCGTTATCTCGATTTCCCCAACGAAAACGCTAGAGTGTATGTCGGCGGCATCGATCGCACCGCCGATTTCAGTATCACCACCACCGGTTTCAAGACAACGGCCGTGGCCCGTCAGTCGATGCTTGCCGGCAGTGCGCATCAAGGCAATGATCGGGTGGTCAAGTTGGTGCTTGATGGCAGTTTCAAGTCGGAGACGACGGCCACCGATGCCGTGTCCATGAACAATTCCGGCACAGAGCGATTCAATGGGCAGGATGCGGATACGAATACGCCTTCAGTGTTTGTGCGCAGCCCGAATCCAGACAAGGCATGGGTCATGGACCCAACGGAAGCCAAAAATACCGAGGACCCTGGGCATACCAATAATGTGGCGGCCGACAACAAAACATACGTCACCGGCGACGATGTGACCGTCTTTGTCGGCGGGACATTGCCCAAGAACCTGGCCAAGGATCTGGACCAATATGCCATTACGGATGATTGGTCGCAGGCCGCTCCATATGCCCACTTCTCCAGCAATCGGACCAATGTCTTCGTCGATGATGTGGATCGCACCCGCGACTTCGACATCGAGACCAACGGGAATGTGACCACCTCCAGGGCAAAGCCGGCGATTCTTAACGGCAGTGGCAAGCAGACGCGGGATCACAAGGTTAAAATGATACTGATGGGCATCATGCCCAGAAACCTTGATGCGCACACGACCAAAACCCTCGTCAACAAGGGCAGTGAGCAGTGGAACGGGAAAACGGCTGCCACGAATACGCCACGGGTGTATGTGTGGAGCCCAAACCCCGACAAAAGCTGGGTGCGACTGGATGGCGAAGGCAAATGGAAGTTGGCCATCGACCCGAATAAGAGCAATGCGACCGGTGCCGACAATCTCACGTTCCTTGACGGCGACCAATTGGGCGCTGTGGTTAATCTTCCGATAACCGACCCGAGCGCGCTGCAACATCGTATCAACCAACTTTCGTTGACCGATGACTACGCGAAGGTCGACTACTTGGTCGATCCCCAAGCACTTTCCAAAGTGCGTGTTTACATGGCAGCGACCTCCTCAAGCAGCGAGTCAAGCGTTGATGCGATCAACGAAGTCGCAGGCTCCGATGTCACCGAGGAATTTGACATTTCCCAGTCAGCTCCAACGAAGATCACGGCAACTGCCAAGCGCGGTTGGCTTACCACGCTTTCGCGTCACGCCGGTCCGGTCCAGATCACGATGTTCGTGCCTTTCGTGGCGAACTACGCCAACGGCATGGGTGCCGCGAAAGTGCGTGAGGACTTCCATAAAGGGCCCGGCGACGAGCTTGTCTTCGGTGCGAATCCTGCCGGAACCGATTTACTGAATGAAGGCTTGATCTGCGTCAATAGGCAAGTCGAATACACCAATTTGCCGAAGATCTACGGTTACTTGCCGTCGGTGAAGAAGGATGTGGTCAGCGAGGCCTCGCAAGGCGGCGATCAGGGTTCTGTGGACGGCAAAGTAGTTTACCCCGGTCAGAAGGTCGAATATGATTTGGACACCCAATTACGTTTGCCCTCCTTGGCTTATGCGGTAAAAACCATTGTGTTCACCGATCGCTATGACCGCTACCTCAAGCCCGACAAACAGACGCTTGAGCTGATGGATCTCAACAGCGGACGCATGATACCCAAGTCGAAATACGTGACCAAGTGGGAAGACACGGCGCATGAGGTCGCGGTTTCTCTAACCGACACTGCCCTCATCTCCCAGTGGCAGGCTGGAGGCACGCCGCGATTACAGCTGCGGTTGGAAGGTACTGTGTCTGCTGATGCGCCAACTGACCATAGGATTGGCAACCAGTGGATGCTCACCCTGAACAACTCCGTGACCCCAAGTAATGAGGTGTTCAACATCCCATCTGCCCTGAATCCCGCCAAACACGATTTCCAAAGCTCGAAGCAGGGCGATCCCACCGTCTCCATCGACGGGAGGACGTTGCTTCTTGGCGACAGCGGAAATTATGCCATCGATTTGGACGCCACCCAGACGGGTCAGGCCTATAAAGTCTGGAGACTTGGAATCGTCGATGATTTCAACGAGGAATATCTCAAGGTCGACCCTACGGATATTTCGGTGACCGGCGATGACGGCCTGGACTATACCGCGAAATTCAACATCAAGATTCATGACGGCGTGCTTTACGTCTTCGCCAAAACGGTGGATACTTTCGTAGCGGCAACGGCGGCGACGCTGAAAGGCGACCCTCAACCCAAGGATCTGCAGGCGTATGCCTCGCAAGACAAGTATGACCCGCTTGCCGATCCCGCGATTGACCAATCGTTGCTTGGCCAGCGCTATCACATTGTGATGCCATACAAAGTGCAAAAGGTCAGTGATGGATATGTCGTCAAGAATAAGGCCGTCCAAGTCGAGAACACGATACGCAAAGAGACCAACGAAGTGGGCAACCCCTTGAAACCGATCAACCCCGCCAAGGATGTGATCGTCCAGGTCGGCGGCGAATCCGTGAACGGCTCCAGCGTCTATAAGGGCAGCACGTTCCTCTATCAGCTCGACAGCTCCGTTCTGCCTGCGAATCGCGCCTATCCGCGAGTTGATGGGTGGAATATCGTCGATAACCTCGATTCGGACTATGACCAGTACACCGGCCAATGGGCCGTATACGCGACCCGTGATCTGCATGGTGCGGACGGCAGGGTGATCGCACGCAAGGGGGATAGAATTGCCGGCAACGGATTCGATGCTATTGACAAATTCGGCGGCGATTTGTTCACCCTTGTGACAGATAACGGTGGTGTTTCGCTTCGCGGTTCCGGCGGTGCGGCTTCCGGGCAGGCCGAGCACCTGCAGATCACTGTCGCCGCAACTGAAGCCTATCGTCAACTGGTTTCCCAAGACGAGGCGAATGAACAAGGTTGGCGTGCCTATATCCAAGTCGCTCGGATGAAACCGACCGAGCGCCACGAGAACAGGTTCATCGAGACCCTCAACGGTCAAGCGAACGAATCGAACGTGGTGTGGACCCGAACGCCGGACCTGGTTCCTTCGCTGCATATCGAAAAGTGGGACAAGCCCAGCGGTTGGTCGAAAGGCGACCGCGACAATCCGGATGACGCGTTCAACGTCGACGGAGACACCGAAATCGTCTTCACCATCACCAACACCAGCGACCACGAAGGTGGGCATGGGGCGCTGTTCAAGGCCAGTGACCTGAAAATCAGCGATACCACCCTTGCCGGCGATGGTGCGGTGAGTGGTTTCAGGTATCCTGCCGGGTGGTCGAACCTCGTGCTGAAGCCTGGAGAGCATGTCGATGTGGTCGGCACGCTCAAAGACGTGACGGCAAGGCATATGGACCGGGCGAAAGTCACCGGGATTCCGCTCGTCGCTCTTCAGGGCGTGGATGCGAATCCTTGGGCACATGGTTCCGAGGACGAGGGGACCACCGCTCATGGCGGCGAAGGTTCGGCTTCTTCGGCCGGTGAAACAGCCGAAGAAGAAACCGGCGGGCCGGCTTCGGGTGGTGCCGATTCTTCCGGGATCGTGGCCGGCCAAGTGCCCGGTATCGCCGAAACGTGGCTTCCGGGTTCGAGCGATTTGCATGCGAAGACCGTCAAAATCGGAGGCCAAACCATGAATGTGATGCAGCCGGTGTCCTCCAACCTTGACGATTGGAACGGTTTGCGCAAGGTCGATCAGTCCGCTGCCGCTCCTGCTCCCGTTCCCGCTGCTCTGGTCATCAGCGGGGCATCCATCACCCTGTTGTTGCTTGTCGCCGGCGCGTTCCTCTTCGGTGCACTTCTGTTGGAAGTGCTGAAACGCGACCGATACTGCCCTCGGCATCGGTGATTTGAAGTGCCAGTGTCGTCTGCTTCCGGGGTTTCCGAAAATTTGGAAGCCCCGGACTCCCGGTTCTGCGAATCAATCAAATTCAGCAACCATTCAGCTTACGTTCAAGAATATCTGCCGAAAGTAGCGGAATTTCTTGGGCTTTGCCACAGCGCCCGCCCATGATGACCTTGTTCAATATAACCAACCGACGCAGAAAGGTGGGCAAACGGTCATCCGTTTATCCTTTTTCTGGTCGAGGCGATATGGGCACTTGCGATTTATGGGGGTGCGGGTAGCTATTTCGCCAATAGGCAGTCATTTGATTCGTCTGCCGGTATCCGGCAGGCGCACAGGAATACGAACAGGAGCATCAATATGGACAAGAATACGAACGACAACGTAACGAAGAACAAGAACGCCAATGGTGGGACGAAAGCTGAAACTGCGGCGGATGTCCAAAATGCCGCCGGTAACGATACTGACGCCACTATGAATATGCGTCCCGAAAGCCACTCGGACACAAACGTCAAGGGAAATACTGGGGAAACGACTACACCATCAGGTACCAATCCTGCAAATACTTCTGTATTCACCCCAACCGATGGCAACGCTTATGGTGGTAGCCCGTCGACTTCTGCTTATGGAGCCACAGCCGGATACCCGCCGTATCAGTCGCCGAATGGTCCCAATAGCCAGCCTGGTGGCAGCGCAGGATTTGGGACCAACGGTCAGCAGCGTGGTGCCGGCAGCTTTGCAGGCAGCCACCAGCCGATGGGCGGGAACGGTTTCGCAACGAATGGCCAGCCGATTGGTGGCGCGAGTTACATGGCCAACGGTGAGTCGGTCGGTGCCGGCAGTTTCGCCGCAACCGGCACCTTCCACCCTGGCCAGAAGCCGAATGAACATTCCGGCAAGATGTGGGGCGCGATTATCGGCATCGCCCTCGTTTGCGGCTTGGCCGGTGGCGCGATCGGAGGGTTCGCCACCGCGAAATCGGTGGTGCCTTCGCAAAGCCAGCAAATGGAACGCCAGATGCCTTCGGGCCAGGGCCGTAGAGGCATGGGCCAGATGCCCGGTGCCAGCGGTCAGTCTATGGATGACAGCGGTCAGTCCGGCCTGTCCGGGCAGGATGGGTCCGGATTGTCCGGGGATTCTGGGCAATCAGACGGATCCGGATCGTCCGACGATTCGAATCAATCCGATTCAATGGGTTCGGCTGACGGCTCGGACATGTTCGGTGGTTCCGATTCTCAAAACAGCGGCAGCGGAAGTCACTCCGGAAAGTCCCGTAGCGGTATGTCCGATTCCTCCGGAAGCCGTTCCAAGGGGACAAGCTCATCACAAACGGATACTTCTTCCAGCTCTGGAAGCTCGACGTCAGGTGTCGCCGGAAGCTCGGCTTCAGAAGACCCGGGCGCTTCGTTAACCATTGCCGATACGACGTTGCGGGAAGCATGAGGTGAGCGCGACTTTAAACAATAGAAGAATATACGATTTGATAATGGCCTCGGTCTGTCCCGGGGTCATTTTTCATGCCTTTTGCGGCGTCATCGCAACATCGGACGGGTGATATATAACATTCGTTTCAACGACGAGCTACCGGTTTATCGCATCCAGATAACGCTCAGCAAACTTCCATGGTATTGGCGACAGGTTTCGGGCTTCGTCCCACGATTGCCTGAGTGTATATCCAAAATCGTCGTGTGTACTGTCATTATGACAACACAACAGCAGCCGCAAACGGCACAACATGGTTTTCATTCCATCAACGTAACCGAGAAGACCGGGCGTAACCTGCCCAATCCTCCCAACTTTGTCTCCATCGCCGAGCGCGTGGGAAAGCCGGCGTACGTGGATGCCGACATCGTCATCCCCGTCTACAACGAGCGGGAGCAGCTCGCCGACTCGGTCCTCGCCTTGATGCGGTTCCTTGTCTCGTCGCGTAATAGCCGGTTCCTGACGCAATCCCAGCCGTCCTATTTCCCGCTATACAGCTGGAACATCGTCATCGCCGACAACGCGAGCACTGATGATACCTGGCCGATCGCCGTCAGTCTGGCCCGGCAATATCCAAAATTCATTCGCGCGATCCGTATTCCGGCAAAGGGCCGGGGCCTCGCGTTGAAACTGGCTTGGGACGAGTCTCAAGCCAAAGCCCGGGCGTATATGGACGTCGACCTTTCCACCGATATCCGCCTGACCGATGTGCTGGTCAATTCGATTTTGAGCGGTCAAGCCGAAGTGGCGAGCGGCTGCCGTCTGCTCGATGAGTCTCACGTCACTCGCTCTGCCAAGCGAGAGTTCATCTCCCGGAGCTACAACGCCTTGTTGCGAACAACCTTGGGCGTCACCTTCGAGGATGCGCAGTGCGGTTTCAAGGCAATCAGCGCGAAGGCCGCCGAATTTCTGCTGCCGAGAATACAAGACAACGAGTGGTTCTTCGACACCGAGCTTCTGACGCTCGCCCAGACTTACAACCTGCCTACCTATATATTCCCGGTGCGTTGGGTCGAGGATACGGGCACAACGGTCGACATTCCCGACACCGTCCGCAAAGACCTTGCGGGCATCAAACGGATGCGGCGCGAACTTGCCGCTTCACTCATCTAATCGTATCAATAAAGGACACATCCATGAACGACATGCCAAACCAACCAGGCAATTTAGGCCTGAACGGTGCCGAGCGTGACCCCGGATTTTCTTCGGCCACGAGTAATTACGGCAATCCCAACGATTCCGCCAACTCAGCCGATTCGTCCAACTCGTCCAAAACCACGGACACGGCTCAGACCGATTCCGGCCAACGTCCCAGTTTCGGACGCATCAGGTCCGTATTCACCGGCATTCCCGGAGGCCGTTTCGTCTCCGCCGACCCGGTGCGCACGGTCCGGCATTCCATCGCCCAAAAACGCACTTGGGTCGATTGGCTCGCTTTCGGCATCATGATGGTGACCACGGCGGCGATCATGTTCGTCAACCTCACGGCCAACGGCTTTGCCAACGAGTTCTACGCGGCCGCGGCTCAAGCAGGCTCGAAAAACTGGGAGGCGTTCCTGTGGGGTTCGTCCGATGCCGCAAACTCCATCACGGTTGATAAGCCGCCGGCCGCATTGTGGTTGATGGCGCTTTCCATCAGGGCGTTCGGCCTGAACTCCTTTGCCCTGTTGCTTCCGGAAGCGCTGTGCGGGGTGCTGAGCGTTTGGCTGCTATACGCTTCGGTTCGCCGGTATTGGGGCAATTGGGCCGGCATCATTGCCGGTTCGACGCTCGCCTTGACCCCGGTGGCTGCGTTGATGTTCCGTTTCGATAATCCTGATGCGCTGCTGGTTTTGCTGATGATTGCTGCTTCGGCCTCAGTTTTGCGAGCGCTGGAATATGATCCGGACCGCAAAGGCAATCGCAAACGTACCTTGTGGCTGGCGCTCGGCGGCGTATGCATCGGCCTCGGCTTCCTCACCAAGCAGATGCAAGTCTTCCTTGTCCTTCCGGGCTTTGCACTTGCGATCCTGATCGCTTCGCCGACCAAGTTCTGGCGGCGTCTGGTTGACAGCCTTGTTGCGCTCGCCTCGATGGTGGTCAGCGCCGGTTGGTGGGTCCTGCTTACTGTCATCGTCCCTGCCGCCTCTCGGCCGTATATTGGCGGATCGCAGAACAATTCGTTCCTAGAGCTCACCTTCGGCTATAACGGTTTCGGTCGCTTGACCGGCAACGAGACGGGTTCTGTGGTTCCCGGAGGTGGCGGAGGCCATGCAACCGGCCACGCAGGAACTGGAGCTAGCGGTGGCAAGATTTCCGAAACGCTGGGCAATGCCTACAGTGCAATGACCGGCATGGGTGGCGGTCCGGGCGGCGCTCCAGGCGCTGGTGGGGGCCAAAGTCACGGCGGCCACAGCCAAGGCGGTGGCATGTGGGGCCAGACCGGCATCACGCGTCTGTTCGACGGCGTCTATGGCACTCAGATTTCCTGGCTCGCGCCGATCGCCTTTGCCGGCATCCTCATCGGTCTCGCCGTTTCGATTCGCGTGCGCCGCACCGATATGCGCCGCGCAGGCGTGATGGTGTGGGGCGGTTGGCTCGTCGTCACTTGGCTGACGTTCAGTTTCATGGGCGGCATCTTCCATCAGTATTACACTGTCGCACTCGCTCCTGCGGTGGCCGTGATGGTGGCTGTGGCCGTGCAAAGTCTATGGGAACGGCGAGGCGCCTTGTGGTCGCGTCTATTGGCGACGGTTCTGGTACTCGTCAACACGTTGTGGGCCGCGCAATTGCTGTCCCGTTCGACTTGGCTGCCGTGGTTGCGCCCCACAGTGCTCGTTCTTGGCGGTCTGGCAACGCTTACATTGCTGATTTCGGCCATCGCCCTGCTGCCTATACGTTCGTTGCACTCCCTGCGTTCCGGTAATGGTGGCAAAGTGGTGAGCAAGATTGGCCTGATTGGTATCGCCTTGGCGATGCTTGCACTCTATGCCGGCCCAACCGCCTGGACGGGTTACACCGTCGCCACGGGTCATTACGGATCGATAGTCACTGCTGGTCCCGAGGTTTCAGGTTCGATGGGCGGACCCGGCGGCGGCCAGGGCGGTCCCGGAGGTGGTATGCCCGGTGGAGGCCAGCAAGGTCAGGGTCAAGGCGGTTTCGGTGGCGCTATGCCTAGCCAGAATGGCCAGAACAACCAGGGCAGCACCAACAGCGGAAACGGTGCCAACGGTGCGAACAATGCCAATGGCCCCACTGCTCCCGGCAACCGTGGTTCGAACCAGTTCGGTGGCCAATCTATGAATAATTCCAATGGTTCCGTCCGTTCTAATAATTCCAACGGAAGCACCACCGGAGGAGTGCCTGGTACGAATAGCCAAGCCGGCAAAAACAGCGGAAGTATGCAGAGTGTTCAGGGCAGCCAGAATGGTCAAAACGGTTTCACAGCCTCTGGCAAGTCCGGTCGCAACCAGCTCGGGGGAAACCAAGGTGGCGCTCGTGGTGGTCACGGCGGCGCAGGGGGCCTGCTCGGCGGTGATGGCGCGAGTTCGGTTGGTACCAAGCTTAAAAAGCTCCTGATGAAGGATGCCGACCAATACACATGGATCGCCGCGGCCACAGGTTCGCAGAGCGCGTCCGGTTACCAGCTGGCCACGCAGAAGCCGGTCATGCCTATTGGCGGCTTCAACGGCTCCGACCCGAGCCCAACGCTCGCGCAGTTCAAGCGTTACGTCAAGGAGGGCAAGATTCACTATTACATCGGCGGAGGCGAAATGGGGGGCGGCATAGGCGGCAACCAGATGGGCGGCTCGAACGCCTCCGGCCAGATCGCCACATGGGTCAAGGCCAACTTCAAGTCCCAGACGGTCGACGGCGTGACGATTTACGACCTGACTGCCGCCAAAACCGCCAAATAGGAAGGAAGACGATAACGGTTTTATAGAATAAGCGGTCGGTTTGATCTGCTCAAAGGCCAATCAAACCGACCGCTTTTGTTTACGGTTCACGCGATGTTTTCGTCATAACCGTTAACATGCGTGTTGAAAAATCACGTTGAATACTTCTTCTTGGATGCCACATTGAACGGATTCCGGTTCTGGGGCAGGGGCGATGTGCCTTTGCAGCGGTCAACACGGTTTGCCGACTTCACCGTTTTCGATTCTGGCTATCTCCATGTCCGTAGTGCAGACCTATTGATCGGTCCTGTCGAAACGTGCCCCAGCCGGGTTCGGTGCAAGCGTCATAAGCACAATCCAGAAAACAGCAGCTATGAAATCGATGATTCCGGCGATGACTACGGCAAAAGCGGTACCGGAACCGATATGTCCGGCATTCAAAACCAGCGTGCTGATACTTACATTTGCAGCCGAAGAGGCGATGACGACAATGATGGCGCCGACGGCGATCGAGGCTATCGGTAGTAATATCCACCATCCCGATTTGTTGGAGTCGTGGAGTCGGCGAATGCTTACAGCGAGTATGGGTACGAAGATCGCAAGTATCCAGATGACATCGAGCAGACTCCCGTTCCTGCCGAGAACGGTTTTGTCAATGATAAGCAATGCGAGGCCGACAACCAAAATAAGCAAATCCGGCCACCAATATTCGCTTCGGCTCGAACGTCCCGAGAATCTCAGATATTTCGCGAAGAAACGTTTGATGGCTTTTGACGGAGGGCAACGATAATACGGCATCTGCAACGTGGTCTCGCTGGCATTGTCGGCCGCTTCCCTTTCTTCTTGGTATTTGGCGTTTATCCGTGCGGCCCTGCGTTTGTTTGCAGGGAAGCTGAGCAGCGCAAACGGCTTTTTCGGGATGTTATCTGCGGGATCTCTTGAAATGTGGCTTTCCGGCTTTTCCTCGAGCGGAGGCTCGTTATCCTTGTCGGTTTTATTTTCGCGCGAGAGGCCAAAGAAGAGCAAGGCAAAAAGCAGGATCAGGACGACGACCGCGAACACGACGATTTCCGCAATGAATTTGAAGATTCGGCACACGGCGATGCTGACGATGGACACGACGATGAATAATATCCAGAAGATTCCCACTGCTGCTTGTCTCCTTTTATGTCATTGTGCAGCTCATTGTATTCCGCAGACCTGTCGTATCGGCCGGTTATCTCGTTGTGGCGGCGTTTGGTCCGCCGTTATATTTGGCGGCGAGGTTGCGATAACGTCGTTGTGGACTTGTTGCTCGCTGCTGTGACAGGCTGTGTAGTGACTGTCATCCGGAGGGAAGTATCGATAGCTAGGGCTGGATCGGCGCGGAGCGATTCGTGTCGATGCAAACTGTCCTCATTGGTAATCACCCGAGGTAAGTACCTTCCCGAGCCGTACACTGGTAATTGTCAGAAAATTCAGCAACCAACAAAGGAAGGCAATAGTGAAAGATCAAGTCGCAATCATCATGTCGATACTGTCTTTTTTGCTCGCGGTTATTTCGCTTATTCGAACGATTCGGCAACGTCCAGAGGCCTCATGGTCAATTCGTAGAACCAAAATGGAACAGCTGGTGTCCGCTGGACAAATGCCTACACTGGAACAGCTTCATGTCTCCAAAGGGTCGAGATATGCGGAGATAGACAACGACGGAGACGGCGATGCTTTTGCTGTGCGAGTTTTTGGGCACAATTGCAACGTGTATATAATGGATTGGAAACGTGACGAAGACGGCAAATGGGTCAGGTCGGGCGTCAATATGGTACCTGTAGTCAGAACAGGTGGATCCACCATGAAATTGATAATATGCCCCCAAAACGAAGCGGCAACAATACCGGATGACGCGGAAATCTGCATCCACTGGAGAAAATCCCCGACTCGACTGCGACGTTGTGGATACGATCATGCTCCCGTCGAAGGCCGCAGCCACTGGTGGAACGAAAAAGACTGGCAGATACACCATAGGGTCACAGAACGAATCAAACTGTGGATTGCGCACAGACAATTCCATCAGAATCCGAAGGACGCGGAAATCGATTCTGCACAGTCGGCACTGCTGCCGGGCCTTACTTCGACTCCCACCGATTGAGCTCGGCTGCGTCCAATGGAACCTTGTAGATATAGAAAAAGCCTCCGATTCTTCAATGTGAAACCGGAGGCATTGGTAGCGGGGTCAGGATTTGAACCTGAGACCTCTGGGTTATGAGCCCAGCGAGCTACCGAACTGCTCCACCCCGCGACGGCTGTTTAAGACAGCAATAATCTAGATTACGGGTAATAACGCAAATGTCAAGTTTCCGGCGAGTTTTTTGCTATTAGGGCAGAAACTGGGCAGAAGTGCGTCCATAATGGAACCATGCCTATCAAGATTGCCAGCGGACTGCCGGCTCGTGAGATACTCGATTCGGAGCGGATCTTCGCCATCGAGAAGCCCGAAGCGGAGCAGCAGAAGATCCGCCCACTGAAGTTGGTCATCCTCAACCTGATGCCCAAGAAAATCGAGACGGAAACGCAGCTGTTGCGTCTGATTTCCAAGTCGCCGCTGCAGGTCGACATCGATTTCATGAAGACCTCAACCCATGAATCCACCCACGTTAGCGCCGACCATCTCTTGAAGTTCTACGAGAATTTCGACGCGTTCAAAGACAACTATTACGACGGCTTGGTGGTCACGGGCGCGCCGGTGGAGCAGCTTGATTTCGCCGAGGTAGATTATTGGGAGGAGCTCACGCAGATCCTCGATTGGGCGCAGACCCATGTCTTCTCCACGATGTACCTGTGCTGGGGCGCGATGGCAGGCCTCAACTATCGTTACGGAATCCGCAAGCAGAATTTCAAAGAGAAGCTTTTCGGTGTGTTCCCGCAATATCTGCAGGACGAATATTGTTTCATCACCAACGGTTTCGACGAGATTTCGCTGCAGCCGCACTCGCGTGTGGCCGGCATGAACGAGGACGATATCGCCGCCAACAAAGACCTGCAAGTACTCACCTGGGGTCCGCAAACGGGCTCCGGCCTCATAGCCGCGCGCGATTTTTCCGAGGTTTTCGTGCTGGGTCACTGGGAATACGGCAAGTACACCCTACGTGACGAATACGAGCGTGACGAGGCCAAAGGCCTTACGAATGTGCCGTTCCCCGCAAACTATTTCCCGCACGACGACCCGACGATGGAGCCGCTTTTCTCTTGGCGTGCCCACGCGAATCTGCTGTGGCGAAACTGGCTCAACTGGGTCTACGAAACGACCCCGTACAATCTGCGGGAAGTTCCAAAACTTCGCGCAGAGAAGAAATTGGGCACCGACCGTTCAATTCGACATGAACCCGGTGCTCCGCGTAACGATTGTTTCAGACCGCTCGAAAATGACGGATATGGGCTCATTCCCGGGGCGGTCGAAGGCTGAAATATCTCGACATCAAGCTGTCTATTGATGTTAATGATTATCCGTAAATACTGGTATTGACCGTAATTGTGACCCGATTTACAATTTTTCGCAAAAGCGACGTACAATCATCACCGGTCATTCAAAGTCGAGAATCGTGCCGAGTGTGTCAAATTCAGCATAATTTCTTGTCACAGAAAGACCCGAGAAGTGAGATTGTCAGCAATTTGCATCGATTTGTGAAAAGCGACACTTCCATTTCCGCTGTGTGGAATAGACTGGTAAGCCTGAGATGAATCAGGGAGGACACATGATCGAAGCTGTTGGCGCGAATATGTTGTTGGCGTCGTCGGGTCCGGATTTGCCGGGTGTCAATGACTTCCTGCCACCGGAGATTCTTTTCCAGGGCACGCCATTCGCCATCAACCGCATCATTCTCATCCGTCTTGTTGCCACGGTCGTCTTGCTTGTGGTGCTCGGTATCACCGCAGCGCGCGCCAAGCTGATTCCTGGACGTTGGCAGGGTCTGGTTGAGTACGGCATCGAATTTGTGCGCAACAATGTCGTCTACGAAACGATGGGCGAGTTGCGTGGTCGCCGTTATGTGCCGATGATCACGACGTTGTTCTTTACGATTTTCGTCTTCAATCTCTTTGGCATCATTCCCGGTGCGAACATGGCTGCGACGGCAACGGTGACGATGCCGTTGGTCTTCGCCATCTGGGTGTTGATCCAGTATTGGATCGCTGCGGTTCGCGAAAAGGGCCTGTGGCACTATATCCGCGACGAATGCTTCACACCCGGCGTGCCGTGGCCCATTTATATTCTGCTCGCCCCGATTCAGCTTCTTGAGTTGCTGATTGTCCGCCCGGCCTCACTGACCATCCGACTTTTCGCCAACATGATCTCGGGCCACTTGGTGCTTGCCACCTGCCTGGCTTTCGCGCAGTACTGGTTCATCGAGGCGGCCAACAAGTTCGTCGGTATCCCGGTGGGCGGTCTCTGGTTCGTCGGCGGTTTCGTGATGACTCTGTTCGAGGCGTTCATCGCCTTCCTGCAGGCCTACGTCTTCGCGATTCTCGCGACTGTGTATATCAACTTGAGCTATCCGGACGAGTGAGAGGCCCGCATAGTCCAACAACAAAACGTGACAAGAAGAATTCAAGTTTTTAACGTGAATCCATCCCGTTAGAAAGGAAAACAAATGGATATCATCACCCTCGCAGAGGTTGCCGGCAACCTGAGCGTCATCGGCTACGGTCTCGCCACCATCGGCCCAGGCATCGGCCTCGGCATCCTGTTCGGCAAGGCCATGGAATCCACGGCTCGCCAGCCTGAGATGAGCGGCAAGATTCAGACCATCATGTTCATCGGTCTGGCTTTGGTCGAGCTCCTCGGCCTGCTCGGCTTCGTGGCTCTGCTTATCAAGTAGTCTCATAACTTGGCAAGAAAGTACAAACAGCAACAAAACGTGAAAGGAGGACTTCATGGTGACACTTGCAGACGGCGGCATTGATCTGTTCATTCCCAAGGTCTACGACATTGTGTGGTCCCTGATTATTCTCGTTATCGTCGCGTTGTTCTTCTACAAGTTCTTCATGCCCAAGTTCAACTCGATTTTCGACGAGCGCGCCGAAAAGATCGAAGGCAACATCGACAAGGCCAAGAAAGCCAGAAGCGATGCGGATGCGGCCAAGAAGAAATATGAGGACCAGCTCAACCAAGCTCGTGTCGATGCTTCGAAGATCACCGATGACGCGCGTACCGAGGCGACGAAGATTATCTCCGACGCCCATACCCGTGCGGACAAGGAAGCGGAGCAGATCACCGCGAACGCCCAGCGTTCGATAGCCTCGCAGCAACAGCAGGCGATGGTGAGTTTGAAGAGCGAGGTCGGGACATTGGCCACGGCCCTTGCCGGCAAGATTCTGGGCTCCAAGCTCCAGGACAGCGACGTGCAGACCAACATGCTCGACGACATGATCGACGATCTCGACAAGAAAATGGACTCTACGAAGTGATGGCGTTCCGGGATTTCCGGCAGTATGTCAGCACATGGATTTGAAAAGAAGTGAGGTGAACAATGCGAGGAGAAGCGTCAGTGAACGCCGACCGCACATCACGTGATTCCCTGGCCCCGAAATTAAGGGACAGGGGAACCGATACGTGGCGAATCGGCGAAGAGCTGTTCGTCGTCACCAATCTGCTTGACCATGATGCGCAGGTGGAGCGTTCGCTCACCGATCCGTCCCGGCCTGCTGCCGACAAGGTTGCGCTCGTCAAAGCCATTCTTGCCAATCAGGCCGATCCTTTGACCGTGGAGATTCTTGACGATTTGGTCCCGCGTAATTGGAGCCGGGTTGGCGATATCGCCAACGCCGTGGAGGATTTCGCGGTCGACGCGATGATGTATTACGCTGATGCGACCGACAGCACGCTCGCTGTCTCTGTCGAATTGGCGCAAATGCATTCCGCATTGCTCAAGATGTCGGTGCTGCGTTCCAAACTTTCCGACGATTTCGCACCGGTTAAGGCACGCCTTGATCTCCTGCATACGGTTTTCGGGGATTCGAAGCTCAATAAGGTGACCATGAGATTGGCCGAACATGCGGTCGCCAATCCACGTCATCGCCGCTTCCTTGAGACGCTTCAGTGGCTTATCAGCAAGTTCACCCGTCATATGGGCGAATCGATGGTCACCGTCACCACTGCCACGCCGTTGAGTATGGCGCAGATCAAGCGGCTTGTCGAGATTTACTCGGCCAAGCTCGGCCGTCCGGTGCATATCAATTCATCGGTCGATCCCGCGGTTTTGGGTGGTATGCGCGTACAGATCGGAGCGGACGTCACGGACAACACCGTGGCCGCCCAGCTTTCGCAGCTGCGTCGCAAAGTGACCACGGAAATGTGAGTGGACAGCGCGACCAAACAAGGTGTTGGAAACGGCACCTGTACAAGACTTACAGTCAACAAATTAATCAATAAGGAGTGATCATGGCAGAACTTACCATTGATCCTGCGAATGTGCGAAAGGCCCTCGACGACTTCGTCGATTCGTACAAGCCCAGCGACACTCCCACCCAAGAGGTGGGCTATGTCGCCACGGCCGGCGATGGCATCGCGCATGTAACGGGACTGCCTGGTTGCATGGCCAACGAGCTGCTGACGTTCGAAGACGGCACGCTCGGCCTGGCTTTCAACCTTGATCCCCGCGAGATCGGCGTGGTTATCCTCGGCGACTTCGCAGGTGTCGAGGAAGGCCAGGAGGTACGGCGCACCGGAGAGGTGCTTTCCGTGCCGGTCGGCGACGGATATCTCGGGCGTACGGTTGACCCTCTGGGCAAACCGATCGATGGCTTGGGTGAAATCAAAAGCGAAGGCCGCAGAATTCTCGAGGCTCAGGCCCCGGACGTTATGCATCGTCAACCCGTTGTGGAACCGCTTTCCACGGGTTTGAAGGCCATTGACGCGATGACACCGATCGGCCGTGGTCAGCGACAGCTCATCATCGGCGACCGTCAGACCGGCAAGACCGCCATCGCTATCGATGCGATTTTGAACCAGAAGAGCAATTGGGAGAGCGGAGACCCGAAGAAGCAGGTGCGTTGCATCTACGTGGCTGTCGGCCAGAAGGGTTCCACCATCGCCTCGGTGCGTCAGAGCCTTGAAGAGGCAGGTGCGATGGAATATACCACCATCGTGGCCAGCCCGGCTTCCGATTCCGCAGGTTTCAAGTACATCGCCCCCTACACCGGCTCGGCCATCGGCCAGCACTGGATGTATCACGGCAAGCATGTCCTCATCGTCTTCGACGATCTGTCGAAGCAGGCCGAAGCTTACCGTTCGATTTCCCTGCTGCTGCGTCGCCCGCCGGGGCGTGAGGCCTACCCGGGAGATGTCTTCTATCTGCATTCCCGTCTGCTCGAACGCTGCGCCAAGCTCTCTGATGACCTTGGCGGCGGCTCGATGACCGGTCTGCCGATTGTGGAGACGAAGGCGAACGATGTGTCCGCCTACATCCCGACGAACGTCATTTCCATTACTGATGGTCAGATTTTCCTGCAGTCCGATCTGTTCAACGCCAACCAGCGCCCCGCAGTGGACGTCGGCATCTCGGTCTCCCGCGTCGGTGGCGCGGCCCAGACCAAGGCGTTGAAGAAGGTTTCCGGTACCTTGAAGATCTCGCTGGCACAGTATCGTTCGTTGCAGTCCTTCGCGATGTTCGCCTCCGACTTGGATGCGGCTTCCAAGGCGCAGCTGACGCGTGGCGCCCGCCTGACCGAGCTGTTGAAGCAGCCTCAGTTCTCCCCTTATTCGATGGAGCAGGAGGTCGTCTCCGTGTGGGCCGGCACCCATGGCAAGCTCGACGATCTGGAGATCGCTGACGTGCTGCCTTTCGAGCATGGTCTCTTGGATTATCTCGATCACAACACCGACATCCTGAAGACGATTCGTGACACCGAAAACTTCACCGCCGATACGGAGAAGGCTCTGGACGCAGCTGTCGAGGAATACCGCGGCAACTATGTGACCAAGGCCGGCAAGCCGTTGGTGGTCAAGAAGTCCGACGTCACCACGCCTACCAAGATCGAGCAGGAAAAGATTGTGGCGGGGGATAAGTAACCCATGGCTTCGCAACTCGGATTGAAATCACGTATCAACTCCACCACGTCGTTGGGCAAGATCTTCAACGCGCAGGAGATGATTGCTTCTTCGCATATCGCCAAGGCCCGCACCGTGGCGCTCAATGCGAAGCCATACAGCGACGCGATTTTCGATGCCGTTCAGGCGCTGGCCGCACATACCGATATCGATCATCCGATCGTCAAGTCCACGGAAAAGAACCCTCGGGTCGCCGTTCTGGCCTTGACGTCGGACCGCGGTATGGCAGGTGCCTATACTTCGTCGATCATTCGCGAGACGGAATCGTTGCTCACGCGCCTCGATAAGGAGGGCAAGCAGCCTCTGCTCTATGTTTACGGTCGTCGTGGCGTCTCCTATTATCGTTATCGCAATCGCAAGATCGCGGCGACGTGGGAAGGCAACACCGACCAGCCGGGAGCGGAAATCGCTAGGGAAATCGCAGATCGGCTGTTGGGCGATTACATGAAGACGGCCGCGCAAGGCGGTGTATCCGAGCTGTATATCATCTTCACGGAATTCGTGAATATGGTGGTGCAGAAGGTTCGCGTGCTGCGGATGCTGCCCGTCGAGCTCGTGCGCAACGGTGACCAGAAAGCCGGAAGCGCTACGGGAACCGAGCAGGGTGCTGGCGTGCCGTCGACAATTGACCAAGCTGGAACCGATGCGGCAGCCGTGGTGCAGGACGATGACACTTCGCCGCTTTACGCTTTTGAGCCGAGCGTTGACAAGGTGCTTGATGCGATTCTGCCGAAATATGTGCAGTCACGCATTCATGAATGTCTGTTGACCGCTGCCGCCTCAGAGACGGCAAGCCGACAGAACGCCATGCACACCGCGACCGACAATGCCAACAATCTGATCGATTCGCTCACGCGCCAGCTCAACGCTTCGCGTCAGGCCTCGATCACCCAGGAACTTACTGAGATAATCAGCAGCGCAGACGCGCTGAACAAAGAGGAAGAGTAGGAACGCACATGGCTGAAAACGAGTCAACGGCTCAGTCCACAGCGACCTCCGCCGATTCGGCGATTGATCTGAATGCCGGACGCATCACCCGCGTCCAGGGTTCGGTCATTGACGCCGAGTTTCCGGCGGGGCACCTGCCCGACATCTACAATGCCCTGAAAGTCAAGATCAGCAACGTGGGCAACACCGAAGGCGAGACCGTCAAGGAGATTACCCTTGAGGTCGAGCAGCAGATCGGCGATTCCACGGTGCGCGCCGTCGCATTGAAGCCTACTGATGGCCTCGTGCGTGGCGCGACGGTCACCGACACGGGCGGCCCCATCGAGGTGCCGGTCGGCGACGTGACCAAGGGACATGTGTTCGATGTCACGGGCAATATTCTGAACGCCAAGCCCGATGAGCATATCGAAATCAAGGAACGTTGGTCCATCCATCGCAATCCGCCGGCCTTCGACCAGCTCGAAAGCCGCACCAAGATGTTCGAGACGGGCATCAAGGTTATCGATTTGCTGACCCCGTACGTCGAGGGTGGCAAGATCGGCCTCTTCGGCGGCGCAGGTGTCGGCAAGACCGTGCTGATCCAGGAGATGATCCAGCGCGTGGCGCAGAACCACGGCGGCGTCTCCGTATTCGCCGGTGTCGGCGAGCGTACCCGCGAGGGCAACGATCTGATCGGCGAGATGGGCGATGCAGGAGTTCTGGAGAAGACCGCGTTGGTCTTCGGCCAGATGGATGAGCCCCCGGGGACGCGTCTTCGCGTGCCGCTGACCGCTCTGACCATGGCCGAGTACTTCCGTGATGTCGAAAACCAGGATGTGCTGCTCTTCATCGACAACATCTTCCGCTTCACGCAGGCGGGTTCCGAGGTCTCCACGCTGCTCGGACGTATGCCGTCCGCCGTGGGCTACCAGCCGAACCTGGCCGACGAGATGGGCTCCCTGCAGGAGCGCATTACCTCGACCCGTGGTCACTCGATCACCTCGTTGCAGGCCATTTACGTGCCCGCCGACGATTACACCGACCCGGCCCCGGCCACGACCTTCGCCCACTTGGATGCGACCACCGAGCTTTCGCGTGACATCGCCTCCCAAGGCATCTACCCGGCCGTCGACCCGCTTTCGTCCACGTCGCGAATCCTCGATCCGCGCTACGTGGGCCAGGAGCACTACGACACCGCGAACCGCGTCAAGGCGATTCTGCAACGCAACAAGGAGCTCCAGGACATCATCGCCCTGATCGGCATCGACGAGCTCGGTGAGGAAGACAAGACCACCGTCAACCGCGCCCGCAAGATCCAGCAGTTCCTGGGTCAGAACTTCTACGTCGCGAAGAAATTCACCGGCTTGGAAGGTTCCTATGTCCCCGCCGACGAGACCGTCGAGGCCTTCAAGCGCATTTGCGACGGCCAGTACGACGAGCTGCCCGAGCAGGCGTTCAACGGCATCGGTGGCATCGATGACCTCGAGCACAAGTGGCACGACATGCAGAAGGAATATGCGTGATGGCCAGCTCAACGATGAAGGTGAATATCGTCGCCTCCGACCGCCCGCTATGGACCGGTGAGGCGAAGTCCGTTTCCATCCCCGCAAGCGAGGGTGGCATGGGTCTTCTGCCTGACCACGAGCCAATACTGACGGTAATCGACAAAGGCACGATTTCGGCCGTTGACGTCGACGGCAATCGTCACAGCTTCGAAGTGACTGACGGCTTTGCGTCCTTTGATTCCAACTCGTTGACCGTCGCTGTG
The DNA here is from genome assembly GCF_029433295.1 of Bifidobacterium sp. ESL0784. Classification (GTDB taxonomy): domain Bacteria; phylum Actinomycetota; class Actinomycetes; order Actinomycetales; family Bifidobacteriaceae; genus Bifidobacterium. Next base: position 428,549 of record NZ_JAQTHV010000001.1, read on the forward strand.
GAAACCGGCGTGGACACCAAGAAGGATCCAACGGCGACCGCCGACTAAGTTTCGGCCGGTTCGTTGACGACTTTCGTCAAAATTGCGGAGACATCGATACACTCGATGTCTCCGCTTTTGCTATTTCTTCGCTGCCTGATGAGTGACTTGTTCAAAAGGTAACCGATTGTTTCCTCGGGTTATGATGGGTCGAACTTCTGGGTTTCGCCCAGAGGCTCGGGTAAAGTGGCAACGTGCGAATTATTGTTGCTGACTGCTCCGCCGTCTATTCCGGGAGACTCAACGCCTCGTTGCCCATGGCCAAGCGCGTGTTGATGATCAAGGCTGACCAGAGTCTGCTGATTTTCTCCGAACTCGGCTCCTACAAGCCGCTCAACTGGATGGCCGCGCCCTGCACCATCAAAGAGGTCACGCCGGAACCTGAAACGAAAAACAGAGACGACGTAATGGTGTCGTCAAGTCAAGAAGAAAATGTCGAAACAGTGCCAGGGGCGGAAGACTACATCGCCGCGAAGGATTCTGTTCAAACCGATACCGATGCTGATGCGAATGCGAATGCGGAACCATTGCCGGAGAAGGTGTTTCGCGTAGCCGCGCAGAAATCGACTGACGTACTTGAAGTGACGGTGCAGCACGTCTATTCCGATGAGACCTACGATTTGGGGGAGGACCCGGGCCTCGTTAAGGACGGCGTCGAAGACCACCTCCAGTATTATCTGGCCCAGCAGATCGAGCGCATCGGCAAGGGCGCGAAACTCGTGCGCCGCGAATACCCCACGCCCGTCGGCCCGGTCGACATCATGGCAATCGACGGCAACGGCCAGCACGTCGCCATCGAGATCAAGCGCCACGGCGGCATCGACGGCGTCGAACAGCTCACCCGTTACGTCAAGCTCTTGAACAAGGACCCGTTGCTCGCCCCGGTTCGTGGCATGTTCGCCGCTCAGACCATCACTCCGCAGGCCAGAGTCCTCGCGACCGAACGCGGTTTCGATTGCCTCATCCTCGACTATGAGGACATGAAAGGCACGGATGACGACAGCTTGCGTTTGTTCTGATGAAAATCAGCACTAAATAAAAACTGCCGGACTGTTAATTCGATGTTCTGCCACTGCGGTCTGGTTGTAATCTATCTGTCTGTCTAATTTGGCCGGAATCGGGTTATAGGCCAAAAAGAGTTGGTTACAACTGGTGTTCGGCCTATAACCCCAAATCGAAATTTGTGTGGAGCGTGGCGAGATACGAAAATTCCCGGACATCACGCAATGATGAATGTCCGGGAATTTCTGTCCTGATTTAATTGTCAGATTCTTGCAGCCGAATCACTGCTGGGTCTGCATCTCGCCATAATCGTAGAGGATATCGACCACGAAGTAGAGCGTCGAATTGGCGGGAATCTTGTCTTTCGACTCGCTGCCATAGCCCAAAGACGGAGGAATGACCAGCAGTACCTGCGAACCGACTGTCTGACCGGCCAGACCTTGAGTCCAACCCTTGACAACCTGTTGCAGCGAGAACTGCGCGGGCTTGCCGCGGTCCCACGAGGAATCGAACTTCGAGGGCTTTCCGTCCTTGTCCATCACCCAGCCGGTGTAATGGGCGTCGATGGTGTCCTTCTCATCCACTTTCTGGCCCTTGCCTTTGATGAGCGGCTGGACCACCAGGTCGTTGCCGGGCTTGTAGCCGTTGAAATCGATGGATGGCGCGCCTTTTTCGCCGAGCGTCACTTTCGGCAGGTTTGCCGGCACGTCGGTGACCTTGTCGCCCTTAGCGCGGGTGATTGGCTTGGATTGCGAAACCAACGTGATTGCCATGATGTAGGAGGTGCTGGTCTTATTGTGGTCGTTGATACCAAAAGCCACGGTCGAATTGATCTTCTGGTCTTTGAGCACATTGTAATATGTCTTGTTGGTGATGCCCTCTTCGTTCATCACCATCGAGCAGTCGGGTGTATTCTTCTCCCAAGTGCTCATCATCTCGCTGCCATCCTTGGCGTTGAGCGCGATGCCTTGAATACAGACGTGGTTGTCTTTTTGAATGGCGGCACCGTTACCTTTTTGCAGCACGACGTAGGAATTGTTGACCACGCTCATCGGGGTATGGAAGGTAATTTTCGGCTTTTTGCCAAGTGCCCCTGTGGCTTTGACCCCGGCCATCTGTGTGTCTTCAGAGGAATTTGTGGATTTGTCGCTGTTTGACCCGCAGGCGGCCATGCCTAACGAAAGGGCGATGGTGCAGGCTGCGGCAAGAATGCGAGGGAATGCTCGCGAGTGATTGTTGCTCATAACCCACCACATTAGCCCTGAACCCTGATTTACCTACGATTGCACCATTTGGCGAGAATTCCCAGCCTCGTTCATCTATGAACAAAAGAATCGGCAAAGCTTGTCTACCTGAATTTTCAAGGTTTGATAACGATTCTCGGACATGGTTCATGCGTATCTGGCTCAAAAGAGGGCTGTTTTCCCAGACTTCTATCGGACAGGCCTTGTAGAATATAAGGCGATATGACTTCAGAACACGATAAGCAGCACAAGCACAACGCAAAGCCGACCAAACACGCGACTATCATGCGTGGCGTCGTCGCGCCTGTTTTCGGCCTTCTTGCGGTGCTGTTCATCGTCCTTGGCACCTTGAATATGACCGTTTGGAAGCCGGCGCATGAGGTGAGCGCGACCGCTTCGATTTCCGGAACCCGCTATGTCGTCACCGATTCGGGCATGCTGAACCTGCTTGCCAAATCTGTCAATGTAAAAGTGAGCACGCAAGGTAATTCGGCTAAGTCTTCAGCCCAATCCGATAAAACCGGAAACGCCGAATCCGTGGCGTCGACCTGCGTGGCCTTGGGCAATGCGAAGGATGCCACCGGTTGGCTTGCCGGTCAGGACTACACCCGCGTCACCGGGCTGGACGGTTGGAAGGCACTTTCTACCAAAACCGCGACCGGACCAAAGCTTGCGGCTGCGCAGGGGGACGGCGAGGTAGCGTTCAAGGACTCGGATATGTGGACGAGCGTGAAGTGCGGCGACTCCGCGATTACGATGAACCTCGATGATGTGAAGAACGATCAGGTGCTGATCGTCGATATGGGGGCGTCCGCGGGGAAATCGTCGTCCGTCAAGAAGTCGGCGCAGCCAAGCGTTAGCGTTACGATGCATTGGGTGCGCGATCAGGTCCCGAATCATGCTATGCCGTTCTTCATCGCGGCCGGCGTGTGCGTGGTGCTGACCATCTTGTCCGCTTCCATCTTTGCGATCATGGCCAACGAATCGTTCAAGCGCAAGCGGGCGAAACGCCGTGAGGTACGCGAAAAGGCGAAGGCTGAAGAGGTTTCCATTTCTGAGGCCATGACCGGCAGCATCGCCGTGCTCAAGACGAGTCTGACGCATTCGAGCCATAACCATCGTCCGTCTCATAAGATTCAACCTTCCGATCTTGCGGGTTCGGGGGCCTCGTCCTCAGCCGAAAATGGCGGGGCTGGTGCGGCGAGTAATGGATCGCTGCTATCTGCCGGTACAGGAGACGGGCTTTCGGACGCCGAAGTTTCGGCACCCAGCATCATCGACCCAACCAGACGCAATCTTGTGGCCGATATGCAGATGAGCAACGACACGGACGAAGATGCTGAAGATGAAACGGATACCGCAGAAGAAACCGCGTCCGATTCTCATCAGGTTCTTGGCGGCCCGTCCGCCGGACAAACCGGCGAAACCGAAACCGACCAACCTCAGGGTTCCGAAACGGAAGATTCCAGCGAGCAGGCTGCAGCGTCACCGACTACCACGGATACGGCTTTCACACAGGCACACGAAGATGCTGATACTGCAAATACTGATGAAAATCATCAAGATATGAGCCGTTTCGCGCGGCACCGCGGCAAGCCAGAGCAGGAATCCGAATCCGATGCTGCAGCGCCATTGACCACGGTGGGCAGGCATTCGCGGCATGCCGCCGCCAGCGATGCCAGTGATGATTATCTCCGTAGTGCAGATAGTGCCGATAATCGCGATGGCAGCGACAAGCGTAACGATGCCGGTGATCGAGATGACGCCAACAATGCCAATGGCCGTGAAGGAAAAGGTGTCGACTTCAGAACTGCCAGCGTGGCCGTGTCGCTTGAGCATCAGAAAGGCGACTCCCAATCCGGCAACGCCGAACATGCAAACACTCAAAACGGCGAGGCTCGAACGGCCTCAAGTGCTGACGAATTAATTGACAAGAACCACGCGCAGGCTGAGACCACGGTGATTTCGGCGGACGATCTCCGTGCGTATTTCGCCCGTTTCTCTTCCGAAACGTCAGACGGTGATACGGCGAACAGTGATACGACGAACGGCGAGGCCGGGCCCGCCCAGGCCGATTCGGAAGCAACCGGTGAGGCGTCGAATGTGCGCGGGGACGGGGAAACGGAATGAGTACGAAAAAACTGTTGAAAACATTGACGGCTGTGGTACTTTCAGCGGCAACGATGGTTGGCGCTGCTGCGTGCGGCGAACAAACTCCGCAACCGCAGGGGGCGCAATCCTCAACCCAGACCCCGGACATCACCGAAGCCCAGGAAAAGGCGATACGCAAGACGACTCTCAATATTCTCGACGCTTCGGACAAGGCCAAAAACCCTGACGGGCTTTCGGCACGCGTCACCGGCCCGGCCCTTGAAGTGAGGACCAGCGAACTGTCGATTGCCCAGGCCACCGGCGCCATCGACCCCAAGGCCACCATCCCGAAAGACATCGCGCAAACGATCATCCCCACCCAATCGGGCTGGCCGCGTTCCGTTTTCTCGATCACCACCACCACACAGGACCAACAGTCCAAGCGTTTGCTGGTGATGACCCAGGCGAGCCCGCGCAGCAATTACAAGCTATGGGGCGTCGTCAGGCTCTTCCAAGGCGCGAAACTTCCGGAGTTCGCCATTCCGTCAATCGGTGCCAGCATGGGCTCTGCGGATGATTCGGGCCTCTCGCTTTCCCCGCAGCAGACAGTGGAGGATTATGCGGATGTGCTGACTCACGGACAACAGAGCAAGTTCGCTTCGAAATTCGGCAATGATTATTTCCGCGACGATTTGGCCAAGCTTTCCGCAACGGTCCAGGAAGGCATGGAACGCAACCATGGCACGCAGACGCAGACTTTCGCCCCGGTCAACAACCAGATTTCGGTGATGCGATCCACCGAAGGCGGCGACTTGGTGGTCGCGCAGATCAATTCAGAATGGACGCGTACCGCCGGCGAAGGCCGCGAATCGCAACCGGCCAGCGACGCCGAGCGTGCGCTTTTCGGCCAAGGCAAGGCCACCGGCACCATGAAAGTGACCTACGTCAACGTTCTGGCCTTCTATGTGCCGCCGGCCAAGTCCGGCAAAAAGGTGGTAGCCGTGGGCGCCGAGCGTCAGCCGATCAAGGTCGAGGCGCTCTAGGTCGTCGATTCTGTCTTTTGTTGCGCTTATCGGGTTGCACGAAAGATAGTCGAAGAATCGTAGCCAGATGATTACAATCGGATAATCATTAGCATTGCTTTACTGCCTTTATTGCCACGATTTTCTTTATTCTCATGGTCCGCCGACAGGCAAAGCAGCGCTCTGTGGGGACGGGCGGCAGGTAGATTAGACATTGTTATGTACGTATCGGGCAGATAGCAAGTCCTGTGTCGCAATGGCGCAGCGAGAAAGAAGGCACTTTTGGCAGCAGCAAACAATCCTCAGTCGAATCCGGGCATTTCATTGGCGGGTGCGGTCGATTTGAGTTCGATCAAACATCAGGTGCAGGCCGAGCCGGGTCAGGCCGGCGGCGCCCCGAGCGCGGGCGGCTACGTCATCGATGTCACCGAGGCTACGTTCCAGGCCGTTTTGCAGACCTCCGCCACGTATCCCATCGTGCTGTTGCTGTGGATTCCGACCGATGATCGGCTATTTTCGATGGCGAAGAAACTCGGGGATGCCGTCAATGGTATGAAGGGGCAGGTCCAGCTCGCCCGCGTCGACATCAACGCCGAACCCGGCATCGCCCAAGCCTTCCAGATTAAGGGTGCACCGGCGCTGTTCGCGCTCATCGGCGGACGGCCGATGCCGATTCTCGAGGGCCTGCCGAGTGATGAGGAATTGACGCAAATCACCGATACCTTGCTGCCGCAGATTGTGCAACTGGCTCAGCAGGCCGGTGTCACGGGCACTGCGCCGTATTCCGGCGATCCGGATGCCGATGCGGCTGCGGGCGACGAAAGCGGAGCTGACGCGGCCGAACAGGTGCCGCCCGAGCATCAGCAGGCTCATCAGCTTGCGGCCGACGGCGACTATGCCGGTGCTGCCGAGGCCTATGCTCAAGTGCTCGAAGCCAACCCGAACGATACCTTGGCCGCCCGCGAGCGTTCCAAAGCCTTGCTGCTGGCCCGTTCCGGCAGCGCCGACGTGCGCGAGGTGCGTGCCGCTGCGGCTGAGCATCCCGATGATGTCGATGCGCAGCTTGCCGTAGCCGATGTTGACATGATCGGCGGCCAGATCGAGGATGCGTTCTCGCGGCTCTTGGACTTCCTTGCCGCTGGCCACAAGGCCGACCTAGAGCCGGTACGCAAGCGCCTGCTCGAGTACTTCGTCATCCCCGAGCCCGACGACCCGCGCCTCAAGGCCGCCCGCCGTCGTCTCTCGACGCTGATGTACTGAGACTGGTCGTTTCTCGATCCTAAAAGGTGCCCTTTTTCTGACGATACTGCCAGAAAAGGGCACCTTACTTTTTTCAGTGTGAATGTTTGCGACGCTGCCGTCAGAAGGCCGCGTCAGAAGTTGATGATTCGTGGCGATTGTGGCCGTAGATCTGCTCGAAGTGCGGGCCCTGTTCGGCCAGCTCGCGGTCGAAGTCCTTGCTCCAGGTGCTGAAAGGTTTTCCTGCAAGTCCGTCGTTGGAGAAGCGCGCCTGATCGGTGATTTCGGTGACGCAGAAATCCGGGATGATGAGGTTCGTCACCGGTCGCGAACGTTTGGCTTCGGCCACGATGAGCGGTGCGTTGGAGCCACCGAACACGTCGATATCCCAGCCGTCCTCGCCGATCCAAGCGGCAAAACGGTTCTTGATAATGACCTGTCCGCCTCGCTTGATGAGTTCCGCGGCGATGTTGGCGTCGATTTCGCGCTCGGCCTCGTAACGAGTGCCGCCCACTGACGGTCCTTTGATGGCGACGGATGCTTCGGTGAAGCTGTCTCGATATTGGTCGAGCACAGCCATCGCGTCGGTATCGGCGTTCATTTCGATACGGATTTTCCGGCTTACGAGCCGCACGCGTAGCGCATAATTGTCGGAGTGAACGTAGTAGCTCTGCACGATAAGCGTCGGCGCACTGCCGTCATCCAGTTCCGCGGGCATCGTGTGGCAGAAGAACCGCCGGTCGAATTCGAAATCGTTCATTTCAGGAGACATATTCCAAGTCTAGACGAAATGGGGGCGTTATGCACTTTCTTGTGCATATATGTGAATCGAAACGGCAGAAATGTGTGGGGATGATCATTTCCATGAGCAGCGTCTGCGGATAGTTATGCAACGTTGTGCCGCTTGCTATTGGATTCGGGACTGCCTGGCACCCATCCTTCACCGCCGTCGAAGCCACGCCGTTGGTCGGCTGCGGTGCTATGCTGTAACAGTTGTTTGGGTCCGTAGCTCAGCTGGATAGAGCGTCTGCCTCCGGAGCAGAAGGTCGTGGGTTCGAATCCCATCGGGCCCACAGATTCGCTAAAGTGCACTTAGTTTTATAATATTTTTTAGTCTTTTATAATTAACGATGGGCTTCAGATATGAAATCGAACAGCGCCAAAGATGTGCGGTCGGGAAATGTGGTAATTGCGATAAAGCGGTATTTTCGCAATGCTGATGTCTTTGCGCATCCGTTACAGCTGATTCGGCGAGCGCTGGTACTGGTGAGTGGCGTGTTCGGGCTGTTCTGGGCCATTATAATGCTCGTTTTTATTGTCGAACCACTGAATATTCTGACTAGAATCACGCTTGCCCTTCTCGGTGCACTGTCGGTTTTTCTGCTTGGCTACTCCATGTTTATGGCTATTTTCAGGGCTCCTTTACCGATTACCAAGCGTATCAAGGCGTTTGGCGTACCGGCTATCTTGCTTGGTTCACTTTTGGCGTTAGTGGCAACGATTTTTGACAGGTTCCACACTCAGGGTCTATGGACCATTGACAACGAAAATTTCAGTATGGTGCTCATTGCGTTTACTGCGATTTTTACGTTGCTGGCTGTGGTCTTGTCTTTCAAACTTCACAACGGATACTACCGTGCGAATGCTTCGACTCAGTGGGAAAACGGAAACGAGCGTCAGACCGTTAGTGCTAGCGCAGTGAAACGTCGGAACGAACGTTCTGTCGGTTCGCTTTCCGTTGGCGGTGTTGTGACGCTGGATCGAAAGAACTACGGTGCAAGCGAGGCTGAATTGTCAGAATTGCCGGGTAAGGCCGATTCGCCACAACTTGCTCAAATTGCAAATTCTCCAAACGTCAAAGTTTCCGTCGAGTCCGGCCAGTCCCTTATCCTTTCCAAACTCAATGCCAAACGGGATTGGTTGGGTGCCTTGCAAAGCGCGGCAAAAGCCAGAGACTATCGCGTCTTACTGGGTGATAGATCCATTGATTGTCTTCCCGAGGAAATCGATTCTTCGGCTAGCTCAGCTGATTTGGCCGGTTCAACCTGTCCGGCTGGCTCAACTAGTCCAACCAGTCCAAATGTTTCAACCGCAACTGCCACAGGACGCCGGGATTCATATCGTCTGCTCTACGAAAGCGGTATGTATCATATTGTGCGTTTGCGGTCTGAGTCCGACGACTCAAGATCGAAGATCGCTGATTTTCTGAATCCGACGAGCGCAGTCTTTTATATGGTGCTGCTAATGGAGGATCCTCAGGCCTCCAGGCCTGCTGCAATATCGAATCTTGCTGAAACTTATCATGGCGAGGAATGGAAGGTGCCCGAACGTGTGGCAGGCGTCATCTCCTCCGAATATTTCAGTTGCGGCAAAATATTGACAGGGCGCGTGTGCATCGGGAAGAGCGACGGGCTCTGGTGCGTAGTGTATTGCGATTCCATATCAGGTATAGAAAGTGGCTACTATCCGGCCCAACCCTGCAAGACTTACCCGGAGGCGTTGCAGAGAATGGCGGATATGGCTTGGTCGTTGCAACGTTCTGTCGGTCTGGCCAGGGAGCTGGATATCTCCTATTCGACCGATGCCGAACAGTCGACCGCAATGTTCATTTCCGGGCGGTCAAGGTGTTCCGCTTTCGATGGCCAGCCAACGCTCTATGTCCCGACTTTCAGGCTCGGCAAGAAGGTTGCGGCGATAGGCGACGACAACGGTGCGCTCGCCCATGGCGACTGGAGCGATATTTTCTATACCGACGAAAACACGGAAGGGCTTTGCGAGCAGAATGCGGGAGGCACGAAATACCGGCCCACGCGCATGGTGATTTTCGAGTTCGCCTTGATCTGCTTCGGTACGGCGTTATTCCTGGCTGGTTTCGCGTTGCTGTTTGCCATCGACATGCGGGACGAGAGCGTGGGTGCGATTACTGCTGTTTGTTTGGCGCTTCAGTCCTTGCTGTTTGCGATTTCTGGCATTTCACTGATTACATTGGTGAAGCGGCTGACTGAAGCTGGTTATCGTTTCTTCCGAATATCAATGACAACGTTGATGGTAGTTTCGCTGTTCTTTTTGGTGCTTTTCTTGTTGCAACACAACCAATTCACCGTTTGTGTGTTTTTCGGCTTAGCTATGGCGCCTATGGCGATCGGCTCCGTCTCTTCGATGGTAAAAAGCCGTGCAAACTAGCAAAATCCTGACATCCACGGACGCAGAAGAATTTCAATTGCACTTTAAACTACCCGCTCCATCGCCAAAAGTTTTCAGCATACTTCAAACCTTTCCGATTTTGACGGGGAGCTGCAAGTGTAAGTGAAACTTTCCGCAGTATCGTTTTAAATTCTGGAATTACTAAAGCAGGGATTTGCAAAGTAGCAATCAATATAAAATTTCGATTCCTCCGATAAGGTTCGAGTTATTTGGTCGAGATTCAGAAGGTTGCCGAGACACGCTAAACTGTGGAACATGAATCCTGAAGCGTTAAGTGAACTTATTTCTGATATTGCACATGAGTTGGTTTCGGCGGGGGACGCCGGCGAACTCACCGTTGATCTGATTCCAGCGGTTGAAAAACTGGCGGTTATGCGGCCGAAGGACCGCGCTCATGGCGATTGGTCATCGAACGTGGCGATGCAGCTGGCCAAGAAGGCCGGCATGAAGCCGCGCGATCTGGCTGAAGCATTTGCGGCGAAACTGCGGGACGCCGATGGCATTGCCTCTGTCGAGGTGGCGGGGCCCGGGTTCATCAATATCACGCTGGATTCCGCTTCGGCGGCCGCAGTGGTTTCGCAGATTCTTGAGCAGGGCGTTGAGGTGGAGCCCGTCGATAAAGGCGTCGAAGTCTGGAAAGGAAAGGACAGCGATACCGAAGCTGCTGGAACCGAGACCGAGGCGAAAACCGTTCATTCCACGAAATTCGGCCTGAACGACCACTTGGGCGGCAAGACGCTCAACCTCGAATTCGTTTCGGCCAACCCGACTGGCCCGATCCACATCGGAGGTGTGCGCTGGGCCGCGACCGGTGACTCCATGGCCCGTGTGCTTGAGGCCAACGGAGCCAAGGTGGTACGCGAATACTACTTCAACGACCATGGCGAGCAGATCAACCGCTTTGCCAAGTCGCTCGTGGCAGCCGCTCACGGTGAGGAAACCCCGTCCGACGGCTACAAAGGCACGTATATCAACGAAATCGCCGATCGTGTCATTGCCGAAGCCAAGGCCGACGGCATCGACGTGCTGAACCTGCCGCGCGTCGATGGCGGCAAAGACAAGGATGGCAATCCGCTCGGCGAGGGCGATTCCGAGCAGCGCGAGGAGTTCCGCAAGCGCGCGGTGCCGATGATGTTCGCAGAAATCCAGCAGTCTATGAAGGATTTCCGTGTTAACTTCGACGTATGGTTCCACGAGAACAGCCTGTATCAGGACGGTGCTGTGGAAGAAGCCATCGCCAAGCTGCGCGAGCAGGGCGACATCTACGAAAAGGATGGAGCCACCTGGTTCGCCTCCACCAAGCATGGCGACGACAAGGACCGCGTCATCATCAAATCCAACGGAGAGTATGCCTACTTTGCCGCCGACATTGCTTATTACTACAACAAACGCCACCGTAACGGCAAGCCTTCCGCGCCGGCCGACATCGCGATTTACATGCTCGGTGCCGATCACCACGGCTACATCGGCCGCATGATGGCGATGTGCGCCGCGTTCGGTGACAAGCCTGGCGAAAACATGCAGATTCTCATCGGCCAGATGGTCAACGTGATGAAGGATGGCAAGGCCGTGCGCATGTCCAAGCGCGCCGGCAACGTCGTCACCATCGACGATCTGGTCGAGGCCGTGGGCGTGGACGCCGCGCGTTATTCGCTTGCTCGCACCGACTACAACACCAGCGTCGACATCGACCTCGACGTGCTGGCCTCGCATACCAACGAAAACCCAGTGTATTACGTTCAGTATGCGCACGCCCGCAGCTGCAACGTCGACCGCAACGCCGAAGCCGCGAAGATCGATGCTAACGTCGCCGATTTGTCGCTGCTTGATACTCCCGCCGACGGTGAAGTGCTTGGTGCTCTGGCCCAGTGGCCGTCCGTCGTTTCGGATGCCGGCGACCTGCGTGCCCCGCACAAGATTGCGCACTATCTCGAAGCGCTCGCCGGAACCTACCACAAGTGGTACAACCTCGAGCGTGTGGTGCCGATGGATCTTACGGATCTCGAGGCCCGCGAAAAGGACGCTGCCAAGCTCGAGGCCGTCCGCATCGCCAAGAACCCTGAGCCTGCCCGTGCCGCAGCCCGTTTGCAGTTGAACGACGCCGTCCAGCGCGTCATTGCCTCCGGCCTTGCGATGCTCGGCGTCACTGCACCCGACAAGATGTGAGAGAAGAATATATAGCAAATCGGTCGCGTCTTCCATTGTGGAACAGCGCGGCCGATTTTTTATGTGTCAGATAGGCTCAATACGAAGAAAGTGAAACAAAGGAGAGGAAAATGGCCGACGAAGGCATCAAATTCACGGATGAAAAATGTTTTACGCGCGATCAGGTCGAGCATCTCTTCCTTTCCGTCGATTGGGTTTCCGGAAAGTACCCGGAACGTTTGTACAAGGCTCTGATGGGTTCCTCCACGGTCTTTTCGGCGTGGGACGGTGATCGGCTTGTCGGGCTGGTGCGGGTGCTGGATGATACCTCGATGATGGCCTATATGCATTACGTATTGGTTGATCCCAAATATCAAGGGCGGGGAATCGCCGGTCACATGGTCGAGATGGTCAAACAGCGTTACGCCGATTACTTCTACATTGAAGTCATGCCGGAAGAAAGCAAGAACGCGACGTTCTATCAAAAGCATGGGTTCGAGATCATGCCGGATGGCGTGGCCATGCAGATTTGCAACGGCTGAATGTTTTCCCGTCACTTTTCTATTTGTCCTAATATCACATTCCCCTTAGGAGATTTCTTGTGCGATTACTGCAAATAAGTTGTCAAGGTGAGATGATTCCTGCATTTTCACGATGATTCGCTATCGTTATGTACAGCTTAAAATTCTATGGTAGACGAACAGAAGAGGCGAAAGATATGGGCATCACTCCGATTTGGCCGGAAGCGACGGCGTTCAATAAAGACGGCGAACTGACGTTCCACGGGCACAGCGCCGCATCGTTGCTCGACGAATTCGGTTCGCCGTTGTACTTGATTGATACCGATGAAGTGCGTGATCGTGCGCAAAAGTTCGTCGCCGCAGCAGCGAAGGCGTTCAATACCAACACCACCCACGTCAGTTTCGCGGGCAAGGCGTTCCTTTCTAAGGAGGTCGTGCGCATTGTTACGCAGGCCGGCATGCACGTTGACACCTGTTCGATGGGGGAGATTCAGATCGCGCTCGCCGCTGGTGCGCCCGGCCGCAGGCTCGTGTTGCACGGCAATAACAAATCCGATGAGGAGATCGAGCTGGCCATCAAGAAAGGTTTTTCGAAAATCGTCGTCGACTCGCCTGACGAACCCGCCCGCATCGCCGCCATCGCGCATCGCCTCGGCAAGCGCGCCCGCGTGATGTTGCGTGTCACCTCCGGCATTCACGCCGGCGGTCACGAATACATTTCCACCGCCCACGAGGACCAGAAGTTCGGTGTCCCGCTGCTTCCGGCGGGTGTTGGTCCGGAAGTACTTGATATTCTCGGTAAGCTCGGCAATGACCAAAACAAGCCGAGCAATACAACTGCCGGTGATTCCGCTTCGTCAGCCTCAACGTCGGTGAATGCTCTGTACAAGCCAAAGCTCGATTACTCCGTAAAATATCCCTACGATACCAGCCATGTCAAGATCTCCGACGAGGAACGCGCGCTCGCCGAAGCCATGAACGCCGTGGCAGACGGGCCGGCGCTCGCCGTGCTCAAAGACATTTACAAGCGTCAGGAAGACCTTGAGCTGGTCGGCATCCATTCCCATATCGGCTCGCAGATTCACGACGCCAACGCCTTCATAGAGGCCGCGCGACGCATGATGCTGCTGCGTAAGACCTTCTACGCCACCGATGCCTACACGATGTCCGAAGTTGACTTGGGTGGCGGCTATTCCGTGGCCTACACCGATGCCGAGGACTCCATGGACATCGATGTCGAGCTCGGCCGCCTCGCGCAGGCCGTCACTTCAATCAACAAGGCGCTTGGTATGCCGGCTCCGGTCATCTCCTTCGAACCCGGCCGTTGGATTGTTGCTCCGGCGGGCGTGACGCTCTACCGCGTCGGCACCATCAAGCACGTCGCGCTGCCGGAAGGCACAAAAGACGAAGCCCGAAACCCAATCAGCGAACGCACCTACGTTTCGGTCGACGGCGGCATGAGCGACAACATTCGTCCGGCCCTTTATGGCGCGGATTACACGGCTCAGCTCGCCAATCGCGACTGTGGCGGTGAGAAAGACGAAAACGGTAATCTCAAGGATTCCATGCTTTCCCGCGTGGTCGGCATGCACTGTGAATCCGGTGATATCCTCGTCCATGAATGCCGCCTGCCCCGCGATCTCAAGCGTGGCGACATTCTCGCTGTCCCCGTCACCGGTGCCTACGGCCGCACGATGGCCAGCAACTACAACCAGGCCCTGATTCCCGCGGTGGTCGCCGTCAGTGATAAAGATGCTCACGTTATGCTGCGCCGCCAGACCATCGATGACCTTCTCGCCCTCGATGTGAGCTGAGAGTACCGGTCTTTCCCGCCTGTCGAATTCATTTCCTAGGATTGGTAAGTCTATACAAGTGCGATGTGTGGTTGAAACGGGAGAGAGCATGGGTCAGGTGGAAGGTTCGTCGCGGCAGCAAACGCAGGACGATGGCAGCGAGGCTGAAGTCCTGCGCAAAGGCATTCACAACAGCGCGACCCCGATTCGCGTAGGTTTGTTGGGTGTTGGAACCGTCGGCTCTGAAGTTGCCAGGATTCTGGTGGAGCAAAAGGACGAGTTGCAGCAGCGCATCGGCCAGCCGCTCGAGATTTCCGGTATAGCCTGCCGCGACCCCGAAAAGGTCGACTTCCCTTGGATCGATAAATCTCTGCTTACGGCCGACACCAAATACGTTGCCACTCATAGCGACATTCTGGTCGAGCTCATGGGCGGTCTTGAACCCGCCCGCAGCCTGGTTTTGAAGGCTCTCGACAGCGGCGCTTCCGTGGTCACCGCCAACAAGGCGTTGCTTGCGAAGCATGGTCCGCAGATTTATCGCGCGGCCGAGGAAGACGGGGTCGATATCTACTTCGAGGCCGCGGTGGGCGGCGCGATTCCTCTGATTCGCCCCCTGCGTGAGTCGTTGGCCGGCGACAGGGTTACCAGCGTTTTGGGCATCCTCAATGGCACCACCAACTACATTCTTGATGAAATGACTACGAAGGGCCTCGATTTCGACGTAGCGCTGAAAGATGCGCAGGCCAAGGGGTACGCCGAAGCCGACCCGACCGGTGATATCGAGGGCGAGGACGCCGCAAACAAGGCGGCCATCGTCGCTTCGCTTGCGTTCCACACCCCGGTGAGCATTGATGACGTCACCATGGAAGGTATTACAAATATTACCGCTGACGATATCGCATTGGCGACAGCAGAGCACAAGGTCATTAAGCTGCTTGCCGTCGTGCGTGACGATAAAGACGGCGTCTCTGCTCGCGTCTATCCCGCGTTGATTCCCGACGATCACCCGCTTGCCAGTGTTCATGGCAGTTACAACGCGGCATTCGTTCATGCGCAGGCGGCTGACGATCTAATGTTCTACGGTCGCGGCGCGGGCGGCACTCCCACGGCATCGGCCGTTATGGGCGACATCGTCACCGTGGCCCGTCACATCGTCCAAGGCGCCACGGGTCCGCAGATCTCGACCTACCAGAAACTGCCCAAGGCCCCGTTGAGCTCGTCCCATGCCGCGTTCGCTGTTCGGTTCTGCATTTGCGACCGGCCCGGCATCCTTGCCGCGATTTCCAAGACTTTCGCCGACCACAACGTGTCCATCAACGGTATCAACCAGGATTTGAAGCCCACCCCGCACGATCCGGGCTATTCCGGCGAGTTGCAGACCCTACGCGTCGTGACGCACCGGTGCAGCGAGACGACATTGCGTGAAACAGTCGATGACGTCTGCAAGTTCGATTTCGTCGTCGGCGAGCCTTCGATTCTGCGTGAGATGTAAGGCTAGGTTCCGTCAGGTCTGCGTTATGCTATTGCTATCGGTTGGTAATAGTTGGCAAATAGGGGTTTGAGGAGACGGGTATGGCAGGAATGGCACCAAAAGTTCGGCAGGTCAAGGTGCGCGTGCCCGCCACGAGCGCGAATCTCGGTTCCGGCTTCGACACCGTCGGCTTGGCGCTGGATTATCACGACGAGCTCACATTTACTATCAATGAAAATGAGCCAGTCGATAATCTGAACAACCCAAATAGTCAACCCGGCCAACGTAACGGGGTCGATTTTTCAGATACCACCGCGAAGGTAATCATCTACGGAGAGGGTGAGGACACGCTGCCCCACGATGAGACGCATCTGGTAGTCTCGGCTTTCCGACGTGCCTGCGAGTCGTTCGGCCTGCGTCGTTTCGGCTTCACCCTTGAGGCGCACAACAATATCCCGCAGGCGCGTGGCATGGGTTCGTCGGCTGAAGCCATCGTCGCAGGCATCGCCGCTGCGGCCGCTTTCGCTCAGGGGGACGCCGATTTCAACCGCGAAACGGTTTTCCAGCTGGCCGCTTCGATGGAAGGCCATCCCGACAACGTGGCTCCCGCGGTTTACGGCGGACTTACGGTTTCGTGGAATTTTCAGACCGCAGAAGGTGTCGGGAGTGTAGGCATTCCCGGCGGCGAGCCGCTGCGTGCCGGATTCCATACCGTCAACTATCCGGTCTCCAGCGCCATGACCGCTGCCGTCTTCGTCCCCGATTTCGAGCTTTCCACGCAAAAGGCGCGTGAAGCTCTGCCGCAGAAGTTGTCATATAAGGATGCGGTATTCAACATCTCCCGTGTCGCGCTGCTCCCAGCTGCGATGAACCCGAAGAGCCTTGTCAACGATTCCGTCAGCCAATCGGCAAATGATAATCTATCGGTTTCCGATAATGTCGATAATCCCACCGTCGCCTCGCGCTCGAACGCTTTGCTTTTCGCCGCCACGCAAGACAGACTCCACCAGCCCTATCGCAAAGGGCTGATGCAGCCTTCATGGAAACTTATCGAAACATTGCGCGCCAAAGGTTTTGCCGCCGCCGTCTCCGGCGCGGGCCCGTGCGTTCTGGTCCTTCACTACGGCGATGTCTCAGCCGAAATCGACAAGGTCGTCGCCCCTCAGCTGGGAAGCGGCCACTGGCGCGTCCTCCATCTCCCTGTCAGTCCCCAAGGCGTTCAGATCGAATTATTATAGTTTGCAGCCAGACCGGGAGTGAAGCGGTGACGTTCGTAATTTCTCGCATTTATATGATTAGCCCTGACATCCGGCGCAAAATTTGGGTAGGGTAGCAATAGATAAGTTTTACGCCGGTTTCGACCGGTGAAATGTTTGGAGTGTTATGTCGATTCCGTTGATTCTCGCCTCACAGTCGCCTTCCCGGCGCAACGTGCTCAATTCCGCCGGCATCAGCCCGACTATCCACGTCTCGCACGTCGATGAGCCGGCCGCGCTTGCCGCCGAGGCCAAGGCGCGTGGTATCGCCGTCGATTCTCTGAGCTGCGAGCAGCGCGTGATGATTCTTGCGCAGGCCAAGTCGCAGAGTGTGTATCAGGCATATCTTCAGGTCGCGCGAGCGGCTCGGAATGCTGGTGGAGAGCAGGTTACGGCTTATCCGCTTGAGGCCGAAGAACAGAATGATGACACCGAGTGCGCTGCAATCTCGGCGGAACCCGCGAACGGTGACCCGACGACGCTGACCCGCGATTTTTCCGGTGTCTCCGTGCCGGTTGAGGCCGAGCCGATGAAGAAAGCTCTGGCCGAACATCCCGGGTTTGCCGTGGCCAAAGTTGGTCCATTGATCATCGGCTGTGATTCCATGTTCCTTTTCGATGGCGTTGCACTCGGCAAACCGCACACGCCGGAAGTCGCGCGCGAACGTTTGATCGCGATGCGTGGCAAGTCAGGCGAATTGTGGACAGGCCATTGCCTGATTGATTTCGCTACTGGACGTCAGGAGCTGGCTTCGAGTCATGCCACGGTGCGTTTCGGCGATTATTCCGACCGTGATATCGAGGCGTATATCGCGTCTGGTGAGCCGTTGGAAGTGGCAGGTTGTTTTACGTTGGAAGGCCTTGGTGGTGCTTTCATCGACGGCGTCGACGGCGACCCGAGTGGTGTGCTCGGTCTGAGTCTGCCGCTGTTGCGCCGCATGGTCGAGAAAATGGGCGTTGCCTGGACGGATTTGTGGAACGCAGGTCTCGGCAAAGTGGCTGCGGCGAAACTTCGAATGGAGGCCGCAAGAACTGCGAGCAACGCTGAGACAAATGCTGATTCCGATTCGGTATCGATAAATGCTGGAAATATTGGAACTGATAACGAATCAGTTATAAGCGAATCCCAAGTAGACACTGGCAAAATCAAGTCCAGTATGAAGGCGAAAACCGTCGCTGCAGCCGCCAGAGCAAAGGCGGAAGCGCAGACCGCGTCAATCGTCCCACCGAAAGACAACGTCCATCAGCCTGGCGATGGTTGGGTGCAGTGCGCCTGCGGCCGTCGTCATTGGGGATTGAACGGTGCTGCCGGGGTCTTGCTTGCACGACGCAGCGAGGAAACCGGCGAAGTCACGGATGTGGTCATGCAACATCGCGCGATGTGGAGCGCGGAAGGCGGCACATGGGGCATTCCAGGCGGGGCGCTTGCGGACGGTGAAAGCCCGATCGAGGGTGCTTTGCGCGAAAGCTACGAGGAAGCCAACATCACCCCGAAAGATATCGAGGTCATCGGCACCCATCGCGAGGAGCACGGCCCTTGGGCCTATACCACGGTTTTCGCTTTCGAGAAGCCGGGCCACGAGGTCAATCCGCATCCCAACGACGACGAAAGCATGGAAATTGCTTGGGTTCCAGTCAGTGAGGTGCCCAAGCGCAAGCTTTTGACCGCGATGAACACCGATTGGCCACATTTCATCGATCGTCTCAATATCTTGGCCGAGGATTACCGCAACCAGTAATCAGCACCTTCATTCACGCCGACAAGCGTGGAATGCGAACTTACGTTTGATTTGCATGGCTTGTATTTGATATATTGTCGGTTCTCGGAATTCGACATAAATGGCATTTGATACAGCTGGTCTTCACGTTTGCAGCATTGAACACAAAATGAGAATGATTAAGGGTTCAATGCTGTATTTTCTTATTGTGCCTAGGTAAAAACCGCAGAATAGCGCGCATCGAAAATTGCCAATTGTCGCATTTGCAGCAGGGAATGATTTATTTGCCTTGGAGGCTTCTCAATGCTGTGTCTTCACAGTACCGATACGTTGATAATCGATTTAGAGGTTTCGATGCTGTTGCTTGGGCGACGAACGGAATCCTCCTGCCGTTTTCAGCTCAAAATCGCTGCGATGATGGCGATGACGATAGGGCTGGAAACCGTGGAAATCAGCACGCCGTCACGCGCGAAGGTCATGCCGACATTGTAGCGGGCCGCGTAATTGTAGACGTTCTGGCCGGCCGGCAGCGCCGCGAGCACGACGCAGGCGTAAAGCACCTTGCCGCGGAAGCCCATAATGAAGAATGCAATCAGGAAAGCGATAAGCGGCATCACGACGTTTTTCAGGATCGTGACCCCGATCACGGCCGAACGCGAGCTCTTGTTCTGCATCGGCTTGGTGCCATGCAGCGACATGCCAAACGCCATGAGGATCATCGGCACCGCCGCCTGCCCGATCATGTTGACCGGGTCGTAAATGAACTTCGGAATCGGATAGAAACCAATCCATGCGCTTATCGCCGAAACCAGAATCCCGCCAAGCGAGCCGATGAGCAGCGGCTGGTGCAGCGGCTGCATCAGCGCCTTCTTGAGCGACATCTTGCCGGTGGTCGTATAGTCCAAGACCGTGAGCGCGATCGGCGTGAAAATCGCCTGCTGCATCACCAGAATCGGTGCGACCAACGCGGGGTTGCCGAGAATATAGGTGGCGATAGGCAGGCCGATGTTATTGGAGTTGAGATATAGCGAGTTGAGCGCACCCACCGTCGCGTCGGCAGGTCCCATATGGTAGAAAAGCTTGTTCAAAATCAGGAAAAGAACGCCTACGGCCAGCGCGGAGAAAAACGCGACAATGATCGAGGGATGGAAGATCTCCAGAATCGGTTCTTTCGAAAGGATTGCGAACATCAGAAACGGGTTGGTAACGAAGAACGCGTAGCGGTTCAAAACCATTTGGGCGGTTGGTCCGCCGACGTTGAAACGCGCCGCCACGTAGCCGGTTCCGATGATGACGGCGATGACCACAAATCCCTGCATCGCGCTCAGCAAACCCATGAATCTCTCTCCCTTGGCTGCGGCCTACATAAACCATGCCCTCCTTAATATAATCTCATGATTGGCGATTTGTGAAGACCCGTCTCAGAACATAATCAGCAGGGAACCATCGTTCGATATATTTGAGGGCATTATAGGCCGACGACATCAAACAAAATCTGACAAACAGTAGGGAATCCATTTGATTTCGCAGTCGGGCGCTGACAAGTAGCGAATGCTGGTCGTGTCCCGGATTTGGCAGATGTGTGAAATCTCGCCGCCGGTTCGCTAGGATAAAACCATGAGTTTGACGATAAAACAGGGAACCACGCGCAAAGCCGCACTCAACGGATTGTTCGAAGGCTTGATGAAGTCGTATTCCGTCTCCGACGACGAGACGGCGCTCGCCGACGATGTGGAGGCATTTCTGCGCGACCAGCCGCATTTGACAGTGCGCCGCATGGGGGACACGGTGGTCGCCTCGACTTCGCTCGGACGGGATCAGCGAGTCGTGCTTGCCGGACATCTTGACACGGTTCCGGTTATCGACAATTTCCCGCCGGTTTGGCTTAAGCCGGGAGACAAGCGTATCCGCGAGGATGTGGTGGCGAAAGCGGATCTGGGAGAACGCGTGATGTTCGGCCGCGGCGCCACCGATATGAAGGCCAGCGACGCCGTGATGCTCTATCTGGCGGCGACGATGACGGAACCGAAATATGACCTTACATATGTTTTCTATGACCACGAGGAAGTCGTGGCGGAAAAGAACGGCCTTGGTAAAGTCGCGAAGGCCCATCCCGAATGGATAGAGGGCGATTTCGCGATTATCGGCGAACCTACCGATTGCGGCATCGAAGGCGGATGTAACGGCACCATGCGTTTCGACGTCGTCACCCATGGCGTCGCCGCCCATTCCGCACGTGCTTGGATGGGGGAGAACGCCATCCACAAAGCCGCACCGGTCCTCGAGCGGCTTGCAGCATACGTTCCGCAGGATATCGAGGTGGACGGCCTGACCTACCGTGAAGGCGTCAACGCCACCCTGATATCCGGTGGTAAAGGCACCAACGTTATCCCCGATGAGTGTCGTATCCACGTCAACTATCGTTTCGCGCCCGACAAGGATCTGCCGGCCGCCAAGGCGCTGATGATGGGAGCCGACGCCGGAGCCGAAATGGGCAACGACGAGCACAAGGCTACCGGCGGCATGTTCGAGGGTTTCGATATCGAGATGAAGGATGAATCGCCTTCCGCCCGCCCAGGAATGGATGCCCCGCTCGCCGTTTCCCTGGCCAAGTTGGTCGAAGAGAAAACCGGTCTGAAGCCCCAAGCCAAACTCGGTTGGACCGACGTCGCCCGCTTCTCATCCATCGGCGTTCCCGCCGTCAATCTTGGAGCCGGCTCTCCGCTCTTGGCGCACAAGGCCGACGAGCAGATACCGGAAAGCCAGCTCACGCTGCTTGCCGAAATCCTTGAGGATTGGTTGCGTTAGCGGGTCAATCGATTGTTTGGTGGAGGCTTCGCGGGCAATTTTTACGTAGTTTGCGCCCTATTGACGCGCGATGGACGTATAATGAAAGTCGGTGATTCTGCAAGTTGCCGAATTCCGATGGCGTTGATCCCCTCGTGTGCTAATCCGCGAGTGTCGGTGTCCGCCGTGACGAACGTAGACTTTTAGATTGCCGGCTACAAGCGCGAGTGTTGCGTGGCCGCGGTGAGAGCGCGGTGTGAGAGCTGTAGACGGCCAGATAAGCCGACATGATTGCAGCATGTCGACGAGGAGCATTGTGCCCAGAGTAACCCGAGGCGGGGTCGAGCAAGTCGACGACGCCAAATTAAATGATACCAATTCTTCTTCATCCTCGTCTGCGGATAGCGAGTCCACAACACGTCGACGTACGGTTCGTCGTCGTGTAGTACGCGGTGCAGGCGCGGCGGGCGCCGACGTCGCCTTGAAAGTCGAGGAACGTGAAGGTGCCAAATCGGCAAAAGGCGAGGAAAATCCCGACGAAAACGGAACCGACGCACGCGCAGAAGCGCCAGGCACGAAGGCCGGCGGAACGGCCTCTTCTTCGCGTGGTGGCGAAACCTCGGCATCCGGCACGAGAAGAAGAACCCGTACACGTAGCCGTGTCCGTAGCGATGAAGACTCGAACGATGAATCGCAAACGCGCAGGAAAAATACAAGAAGCGAAGAATCCGAGGATGGATCGAACAAAGCTTCCCCCACAAGTCGTAGCCGCCGCACGAGCAGTGCAAGGTCACGTACCAGGTCTGCCGATTCCGTGTCAGACGGCGAACCCAAAACGCAAACCGACATCGAAACTACCGAGGATCGTGTCATTGACGCCGTCGAAGGACTGCCCAAAGGCCACGAAAGTCGTCGCACTCCTCGCCCGATGACGTCGTTGCTTTTCCAAGAGCCTGTGCTTCCCGGCGCAGGTGAGGATGACGGGGAAAGCGAAACGCCTCGCCGGCGTTCTCGTTCCCGCGCAGCTGATGATGACGAGGATGGCGAGAGCGGATCGCGTCGTTCCGGGCGTGGCAACCGTTCGCGGCGTGGTGCCGAGCGTGACGATGACCGTTTGGACGAAGAGCAGGAGGAGCGTCGGGGCAGGTCAAGTTCAAGACGCGGCAAATCCGATGGTCGCAATCGCGATTACGAGGATGACAATGAGAATTCCCCGCGTGTTTCCCGTCGTTCGCGCCGGTCGGATATTGATGACGATATTTATGATGAGGAAGCTGCCGAGCGCACCGAGCGCCGCACGCACCGCCGTCGCAGGCTCAATGCTGAAGAGCGTCATGCCGCCGACGAGGTTGAGCAGATTGAGGAAGACCTCGAGGATGATGACATCATCTATCGTCCGATTGATGACGTTGAGGCCGAACAGTCCGAAGCGCGCTCGCGTCGGAGGCGAGGCAGTGACCGTTCAAACGAGCGCAGTTCGCGTCGTACTCGAAGTGGACGCGGTTCCAGCCGCAGTGAACGTGATGATGACGAGGATGAGGAAGACGAGAACGAAAGCCGCAGTAGTCGCTCTCGTGGCTCACGCGGCGAGCGCGATGAGGATTCGTCGAGTCGTGGCGAGACACGCCGTCGCAGGCGCGAGTCCGATGAGGACAATGACGACCAGCCGCTGACCCGTCGCCGTCGCCGTCATCGTGGCTCCAAGAGCGATGAAAATGACAGCGGGCGCGATTCGTCGTCGCGTTCGACCTCGCGTCGCTCGCGTAAGCAGCAGTATATCGACGAGATCACCGATATCGAAGGCTCCACTCGTCTTGAGGCCAAGAAGCAGCGCCGCCGCGACAACCGCCGTGAACGCAGCCGTCAGAATCAGCTGATCGAGCAGGACTTCCTCGCCCGTCGCGAGAACGTCGACCGCTTGATGGTGGTGCGCGAAAAGGGCCAGCACACCCAGATTTCCGTAATCGAAGACAACGTGCTCGTCGAGCATTATGTTTCCGACATCCAGGAAGTCGCCACCGTCGGCAACATTTATCTGGGTCGCGTGCAGAACGTGCTGCCCAGCATGGAGGCCGCATTCGTCGACATCGGCCAGCCTCGCAACGGCGTGCTCTACGCCGGCGAGGTCAACTGGGACGCCACGCGTCTGGAAGGTCAGCCACGCCGCATCGAACTTGCCTTCAAGTCCGGAGACCCCGTTCTGGTACAGGTCACCAAGGACCCGATTGGCCACAAGGGCGCCCGCCTGACCTCGCAGGTCACGCTCGCGGGTCGTTTCCTCGTGCTCGTCCCCTCCGGTGGCATGACCGGTGTCAGCCGCAAGCTGCCCGAACGCGAACGCGGCCGGCTCAAGTCCATCGTCTCCAAGATCGCCCCGAAGGATATGGGCGTTATCATCCGTACTGCAGCTGACGGTGCCAGCGAGGACGCACTGAAGAAGGATCTCGAGAACCTCAAGCGTCAGTGGAGCAAGATTGAGGACAAGCGCAAGCTCTATCACAACGGCAAGCGCGCGAAGCTTCTGCAGGGCGAGCCCGACGTCGCTATCCGCGTGGTGCGTGACATCTTCAACGACGACTTCTCCAAGCTCATCGTCGAGGGCGACAAGGTCTACGAGCGCATCGAGGAATACCTTGACACCATGGCCCCCGACTTGAAGGATCGCCTCGAAAAGTGGGATCCGGAAGAGCATCAGGGCAAGGATGTCTTCGATAAGTGGCAGATCGATTCCCAGCTTCGCAAGGGCATGGAACGTCAGGTCTATCTGCCCAGCGGCGGTTCGATCGTCATCGACCGCACTGAGGCCATGACCACCATCGACGTCAACACCGGTCGGTTCATCGGCAAGGGCAAGTCGCTTGAGGAGACGGTCACCCGTTGCAACCTCGAGGCGTCGGAAGAGATCGCTCGTCAGCTGCGTCTGCGCGATATCGGCGGCATGATCATGATCGATTACGTCGACATGGTGATGCCTGCCAACCGCGACCTTGTGTTGCGGCGCCTGGTCGAATGCCTCGCGCGCGACCGCACCAAGCATCAGGTGGCCGAAGTCACCTCACTGGGCCTCGTGCAGATGACCCGCAAGCGCATCGGCCAGGGTCTGGTCGAGGCGTTCTCCGAGGAATGCCCGACCTGCAAGGGCCGCGGCTTCATCCTCCACGACGAACCCACGATTTCCTCTGATTATGCTGATCCCTATGCTATGAAGGGCGGCGATCCGTTCGTCCACACCAACAAGCATGGCCACGGCAGTGCTCCTGAAGTGCAGGCTCCGAAGGGCTCAAGCCCGGCAGTCAAGGCCAAGCTGGCACAGATTGCAGCGGCGGCGGTGGCGGCCAACGATGAGGAGAAGGAAGAGTCCTCCGATTCGGATGTGTCTTCTTCTGAATCGTCAGCCGACTAGGGCTGGGAGTCAGTTTGGGTTCCGTGTTTCGCTTTTGCCTTTCTTTGGTGAAATCGGGAACACAACACCCCAGGTTGGCCGCAACGTACCGACATGCCGTTAATATTGGTTGACGTTAGTACGTGGGTCGGTGTACTCTAAAAGACTGGTGTCTGGCCGTGGAAGTCGAAGACGTGCTGGGCAGTTTAGCTTTCGAAATAGCAAGGAACGAGATATGTACGCGATTGTGAAGGCCGGTGGCCATCAGGAAAAGGTCGAGGTCGGTGACGTCATCCTGGTCAACCGTCTCAATGCGAAGAAGGGCGATACCGTGGAGTTCCCGGTCGCGCTCGTGGTCGACGGCGCCAAGGTGACGCTCGCCGCCAAGGATCTTGCAAAGGTTTCCGTCAAGGCCGAGGTCGTTGACGATGAGGCCAAGGGTCCGAAGATCAACATTCAGAAGTTCAAGAACAAGACTGGTGTCGCCCGTCGCAAGGGTCATCGTCAGCCGCTTTCCGTCATCAAGATCACGGCAATCGCCTGATTTTTAGGTTACGGTAAATAAAGACTGAAAGGAACAGACAATGGCACATAAGAAGGGCGCATCCGCTTCCCGCAACGGTCGCGATTCAAGCGCACAATACCTCGGCGTGAAGAAGTTTGGTGGCGAGCCTGTCGTCGCCGGCAACATCATCGTTCGTCAGCGTGGCACCAAGTTCCACGCCGGCCAGAACGTCGGCACCGGCAAGGATCATACCTTGTTCGCGCTGTCCGACGGCAACGTGAAGTTCGGCGTTCGCCGCGATCGCAAGGTCGTCGACGTAGTCTCCGAGTGAGCAGTCGAGCTTAATTAGCTTTAACAAAAAGGTCGTACCCAGCGGGTGCGGCCTTTTTATGTATTTCGATGAGTTAGCTGTTGGTGTGCGCCGATAGCGGCTTTTGCCCAAAACGATAATCCCGCGGCTCGTCGGTGGGGGTATGGGAAGATGAATACCCACCGGTAAGGTAAGGAAATATGACAGACTTTGTAGATAGAGTGACCGTCCACGTCAAGGGCGGGGATGGCGGCAATGGTTCCGCAGGCGTGAAGCGTGAGAAGTACAAGCCATTGGCCGGGCCGAACGGCGGCAACGGCGGGGACGGCGGTTCCGTCATCTTTGTGGCTGATGCCAATGCCAACAATCTTTTGGATTATCGTTTCGTTCCGCACCGCAGGGCCGAAAGCGGCACTATGGGCTTGGGCGACACCAAAGACGGCTCGAAAGGTGCCGACGTGGTGCTGCCGGTTCCGCCGGGAACCGTGATTTTCGAAGCCAAGGGCGCGCAGGGCAAGGCCAAGCATCCTGGCCGTGAGCTGGCTGATTTGCGTCATGTCGGTGACAGATTCGTCGCCGCTGCAGGCGGCATGGGAGGCCTCGGCAATGCCGCGTTGGCCAACAAGACACGCCGTGCCCCCGGATTCGCGCTACTTGGTGAGCCCGGCGAGGAACGTGACGTAATACTTGAGCTCAAGTCCATCGCTGACGTGGCGTTGGTCGGTTTCCCGTCAGCCGGCAAATCCAGCCTGATTGCCGCGATGAGCGCCGCTAAGCCGAAAATTGCCGATTATCCGTTCACCACCTTGGTCCCGAACCTGGGTGTGGTCAGTCTTGAGGAATACCGCTATACGATCGCCGACGTGCCGGGCCTGATTCCCGGGGCTTCGGAGGGCAAGGGCCTGGGCCTTGAATTCCTGCGTCATATCGAGCGTACCGAAATCATCGCGCATGTCATTGATTGCGCCACGTTGGAGCCGGATCGTGACCCGATTTCCGACTATCACGCGCTGGAAGACGAACTGGCAAAATATGCTGCCCAGCTCAAGTTGCCGCTCGGTGTCATCCCGATTCCGGAACGTCCGCGCGTCATCATTCTCAACAAAGCCGACGTGCCCGAGGCCAAGGAATTGGCGGAATTCGTGCGCCCGGAATTCGAGAAGATGGGGTTGAAGACCTTCATCGTCTCCACCGCTTCGCACGAAGGTTTGAAAGAGCTCGGTTTCGCTTTGGGCAAGATGGTCACCGAACTGCGCACGAAGTTGGCCAAGGAAGAGGCTGAGCGCGATGAGGAACGCATAGTCATCAAGCCGTTGGAACAGCCGGTGCGTAGACGTCGGCGAGCCGATGATGAACGCGGCACATCGCTTGATTTCCATGTGGAGCGTGAAAGCAACCGGCGGGGAGCCGTATGGTTCACCGTCACCGGTACGAAACCGGAGCGTTGGGTGCGTCAGACTAATTTTGACAACGACGAGGCCGTGGGTTATCTCGCCGACCGTCTCGCCAAGCTTGGCGTCGAGGACGATTTGCGTCGCCACGGTGCCAAGCCTGGCGACGAAGTGCGTATCGGCAAGGGCGAGAACGCGGTCGCCTTCGATTGGGATCCGACCATCGCCGCGGGCGCGGAAATGCTCGACGGTGCCCAACTGGGTGCCCGAGGCAAGGATTTGCGCCTGGATGACGGAGCCGATGGCAACCGTGTCCGCCGCCGCACTAACGCCGAGCGTCGTCGCCAGTATCATGAGATGATGGACGCCAAAACCGCCGTGCGCGAGGCCATGCGTCAGGAACGCACCGCCGGCCACTGGGCCGACCCGAGCGTCGACGACGACCGTCACGACGAACATGCGATTCTCGGCGGTCATGACGATTTCGACGAGCAGGAAACCACTGAAAAATAAGGTTCATACGGCGGTTTTTGAGTGGTAACGGAAAGATAATGACGAAGCGTGGCTGAAATGTCGGAGACCGGAATGCAGACGGAAGCAAAGGTACGAGCTGCGGTGGCGAACGCGCGGACCGTGGTGGTCAAGGTCGGCTCCAGCTCGCTGACCAAGCCGTCCGGCCATTTGGATGTCGGCAAGGTCAGCGCTTTGGTCGAGGTCCTGGCACAAACCGCGAGACGTGGTACCCGCATGGTGCTGGTTTCGTCCGGTGCCATCGCAGCTGGTTTTGGTCCGTTGGGATTCGACGCAAGGCCGGCCGACGTCTCCACCCAGCAAGCTGCGGCATCGGTGGGCCAGGGCGTGCTGATGCAGCATTATGAGACCGGTTTCGCGCGTTACGGCGTGCGTGTCGGCCAGATTCTGCTCACTGCCGACGACACGATGCACGCTTCGCGTTATCGCAACGCTCAGCGCACGTTGCGGCGTCTTCTTGGCCTCAACGTGGTACCGATTGTCAATGAAAACGACGCGTTGGCGACCAACGAAATTCGTTTCGGCGACAACGACCATCTTTCCACACTGGTGGCCAATCTGGTGCGTGCCGATGCCTTGGTTCTGCTCACCGATGTTGATGGCCTTTATACCGCTCCACCTTCCAAGCCAAATGCCAAGCGGGTCGGTTTCGTGCCAGACGTCGACGAGATCTTGGACGAAGTCTCGGTGGCCGGCAGCTCATCCGGTGTCGGCAGCGGCGGCATGGTGACCAAGCTCGAAGCGGCCCGTATAGCAGTCAATTCCGGAATCCCTGTAGTGCTGACCAGCGCCGGTAACATCGCCGACGTTCTGAGTGGCAAGCCGACAGGAACGGCCTTCGCTCCGGCAGCTCACCGCGATTCTTCGCGCCGCCTGTGGATTGGTTTCGCCGCGAATCCGCGCGGTTCGCTGGTTGGTGACAAAGGCGCGATCAAGGCTGTGCTCGGAGGCAAGGCCAGCCTGCTTGCCGCCGGCGTACTTGAAGTCCACGGCGAGTTTTCCGCCGGTGACCCAGTTTGGATCGACGATGAAGACGGCAATCATATCGCCAAAGGCCTCTCCAGTTTCGATTCCGATGAGATTCCGCACACTCTCGGTCGTGACACCTCCCAGCTCAAGCGCCTGCTCGGCGAGGAATACGCCCATCCTCTGGTTCACCGCGATAATCTGGTCTTGCTGTAATCCTTCTCATTTCTCGTCTCAGTTTTTTGCATGTCGGATACACCAATTCGCCACAGCGGTCTAATCTGGTAGTGGAAAACATACCGAGAAACGCGGGAGATAAAAATGGCAGAGTGGCAGACGTTGAGTGACCGTATCAATTGTGTGGCGCCGAGCGCTACCTTGGCCGTGGATTCCAAGGCGAAGGCGATGAAAGCTGCGGGTGTCGACGTCATCGGTTTCGGTGCCGGCGAACCCAATTTCCCGACACCTGATTACGTGGTCGATGCCGCCGCAGCAGCTTGCCGTGACCCGAAGAACCACCATTACACCCCGACTCCGGGCCTGCCTGCACTTCGCAAGGCTGTTGCCGCAAAAACGCTGCGCGATTCCGGCTACGAGATTTCGCCAGACCAGGTGGTGGTGACCAACGGCGGTAAACAGGCCGTTTACGAAGCGTTGCAGATTCTGATCGACCCCGGCGACGAGGTCATCATTCCCGCTCCGTATTGGACCACATATCCCGAGGCCGTGAAACTAGCCGGCGGCAAGCCCGTGGTAGTCTTCAGCGGTCCGGAAAACGGCTTCGAACCAACGGTCGAAGCGTTTGAGGCCGTGCGTACGCCGCGCACCAAGGCCATCTTCGTCAATACCCCTTCGAACCCGACCGGCGCGGTCTGGAGCGAGGAAACGGTGCGCGAGGTAGGCGAGTGGGCCGTGGAGCACCACGTCTGGGTCCTGAGCGACGAGATTTACGAACACCTGACTTACGACGGTGAAAAAACGGCGTATATCGGCGCGGTGGTGCCGGAAGTCCGCGACCAGCTTATCGTCCTCAACGGCGTAGCCAAGACCTACGCCATGACCGGCTGGCGTGTCGGCTGGCTTATCGGTTCCGTTCCGGTGGCCAAAGCCGCCGCCAAGCTGCAAGGCCATATGACTTCGAACGTCGCTGACGTCTGCCAGCAGGCGGCTCTTACGGCGGTTTCCGGATCGCTGGATGCGGTGGCAATGATGCGTAAGGCGTTTGACAAGCGTCGCAAGGCCATTGTCGCCGGTCTCAACGCTGTCAATGGAGTGACTTGCCGTACCCCCAAAGGCGCGTTCTATGCTCTCGCCGATGTCACTGCGCTGCTGGGCCATCCGCTCGGCAAGAACGGCTCAGCAGCCAAGACTTCCTCCGAACTCGCCGAGCTGTTGCTTGATGAGGCCCACGTTGCGGCGGTCCCCGGGGAAGGTTTCGGCGCCCCCGGCTTCCTACGTTTCTCGTACGCGCTTGATGACGATGACTTGGCCGAGGGCATGCGGCGTTTTAAGGAATGGGTCGGCTGAGGTCATATCGTTTTACGCGAGATTGCTTGAAAATCTGAGTGGTTATCCGAATTAGGCGCGCCATAGCCTTATTTGGGCACGGCACAATTGGTCTTGCCGCGACACGAGGAGTGGACGAAACCACAGAAATGGGCTAAACTATTTCCTCGGCGGTTTATGTCGCATGGTCTCGTGCTTCGAGTATCGTAGACAGAGTTCACCTAGGGAAGTGGCGCAATTGGTAGCGCAACGGTCTCCAAAACCGTAGGTTGTGGGTTCGAGTCCCGCCTTCCCTGCCAAGTAATCACAAGCCAAACGAAGGACGGATATGGCGAAGGCACACGAGTCTGAAGAGAGCGTCAAGCCGAATATTTTCATGCGCATCGGCTTGTTCATCAAGCAGGTTATCGACGAGCTGCGTAAGGTTGTCACTCCAACCGCCAAAGAGCTGGCCGGTTGGTCTATTGCAGTGTTTATTTTCGTCGTATTGCTGATGGCGCTTGTTTCGGGAATGGATTTCGGTCTCGGCAAGCTGACTCTTTGGATCTTCGGCTGAGCGTAAACGATTTTAAAGGTGACTAACAGCATGGATAATGAAGTAAACCTCGAAGGCTTGGACGCATTGCCCGATTTGCCGGACGATGATCAGACTGCGGCGGCTTCCAGCGTTGACAGCGCGGCCGTTGACGCCGTTGCCGGTATCGAGAACGCGGGAGAAACCGAAAAGGCTTCCGACGATTCCGCAGACGCGGTTTCCGCTGAAGATTCTGAGGTGGCTGAAAATGCTGCCGAAGCAACCGATGACACGGATAGCAAAGCGGATGCTGACACCGCGGCGAATGCCGAAAGCGAGGATGCCGACGATGCCGGTGCCAAGGCCGTTAAGGAATTCTCCAAGAGCCTGCGCGGATTGGATGGCAAGTGGTATGTGCTTCATACCTATTCCGGCTACGAAAAGCGTGTGAAGGCCAACGTCGAGTCGCGTATCCAGAGCTACGGCCTTGAAGACCAGATTTTCCAGATCGAAGTGCCGATGGAAGAGGTCGAGAAGCATACCGATAAGGGCAAGAAGGTTGTCACCCGCGTGCGTGTGCCTGGTTACGTGCTCATCCGCATGTGGCCTGATGAGAATGCCCGCCGCATCGTTCGCGAGACGGAAGGCGTCACCGGTTTCGTAGGCCCCACCAAAGAGCCAGCACCGCTGAGCCGCAAGGATGTCGTCAAGATGATGGCGCCGATGATTGCTTCCGAAGCTCTCAAAGAGGCTGGCGACAAGCCTGCTGCAGCCAAGAAGCGCACCGTCGAGGTTTCCTACAAGGTCGGCGATCAGGTCACCGTCATCGACGGCCCATTCGCCACGATGGCCGGTGCTGTTTCCGACGTCGAGCCCACCACGCAGAAGCTCACCGTTCTGGTTTCCATCTTCGGCCGCGATACGCCGGTCGAGTTGGGCTTCAGCCAGGTCGAGAAGATCGTCTGAGTTTCGTTTCATTCAGTTTTCAGTAATGATGCCGCAGATCGCAAGGTCTGCGGCATTGTTTGTATCAGGGTTGTTGTTGCTGATTTGAGTAATGATGATTACTGAATCAGCATCGTTATTGTCGGGCTTACTTGGAATAATAGATAAGCTTGTGTCTGGAGGGGAGACCCGCTAGCACAGCACAGCAATATCAGTTGCGGGAGGAGACCCGTGGCACTTGATATACCGACGGTTTTACCGAGACTGACGATATGTTGGTTTCGGAATTATCACAGTTCGACACGTTGTCCATCGCGAGACGGCAACCAACAGAAACTGTCGGAACCCGATATATCGCAGGGTGTCGTGGGCGACCGTCATTACCGCACGGACAATGAAAAGGAGCCATTTTTATGGCTAAGAAAAAAGTCACCGCATTGGTCAAGGTGACGGTCGAGGCTGGCAAGGCCACCCCCGCACCGCCTCTGGGCCCCGCCCTCGGTTCGCATGGCGTCAACATCATGGAGTTCTGCAAGGCGTATAACGATGCCACTAAAGACAAGATGGGTCAGACCATTCCTGCCGTCATCACCGTTTACGAAGATCGTTCCTTCGACTTCATCCTGAAGACTCCGCCGGCCTCAACGCTTCTGCTCAAGGCCGCTGGTCTCAAGAAGGGCACCGACAATCCGCTGACCCACAAGGTCGGTTCTGTTACTTCGGCACAGGTCCGTGAGATCGCCGAGACCAAGATGGCCGATCTGTCCGCTCGCGACGTCGAAGCCGGAATGAAGATCATCGCGGGCACCGCCCGTTCGATGGGTATCACGGTCGAAGGCTGAGGGAGGAGACACAGATGGCTAACAAGCATTCCAAGAAATATCGTGAATCGGCCGAAAAGGTCGACGGCAGCAATCTGTACACCGCTTCCGAGGCAATCGCACTGCTGAAGAGCATGCCTGAGCGCGGTTTCGATGAGACCATCGAAGCCACCTATCGCCTGGGTGTCGACCCGCGCAAGGCGGACCAGCTGGTCCGTGGCGTGGTCAATCTGCCTAACGGCACCGGTAAGACCGCAACGGTCCTCGTGTTCGCACGTGGCCCGAAGGCCACCGAAGCCACCGAAGCCGGCGCCGATCTGGTCGGCGACGACGATATGGTCGCCAAGGTGCAGGGCGGCT
This sequence comes from Bifidobacterium sp. ESL0784, assembly GCF_029433295.1. Lineage (GTDB taxonomy): Bacteria > Actinomycetota > Actinomycetes > Actinomycetales > Bifidobacteriaceae > Bifidobacterium. The sequence continues at coordinate 461,311 of NZ_JAQTHV010000001.1, forward strand.
TCCTCGACTTTGATGCCGTGGTCGCTACTCCCGACATGATGGGCAAAGTCGGCCGTTTGGGCCGCGTGCTCGGCCCCCGTGGCCTCATGCCGAACCCGAAGACCGGCACCGTGACCATGGACGTGGCCAAGGCTGTCAAGGACATCAAGGGCGGCAAGATCGAGTTCCGCGTCGACAAGAACGGCAATCTGTCGTTCATCATCGGCAAGAAGTCCTTCGATCAGAAGGCTCTGGAAGAGAACTTCCAGGCTGTGGCCGCAGAGATCAAGCGTCTGCGTCCTTCCACTGTGAAGGGCCGCTACATCTCCAAGGCGACGCTCACCTCGACGATGGGCCCCGGCGTGCCGCTGGACCTCGCCCCGCTCGTCTGAAGTGCGTGAGGCGCGCTAAAGCGTAGTCGAATCGATAAGTTGCCCGACACCCCGCAAGAGGTGCCGGGCAACTTTCGTTTTGCTTGGTTGATTTCGTTTCTTGGCGACTGTTCTGGTTTGCTTAGTTATTGGCCTATTTCTTCTTGAAACTTACCCTGAATCTTTCTTTATTATTTCTTTTCCATAAAACGTAATATCAAGAAATCTTGATTTTTCCTTGAAACGGCCTTTGGCCCTTGCTTTCTCCTCTTATTTTTTATATTCCTGAACCTAAGTTGGCAGGAGCCATTCCGGTTGCTTTTCTTTGCGATAGGAATTATTTGGAAGAACTAGAAGGTAAGCATGATGTTTGGGCGTGATAGAGAGGCGATTTACACAAGAGTCAACAACTATGGCGGTCACGCCATTCAAGGCGGCAAGAGGGGCGGTGGGGCCCATTTCCGACGTCGGTGGATCAGGTCCGACAGTTTGCTGACGCGATTTCTGATCCTGCTTTTGGCTGCCTGCATGATCGGCGTCGCCACCGGATTCGTGTTGCCGAAAGTAAGTAGACCGCTTGCCCAGATGACCGGCCAATACGTGGCGACCGGACCGGTGGCACAGGTGTTGGCGACGCTTCCCGTGGACGACCACCCGAGTACGCGCGGTTACAACCGTGATTCGTTTGGCTATAACACTACCGACGACGATGGCGACGGCTGCACCATCCGCGACGATATCCTGAAACGTGACATGACGGCGATTAAGTACAAGGCGCCAAGCGCTTGCCAGGTCAAGTCCGGAGCCTTGCAGGAGCCGTATACCGGAAAGTCCATCCGTTTTGTGCGTGGCAGGCAGACCAGCGCCGCGGTGCAGATCGACCATGTGGTCGCGCTCGAAAACGCATGGCAGTCTGGTGCCAGTAAGTGGGACGCGGCCACGAAGCAGCGCTACGGCAATGACGCATACAACCTATTGGCCGTCGACGGCCCGGCCAACCAGCAGAAGGGTTCCGCCTCCGCCGCGTACTGGCTGCCGACGAACCGCAGGTTTCGCTGTGCCTATGTCGCCCGCCAGATCGGTGTCAAACAGAAATATGGTCTTTCCGTCACCACCGCTGAAAAGCAAGCCATTTCCAAGGTTCTGCGAACCTGTCCCACTCAAGAGATCCCAAGGCAGTAGGAGAGGAAGCATTGCGAACAATGCGAGGGAAGCGGTGAAAACAGTAAGAAGGGAAGCCGGCTGTTACCGTTGCCGTGATGGGTTTGATGTGAGTCGTAGACCTGGGGATCTCGGATGATCGGCCAAATCTGCAAAACAGAAAAACGTGTAAAAGGAATCCCGGATTGGGAATTAAGCCAATCAACATAACAAACGAATATGAAAAGGCCGATGCATAATCCTCGTTTTTAAGGATATGTATCGGCCTTTGCGAAGGGCGGATTAAATCATGCTTGCTTGGCGTGCGCGTGGAAGCGGGGGACGCGGACGTGACGCAGGGTACGGTTGGCGAGGTCGCGGGCAGAGCCGGCGCCTTGGCCACGCACGCCAAAGAGAACGAGCAGCACCATGCCGAGCGCGATGACCGAGCTGATGATGAGCGATATCCTGATGCCCCAGACGTTGGCGAGGATGGCAGCATTATGGCGAGAACCCATCAGAGGCTTGAAGACCTTGGTGAACTCCTCCATCAGAATGACCAGGACCGGCGCGCCGATGGCCCCGGATATCTGCCGAACCGTGTTCGTGACGGCGGAACCTGCGGAAACGCTTCCGGGTGTCAAACAGTTGAGCGACCATGTCGTGATCGGCATCAGTACGAAGCCCATGCCGATCTGGCGCGTGAACTGGCAGATCGAGACCCACCAGATCGGCACATCCATGCCGATGAAGCTCATCATGATGGTGCCTGTCATCAATGTGAAGGAACCGATCAGAGCCACAGGACGTGCACCGAACTTGTCAAGCAGACGCCCGCCGCCAAACTGCGAGATGCATTGGCCGAGCGCGCCGGGAAGCATCACCAGGCCGGAAATCGTGGCGGAATAGCTGCGGTCGTTCTGGATGAAGAGCGGGATGATGACGGTGATGGAGCTGAAGGCGAAGAAGCTCATGGCGGCGGTGATGGTGCCGACGCGGAAGTTCTTGTTCTTCAAAACGGTCAGGTCGAGCAGTGGCGGCTGGAGCCTGCGTATCTTTTCGATTTGCTCGCGGACCTTGGGCGTCTTGAAATGTTCCTCAAGTTTGGCGGCGGAATCAGGGTCGGCGCGCAGGCGCTTGATGGCGGCACGCAGCTCCGCCACGTTCTGCGGGCGATCAGCTTCTTCCTGCAGGTGCTCGTTCTTTTCGAGACCGGCAAGAAGCTCCTTTAACTGGGCCTTGTAGCGCTTGGCTCCCTTGAGCTGGCGGACAACGAACCAGACGATGCCGACGATGCCGACGGCCATTGGCAGCCAGACCACGGGAGCGGTGAATGCGTAGGCCTCGATATTGGTGAAGCCGAAAAGCAACCCGCCGAAACCGATGACCGAAAGACACACCGAGAAGAAGTCGGCCTTCACCTCGCTGTCACGCTCGCCGAAGTTATGCAGGAAGAAGATGGCGAGTACCAATGCAATGGCGCCGACGATGGTCAGCGAAACGAAAATCGAGCGCCAGCCGTTCGCATCGGTCTGCCAGCCGCCGAAAGTCGGGCCGATGGCAGGGGCCACGCTCATGGCCACGCCCACGGTGCCCATGGCCATGCCGCGTTTCGACATCGGGTAGACCGAGAAGACGATGATCTGCAGCACCGGCCACATCACGCCGGAGCCGATGGCCTCGAGCGTACGTCCGGCGAGCACGAGGATGAAGGATGGACCGAACCAGGCCAGTATCGAACCCAGCGTGAAGATGGTCATCGAGGCGATGACGATCTGGCGGGTGGAGAAGCGGCGGGTCAAGTAGGCTGTCAACGGCACCATGACGCCCTGCACCAGTTGGATGACGGAGGTGAGCCACTGACCGGTGGTCACGTTGATGCCGAACTCATGGACGATGGTCGGCAGGGCGGCGCTCAGTTGCAGCTGGGTGAAGTTGCCGATGAAGGTGATGAAGGTGAGGATGGCGATGGAGACGAAGGCCGCGTGGCTCAGGTGCCCGTCGACGTAGGATTCCTCTTTGGTGAGGGCTTTCGACAAGGATGGTTTCGAAGGAGATTCTGCCGATGCTTGCACAGGGTCGGTCACGATCAGTCACTCCTTCTTTGTTGCGCTGAAATTTTCATCATTACCTGCATACGTTTCCCACTATATTCAAAAGCATTCGATTATGATTTATGCGGAGAAGAAACATCTCCGTTGCCGCTTATTAACCCGGTTCAGATTACACCATCAGCCGGATGGCTGAGGCTGGAAGTGTCGCACTCTGGGTACGCACAAAAGAGCGGACGCAGTAAAGTGAAAGTGTCATACACTTACTGCGGAGAGGGTCCTGCATCGGGAACTGTTACCTTCGCGCACCGCAAACAGCGGACATCACACGCCAGTGCCGCGGAAAACGGCCATGACGGTCTTGAGCAGAATGGCGATATCGCCGGTAAACGACCAGTTCTCGACGTATGAGATGTCGAGCTGTTCGCTTTCCTCCTGACTCAAGGCATTGCGCCCTGAAATTTGCCATGGACCGGTGATGCCCGGCTTGACCAAAAGACGTGCGGAATAAAGCGAACCATATTGATCCACCTCGTACTGCTGTTGCGGTCGAGGACCGACGAGGCTCATATCACCTTTGAATACGTTGAAGAACTGAGGGAATTCGTCAAGCGATGTCTTACGAATGAAATGCCCGAACTTGGTGACGCGTGGATCGTCTTCGGCCTTGAAGAGGATGCCGTGCGCGTTGCCGGTTTCCTCGGCCACCTCTTCGTCGTATTTGTCGGCGTTCACGCTCATCGAGCGGAATTTGTAGAGGGTGAACGGTTTGCCGTAGAGCCCGATGCGCTGCTGGGAATACATGGCGGGGCCGCCATCCTGAGACTTGACTCGGATGGCGACGAAGGCCATGACCGGCGAGGAGACGATGATGGCGAACGTGGAGCCGACAATGTCGAACACCCGCTTAAGTACCCTGGTCAATGTGGAATACTGCGGAAGGCGGGCGGTGAGCATCGGCATTGAGGGATTGCTGCGTAGATGAAGCTGCGAGGAGGCGATGTCGGCGACGTTGGCCATGAACGCGAGCTCGATGCCCATGGATTCTACGGCCAGTGAGAAGGTGCGCATCGTCTCGGAATAGCGGGACATGACGTCGGCTATGAGAATAGCCTGCGAACCGAGCTCCTTGGCCTTTTGCGGCAAGTGGGAATCCATCGGCAATATCCGCAGGTCTTTTTCCTCGGGGCAAGTGGCGCTGAACGGTACCGAAACGAGCTGCTGGGCATCCGGAGAGTTTTGATTTTCAACGCTATCGGAGATGGAAACCACGGGGCAGACGGCGATGGGCCTGTAGCCCATTCCCGGGTTTTCCTTCAGTTGCGCGATGACCTTGTGGATTCCCTCGGGGGAGCCGACAATCACAGTGTCATACATATAGGTATCTTTGCGGCGGTGCCGATGCAAAGAACGGCGCATGATCCAACGCTCAAGCAGCTCCAGCATGCACGAGAAAATCGGTATGAGGATGGTCAGGGAGCGCGGAATGTCGAGCTTGAAAATATAGCTGAACATGCAGATAATGACGAAATCAACCAAAGCGGCGTTAAGAATCTTACTATAGAGCTCATAGCCCTCGCCCATGGCGTGACGGTGGTAAATATGTTGCGAGGCCAAGCTGACCAACCAGGCGACGCAGATGAGAATCAGAAATTCGTTGAGTCGTCTTGAACCTGAGCCGTCATCTCGCAGATTCGCGTAAGCATCGGTATCAAAGAACAACACTCCCGTGGTCGCCAAAAGCGTCATCACTACATCGAGCACAATAAGCGTCGTGTTGAACACGAAACTCCATTTGGGAATGGAATAGCTTAGCAGCTGATGGTTGGCGGTGGCCTTTGAATGGAATTTGCCTTTGCTGTCCGAAAGGAAATATGAACCGTCGAAGAAGCTGTTGCCTACGGATTCGTCTCCGCGGTGCGGACGTGAGGAAGCTGTGCGTTTCCTGTGTTGGTTTGCAAAGCGAGTTTGCGGATTTTGTTCGATTTTCAAGGCTTTATTGTTCATCTGATCGGCATCAGAGGACCGTACAACCGGACCCGACTCGACTCTCTGTGCCACGATGTAACCTCTTCTGTCGCATGAAACCGCTCACACCATAATACATAGCTCATAGGCAAATAAGGCATTTTTGCCTCTTTTTCGGCGTGTGCCTGTTTCGCTACCTTGCATAGATATTTTATTGCTATGGCACCCGATATCCGCATCATTGTCCTCTACTTATACCGAATCTGTGCAGAATTTGCGCTAAAGCCTTGAAATCCAAGGTGGTAGTGCATAATGGTTCATTGTTATATCGGTGAAGGGAAGTATCATGCGTGAACCACGAGGCAGGCATTTGGCGGCCACCAGACCTATGCGTCGGCATCGCGCCTGGCCATGGGTGCTGTTGGTGATATTCGTGCTGTTGGTTGCAATGGCTGGGTTTGGGGCATATGCCGCCAAGACGATGTACAGCCAGGCCAAAGAGGTAAAGGCCCACGAGCAGAATGCTGTGACGATGCTCAGCGGTTTTTCGGGTACAAATGACCTCAATTCCCTCGATCAGGTTTCTCAGAAACTACCCCAGGTGCAAAGCGAGACCAAACAGGCCAATGACATTGCGCATGGGACGTTATGGAACTTGGCTGCCAAAGTTCCGCTTGTCGGCAATGACATCAAAACGGTGCAGGGCATGGCCTCGACCGTCGACGATATTACGCACGATTCCATTCCCCAGTTCATCAATGTTGTCGATCAATTGAAATCGGCGAAACTGAGTGAAGGCGATGGGCAGATTAACCTTCAACCCATTCTGCAAGCTCAGCAACAGATAAAAAAGGCTAATGACTCAATGCAAGGCGAAGTGCGGGCATATCACCAATTGCCTGCGCAAAAGGCGAAATTGGGGATGGTGCGCAAGGCTTACGATGCTTCTGATAAGAAACTCGATTCTTTGGCTGAAAAAATCGACGAACTTTCCAAGACCTTCCAGATTGTTCCGGACTTTCTCGGAGCTAACCAGTCCCATCATTATGCTGTGATGTCTATGACCACTTCCGAGGTCCGTTCCGGTGGTGGCCTCGTTGGTTCGATTGGAAGCTTGACGACGAACAACGGAAAAATCGCGGTTGGCGATTTTCAGCCCAATACCGTATATATCCCTTACGGTCCGGGCAAGCCAACCGATAGTGAGATGGAAATATTCAACACGTGGGGGCCGGAGCATATGTCCCTGGATGTTCGTGATCTGGCTGCTGCCCCGGATACAGCACGGACGGCGACCATGATGCGAGAGATTTGGGCGAAGACGCCAGAAGGGGCGAAGGAACCTATCGATGGAGTCATCACCATCGATCCTGTATTCCTGCAAAAACTGATAAGTATAAATGGGAATGTCAAACTATCCAACGGCCAGGTACTTGATGGTCAGAACACGACAGAATATCTTCTGAATACGGTGTATAAGAAATTCAGTCCTGAGCAGCAGGATGTTCTCTTTGGAGAAGTCGCCACACAGTCGATAGGGAATATGTTCTCAAACTTGGACTTCCAGAAACTTTCCCAAATTGCAGGGATCATGGGGAACATGGCTCGTTGGCGTCATTTCACTGTGTACTCTTTCGATAAGCAAACGGAACAAAAATATATGGAGAATGGGTACACCGGGCAAACTCCAAGTAGTGAGGAGAATCCCGAAGTCGGCGTATATGTCAATGAACAGAATGTGTCCAAAATGAGCTGGTACATTCATCGCACTTCGAAGATTACCCGAACGAGTACTAATGCCACCGGGGCTCGTAAGTATCATGTCGATTACACGATGACCAACACCATGACCAATGCAGAACTGCAATCTGTTCCGCATTACATTATGGGAGTTGGTGGCGTGCCTCTTGGCTCAGGTGCTGAAAAAACTCTGATTTATGCTCCTGCCGGCGGCAGCATATCCAATCTCACTTTCAAGGGGGAAGCCACAACGCCCAAGCAAATGACGTTGAACGGCAAACCGTTGTACGCAAGTCTTGCAACAGTAATGCCGGGTGCCACGGTGACTTTCTCCTTCGATGTCACGACCTCGCCAAAGACGGTTTCGGATTTGCAGCTTGATCAGAGCCCGATGGGTTGGGAAGATCCCGGTGTTACCTACGTCAACGGTTCTAGTCAGAAATAAATAATCATTAGTACATTTAGCGGAGGCCAATACAGTGGGGCAAGTTTCAGCATCGGTAAGTCTGGTTATTCCGACGTTAAACGCTTCTCAAAGCATAAGTGAATTGATTGGTGCCCTTAACAGGCAATCCCGGCCGTTGGATGAGGTTCTGGTGATTGATTCGAGCTCTGACGATAATACGGCGGATCTGGCAAGAGAATCCGGAGCTCAGGTAACCGTTATTCCACGTTCCGAGTTCGATCACGGGGGAACTCGGCATAAGGCCTTTTTGATGGCCAAAACCGATTATGTTCTCTTTATGACTCAGGACGCTCTTCCTGCGAATGATCAGTATGTAGAGAATTTGTTAGAGCCTTTCAGCGATGAAAGAATCGCTATGGTCTCAGGGCGCCAATTACCGCGAGCGGACGCTCGGCCTTTTGAAAGACTGGTTCGTGCGTTTAATTATCCCTCGGTTTCATTCGTTCGGGACTTATCTGATTTACCGACTCTGGGAATCAAAACGTTCTTTGCTTCAGACGCTTGCAGCGCATATCGGCGTACAGCCTATTTGGACTGTGGTGGTTTTGATAACCCGTGCAACACGAACGAGGATATGCTTATGGCCTCGAAGTTCATCGGGGCTGATTACAAGGTGGCTTATGCGGCGAATGCAGAGGCCATCCATTCCCACAATCTTTCGTTCAGGCAACAATATCGAAGAAATAAAGAGATCGGTATCTTCCTGAAAAATCACAAGACGGAGTTGATGAACGCTTCGGAATATGGCGAGGGGAAACGCATGGTCTTGTATGTGCTGAAACATCTGTGCGAAGATAAACATTATGGAGAGATCCCGCCTTTCTTCCTTGATTGCGTTGCAAGATATTGCGGTAATAAAGCGGGTAAACTCAGTTAAACAAATTGTCGGCATGTACTATGTTCTGCCACCTGAATGCATGATGATTGGTTTGTGGAAGACCATTGAATCTGCTTAAAAAACTCCGTTTAACCGATTGACGTCCCTCGATACTTTGTTTTTGATAGACTTAACCAAGTTGATTAGTATAACAAACGGAGTGGGTTGTGCAAACTGTGACCAACGATGAGCTTGTATCTGTTCTCATACCAGCATACAATGTCGAGAGTTTTGTCGAAAAATGCTTGGAGAGCGTAATCCAGCAAACTTACTCCAATATAGAAATTATCGTCGTTAACGATGGCTCCACAGATGGGACCCTTTCTGTCTGCAATCGCATGGCGCAACAAGATAGACGTATCAGAGTTTATTCCCAAGAGAACGCCGGTTTGGCCGAAACCCGCAATGTGCTTCTATCGCATGTCTCGGGAAGATATGTGACATTCATCGATTCAGATGACTATGTCGATAAACAGTATGTTGAGCTTTTGCTGAAATGGCTTGTGGAAGCCGATACAGACATATCTGTTTGCGGGATGAACAAGGTCTATCCTGACGGGAAAGCGGTCAAGGCTTCCAAATCCGGTTTCGAGGGTAAAAAACTCACTTTGCATGATGCCATTGCGGCATTGAACTCTTGGAGATCCTTTGATGCGAGTGCTTGTGCAAAACTATATAAGCAAGAACTATTCAGCGGCATTTCTTATCCAAAAGGAAAGATAACTGAAGACGCATACACCACATATAAGGTCCTTGCCAATGCCGATTCTGTCATTTATAGAAATGTTCCTCTTTATTGCTATGTATACCGGGCTGGAAGCATATTGCATGGCGGAAAGATCAATATCGATTACGCCGTAGCAGCGCAGCAACAAGCTGAGTTTTTCTCTTCCAGATTACCTTCTCTCAATAATATTTGTCAAAGTGCTTTGGCCATCACCAAAATGGCCGTCTATAACGAACTGATTGAAGTTGATGACGACACTGCTTTGTCTCGGAAAGAGCAGGAATGGTTAGTCGATAATAAGGGGACTTGGAGCTGCTTACTACGCGATTCGAGCCTGTCTTGGGCCAAAAGGCTCCAGGCTCTTCTGTTCTGTATAAGCCCCCGTTTGTACAAGATTATCGTGGGGCCTCTTTTAAGAAAGAGGACACAGCGCTGCTGATAGAGAGCATCTGTGTGTTAGATGTCGGATATTGATGAAGCAGCAATGATGCAGAGAGAAAAGAGGCTTTCGTGAGACCCTCGGTGAGTGTTGTAATGGCGACTTACAATGGTATGCCGTATGTCAGAGAACAGATTCAGTCTATTTTATCTCAACTGACTGATGAAGATGAGCTGATTGTCACTGATGATGGTTCAACGGACGGCACCATTGAGGAGATTCGTGATTTCTGTTCGAAGTACACGAATATTTCTTTCCTGAAAGGTCCAGGAAAAGGAGTGATTGCCAATTTTGAGAACGGCTTGAATACTGCGAGCAGAGAAATTCTTTTCCTTTCCGATCAGGATGATGTATGGTTACCGCACAAGATTGAGACGGTCTGCAAGTTTTTCGTGGACGATCCCAAGATCACTTGTGTACTTCATGATGTCACTGTTGTAGATTCGGATTTAAAAGAATTGCACCCATCCTTTTTTAATCTTAGAAACTCACGTTTGGGGTTTGTCAATAACATCATACGTAATTCATATGTGGGCAGTGCGATGGCGTTTAAAAGGGAGATACTGCATTATGCTCTCCCGATGCCCAAAGACATACCTATGCACGATCAGTGGATTGGTCTTATCAATGAAATGTATGGTAAGTGCGGCTTATGTCGGGAACGATTGGGCTTGTACCGACGGCATGAAGGCACTGTGACATCCTTGGAACATGGTTCCCTGTCCTCAATGCTTGGCAAACGGATACGACTTGTTAAAGATTTAATAATCCGAAGAATGCAAAATTAGACTTGAATAAGTATGAGTCATCCCTGGTTTGTGGCAGTTTCACATGTTGGATTCAATTGTAGACTGTCATCGAGGCGGAGAATGACCTGGTGAATTTCGGTGAGTTCATGATGAGGCCGAGGCCATGATAATGATATCGGCGAATACATTCAAGCTGCAAAGTTATTTGTGGCTCCGGCATGTGTAACTCGTTCATGTATATTCTTTTTTAGAGAGCAACATATATGTAATAGGCATGATAATATTTTTGTGGCACTGTCGAAAGAGGTTTCGGAAATGTGCCAGACATAGATGAGTGCAGATGAATGGCACTGTTCCGTGGAAAAGAGAAGCAGAAGGGTTTGTTGTCGTAATGACTGTTCTGTAACGGTAGTGTTTAGGCGATTATGTAATGGAGATAGTGTTTTGGTACTAGCATATATAGGTATTTCACTATTGTTACTGCCAGCCAGTTATTGGGTATGCAAAAGATGGATCAATCCGCTAAGCATATATGTGGTTGTATGGCTGGCTGTGGTACTTCTGTATCAATTACGGTTGTCTGAGTTGCAGGATGTTCCCGCTGATAAGACCTATGTCGTATTGCTTGCTGCTCTATGTTTCTTTGCTCTTTTTTTTGTGATATTTAGATTTATCCCTACTTTGTCGGTTGGCCCCAAGGAGGGGGAGCGCCGATCGGTGACACACACTCAGATTGTTTTTCTTTCCTTGGCGTGGCTCTTTGCCGAAATCATAGAAATAGTGTATTCAAAAGGGCTTCCCATTGTCTGGCTTCTTACCGGAAGCTCTAAAACTTATTTTGACTATGGAATCCCCACCTTCCACGGCTTGTTCAATTCCGTTGCACTCGTGACTATATTGTTGGCTGAATATGAGCTTTTTACGGCCCAAAAGCATAACATTTGGAGAGATGATGCCATCATTATTGGTGCTATCCTTCTCTTCTATGTATGTTTGATTTCTCGGCAGATGATTGTAAGTGCGGCAGTGGAGCTCCTTGTTGTCTTGGCTTTTTTGAAGCCCAAATGGACGAAGAGGCTTCTGTTGCCTCTCATTCTTGTTGGCATTCTGCTATTTGGCGTCATAGGTAATTTCCGAACTTCGAATTTCAATGTTGTTTCCCGGTTCAAAACGACCCCGATTGGCTTTTTATCGGGCTTCTATTGGGTATATATGTATGTCACCATGACACTGGCAAATATCAACAGATTGGTTGGATTGCCGCCTTTGCATTTGGGATTCCCTCTTATTTCGCAGTATTTGCCATCAGTCTTGAGGCCTCGCGTCTCCAGGGAGGCGGCTTACCAGTTATTTAATAGTGGTGCTCTCGTGTCTTCGAATTTCACTGCCTCTGGTTACTTTTCTGTTTTTTATGCTGCTTATGGTGTATTGGGTGTGTTGATTATTGCTGGGCTATATGGAGCTGTCTCCGGTTGGAGTTCACATATCCTCATGAACACACGTGACGAACGCTCGATTCTGGTATTTGCCGTTGTTATTCAAGTTATAATACTGTCGTTTTTTGACAACTTTTTACTGTATTTGCCGGATGTGTTCCAATTGCTGATTTTGCTGTATCTGTTTCGAAAGAAGCGTGTACAACCGTCGTCGGAATATGCCGATTAGAATATGAATGGACGTGTCTTATTAAATAGACAAACGGAGCGATATTTACAGTCCGGGTTACCGTTCTGTACCAGAGACGATGGTAGAACAGGCTAGGTCTGAACCGTCATTTTACTGTTATCAGCATTAACGGGGGTACAAGTTGCCAAAGCCAAGTCAAAGCGAATCCCCTTCGTCGACGAGGAAGAAACTTGTCCATCGAATTGCTACGGATTGTCGCAATGTTGCTGATTGCTTTCCAGCATTTTCCTAAAATTGCTCAGTTCTATAATCATGGTCATGGTTTCTGGCAACGTCTTCCTTTGGCCGAAGCCGCCTCTTTCATTACTGAACTTGGAGGAGGGGATTGCCTGTTCTTTGGTATCAGCGTGTGGTTCCTATGTGAAGAGACACCTAGTCTTAAGCGGTCTCTTGGCCGTGCTTGGCAACTTGAGAAACAGCTTCTGTATTATTCTTTTATATTATTTGCAATTGATCTATGTCTGATGAAGATCGGCATATTGAATTTGTCGGCCAAGAGATTGGTCATTATCGCAGCACGGACTTTGTTCCCGGTAACGCTTGAACATTGGTGGTATCCCTCTGCCTATGTCATGTTCCTGATCATTTTTCCTCCGCTGACCGTCGGATTGTATAAGTTGAGACAACGTTACCATTTCTGGTTAGCGTTGGCTCTTATTCTGTTTTGGGGATGGATTCCGAACTTTGCACCGTCAATAGCCCGAGGCATGAGCTATTCCATCTTCCTTTTTGTTTTTCAGTATGTCCTCTTATCGTATGTGAAGTGGTACCACCCCGATGTGCTCAAGCAAAAAAGAGTCGCATACTATCTGATTGCCTTCGGAGGAGTGGTGGGCTTTATTTCGCAGGCTTTAGGACAAATGTACTATGTCAAAAAAGGACGAAATGTCGCCTTTGATGAATGGCTCAATTGCCCGGCCTGTGTCATTCCTATGATGATAGCCTTGGGACTTTTGATTTTGGCGAATTGCAGTAAAAACGCGTCAATCTTGCCATTAACAAATTAGCCGCTTCAACTCTTGCGGTGTATTTGGTTCTGACGGATCAGAGCGTCAGGTCGATTCTCACCATGGTTGTCAATAGTACTCGGCTTGACGGTTGGATCCTTTTTGCGGCTTATGTAGTCTGTTGCTTGGTAATCTTCATATTGGTACTGTTGCTCGATTTCGTCCGGCAAGCACTGTTCAGGTACGTCTTTGACAGGAAGCATAACTATTACTTCAACAAGCTTTGGGGTTATGCGGTATCCAAGACATCGGGTATCTCATTGCAAGCCCGAACCGATCGATCAAACTCGTGATTGCTGTTTTTCCTACATTGTCTAGTTGGAGCCCTTTTTCTGGAACAGGATATCTTTGGCCATGAAGAAGCGTGTTATAAACAGCACGCCTTCTGTGCAGCAACGCAATATGGCTAAAGTTGTGATATTAAAGAATCCGCTGAATCCAAGTACAAACAGCCCGATGATGTGGAAGGCCGAAGTCACTACGGAAGAAAGAGTCAGTAGCTTAATTCTCCCGACCGCGCCCAAGAGCGGGAAGCCAATCATCATTGCTGGGTAGGAGAAGAGCAGCATAGGAGCGAGCGAGACCATGACACTGCTGCCGGCAAGATATTTGCTTCCTCCCAAAAGAAGCATGATTATTTTCGCGCAGGCCGCGAATAGCACCGTTCCAATTACTACAACAATCATGCCGAGTCCAAGAAGCTTTTTGAATAGCTTTATATCATGGGACTTGACAATATGCGGGTAAAGTATGTTCGTAATCGGCTCGTATAGCGATTGTATGGCTCCTATGATGGTGATAGCCAGAGACCAATATGAGATTTCCGCTCGGTTCGGAATATAGATGCCGATCATGATGGTAGTTGCAGTGCTGAGGGCGGTTGTTGCTGCATAGGAGAGGAAAAAGATTGATGAATCTTTGAACGCTTGCCAGAGTGCTGTTTTCGAAACCTTCGTAAAATATATTTTGCGAACGCGAACAACGTTATCCCATGACCAAATGAAGGCGATGAAAGAGGCGATTGCTTCGATTGTGGGAACAAGGATTAAATCCGAAGGCTTGTGGATGAGTACAAAAGTCAATATCATGGCGATTGTCTGCGACCCGACAAAACGTTGCGTTATGATTCCCATGTCTTCCAAACCTTGGAAAACGAAGTCGGGTAGTCCGGCTTTAAAACAAATACTGATATAAGCTATGGCAGTATATAGGGGATTTTCTCTCATTATGGGCAAGAAACAGGTTAGGCCTATTATGATTGCCGCGCCCACTATGTAGAGCAGAATCCTCAGAATCATGACACAAGAAATGTTTTCCCGAAGCTTGGGAAGATTATGTTCGTTTTCGGCTACTGTCTTTGTCCCAGACAAACTGAACCCATAGTCTAGGAAGACTTGCATAAAGCTCATTACAGACATGATGTAAGCGCGAACAGCATAATGATCGGGGCCAAGTACGCGAGTCAAATACGGTAAGGTGACGAAAGGAAATATATATTTTGCAATCTGCAACCCATATTGCGAGATAAGGTTACTTCTCATACGACTCATACTATCGTTACTCGCAATCTGTTCTCTGTGATGTGTTAAGAGCTAAAATAGCAGACATAAACATCTGCTGCGACTTAATTTGTTTATATTATCTAGGCCCAATCATCTAATTGAATCAAAGTCCGCCTTTAAAGTTAATCGTGCATGTTTTATATACCACTCAAGCAGGGTCCTATTCAATTCTCCATGCGAGCAGATGATGTGTTTGTCTATCTTCAACTGGCGGAAGTTCCATATAATTTCCGTAGGTGAGCCTAAGGCTTTCGTCGTAATGTTTGACGGCATCGAACTGACGGTCATTGAACTCAAGATGTGAAAGATCGTCAAAGTCCTCTGTTCGATAAAAACTCATAGCAGGAGCTGTGATTAGCGTACGACAATATGGTGTGGTTCCGAATGCGACGCTTTTCGCAATCTCTGTGACTTCCTGATAATCCTGCATAGGCGATTGTGTCATTCCTAAGGAGGCAAGTTGTTTGGTAAGCCACAGATAGATTGCTTTGGGATACTTCTTATAACCGAACGACTTAAAAGATTTGCGCGCTGCATCCACAAGGAGTCGTTGGACCTTCGTGGATTGGCCACGAGCTGTTTCAGGATTTTGGGAAAAACCATCAAGCGGAAACACGTCCAGCCAGAGATACTCGGTATATGGTGCTCGTACATTGCTTTCCATACATCTGATAGCCGGATTGCAGAATTTTGCGTACGGCAATGGGAAATCTGAACTTATTGGTTTTAAGATACGGCAATCAGACGGAACGGAACTATCCAGCTGTATGAATTTTTCAAAATCAGGTCTTGGCATTGAGACGTCTATGTCATCGTCCCATGGGATAAAGCCTTTA
Source organism: Bifidobacterium sp. ESL0784 (assembly GCF_029433295.1). Taxonomy (GTDB): domain Bacteria; phylum Actinomycetota; class Actinomycetes; order Actinomycetales; family Bifidobacteriaceae; genus Bifidobacterium. The sequence continues at coordinate 476,909 of NZ_JAQTHV010000001.1, forward strand.
TGTCGAACTGCGCCAAGTAAAGTTCCACCGTCGAGAGAATACCTGAGATTATGTTCGTGCGCAAAAGCATCAAATTTGCAGAGAAGGTTGAATGACTCCTGATGTATGGTCTCAAGGGATAGATATGAAGGCATCCTCTTCTCTCCTGTTCCATTAAACTCTAATTGCCTTGTCGATAACTGTATTGGTTACCGGTAAAATTCGGCTCCAATCGTTAAGTATGCTCTACTCAATGATTTACGGAGTTCATATTAATACTTCTATCCTATAAATAGGGTTATCGGAATTCTGAGTGCCGGTAACCCTATGTAAAGAGGCAGGAAGAAAGACACTTCTTACCTCGATTTGTTGATAAGCATACAAAACTGTTGGAAGCCTATTGAGATATAGGTCAGCGGCTTATGTGTAATAAAATATGAAACCAAAATAGTGAGGGGAAAACATTACACTGCAGTTTCATACCGCTATTTCACTGTGTTTTGTATTCTCGTGTTCTGACTGACTAATCCGTTCTCTGACTTCGCGTCGGGGATCGAATTAGTCAGTTTCTTGCTTTTACTTAGTTGCTATCTGCTTCTTATTTCCATGGAACAGTTCGTTCCAATCCGAAGCCGCTAGGGTTGTACCGCCGAGGATAACCAGGCAGAGCAGTATAGTTATTATGCTTGGCACGGTCCCTTGCAGGATGAATGCGAACAGCACAGCCCATGCGGAATATGAAATGTTGAGAGCCATCGATTTCGAGGCTCCTATAACAGAAATAGCCTTGTAATAACACAGGTAGGATGCCGTTCCAGCAAATGCGGCTCCAAGAATGACAGCTGCCGAAACGTGCGTTATCGCATGTGCGCTGAGATTCCAAGCGCCGAACAATGGCACGACGATAAGGCCATAGGCGAGAGCCGAGGTTGTTTCCCTGATCTGGAAGGCGCTATCGTCATCAACGGAGTCATCGCGCATACCCCAAGCGCATAGTACGGCTTCAGATCCCCATCCCACAACGGTGATGAGGGCGCCAATGAGTCCGAGCACGGGATTCGTCAGCTTTGAGTCACCCGAGGAGATGAAGCCCGCAGCCATTACACCGACAAGAGCTACTAGAAGTGCCACGATCTGTCCCTTATGCATCCTCTCTTTGAGGACGACAAATGAGAGCGCAGCTCCGAATACGGGGAAGCAGACCGTAATGATAGCGGTGTATCCGGCTCCGATGTTGTTGATCGCGATTAGGTAGCCGGTCATGCCAATCGGTCCGCCCAGCAGGCCGCCCAGCAACACTACGAGTCCACTGCGGGTCTTGAGTGCGCGCCAGGTTGCGCCAAGGCGCTTGCGGGCACCCATGTAAACGATAAGTAATATGGCGCAGAACGCATCATGGATGAAGGCTCCCGCGATGGCAACAGCCGATGCATTTTGACTTGGGTCGGAGAAGGGCAGCATGGCAAGTGCGATGCCAAGGACAACGGTATCGAACCCCCATAGCAGGCCAGCAGCTACACCAAATTTCATGATTCTTCTTTCTCTTCATATAGTGCCAGCGTGCGATCGAGGTACGTTGTGGCGTAGCGGAAATATATATAAGGCCATTCATCCAACACATGGCCCTCGGCCTCCATGGCCAATGCCCATAGATACCAGCACCAACCGGCGAGCTCGACGTGGGCGTAGTTATGGCATCGTTCATTGTGCGTCGGGGGCCGGCCGAAGTAGGCGGCAAGAGCAGCGTCGACTTCATCCTCTTCAAGTTGGCCGCACACGCAGAAGGTGCCGAAATCGTTGGCATAATCGCCCATGCCGGCAAACTCCCAATCGATGACAGAATAGGATCCGTTCTCGTCGATGAGGAAGTTGAGGGGCAGGAAGTCGTTGTGGCAAAGGCATACCGGGGCATTGTCGGCGCGGACATGTTCTTCTAGACGCTCTACCCGTGAGGCCATCTCCTCAAAGCCTGGAATATCAATAGGTCCTTTTTGGCGCAGCAACCCCTCATAACGCTTGGCGTCCTTATAAAAGTTGAACTGTTGTTCAACAGTTGCGCCGCTTTCATGAAGTGTGCGTGCTATCCGCATGGCATGTGCCACTTGGTCGGGGTCGTGCGGGTCAACGTTACGTGCGTGATCGACAAAATGTGTGATTTTCCAACCAAGTTCGGGATCTTCGTGAATGAACGTGGGATCGAGGCCGATTCGCTTGGCGGCCTCATTCGCCTCCACTTCTGCGCGACGATTGATCATTGTTTCCGTTCCTGCGCCCGGATGACGATATACATATTCACCGCTGTTGGTGGCAAAGTGGAATGACAGGTTGGTAAGTCCTTGTTTAAGCGGGTATACGTCGTGGATTTCTTTTCTGTCACAATGGAGTATATGCTCAATATTGTCAAAGATATCCATGTCGATATTTTGCAGGAAATCCGGGTCGAAAGTCCTGACTTCATCCAGTGAGTCGAATTCGTGGATGGTGCCGTTCCTATAGGGACGCAGCTCCATGTCGAGCTCTTTGATATGCTCGATGTAAAGTGATTCCCAAAGTTTGTCGGCGGTCTCGGGCAATTTGTATTCGGTCTCTAGAATTGAGCGGAACTTCCCTGAGAAGGCCCGGTCGAAGTAGGCATGGCCAATCATGTACCATGCGTCGGAGCCTCCTACCGTGACTGATGTGATACGTCCATGTGTGCCGGTGGTCATGCACCATTCTTTGGTTGGCCCCTCAGAATACTCGGCTGCATAATATGCCTTCCATACATACGGTTCGAAGGGATTAACAGTGAAGTAGTCGTCTGACGAGCAGATGTAGGTGTTGGCCAGCCGGTCGCGTACGAGCCACAGAGAGGCATTGTTGTTGCGCGTGGCATATTCGTCATTGACCACGATGGATACGCCGAATTTCTGTTCGAGATAGAAGAAGAATTCTTTCTTGTAGCCCACCACGACGGTGATGTCGTGGATGCCGGCGGCCTGCAATTGTTTGATTTGGCGTTCGATGAGGATTTCGCCGCGGACCTTGAGGAGGCCTTTGGGTTTCTCGTAGGAGATCGGGGCGAATCTGGACGACAGACCTGCCGCCATGATGATGGCGTTGTCCACTTTATAGGGGGCAAGTGCTTCGGAGCCTGCAGCGGTAATACAAGAGTTGGCGATATAGCCTTCGTCGACGAGTTCGCTTATCGCTGCGTTCACGCCGCCTAACGAGAGATTTGTTGCATCAGCAATGAGACGTTGCTGTGCATTGGGGTGAGTTCGTATATAGGTGAGGGTTAAAAACTGCTTTTTGGACAACACGTGGTCCTGCTTTCTTTCTAATGCAATTTTGTTCAAAAGGATATCACTAGTACAAGAAAATGAGCAAATTGGATAATAATGTAGTATCTGATTGTTGTTTGTCAAGTGGTGGCCAGTGCAAACATAGCGAGCTCGATTCCGTGGACCAATATGTCAATTTTCAAGCTTCTAAGCATGTTCAATTTCAAAGGGAGGCTTTCTCGTACAGTGTCAGAGTGGGGTCAAGATAAGTTGCGGCGTAGCTGTAATAAACATAGAGCCACTGATCCACGAAATCGCCCTCGGCCTGTTTGACCAGCGACCAGAGATACCAGCACCATCCGGCTAGTACGATGTGCGCATAATTATGGCGACGCTCACTAAGGGTTGGTGTGCGATTGAAGTAGGCGTCCAATGCGGCATCAACTTCATTTTCATTGAGTTGGTCGCACACGCAGAATGTGCCGAAGTCGTTGGCATAGTCGCTCATGCCGGCGTATTCCCAATCGATCAGTGAGTATGCACCTTTTTCGTCGATAAGGAAATTGAGGGCGAAGAAGTCGTTGTGACTAAGACATTTCGGTGCCTTGTCGGCACGGACATATTCTTCGAGGCGTTCCACTTGCGCGGACATTTCCTTAAAGTTGGGGATGTCAATGGGGCCTTTCTGGCGTAGCAGTTTTTCGTAGTGTTTGGCTTCTTCGTAAAAATCGAACTGGCGTTTCACGCTCGCTCCACTCTCATGCAGTGCGCGTGCCATCTGCATGGCGTGAACTACCTGGTCTGGATCGTGTGCATCAAGATTGCGCGCGTGATCGATGAAATGTGAGATTTTCCAGCCCTGTTTCGAATCTTCGTAAATGAATGTATTATCAAGACCAAGTCGCTTGGCCGTCTTGAGCGCCTCTACTTCGGCGCTGCGGTCGACCAGCAATTCCGTTCCGACTCCCGGATGACGGTACACATACTCGCCGCTGTTGGTGGCAAAGTGGCATGACAGGTTGGTCAGGCCCTGCTTGAGTGGGTAGACGTCGTGGATTTCCTCCTTGTCGCAATGCAGCACGTTCGTGATATTGTCGAAAATGTCCGAATCGACGTTTTGCAGGAAATCCGGGTCAAAGGTTCGTACTTGGTCCAGTGAGTCGAATTCGTGGATGGTGCCTTGTTCGTATGGACGCATCTCCATGTTGAGTTCATTGATGTGCTTGATGTAGAGCCATTCCCAAAGTTTATCGGCGGTTTCGGGCAATTGGTATTCGGTCTCCAGGATGGTTCGGAACTTCTTTGAGAACGCGCGGTCGAAGTAGGCATGGCCAATCATGTACCAGGCGTCGCTGTCGCCCAACTGTACAGATGTGATACGCCCTTGTGCTCCTGTGGTCATGCACCATTCCTTGGTGAAGCCTTTCGAATATTGTGCGGCATAATAGGCTTTCCATACGTATGGTTCGAAGGGATTAACAGTGAAGTAGTCGTCCGATGAGCAGATGTAGGTGTTGGCTAGTCGGTTGCGCACGAGCCATAATGACGCGTTGTTGTTGCGTGTGGCGTATTCGTTGTTGATCACGATGGTTACGCCGAATTTCTGTTCGAGATAGAAGAAGAATTCTTTCTTGTAGCCTACGACGACGGTGATGTCGTGGATGCCGGCGGCCTGCAATTGTTTGATTTGGCGTTCGATGAGGATTTCGCCGCGGACCTTCAGCAGCCCCTTGGGCTTCTCGTAGGAGATGGGAGCAAACCTAGATGACAGACCTGCCGCCATGATGATGGCGTTGTCCACTTTATAAGGAGCTAGGGCTTCTAGGCCTGCGGAAGTAACACGAGAATTTTCGATATATCTTGCGTCGTTAAGCTCGCGCATCGCCACATTGACGCTGCCAAGAGAGAGGCCGGTCTTCTCCATGATGAGACGCTGCCGTGCGTTTGGATGAGCGTGTAAATACGCAAGGGTTAAAAATTGCTTCTTCGACAACACTGAGTCCTACTTTCTTTCAGCTACAGCGATGTTCAAATAGTTTATCATGTCTATAGAAAATGAACAAACTGGATTATGAGAACGCAGTGCTGTTTCTGGAACTTATGCTGTTTTGTATATGGGCAAGAGGAATACGAGCGAAGACGATTCGATTTTCTTCTGTCTTTTCAATGGCTGATGGGACGTTTTCTTGTCGCTATCGCCATAATCAAAAGAGCCGTTAAAACATCGGAAGATGAAAGCCGGAGTGTAGGATAACGGCAAACATATTCATGTAATTGAAGATGGCGAGAAGCACTACCGTCAAGTACATGATCTTGTTTTTGAACTGTTGTTCGATTATGCATAGAATCATCCCCAGCAAAATCCCGGAAACGAACAGGGTGCGACAGCTCGAGGCATAGATGGTAGGAGAGAACCACATGATTGCAGCGGCGCAAAAAGCCGCCAAAAACAGGAACAGTACGATGTGTTTTTCTTGAACATACCGCCTTACCAACAAAGCGACAAGGACAACAAAAAGTATCCAGAAAAGATAGGGAAGTAGCCGCTGAATGATTGATGTTCTTATGCCCACGAATTGAGATAGCGAGAAACTCAGTTTCAGGTTGGTCTGGAAGCATACCACGCACAACATCGCTAGGACGGCGGCACATACAATTCCGTAGAACTTTTCCGTTTTCTCGTTTTCATCCTTGCTCGCAAAAAGGTCGCCATGCCGCGAGCACATTATGGAAACAACCAGGTTGAATGCGATGAGTGCGATAATCATCAACAAGAATCTCGAGAAGAAGTCAAATTCCCACATGAGTCCTTTGACCATTTTCAGGGTGATCGGCATCTTGTCGAATCCCGGGTACCAATGTTTTATTTCGTGCTGTGCCCTTACGTGAGTGCCTGGGCATGTCAGCTCAATGATTAATCCGATGATTGATGCCGAGAGAATACCTGTCACCGAGAAAACAAACTTGTGCCTCTTTGTGTACATATACACTAGCGTGATCAGTGCAAAACCAAGGATGCATGGGCCTATCTGTTCACAGCCCAACGAGGCAAGGAACGCGCAAACAATATAGATGCCACTATGCTTCGTCGCCTTGCCGCGCATGGCATTAGTCAGCGGGATACATCCGGAAACAGCCAATGCCGTCGGCCATAGATATCCAGCTGAGCCGGAAAGCCATAAAGTTGATTCGGCGATAATGCGCGGCGCCAGCAGCCAGAACACTGCATATGAGAATACGATATTGGAAGCGGTCGCCTCACCAAAAGCGACTTTCGACATTGCGTACGCAAGCAGAACCAAAAAACATGCATTGAGGATACACCATATAAGCTGAGGCAATGGGATAACCAGCGCGGTCATCGCATCAGAGAACAATCGTCCGGACCATGTCTGGTATCGACTCGCCAGCCAGCTCAGCCCGTTCATTTTGCTGAGTGCCTTCTCGTAGTGCAGATCGTCATCGACCCTCTTCACAATGAGGGAAATAAGGAGAGACAGCACCCAACACGATAAGATCGAGGCCCATACTCTGTATGTACTGCGCTCCAGTGCGTGTTTCAGCGTATTCATTCCGGGTTTTCTTCCTTTTCGTGGAATGCCCATTCGGTCGTTCCAAGGTTAACGAACTTTAATCAGCTTCTTGGCGGGATATAGCTCGCGTATCTGGGAACAATATTAGTTTATAACAGCGAATTTGTTGAATATGCCTTGTTCTGGTCGCAACCGTACCGGTTGTTTTCCTTATGGTGGTTTGTCCATTTTCGGCTCCTCCGGCTGGGTGGGTCTCATATGATTGTTCTTGTTACGGATGAGCCGTGTGCCTCGTTTTGGCTTACGGTTTATCGTCGACTGGTTGCGCCACAGTTCCCCAATATGGTTCCTGCCCTCTCCCGACACATGCCTGCAGCATGGCACCGCGGGTGTTGCGCTGGTAATTTGAGCTCGGAATGGCTTTTATGCTGGGTTTATAATGGTACAAGAGTATGTGTTGTTTCTAATTACCGGTGTAGGTGAAGACAGATTTGGAGCAAATTCAAAGCATGTGCTGCAAAAATAGTGCGGGGAAGAGCAACAGACAATCTGTGACCATCTTGGTGCCTTGTTACAACGAAGAGGCGTCATTATCTATATTGTTTGACAGGATTGAGAATTTCGTCAAGATGAACGAGGATGATGCGGACTACACGCTGTTGTTTGTCGATGATGGCTCCCGTGATAAAACACGTTCATTGATTTTGCAATATGCTGAAGATCATGCGTACGTTGACTACATTTTTCTGTCTCGTCACTTCGGCAAGGAAAAAGCCATGTTTGCCGGTATTCGGCACACTCAGACCGATGGGCTGGTCATTATAGATGCCGACCTTCAAGATCCTCCTGAACTTATTCCGCAAATGGTCGAGCTTTGGCGTCAAGGGTATGACGATGTGTATGCCAGAAGACGCAGTCGAGCCGGCGAAAGTTGGCTCAAAAAGCTGACCTCTCATTGTTATTACTGGGTGCTTCAGCATGTTTCCGGTGTAAGCATCCAAAAAGACACTGGTGATTTCAGGCTGTTGGATCGTAAGTGCATCGAGGCAATGAAGCGTTTGGGTGAATCAGAACGTAACACAAAGGCGTTGTTCAGCTGGATTGGATACCGGAAAATTGAATTCCTTTATGACAGAGATGAACGCGTCGCCGGCAAGACGAAGTGGAACTATTTCAAACTTATCCATCTGGCCGTAGACGGCATCACAAGTTTTACAACCGCACCGTTAAAATTCGCGACATATACCGGCATCACGGTTTCCTTGGGTGCTGTCATTTATGCATTGGTTGTTTTAATAAAGACATTGACCGAAGGCGTAGCGGTGCCTGGGTACGCATCTCTGCTGGTTGTTATGTTGGTTCTTGGCGGCGTTCAACTGCTTTCCTTGGGAATCATCGGTGAATATCTCGGACGCATTTTTACGCAGACAAAAGAGAGGCCGAATTATCTGATCCAGGAAGATAGTCTAGCCAATGAGTCGATGGCTGGGGAAGAAGAAAGCGTTTCGTATGTAGGGAAACAAAATATCATTAATTCAGAATGATAGGCAGAGCAGTAATGTCACTTTTGCGTTTGGTTTCCAATTGTTCGAAAAATTTGATTGAAAGGTCAATCAGATTGGGAAGTATCCACTGGAATAGGGGATTAAGAAATGCATAGAGAAAGACAATCGAACTTTGAAGCTTTGCGGCTTTGGGCAATGTTCATCATTACGTTCCACCATTTTGCTATACATCAAGTTCCTTATGTTTGGATAACGCTTCCAAAAGGAATCAATCGTTTTTTGGTAGAAGTTTTCATGCTTTCCCAAGGGCAGATGGGAGTTGTTCTTTTCTTTGCGATTACTGCCTATTTCCTTTGCGATTCGACCCCTTCTCTGCATGAATCCTTTAAAAAGGCTTGGTCTTTGGAATGGGAAGTGTTGTTCTGGTCTTTGACGCTTTCGGTGTTAAGCATTGCAGAGGGTTGGGCTCCGCTTTCGGCTTCTTCGAAAAAGGACTTCTTGAAATATCTCATAAATGCGTTTACGCCGGTTCTTTCTGACACTTGGTGGTTTACCACGTCTTATATGGGCTTTTTGGTAGTGTCTCCCTTCCTGATCAAACTGCTGCAAGGGTTGACGAAAAAATGGCATTTTGTGCTATGTGTCATTGCCTTGGTGGCGGGTTTGAACTCGCAGATTCCGATTATTAAGAAATCTTTTACTTACGGTTCGGTATTCATCAATCTTGAACTCATTGGACTATTTATTATTGTTTCTTATATTCGTTGGTACGCGCCCAAATTGTTCAGTAAGCCCATATTAAGCGTCGTGTGTTTGCTCATCGGATATGCATGGACTTCGATGCATGTTATATTGCAATTTAACTTAACGCCGACCATTTATAATCCGGCTGTGCTTTTTGAGGCCTTTGGCTGGTTTTCTTTATTCTGTAATCTGCATTTCCAGTCGAAGATAGTCAATAGGCTGGCAAAACATACGTTTGCCATCTACCTCATCACTGAGTTCGGAACGGTGAAGGTTCTCCTCTGGCAGAGAGTTTTTAGGATTCAGCCATTCCTTCATTCACCGTGGCTTCTCCTATATGCGATTGCGGCTACAGTAATAATATATATGTCTTGCATGCTGCTTGATTGGATAAGAAGCTTGATATTCAAAATCACTGTCGACCGTTTCCGAGGCAGGTTATTTGAGCGGTTTTGGAATTCGATCAGTCGAATCGTTGCTCCTTGGGTGACAACGCGTAAAGAGGCGAAACAATTCGAATAGCAATTAAGCTGAATGCCCAGTGCTATCCGTATATGGCAAGGCTTGATTTCTATGGTGGTTTGTAAATCTAAGAGGTATCTTAAACTGTGATTTATGACAGAAGAAGTATTTGCGCCTAAAAACATCATTGTGACCGGCGGATGCGGGTTTATCGGGTCGAACTTCGTGCACTATGTCGCGAAGAATCACCCGGAGACGCACGTCACGGTGCTGGACGCGCTGACTTATGCCGGCAATATTGAAAACATCAAGGGCTTGCCGGAAGACCAGGTCGAGTTCGTGCACGGCAATATCTGCGATGCCGAGCTTCTTGACAAGATCGTTCCTGGCCACGATGCCATCGTGCATTATGCGGCCGAATCGCATAACGACAATTCCATCGCCGATCCGGAGCCGTTCATTCGGTCCAATATCGTGGGCACCTACCGTCTGCTTGAGGCGGCGCGCAAGTACGACGTCCGTTACCACCAGATCAGCACCGACGAGGTCTATGGTGACCTCGCGCTCGACGATCCCCATCGTTTTACTCCGGAATCCCCGTATCGTCCGTCCAGCCCGTATTCCTCCAGCAAGGCCAGCGCTGATATGTTGGTTCGTGCATGGCACCGCACTTACGGACTGCGCACGACGATCTCGAACTGCTCCAACAATTATGGCCCGTACCAGCATGTGGAGAAGTTTATCCCTCGCCAGGTCACCAACATTCTCGACGGCGTCCGTCCGAAGCTTTACGGCAACGGCCTGAACGTGCGCGACTGGATTCACACCGAAGACCATTCCAGCGCGGTCTGGGCGATTTTGACCAAGGGCAGAGTCGGTGAGACCTATTTGATCGGTGCCAACGGCGAACGCAACAACCTCGACGTTTTGCATGACATTCTGCGAGTGATGGGCCAGCCCGAGGACGCGTTCGACTGGGTGCGCGACCGTCCCGGCCATGACCGGCGCTACGCGATCGACCCGACCAAGCTCATGACCGAGCTGGGATGGAAACCGAAGCACACCGATTTCGAATCCGGCTTGAGGCAGACCATTCAGTGGTACACGGACAACGAGGACTGGTGGAGGCCCGCCAAGGCGGCCACCGAAGCTAAGTATAAGAAGCAAGGCCAGTGATTTCGTTGTGCGCCGCCCGCAAGGTGTGGCGCGCTTTGTCTTGAAATAGTTCGGCAATTACGCAAACGAAACTCAAACGAGGTTGGATATGGCATTTGAATTTGAGAAGGACCTGAAGGTCACGAAGACGAACATCCCGGGGCTTTTGGTGTTCGACCTGCCGGTGCACGGCGACAACCGCGGCTGGTTCAAGGAGAACTGGCAGCGGGCGAAAATGACAGCCTTGGGTCTGCCGGACTTCGGACCGGTGCAGAACAACATCAGCTACAACGATAAAAAAGGAGTCACGCGCGGCATCCACGCCGAGCCCTGGGACAAGTACATCTCGATTGCTGCCGGAGAGATCTTCGGCGCGTGGGTGGATCTGCGCCCCGGGGAGAGCTTCGGACAGGTCTATACGACCCGCCTCGATCCGTCTCGGGCGATTTATGTACCGCGCGGTGTGGGCAACAGCTTCCAGGCTTTGCAGGACGGAACCGTCTACACTTATCTGGTGAACGCGCACTGGTCGTTGGAACAGAAGAAAACCTACACGTTCGTCAATCTCGCTGATCCGGATTTGCATATCGACTGGCCGATCCCGCTGGATCAAAGCGAGCGCAGTGAGGCCGACCTGCACCACCCCATGCTCAAGGATGCCAAGCCCATGGCTCCTCGCCGTACGCTCGTTACCGGGGCGAACGGTCAGCTTGGCCAGTCGATTCAGGCATATGTCGAGGAACACGGTTTGGAAGGCTTCGAATTCACGGACCGTGATGAATTCGATTTTTCGGATCCGAGGGCCTACGAAAGCTATGACTGGAGCCTCTACGGAGCCGTCATCAACGCCGGAGCCTATACCGCAGTCGACAAAGCCGAGACACCTGAAGGCCGTTGTGATGCGTGGAAGGCCAACGCCCAAGGACCGGCACTCCTGGCTAAGGTTGCGCGTGAGCATAATCTGACACTGGTGCATATTTCCAGCGATTATGTTTTTGATGGCACACAAAAGGAACACACGGAGACCGAAGCCTTCTCGCCTCTTGGCGTGTATGGGCAGAGCAAAGCGGCCGGCGATATCGCTGTCGCCAATGCTCCGCGCCATTACATCTTGCGTTCCAGCTGGGTAATCGGCAAGGGCCATAACTTCGTCCGTACGATGATGGGCCTTTCAAATCGCGTCGCCGATCCGCAGGACAAGCTCAATCAAGTTACCGTGGTCGATGACCAGTTCGGCCGGCTGACCTTCACCGATGACATGGCGCAGGCGATCTTCTGCCTGCTCAATGCCGGTGCTCCATACGGTACCTATAATCTGACTGGATCAGGCTCGGTGAAAAGCTGGGCGGAAATTGCCAGGGAGATTTTTGATGAGACCAATGGCAACAGCGACAAGGTGATCCCGGTGACTACCGAAGAATACTATGCTCACGCCGCTGGTCCGATTTCGTCTCGCCCGACGAACAGTGCTTTGGACTTGTCCAAGATTGAGGCAGCAGGTTATAGCCCCGTGGATTGGGAGCGAGCGCTTAAGAACTATATAGTTATAGAGAAGCGTGTGTAAAACCGATATGATGTCTAGACAATTAAAAGGAAAACGCATAGATAAAACCGCGTGCCTTCTTTCTTGAATTGTCGGGACTACACTGAATAGACATTCTTGCATGTTGGCATTGGCTGAAAGTGAGTGGATATGAAGGGCATAATTCTCGCAGGCGGATCAGGCACGCGTCTCTATCCGTTGACCACGGTTACCTCGAAGCAGCTCCTTCCTGTCTACGACAAACCGATGATCTACTATCCGCTGAGCGTGCTGATGATGGCCGGAATACGCGATATCCTCATTATTTCCACTCCGGATGACCTCCCGAATTTCGAGCGCCTGTTGGGAAACGGCTCCAATTTTGGAATCAAACTGTCGTATAAGGTGCAACCGAAACCAGAAGGATTGGCCCAGGCTTTCACGTTGGGTGAGGGATTCATTGCCGGGGAGCCTTGTGCCCTGGTACTCGGCGATAACATCTTCTATGGCAACGGGCTGCGGCATGTACTCAAGGAGGCTGTCGACCTGGCCCAACATGGTCAGTCCACGGTTTTCGGCTATTATGTCGATGATCCCGAACGGTATGGCGTCGTCGAATTCGACAAGGATAAAAAGGCCGTCAGCATCAAGGAAAAGCCGGAGCATCCAGCCAGCAACTATGCTGTCACTGGTTTGTATTTTTATGATGAACGTGTTGTTGAATTTGCCCGAAAGGTCGAGCGCAGTCCTCGGGGAGAATTTGAAATCACGGATTTGAACCGTATTTATCTCAATGACGGTACGTTGAATGTCCGCACTCTTGGCCGTGGTTACGCATGGCTTGACACGGGGACCATGGAATCGCTTTACGAAGCCGGCGCTTTTGTGCGGACCGTCGAGCGGGCGCAAGGTTTGCCGATTGCTGCGGTTGAAGAGGCGGCTTACGAAAACGGATGGATTACACGTGAGCAGTTGCTGTCAGCTGCAGAAAAATATGGGAAATCATCGTATGGCAAGCATTTGCGAGATGTTGCCGAAGATAAAATCATTATAAAAAAATGAGATGCTGAAGAGCTGTTGGTCACAATCATAAGGATGAGGTATTTTTCGGATTTCAAGATTGCAAGGTACCAGTCATCAGCTGACTTATAAAATCTCCTGGTTTCCCCATTTCCAGCTGATTGTGTAGTGTCTTGCTTAGGCGTTGAATGACGTTGAGTTGGCGGGGAGATTCGCGCCGACAGATGGAAGGGAACAATGACACGCAGGAGGAACAAGCGCAGGAAGCCTGTATCGGGCAAGGCCGCCGTCGCGCGCAATATCAAAGCCAATCCTGCTCGCGATGAATCCCATGGTGCCAAAAACGTTGCCGGCCATGATGAAGCGGCAAAAAATAAGTCTGATGCCAGTGGCAAAGAAAAGATTAATGGCAAATCGGCCTCCAGGAATGATAAAACGCTAGAGAACAAAACGAAAACTGGTGGCCACGCTGATGGCGAGAATAAAGACGAAGCCGTTCAGGAAACAGGCGTAAAGAATAAAGACAAAGCCAGCCATAAAGCCGAAGTCGATAATGACAGCGAAAGCCATGCGGATGACACAAAGGACGCAGACAACGCTGCGGGTAACGCCGACGACGCGGATGGTGCGGCCGCGGCCGGTAATGCTGTGAATCCTGACAGTGCTGATGGAGATGTTGCTGCCGAAGCCGACGATGCCACCGATGGTCATGATTCCGGCAATGCCGATGATCATGAAGAAGATGGCTATCCGATAGAGCCAAGTCAAGATACGACGCCTGCCGAACCTGCTGCGAAGCCTTCTTCCGAACCATCTGCGCAACCCGAAGAAAAACTCTCCGAAGAAGTGCCCATCGAGGAACTGTCGATCAAGACGATCAAAGTGCGCAAGGGAGCCAAGTTGGCTCGCATCTTGTTGATTGTCTTTCTTGTGTTGGTCATCGTGCTCGCGCTGACGGGCATGGGTGCGTGGGGCTACAGCCAATTTCGTCCCATCAAGGTGAGTGTCAACGGTGCCGAGCAACAGGTGAGCGCCAATACGTCGCTTGGCAAACTGGCGGCCGATCATGATGATTTCGGTGCTAAACCGGGGAAGTTGCTTTCCGTTTCAGGCAAGGTTCTCAAAAGGGCCGGCGGCGGTCCGGTGAGGTATACGCTCAATGGCAAGGAAATCGGGGATGCCGACGTAGCCAAGGATGCCGGGACGTCCGGCTCTGCGAAAAAAACAACGGCGAGCAATAAAGGTGCCGTAGCGCACGGAGCCAATGCGCCTATAGACCTCAACAAGGTCAAGCTGCCTGAAAACGCGAAAATTACCGTAAAAGACGGCAAAAACCTGACCGAAAAGCACGATATCCAGCGCACGATGATTCCGTTCGGTGTCAACGTCAACGGTCATGGTGTCATACAAAAACTCACGCAGAAAGGTGAGCAGGGCAGCAAGGAAGTCTGGACCGGCAAGATTTCCGGTGAAAAGGTCGACAAAGGTGTGGTCAAGGAACCGAAGAACGTCATCGTCGATACGTTCTCGCCCAAGCCCGCAACGCGCAAGGTGGTTGCGCTGACGTTCGACGACGGGCCGAGCCAATACAGCGGGCCCATTCTCGACATCCTGAAAGAGAAAGGGGTCAAAGCCACGTTCTTCGATGTCGGCAACGGCGCGGCGGCCTGGCCGAAATACGAGCAGCGCATGGTGGCCGAGGGTCATCAGGTGGCCAGCCACAGCTATTCGCATCCCGACATGTACAAGCTCAATCCTGACCAGTTGCGCGAAAACATTTCGCGGGGCTTGTCTAGTATCAAGTCGGCTTCCGGCGTCAAGACCAAGATGCTGCGTGCGCCGTACGGCAATTTCGGGCCCAATCAGTGGCTTTACGTCAGCGATCTGATTGATTATAACGTGATATGGACCATCGATACGAAGGATTGGAAGAAGCCGGGTGCGCCGGAGATAGCCAATGCTGCGCTTTCCAAGGCCTACAACGGCGCGGTGATCCTCATGCACGACGGCGGCGGTGACAGGAGCGAGGATATCGCGGCGCTGCCCGGCATCATCGACGGTCTGAAGGGCCAAGGCTACGAATTCGTCACCATCGATCAGCTCATGGCCATGGACGGCAAGTGAAAGGTACGGCTTTCGGGCTTGCGGTAAGGCTTTCCGGTTGAAACGTCGGTGAAGGCAATTTTCGCTTTTTGCCAGCCACGTTTGGGCCGGTTTCGTATCGGCTGTTGGCATTTCCGTTTGTTCCGTGTCCGAGATGCTAGCATTATTGGATGATGAACGGCATATGCGTCCGAGTCGACAATATGCAAGCAGTCAAAATGTTGCAAATTGTTACAAAACATGTGTACTATGTGTGTGCTAATGTTATGTTTTGTTAGGTTGCGACACAATAAGGAGCAAAAATGACAACTGTGTTGGTTACCGGGGGAGCCGGATACATCGGCACTCACACCGATGTTGAGCTGCTGAACAAGGGCTACGACGTCATCAGCGTCGACAATTACGTCAATTCCGTGCCGGAAGCGCTTGACCGTGTCAAGACGATCACCGGCAAGGAAGTCAAGCGTTACGACGGGGATGTACGCGACGAAGAATTGATGAACCGTATCTTCGAGGAGAACGACGTCGACTGGGTCATTCATTTCGCGGGCCTCAAGGCCGTGGGCGAGTCCGTCGCCAAGCCGATCGAGTACTACGACAACAATCTCACCGGCACGATGGTGTTGCTGAAGACGATGCGTGACCACGGCGTCAAGAAGATCATCTTCTCCTCGTCCGCCACGGTCTACGGCAAGGCCGAGCATCTGCCTCTCACCGAGGAAAGCCCCGTCGGTGGCACCACCAACCCGTACGGCACCTCCAAGCTCTTCCAGGAGCAGATCCTGCGCGACGTCTATGTCGCCGACGACACCTGGACCATCGTGCTGCTGCGCTACTTCAACCCGGTCGGTGCTCACGAATCCGGCCTCCTGGGCGAGGACCCGAAGGGCATTCCCGCCAACCTCACCCCATATATCGCCAAGGTGGCGCTGGGCGAGCTCAAGGAAGTCCAGGTCTACGGCGACGATTATCCGACCCCCGACGGCACCGGCGTGCGCGACTACATTCACGTCGTCGACCTTGCCAAGGGCCACGCCGCGGTGATCGACAAGATCGACAATCCCGGCGTTTACACCTACAACCTTGGCACCGGCCACGGCTACTCCGTCCTCGAGGTCATCAAGGCCTACGAGAAGGCCGCCGGTCACAAGATTCCGTACGCCATCAAGCCCCGTCGCCCCGGCGACATCGCGGCCTGCTATGCGGATTCCTCCAAGGCCGAGCGTGAGCTGGGCTGGAAGGCCAAGCTAGGCATCGATGAGATGGCCGCTTCGTCTCTCAACTGGCAGACCAAGAACCCGAAGGGCTTCCGCAAGGACTGATTTGATTTGGCAGGTCTTAATAGACTGATCGTCAAGTAGCCGTCACCGTGTGCATGCATGGTGACGGCTACTTTTAATTTTGAGATACAAATGGGGCTTCCAGCGTGTAACCGGAAGCCCCAAACGATTTATTATTTACTGCTATTCAAACTCAGTAGCTGTGAGCCGTCAGCCAGTGAGCGTAGGCGCCTTGTACGCCGCCGTAGCGTGCACAATAACCCCAGAACCATTTGAGCTGGGTCTGATAGTTGGTGGCCCAGTCCGCACCGGCGCTCGCCATCTTATTGCCGGGCAATGCCTGAGGCAGACCGTAGGCGCCGGAAGGATTCTGCGCGTTGACGCGCCAGCCGGACTCATGGCTGATGATGTAGACGGTAGCGGTGAAGTCGGCCTCCGAGCCGCCGTTGGAAAGCAGATAATCATGTGCCCACTGCTGCATCTCGCCGACAGGAACCGTGGAACCGATGTTGGCAGCCGCGCTGGAAACAGGGGAATTGGAACCGGTGCCCACAAGGATGACCTTGTCGACTGGAGCCTGCTTCACGAATGAGGTGAATACGTTGGAGGAGATGGTCTTCTTGCCGGCCTTCGTGACGAGGCTGGTGGTCTCCATCACGCCTTCCTGACCCTCGGACTCGACCTTCTGCTGGCCCTTGGGCAAGTCGGAGGTTTCCTTGGTCACGACGTTGAAACCGATGGGAGCGTCGGAAGTCTCGAGATTCGCGTCGGCACGCTCGATGGTGATGACAGTGGACTCATTGACCTTGGTCTTAAGACTTGGATTGACGACGTCGCCGGTCTCGAGGGTGATGTCGCCCTGATCGAGCACGGACTTGACGTCGGTGAAGTGGGAGCCGACCACGGCGCGGTTCTTGCCGTTGATCTTGACGGTGACATAGGTGTCGCCGGCCTTGCCGCCGCGAAGGTCCTCGCGGTCGCTGCCGCGGGAGACGCCCAGTGCATTGGCGTCGGTGGCCGAATACGAAGTGACGCGATTGACGGAATCTTGGCGTGCATCATGGGAATGGACGGCGATGACACTGCCGCCCACTAATGCCACAACCGCTGCTACGCCGGCCGCGATCTTCGTCCACTGGCGTTTGCTCAGCGACCTCAAGGTCTTGGTTTGCTTACGGTGGTTAGCCTTAGCCATTTGCCTTAAATACTCCTAAAGTAGTCCTACAGTTCACATGCGCCAAACAACGGACGCACCGTACAACTCTCATCTCATATCTCTTCCGCACATACCTTGACGCGCGGGATGCAACGCCGCAACTTCTTTAATCCGCATGCGCGGGTACATCACTACATCACAAAACAAACATAATTATAACGCAGTGGCACGAAAAATCCCTTGTATAAATGGTCAGAATATAGTGGTTTCTGACAAAATGAATTACGTATTACGCTTTGAAATGCCGGTATTCTGTCGATTCGATAGCAAATATGCCGATAGCCAAACGTTGCTGGCTATCGGCATACCGCTTTACACGAAAAATATTCAGGAATCCTTCAGACTTCGTTTGAGCTTACGAACCCGAACGTTTCCTGCCTAAGGTTCCGGGCTCTCAGGCGTTGGCGTCTTGCTTGGCATCGACATCAAGGGCGCGGGCCTGCTTGATGACCTCGTCAAGGTCGGAGGCGCGCAGTGCGCCGGCCTGCTTGAAGATGATCTGGCCCTTCTTGGCGATCATCAGCGTGGGGACGGCCTGGATCTCGGCCGCCGTGGCAAGCTCCTGGTTCTGATCGATGTCGACCTTGCCGAAGACGATGTCGGGGTTGGCCTCGCTGGCCTTCTCGTAAACCGGACCGAACGCCTTGCACGGGCCGCACCAGGTGGCCCAGAAATCAACGAACACCAGGTCGTTGTTGGTGATGGTCTCTTCAAAGTTCTTTGCCGTCAAAGTCTGCGTTGCCATGATTATGGCTCCTTCCGCTTGTGCGTTGCACCATTCGTGGACTTCAACCTCACGCAACGGTGTAATATTCAGTCTCGCAGGAAACCCCAACATTGCTAAGCCAGTGACGAAAAGACTGTTCGCCTCGCGCATTCGTCAGCCACAACGCCGATAATGGAGCCATGGCAGTCTTGAATGATGAAGTGCCCGACGAGGGCGATTTCGATGCGGGGCGGCATCGCGGCGAATTCGATGGCATCACACCCGAAGACTTTGTGCGTGGTGGCAGCAACGGCAACCCTCCGGGATGGCTTTCGCCGCACGATATCGACGAAGCGCGCGCCAAGCTACCCATCGTTTACACCGAAGTGGTTCCGGTGCGTGCCGACGAGATGGGACGGATTTCCGAGGTCGGCTCGCTGCTGCGGGTGCGCGACAGCGGTTCCGTGGAACGCACGCTGATCACCGGCCGTATCCTTTTCCACGAGACCATCCGCGAGGCCATCGCGCGCAACATCGCCAAGGATTTGGGCGACCTCGCGCTGCCGATTCTGCCGGCGAGCCTCCAGCCCTTCACCGTCGCCGAATTCTTCCCGACGCCAGGCATTTCCGAGTTCTACGATCCGCGCCAGCACGCCATCGCGCTGTGCTATGTGGTCCAGATTTCCGGCGATTGCAAGCCGCTCGACCCCGCGCTCGACGTGGAGTGGTGCGACGTGGGCGGCAAACAGCTCGACACGTTCATTGCCCAGATGGCGGGCGGGCACGGCCAGATCGTGCGCCGTGCGCTTTCGTGGGCCGGCGTCGGCGAATAAACGGAATAGGCAAGATGAATATTCGCATTAATAATAAGGTCTATCGTTTAGGGAAGGGCATTCCGCTGATTCTGCTCCATGCCTTCCCTGTGGATGCGCGGATGTGGGACGAGTGCGCTGCAAGTCTGATTCGGTTGGGTGACGAGCGAGGGGTAGCGCCGTTCCCGATTTGGGCACCGGATACGCCGGGTGCAGGCGATGCCTCGATTCCCGATGCGCATGCCACGGGATCGATTGCCAAAGACGGTGCTTATGCCGAGGCGATGGACAAAGTGGCCGAAGCCTATGTCTCCATGCTGCATATCACGGGTCATGAAAAGGCCATTTGGGTGGGTCTTTCGATGGGCGGCTATATCGCGATGGATATTGCGCGGCTGTTCCCCGAAACCGTTGCCGGGCTTGCCTTGTGCGACACCACTACTATCGCGGACAGCCCCGAGGCCCGCGCAAACCGGCTGAATGTCGCGCAAACCTGCGAAGACGACAACACTGTCGAGCCGGTGATGCACTTTGCGCGTCCGCAGGCGGGGGATTCGAGCGTCAAGCAGGGCCAGCGATTTCAGAATCTGCTGGCCGGTTGGATTCACGATCAAAAGCCGGAAGGACTTGCCTGGCGTGAGCGCATGGCTGCCGGACGCGTCGATACCACCGACCAGCTGGCGCGTGTCACCGCCCCTGCAGCGATGGTCAGCGGTGAGAATGACCCTTCGAGCCCGCCCGCCAAGATGCGGCCGCTGGCCGATGCCATGACCTCCACTTCCGTCGCTTTCACCGCCGTCCCCGATTGCGGCCATTTCAGCGCCGTCGAGCATCCCGATGCTGTCGCAAATGCGTTGCTGGACTTGGCCGAACGGGTACAGGCATCGTGAATTATCGTAAGATAATGAATACCAAATAATAAATCATCGAATTTGTCTGACCGCTCCGAAATCTTTTCGTAAGAGGCGTTACGTACGTGTCGATGATGGATTGCAGGGTTTGAAGCATTGATAAAAGAGGTTGACATGGCTGCTTCGTTTTCATCGCTGGCATTGACTCAGATGCTGCCGTTCCTGCCGCTGGCGCAGGGCGACATCGACTACCAGACACAACGCAGAAGCGACCCGAACCTTTTCGCCGATGTCTTGGCGCAACCGGGGACCACGGTTGTTTTGGTGCGCGACGGCCTTGTGGCGGTGCCGGATGGTCAGGCGGCGCGGGTCGATTACGAAACCGCGAAGATACGCCTGGCCGGGGTGCCCGGTCAATACGTTTTGCGTGAGTTTGGCGACAAGCTTGGTGATTGTGAAGAAACCGGTATCATCCCGATATTCCTTGGCAGCTATGGCGTTGGCAGCGAACACCCTCAAGCGGTCGTTGCCCTTGACATTTCCGGATTTGCACTGAAAGACGGTATCGGTGGCGGTGCCGCGCAAACCCAAGTCCTCGGGCGCGCCTTGCAACGCTTCGACTGGGTTTCTCTGATGGGATTCGCCCCGCACGCCTCGGCCCGTGAAGCCGGGCAGGCCACCACGGCGGTTGCGCTGAGCCGCTGGCACGACAACCAGAGATATTGCCCGCGCTGTGGCTGCCCGGTGCGTCCTGCAATGGCGGGATGGGCCCAGCAATGCGGCAACGCAGACTGCAAGGCTCACGAGTCCTTGCTGTTCCCGCGTATCGAGCCCGCGGTCATCACCTCGATTGTCGACGGACAAGACAGACTGCTGCTGCAGCACAACAGGACGTGGAAAAATCCTTTGCACTATTCGGTGTGTGCCGGATTCGTCGAGGCCGGCGAGAACCTAGAACATGCGGTAAGGCGCGAAGCCATAGAAGAGACAGGCTTGATGCTTGGCGAGGTGAAATATCTGGGCTCACAGCCTTGGCCGTTCCCGGCGTCCCTGATG
Organism: Bifidobacterium sp. ESL0784; assembly: GCF_029433295.1. Lineage (GTDB taxonomy): Bacteria > Actinomycetota > Actinomycetes > Actinomycetales > Bifidobacteriaceae > Bifidobacterium. Next base: position 498,116 of record NZ_JAQTHV010000001.1, read on the forward strand.
GTTGCGTTCAAAGCTCGTGCGCTCGGCACGGATGTCAAGGTGGATGGTAGAGAGACTCTCGATGCCCGGTTCTTCACCAGAGACGAATTCGCCGAAGCTTTGACCCGCGGCAAAGTGGTCCAGCCTGGCAAGGCAACCATCGCGCGTTACATGATCGAAGAGTGGTACGGACAGAAATTGTAATGCAAAAACGGATGGCTTGTGTCATTTTAAATATTTGGATACCTTGAGATTATCTGTTTGGGCGTTTCGTTTTTCGCTATATGGCGAACGACTTCGTTGATCGGTTTCTGCACTACCTTCAAGTCATATCTCTGGGATAATCTAGTAACTCAGTACGCTGAGAAGGGTATCTGGAGGAAGTAATGGACAACGTGATCAACAGCGGCAATGAGCCTGAGGCTTTGACGAGCGAATTGAGTCAAGCTGATATTGCCGCGCTTGGTGTCGGTGCTCCCACGCAGTCCAAGAAAAAGGGAAAGCGCCATCTGGGGATCATCATTGCGGCTATCGTGTTCGCGGTGTTGATCGTCGCGTTGGTGGCTTCGTTCTTCGGTGCCCGTTGGTATTACAAAGACAAGGCGGCGCCTGGCGTTCATCTCGGCAATGTGGCCGTGGCCGGGCAGAATGCCGGGCAGTTGAAGCAGATCGTCGACCAGCAGGCACGCAGCTCGAAAGTCGTCATCACCGACGGGCAGGGCAAGAAGGCCACTGCCAATTTCAAGGACCTGGGCGTGAAGGTCGATACCGATAAGACCGTGCAGAATCTTTTGGCCGCCAAAGGTCAGGGTGCGGGTCGTGTCGTTCCCTTCCAGAAAACCCAAGTCAAGCTCGCGGCCAACGTCACTGACTTGCCGATTGATACCTACTTGACCAATACGTTCGTGCAGGACGGTGACAAGGCCGTTCCTTCCAGCATTGCGTTTGACGGCAATTCCAAAACTTTTGTGGCCCACGCGGGCCACGGCGGGCGCTCGCCGGAAATGAACGGCGTCAAGAAGTCCGTCAATACCCTTCTCTCCGACCCGGGGCAGGTCAGGTCCGTCAGGATCTCCTACAAGACCATCGATACCCCCATCACCGAAGAGACTGCCCGATCCGCCGCTGACAGCGCGAACAAGATTCTGGCCAACAAGATTGTTGTCACCAACGGTGATACCGGCAAGTTCGAAGTGCCAGTGGTCCAGCTCGCCTCTTGGATCAAGCCTGACGCCGATCTCGAAAAGGGCACCATCAAGCTCGACATCGACAAGAGTGCGATTGCCGGCTATATGAACAGCGAAATGCCCAAACACCTCGATCAGGACATGGTCAGCCAGCAGGATATCGTCGACGGCTCGGGCAACGTGCTCGTCACCATGACCAAGGGCGTCAACGGAGTCAAGGTCAAGGACGGCAACGCTGTGGCCGATCAAGTCTACAACGCCATGACCGGCAGCCAGCCTGCCACTGTCCAGGCGGCGGCGGACATCACCAAATTCGACGTCAAGCAGACCAAGTCCGAAATGCGCATCGTCGTCGACCGCTCCACCCAGACCGCGACCGTCTACAAGAACGACCAGCAGGTGCAGTCCTTCCCGGTGTGCACCGGCAAGCCGGGTCACGAGACCAGCCTCGGCAACTACGTCATCAACGTCCGCTACACCGTGCAGACCATGCGTGGGGCGGATTATGTCACACCCAACGTGCAGTGGGTCAGCTATTTCAACGGTGGCCAGGGCTTCCACGGCGCTCCTTGGAACCCTACGGGCATCGGCACCGGCGACCCGGCCGGCCACGGCTCGCACGGCTGCGTCAACATGAACGTCTCGGATGCCAAATGGATCTTCGACAACTGTCCGCAAGGCACGTTGGTCCAGGTCGTCGGCGCCCAGCCCGGAGGCCCGGTTCGTTAAACACGGGTCCGTCCGATTTTCAATGGTTAAGCGCTTTGTTTGTTTCGGCAAGCAGAGCGCTTAACCAATTTAAGGACGTTCGGCTGTATCCAGCTGTATTCGGGTGTTTGTCTGCATTCGACGATCGTCAGGATGGTTGCAAAATCTTGGACTCTGATTGAGGGCTACGGCGCAAAACGACGGGTTTCGCGAAATGCAAAACGGAAAGTGATTGATGCTGTAGTCTGGCAGTATGAGCGAAAACAGTATCAATGATTTTGATGAGACCGAAGAGGCCGGCAATGCCGATACCTCCGATTCCGCGATGGCCAGCGGAGCTTCCAAAGCCGTTTCCTTAGACGTGCCCGACCACCTGCAATACTCCGCGGACCATGTCTGGGTTGACGATGCGGACGGCCTGGCCGTCATCGGGCTGACCGAATACGCGGCCTCGCAGATGGGCGAGATCGTCTATGTCGATTTGCCTGAGCCGGATACCCCGGTACGTGCCGGCGACGAGATCGTGGAAATGGAAAGCGCGAAAACCGTGCAGAACCTCATCTCCCCGGTCGAAGGCACCGTCAAATATGTCAACAGCGCCGTCGCCGAGGACCCGCAGGTCGTCAACAACGACCCGTACGGCGAAGGCTGGATTCTGAAGATCGAGATGGATGATGACGAGCCGGAGCTGATGGACTCGGATCAGTACGCCGCCATGGTCCGTCGCGCGCAATAATCGGCCGGAAACGCTGGATAATCGATCACCGGTATTTTCATAATCGATAGTTAATATTATTTCGTGGTAAATTGATAACCGTATGATCCCATCAATACAGTAAATACATCCAGCAGTGAACGAACGGAAACGAATGGTACGCAAACGCGTCACACAGCACGTCGACCCGGCCCAGGCCGGCGAAATGCCCACAGTGCCGATCGAGGTGCACCGCGCTTCCACATCGTTTGATTCTGCGAAGACCATCGGTACCTCGCCGCATCGGTTCGGCGATTCTTGGGTCCAGGGCAGCCGAAAGGTCATCACCGAAGGTTTCGGCGTGTGGACGCGATTTTCGACCAGGCTGGTGCGCAAGTGGGGCTGGTACCCGAAGGTCGAGCCCTACGCCGGCTATGGCACCGACGATTATGCCAGGCTCGTCTGCAGGACGGTGATGGCACCGGGTGGCGCGCGTTCAGGTGAGCTGATACGTGGCATCCGCGGCATGCTGGCGGTGCCGGCCTCAGGGGTGCGCGTCAAAATCGAGATTGACGGCGTGCCGGTCAATCAGGTGCAGGTCGGTGTTTCGGAGGTCTACGACCCCTACGATTCCTCGCGCGAGACCAGTTGTGAATACGCAGTCTCCGACAGCGCCGGTTACCTTGATTTGGTCGCCGAACGCGGCAATACGCCGGGCGTTCATGTGGTTTCCTATCAGGTCGCCGGGCGTAGGAAAGTCACCTCAGAGCTCTTTGTGGTGCCGCCAGGCGCGAAGGTGGGCGTCATCACCGACGTCGACGACACCATCATGGTCACCCATGCTCCAAGCCCCATGAAGGCGGCCTACAATCTGCTCTTGCTCAACCCCAAGAAACGCAGTACCGTACCGGGAATGAGCGCACTGTTTACACGCCTGGCCGACATGATGCCGGACGCGCCGTTCTTCTATCTGTCGACCTCGCCGTGGAACGTCGAAAGCTCGATACGCCATTTCATCGCCGAACAGGGCTATCCGGCCGGGCCGCTGCTGCTGCGCGACCTCGACCCCCGGCCCAAGACTTTCGTTCCCTCGGGCGTCGAGCACAAGCTCCAGTTCGCCGAGCAGCTGATGGAGGATTTCCCTGATATGAAATTCATCCTCATCGGCGACGACGGGCAGAAGGACCCGGTAACCTATGCCACCATCGCGCGGCGTCACCCAGGACGGGTGCTGGCCATCGCCATCCGCGAGCTGAGCCCGAGCGAGTCGTTCGCTTTGGCTCAGGTTACGGGGCTCACCGCCACCCAGCCGATGCCGGTGACCGACGTTCCTGTTTTCACCGGAACCACCGGAGCCAACATCATGAAGACGATGCTGCCATATTTGCGCAATACATTGGGAATTCAGTAGGTTTCCGGCCTCGATCCGGCGGCATGCGGTTGTTCGTTCGATGAGTATAGGCTTGATGCTTATGACTGACGAAACGAACGCTACGACACCAATGACGCAAGGTGCTGACGACCTGGCTGCTCTGAAGGCTTTGGCTGCCCCTCAGGCAAAATGCGAACCGCACTCACGCACGGTGCACGGCGACACCTTCGTAGACCCCTATGAATGGATGCGAGACAAGAATTCGCCGGATTTGCAAGGGTTCGTGCGTGAGGAAAACGAGTATTACCGAGCGAAGACGGCCGGTTTCGACGGGCTTAAGCACCGTCTTTTTGAGGAGCTCAAGTCCCGGGTCGACGAAACGGATATGTCCGTGCCGACACGAATGGATGGATATTGGTATTTCGTGCGCACGCAGGAAGGTTTGCAATACGGGGTGCAGTGCCGTCTGCCGATTGCCGGATCGGACGATTGGGATCCGCCGCAGATCAAGGCGAGTGACGCACCCGGTTCGATAGCGGGGGAGCAGATCGTCTTCGATCCGAACGTCGAGGCGAAAGGCCACGATTTCTTCCGTTTGGGCGGACTCGACCTGACCCGGGACGGCCGCTGGCTGCTTTACGGCGTCGACACCGCCGGCAGCGAACGCTACGACTATCGCATCCGCAGTCTCGAGGACGGCCACGAGCTGCCCGAGGTGTTCAAAGGGATTGCCGAGGCCTGTTTCACGCCTGACGGCAAGTGGGTCTTCTATACCCTGCTTGACCCTTCGTGGAGGCCGTACGCGGTTCGTCGGCACCGGGTCGGCACGAGCATCGACGCCGATGTCGAAGTCTTCCATGAAAACGACGAACGGTTCTGGATCGGCGTCGGGCTGAGCTTCGACGAGCGCAACCTGGTCATCGGTTGCTCGTCCAAAACCACCAGCGAAGTCCTGATGCTGCCGGTCGACCAGCCGGAAGGGGAGTTCAAGGCTTTTATACCGCGTATTGAAGGTGTCGAATACGACGTGAGCTTCGCGCGGTTCGAAGGCGGTGGTGTCGGCGGGGACGATATTCCGGTGGCTTTGGTCTATCACAACGCAAGAAACCCTAATTTCGAGGTCGATATGCTCGATCTGAAGTTGCACGAGCCGCCATATCGGCTCGGTGAGGGAGTGGTCGTGGCCCAAGGGTCGCCGTATGGCTGCGAGCGCGGCAACCTTGTGGAACCCGGGGCTTCCGGCAAGCGTGTGGATACTCCTTATTGGAATATAGTGAACTCATCCATATTGCAAGGCGCTCGCGGGCTTGGTATTGAAGGCATTGCCATGTATCGCAATTTTGTGGTGCTGAGTTATCGCAAAGACAGTCTTCCGCATATCGCGGTGATGACCAAAGACGAGGCGCTGCAGGACTTTCTGGCGCACCGTTCGTGGCGTTTCCGCGAGTTGCGGCCAGACGTGGAAGATGGCAATGAACGCCTGTACTCCATCGGTGCCGGCGGCAACCCTTCCTATGACGTGCCGCGCCTGCGCTATTCGTTCTCGAGCTATACGCAGCCGGGCCAGCTTCGTGAACTTGATGTGGCCACTGGCAAAAGCAGGCTGCTTAAGCAGGCGAAAGTGCGTGGCGGCTTCAACGCAGCAGACTATCGAGAACGGCGTATCTGGGTGCGGGTGCACGACGGCGAGCTGGTGCCGGTTTCCTTGGTCTGGCGGCCGGATCGCTGCAAGGCCATGGCTGCGTTGGACACAGATTTGAGTGGCATTGATGTGTTGGATGCCGCCGGCGACAAGTCCGATGAGCGTCGGTTCTCCTCTGCTGCCCCCGGACCGATGTTCATCACCGGTTACGGCGCGTATGAGACCGACAGCGATCCCGGTTTTTCCGTGGCGCGCGTGAGCATGCTCGATCGTGGCGTGCTTTACGCCGTGGTGCATGTTCGCGGCGGCGGCGAGATGGGCCGCGCATGGTACGAGCAAGGTCGAAGACTCAATAAACGTAATACATTTACGGATTTCGTCGATGCCACCAAGGCCTTGCAGCAGGCCGGGCTTGCCGACCCGAAACGCACCGTCGCCAACGGCGGCTCCGCGGGCGGGCTATTGATGGGTGCCGTGGCCAATATGGCGCCGGAATGTTATGCGGGTATCGAAGCGGATGTTCCGTTCGTGGACGCGCTGACCTCGATACTCGATCCGTCGTTGCCTCTGACGGTCACGGAATGGGACGAGTGGGGAGACCCGCTTCACGACAAGAGTGTCTACGACTATATGAAGTCGTATTCCCCTTACGAAAACGCGCCATTCGGCCCTTGGCAAGGCGACACCGATTCGGAAAAGAAAAGCGGAAAACCTGCCAAGCATTTCCCGAAGATTTTCGCCACCACGTCACTGAACGACACCCGCGTGCTCTATGTGGAACCACTCAAGTGGATCGCCCGCCTGCAGTCGCAAGGGGTGGATGCCATCGTGCGCGTCGAGGTGGAGGCCGGCCACGGCGGGACCTCCGGCCGCTACAAGCAATGGCAGGAAGTCAGCGACGAAAATGCCTGGTGCCTTGACACGATGGGAATCAGCGAATAGCCAAGATTCGGTGCGATTGAAAAATAGCACGGCTTGAGATAGGCGTAACCGTGGTCTTGGCATGATTCGAGAGAATGTCCATTTCCCGGACCAAATAGTGGACAGTGTGATTTTCACGACTATGGTCATGGGCTATGAGCACTAAAAAGACATATCATATCGCCGTCATCCCTGGTGACGGCATTGGCAAGGAAATCATCCCTCCGGCCCAAGAGGTCATGGAGAAAGCCACACAAGGCGTGGCCGACTTCGACTACGAGGAATTCGACCTCGGCTCCCAACGTTATGTGCGTGATGGGGCGGTGCTGCCCGACGAGGATCTCGAGCGTATCAAGAAGACCGACGCCATTCTGTTGGGGGCCATTGGCGACCCTCGGCTCCCGGTGCCGGCCGGCTTGCTTGAGCGTGGTTTGCTGTTGAAACTGCGTTTCGATCTTGACCAGTATGTCAACCTGCGTCCGTCCAAGCTCTACAAAGGCGTCGAGTCCCCGCTTAAGAATCCGGGCGACATCGATTTCGTCGTCGTGCGTGAAGGCACCGAGGGCATGTATTGTGGTGTCGGCGGCGCAATCCGCAAAGGCACCCCACAGGAAGTGGCCACCGAGGTCTCCACTAACACGGCTTACGGCGTCGAGCGTGTGGTGCGTTACGCTTACGATCTGGCGATGAAGCGCAGGAAGCACATCACGCTGGTGCACAAGAAGAACGTGCTGGTCAACGCCGGTGACATGTGGCAGCGCATCGTCGACAAGGTCGGCGAGGAATACCCCGAAGTCAGCCACGACTACTTGCACATCGACGCGACCACCATCTTCATGGTTACCGATCCGAGCCGTTTCGACGTGATTCTGACCGACAACCTCTTCGGCGACATCATCACTGACGAGGCGGGCGCCGTGGTCGGCGGCGTGGGCTATTCCGCCTCCGGCTGCATCAACGCGAGCAACGAATATCCCTCGATGTTCGAACCCATCCACGGCTCCGCCCCCGACATCGCCGGCAAGGGCATCGCCAACCCGACCGCCACCATCCTCTCCGCCGCGATGCTGCTGCGTCACCTCGGCATGGATGAGCCGGCTGAGCGCATCGAGAAGGTCGTCGAGGACGACATCGCGCAAAACGCCCAAAAGCAGCGCACCACGGCCGAAGTCGGACGGGATATTCTCGCAAGGCTGTGACGTCTCAAATAAAGAAAAAATAATACAATATATTGAATAATAATTTCGTAGAATATATTGATATTCATCGGTTTCGGGTGCTTTCCGCCACTTAGAGCACCCGATTCTTTTTTAAAGAAACTGTTCGAAAATGATAACGTCACCCTGCTTTTCCAGCCGGTTTCCAGCATTTTCGCATGATGGTTTCGACCGTTTGGGCTAGGCTTAAGGGTATGAACAATACACCAGATCCACAAGGCGGTCAATCCGGGGCACAAACTCCCCAGGGTTCTGACAATCAGCAAGGTTCCAACGTTTCGCAGGGCCAACAGGGCGGAGCTTATGGGCAATATCAAGGCCAGAGCGAGCAATATGGCCAGTCCCAATACGGCCAGGCCGGTGCTTCACAATCCAGCCAGCAGCCGAATTATGCTCAGCCCAACTACGGACAGCCGCAGCAGTCGCAGTACAGCCAGCCGAATTACGGCCAGGCCGGTTATGCTCAGCCCGACTACGGTCAGCCGAATTACGGTTACGCTCCCGGTGGCTACAGCGATCCATATTCGGCGCAGAATCAAAGCGGTTATCCGCAAGGCCAGCCTTACATGGCCCAATACGGCCAGCCGGAGCCATTGCCTTACGGCTACCAGCCCAAAAGCAAGATGGCTGCGGGGCTGCTGGGCATCTTTTTGGGATGTCTCGGCGTCCATAATTTCTATCTCGGCTTCTACGGCAAGGCCGTGGCCCAGCTGCTCCTGACCTTGGTCGGCTGGATACTTTTCGGACTCGGTCCCGTTGCGGCCTTCATCTGGGGCCTTATCGAAGGCGTGCTCATTCTGAGTTCCAACTACGGCTCACCCTGGCACAGGGACGCCAAAGGCGTGGAACTGCGCGAATAGTACGCTTTAGCTGTTCATAGGCAAGGTTTGAGGAATCTGAACCTTGAGGTTGATCTGTTGTTTTGGTGCGGTGCGGAAACGTGTTGTCGGCGTTTTCGCACCGCCCTTTGATATGGTGATGATTGATGCGAGGCGAATACAAGACCCCCGGCGGCAAGCTGGTCGGGGTCGATGTCGTGGTGGATGCTGCCGGCAAGCCGGTAACCTGTACGATTGACGGCGATTTTTTCGTTCTGGGCGACGATGACGTCGCGCGGGCCATGCTTGCGGATCTCGGAGCAGCCCTTGTCGCAGGCTCGCCGTTGGCCGACGTATTTCGGCGCTATCCGTCGCTCGAACTGGTAGGTGTCGACGCTGCCGCGATATCGAAGGCCTACCAAAGGGCTTTGCGGAAAGAAGAAAACGGTTCTTCAGACGAAAAGGGCCGTTCAATTTGTGCAAATGTTGGTGTTGACGATGTTTCAGACATATTGACGTCAAATGCTGACGCTTTTCATCAAATCCGTAAAAAGCGTTGGAGTTCGTTGCACCCGCAGGTGGTGCATGACGTTACCCGCACTCCTGTCGAACAGATGGAGACGGATGAGGATTGGGCGCGGCAGGTGGCTGCCGGTCAGAGGGCTGCAACGCTGCGCTTTTGGAGCTGGTCCGGACCGGCGGTTGTGGTCGGCAGATTCCAATCCATCGAGCAAGAGGTGGACGTGGAGGCGGCAAAACGAGAAGGTTTTGACGTCGTTCGCCGTAGTACCGGCGGGGGCGCGATGTTCATCGAACCGGGCAAGGTCATTACCTATTCCCTCTACGCGCCCAAGGGATTCGTGGCTTCCGTGCCCCTCGAGGAATCGTTCCGCCTGTGCGACCAGTGGGCGGTCGATGCGCTCAATGGCCTTGGCATTGCTGCGTTTTTCAGCGGTACCAACGATATTGCCTGCGCCCAAGGCAAGATCGGCGGTGCCGCCCAGCGCTTCTTTCCGCCGACGGATGGCGGGCCGGGAGCGTTGTTGCACCATGTCACCCTTGCCTATGACATCGACGCGCAAAAAATGGGGAGGATACTCAAAACCTCTTCGGAAAAGCTCAGTGACAAAGCCGTCAAATCGGCCGTCAAACGGGTTGCACCCATCAGACGGCAAACGGATATGCGGTTTGAAATACTTTCGTCTTACCTCGAAACACGTGCGAAGCTGAGCTACAATTAAGGTAGGTTTTATTTCGACCAGTTTCGACGCAGTGGATTTCTGGTGGCAAGCGAAGCAATTTTTGGAGGTGCGATCTCGTGGCAAGTCCGAATGAGGCAAGTGAAGCGGACAATGAACTTCTGCAGACGGCATTGTTCAAGCATGTCTCCCACGCCGATGCGGAGGAGCTCATGCCGTACATGAAGCGCGCGGAATTCGAGAAAGGTGACTACATCTTTCATGAGGGTTCCACCGACCAACGCATGTATCTGATGGAAAGCGGCAAGGTGAAGCTCATCCGCGAGGCCAGCGACAACCGTGTGCAGCTGCTGAGCATCCATACCCGAGGTGAGATCCTGGGCGAGATTCCCGTTTTCGATCCGGCAGGTGGCCCGCGAACGGCTTCGGCCATCGCGATGAACAACGGCACCCAGGTCGGTTGGCTCGAACACGACACCCTCTTCGCCTGGCTCAACAAGCATCCGCGCGTGGCCGTGGACATGCTGCAGGTGATGGCCAATCGCATGCGCGCCAACAACGAGCAGATTTCCGACCTCGTCTTCATGGACGTTCCCGCACGCCTGGCCAAGACGTTGCTTGATCTGGCATCGCGCTTCGGCGAGCCTGTGGAATCCGGCGTGAAGGTGCCTCATGATCTGACTCAGGAAGAGATGGCGCAGCTGGTCGGTTCCTCGCGTGAGACGGTCAACAAGGCATTGATGGACTTCGCCAACCGTGGTTGGATCGCGCGAGAAGGTCGCTCGATCATCATCTATCAGCCCGGTGCGCTGATCCGTCGTTCCCGTCATTGATTGATCGCTTCGTCGTATATTCGCCCTTGTTCGCGGCTCGTGGTTTTTAGACTTCGTGCCGCGAATTTTTTATTGGTTATCCGGCAATTCCCAGCTCGTTTTTCAGTAACTTTTTGAGTCTTTCCCGGCCGGTGTACGCAATGGGCGATAAGGCTACGCATTTGGCCGTTTCGGTAGAGGCGATATCCTAGAATGACACCATGCCTCAAATGAAGAACAACCTCACCGCGCGGCGCGTGATCGCCCTGCTGTTGACCTACGTTACCCTTTGCATCGCCGGCGGCGTGGTCGGAGGCATGTTCTTCATACCCGGCGTGCTCGGACTCAACGGCATGGCCCGCACCGTCGCACCGTCGCTCAAAACTGAAGACATCGATTTCGACGTCACCAGTCTGCCGCAGAAATCCACCATCTATGCTTCCGACGGCAAAACCGTTATCGCTTCCTTCTACGCGCAGAACCGCACAGTGGTTCCGCTGCGTCAGGTCTCGCAGCCGATGCAGCAGGCCGTGGTCGCCCGTGAGGATCGCCGCTTCTTCGAGCATTCCGGCGTGGATATGCAGGGCGTGCTGCGAGCCTTCGTGCAGACGTTCATCAAACATGGCGACACCCAGGGCGGTTCGTCGCTGACGCAGCAGTACGTCAAGAATGTATTACTTATTGAAGCGAAGGAAAAGAACGACCCCATCGCCGAATACCACGCCTCGGAAGACACCATCGCCCGCAAGGTGCGCGAGATGCTCATCGCCGTGCAGATGGAGAAGCAATACAGCAAAGCCGAGATCCTGCAGGGCTACCTCAACATCGCCCAATTCGGGCGCAACAACCTTTATGGCGTGGAAACAGCGGCGAAACGGTACTTCAACGTTTCTGCAGCCGACCTCAACATCGGTCAGGCAGCCACCATCGCGGCCATCACCAAGAACCCGGCGCGCTACGACCCGTCGGTGGCCCAAAACCAGCCCGAAGCGCAGAAACAGCGCAATATCGTCCTGGACCTGATGCTGCAGCAGCATTTCATCTCGCAGGGTGATCACGACAAGTTCCGCGCTCAACCCATAGCCAGCACCCTGAACCTGCAGGACAATTCCACGCAGGTCGGCTGCCAGGTCGCCGGAGACGCCGGCTTCTTCTGCGATTTCGCCACCAAGCAGATCCTCAATTCCAAAGAGTTCGGCAAAACCGCCAAGGATCGCACCAAGCTTCTGAACGAAGGCGGGCTGAGCATCTACACCACCATGGACGTGCATGCCAACGCCGATGCCATGCAGGCCGCACGCGACACCATTCCTCCCAACGATCCCAGCGGGTTCGAGGTCTCTATGGCCGCTGTCAAACCAGGAACCGGTGAGGTGCTTGGCTTTGGCCTTAACCGCACCTATGACCCGACCGATGCTGCAAAAAGCGATCCCACGCGCACGGCCGTCAACTATGCGGTCGATCAGAAGGACGGCGGAGGCAGTGGTTGGGAAGTCGGTTCGACCTGGAAGCCCATCAACATGATTGCCTGGATGCAGCAGGGCCGGTCCATCACCGATGTGGTGCACCCCAAGGGCTTCTATCCCAGGCATTCCTTCGCCTGCCCCGGATACACGGGTACCGACAACGGCTGGTCGCCAAAGAATTCGGAAGGTGGAGTCGGTGGTGCCGAATCCGTACTCGACGGCCTTGTCCATTCACACAACACCACTCAGGCCGCCATGGCTGACCAGATCGGGATGTGCCCGATCGTCGATGCCGCGAAAACCGTCGGCTATCACCAAGCCTCAATTGGTGACAAATTGTTTACCTCCAAGAACTGGCCTGGTCCTATGATCATCGGTACCGTCGCGGCCTCGCCCCTGACGATGGCCAACGTCTACGCCACGATCGCGGCCAACGGCGTTGAATGCACGCCCATCGCCTTGAAGAAGGTCGTCAACAAGCAAGGCAAGTCGCTCAAGGTTCCCAGCGCCAACTGCCATCAGGCCATTGACCCGGCCATCGCGCAGACCACCGCCTATGCGATGAATCAAGGTGTCGTCCGCTCCGACGGCCAGGCCAAGAAAGCCCAGCTCGACAACGGGCGCAAGACCTTCGCGAAGACCGGTACCAACGAACAGACGCGTATGTTGACCTCCGGGTTCATTCCCAATCAGGTCGCGACCTTCGTCTCTGTCGGCAATGCCGAATACAACGTCTCCTTCTCCGGGCGTACCATCAACGGTCAGTCCCACAGCTACTGGTACGGTGCCGACATCGCAACACCTGCGTGGACGGAGTTCATGAACAAGTATCTGGCCGACATCAACGCTCCAATCGACAACAGCTATGGCAACCCCGACCCAAAGTTTATGGGCGGTGCCAACGTTTCCGCGGATGCCAACAGCCAACCCAGTTCCGGCAACGGCTATTCGCATAGACGTACCTACCAGAGGACCGAAACACAGAATGAGGACCAGCCGCAAGCCGATCCTCAGGTCGAGCAGCAGGATCTCGACGCAGGGCAGACCGATGACGGGCAGTGAGCCAAGAACGTTTGTGGCGTATTGTTCGCGGTTTGCAATACGTGGTTTTGTCGTGTTCTTGTTTGTATAGGGCTCTATCGTCTTTTGTCTTCCCCGATATGATTTTGATGGCTTCGCGCGTCCGTAGCCCAATAGGTTCGGGTGGATTCAATCCTTACGATTTGGGCATTTTTGTTTTATTTACTGAAAGATTATAGGGTTATCGTTGTCAAAATGTTCGGTTTTGATAAACCTACCAGATGAAACGCTCAAGTGAGTTTGTTTGATGCGCATATTTGTGCGATAATGTTCATATGATTTCGTCACAGCGACAGCATTTGATCTTAAGCAGACTTCGTACCCGCGGCGCGGTACGAATCACCGCACTTTCCAAAGAGCTTGGCGTTTCGGCCATGACGGTGCGACGGGACATCGCCGATCTTGCGGACAAAGGACTGTTGAAACGCGTCCATGGCGGGGCGGTGACTACCAGCACATTGCTCAGCGAACCGCTGTTCTCCGTGAAATCCCAGATGGACATCGGATTGAAGGATTCGATTGCGCAGGAAGCCGTCAAATACGTCTCGCCCGGCGATGTGATCGCCATCGGCGGCGGTACAACGTCTTACATTTTTGCCCAGCATCTGCTGGAAAGCCAGCGAGCGAGCAATATCACCATTCTCACCAACTCGATTCCGGTGGCGGAACTGGTGCAGGCACTGGAGTCGAAGGACGTCGAGGTCATCGTCACCGGCGGTGTGATCACCCGGTCGAACTCGCTGGTTGGCCCGATTTCCGACAAGGTCATCGAATCGCTTCGTGTCAATACCGTATTCCTGGGCACCCATTCCGTCTCGATTCCACGCGGCTTCCTCATGCCGAACTCGCTCGAGGCCGCCACGGACATGGCCATGATGGATATCGCGGACAGGACCATCATCCTGACCGACCACACCAAGTGGAGTTGTACCTCGCTTTCGCTTTTCGCCCGCTTCGACCAAGTCGACACTCTCATCACCGACGAGGGGCTCGACCCGACTTCGGCCGAGGAGACGCGCAAGCTGGTCAAGCACCTGGTTTTGACGAAGGGCCCGGGTCAGGTCGAGGAGTGAAAAGTCCATGCTCGGCGGGTTGAACGCTCACGATCGATTGTTGGAAGGTGATGGTTCGCACACTGAAGTCGACCCGAATGCATTGCAAATGAGCATTTGGCATTTTTGACAATATCGTTGCCGGCGGCAATCGCCTTGAAAAGCGAAAGCCTATGGCTTGATGACATGAAAACCTACGCAAAGGAAAGCAATGAAGCAGCAGGAATTCAAGTATTATCACCCCGGAAAATATGCGTCTGAGCATATTCGCATCACGCCCACAACGCTGGCGGACGGGCGCGATTTCTTCTATCTTGACGACGATCCGGAATATGTTTCCGGCGCGAAAACCCGCGAGCTTAAAGACCCGCGTCCGCTGGCTGACCGCTTTGCGCCGCATCGTGACGCCGACGGCCACGAAGTGCCGTATGCCGAGCCGATCATGCGCCGCGATCCGCTGACCGGCGACTGGATTCCCATGGCGGCGGCCCGTATGAACCGGCCGATTACCGCAGGGCCGGGCGCCACGGCCAAAGGCAACCCGCTCGCCGCACGCAAGCCCGGCGACCCCTATCAGGACGGGGAAGTGCCCGACACCGATTACGACGTGGTCATCTTCGAGAACCGTTTCCCCTCGATGGTGCAGGCGCCTGGTGTGCCGAACGTGGTTTCCTACGTCGACGGCAACCCGCTTTTCGAGCAAAAGCCTGCGGCCGGACGCTGCGAGGTCATCTGCTTCGATCCGAACGAAAACGGTCTGCCTGCCGACCTGCCGGTTTCGCGTCTGCGCACGGTCGTTGAGGCATGGGCCTTCCGTACGGCCGAAATCTCCCATATGGACGGCATCGAGCAGATCTTCCCCTTCGAGAACCACGGCGCGGAAATCGGCGTCTCGCTGGCGCATCCGCACGGCCAGGTCTACTGCTATCCGTTCATTCCGCCGAAGATGGAAACCGAACTCAAACACACGCAGGCCTATTTCGAGAAGACCGGCGGCAATCTTCTGCGCGACATCATGGACGCCGAGATGTCTGCCGGAACCCGCGTCGTGATGCGCAATTCCAGCTGGGTCGCCTACGTTCCCGCTGCCGCGCGCTGGCCTTTGGAGGTTCACGTGGCCCCGGTTCGCGACGTCAAGACCATTGACGAGCTCAACGATCAGGAACGCTGGGATCTCGCCTCGATGTATTCGCATCTGCTGCGCCGTGGCAACGCCTTCTTCGACAAAGGCGACGGCAAAGGCATGGATCTGCCGTATATTTCTGCCTGGCATCAGGCGCCGATTCACGACAGGCGCCGCGAGAACTACCGGCTTAATCTGCAGTTCTTCTCGTTCCGCCGCGCCACCAACAAGATCAAGTATCTGGCCGGTTCTGAATCGGGCATGGGGGCTTGGGTCTCGGACACCACGCCGGAACGCATCGCCGCACGCTTCCACGAGCTCGGTCCGATCGACATCGACTGAGCCGGTTTCTCTGTTGCGTCTGTGTCGTAGGAATCGTCATTGCCGCTATCGTAAGCAAACTTCTGTCATGGAGGAAATCAAATGAGCAATATCAGAGATGTCCAATACCTTGAGCCGCTTGACGCCAAGGATGCGGTCGGCGAGGTCGCCGAGCTCTTTGTCGATACGTTCAACGAAGCCCCCGCCGGCGTGTGGTCGGCGCCGGGACGCGTGAACCTGATCGGCGAGCATACCGACTACAACGCCGGGCTTTGCCTGCCCATCGCCCTGCCGCACCGCACGTTCATCGCCGTCGCCCCGAAGGAAAGCGGCGTGGTGCGCGTCGTTTCCAGTTTCGGCGGCCACAAGCCGGTGACGGTCGACCTCGATGGGTTGAAGGCCCGGGATGTCGACGGCTGGGCCGCCTACCCGATTGGCGTGGCATGGGCGCTGCGCGAGGCCGGCTTTGACGCGGTGAAAGGTTTCGACGCCGCATTCGTCTCGTGTGTGCCAGTCGGCGGCGGGCTGAGCTCGTCGGCCGCGATGACCTGCTCCACGGCGCTCGCGCTTGACGACATTTACAAGCTCGGTTTCGGCGGCAGCGACGAAGGACGTGTCACTCTGATCCAGGCCGCGATAAAAGCCGAGAACGACATGGCCGGTGCTTCGACCGGTGGCCTTGACCAGAACGCTTCCATGCGTTGCACCCCCAACCATGCGCTGCTTCTGGATTGCCGCCCGGAGCTTGACGCGCTGCACAGCGTCTCGCAGCAGCCCTTCGATCTGGATTCGTTGGGATTGGAGCTTTTGGTCGTCGATACGCAGGCGAACCACCAGCTCAACGATGGTCAGTACGAGGCCCGCCGCAGCATGTGCGGAGAGGCCGCGAAGGTGCTTGGCGTTGAAAACCTGCGCGTCGTTGCTGACAGTATTTTTGAGAGTGCCGGTGATAACAGCGATGCCAGGCAGGCCGCGTTGCAGGATGTGCTCGGTAAGCTGCCTGATGAGACCATGAAGAAGCGTGTCCGCCATGTCATCACTGAGATCTGGCGCGTTCCGGAGTTTGTGAAGGCGTTTGGTTCCGGGGATATCAAGGAGGCAGGGCGCCTGTTCAACGTCTCCCACGATTCGTTGGCCGCCGATTACGAGGTCACCGTCCCCGAGTTGGATGTGGCCGTGGATGTGGCCCGTAAACACGGAGCCTACGGCGCCCGCATGACCGGTGGTGGTTTCGGCGGCTCCATCATTGCGCTGGTCGACAAAGGGCAAGGCCGTCCCGTGGCCCAGGCTGTGGCCGACGAATTTGCACATCGTGGTTTCCATGCACCCCGTGCCTTGGCCGCGGTCGCTTCCGATTCTGCGCGTAAAGAGGCGTAAATACGATCATCGAATCCAATTTGTAATGATATTGCAAGGGCTCAGTACTGATTGCAATACAACTTTATGGTAATTTTGCTGAAGTTGTGATGAACCTGCGATATCCGTAAAGGGGCTGTGAACGCTGGTGGAGATACCGTCACAGCCCTTTCGCGTCCCAGCGGTTCTCGCTTAATCTGACAAACGCTAGGAGGATCGTGCTTATGTGCATGTTGGATTTGGACTTGGAGCGGCTCGGGGATTCGGCGAACCCGCAATTCGTGGGAGCGGCCCGATGAGCGAGACGCAGATTCGTGATGATGACGTGGTCATCGCCGCCTCGTGGCGTAGTGCAACCGGTAAATTCCGTGGCGGGTTGAGCGCAATGAGCGCGGTGGATATGGCCACTGAGCTGGTCAAACGCGGATTGCAACGTTCGGGTCTGTCCGCGGAAATCTTCGATCAGGTGATTCTGGGCAATGTGCTCGGCACCGGCTCCAAACAGAACGTCGCGCGGCAAGTGCAGCTCGGCGCGGGAATGCCGATCGTCGGTACTGCCATGACCATTAATCAGGTCTGCGGTTCCGGGCTCAAGGCCATCCGTCTGGCCCAAAGCGCCATCGCAATGGGTGACGCAAACGTGGTGCTGACCGGCGGAACCGAAAGCATGTCGAACGCGACCGCTTTCGCGCGTCGTACCGGCAAGAATGAATTCGATTTCGAACACTGGAGCGACACGCTGCATCACGATGCGCTCAACGATGCGTTCGGTGACTACGCCATGGGGGTCACCGCAGAAAATCTGGCGAAACGTTTCGGCGTGGAGCGTGAGTCTTTGGATCAGTATGCGGTTGATTCCCAGCGCAAGGCCTCTGCGGCTTGGAATGCCGGTTATTTCGATGACGAAGTGCTGCCGGTCGGCGGGCTTGAACGCGATGAAACCATGCGGCCGGAAACCAGCATTGAAGGGCTTTCCAGGCTGAAGCCGGTTTACGAAGTCGAAGGAATCGTAACTGCAGGTAATACGTCTCCACTGAGCGACGGTGCTGCATTGATGGTGGTGACCACGGCGGCCAAAGCCCGCGAACTCGGGCTTAAGGCGCAGGCGGTGATCCGCGGGTACGCCGAGGTCGGCTATCGGCCCGACCAGATGGGCTACGCCACGATTCCGGCTATCAAAAAGGTGCTGGAACGCTGCAGGCAGAAGGTTGCCGACATCGATCTCTATGAAGTCAACGAGGCGTTCGCCACCCAAGCGTGGCTGACGCGTGAACAGCTGGGCATCGACCCGACACGTTACAACATTTCCGGCGGGGCGCTCGCGCTGGGGCATGCGCTTGGTGCTTCCGGGGCGAGGATATTGACCACGCTGGTCCATAACCTGCGCCGCACGGGCAAGGCGCTCGGCGTCGCGGCGTTGTGCGTCGGCGGCGGTCAGGGCGTGGCCATGGAGGTGGAGAACATACGATGACGAAATTCTACGAGCTTTCCACGGCGGATCGGCTTGCGCAACTGCGTACCGAAGGCGCGATCGAGGATGATGATCTGCGGATTTTGAGCGACGAACCGGCATTGCCGACCGCGGTGGCCGCCAATATGGTGGAGAACCAGATCGGCAATTTCCCGGTACCTCTTGGCTTGGCCGACCATTTCGTCATAGACGGCGAAAAGCTGCGGGTTCCGATGGCGGTCGAAGAGCCCTCCGTAATCGCCGCCGCCAGCAATGCAGCGCATCGCATCGCCCGCGCCGGCGGTTTCCGCACATCGGTGCATCGTGACGGCATCACGGCGCAGATAGTGTTTACCGGTATTGCTGAGGATTTCGAGGTTCTGCGAACATTTGTGCATGAGCATGAGGTGGAAATCCGCAAAGTTGCCCGTGACGCGCATCCCAGCCTGGAAACCCATGGGGGAGGGTTGCGCAAGATCAGTGTGGTAAAAAGTGCTGAAGGATTTGCGCAAATCGACTTGCTGATCGACCCGGGCGATGCCATGGGTGCGAACGTGGTCAATACCATCGCCGAAGTCGTCGCCAGGTATTGCGCCGACCGGCTTGACGGGTTTGACCTGTTGATGGCGATACTTTCCAACGATACGGAAAATCAGCGTGCGCGCTCCGAGGCACGCATCGATTTCGACAACCTGCCCACCCGTGACATGGATGGTGTTGAGGTCGCGCGTCGTATCGTCGCGGCGGCACGTTTCGCCGAAATCTCGCCGTTGCGGGCTGCCACCCACAACAAAGGCATCATGAACGGCATCAACGCAGCGGTGCTCGCCACTGGCAACGACACCAGAAACATCAACGCTGCCGCCTACGCCGACCTCAACGAGCAACGCAGAACCTGGACGAAATGGACCATCGACGAAGAGCGTTGCCAGCTGGTCGGCCGTATCGATATCTCTCTGCCGCTGGGCAGCGTCGGGGGTGCGATATCGACGCTACCGATGGCAAAATTGAGCCTCAAGCTGTTGCATAATCCTGATACCGAACGTCTTATGGGCATCGTCGCCAGCGTTGGTCTGGCCTCCAATCTTTCGGCGATGCGCGCGCTCGTGACGCGCGGCATCCAGGAGGGCCATATGAACCTGCAGTTCAAAAGCCTTGCAATGTCCGCCGGAGCAAGACCGGAGGAGCTGGAGCGGGTGGTGGCGGGGCTTCGCGCCGATCCGGCACATGCCAGCTTGGAAACCGCGGCAAACCTGCTTACCCAGCTACGTAATACATTGAAGTAATTGCAGTAAAAACAAACACGAAACGGACGAGTCATGACACAGGAATCCAACCAGGCCGACAATGTCAAGGTCGGCATTGACAAAATCAACTTCTATACACCCAACCACTATCTCGATTTGGTCGATTTGGCCGAAGCGAGGGGCGTGGACCCGAACAAATTCCTTGTCGGCATCGGCCAGAGCAGGATGTCGGTCGCCGCGCTCGACCAGGACATCGTCGCCATGGCCGCCAATGCTGCCGAGCCGATGCTTTCAGCCGACGATCGGCAGGAAATCGGCCTGCTGGTTCTCGCCACGGAAAGCGGCATCGACCAGTCCAAAGCCGCCGCGCTTTTTGTGCAAGACCTGCTGAAGCTGAATGACGATCTTCGCGCGATCGAAATCAAAGAAGCCTGCTACGGGGCCACCGCCGGCATTCAGCTCGCCTGCGATTACGTGCGCAGCCATCCCGGCCGCAAGGCGCTGGTCATCGCTTCGGACATCGCCCGTTACGGCCTCGATACACCGGGCGAAGTGACGCAGGGCGCGGGCGCGGTGGCGATGCTCGTCACCGGCGACCCGTCCATCCTCGCCATCGAGCCGGAATCATTCTACGAAAGCCGCAGCACCGGTGACTTCTGGCGTCCAAATTATTCCACCGTCGCCTTCGCACGCGGCAAGTTCTCGGAGGAAGTCTACGTCGGCATGTTCGAGGAACTCTGGGACAAAGCGCAGCAGCAAGGTGTGGCAAGCCCTGAAAATCTGCAGGCGCTGCTCTTCCACATCCCGTTCTCGAAAATGGGCCGCAAAGGCCTGCGGACGTTGGGTAACGGCAAAATCAACGAAGCTGATTACGTGCGCCTGACCGAGCGTTTCGAACAGAGCATCGTCTACGGCAAAGAGGTCGGCAATATCTACACCGGCTCGATTTACATCGCTCTGGTCTCGCTGCTCGAAAATGATAAAAGTCTCAAACCTGGCGACCGCATCGGTCTCTATTCCTACGGTTCCGGTTCCGTAGCGGAACTTTATTTCGGCACGTTGCAGCCCGGTTACCGTGAGCGCTTGGATACCCAAAGCCACCGTGCCTTGCTCGATAATCGCGAGCGCCTGAGCATGAGCGAATACGAGGCGATGTTCAGCGCCCAACTGGTCGCCGACGGCTCGCAGCAGGACCTTGGCCGCAGCGATCATAGCGCCGATGCCCCTCACTATCTGAAGGGAATGAAGGCCCACGAACGACAGTATCGCTGAGATTGCGATGCCGCTCATGGGCCTTCAAAGCAAGACAGGTAACCTACCTGGTTTCCATTAATTCTTCTCTGCCGTGTCGGTAGTGTTTGGCTTGGATTCCACCGTTACGCTTGCGGTTTCTTCCACCGTGTCCCCGCTCGGGGATTGAACGACGGAAGCTTCCATGGAGACCTCGGTTTCCGGCCTGAGCTTGGTCTCAAGCTTTTTCACGATTTCCTCATGCCTGCCTTCCGTCAGGGTGACTTTCAGCGCGAAGACGATGGCCGAAATCACGATGAGGACCAGCGGCATGTAAAGCATGAAACCTTTGAACTGGGTCACTCCGGTATTCGAGATGTCAGCGGCCGTGGCCGAACCGGTCATACCTGCCGACACGGCGGCGAAGCTGACGATAGCCGTCGAGAATGAGCCGGCAAGCTTGTCGATCAACGGGCGGACGGTGAGGGTGACGGATTCGTTGCGCGTTCCCAGCTTGAGCTGGCCGTATTCCACGCAGTCCGAGATGGTGTTGAGCACCACCAGGAACACCAGCGGTTGCGCCACATAGCACAGGCCGGTCGCCACCAAGGCCAGCGTCACGCTGCGCCCGGAGAAGATGAAGAGGATATAGCCCACCACTTCGATGACGACGGAATACAGGTAGACGCGCTTGCGGGTGACGAGACGTTGCAGGGTGGGGAAGCTGACAACGGCGAGGATGCCCAGCACGGCTTCGACCACACCCACCAGCGAATACGATTCCGGCTTGCCCAGAACGTAACGGAAGTAATAGACGATCATGGAATTGGTTGTGGAGAACCCGAAGGCGAAGAGCAGATAGGCCAGGGCCGTCCACATCAGCTGATCGTTCTTGCCGATGATACGGAAGATGTCGCGGAACGAGGTCTTCTGGGTGTTCTTCCTGATGGCGTCCTGCCCCTCTTGAGTGCCCCAGCAGGTGAGCAGTGCGCCGACAAGCGAGAGCGCGGCGATCACGATGGCGAATCCGAGCCAGCCGGCGCGGGTCTGTTCGCTGCCTTGCGTATGCGCGAAGATGTGGGAGAACCAGACATTAAGCGGTACCAGAACCACGGCGACGCCGGTGCCGCCCAAAGTCGAGCCGAAGCGGGCGATGGAGCTGATGCTCGCGCGGGAATCGGAGTCCAGGCTCAGCGATGGCAGCAGACCCCAGAACGCGACGTCAAGCACGGAATAGGAGAAGTCGGCGATGACAAACACGATGACGAACAGCACCAGATAGACAATGGGGTGGGTTGCGGTGAGTCCGAAGAAATTGGAGAAGATCAGCACCAGAGCGATGGAGCTGATGATGGCCCCGCCCATAATCCACGGTTTGAACTTTCCCCATCGGGTGTGGGTGTTGTCGACTAAAGCGCCCAGGAACGGATCGAAGAAGATCTCCACGACACGGATGGTGACGACCAACGTGGTGATGATCCCGATCAGCCAGGCGTTGACCTGGCCGCCGTTCGGTGTCTCCAGAAGCTGGCTGGTGACAAAGGTGATGAAATACGTCGTCAATGCCGCATAGAAGGCGTCGTGTCCGAACGCGCCGAATGCGTAAGTGATGGATTGCTTTAATTTGCTCATGTTGTTCCCCTTCTTGTTCTGTCTGCGAAAGATGGTGCCACTACGCTCCCATGGCTTTCGAATAAGGTTGTCTTTCTTCTTGCGTCTTCGAGGGCGTGCATTCCGGCACCTCTGCCTCATGCGGCCCTGCATGTCCCGGGCAATCATGAATCGCCGGTTTTGGAGCTCATCCTGCCCATCGCTGTGTTCCTTTCGATCCGCATTGACTGCCATATGTGCTTCGTTACAACAGCTTTCCTAAGTATTATGTGCCCGCAAAGCCGCGGCGATGCGGCAATGACGTGGGCTGATTGCGTGATTTTGTTGTTTGTTTGTGATGGTTCGTGGAACTTCGTAACGGCCTAGACGCGCTTCAGACGGCTTGGCGGCGCCCTGTCCGGTCACAAAATCGCGGGAGGAAGACACCGATATCGCTTTCATCGACAGGGTCGGTATAGAACAATGCATAGTTGAGGCGTTTTGTTTCGTCGTACACCCCGATATGGGTCAGCGGCGGCAGGCCGATCAAAGGAGACAACGTATGCAATCCTCATATGGCGAGGCACGGGTGTTTGTTCACGACGATGGTAGGCAGTTCCATCTGACCAATGGTCAGGTGAGCTACATCATCGCGGTGAACGGCGAAGGCAAACTCTTACAATTGTATTATGGGGCCGCTGTGCGGGACCAGGATGATTTCGGCTATCTGATTGAGATGCAGCGTCGGTCCACAGCTTCGTGCCCGATCGAGGGCAATCTGGTCTATTCGCTTGAGCACCTGCGGCAGGAATTTCCCGAATACGGTACCAGCGATTACCGCATGCCAGCCATAAGTATGGCCCAGCCCAACGGTTCGCGTATCACCGACTTCCGTTTCGACGGCTACCGCATCGGCAAAGGCAAGCCGAAACTCGAGGGCCTGCCGGCCACCTATGTCGATCGGGAAAACGAGGCGGTGACGTTTTCGATCGATCTTGGCGACGAGCCTACGGGTGTGAAGGCCACGCTGATGTACACGATGTTTGCGGATCTGCCGGTGATGACCCGGAGCATAACGTTGCGCAACGAAGGCGACCAGGCCGTCGATATCGAGCGGCTGATGAGTCTGAGCCTCGACCTGCCCGACGACGATTACGTTTTCACCCAGCTCACCGGCTCATGGGCCCGCGAGCGAAGCATCGTAACCAGCCGGCTGCACCCGGGCATCCAGCAGATAGGCTCGTTGCGCGGGTCGGCCTCGAGCCATATCCACAATCCAGCCTTCGCCCTGGCCCGCCCTGATGCCACGGAATCCCACGGCGAGGTCATAGGCGCCGCGTTCGTCTATTCCGGCAATTTCGAGGCGCACGTCGAAGTCGATCCCTTCGCCGTTTCAAGAGTGCAGATGGGCATCGCGGATTTCGGCTTCACTTGGCATCTTGAGCCCGGTTCCAGCTTCCAAAGCCCCGAAGCGGTGTTTGTATACACCTGCGAGGGCTACAACGGCATGAGCCATGCTTTCCACGACCTTGTGCGCCGCCATCTTGTGCGTGGCCCGTGGCGCGACAAGGAGCGTCCGGTGCTCATCAACAACTGGGAGGCCACCTATTTCGATTTCGACGAAAAGGCGCTGCTTTCCATAGCCGGACAGGCGCAA
Organism: Bifidobacterium sp. ESL0784; assembly: GCF_029433295.1. Lineage (GTDB taxonomy): Bacteria > Actinomycetota > Actinomycetes > Actinomycetales > Bifidobacteriaceae > Bifidobacterium. The sequence goes on from NZ_JAQTHV010000001.1 coordinate 522,237, forward strand.
AAGCTCGGAGTGGAGCTGTTTGTGCTCGATGACGGCTGGTTCGGCAATCGGCACAACGACACCGCAGGGCTTGGGGATTGGACGCCCAACCCTGAGCGTCTGCCGCACGGGCTCAACGGACTCGCCGAGCGCATCAATGGGCTGGGCATGATGTTCGGTCTCTGGTTCGAGCCCGAGATGGTCAACAAGGATTCCGAGCTCTACCGCGCCCATCCGGAATGGATGCTTCACACGCCTGGCCGCAGGGCCAGCCACGGGCGCAATGAATACGTGCTCGACTTCACGAACCCGGACGTCGTCGACGAGATCTACCGGCAGATGCATACGGTGCTTTCCAGCGCGAACATCGGTTATATCAAGTGGGATATGAACCGCTACATCACCGAGGCGTTTGACGCGACGCGCGGCGCCGAGCATCAGGGCGAGATCTTCCACCGTTATATCCTCGGCGTCTACCAGCTGCACGAACGATTGCTAGAAGCCTTCCCGGATCTGATTATCGAAGGTTGCGCTTCGGGCGGCGGCCGTTTCGACATGGGCATGCTCTATTACGCCCCGCAGATCTGGACAAGCGACGATACCGACGCGGTGGAGCGTATGTCCATCCAATACGGCACCAGTATGTTCTACCCGCTGAGCTCCATGGGCTCGCACGTCTCGATCGTTCCCAACCACCAGACCGGCCGCGAGGTCTCGATGAACACCCGCGCCAACGTCGCCATGTTCGGCACCTTCGGTTACGAACTTGACCCAGCGGTATTGAGTGAGGAGGAATTCAAACAGGTCGCGGATGACGTGGCCTTCTTCAAGCAAAATCGTGAGCTGATCCATCAAGGTGACTTCTACCGCTTGGTTTCGCCATTTGAGAGAGATTCACGGCGCAATGACTGCATGGCGTGGATGGTGGTCTCCAAGGATCGCAGGCAGGCCATCGTCGGGGACTATCGCATGCTCGAACATCCGATGTCGCCGTTTACCCGCCTGTATCTGCAGGGCCTTGACCCCGCGCTTCGCTATCGGATTGCAGTCAGGGGAGGGGCGAGCACCATCAACGGCCTGACCTTCGGCGGCGACGAGCTGATGAGAATCGGCATGATCTCCACCGATGCCTCGGCTTCCTCATCCGCCGAGGCGGGCGGCGTCAACAGCCTCGGGGACCCGCATGATTTCGACTCAAGGCTGTTTGTGCTGAGCGCGTGCTAAGTTTCTGCTGAGTTCCTGTTGGGTTCAAGTTGAATGCCTGCTGGGCTCATGCTGAGGGCGGCGACAGACAGCCACGCCAAGCGGTCGCCGGGCATCGGCATTGACGTTTGGTTACCTTCAGTCGTCCTCGAGTCCGGCGTCGGCATTGAATGCGGCACGCAGGAAATTGATGCCGATACCCAGATTGTTGACGACTCCGTTGCGGGAACGTCTGAATTCGGTTGGCGTCATTGACTGGGTTTCATGGAAACTGCGGGTAAGGGCTTCCTCGCTGTTGAACCCGCATTCCGCGGCGATTTCCGCGACGCTCAGGTCGGTCATGCCGAGCAGGTCGCGCGCGTGTGAAAGCCGCATCCGGTCGATGTAGTTTTTGAGTGTGATGTTCGTTTCCTTGTGGAAAAGACGCGAAAGATAACTGCGGTCAACGTTGATGCGTCTGGAGACCCAGCCCGCCGTGATGCCCGGATGCCATTCATTGTGGATGACCGATATCGCCCGTTTGACGATCTCGCTCAGTTGGTTGGGGAAACCGTTCTGATCGACCGAATTGAGATGCCGGCTCAAGGTTGAAAGGAAATGGTTGGCCAGCGCATCGAGTTCGAGCTGGTCGGCGATGTTGTCGGAGGTATGATAGAGCGCCGAGGAAAGAACGCGCAGAAACGGTGTGCTCCGGTCCACCGAAAACGCGACGGTGTTGTGCGAGAACCCCATTGCATCAAGGTATTCGGGTATCGCGTCGCCTTTCATCGCGAACCAAAGATAGGCCCAAGGCGTGTCCCGGGACGCCTGATAGCGGGTGATGTCGTTGGGATGGATCAGGAAACCGTCATCGGCGCCGAGCCGGTATGTCTCGCTGGAGGTATGCACCTCGCCGGTGCCGCTCAGCACGATGTGGAACACCCAGCTGTCGGTCAGTGAAGGGCCGTAGGAATGTCCTGCCTCGGTTTGTGATATCCCGCAATAGGAGAAGGCAAGGGAAGCCCCGTCACGTTTGCTTTTCGTTCCCAGAAACAGCGAATGTTCCATGCCTGCTCCATCAGATGGTGCCAACTATCATCGTATTGTCTATTGTCCCAATCTATCATTACCGCAGGCGACTGCTATGGGTCAAAGCATCCGACGACGTCGGTTTTGTGTGTTGCGGATGTCCGTTTATTGGCCATTTCGCGTTTATTCGCGGACATCGTGACCGCCCGCATCGCGCATTCATTTATACTTGGGAATCGGTTGGCGCGCGTTTGCCACCGGCGGTTTCGCACATCGGTTTTAAGGAGTCCACATGGATAAAGCGGTCATTACGGTGGTCGGGCAGGACACGGTCGGCATCATCGCGCAGGTCTGCACCTACCTTTCGCAGCACAAGGTCAACGTTCTCGACATCTCGCAGACCATCATCGAAGGGTTCTTCAACATGATGATGATCGTCGATTACGGCAAGTCCGATGAGGAATTCTCGGCGTTGGTCGACGATCTCGAGGCTCTTGGCGACAAGATCGGCGTGCGCATCCGCTGCCAGCGCGAGGAAATCTTCACTAGCATGCACCGGGTCTGATTGGGGAGCGAACAATGCTGAACATTATGGAGGTCCACGAGACCAATCAGATGATCGAGCAGGAAAAGCTCGACGTGCGTACGATTACCATGGGCATTTCGCTGCTCGACTGCGCCGCCGCCGACGTGGATACGGTCTGCGACAATATTTATAACAAGATCACCGACAAGGCGCACGATCTGGTGAAGGTCGGGAAGGCCATCGAACGCGACTTTGGCATCCCGATCGTCAACAAGCGCATCACCGTCACGCCGATCGCGCTGGTGGGCGCCAGCTCCTGCAAATCGCCGGCCGATTTCGTCAAGATCGCGCACGCGCTCGACCGTGCGGCCAAACAAGTCGGTGTAGACCTTATCGGCGGCTACAGCGCGCTGGTCTCCAAGTCGATGACTCCGGCCGAGCGCATGCTCATCGAATCGATTCCGCAGGCGTTATCGCAAACCGATATCGTCTGTTCGTCGGTCAACGTCGGCTCCACCAAGACTGGCATTGACATGGATGCCGTCGAGCTTTTGGGCCATGTCGTCAAAGACACCGCCTACGCCACACGCAGCAATGACAGCTACGGCTGCGTGAAATTCGTGGCCTTCTGCAACGCCCCGGACGACAACCCATTCATGGCCGGCGGCTTCCATGGGGTCACCGAAGGCGACGTGGTCGTCAATGTCGGCGTTTCCGGGCCCGGCGTGGTTTCTCGCGCATTGGACGCAGCCAAAGGCAAGGATTTCGAGTTTTTGTGCGAGACCATCAAACGCACCGCCTTCAAGATCACTCGAGTCGGTCAGCTGGTCGCGCAGGAGGCCTCGAAACGGCTCGGGGTGCCCTTCGGCATCATCGATCTGTCACTGGCTCCCACCGCCGCCGTCGGCGATTCAGTGGGTGAAGTGCTCGAGAAAATCGGGCTCGACCAGGTCGGCGCTCCCGGCACCACCGCGGCGCTCGCGATGTTGAACGACCAGGTGAAGAAGGGCGGCATCATGGCCTCCTCCTACGTCGGCGGGCTTTCCGGCGCGTTCATTCCGGTCTCGGAAGACAAGAACATGATTGACGCGGCTGCCTCAGGCTGCTTGACCATCGAAAAGTTGGAGGCAATGACCTGCGTCTGCTCGGTTGGCCTTGACATGATTGCGATTCCAGGCGAGACCACGGCCTCCACGATTTCCGGCATTATCGCCGACGAAGCTGCCATCGGCATGGTCAACCAGAAGACCACCGCCGTTCGCGTCATCCCCGTCTACGGCAAAGGCGTCGGCGAAGTGGCCAATTTCGGCGGCCTCATGGGTTACGCCCCGATCATCCCGGTCAACCAGACCTCCTGCGAGGCCTTCGTCACCCGTGGCGGCCGCATCCCCGCCCCGATCCACAGCTTCAAGAACTGAGCGTTGTGAATGGTGATATAAGTTTTAAGTACCGTAATTGATAAGATTGGGCCACTGAAGATAATCAGCGGCCCAACTTCGTAATATAAGAGGACGAAAAAATAAGAAAAACGCCCTACCGGTGAAGCCCAACGGAGCGAAGCTTTGAAGACCCGGGCTGATGCCCCGAGGTGAGACGACTCCAACCGACAAGTCAAATATATCTAAAGGCTGATTCTCAATTATTCTCCGCCTTTGAAGCCGAGTTGACGCCAGGCCTCGTAGATAGCGATGGAGGCGCAATTCGTAAGGTTGAGCGAACGCAAGGAAGGCCGCATCGGCAGGCGCACCTGCTCGGCGACGTGCGGGCCGGCCATGATGTCCATCGGGTCGGGAATGTTGCCCGGCTCTGGGCCGAAAAGCAGGATGTCGGTCGGCTTGTATTCGATATCCGTGTAAAGCTTGGTGGCGTGTGCGGTGAACGCGATGATGCGCGAATCGGGCATGGACTTCACCAAGTCATCGAAGTCGGGGTGCAGCACGACGTGGGCCATGTCGTGGTAATCAAGCCCGGCGCGGCGCAGCTTGGTGTCTTTGAGGTTGAATCCGAGCGGTTCCACCAAATGCAGGATCGTTCCGGTCACGGCGCACAGACGGATGGCTGAGCCGGTGTTGCCGGGGATGCGCGGGGAGTAGTAGCACAGGTGCGGCGTCACCGTTTTGGCCTCGCTGGCGTCCTTGGCGCTCATCATCGCGTCAACCACGCTGATCGGGTTGCCGTGCGCGTCGGTCACGAGCTCGTCGGGCCCGTAATTGGACTTGCGATAGCCGTATTCATACATGTCGGTGACTTTGTTTTCTGGATTTTCGGCGTTTCCCGCCGCCTGCGCTACGTCTGTCATGATTCAAAACTATCTCCGCGAAGCGACACCGTGCACTTTCTCGGTTTTCGGTTATTTCCGGATCATCGCTGCGCCACCGATGCCTTTGAGCGCGTATCGAATAGCAGGGAAGCCATATGGTGCGGTTTTATGCGTTCCCTGCTACGGATCGCTGAAATGGGATGATGAAGAATGTTGGAATTCCGCCATTCTCTTTTCCGATATTTCGCAAAATGCAGTAGGGAAGCGAAAATGCGATGAAAAAGGTGTTCTGCGTTGCGTGTTCACAGTATTGATACGCGAAATGCCGGGATTCTCTATTCCGTGCTGTAAGAAAGGCCTGTGCGTGGCGTTTCTAAGGCATCGGCGATTATGAATTGTGCGGATTACGCGTTTCGCGCGACTGTAGCGGCTTCAGTGCAAAATGGTGCGGATGGTTGATAAGGAAATGAACATGACGAAAGCTGGCGAAGACTCTCACGAAGTGGTTGAGGGCTTCAGCGCCGCCGAACTCGAGATGATGAAGCAGGAGCTCTTCTCGTGGTGGGACGAGAACGCACGCGATCTGCCGTGGCGATTCGGCCGCACGACGCCGTGGGGCATCCTCATTTCCGAAGTGATGAGCCAGCAGACGCAGATGAGCCGGGTGGTACAGTACTGGAACAATTGGATGGATGTCTGGCCCGACGCCGCAAGCCTTGCCAAGGCAAGCACGGCCGAGGTCATCACCGCTTGGGGCAGGCTCGGCTATCCAAGGCGTGCGTTGCGTCTTCAGGAATGTGCCAAAGTGGTCGCCGAACAATATCACAACCAACTTCCGAAAACGTATGACGAACTTACCGCCCTTCCCGGCATCGGCGATTACACGGCCAGCGCGGTGATGAGCTTCGCGTTCGGCGAGCGCATCGCCGTCCTCGACACGAATGTCCGCCGCGTGCTCTGGCGCACATTCAAGGGCGAGGAATCCTTCGGCGGTGCCACCAAACCGGAGGAACGAAAGCTGGCGAACGCCGTGCTGCCGCGAAATCCCGAGGAAAGCGTGATTTGGAACGAGGCGCTGATCGAGCTGGGCGCGCTGGTCTGCACCGCCAAGAACCCGAAGATCGACGAGGATCCGTGGGCCTCGCACAGTCGCTTTTATGCCGCCGGTTGCCCGCATATGGGGGAGAGGCGCACCCGTCCGTGCCAAAGCTTCAAGGGCACGAACCGTCAGGTGCGCGGCATCGTCCTCAACGCCTTGCGTGCGCTCGCGGTTTCGTCGCCGGAAGAGGTGTCGTCCGGCAATGATTCCGATATCGCCCCGACGCAGAAGAAAAACGCAGACTATGACGTCGTCGAAGCGGTATCAACAGTGAAACAGGGCAAAAATAGTCGGCCGGCTGGGAAAAATGCGACTGGTGAAGGTGTGTCCCTTTCACGAGCCGCAGTCGAAAAGCTCTGGGACGATCAGATTCAGCTGGACGCCTGCATCGCCAGCTTGGATGAGGACGGCCTCATCGAGATCAGTCCAGACGGTTCGCTGAGTTTGCCGCGATAAGATCCTTCGCTTCGGCCGTTCAATATTGCGCTTGCGAATCATTTCGCCATTTCCTCAATTTTCGGTGCGCCAATTGTCTGTGTCTCAATTATCTGCGTTCCAGACAAAGTGTGTTCCAAGCAAAAAGGACCGGCCTCGACTGCGTGTGCAGAAGAGGCCGGCCTTGAAGGAAAGAAACCTGTGTTAAAGGCTATTCGGCGATGTTCTTGTCGAAACGGTAGAAGATCTTCTTGAATCCGTGGTCTTCGTAGAATTTGTGGCTGTCCTCGTGCTTGACCACCGAGCACATGCTGATTCTGCCGCATCCGCTTTCACGTGCGACTTTTTCGGCCCAGGCCAGGAGCTCACCACGCACATCATGGTCCTGATGCGCCTTATCAACGGCGAGGTCCTTGATTTCGGCCACTCGATCGCCCATGTAAAGCTGCCAAGTGCAGAGCACTCCGACGAAGCCAACTACTTCGCCGTTCTCCTCGCAAATGCCAAGTTTGTGGTCGAAATTCTCGAGTTGGCTGATATAGGTGCGGGCAAACATCTGGAAATCAAGTTTGCATGGACTCGTTTCTCCGACGATGTGATAAACGGCTTTCAGATCTGACGTTTCTGCTGGTCTTATCATAGGCGATCCCTCCTGAGCGTTGGTGTGTTTCGTCGTGGACTCATGGTGACGACGCTGTACCGTGGATGAAGCAATCCGTTGCATCCTGTTCCTAAGCATACGAATCTACGTTCCTCTCATCACTGTTCTCTGTACCATTTTGAGTAGGTATCGAATAGGCTAATTTGTGCTTTAGACTCTTGATAGAATAATCGATATTTACGATTCTATTGTATAGAGAACGTTGCGAATTCAAAGTAGAAATACTAAAGGCTTATCGAGCTGCGAGCTATGAAGCGGCCGCCGATGAGTCGACGATTGGAAGGGTCAGTGCAGTGAATATTTGGTTGGCTATACTTGGCTTCGCAACGATGATTCTTATTACCGTTGTCCTATTGAAGAAGAAGATGAACATTCTTCTCGCGTTTACGGTGATTCCTGTTATCGCCGGCTTCGTTGCCATGGCGATTACCCATACGGCTTTCCTAGATATGGGCAAATGGATCACGTCCGGTATCGGCAAGACATACAGCATCACGCTGATGATGATGTTCTCCTTGCCTTATTTCATGTTGATGTCGGATACTGGTCTGTTCGACGATATCGTCAAGGCGGTGATGCGACACGTCAAGATCTCCGCGCCCATCATCTGCGTGCTGACGGTCATCGTCGCGTGCATCTGCGAGCTGGATGGCTCGGTCACCTCGGTCTTCCTTATCACGGTCCCGCTGATGTTGCCGCTTTTCGAGAAGTTCCATATCGATAAACGCATACTGCCATTCCTTATCTGCGTGGCCATCCTGGTGATGAGCAACACCCCTTGGAACCCGAAGATACTGAGGGCCGCAAGCCTGATGAGCGGTTCGGGAGTATCCACCAGGCTGTTCCTCAAATACGTTCCCGTCCAGATCTTCATGCTTATCGTCCTGCTCGCCGTCGCCGTCTATTTCGGTATCCGCGCGCGCAAGAACACCACTGAGAAAGTCGAAATCAGCAATGAAGAGCTGCTCAGCCAGTTCAAGGACACCGAGCTGACCCGCCACAACCGTTTCTGGTGGAATCTTCTGCTCACCGCGTTCCTCATCTTCGTACTGATCGCTTTCCAGACCATTCCGCAGTACTACGTCTTCGCGTTCGGCCTGGTGGTGGCGCTCGCCATCAACTTCCCCGATCAGGGTCAGCAGACCAAGCTGCTGAAGAAATATGCATCTTCGCTCTTCCCTGTGGCCCCGGCGGTGCTGCTTTCCGGCGTCGTCGTAGGTGTGATGCAGGAGAGCGGTATGCTCGATGCCATGGTCAAGGCGCTGATGGCCATCGTGCCTTCCGCTATCGGACCTTACTTCTACATCATCATCGCGCTGTTTGCCACGCCGCTTATGCTCTTGTTCACCAACGATACGTGGTTCTACGCGTTGATGCCGCTTATCGGAGCGTTCTCGGCCAAGTACGGTGTGCCGATGGACGTCGTCATCGTCACGTTGTTCTCGAACTTCGGCGCCATGATTTCTGTAATCGCCCAGCCGCAGCTCTACATCGCCACCGACCTGACCGGCATCACCATTGACCAGCACATCAAGTTCACCTTCTGGAAGCTTTGGGCCATCAATATCATCATCGTGGTCTTCGGTGTGCTCTCCGGAGTGTTTCTGCCAAAGCCCCTGTGGGCCTAAGGTAATCTGGGATTTGCGAGTGAGGTGTTGCTCCGAGAATCCCTCTTGAGTCTATCGGGTCGTGCCTTCATTGTTGGCACGGCCCGATATTGCCGTTTTATACGGCCTTTTCCGAGGGGTAGGACGGGGATGTTTGCTTAAGATAGCTGCGAAGGGTGAAAGCGGTGTCGAGAACCGTGTAATCCTTGAGAATCCTCGGATTGTAGCCGGTCACCGACGCGATTTTGTTCAGACGGTTCTGCAGCGTGTTCTTATGCAGAAACAGCTTGTTCGCGGCGTGGATGATACTGCCGTTGAAGTCCCGGTAGGCGGCAAAGGTCGTGTGGAAATCCTCGATCTGTTGCTCGTCCAAGCCGTTGAAGACATGATCGACGAATCGTTTTGCTTCCGCGGCCGGAATCGAGGCGATGAAGACGCCGTAGTCGAGATCATGGTAATAGGCGATGGATTGCTCGTGTGAGAACTGCAACCAGTTGGCCGCCTCGCACGCCTGTTCGTATTGATGTGGATACGCCTCGCATGATGAGGCTGGGTCGGCGATGCCGAATCTGAAGACGTCATGATCTGATTCCGCCAGTTTTTCCTGCGTTGTGCGTAGGAAACTGGTGAGGTCGTGGACGTCCTCTTTGTCAATCAGCATGCGGATTTCCTGGGTATCCATCGAGAAAAGACTTTGCGGCATTTCGTGGAACAGCTCGCTTAAGGCGTTGAACCGGTTGTTCTGGGCGGTGATTGTGTTGTCGTGGGTCTGTCCGTGTCCGACGATGACGAATTTGGGACGGTCGAGATCGAGATGAAGTACGGAGGAGAGATAGTCGATCAGTCCGGGATCCTGACTTGACGAGGTCAGTATGTTGATGAGGTTGGACATCGTCATACGGCGGTCGAATCGGGTGACCTGCTCGATGTTTTCCCGGATGAGGATTTCCGTCATTTTCTTGATGATGTTGCCGAAAGGCTCCACTTCGCTGCGTTTGCCGGTGATGCCGATGACCGCCACCACGGAGCCGTTGATCATCACGGGAACGTTGATGCCGTTTTTCGCTCCTTCGAACTGATGTTCGTTGTCGATGGCGATAGTGTGTTTAAGCGCGACGGCAAGCCTGGCCCCGTCATGGCCTGTACCTATCCGGGATTTGTCGGTGCTGGCGATGATGGTTCCGGAAGTGTCGAAAAGGTTGATTTCGTGTTTGAGCACGCCTTTGATGTTGGATACAATCGTTTCCGCGATTTTGGGATTGATGTCCATGAGGTCGTCCTCTCGGAGATTGAGAAATTATCTGGTTATATGGTACACGGAACATGTTTCAGGAGAAACTGAATTTCTCATTTCGTCACATAGAATATGCCGTATCGGTGTGCACGGAGCGGATAATGATAACGCAACGTTTTCTGGATTTCATATAAATGGAATTTACTTTGTATCGAAGGAGAACAAAGATGGTACCGACAATCGAGCATATGGAGGTCGTTCCCGTAGCCGGCTACGACAGTATGCTCTTGAATTTGGCCGGCGCTCATGAGCCGTTCTTCACGCGTAACGTCGTGGTGATGACCGATAGCGATGGCTATACTGGTGTGGCCGAGGTGCCTGGTGGGGAAGTCATCGCCCACCGGCTTGAACTTTGCGTCCCACTTGTCGAGGGAAAGCCGATCAGCCAGTGGAAAGGCGTCGTTCAGGATTGCGAGGAAATGCTCAAAAAACATCTCGCAAGTGAAGCCGGATCCAACGGTGTTCAGACCGCACATGCCATGATTTTCAAGAAGCTCACCAATGTGTTGACCGGCGTCGAGACGCCGATGCTTGATTTGTTGGGCAAGCATATGGAGGTTCCGGTGGCCGCGTTGCTCGGCGATGGGCAGGTCCGGGACGAAGTGCGTTTCTTGGGTTACCTGTTCTATGTCGGGGATCCCGATAAAACCGATTTACCTTACTTGCGTAACGACGATGACTCCGATGAGTGGGGTCGTATCCGTCGCGAGCCTGCGCTTGACCCGGATGCTATCGTTCATCAGGCCGAAGCGGCCCAGGAGCGTTTCGGCTTCCATGACTTCAAGCTCAAGGGCGGCGTTTTCCCCGGTGAAGAGGAGATCGAGGCTGTCAAGGCGTTGAAGAAGCGGTTCCCCGATGCGCGCATCACCATCGATCCGAATCAGGGTTGGTCGATGGAAGAGGCGCTTAGGCTGTGTCGTGACATGACCGGAATCCTAACTTACGTTGAGGATCCTGTCGGCCCCGAAGGTCGTTTCTCGGCCCGTGAGACGATGGCCGAGTTCCATCGCATCACCGGCCTGGCCACGGCGACGAATATGTGTGATACGGATTGGCGTGAGATGAAGGCGGCCATCCGTCTTGATTCGGTGACGATCCCGCTGGCTGATCCTCACTTCTGGACCATGGAAGGCGCGGTCCGTGTGGCCCAGCTTTGCAATGACCTTGATTTGACTTGGGGCGTGCATTCCAACAACCACTTCGACATCTCACTGGCCATGGTGGCACAATCCGCCGCCGCGGCTCCCGGACGCATCAACGCCTGCGACACACATTACATGTGGCAGGACGGCCAACATCTGGGCAAGAAGGCGCCTCACTTCGTGGACGGGTGTCTCAAGGTGCCACGTGATGTGCCGGGGCTTGGCATTGATCTTGACCGTGAGAAGCTGGACGCCGCCCATCGGCTCTACGTCGATAACGGCTGTGGCACACGGGATGATGCGAGAGGCATGCAGTACCTGATTCCGGGCTGGCAGTACGACCCGCACCGCCCGGCACTGGTGCGCTGAGCGCGTGACAAGCAAGAACAGAACACAGGATCAACAATCCGATAATCAATTTTTTCAAGTTTTTTAGGAGGAAATAATTATGGTACCGAAAATCGAGACAATGGAAGTGATTCCCGTAGCAGGCTATGACAGCATGCTGCTCAATCTCTCCGGGGCGCATAGCCCGTTCTTCACCAGAAACATCGTGATCATGACGGATACCGATGGCTATACGGGTATCAGCGAGGTTCCGGGAACGAAGAAGGTCACCGATGTCTTGAACGAGGTCAAGCCGATGGTCATCGGCCAGCCCTTGAGCCAGTGGAAGAACATCGTGCGCAATATTCACGACAAGTATGCGTCCCTCGACGCGGGCGGCCGTGGCAACCAGACCTTCGATCTGCGCACCACCGTCCACGTACAGACCGCAGTGGAAACACCGATGCTCGATCTGTTGGGCAAGCATATGGAGGTTCCGGTGGCCGCGTTGCTCGGCGACGGGCAGGTCCGCGACCATGTTCGCTTCCTGAGCTATCTCTTCTACGTCGGTGACCGCACGAAGACGGATCTTCCTTATATCCATGATGACGACAATTCCGATGAGTGGGGTCGTATCCGTCGCGAGCCTGCGCTTGACCCGGATGCCATCGTCGCGCAGGCGAAGGCCACCACGGAGCGTTACGGCTTCCACGACTTCAAGCTCAAGGGCGGTGTGTTCGAAGGCAAGGAGGAAATCAAGGCCATCAAGGCTCTGAAGAAGGCCTTCCCCGACGCACGCATCACGCTTGATCCGAACCAGGGCTGGTCGTTGGAGGAAGCCATCGACCTGTGCAATGACATGACCGGCATACTCACCTATGTCGAGGATCCGTGCGGCGCCGAAGGCCGTTTCTCGGCCCGTGAGACGATGGCCGAGTTCCATCGCATCACCGGCTTGCCGACGGCGACGAATATGTGCGATACGGATTGGCGTGAAATGAAGGCGGCCATCCGCCTTGATTCGGTCACCATCCCGTTGGCCGACCCGCACTTCTGGACGATGGAGGGCTGCGTACGCGTCGCCCAGCTTTGCCACGACATGGACCTCACCTGGGGTGTGCATTCCAACAACCACTTCGACATCTCACTGGCCATGGTGGCACAATCCGCCGCCGCGGCTCCCGGCAAACTCAATGCTTGCGATACCCATTACATCTGGCAGGACGGTCAGTATCTCACCAAAAACCCGCCGAAGATCGAGAATGGCGAGATCGAAGTTCGCCGCGATGTGCCGGGTCTGGGCATCGAGGTCGACCGGGACGCTGTCGAAAAGGCGCACAAACTCTATGTCGACAACGATTGCGGCACCCGTGACGACGCTGTCGGCATGCAGTATCTCATTCCGGGCTGGAAGTTCGACCCGCATCGTCCTTCGATGGTGCGCTGAACGAGACCAGAAGAAAATATGGCCATGGCGGCGTAATGCCGGTGGATGGAGGCAAGCCGCCATGGCCGATCTCAAATCAGGAAGAATAGCTGAAAATCATGAGTGACAAGCAGACATTTAAAGGTATTTTCGTTCCGATTCTCACCCCGGTCGATGAGCATGAGAACATTAACGAGGCCAAGTTGCGCAAGCAGGTCGATTATGTCATCGAGCATGGCGTCGATGGCATACTGGCTTTCGGCAGCAACTCGGAATTCTATATGTTCGATGATGACGAGATGCTCGCTGCGACCACGATCATCAAGGATGAGGCCGCGGGCAGGGTGCCGGTCATGTTTGGTGTTGGCCATATACGTACAAGCAAGGCCATCGAATTGGCGCAGAGGGCCACGCAACTTGGCGTTGCTGCGGTCTCGGTGTTGCAGCCGATGTTTATCGAGCCCACAGCAGAAGCGCTTTATCATCATTATTCCACCATTGCGAAGGCGATCGCTCCGCAGCCCATGTTCATCTACAACAACCCGGGCCGTGCCGGTTATCCGGTTCCCGTCGACATCATGGTCCGTTTGGCCCATGACTGCGACAACATCATCGGGGTCAAGGATTCAAGCGGCAATGTCACCAACATCGAGGAATTGGTGCGTCAAACGCGGAACATCGATTTCGCCGTGTTCGCCGGCAAGGACACCATCGTCTACCCAAGCCTGTGCGTGGGTGGCGCCGGAGCCGTATGCTCCACAGCCAACATCTATCCGGATCTGGTATGCGGCATCTACGACAAGTTCGAGCAAGGGGACTATAAGGGTTCGCTGGAAGACCAGTTCAAGCTCAACCCCATACGCAACTCGCAGGATGCGGCCAGCTTCCCGTCGCCGACCAAAGACATGGCCAATCTCATGGGCATGGATGTCGGTCCTTCCATCCGTCCTACCGAGGCTGCGACAGGCGCCGCCCTCGATGGGATGAAGAAAGCCATGCGCGAAGCTGGATACCTATCCTGAGCTGTTTGAATATATTACGATAGGTAATCGGCAACAGGCAATGGTTTGCAGTCAATCAGGAGGAAGAATACGATGAACAGGTATTCGGTTCTTTTGGCGACGGATTCGTTTAAAGGCTCGGCTTCGAGCATAGAAGTGGAAAAGTTGCTTGAACGTGGAATACGTCGCGTCGCGCCGGACTGCACGGTCCTCGAATATCCCATCGCAGATGGCGGGGAAGGTACCGTTGAGGCGGTGATGGCGTCCAAGGGAGGAGACCTCCGTGATGTTCATGTTCGGGGGCCGCTGGGAGCGGATGTCGTTGCCAAGTACGTCCTTTCCGATGACGACGCCATCATCGAAATGGCGCAGGCCAGTGGCCTGACCCTCATCGAGCAGAACCGCGAAAACGCGCTGAACGCTTCCACGTTCGGTGTCGGGCAGATGATTCTCGATGCGTTGGATGCCGGTGCAAAGCGAATCTTCATCGGTTTGGGAGGCAGTGCGACCAGCGATGGCGGTGTCGGTATGGCCAAGGCGCTGGGCGTGCGGTTTTTCAATGCCGACGGCGAATACGTGCCCTGTGGTTTGGCAGGACTTGAGAACCTGACATCCATCGATTGGTCGGATGCCGATCCGCGCATCCTCAAGACGGAATTCGTCGCGCTGACCGATGTCTCCAACACGCTGGTAGGTCCCGACGGTGCGGTGCACATTTACGGTCCGCAAAAGGGGCTTGGCGCCCGTGACCTTGACCGTTTTGATCAGTGGATGAGCCAATATGCCAAGCTGCTTTTCGATGTCGCCGGCTTCGATGTCGCCTCCGTCGCCGGGGCAGGCGCGGCAGGCGGACTCGGCGCCGCGTTGGTCGCTTTCTGCGGCGCCGAGATCAAAAGCGGCATCGATACTGTCCTCGACATCATCGGCATTGAGAAAGTCATGCCGCATGTCGATCTGGTCATCACCGGCGAAGGCAGGATGGATTCGCAATCGGCCAATGGCAAGGCTCCGATCGGCGTAGCCCTAAGGGCCAAGAAATTCGGCGTGCCCGTTGTGGCTGTGGTGGGCAGTCGTGCCGATGATTTGGGCGGTGTCTATGAAGAAGGTATCGATCTGGTGCTTTCCTGCGTTTACGAACCGACATCTCTTAAGCGGTGTATGGCGCGTGTGACCGAAACGGTACCGATTGCAGGGGAGAGCGCGATGCGCGCCTTTCTGATGGCAAAAAGGACCTGAAACAGACTTGTTTCCCGGTCTCTATGAACGGGGACATCAGAATCTCATTGATTTTGTATAGAAAGGAACATAATGAAAGTTGGATTTGTAGGATTGGGAATCATGGGCAAGCCCATGGCAATCAACGTTCTGAAGGCCGGCCATCAGGTCGTTGGCTATGACCGCAATACGTCGAACATCGCTTCTGTCGTCGAAGCGGGCGGCGAAGAGGGAAAGAGCGGCAAGGACGTTGCACAGCGTTGCGATGTTGTCATCACCATGCTGCCGAATTCTCCGAACGTGGAAAGCGCGCTGTTCGATAAGGACGGCATCGCCGAAGGTCTGAGCGCAGGCAAGGCCGTCATCGACATGAGCTCCATCGCACCTCTGGCCAGCCGTGATTTCGGTAAGCGCCTGGGCGAGATGGGAGTCGACTTCCTTGACGCCCCGGTTTCCGGCGGCGAGCCCAAGGCCGTCGACGGCACCATCGCGGTGATGGTCGGCGGCGACGAGAAGGTCTTCGCCAAGTATGAGGACCTGCTCAAGACGATGGCATCGACGGTCACCCTGGTCGGTGAGATTGGAGCCGGCAATATCACCAAGCTAGCCAACCAGATGATCGTGGCCATCAACATCGCGGGCATCTCCGAGGCGTATTCGCTGGCGAAAAAGGCTGGCGTCGACCCGGAGCGTGTCTATCAGGCCATCCGCAGTGGTCTGGCGGGCAGTGTGGTCATGGATCAGAAGTCCGAGAAGATCTTCTCCGGCAACTTCGACCCCGGTTTCCGTATCGAACTGCATATCAAGGATCTGCAGAACGTCATGGACACCTCGCATGGCATCAATGTCTCGGCGCCGTTCAGTGCGCTCGCCATGGAGATCATGCAGTCGCTCAAGGCCCATGGCCACGAGAAGGAAGACCACAGCGCCATCGCAGAATGGTACGAGATGGTCAATGATATGAAGCTTCAGAAGGACTGAAAGCTTTTAGAAAATCATTCGGATTCGACGGGATTCGGCGGTTGACCTGCAATCAGGCATTGATCTGGTTGCAGGCCGTCGTCGAATCTCGTTTTGTTCATAATATTTTGGTTTTGCCGTTTTGATGTTGAAATGATGTGTGGCAACGTCGAATTCAGCAAGGTCGTTTACACTGGGAAGCTATGACCGCTCAGCAACCGAAAAAGCGCCAAAGCAAGCGCAAAACCAGCAAGGACATGCAGCGCGTCTATCTTCGCCGCCGCATCGTCGTGGGTGTGGTCGCGCTGGCGCTTCTGGCACTGATCGGGTTCGGCGTTTACGCGCTTACGACCAAGGTCATCGCCACTCACGGCGGGCATGGCGGGCAATCGTCTTCAAGCTCCGTTTCCGGAAGCAGGAAAAAGACACTGGCCAAGAAACCCGGAAAGTCCGATAATAATAAAAACAATCAGGATGATAAAGCCAATCAGGGCGGCGTCAGGAAATGCGGCGCAAAGGACGTCAAGCTGGAACTGAGCCCCGTTTCTCAGAGTGTAGAACTCGGCGGATCGCTTGATTTCAAGGCCACCATCCGCTATGAGGGCAACGATTCCTGCGTGGTTGACGCCTCCAACGCCTCGCGCATCCTTACCATTTACACGATTTCGGACGACGGTTCGGCTTCGGACTCGGATTCGGATTCCGGTAACGATTCCGCTTCAAAATCCGGTTCCGACACGAATTCCAAGTCGGGTTCGTCTTCTAAATCGGGTTCGTCTTCCGGTACTTCCAACGATGGTTCGGATTCCGAGGCGGATGACAATGCCGACGCGGCCTCAAGCGAGCAGAATGGCGACACCATCTGGAGTTCCGCCGCCTGCCCCGCGGATTCCCGTAATCTCCTGATGGCCAAGGGTGACAAGGACGTGCAGAAAATCACCTGGCCGGCCGACAAAACCGGTTCCACCTGCGTGCCCGACAATCAGCTTCCGCGCGTGAAACGTGGCACCTATCTGGCCCAGCTGAGCCTCAAAGGCCACCCGGACGTGAAAAGCGAGAAGGTCCCGGTTATCGTCAAATAACCGGTAATATATTTCGAATGCTTGGGGAATAACGGAATCGCCGTAATCGCGCGTCGGATAATCCGGCAAGTTCAAACAATCGGCATACCCGGATAATTGGGAAGCACCCGGACAATCTGTCAGGTCTAAACAATGGGCGTGCCCGGATAATCAGGAAACACGCGAAGTTCAGACGATTCCTAGAGGCCAGAAGCCCGGACGATCCCTAAACGATGGATTCCCTGAAGTACTTGTTCATCCTGTTGATGAGCAGCCTGACTTTGGCGCCTTTGAGCCGCGTGTAGTTGCCCTTGGAATCCTCAAGCTGGGCGACGCCGGAGTGCCGACCGAGCGGCAGGATCGTGCCGTAGGGTTTGAAAACGAACCGGTAGGTGCGCCCGCCCTGCAGCAGCGAGATAACGTTGCTTGCGGCGCAGTCTGCCTGCTGAATGGCGAGCTGGGCGCTGGCCGGGTAGACGCGGCCGGTCTGCGGGTTTGGCACGGCAGAAACGTCGCCGATCACGAATTCCCGCGGCCAGCCTCCGTCGGCCTCCACCACCGATAGGTCGTCGCGGACGATGACGCGGTTGAATTTCTGGGCATAGCCCGAGACCGGAACGACCTCGCTGCCGCGGATTCCCGTCGCCCAGACGATGGTGTTGGCGCGGAAAGCCTGGTCGCCGACGAAGACGGTGCCCGGCTCGACCTTGGTGACCCGCGAAGAAGGATGGAAAATGACGCCGCTGCCACCCAGATCCTCCATGATCCATTCGGTGAGTTTTGCGTCGAAACGATAAAGGGGCTTGGGGTTGGAGGCGAAGCAGTGGACTTCCATCCGGTCGGCCGGCACGCCGAATTGCTTGGCAAGCCCCGGAATCTGGTCCAGCAGCGCGGCCATGAACGCGACGGCCGAGAATCCGTCTCCGCACACCGCGATGCGCAGGTCGTAAGGGTTCTGGCTCAAGCGGTAATCCGTGAGCACGCGCTCGACGTGGCTTCGTGCGCTCATCGCGTCGTTGAGGGTGATCAGCGGCAGCACGTTGCCGGTGGCTCCCGGGACGTCCGGCGTCGAGGAGGCACCACCCAGCGCGTTGATCAGATAGTCGTAGAAGACCAGCCCGTTTTTGCGCAGTTCGACGGCCCGGATGTCGTGGTCGATCCTCATCACTTCGTCGATAACCAGGGAGACCCTCGGGTCAACCGTTTCGCGCAGGTTGAAGCTGATTTCGGAGGGATCGGTTCTTCCGACGGCCACTTCGTGGAGTCGTGCGGTGTCGTAGTGGTAAACATCCCTGTTGACCAGCATTATTTCCGCGTCCGGGTTCTGAGCGACGAGCTGCTTAACGGCATGCAAGCCCGCATAACCAGCCCCAAGTACCATGATTCTTCTCATGAAATCTTCCGATGCAATCTAGAGTTCCAGCAGTAACCGCTCTTATATCAAATTTAATCATACTATGATACTTGAAGTTGCCAAGGCGGTCATTCTTTGCATGTTTTATAATATACATCACTTATTACATTTTTATAATATATATCATTTATTGGATACATTACCGGAGTTTGTGTAAATCTCCAAGGCCTGTTTCGTGGCGCTTGCTATTTCGTCTCAATGCCGTGTATAATAAATATTTTGCATAAGGTGTGTCATATTGCGGGCATGCTCTAACGATGAAGCGCCCGCGTAGTGTAGCCGTTTGCGGCGCGTTTCCTTGGAAAATGAATTTGAAAGATCAAGCGAGCGATAAGGAACGTCCATTGGCTGAAAATAAGCTCAAGACGAACACCACACAAGTCATCGCACGCGCCGATGAGCACGACATCAAGTTGCATAAGGCGTCGGACCGTGTGAATTTCGGTTCCATCAGGGAACCCATCGATGTGCCCTACCTTCTGGGGGTGCAGACCGATAGCTTCGATTGGCTCATCGGCAACGCACGCTGGAAGAAGAAGGCCGAAGCCGATATCAAGGCCGGCACCAACAATGTGGCCCATACTTCGGGCCTGCAGGAAGTCTTCGAGGAGATCTCCCCGATCGAGAACTTCGCGCAGACCATGAGCCTGACGTTCTCCGACCCGTACTTCGAGGAACCGCGCCACACGGTCCAGGAGTGCAAGGAGAAGGATTACACCTATTCCGCACCGCTTTACGTCAACGCGGAATTCGAGAACGGCGACACCGGCGAGATCAAGAGCCAGACCGTTTTCATGGGCGATTTCCCGCTCCAGACCCCGCATGGCACCTTCATCATCGGCGGCACCGAGCGCGTCATCGTCTCGCAGCTCGTTCGTTCCCCGGGCGTCTACTTCGATCGCACGCCGGACCGCACCAGCGACAAGGAGGTCTTCGGTGCGAAGATCATCCCGTCGCGCGGCGCATGGCTCGAGTTCGAGATCGACAAGCGTGACGTTTTGGGCGTGCGCGTCGACCGCAAGCGCAAGCAGTCCGCCATCGTCTTCCTCATGGCCATCGGCATGACCAAGGACGAGATCGCGAAGTCCTTCAAGGATTATCCGCTCGTGCTCGATGCCCTCGAGAAGGAGACCATCAACACGCAGGACGAGGCCCTGACCGACCTCTACCGCAAGATCCGCCCGGCAGATACAGCCACCCCGGAAGCCGGCAAGAACCTGCTGGAGTCCTTCTATTTCAACAACCACCGTTACGATCTTGCACGCGTCGGCCGCTACAAGATCAACCGCAAGCTCGGCCTCGAAGCCGATCCGACCGATCGCAGCCTTTCCCGCGAAGACATCATCGCCACCATCAAGTACCTCGTGGCACTGCATGCCGGCGACAAGACCTTCCCCGGCAAGCGTGATGGCAAGGACGTCGACCTTCGCGTCGAAACCGACGATATCGACCACTTCGGCAACCGTCGTATCCGCCAGGTCGGCGAGCTCATCCAGAACCAGCTGCGCACCGGCCTGAGCCGTATGGAGCGCGTGGTTCGCGAGCGTATGACAACTCAGGACGCCGAGGCCATCACCCCGCAGTCCCTGATCAACATCCGTCCGGTCAACGCGACGATCAAGGAGTTCTTCGGAACCTCCCAGCTCTCGCAGTTCATGGACCAGAACAACCCGCTTTCCGGCGTGACCAACAAGCGTCGTCTCTCCGCGTTGGGCCCCGGTGGCCTTTCGCGCGATCGTGCCTCCATGGAGGTCCGCGACGTCCACCCGTCCCACTTCGGACGTATGTGCCCAATCGAATCCCCTGAAGGCCCGAACATCGGCCTTATCGGATCTCTGGCAACCTTCGGCCGCGTCAACCCGTTCGGTTTCATCGAGACCCCGTATCGCAAGGTCGTCGATGGCCACGTCACCAACGACATCGAATACATGACCGCTGACCGCGATGCCGAACACGTCATCGCACAGGCCAACCAGAAGCTGGATGAGAACGGCAACTTCGTCGAGAAGACCGCACTTGTGCGTGCAGGCGAGGACGAGGCCGTCGATGTGCCGGTCTCCGAGGTCGACTACATGGACGTCTCCCCGCGCCAGATGGTTTCCGTCGGCGCTTCGCTGATTCCGTTCCTGGAGCACGACGAGGGCCACCGAGCACTGATGGGCACCAACATGCAGCGTCAGGCCGTTCCGCTCGTGAAGTCCGAGCGCCCGCTGGTGGGCACCGGCGCCGAATGGCGCACCGCCTACGATTCCGGCGACACCATCCTGAGCGAGAAAGACGGCGTGGTCACCTACGTTTCCGCGGATATCATTCGCGTCACCAACGACGACGGAACCCAGTCGAGCTACAAGCTTGCCAAGTTCCAGCGTTCCAACCAGACCACCAATTACAACCAGGTGCCGCTGGTCCATGACGGCGAGCGCGTTGAGCGTGGCAGCGTCCTGGCCGACGGCTCGGCCACCGAAAAGGGCGAGCTGGCGTTGGGCAAGAACGTGCTGGTCGCGTTCATGCCTTGGAACGGTTACAACTACGAGGACGCCGTCATCATTTCCCAGCGTCTGGTGAAGGACGACACCTATTCCTCGATCCACATCGAAGAGTATGAAATCGACGCCCGCGACACCAAGCTCGGTGCCGAGGAAATCACCCGCGACCTGCCGAACGTCGGCGAGGAAGCGGTGGCCAACCTCGACGAGCGCGGCATCATCCGCATCGGCGCCGAGGTCGAGGCCGGCGACATCCTGGTCGGCAAGGTCACGCCTAAGGGCGAGACCGAGCTCACCCCTGAGGAGCGTCTGCTTCGCGCCATCTTCGGCGAGAAGAGCCGCGAAGTGCGCGATACCTCGCTGCGTGTGCCTCACGGCGAGACCGGCACGGTCATCTCCATCAAGGAAATCACCCGCGACGAGGCCGAAGAGGACGGCGACGAGCTGCCCAACGGCGTCAATTCGATGATTCGCGTTTACATCGCCCAGCATCGTAAGATCACGGTGGGCGACAAGATGTCCGGCCGCCATGGCAACAAGGGCTGTATCTCCCGCATCCTTCCGGAGGAGGACATGCCGTTCCTGCCCGATGGCACCCCGATCGACATCATGCTGAACCCTCTGGGCGTGCCTAGCCGAATGAACCTGGGCCAGGTGCTGGAACTGCACTTGGGCTGGATCGCTCACGCAGGCTGGGACATCAAGCTCGACCCGGATCTCGAGGCCGAATGGAAGAAGTACGTGCCGCAGGGCGCCGAGCATGGCGACCCGAACACCCCGGTGGCCACCCCCGTCTTCGACGGTGTGCGTCCCGACGTGATCCAGGGCCTCCTGCGGAGCACCCTTCCCGATCGCGACGGCAACAAGCTCGTGGGCGAAGACGGCAAGGCGACCTTGTTCGACGGCCGTACCGGCGAACCCTTCCCGAAGCCGATTTCCGTGGGTTACATGTACATGCTCAAGCTGCACCACCTCGTGGACGACAAGATCCACGCGCGTTCCACCGGCCCGTACTCCATGATCACCCAGCAGCCGCTGGGCGGCAAGGCACAGTTCGGCGGCCAGCGCTTCGGTGAGATGGAGGTGTGGGCCCTCGAGGCCTACGGCGCCGCCTACACGCTGCACGAGATGATGACCACCAAGTCCGATGACGTCGACGGCCGCGTGCGCGCCTATGGTGCCATTGTGAAGGGCGAGAACCTGCCGCCGGCCGGCATTCCCGAGTCCTTCAAGGTGTTGCTTAAGGAAATGCAGTCCCTTTCGCTCAACGTCGAAGTGCTCAACGCTGACGGCGTGGCCATCGACCTGAACGACGCGGAGGATGACCCTGTGGGCAACTCCAACGATCTCGGCTTCAACATCGGCGCCCGCCCGGACGCCGCGGCCAAGGACGATCAGGCGGCGCCTCAGCCGGAATACCGCTAGAGGCAACGCTTAACAAATACGGCTTAGCCCGGGGCTTGGCGATACATAGAAAACCAAGCCCGGCAAGCCGGCCGAAAATCGTAATTGTTACCAATTGGAAGACAGGACAACATAGTGCTGGACGTCAACGCATTTGACAAACTGAGGATCGGACTCGCCACTACCGAGGACATCCACAAGTGGAGTTACGGCGAAGTCAAGAAGCCGGAAACCATCAACTATAGAACTTTGAAGCCCGAGAAGGACGGCCTGTTCGGAGAGCAGATCTTCGGACCGACCCGCGACTGGGAGTGCGCCTGCGGCAAATACAAGCGCGTCCGTTTTAAGGGCATCGTCTGCGAACGCTGCGGCGTGGAGGTCACCAAATCCCGCGTCCGCCGTGAGCGCATGGGCCACATCGAGCTGGCCGCACCGGTAACGCACATCTGGTTCTTCAAGGGTGTGCCGAGCCGTTTGGGCTATCTGCTTGACATCGCGCCGAAGGACCTCGAAAAGGTCATCTACTTCGCGGCCTACATGGTCACGAGTGTGGACGAAGAGCAGCGCCAGCAGGATCTGCCGGATCTGCAGGACGAATTCGACACCGAGATCGCACAGCTCAACAAGCGCCGCGACAACGAGATCGAGGAACGCGCCAAGAAGCTCGAGGCCGACATGGCCGAGCTCGAGGCCAGCGGCGATGCCAAGGGCAGCGCCAAGTCCAAGATCCGCAACTCCGCCGAGCGCGAGATGGCGGCCATCCGCCAGCGCTACGACGATCAGGCACAGCGTCTTGCCGCCGTGTTCGACCGCTTCAAGACCCTGAAGCCGGGCGACATGGAAGGCGATGTGGACCTGTGGCAGGAAATGGTCGACCGCTACGGCGACTATTTCGAAGGTTCCATGGGTGCCGAAGCCATTCAGCAGCGTCTGCGTGACTTCGACCTCGAAGCTGCCGCCAAGCAACTTCGCGAAGAGATCGACACCGGCTCCGGTCAGCGCAAGGCACGCGCTCTGAAGCGCTTGAAGGTCGTCAACGCATTCCTCACCACGGACAACAAGCCCGAGGCCATGGTCTTGAACGCCATTCCGGTCATTCCTCCGGATCTGCGCCCGATGGTGCAGCTCGATGGCGGCCGTTTTGCGACCTCTGATCTCAATGATCTCTATCGTCGTGTGATCAACCGCAACAACCGTCTGAAGAGGCTCATCGAACTCGGTGCCCCCGAGATCATGCTCAACAACGAGAAGCGCATGCTGCAGGAAGCCGTCGACTCCCTGTTCGACAACGGCCGTCGTGGCCGCCCTGTCACCGGCGCCTCGAACCGCCCGCTGAAGTCCCTGAGCGATATGCTCAAGGGCAAGCAGGGCCGTTTCCGTCAGAACCTCTTGGGCAAGCGCGTGGATTATTCCGGCCGTTCCGTGATCGTCGTCGGCCCGTCGCTGCGTATGCACCAGTGTGGTCTGCCGAAGCCGATGGCCCTGGAGCTCTTCAAGCCCTTCGTCATCAAGAAGCTCGTGGACCAGAACTACGCGCAGAACATGAAGAGCGCCAAGCGCTTGGTCGACCGTCAGGATTCGTCCGTCTGGGACGTGCTTGAGGATGTCATCAGCGAGCACCCGGTGCTCCTGAACCGTGCGCCTACGCTGCACAGGCTCGGCATTCAGGCCTTCGAGCCGATCCTGGTCGAAGGCAAGGCCATCCACCTGCCGCCGCTCGCCTGCGCCGCGTTCAACGCGGACTTCGATGGCGACCAGATGGCAGTCCATCTGCCGCTGAGCGTCGAGGCACAGGCCGAAGCTCGTTCCTTGATGATGGCTTCCGACAACATCCTGAAGCCGGCAGATGGCCACACCGTCACCATGCCTTCTCAGGATATGATCCTGGGTCTCTACTTCCTTTCCACCGTCGTTGAAGGTGCCAAGGGCCAGGGCCGCGTGCTCGGTTCTCCCGAGGAACTGCGCATGGCCGTCGACCGCAACGACGTCGACGTGCAGGCCAAGGTGCTCGTGCGCCTGCCCAAGGACTTCGTGCTCCCCACCGATTGGGAACCTAGCGAGCTCAAGGTCGTCGACCCCGAGCCGGGCAGCCCGGACGTGGTCAAGGAAGAGCGTTTCAAGGACGGTTCCGTCCTCTTCGCCACTTCCTACGGCCGTCTGAAGTTCAACGAGACCCTGCCGGTCGACTACCCGTTCATCAACGAGCAGGTCGCCAAGGGCAAGCTCTCCACGATCGTCGACGACATCGCCACGCGTTACTCCACCGCTCAGGTGGCCGCGACGCTGGACGCCCTGAAGGATCTCGGCTTCACCCGTGCTCCTTGGTCGGGTGTCACGATGTCCTTCTCCGACATCGTCGAGCCGCCGGAACGTCTCGACATCATCCATGACTACGAAGGCCAGGCCGACAAGGTCAATGACCAGTATGAGATGGGTCTGTTGACCGAAGAGGAACGCCGTCAGGAGCTCATCAACCTGTGGACCGAATGCACCGACAAGGTCGCGGACGCCATGCGCGATAACTTCAAGGACGACAACAACGTCAACATCATGGTGCAGTCCGGAGCCCGAGGCAACTGGATGCAGATTCGCCAGATCTCCGGTATGCGAGGACTTGTGGCGAACCCGAAGGGCGAGATCATCTCCCGTCCTGTCAAGTCCAACTACCGTGAAGGCCTCTCTGTCTTGGAATACTTCATCTCCCAGCACGGCGCCCGCAAGGGTTTGGCCGATACCGCACTTCGTACCGCGGAATCCGGCTATCTGACCCGTCGTCTCGTCGACGTGGCCCAGGAGGTCATCGTTCGCGAAGAGGATTGCGGTACCAAGAAGGGTCTGGCAATCAAGATCGCCGACCGCGATGAGGACGGCAATCTCGTGCTCGTCAAGGATGCTGACGGCGGCCCATACTCCCGTCTGCTTTCCAACGACGTCATCGACCCAAAGGACGGCAAGACCGTGCTCTACAAGCGCGATGATGCCCTTTCCATGGACGTGTTGCGCGATATGGTCGCCCACGGCGTTGAAGAGGTCAAGGCACGCAGCGTGCTGACTTGCGAGTCCAAGCGCGGCGTGTGCGCGAAGTGCTATGGCTGGTCGCTGGCCACCAACCGCTTGGTGGATGTCGGCGAGGCCGTCGGCGTCGTCGCGGCACAGTCCATCGGCGAGCCCGGTACGCAGCTCACGCTTCGTTCCTTCCACTCCGGCGGCGTCGCTTCCGCTTCCGATATCACCCAGGGTCTTCCCCGTGTCACCGAGCTCTTCGAGGCGCGTACGCCTAAGGGCGAGGCTCCGATCACGGAGTATCCGGGCACTGTCAAGGTCGAGGATTCCGACCACGGCCGCCAGGTCACGCTGACCCCGGACGACACGACCATCGAGCCGATCACTTATCCGGTGACCCGCCGTGCGCCGCTCTTGGTCAAGGACGGCGACCACGTCGACACCGGTACCCAGCTGATCGAAGGCTCCGTCGATCCGAAGAAGATTCTTCGTATCTTGGGACCCCGCGCGGCTCAGGTCAACATCGTGGAGGGCGTGCACGACGTGTACCGCTCCCAGGGCGTGGATATCCACGACAAGCACCTTGAGGTCATCGTCCACCAGATGCTTCGCCGCATCACGGTGATCGATTCCGGCACCACGAACCTGCTGCCTGGCGAACTGGTCGATCAATCCAAGTTCCGCGACGCCAATATGAAGGCCGTCAAGGAGGGTGGCAAGCCCGCCGCCGGCCGTCCAGAGCTTCTGGGCATCACCAAGGCTTCACTGGCCACCGATTCCTGGCTCTCCGCCGCTTCGTTCCAAGAGACCACCCGTGTGCTTACGGAGGCCGCTTTGGAGCAGAAGTCCGACGAGCTCAAGGGCCTGAAGGAGAACGTCATCATCGGCAAACTCATTCCTGCCGGCACCGGCCTGGCGCGTTACCGCAACGCGACGGTCGAGCCCGACAAGGCCATCCGCGACACCATCTACCCGAACTTCGGCTTGGGCGGCGACACCGCGAACACCGACTTCGGCGAAGGTGGCATGGACGATATGGACTTCTCCAATATCGACTTCGGCGACCTGAAGCTTGGCGACGACTTCAACCCCGATGACTTCCTCAACGATCAGGGCGGGGCCACCGAGCTGGGTGGAGACACCGATTTCACTTCAGGCGCAGATACTGGAGCCGACGATTCCGGCTCGCAGGTCTCTAGTTGATGTGAATGCAAGGCAGTCTGATAAGTAGCGTCTTTTCCTAAGTTTTAAAGGGTCTTGTTCTTTTACTTTTTTGCATACAAGTGGTAAAAGAACAAGACCCTTTAATCTCAGTTTGGTCTTTTAAAAGTTTTAGCCGATTTTCATATTCTCTTGAAGAAGATGACGGCTAGCCGGATAATGTGATGATATCAGTGTTGATTAATGATGTGAATGCCAGCTGTAGCAAATATTACATTAAAGATGACGACTGCAATCACCAATGATACTATAAGAATGATGCTTGGATGCATCAGACGAGTTATTGCCCAGAATACGATGAAAACAGTGAATAGATATGTTCCCAAAAAAATCGAGAGCCAACAAATGATTCTCAACTGTCTAAGGATACCAGACTTGCTTTGATTTGTTAGTAATGCGTAAAGAAGATTAAGCATTACTATCGACAAAGCGGCAGTTGCAACAGATATAACTAATAAGGAAATGCTAATTAAAATTCTGGTTTTTGCAACCTCTGGCCAAGCGTTTATCGATTCGGTGATTGAATCCTGTGCAATAGCTGTAAGTAGGATAATTATGCACACAAGGATCGCTTGAATTGCAGTCATTGCGATCCTTGTAATTTTATCGTATTTCATACTGTAGTTTTATAAGAATACTGGAAAACGGTTTTTTGCGCCCAAGGATTTAAACTATCGTTGACTGTTCTGCTCACGGTCTGACCTGGATAGAAGCCGGGACCAAGAGAAGCATTGGAACATTGCCAACCAAGCACATCATTTCCGCCTCTTGTGTATTTGAAGCAGACCTGAATGACTCGTCTGGGTGTCACATAATTAGGTGACCTATAATCTTTTTTCCCAGATGCATATGCTTTTCCGGTGTACCAGAGTTGCATCTGCTCATTACTGGATGCATAGCTTGAACCAAAACGGAAATTTGTCAGAGAGCGGGTCATGCCGTGAGGGTCAAGCTCGACTTTACCGCTATGGACTTCCACGCCGTCTCCTGCTGTGACGCGTACCCCATCGGGAGAGACATACGTGGGAGATAGGACATATTGGTCAGTCAGAGGTGGTTGTGGCCCAGAATCAGCTGCATTGGCACTTGGGGAAGCCGTACCGATAACAAGAAAGACGGCTGCAGTACCTGTTGTAATAAATTTTAAGATACTTTTTTTAAACATTACAATCTCCTTTGATATTTACGCAATTGTTTTAATTGTATTGCGTAAATAAACCTTATCATCTGATATTTTTTATTGATATTGATTTTTCATTATCTTCACAAAGTATATTGAGTTAGCGATTAAAGGGCTAAGTTTGTTGAATTTCGGAGAGATTTAATGATAGTTCTATCGAGAATGTTGCGGTTCTGCGCTACCATGGCCTCTATGAGCACTTTGCCTTTTCCGCCACCACCGGAGCTTGGTTGGTATGACGATGACGCTACAGTTGTATCCGCGAACCAGACTTCGGCCGATTGGTCCGCCAAGGATCCAGGCACGGCCCAGACCCCGCAGACGATCGTAGACAGCACTGCCGCGACCAGCAGGCCCGCCGTCGACGATTCCTGGACCTCCTCTGCCCCGCAGACCAACAGCGAGGGCGATATCGAGGACTGGGACGGCACGGTGCTTTCCAGCGCGTTCATGGGTAAGAAGCCGATGAAGCGTTACCGCCTGCACAACGATGCCACCGGCCAGGATATCGAGCTGACCAAGAGCGCCCTGCTGGGCCGCAACGTTTCGGCCACCGTGCCGCAAGGCGCGATGTCCATCAAGCTCGCCGATCCGACGCGCACGGTTTCGCGCAACCATGCCGCCGTGAGCTACGACAAGGACGGTACGCTCTGGATTGAGGACTATGGTTCGCTCAACGGCACCTACATCGTCGAAGACGACCACGAGCAGCAGGTCAAAGACAGCCCGGTTCTGCTGAAGGCCCCCACGACGCTGCGTATCGGCGACCAGTTCTTCAAGCTCACCGAGGTCGAGGACTGATTAGCCTTTAGGGCGATGAAGTCCGTTCCCAGGCTTTGCAATACTTCAAATAACAAATAACGGATGTCCCGCTACCCGATGATTCGGTAGGGTAGCGGGACATCCGTTATTTAATAAGCCATGCTCCGACTCGGCTGTTGGCAGGCCGGCGCAAACCGGCCGACCGCCGTAAGCGACTTGGCCGGATCGGCCACAAGCACTATTGCCGTGTGGCCAGGGCGGCGTCGATGGCCGGGTCGTGCAGCTGGGCGAGCCAGTTCAGCAGCTCCGGGTAGGTGTTGGGGTTGCGGGCCAGGCACGGGCGCAGCTCGGGGGCGTACTGGGCGATGCTGGCGATGGTCATCTGGTCGGTGTTCGGGTCGAGTGCCTGCTCGGCCGTGTATCCGTAGGCGTTCGTGGCGACAGGCATTTGCTGGTTGTAGCCTGTGGTGGCGGTGGTCGGTTGCTGTGCCGAATACTGGTTGGTGTTGGTCAGTTGCTGCGTCGCGTACTGGTTGGTGGCGGTGGTGGCAGCATACTGTCCGCTGGGAGAGACATATTGTCCGTTGGCGGCTTGCTGGTCGGCGATATAAGGTGTTGAAGCCTGCGGCTGCGCCTGTTGGCCGCCATAATAAGCCGTGGTTGAAGTCTGGGCCGGCTGTTGGGTCGCTACCTGCTCCACCGCGGCCTGCTGGGCCGGTGCCTCTTGGACCGAAACGCCGACTTCGGGCACCTCGAAGCCCATGGATTTGAGTGTCTCACGGGCTCGGTCGTCGCCGAACTCGGCGAGCCAACGCTTCAGTCCCGGGTAGGCACGTGGGTTCGCGGCCACGTTCGCGCCGAAATCGGGGTTTTCGTAGGCGACTTTCGCCAGCATGACTGGGTCTGCGTCGGAATCCTGAACAATGGTGACAGCGGTGTCGTAATCAACCATTTGCTTCACTTCCCTTTCTTATCGGATGAACCGCACGACGTTCATCTGGCTTGTTGTTATCGATAGTTTACTGCTTTACTAATAAATGATTATATCGGTTCGTTTTCGTTATGTCGCGCGAATGACGCACGGATGAAATAAAAAACGAAGAATTGATGGAAATTTTATGTATGCAGGCTGTCAAGCGTGATGTCCCCGATGGTCTCCAGCTCCTCTCCGTCGTCGAGCTTGCTGGCGTGCCAAGGTTCGTCATAGGGCCTATCCGGCCACACATCGACGACGATGACCGTGATGTTGTCTTTGCCGCCGGCTGCAAGCGCGGCCTTGACAAGTGCCTCCATGGCGCGTTCCGGGTCCGGGTTCGCCTGGCAGATCGCTGCGATTTGCGCGTCGGGGACTTCGGAATACAGTCCGTCGGAGCATACGACGAAACGGCCGGACGGCACCACGGCGTAGAAATCGGGCCTGACGCCCTGCGGCGCGCCGATGCACTGGGTGATGACGTTGCGGGGGATGGTCGCGTTGGCCATCTGCGGCGACATCAGCCCGGCGTCGATGGCCTGTTGGCGCTGGGAATGGTCCTTAGTGACATGGCTGATCGAGGACGCGATCGCGTTGCCCCGAGCGTCGAGGTCGAAATGGTAGGTGCGGGAATCGCCGACGTTGATCACGTACCAAAGCGGCGCCTGCTCGTTGCCGTCCTCGCCGGGGCGGGCGGGCAGGATGATGCCGGTGGCCGTCGTTCCGGCCACACCGCCGAGGTCCTGGCCCAGCTCATAGACATCGTCTTGGGCCGTATCCAACGCGGATTCGATAATCTGCCTCGACCTGATCGGTTCACCGGCGATGGCTTTGAAGTGTTCGGCGGTCAGCGCGCTGGCGCGTTCCCCGCCGACACCTCCTCCCATGCCGTCACAGACCATGTAGACGCCGGATTCGTTGACTCCCGAGTCCTGGTTGTTGCGGCGTTTTCTGCCGATATCGCTGCCCATGGCCGCACGGATATGTGGATGCTCAGACATGATCAGCGACCTTTCTGTTTGGCGGATTTTCGTTTCGAATGCACACCTTTGAGTATAGACGTGCTCTTTGTCGCATTCGTCTTCGAGGTTTTGCGCGGCTTGGCGCCCGAAGCGTTTGTGGAAGCCGCCTTCCTGAACCGTTTGAGGTTGAGGTGCGGCATATGGAAGACGCCCTTGAGCGAAAGACGGGTACGCAGACGGCGCATGCGGGGCTGGTTGGCGAGGATGGCCTTGCGCATGGCCTTGACGCGCTTCCAGTAATCCGCCGAGGCATCCTTCTGAGGCTTCTCGCCGGAGAAGGCGACCCAATCGGCCTCGCGTGAAAGCAACCTCAGCTGCTCGAGATCGATCGGACGGCTCTTGGCCGATGTCTTTCTCTTCCGGGCTTTGGTCGCTTTCCTGGCTGCCTTTTTCGCCGTTTTTTCGGTCGCTTTCCTGGCCTTGCGGCTCGTCGCCTGGCCTGCTTCGGGAACCATTAACGCTGCGGCCGAGGTGGCTGCCGCGTCTTCGGTTGCGGCGTGAAGCGCCTTGTCGATCTGCTCGACCTGGTGCCGGCGGGTGCCGGAGGTCTTGATGCCGCTTTGGTCGGCGAGCATATCGATGGCCTTCCAGCCGGAGGCGATGCGCTGCCCCGAGCTGCCGCGACGGGCCATGACGGCCAGTTGGATGGCTTTGATCAGGAGGATCAGTCCGCAGATGATGAGGATGATCCACAACGGACTGCCGTAGATGGCCACCTTCTCAGCGATTTCGAGGATCCGCATCAGCATGGCGTTGCCGTTCTGGTTGCCGGCATCCGCGCCGTCGAGCGAGGACTGGTCGCGGGCTTGGTTCTGGTCGTGCAAAGGATCGACCAGCGGCACCGGAGGCTGGCGCACGAGGGTCTTCGGGTTCGGAGGGGTCAGGTCCTGGTTCTTGTTCGGGACCTTCGTCTCCTTGGGCGTGGGGTAGAAGGGGACCCAGCCGTAATCCTTGAAGTTGATCTCGACCCAGGCTTCGATGTCGTTGCCGGTGAAGTTCGTTTCGGTGACGCCGTCCTTGCCGTGTGAGGTGCGGGACTTGGTGATGTTGCCGTCCTTGTCTTTCGGGATGAAACCGAGCACCACGCGCGAAGGGAGGTTCAGCTCGCGGGCCATCATCGCCATCGCCGAAGCGTACTGCTCGCTGTCGCCGACCATCGCGGTGCCGCCGAGCATGGAATCGATGCGGAAGTTGCCGTGGCCGGGCAGGGAAGGATAATCACCCGCAAGGCCGTGGGAGAACCAGCCTTTGGTCTTGAGCGCGGTGGCGAGCGTCTGTGCGGTCGCGCCGTCGCTGGACTGCCTGCCGGTGAGGGACGGAGCGAGCTTGCTGGCGCTGTCGGGGATGTCCTTGGCCTCGGGCTGCGTGATGCGCTGGGCGCTGGCGTGGGTGATCTGCTGCTGGCTCGGCAAGTCGGCGATGACGCCGGATTCGGTGTAGGTCTGCCCGCCCAGGGAGCTGTTCGACACAATGGCGGAATGCGTGCCCATGTTGTAGTAGAAGTCCTGGGTGTTCATCCCGATCGACGTGGCATCGCCGGCCAGGGGCAGCCATTGCTCGGAGAAGCCTTTGTGCACCTTGAAGGTGGCCTTGAACTGCTCGCCCTGCGTGTTGTTGGCGATACTGCTGCCGATCTTGCGGTAATCCGAGGAATCGCTGGCATCGGTGGAATCCGAAAGGTTCCAGACGTTGCCGTCGAAGCGGTCCATGACGGCCAGACGCACCGGAGTACCGGCGGGAAGCCCCGAAACCGAAAGCAGCGTTTCCTTCTTGTGGTATTTGACGTAGGAACGCATGTCGCTCAACGGGCTCGTGTATTGGTGCGGGTCGAGCGGCGGGTTGTAGCGGTCGCGCAGGGTGAGACGGTGCTGGGGGACGATCAGGGTCGTGCCGAAGGAAAGGCCGACGGCGAGGACGATGATGATGATCATGCTTATCGGCCGGCGCATATCCAGCGATTGCCAGCGCCAGGAGAGCCAGATGACCAATGCCAGCATGGCGATGATGCCGCAGACCGGGCGCAGCGTGCCGTAGGCGGTGCCCAGAAGCGCGCTCGCCGCGAGGTTCAACGCCAGCGGGAAGACGGTGATCAGATTGATCTTGTTGCTCGCCGAAACCGCGAAGACGCCCGCGAGGAACGCCGTCCACAGGTTGAGCGTCCACAGCGCCATCAGGCTGCCGTTGGCGTTGCCGAGCGGGGGAATGACGGCGATGACGTATTTGAACGAGCCGAAGGTCTGTATGAAGCCTTGGGTGATGGTCTGCAAACTCGGCACGATATGCGCGATGGTGGTGTCGTTGAGGGCAATGACGGGCCCGACGAGGAACTGGGCGAGGACCAGGAAGACGATCTGCCACCACAGTTTCAACGCCGGATTGACGCCGGCCAGCGCGATCAGCACGCCCAGCAGTGCGGCTGGAATCGCTGCCGTGGCCCAAACCAGAACATTGCCGTAGACGTCGATGAGATTTGCAGAATTGAGGCACACGGCGGCAAGGACGATCAGGGCGCCGATGGAGGCGGTGGCCCAGGGCCGGCGCACGGTGACGAATCTCTGGCGCTGGCCGTCGCTGGTGGCCGTTAGCGCAATCGGGGTGCGGGTGGTACTCGCCCAGGTGCCGGTGGTGCCGGCCGTGCCGGTGAAATCGGGCAGGGATGCCGCCGCGGAAGCCGGAGCGTTGGCCCGGTCCGCCGCATTGAAGGAATCACTCATAGGATTGGTGCCGCTCATTTCAGCGCCTCCATGATCAGTGGAAGATCGTCGAGGGAGGCGAGCGTGGCCAGGGTGAAGTCATCGTATTGGTGGATGGCGTTGCCGGCGATGGGGTCGATCTGCAGCATGACGCAGATGGATTCGCGGCTCAGCGCGGCGGCGATGCGACGCAGGCGTTCGAGTTTCGTGCCCGAGCCGACCACGAAGAAATAGAACGAGGCGCCGGGACTGGTGGCAAGAGTCGCGACGGCAAGGTTCGGGTTCTCATCCATATCAGGCTTGACCCCGCTCATCCAGTCGAGGAATGGCATGGCTCCGCGCGGGATCAGGGAATCCGAGGCGGCCTGGATGGACAGCGGACGGTCTTCGATCAGGCATTCGGTGCCGATGGAGGCGGCGATACTCACGGCCAGCTCGAATTCGTCTTCGGTCGAGTAGTCGGTGGGGTTGACTCCCAGCGTGATAGAGGTGTCGGTGCGTTTGGTGGCTTCGTACTGGCGGACCATCATCGTGCCCGTTTTCGCTGAGGAAAGCCAGTGGACGTTGCGCATGTCGTCGCCGGGGCGGTATTCGCGCAGGCCGTAGAAATCAAGGTCGTCGTCGACCACCTGGCCGGAGGGGCTGCCCTCGAGGTCGCGGAAAATGCCGGAATCAAGGCTGTTCAGGAAAACGGTTTTCGGATGGATGAAGACGTTGACCGATTGCGAGAGTGACTGTTCGTGGCGGACGATGCCGAAAGGATCGCCCTTGCTGATCTTCAGCGGGCCTACCGGCAGGATCGCGCGCGAGGTGGCGCGGAACTCGACTTGCTCGTTCTTGGCCTTGCCCGGGGCCAGCGCGGGGATGCGGAAACGCTGGTGCATCTCGCCCATCGGCAGGTCGCCGAGTACGCTGACGGTCGGGCTTTTGCCGGGGTTGGAGATCTTGACGTCGACTTTGACATGTTCGCCGACGGTGATGCGGTTATCGGAAACGGATAGTGCCGCATGAAACTTTGTATTACCGAGTGACATGGCGATGCCGCTCACCAACATGACCAGACCGATGATTCCGCAGACCAGCAGCTCGTGCCATCCCAGCGCAGGGAACGCCGCGAGGCAGACCACGGCCATGCCGGTGAGAGACCAACCCAGCGGCGAGACGTAGGCAGTGAGCCATCCGGGCAGCCTCTTGCGCGCAATCGCCGCACGGTGGCGCGCCTTGAGTGTCAGACGTGCAAGGCGGGTGTTGTTTTCCAGCAGGCTGGGTCTGCGCCCCTTGAGGCGGCGAGCCCCTTTGCGGCGGCGGCCGTCGCCCACCGCAAAGGCCCCGTTTTGCGAGGATGCGGGAAAACCGGGCTGCATCGCCTGCGGCTGGTGTCGGTTTCTGGAAAAGTGCATGGTGTTTCTTTCAGGCTCCCATGGAAGGTGCCGGGACGGACTCGACGATTTGCGCGACGACCTGCTCGGCGGTTTCGCCCTTGAACGCGGTTTCGGCGTTCAGGATGATACGGTGGGCGAGCACCGGCACGGCGAGGTCCTGCACGTCGTCAGGGAGCACGTAGTCGCGTGCGTCGGCGGCGGCCCAGATGCGTGCGCAACGCGTCAGTGCCAGCGCGCCACGCATGGAGGAGCCCACGCGAAGCTTCTCACTCAATCTGGTCGCTTCCACAAGGCGTTCGATGTATTCGAGAATGCGGTCGTCGACGCGTACATCCTTGGCGGTCTTGCGCAGCCTGATGATGTCGTCGCCGCTCAGCACGGCCGAAACGGTG
Organism: Bifidobacterium sp. ESL0784; assembly: GCF_029433295.1. Lineage (GTDB taxonomy): Bacteria > Actinomycetota > Actinomycetes > Actinomycetales > Bifidobacteriaceae > Bifidobacterium. The sequence goes on from NZ_JAQTHV010000001.1 coordinate 557,373, forward strand.
TCGGCGCGGTCGGTGATGTCGATGTCCTTCAAAATGTCGATCGATACGTCGTGGCCAGGCGCGCCTACGGAGGTCTTGATCAGGAAGCGGTCCATCTGGGCCTCGGGCAGCTTATAGGTGCCGAGCTGCTCCAGCGGGTTCTGCGTGGCGATGACGATGAACGGCTGCGGCATCGGGTAGGTCTTGCCGTCGACGGTGGTCTTCTGCTCCTCCATGACCTCCAGGAGCGCGGACTGGGTCTTCGGCGAAGCGCGGTTGATTTCGTCGGCCAAGACGATGGAGGCGAAGATCGGGCCCTCGCGGAACTCGAATTCGCCGGATTTCTGGTCGTAGAAGGTCACGCCGACCACGTCGCTGGGTAGGAGGTCAGGGGTGAACTGGATGCGCTTGAACGAGGTGGCGATGGAATTGGCCAGGCCTCGCGCCAGCTGTGTCTTGCCGGTGCCGGGGTTGTCTTCCAGGAGCACATGGCCGCCGACCATCAGGGCCGTGACGCACAGTTTGATGGGCTCGGGCTTGCCGACCACGACTTTGCCGATGTTGTCAACCAAGGCGTCGAAGGAACGCTTGAAATCAAAGATGGAGTCCTTCGGCGGCGTGATGATGCTTGAGGCCGGCGAGGCCGAGGCGTAGGGGGCCTCAAGCGAATCCTTGCTGGCCTGGGGCTCGAGGAAGGTCTGTGACTGGGTGTCGTTGGCGGCGGGAGCGGCGTAGGACGTTGCGGCCGGCGCTTCGTATCCGCTTTGCGGGGCGTCTGCCGTATTGTCGGTGGCAGGTGTCGGGTTGGTGGCGGCGGGCGCGGGGCTAGTGGCAGCCGTGGAAGTGGCGGCATCCGCGGGAGTGGTTGTGGTCGTGGGAGTGGCCGAAGCCGCATAGCTGCCGACGGTTTGGCTGTCCAATGTCGTGCCCGAAGGCTGTTCGCCGGGAAGGTCGGGGAACCCGGTGCTGTCGCCCGGCATCGAGGTGCTCAGTACGGTTTCCTCGGAGATCTCCTCGCCTTCGCCGATGCCTTGGATGGAACCGAGCACGGTGCTGTCGTCACTTGGATCTGTGGCGGTGTGCCGGGGTTCCGGCTTGCCTGCGAACCTCGAGCGTTTCGGCAGCGAGGGGAACGCGCTTTTGCTGCGATCACTCGTCTCGTCGTTGCTGACGAATTCCGGGCGGTGGGTGGCATCGGAGAGGTGCGTGGCGTCCGAGATTTTCGTCTCATCGTTGGACGGGTCGCTCTTGTGTGTGCTCATAGATTCTCCTTTATGATTGCTCGATGAGCCGATGGATTGTTGTTGATGCATTGGTTATCTTGGCTGCCAGGCCTTTCGGATGCCCCTATGGGGTTGCGAAAAGGCATGGCCGGTTTCGCACCCGTGCGCTTCATTGGTGTGCCTGCCATCATCGCCTCGCCCCCTGTTGCCTGGCCGCGACGGCGAGATTGCGTTGCATGACCGTGCGCTGCAGTGTGGGGAATGAGTCGACGAGGCTCTGCGATTTGGCCTCGCCGCCGCCCGGTTCGCTGGAGCTAACGGATGAGGAAGCGGGGGCTCTCGTACCGTAGACGCCTGTGCCGTTTGCGGTGGCGTTGTATTGGGTGTTGCTGCCTGCATCCGGGATGGTGGCGTTGATCGCCCACGAGAAATCGCTATTGTTATAGTCCTCGTCGCCAAGGCCCGTGACGTCGCAGCTCATGGCCTGGCCTGGCTGCCAACCGGCGCAGGAAGTGTTCTTGCCGTCCACGCTGATGGTCAGGTTGTAGACAACATGGCCGTTGTAAGAGTCGCTGTTGCCTCCGGTCACATTGATTTTGTGGCGATCACTCGTATCCCAGGTCATTGTCAGGGGCGAGGTGATTTCGGTCTGCTTCTTGTAGACGTCATTGGACTGGGCCGTTGCGCTCGGGCCCGGGGAGCCATTGAGAATCTGGGCCACGTTGACCCCGGCGCAGGTGCTCCACGGGCTGACCGTGCCGTATTGGGGCGATGTGTCGGTGGTCATGCCTCCGCCGTTGATCGAGAAGCCGTCGTATTCGCCTCTGCCGTTGATATTGACGTAGCACCTGTTGTCGGCTCTGGAGACGGCGATGATGGGTTGCTTGATGGAATAGCCGGGGGTCGCCTCGGCGGTGACCGCCGTGGTGGAGCGTGCGGAATGCTTCGGATTGACGACCACCGAGATCCTCTGCTTGACGTTGTATTGGTGCTTTTGGACCGCCACCGAATCGCTGAGGCTGCTGCAGGTGATGTTAGGCGAGAAATCGCCGCCTATGCTGATGCTTCCGCAGCCTGCGTTGCGCATGTTGCCCAGGGTGACCTTGATGTCCATCCTATCTCCGCTGGCGCTCTGGCTCATGGAGACCGTCGGCTGGTCCGGGTCGCCCCAGGCCACGTTGTTGCCGGCGGACACGGTCTCGCTCACCGGGCCGTCGCCTGCGCGGTTGTGCCCGCGCACGGTGGCGCTGAAGGTCGAGCCGTCGCTGATCTCGCCGTTGCCCAAATCGAAGGTCTGGCTCAGGCTGCTCGTGTGCTTGACCTTGCCGTTCATCGTGACGGTGTAATCGTCAGGCTTCGTGCCGGTGTAGGTGGGCGCACCCCAGCTGACGGTGACCTTCTGGTAGTCGCCTTGGACCTTAATGCCGCTGGGGGCGTCGGGCACCTTGTCCGGCATGGCGTCGACGCTGTTCGACGGCCTCGACCAGCCGGCCTCGTTCCTGGCGCGCACGCTGAAGCTGTAGTTCCTGCCGTTGGTCAGGCCGGTGATATTGCAGGTGGTCACGGCGCCGCACGATTTGGCGTTGCCGTCGTAATCCACCTCGTAGTCGCTGATGGGGCTGCCGTTGGCGCTGCCCGGCGTCCAGCTCAGATTGACCGCGCTGTCGGCGGGCTGGCCGGCGACCGGTGAGAGCAGCGGCGGGGCGGGCTTGTCGATCACGGAGATGGTGATGGTGGCGCTGACCTCGCGCTCCTTGGTCTTGGTGGCGTCCTGGACGTTGACCACCACGGTGTTGGACGAGGCGCCGATGTCGGCGGCCGCGTGGATGCCGATGGAACCCCTCGAGCCGCAGTCGACCTTGAGTTTCGCGGTGTCGTCGGCCTGGCAGCTTACCACCGTAAGCGGTGTGTCGGGGAACGGGTTAAACGCGCCGGAAAGGATGTCGACGGTGGTGGAGTCGCCGGCGTTCATGCGTTTGCTGACCCCGGAGATCTTGGCGAGCGGCCGTGTGGACTGCACCACCTGCGCCGTCAGCCCAGCCGAAACGGTGCCGTTGGAATACTTGATGGTGATCGGGATACTCGATATCGAGCCCACCGCGGCGTCGGTCGACGCCTTCACCGTCAGCTTGCCGCCGCTGGTGAGATGCGATTCGATGGAGCCGGAGGCCTGGCCGCCGGAATAGCTGTAGTCCTTCTCATCCTCGTCCAGGCCGCTGGGGGCGTGGGTCAGGGCCGTCAGATCGATGGTCTTGGCGTCCTCGCCCGCCGCGACGCTGATGGTGGAGGCGGAGAAGGTGGGCGGCGGCACGTTGCGGCCGATGACGGTGATGGGCAGGGTGAGCACGGACGAGTTGATGATCTTGGCCTGCTTCGAGCCGTTCTTGTCCTTGCTGTTGTCGTCGCGCTTGCCGTCGGAGACCGTGAAGGTGATGGAGGCCGGGCCCGCGTAGTCCTTCGGTGCGGTGAACTTCAGGGTCTGGTCGTTGACGTAATAATCGGAATTATCACTTTTGGTGGCGCTGATCGAATCCTTGTCGACATAAGGGGTCTTGCCGGGCCCGACGCGCACGTAATCGGCGAGGTTGATATTGACGCTGCGCTTGGCGTTGACCTTGATCGGCGGCGCCTTCGGGCGCAACGTCGGTGGGAAGACGCCGTACTGCGGCACCTGCACGAAGGCCGTGGAGGTGATGTGGTAGGTGGTGTTCGTCACCGTGTAAGGCACGCTTCTGGCCTCGTCGGTGAGGTCGACGGTCACCGTGGTGGATTTGTCGCCGCCCTTGACGTGGGCGTGGTCGGCAGCGGTCGGGTCGATGCCGACCTTGAGCTCGTTGGCGGTGCCGGAGGGGTTCGCAATCCATTGCGAAAGATCGACATCGACAGATTTCTTGTCGAGCGTGGCGGCGGAGGGCACGCGGTAATCGTAGGCCGTTGGCGGTTCGATGGGCGCGTTCGGGTCGGTGGTCACCGTCAGCGTCGCGGTATCGGAAAGGCCCGCCTTGTCTTTGACGGTGTAGACGATGTATGACGTTCCCGCCTGGGCCGGCGTCTTGAAGGAGATCATGTTGTCGGCGACGCTGGCCCCGCTGATGCCTTGCATCTGCAGGTTCTTGTCGACCTTGAGATCGGTGTTGTCGCCGGAAATGTCGTTCTGCGCCACCGGTACGTTGGCTTCGGTGTTGGGTCGCAGCGTCACCTGGTCGTCGCGTGCGTACACGCCGGAATCGGAGGTGCCCTTGTAGACGCCCACGCGAATCTGGGCCTGGGCGCGTTGGCCGGTCCAATCCTCTACGGCGTAAGTGAATGTATCGGTTCCTGATGAATCGCTGTAGGCCTCGTAGACCATATAGTTCGCGCCGACCTCGTCGATGCGGCCCATCTTCGGCGATTTGTCGCCGAGGCCGAGCAGTGTATCGTCGTCGCCGTCGGTGTCGATGCCCGTCAGGGTGATCGGGATGCGCACCTTCTGGCCGGCGGCCACCTGCGCCTGCGTGTCCTGCGGGGTGGGGGCTGGCTTGTTGTTGGCGTCCTTGGCGTGCACCGTGATGGTGATGATGCCGGAGGCCGCGTTGCCGAGGTTGTCGCGCACCGTGTAGGTCACCGGGTAGACGCCCGGGGTGTTCGAGGCCTGGTAACGCACGTCGTCGCCGGAGACGAAGACTAGCCCTTTGAAGGTCTTCTTGCTGTACTGCAGCGTGTTCTGCAGCTTGACGGTGGTGCCGTCGGCGTGGGAGACGTGGTCGATTACATCGACGCTGACGATGCCGCCGGTGCGCACGTTGGCGGTGACGTTGGCGGCTTTCGGCGCCGCGTTGGCGGTGGTCAGGGCCGGCGGCTGCAGCACGATGGTGCCGCGGGACGAGCCGGCGGAGTTGGCCACGGTATAGGTGAGTTTGACGGGTTTGGTGGGGATTTGGCGAGCGGTCATATAGACGCGCTTGTGGGCCACCAGCCCGGTCTTGATTCCCAGCTTCGGGTCGACGTTGACGGAGGTCACCGAAAGCACCCCGCCCATCGGGTCGGTGTCGTTGTTGAGCGGCTCCACGATGGCGGTCTGATCGGCCCCCATCAGCGCCACGTCATTGGCGGCGATGGGTTTGGCCGATTCGCCGGTCACTGGCTGCACCTCCAAACGTGCCAGGCCCTGCGCCTCGACGCTGCCTTGGCTGATGGTATAGGGAACGTAATATGTTCCGGGGTTGCTGGCCTTGAAGGTGAAGGAGAGGTCGGCCGAATTGGTGGAAGTGGTCGTACCAGTCGGGGTGTTGACCGCCGAAAGCACGGGCGGCTGGGCGCTGGTGCCATGCACGTATTGCTTGAGCTCGACGGTGGTGGAGGTATCGGGCGTGGTGTTTTTGGTCACCGCGTCGATCATCGCCCCCAGCGTGTTCGCCGGGCGTACGGAGAAGTAGATGAGCCCGTTGCCGGTGTGCATGCCGTCGGAGACGGTCACTTCCACGCCCACACGGCCGCCGGTCAGCGAACCGGTGTTGAAGACGAGCTGCCCGTCGGCGCGGGTGGAGACGGCGACCTGGTTGTTGTTCTGGGCGACGGCCGAGACCAGCGTCATTGGGTCGCCTTCGGGGTCGGTGAAGCTGCCCAGGGCGTTGACGCTGAAGGTGGCTCCCTGCTCCACGTCGTATTCGGGAGGGGTGTCGGTCTGAGCCGGGGGCTGGTTGACGTTGCCGCCGGTGATGGTGAGGTTGACCGTCGCGGTGCTCGACTGCCCGCGGCCGTCATTGATGTCGTAGGTGAAGCTCGTCCTGCCCGGCGTGGCACCGGTGGTGTCCAGCTGAAGGTAGCGGCCCGAATAGATGGGGGCCACGGTGATGCCGGCGCCCGAGACGGGGCCGACCTTGGTGATGTGCAGCACCGAGCAATCCGTCTGCTCGTCGTTGCGCAGCACGTCGAGGATTTGCTGGCCGCCCACGCGCGCGCCGAAATTGTCGTCCTCGGCCTTGATCTCGCCGGATTTGGTGGAGCAGGTGGGTTTGAACTGCGTCTGGTTGTTGGCGGAATCGGAATTCTTCTGCTGGTTGGCGGTCTTCTTCGTTTCGATCTGGCGCCATTGGATCTTGATGACCTTGTTGGACTGGTCCGGGTTCCACACATTGCCGTTGGTCACGTCGTTCAAGACCACGAGCCGGTGGTTGGTGCGGAAGACCAGCTGCGAAGTCGGCGAGATGGACTGCAGGGTCTGCCACGGGGCCTTCGCGGTGTCGCCTTTGCCTTGGTTCGCCTCAGCCGCGCCGTCGGCCGAACACAGGCGGATATAGTTGTGCGCCTGCTGCGACCAGGCGGCATAGACGCAGCCCTTTGACGAGACGGGCTGAGCGGCCTCGGCTGTGCCCTTGTTCATGAACGCGGCAGTTTTGTTGCCATGCTTGAAATCAACGGTGAAGACGCCGTTGCGTGCGCTCGCCGCCACCCAGTCGCCTTGGGCGTCATCGACCGCTGGGGCCTGCAGGCTCACCGGTCCGCGTGAATCGATTTGCGCGCTGCCGCCCTGCCACATGATGCTCTGTTTGGCCGCGATCACCGGGCGGTCGCCGATGACGGTGAAGCTGTCGGCATTGGTTCCCTTGCCGTCGGTGATGGATTTGAGCGTCTTCACCACGCTGTGGGCGTTGTCCATTTTGAGCACCGCGCCGTCGCCCGGCCGGTAGCCGTAGACCGAGCCGTTGCGGTCCACCGCGATGAGCCCGTGGGTTCCCAGCTGCATCTGGGGGGAGGAGGTCTTGGGGGTGATGGAATCGAGGTTGTCCGCATCCCCGACCCACACGTTGCCGGTTTTGTGGTTCAGGAACGCCGCCGTGCTGTCGCCGATGAACGTCGAAGTCGAATTTTTGACCTCGGCCTTGCCGTGGATGCCGAGGTTCGAGGCGACGATGCCCTGCGCCTTCGCCCCGTCCGAAAGGATCACGTTGTCGTCGTGTTGGCTGACGTCGAAGGTGGGCGTGGTGGGCGCCACCGCGCCGTTGGCCTGCTGGAGCTTGACGTTGAAACGTGCGGCCTTGCGGTCCTTAAGCGAGGTGACCCATACCGTTCCGTCGTCGAGGTGGACGTGGGTGCGTGTCAAAGTATTGATGATGATGGCCCCAGCCACGATGCCGAGCAGCAGGAGCAGCACGAGGACAGGGGTAAGCCAGCGGCGGTTCGTCTGCGAATTCAGGCGCCTCAAGGCAAGACGGACGCTATGCTCACCCTGTGATTTGCGCGATGCCTTCATCAGCTGCTTTCCTCCCTGTTATAGCCTCGAACGATTCACCCGAAAATCCTTTTATCCGCCGCTCGGCGATGACCTTGTCGTAGCGTTTACTGCTTTGTTACCGCACAGGCCATCGCGGGGCTGGCAGACATTCGTCCGTCGGCTCTTACAATACTAACCTGAATGCATGTCTGGGGTTTGCCGCTAGCAACATTGAGGGTGACCTTGGGCTCTTTGACGATCGAGGTCTGGGTGCCAGGTGCCGCCGACCCGTCCTCGACTTCCGCCCAGGCGTAGGTGTCCCCGGGCTTGGGGGCCGGGTTGTTCCAGGTGAACGTCACATTCTGGCCGTCGGCGGTGCCCATGAGGTTCGTGGCTTGCGGCACCGCGGCCCCCGCGTTCTCGCTGGTGATGTCGTCCTTCTGACCTCTGTCCTGGCCGTTGCCTTTGCCGTTCTTGGCGTTTTCCGAACTGCCGTCACCCGAATGCGGGGTCTGCATCGTATCGATTTTCGTGCGTTCGTCGGATTTCTTGCTATCCATGCGCGGCAACACCACGAAAGCGAACGTGGCCACGATGATCGCCACCGCGGCCAGCGCGGCCACGGCGATGATCAGCGGCTTCTTCGAGCGTTTGCGTTGCGGGGTGGCCACCCTGGCGCCGAACCGGCCCTTGCCCGGTTGCGGCATCGGGTGATGCGCCGAGAACGGGTCGCAGCCCTCCGCCACGAACGGGGTGACGTTGAGCCCGCAATCCTCCTGCGCCTGCTGCAGGGCCCGGCCGAGCTGCTGCGCCGAAAGGTAGCGGGCGTCCGGGTCTTTGCCCATGGCCTTCAAGAGGATCTGATCGACTTCCTTGGGCACGTCGGGAATGGCGTTTTTCGGCAACGAGTCCGAGACGATATTCAGCGCCAGCTCGCTTTGCGTGTGCGGATGGAAGACGTATTCGAAGGGCGATTCGCCGGCGAGCAGGCCGTAGAGCGAGGCTGCCAGCGAATAGATGTCGGAGGTTTCGGTGCCGCCGCCCTTGCCGGTCAGCACTTCCGGGGGTGCCCACGGCACGGAAAAGCCGGTGCGCGACTTCGCCTCGTAGATGCTGGTCGAGATGCCGAAATCGGAAAGGGCCGGCTGATTGGCGGAAGTGAGAAGGATATTGGCCGGTTTGATGTCGCGGTGGATGATGCCGTGGCGGTGCGCGGTCTGCAGGGCTCCGGTGAGCTTGACCCCGAGGTCGAGCACCTCGGCGACGCTGAGCCTGCGGCTGCGCATGATCTCCTTATAGGAACCGTGCGGCGCGTATTCGAGGACGAGATACGGCAGGCCGGTCTGTGGGGTCAAGCCCGAGCCGTAGATGGAGACGATATAAGGGTGCGCCGAAAGCTGGGCCATGATCTTGGCCTCTTTTTCGAAGGTCTCGTCGAAACTGCGGTCCTGCCTTGATTTGCCGACTTTGACGGCCACCTCGCGGTTGAGGCTGTGCTGGCGGTAGAGATACACGTCGGCCGTGGAGCCGGTTCCCAGCTCGCGGATGAAATCACAATCGGGTATCGTCGGCGCCATCGCGGCCCTTTCTTCTCTCAAATCTCTTAAAAGAAACTGACTGCATTTTACCTTTTATGGCGAACTTTCTATATATTGCTCACTATCGTACGATTTGCACAGGCAAGGGGATGCATCCATGCAAAATCGGTTCGTTCAGGTTAGCTTAGGTTGTCTTAGTGGCTGTTTCCTGGCATTCGTTCGTTCGGGTGCGGTAAACGGGTCGCTGGGTTTGGTGACGTGTTTCCCGGCATTCGTTCGTTCGGATGCGATAGACGGGTTGTTGGGATTGGTGACGTGTTTGTCGCATTTACTTGTGCGGGTGCGATAAATCGGTCGCTTTGGTTACGTAGGCTGGAGGCATCGATATAGAAACGCAGACAAAGGAACAACATGGTATTACATCGTAATCTCGGACCGTTCGACACCACCGCCATCGGTTTGGGCGAAATGCCGCTGACCATCGAAAACAATCTCGGCGAGGCCAAGGGCATCGAAACCATCCACGCCGCGCTCGACGCCGGCTGCCGTCACATCGACACCGCCTGGTCGTATTACTGCTCCGGCGGCGAGGAACAAACCGGCGAAAAGCTGGTGCGTCGCGCCATGGAAAGCTGGGATGGCCCGAAGAACGAGGTGACCGTGGCCACCAAGATCGGCCATTTCCGCAACTTCGCCGACGACGGCAAGACCCCGACTTGGGGAGTCAACGGCCAGCCCGAGCACCTGATCGAGGCCGGCAAGCAGTCGGCGCTCGCGCTCGGCGTCGACACCATTGACCTGCTCTATTTCCACCGCCCCGACCCGTCCGTTCCTTATAACGAATCCATCGAGGCCATCAAGCAGCTGCTGGATGAAGGTGTGGCCAAGGAAGCCGGCATTTCCAACGCTTCTGTCGAGCAGATCGACATTGCACGCGGCATCTTGGGCGATAAGCTTGTCGCGGTGCAGAACCAGTTCTCGCCGACCTACCGCTCCACGCAGGACACCCTCGATTATTGCGAGAAGCTGGGCTTGGCGTTTGTCTGCTGGAGCCCGCTCGGCGGCTACCGCAGGGCCAAGGACGAGACCAAGTACGACCCGTTCCGCGAGGTCGGCCGCGCCCATGGGGTGAGCCACCAGCAGGTCGTGCTCGCCTGGGAGCTGAGCCTGGGTCGTCACGTCTTCGTGATCCCCGGCGCCCATCGCCCTGCCACGATTCTCGACAGCCTCAAGGCCGGCGACCTAGAGCTTACCGCCGAAGAGCTCGCCAGTCTCAACGCCTGAGTGGTGGCGGCTTTCTGCTAGTAATCGGTCAATCCTGCTAGAAAACGTATGTTTTGTACCTAGAAAACGTACGAAAACTAGCAGGATTGACCGGTTAGTAGCAGGAGTTTGTGAGCGTTGGTCCAAGCTGGAACGCCGCAATGGGGTGAGCGCGAAAATAAATAATAAAGGAGACGTGATGGCTGAAAACAGCGGAATAGCCTCTAGGTATGATTGATACTATATTTTAAGTAATCAGAAAGATATGGCACACATCGGTTTGGCGGGGATATATGCAATTTCATGTTAGTAATATCGGGAAGATTTCAGATGCTTCCATAGCGCTCGATGGATTGACTGTGATTGCAGGAGAGAACGATCGCGGCAAAAGCACGTTGGGCAAGGCGCTTTTTGCTGCGATCAATCCCGGATATGACCGTACCGAGCGCATGAATCAATGGGTTAGGAATAAGTTAAGGAGATTTCTTTCCTTTAATATCCAGCGTTGGAAACCCGCCGAAAATCGTACTTACTTGGCACATCGGCAACGTGGAATCGCAATAGAGGCACTTACTGACGCAATCATTGCCGTGCTTTCCGATAAAAACGGAATAGATGAACCTGACACTTTTGTGCAACGAATTCAAGAGGAGTTGCCTGAATCCGCAGTAGGCAAAGAGGCCTTGTCTGCATTATCGGCAATTTCTGTCCATAAAGAAGAGCTTTTTAAGAACAGTCTCGAAATCACGAATGTCACATTGGAAGAATTCCTTGTAGATCATGCGACTCAAACTTTTTCTTCTATGTTCGCCGATGCGGTCGTCACTGAAACGGAGCCGGCACAAGACATCGCAAAAGCTTGGATTACCGATAAAACCCGTACTGTTTTGCGGGTCCGCTTGAATCATGCTGCCTGTGTGGAATATACGGATTCTTTTGATGAGCAAAAGAGCGCGATTCTGATCGATAATCCATCGATGTTGGAGTATGTAAGCGATCCCGCTTACTATTACACTGCTGGAACGGCAGAAGGCCGTGAAGCATCAAACATAGATCAGATAAGAAGAAGGAATAAACGCGAGCAAATTGTCGTCGCACCTGAAGCTCATGATATTATTGAGTTTCTGAATGGCATAACTCCTGTTGTTGTCGATAACGATGATGACAGTTCGGGTTCGAAGCTGCGTGATCCCCGTCTGGGAAATCAGATTCCTGTGGCTAATGGCTCGATGGGCACGAAAAGTGTGGTGTTGCTGAAAACTCTGTTGTCCGACGGAACCTTGCAGCCGGGCACTTTCCTTATTCTCGATGAGCCGGAGATTCACCTCCATCCTCAGTGGCAGCTTAAGTACGCTGAGGCTCTGGTCTTGCTGATGAAAAAGATGAATGTGCACGTCTTGGTCACGACGCACAGTCCCTACTTCCTTAAGGCTCTGCGCGTGTATGCGCAAAAATACAGTGTGGCAGACAAACATCATGTATATTCGGCCGAAGGGCACAAAAACGGCACCGTATCGTTCTATGAGGTTAAAGGGCAGGAGAAATGGGAAGAACTCTATGAGACCATGATCAGCCCCTTCGATGATATAGAAGGGACAGAATTCCGGCTTAACGAGGGGCTGGAAGATGCCATCGAATAAATGTCTCGCAAAAAACTTGGCTCGACTGAATATTCCAAAAGACACATTTGAGAATCTCAGTATGACCAAAGGCGAAAAACCACATCCTCTTGTCAAAAGTCAGAAAAAGGCTTTTGACGGTGATAAAGTCGCGGAATGGTATTCGGACAAGTATGGTTTCGGAGAGGAAAAATCGCCTTGCAGCGTTGATGCAATAGTGGAAAGTCCGAATCCTAATAGTAGAACCGTTTGGCTCATTGAATTTAAATTTGACAGTGCAGGAGAGCCGACTACCAGTAAAGAGGGCATTCCATATTTTAGGTTCAATAAACCTGATCCTAAGCAACCTCTTTCAGAAACCAATAGAGACTATGAAGTCTGGTTGCTGCGTAAGTATTATGAAACCTGGTTCATGCTGGTACATGAAAGTTTCTCCAATGTGTCCAAACCTGAGGAAAACTATAGATTTATTCTTGTTGTGAATCGGGAACTCAACAAGATAAAGACAAGAACCTCAGATAGGGCTCGTGGCAAAGAGCTCAAGATGTTCATGCCGCTGATTGGCGTTACTGTAGAAGATGCATTTGTTGTCGACGAGGATTTTTTCGATAAGCAAATAGCTCCGGCTTTGCCACAACCAACGATTGGCGATTGATGGTTGTTCGATTCGATTCGTTATTGTATTGAGAATAAGTGTGGGATTCGTCAATTTCAACGCCTGAGCGGTGCATAGCGGAGCTGATTGATCGGTGTTCTCCGATTTCGTTGTGATGATGCTGGTCGGGTGCATCGATATTCAAATGATGTGTCGTTTGATGTGTCGTGAATGCCTTTTTCATGTGGAATCGCAGCGGGGAACGTGATTTTTATTCATAATTGTGTTCCGTGCTGTTGCATTGATTTCGTGTGATTGTGGATCATTGGAACTCCAACGATTTCGATGTGTGGGTTTTGTGTGGGTGGGGTTTCGCAACAGGGAAGGGTTCTGCAGGTTCTTTTTGCATTCACCGCTACGGGCCATTCCTGAATCTTGTCGCCTTCCTTCTATGCCTTGCTGTTTTGCTGGGTTGATGTACGTGGAGATAGTGCGAGATAGTGCGAGGCCCGCCAAATACAAATGGCGGGCCTTGCACTTGTCTGTTCGTCTAGTTACTTACGACAGCATAACGTGTGCCACATGTGATGGTTTTGTATGGGCGGGGATTTTCGCAGCAGGGAACGTGATTTTTGGCTGTGATGGGATTGCGTGCTGCGGTGGTGATTCCTGGCGATTGCGAATCCTTGGAATTTTAACGATCTTGATGTGATGGTTTTATGTAGACGGGGATTCCTGTAGCGGGAAGGGCTCTGCAGATTCTTTTCGTGTTCACCGCTACGGGAAATTGTATGACATTCTGCTACCCTCGCATTCTTAAGGCATGCAGTGTTAGGGCATCATGTGGGGGTTGCGGCACTCGTCGCATTGGCTGACATAATCGGGTTTAGACTGGAACGGTGCAAATGGGCGAGTATGAGAGTAATAAAGGTGAAGTGATGGCTGGAAACGTCGGAAACGTCGAAAATAAGCCGATTCAGGCGAAGATGGTGCGGCGGCGGAAGCCGGAGGTGCTGGCTCCGGCGGGGAGCCTGCGCAGCCTCAAAACGGCGATTGACTTCGGCGTGGATGCCGTCTACTGCGGCGGCAAGGAATTCGGCATGCGTTCCGCGCCGAAGAACCTTTCGATGGATGATCTCAAGGCCGGCGCGGCATATGCCCACGAACGCGGGGCCCGGGTCTACGTCACCTGCAACGTCTTGCCGCACAACAACGAGGTCGAGGACATCAAGACCTACATCGCCCACCTCGCCCAGACCGGCATCGACGCGCTGATCGTCACCGACATCGGCGTGATGATGGCCGCCCATTCCATCGCCCCGCAGCTCGAGCTGCACGTCTCCACGCAGGCCGGCGTCACCAATTACCTGGCAGCCAACGCTCTCTACGAACTGGGCGCCCGCCGTGTAGTGCTCGCCCGCGAGCTCGACCTGCAGGCCATCCGCGACATCCGCGCGAACATCCCCGAGGATATGGACATCGAGTGCTTCGTCCATGGCTCGATGTGTATGGCGTTCTCCGGCCGCTGCCTGATCTCCAATTACATGAACGGCCGCGACGCGAACCACGGCGAATGCTCGCAGCCCTGCCGCTGGAAATACCACGTCGTCGAGGAGAAGCGCCCCGGCCAGTTCTTCCCGGTGGAGGAGAGCGACGAGGGCACGTTCCTTTTCAATTCGCAGGACATGTGCATGCTCGATCACCTTGACGATATGATCGACGCCGGCGCCACGAGCCTCAAAATCGAGGGCCGCGCCAAAAGCGCGTATTACGTTGCGTCGATGGCGAACGCTTACAAGTGTGCGGTCAATGAATATATGGTCCAGCGCGGTTTCGAGGACCGGGAAGGCAACCAGCTCAAGCCCTTCCATGACATGGTGCGTCGTTCCGACGTCGTGCGCGTCACCAAGGCCGTGAGCCAGCTCGAATCCAGCGGTTCCATCGGTTTTCACGGCGTGCAAAGCGCCGGTGCCGAGGCCGCGGCGAAGACCACGATTTCCGCGAGCGTCCTGGCTTTGGTGGGCGAGGAGGCCACGAAAGCCCAGGGTTACGCCGAGCCGAAGTCCGTCGAGCTCCCACAATGGCTGAAAGACGAACCTTACAAGGTCTCGCACCGTGACTATTCCACCGGTTTTTATTATCCCGAGCACAAGGCCGGTCAGAACACGGACCGCGGCGGCTATTTCCGCGATTGGCTGGTGGTCGGCGAGGTCATCGGTTACGACGAAGCCACGCAACGCCTCACCCTGATGAGCCGCAACAAGATCGAACCCGGCCAGCTGATCGAATTCCTGATCCCCGGCCGCGAGCCGATCGATTACACGGTTGCCGCAGGCGGGATGGAAGACGCAGATGACCAGTCGGTCGAGGAGATCAACAATCCCGCGCACGTCTTTTCGATGCCGCTGCCCTTCGCGGTCCCGGAACACTCGATGATCCGTTCCCACGCCAAACAGCGCACGCTCAAGGCTGAATGACAGGTAATCATAACCCGCTAAAGTTGAACGCATGAGCAATTCTGTAAATGAAACCCCCGAAAACGGCCAATACGATGACGAGATCATCGACAGCAATGCCATCGCGCCGGTCGACGCGGCGGGCAATCCTATTCCCGTCACCATTCCCATCGACTTGGCACCTGGCATCAAGGTCATTTATACGACGCGGCTTGGCGGCGTAAGCACCGGCGATTGGGGAGACCTGAATCTCGGCGGCAAAACAGGGGAGAGTCCGGCCACGGTGGAAGCCAACCGGGTTGCGCTGGCCAAGGCCGTGGGGGCCCCACTTTCGTTGGTGGCTCAGGTTCATTCCGGTCGAGCCGTCGACATCGACGAGATATTCGAAACCAACGCGCCGTACGGTTGCGATTTTTCCGGCACGATTATCGGTTCCGGCGACGATGGCGACAAAACGAATACCGGCGATGCCAATGAAATCGTTGTGGAACAGGACATCGAGGAAATTGATACCGATCACGGGCCAGAAATCAGCGAATCCGAAATCCGCACCGAGATTCGTCAACCTGATCCAACCAAGAATTCCGATACAATTAAAAATAATGAATCTTCTCCAAATGGAACTCAAACCGGCGCAAACCTGGCGGCCGCCTACCCGAGGCTCGAGGCTGACGCCCAGGTCACGACGCAACAGGGCATGGCCCTCGGCATGTTCGCAGCCGATTGCCTGCCGGTGCTGTTGGCGGACCCGCAGGCCGGTGTCATCGGCGCGGCGCATTGCGGCCGCAAAGGCCTGCAAAATGGCGTCATCAAAGCCACGGTCGAGCTGATGGCACAGAAAGGCGCGCAGGCCAATCGCATCGTGGCCACGCTCGGCCCGTGCATCTGCGGCGATTGCTACGAGGTCGGAGACGAGATCGCCGACGAGTTCGACGCGCAATTCCCCGGCACCTTCACGCTGACCCGTTTCGGCGGCCCCGGCATCGATATCGCCAAGGCCGCGCTGCAGGAACTCGCCAAGGCTGGCATCCCCGCGGACAACGTCATCAGTTCCGTCCCGCGCGTCTCCGCCGCGACGCAATATCTCGACCACGACGCCGAGCTCGCCACGCTGTGCGCCGCCGACGGCGAGGGCGAAGGCGTGGGCAGTCCCGACCTCAACGAACGCATGGAAGAAATCCGCCACAGCCTGTGCACGCTGGAAAACCCGCTCTGGTATTCCCACCGCCGCGCGAGCTTGGCCAAAAAGCAGCACGAAGGCCGCATGCTCGCCCTGATCGTGCGTGAATAGGCCGGTTCGTCCACGAATGGGTGTGCCGCGCTCAACGAAACGGGTGTGCACGCGTCTGCCGTGCTCAACGGAATGCGCAATAAAACGGAATGCACAATAATCAGCGTCATCGCCGGTCATTGTTGGCGCCCTTTCCCTGCCTGCGATTTTGCACCCCGTTCGCGCCACACTCCGCGCTAAACTGGGAACCATGGAACACTTGAACGTTGTCATCTCCGGCTTCGATCCCTACGAAGGAATCGAAAACAACCCCTCGCACGTCGTGCCGCACGCGCTGGCCGAAGAGGGCCTCGGCGCCACCTCCGCCCTCGAAAGCGATGACCTCCTGCGCGACGTGGACATATCGATCAATGCCGTCGATCTGCCGGTCAACGTCGAGCAGTGCTGGCCCCAGCTCAAGGAAACGCTTGAAGCCATGCACCCCGACATCGTCATCGCCACCGGCCTCAAGGCCGCGGCCCGCGGGATTCTCCTGGAACGCTGCGCCAACAACATCATCGACACGTCCCGCACCACGATTTCCGGCGAGCAGACCGGCCTGCCGGTCGAGGCCCCCGAAGCGTCGCGAAAACCCATCGATTCCAACGGTCCCGCCGCTTTCTGGACCAGGCTTCCGCTGCGTTCCATCCTCGACGATTTCGCGCGGGAGGAGATCCCCTCGGCCCTGAGCTCGGACGCGGGCACGTTCGTGTGCAATTCGCTTTTCTACAATCTGATGAAGTGGGCCGCGTCCCAGCAAAAGGTGCTTTCCGGCTTCGTCAGCCTGCCGATCATCAACGAGGAACCGCACCCGCAGCACGGCCTGACGCGCGCCCAGCAGGTCGAGGCGTGCCGCGTGGTGGTGCGCCAGACCGCCCGCTACTTCCTCGAGCCGACGTCGTCGGGCATCCTCATCGCCTGAAGTCCGACAGGCAGCCCAACAGGGCAATGCGAGGCGTTGCGTTCGGTTTTTTCGGCAATCGGGAAAATCGCAAAAAAGAATCGCGTGGTGTCTGTGTGGATTGGACACAGGCGGGCAATAATTTCTCAAAATATACTACAATAAGCTAATAGTATTTATCAGCTTTCAAAAACTGCGGTCGAGACCGCAAATCGAAAGGAATCACCATGGCGGATGACCGCTTCACGACAGAATTGCGCGGGTATAACAAGGAGCAGGTAGACCAGGAGATCGCTTCGTTGCAACAGACGCTCGACCGCATGCGTGCACAGGTCGATTCCAGCGATCAGACGATTCTGCAACTGCGCGCCCAACTCGAAGAGGAAAAGAAGAACGCCAAGAAGGCGTCACAGGGCAGCTCCTTCGCGTCTCTCGGAGCCAACGCCCAGCAGATGCTCGCCAGCGCCGAGCAGACCAGCACCGAGCTGGTGAACCGCGCCAAGCAGGATGCGGCCAGCACCCGCGCCGCGGCCCAGCACCAGGCGGAGACCCTGATCAACAACACGAAGCTCGACGCCCAGCACATCACCGACGAGGCTAATTCCAAGGCCGCCACCATCCTGGCCAAGGCGCAGACCGAGTCCGAGTCGATTACGACCTCCGCCAAGCAGGACGCCACGAGGCTTCGCGAGGAGACCGCCAAGAAGGTCACTGAGCAGCGCGACACCATCGAAATCGAGCTGACCAACTCGCGCGAGGAGCACAACAAGCGTCTCGCCAGCGAAAAGGCCAAGCAGGACCGCGAGATCGCCGAGCTCAAGGCCAAGGCCACCCAGCAGGTCGCCGAGCAGCGCAAGGCCGCCAACGACGAGGTCGCCAAGCTCAAGAGCGACGCCAGCGACCAGATCGAGACCGCGCTCGCCGAGGCCAACAAGAAGCTCGCCAATGTGCGTGAGCAGGTCTCCCGAATGACTACCGAAGCCCAGCGCAAGGCCACGGAAATCACTGACGACGCCAAGGCGAAGGCCCAGGGCATCACCGACGACGCCGAAGTCAAGCGCACCAAGACCTTGAGCCAGGTCAACGCCGAGGTCGAGCAGATTCGCACCGACATCTCCAAGCAGCAGGAAGAGGCCACTAGCAAGGTCAACGACCTGCTGAAGAAGCTCGAGGAAAGCCGTGTCTCCGCGAAGAAGGAATCCGACGCGCTGGTTTCCAAGGCCAAGGACCTGCGCGACGAGGCCGACAACTACACGGTCTCCAAGCGCCAGGAAGCCGATCGCCAGGCCGAGGAGATCATCTCGAAGGCCAAGAAGGACGCCGAGGTCCGTGTCGAGGAGCGCCGTAAGGCTGCACAAGGAGAGCTTGACGGGCTTCAGGAGCGCATCAAGGACCTTCAGGCACGCGAATCGACCATCACCCAGCGCGTCACCGAGCTGCGTGCGATGTTCACCAACGCGTTCTCCGGATTCGGTTTCGCTGACGACAAGAAGGACGGGCCCAACGTCCCGGTGGTCAACGCCGTGGCCAACGATCTGGACGACGCCGCGCAGGCGGACAAGCAAAAGGACGAACACGGCAAGGCTGAGGACAGCACACAAGTCGAGCAGTCAGCACGCAGCAACAGCAACGCCGGTGCGCAGCAGGCCCCGCAGGCTTCTCATGCATCCGCGCAGGCACCCCAGCAGATGCCGGCCTCCTACACGCCCACTGGCAACGTCTCCAGGAAGGCTGTGTCGCAGCCGGCGCAGCAGCAGTCCTCTCATCAGGACGGCCAAGCCGCCCATCAGCCGCAGACGCAGAACGAATCCCACGCCCGGCAAGGCGGCGCCTCCAAGAGCGGCATGCAGCAGCTTTCCAATCTGGTCAGCCATACGGAAAACAAGAATCCTGAAGCGGCCAACAAGGCAGCCAACGCCGCTGTCCCTGCCGCTCCAGCGGCCCAGAACGCGCCGGCCAACGGCGGAGTTCCAGCCAACGCCAAATTCGAGGCCAACAACAAGAGCCGCGTCAATTACGATCATGTGATTTTCCCCGAGGGCGGCGAGCCTTCCGGTGGAGCACACGCCGACCGCTGATTCGGCCTGGTCTGTAAGATCTGCACAATCGCTGAAAGTGCGCTGTGGCAAGTTGTCATGGCGCACTTTCGTTTTCCGCCCCGCCGTCCGAGGGTTCCGGGCTCCAGATTCCGAGTTCTGAGCTCAGGGCTCCGACCCGTCACCGCGTCCGGACGCGCCCTGCGCGCGCGATACAGCGCATGGAATATGGTGGAAAAGTAAACCAATCAAAGGAGCATCATCTGATGAGTGAAATGAAGCCGCTGAGCGCCGAACGTCTTGGCCAACTGCAGGGGGATTTTGAGGCCAAGCCTGTCAATACGCTGGCCATGAACGCCGTCACCACCTCGGGCATCAACCCGGTGGCGCACAATTACGAGCGTGCCCGCAGGCTCCAGCGCCGCTTCTCCGTGAGCGTGGATAACGGTGAGGTGACCAACCAGAACCATTCTGGGCGCTGCTGGCTCTTCAGCTCTCTCAACGTTGCGCGCTTCGTGGCCAAGAAGAACCTCAACCTGGAGCAGTTCGAGTTCTCGCAGAACTACGCGATGTATTACGATAAGCTCGAGCGCATCAACTACTTCGTGCGTGACGTCGCGGACCTGGTGCGTGCCGGCGAACCCGCCGATTCCCAGCTGATGCAGCACCTGCTTTCCGACGTGATGGGCGACGGGGGCCAGTGGACGATGGCCATGAACGTCTACAAGAAGTACGGCGCCGTGCCCAAGGACTTCTTCCCGGAGACCGCGTCTTCTACCAACACCGGCGAGATGAACACGCAGTTGCGCCGCCTGCTGCACACTGCCGTGGCGCACATGTACGCCGATCCGTCCGCCATCGAGCGCATCGTTGACGAGACCGTCGAGGCTGGACACCGCATGCTCACCATTCACCTGGGCGAGCCGCCGAAGAGCTTCGACTGGGAGTGGACCGACAAGGACGGCAATTTCCATCGCGACGGCGAAACGACCCCGGTCGAGTTCTGGAAGAAGTACGTCGGCAGCGCCGATCTTGAGGATTACGTTTGCCTGGTTGACGACCCGCGCGCCGAGCACGCCAAGGGCAAGAAGATCGGCATCGAGCACCTGGGCAACGTTGTCGGGGGAGATCCGACCGAATACCTTAACGTCCCCAACCAGTTCATGAAGGATTGCGTGCGTCGCATCCTTTCTGAAGAGGGTATGCCGGCTTGGTTCGGCGCGGACTGCCACCCGATGATGGATCGCGACAACGGCGCCTGGGCCACCGATCTCTACGAGTACGGCAAGGTCTACGGCGTCGATTTCGATATGGACAAGGAAGCGCGCGTGCGTTATGGCGATTCCGCGATGAACCACGCGATGGCGTTCGTCGGTGTCGACGTGGCTGACGACGGCAAGACCACCAACCGCTGGCGCGTCGAGAACTCATGGGGTTGCAAGGTGGCCGACAAGGGTTACTTCACCATGAGCGACGATTGGTTCAGCGATTATGTCTACGAGGTAGCTGTCCCGAAGTCGATGCTTCCCGCCGAATACCAGGCCGCCCTCACCGAGCCTGCCACCATGTTGCCTGCTTGGGATCCGATGGGCGCGTTAGCTTGAGCAAACAGCCCAGTGGGCTGTTTGCAGCTAACACGCGCCTGAGGCCAGAAGCTTCTGGCCTCAGGCAACCAGTTGAAACCGGGAGAGTTGGATTTCGGGTATTGATTAATTAGGAGCGCTTGCATAAAAGAAAAGTCCTGTGGACTTTTCTTGCAAGCGCCCGTTGTGCCGTCTTGAGACGGCACAACGCAGGTTTGAGTGTTCGCGAAAGCGAACTCAATAATTGCAGGGCCCGGAGGGCGTTGGCCTGAGAGAAACAGCCCTGTAGGCTATTTTCGGCCAATACGCGCCTATGGCCAGATTCTTCTGGCCACAGGCAACTACTTAAACCTAATCGAATGAGATTTTGATTAATTAGGGCGCTCTCGCCTTTAAATGTGCTGAACCCGTTGCCCCGCCAAACAGGGCAAAGGGTTCAGCACATTTGGGGTTGGGCTTCCATGAGTGGATGTAGGTATCTGCGGGGAAGTTTTATTTTATGTAGCTAGAAGTATGCTTGGGGCTGCAGGTGTGAGCAGTCGGGGACCTTGCCCTCATGTCTGGAAGTGCCAGCATACTCCCGAGTTATAGACGAAAGAGCCCGTTTCTCGGTCCTGCTTGGGTGGGAGGGTCGAACAGCGCCGAATTCGCAATGCACAACGCCAGTGCGACAAGACTGCGTAAAACCATCATCTAGACATACCAAGCTTTCCTGCGAAACTTATAGTACCCCATACGCCATATAAACAACTAATTAGATTTTACTACCACGTCGTACAAAAAATGTAATTCCAAAATCCCAATAAGTGTACGATTTTTGATATTCTGTTGGGTTTGGTTGCGGTCCTCGAATGTGGTGCAAACGAGGGGTGGCGAAGCGGGGTTGGTGCGCTGCGACGGCGCGCAATGTGGCTCTTGCTGGACAGGGCGCGGCCAAATGATTATAATTGGCAATCCTATGAACAAACCGGCACCCGATCGGGTGCCTGATGGCGCAAGGAGGCAGTCATGGCGATTATGCAAGAGTCCGGAAGTGCTAAGGATGCACAGAGGTTCGGCGAGGAAGCCGTCTACCCCGAAACCGTGGATGTCAACATCCGCCAGCTTGACCCGATTCCTGCGCCGCGCGAATTTTTGAAGGAGACCCCGCTCACCAAGCCGATGAGCGATCTGGTGCTGAAAACTCGTCAGGAGATCCGTGACATCTTGCATGGCCGCGACGACCGCCTGCTCGTGCTGGTGGGCCCCTGCTCGATCCATGACCCGAAGGCGGCCAAGGATTACGCCGGGCGTCTGGCCAAGGTCAACGAGGAGCTTAAAGGCGAGTTGATGATCGTGATGCGCGTCTATTTCGAGAAGCCCCGCACCACCATCGGTTGGAAGGGCCTGATCAACGACCCGGACCTCGACGGCGAATTCAACATCCGCAAGGGCATGCATCTGGCGCGCAAGGTGCTTGCCGACGTGCTCCAGCAGGGGCTGCCCACCGCTACCGAATGGCTTGACCCGATCACGCCGCAGTACTTGTGCGACATGGTCAGCTGGGGGGCTATCGGCGCGCGCAACACCGAAAGCCAGGTCCACCGCGAGCTGGCCAGCGGCATGTCCATGCCCATCGGATTCAAGAACTCCACTGACGGCTCTGTGAAGGTCGCCGCCGACTCCTGCTACGCCGTGGCCAACGAACACCACTTCCTTTCAGTGAACCTTGACGGCCGCGTGATCTCCGCCGAGACCAAGGGCAACCCGGACTGCCATATCGTCCTGCGCGGCTCGAACACCGGGCCTAACTACGACGCGAAGTCCGTGGCCGAGGCGCTGGATATGTTGAAGCAATCGAAGGTCACCGGGCCCAGCGAGCACGGGCTGGTCATCGACGCTGCGCACGGCAACTGCGGCAAAGACGAGGTGCGCGAAGCCGAGGTAATCGAGGACATCGCCGCACGCCTGGCCAAGGGCGAACCCGGCATCTTCGGGGTGATGATGGAAAGCAACATCCGCGGCGGCCACCAGTCGCCCGCGCCGCTCGACCAGCTGGTCTACGGCCGTTCCATCACTGATCCCTGCATCTCCTGGGAGCGCACCAACGAGCTGCTGCACACGCTGGCCGACGCCATCGACGCACGCCGTCAGCTTGACTGACTCGGCTCGTCGAAGAACCGTTAGTGAGGAGAAAAGCACCTTTGGGAATCGAAAATGGTGCTTTTCTCATCAGTGTTGATCAATCAAGTGAGAAAGCGCCAAAATGTGCCATAAAAAGTGCTTTTCGCCTACGGTTACGCGTTTACTGAGGGAAAGCACCATTTCGGGCACTTTTTAGTGCTTTTCTCACGCAATCGAATACCTGCTCAATGGTTATGGGCAGGCTATGCCTTGCTGGCGCTATGATCGGTATGTAATCGATGGCTTAGTATGTTGGTAAATGTCGAAAACGACTATGAAGAAGGACTTCGCGATGGGGAACGCAGAAAACATGCCAAACGGCAAACTTGAAAGCGATGTCGCTGCGGGCTTGTCCGAGCATGACCTTGACGACACCAAAAACCGCGCAGCCTTCCAAAAGGCGTTGAAGAACGGGGAGGACCCGCTCAAGGTGGCCGGGGTGCCGCGTTGGGAGGACGAGGCCGGGGTCAACCGCATCGTCAACCGCCGCGTCTTCGAGCTCGAGCCGCTGCCCACGCCGGCCGACGTGCTTTCGGATATGCCGCTGAGCGCCGAGGCGACGGACTTGGTGGTCCGCTCGCGCGACGCGATCCGCGATTGCCTCTACGGCAGGGACGACCGGCTTTTGGTCATCGTCGGCCCCTGCTCCATCCACGACCCGCAGGCCGCGCTGGATTACGCGGGGCGGCTGGCCAAGCTGAAGGACGAGCTCGACGACCGGCTCCTTATTGTTATGCGCGTCTATTTCGAGAAGCCGCGCACCACCGTGGGCTGGAAGGGTCTGATCAACGACCCGGACCTCGACGGCAGCCACAACATCAGGAAGGGCCTGCTGCTCGCGCGCAGGATTCTGCTCGGCGTGCTGGGCGAGGGCGTGGCGGCCGCGACCGAATTCCTCGAGCCCACCAGTCCGCAATACATTTCCGATGCCGTGAGCTGGGGCGCCATCGGTGCGCGCAACACCGAATCGCAGATCCATCGACAGCTGGCCAGCGGGCTTTCCATGCCGATCGGCTTCAAGAATGCCACCGACGGCTCCGTCAAGGCTGCCATCGACGGGTGCTATACGGCAACCCAGCAGCATACGTTCTTTGGCATCGACCACCTCGGGCGGGCGTGCGCCGTCGAGACGCTCGGCAACCCTGATTGCCACGTCGTGCTGCGCGGCTCCTCGCACGGGCCCAATTACGATGCCGATTCGGTTCAGGTGGCGATGAACTCCATCCGCAGCGAGATGCCTGAGGATTCCGCCGCGGGCCACGGGCTAGTCATCGACTGTTCGCACGGCAATTCCGGTAAGGACGAGATTCGCCAGGCTGCGGTTGCGCGCGAACTCGCCAGGCGCATCGCTGCAGGGGAGCAGGGCATCACGGGGCTGATGATGGAGAGCTTCATCGCCGGTGGCAACCAGCCTGCCGCCCCGCTTTCGCAGCTCGAATACGGCAAGTCGATCACCGACAAGTGCATCTCCTGGCCCGAAACGGAGCGCCTCCTGCGCGAGCTGGCCGCCGCCGTCGCCGCCCGGCGTGCCGCCTGAGCTGCTGCCCGGCGTAGCGCTGAACGCCCGATTCCTCTCGGAATGCTTTCTCTGCTGCGCGTGATACGTATTGCAATCGGAAGAACATTGGAATTCCGGGATAATGTAATTTCGGATTCGTGTGTTCCGCAGCATTGAACGGGAAAAGTCGATGAAACGTCCTCCGTGCTGCGCGGGGGCGGTGCGCAACGCCGAAGCGGACCAGTGGCTCGTATAATCTGGAACCCAGCATTTCCAGAGAAACGAGGAACTATGAAGACTGTTGCCATCATCGGAGCCATGGAAGAGGAAGTCGCGCTGATTGCCAAGTCGCTGAACGGCGTCACACACCGCAAGACCGCGAGCCTTGACATCAACGTCGGCACGCTCACCTCCAGATCCGGCGAGGAAATCACGGTCGCCGCGACTGTCGGCGGCATGGGCTTGGTCAACGCGGCCGCCACCACCCAGTGCCTCGTCGACAACTTCCATCCCGACGCCATCATCTTCTCCGGCATCGCCGGCTCGCTCAACAAATCCATGCACATTGACGACATCGTGCTCGGCGGCACACTGCGCTACCTCGATAGCGACATGCGCATGATCGCCCAGTGGAAGCCCGAAACCGAGGAATTCCACAGCGACCCGCACCTGCTCGACGTGGCCGGCGCGGCGCTCGACGAGTTGGGCATCCACCACATGACCGGCGTCATCGCCTCGGGCAACAACTTCATCGGCACCCCTGAGGCCGCCGCCGTGGTCGCCGAAAAGACGCACGCCGACGCCGTGGAGATGGAGGGCGCGGCTGTGGCCCATGTCGCGGCCCGCAACGATGTGCCCGCCCTGGTCATCCGCGCACTTTCTGACGAGGCCGACACCACCTACGAGCAGTTCAGGGAATTCGACATCTCCGAGTACGCGGACACCGCCGCGCGCCTCGCCGTCAATATCGTCACACGGCTGTAGGGATTGCGGCTGCTCAATGAGTGCACGGCCGTATGGTCGTGCATGCCGTCATTGAGCACCCAGTTATAGAACGTTCCCTCGCCCTCCTCATGTTCGCCCAATGAGAAAACCGAAGGATTCCGAACCGCGCGGCAACGCCGTTGCAGAGCCAAAAGGTCGGCGGCTTGGCGCGCGGTTGGTCGGCGCTGTCGGAGCCGTTCGGCCAGTATGTAATACATCAAAAGTAATATAACGCCAATCTTTACGGGTTAATAATTCACCGCTGAAAAGCAAACGGTCGGTTGTGCTTTTCCGGCTTGGTCGGCGGCCAGATTCTCGTTTGGTCGGCGTCGGGCCCGCAAACGTAACCAGGAACCGGGCGCCTGCCTAGTGACCGGCGGCAGACTATCTGCCATAATGAAACCGTGAGCAACATCATGCACAGCACCATGTGTAAGCGTCTCATCGCCGTTGTTTCCTCGTTTGCGATGATGGCGGCACTTTCGGCCTGCGGTGACAACACCCCGGCCGATACTACCAACGCATCCAAAGGCAAGAGTTCCGGCATTTCCGGCGAATTCCACGGTGCCGGTGCCTCCTCGCAGCAGGGGGCCGTGGAGGCCTGGATCGCGACGTATCAGAACAAGAACCGCAACGCGAAAATCGCCTATAACCCCTCAGGTTCTGGGGCCGGGGTCTCCACGTTCCTGACCGGCGCCACCGCCTGGGCGGGAACTGACGCACCACTGAACGACCAGCAGATCGAGCAGTCCAAAAGCATCTGCAAATCCGGCACCGCCTTCGACGTCCCGGTCTATGTTTCCCCGATCGCCGTCATGTTCAATCTCAAAGGCGTTTCCGGGCAGGACAAGCACCTGAATATGGACGCCAGCGTCATCGCGCGCATTTTCGACGGGAAAATCACCCAATGGAACGATGACGCCATCAAGGCCGAAAACCCCAAGGTGAACCTGCCCGCCACGCCGATCACCGTGGTCCATCGTTCCGACAAGTCCGGCACCACCAATAATTTCACATCCTATTTGAAGGCCGCGGCGCCCAACGACTGGGGTTACGAGGCGCAGGAGAACTGGCCCAACGAGGTCGGGCAGGCCGCGAAAGGCACCGACGGCGTGGTCAGCAGCATCGGCCAGGCCGACGGCACCATCGGCTACGCGGACCTCGCCAAGGCCGGCAATTTCGGCACGGCTTCGGTCAAGGTCGGGGCCGATTACGTCGCGCCCGCCGCGGATGCCGCCGCGAAAACCGTCAACGCCTCGCCGCTGCGCGCGATGCCCAAGGGCAGCAAGCGCGTGGTGGTGAACGTCGACTACGCCACCGCCGTTGCGGGAAACTATCCGATCGTCTCCTCCTCTTACGCCGTGGCGTGCCCGGCCTACAAGGATGCGAAAACCGGCGTGTTCGTACGCGACTGGCTGGGCTATGTTTTAAGCGAGAACGGCCAGAAGATCGCCGCGGACAACACCGGCTCGGCGGCGCTCGGGGGAGCGCTGACGAAGAAGGCTCTGAAATCCGTGGATGTAATACAAACGAAATAACTGAATAATCGGAATAACTGATAACTGTTTTAACGAGATAATCCAATAGGCGAATATTCGAGTCGACAAGCTGGCTGGAAACGAAATGATTCGACCGGCCGATTTGGCTGGTTCCGAGCTTTGAACTCCGGGTTCTGGGTTTTGGGTTTCGGACTTTGGGTTTTGGGCTCCGAATCCCGAACTCTGAGCTCCGAACCTCGAACGTTAACGTAAGGAAAAGCAAAAGCATGGCGAATACATCTGAAAGCGGCAGCGCGGTGGAGGCTATGCCCGCTGCGGCCGGCCAGATCGGCGCGGGTTTAGGCGCTTCGGCCGGCGGCGGGGCGAACGATCGGCGCGACGGCCTTGATTTTACCAACGCCAAATCCGGTCGGCACAGCCAGGACAAGGTTTTCCACGCGGTGGCTGTCGGCTGCGGGGCACTGATTCTGGTGGCGCTGGGCGCGGTGGTGCTTTTCCTGCTGCTGCGCGCCTGGCCGATTTTCGCCGGTCCGCAGGCCAAGACCTCCGCAGTGTTCGCCTCCCTGAGCGGAGGCAAGGCGCACGGGTTCTGGCAATATGTCGGGCCTCTGGTTTTCGGTACGGTGGTGATTGCGGCGCTTGCGCTGGCAATCGCCTTTTTTGTCGCCGTCGGGGTGGCCCTCTTCATCACGTTCTACGCGCGCAAACGTATTCAGACCGTGCTCAATTACGTCGTCGACTTGCTTGCCGCGATTCCTTCCGTCATCTACGGCTTGTGGGGCGCGCTGGTATTGGTGCCGGCAATGTATCCCTTCTGGAACTGGATTTCTACGCATCTGGGCTGGATTCCGCTCTTCGCCGGGCCCGCCGCCAACCCGCCGCGCACCGTCGCCAGCGCTGCGGTGATTTTGGCCATCATGATCATGCCGATTATCACCTCGATGACGCGTGACATCTTCGCGGCCACCCCGCGCCTCGACCAGGAGGCGGCGCTCGCGCTGGGCGCCACCAAATGGGAGATGATCAAACTCACCGCCCTTCCGTTCGCCAAGTCTGGCATGGTTTCGGCCTCGATGCTCGCACTCGGGCGCGCGCTGGGGGAGACCATGGCCGTGATGATGGTGCTTTCGCCGGGCATGACCTACTCGTGGCACTGGCTGCAGGCTTCGAAAAGCCAGACGATTGCCGCTAATATCGCCGCGCAATATCCCGAAGCCGACTCGCTGGGCGTCTCCGCGCTGATCGCCACCGGCCTGGTCCTCTTCGTCATCACGTTCGTGGTCAATCTCCTTGCCCGACGCATCACCAAGAAGGGAGGTGCGCGATGAAAGAAAATGATAAGGTTACCGCAACTTTGAAGGATGCTCAGGCCGGAACCATTGCTGTCGATTCAGTAGCAAAAGCTTCGAATGCAATGGTCTCCAATGCTTCGCAATCGGCCGGCCCGACCCCCGATTTCTCGAAGTTCAAGCCTTCGAACGCTTTGCTCAAGCAACGCGAATGGAAAAGCCGGATTATGGCCGGTGTCATCGGGCTCGCGTTCGTCATCGCCATGATTCCGCTGATTTCCTTGCTCTGGACCACCATCGCGCGGGGCGTCAAGCGGCTCAATTTGAATTTCCTTACGTTCAACATGTCCGGTGTGATCGGCGGCATGCCCACGCCTTCCGGCGGCCACGGCGGCATCGAGCACGCCATCATTGGCACGCTTGAGGTCACGCTCGGCGCGATGCTGATTTCCGTGCCGGTCGGCCTGATGTGCGCGATCTATTTGACCGAATATGCGCGTGGCAGCAAATTTGCCAAGGCCATCTCGCTGCTGGTCAACGTGATGAGCGGCATTCCTTCCATCGTCGCCGGCCTGTTCGCCTTCTCGCTCTTCGCGATTCTGATGGGACCGGGCGTTTCCAACGGTTTCGAGGGCTCGGTCGCGCTTTCGATTCTTATGATTCCGACGGTTGTCAATTCCAGCGTGGAGATGCTGCGGATCGTTCCCGACGACCTGCGCGAGGCCTCGTACGCGCTCGGCGTCACTAAATCCCGAACCATCGTCAAGGTCGTGCTGCGAACGGCACTGCCCGGCATTGTCTCCGGTGTCATCCTCGCCATCGCGCGTGTGATTGGCGAAACCGCACCCCTTCTGATGACCGCCGGATTCATCGTCACCACCAACTGGAACCTCTTCAGCGGCCAGATGACCACGCTGCCGGTCTTCGTCTACCAGGAATACAGCAAGATGTCCGTGACCTGCCCGCCGAACGCCGGCCCGGGCTGCGTCGCCTCCATCCCATCCGAACGTTCGTGGGCTGCGGCGCTCGTGCTCATTGCCATCGTCCTGGTCCTGAACCTCGTCGGCCGCCTGGTCCAGCACCTCTTCAGCGTGGAGGCGAAATGAAAAAATGTCGTTTACCTTGCAGCTGCGGGGTCAACGGTCAAATTCGGTAGGTTATCGGTCGAATAATCGGGTAAACGGTAATCGAGCAAATCAAAAATAACGAGTCTTATTCTAGATCGTAAAAATCAACAGCATTATCGAAAATGTAATTAACGAGAAAGCGAGTCATCATGGGCCAACGCATCGATGTCGAACATCTCAACGTCTACTACGGCGATTTCCTGGCCGTCCAGGACGTCAACCTCAACATTCAGGCCAACAAGGTCACCGCTTTCATCGGCCCGTCCGGCTGCGGTAAATCTACGGTCCTGCGCACGCTCGACCGCATGCACGAGATTACGCCGGGCGCGCGCGTCGAGGGCAAGGTGCTGCTCGACGGCCACGACCTTTACGCCAAAGGCGTCGACCCGGTGGCCGTGCGCCGCGACGTGGGCATGGTCTTCCAGAAGGCCAACCCGTTCCCGACCATGTCCATACGCGAGAACGTCTTGGCCGGCATTCGCCTCAACAACCGGCACATTTCCAAGTCCGACGCCGACGAGCTGGTGGAATGGGCCCTGCGCGGGGCGAACCTCTGGAACGAGGTCAAAGACAGGCTCGACAAGCCGGGTATTGGACTTTCCGGCGGTCAGCAGCAGCGCCTGTGCATCGCCCGCGCCGTCGCCGTCCACCCGCAGGTGCTGCTGATGGACGAACCGTGCTCCGCCCTCGACCCGATCTCCACGCTTGCCGTCGAGGATCTGATCAACGAGCTCAAGCGCGACTACACCATTGTCATTGTCACGCACAACATGCAGCAGGCCGCGCGCGTGGCCGACTACACCGCTTTCTTCAACCTCAAGGCCGTCGGCAAGCCCGGCCACCTCGAGTATTTCTCCGACACCACCACGATGTTCAACAACCCCCAAAACGAGGAGGCCGAGCGCTATATCTCCGGCCGTTTTGGCTGAGTCTCCACCTCGCACACCCAACCAGTCTAAAAAGCGCCAAAAAACTGCTCGAAAAGGTGCTTTTCCCATTGCTGTCTGCCTTAATTGCGGAGAAAAGCACCATTCGGGGACCGATTTGGTGCTTTTCTCACTAGTCTGGGCGTCTGTTTTTCGGTTGAGTTCGGGTTGCGAAGTTTTTAGTACAAAAGACCATCTAATCCATTAGAAAATCCGTGGCTATGACCGGTGTTATATTCGAGGTGTCCGCGTCAACGCGGGCGAGTCGCAGCAACCTCCGTATCGTCAATTCATCTATCAGCAGTTAGTGAAGTTCGTCGGTCTTGTAGTGTTGAACGCCATAAGCGCCGACCGCCCTTTTTCTGCAATCTGAATTGGCGATGCAAAACCAAGGAAGAGAGAACGATGGACAGGTTCTTCCATCTCAAAGAAAATCACACCAACGTATCCACTGAAATCACAGCGGGCATCACCACATTCTTCGCGATGAGTTATATCATCGTGGTCAATCCGCAAGTCTTGAGCACCACCGGCATGCCCTGGGGCGCCGTGTTCCTCGCCACCATCATCGCTTCCGTCGCAGGAACCTTGGTTATGGGGCTTTTTGCCAACGTTCCGTATGCACAATCCGCAAGCATGGGTCTCAACGCGTTCTTCGCCTACACCGTCTGCGCCGGTCTTGGATTCACTTGGCAGGAAACGTTGTGTATGACATTCCTGTGCGGTCTGATCAACATTCTGGTCACCGTAACCTCCGTCCGTAAGCTCATCATTGCTTGCATCCCCGAATCCCTCCAGCACGCCATTGGCGGCGGCATCGGTCTGTTCGTGATGTACGTCGGCATGTTGAACGTTGGCTTCATTTCCTTCACTCCCGGTGACCCGAAAGCCGCGGCCAAAGGCGGCCCGATCCACGCGACGCCTGGCCTCTCTATGCTGAACAACCCTGAGCTCTGGGTCTTCCTCATTGGTCTGGCCATCGCTATCGTCCTCACCCTGCTCAACGTGCGCGGCTCGCTGCTGATCTCGATTATCGCCGCCGCCGTCATCGGCATCCCCTTCGGCGTCACCACGATGTCCAATTCCGTTTCGATCGGCGCGACATTCTCGCAATTACCCACCACCTTCCTCGCGATCTTCAGCCCGCAAGGCTTCCCGGCGCTTTTCGGCAACCTCGGCCGCCTACCCCTCGTTATTGTCACCATCTTCGCCTTCTCAATGTCCGATATGTTCGACACCATCGGCACGCTGGTCGGCACCGGCCGCAAGACCGGCATTTTCTCTGATACTGACATCAAGAACATGGCCAACGGCCACGGCTTCAGTTCCAAGATGGACAAGGCGCTCTTCGCTGATTCCATCGCCACCTCCGTCGGTGGCCTGTTCGGCACCTCCAACATCACCACCTACGTCGAATCCTCGGCCGGCATCGCCGCGGGCGGCCGCACCGGCCTCACCTCGGTGACCGTCGCTATCTGCTTCCTCATCTCGATGTTCCTCTCGCCGCTGGTTTCCGCCATCCCGTCCGCCGCAACCGCCGGCGTCCTGGTCGTGGTCGGCTGCATGATGGCCTCCAGCCTCAAGGAAGTCAACTGGGGCGACCTAGGTGAAGCCATCCCGGCGCTCTTTGCCTCGGTGTTCATGGCGCTCTCATACTCGATCTCCTACGGCATCGCCGCGGGCTTCATCATGTACTGCCTTGTCAAGATCTGCAAGGGCAAGGCTCGTGAGGTGCATCCGGTGATGTGGATCGTCACCGCCCTGTTCATCCTCGACTTTGCTCTCCAGGCCGTGCTCTGATTGCAGTCTGTGGGTCTGTACTGACCTTGGTCTGATTGCCGGTCTCCCCTGATTGTTGGCCGAGACTGCTTGGACTGGCTGGTCATCTGTCTGCTTGGCCATCTGACTGCCAGTCGTAGGGTTGCTTGGGCGTCCGCCTTTCCAATCGCGTGCTTTTCGTCGCAGTTTCTCGCAAGTTGCGACGAAAAGCACGTTTCGGACCCATTTTTCGTGCTTTTGGTCGCGTTAATGGTGAAGTTGCGACGAAAAGCATGTTTTCTGCCTACTTTTCGTGCTTTTGGTCGCAGCGACGTTCAGCAGGGAAGTAGCGGCAACGTCCCACGGGTATTTCTGCCGCTGGTTTGCAGCGGGGCGTGTCGCGCGGTCGGGCGGCGTCCGTATACTATTCATCTGTAAACCACAGACTGTTGGTTAGAGGTGCAAGCCTCTCGAAGTTTGGTTCGCCAAGCCAGCATAGGTTGAATGTCATAAGCCTCGGTAAGAGGCGGGTCGCGCAAGTGGCCGGTATGGTGCTCTGCCTATGTGCAGGGCATTTTTTGTAGGGTTGCGATTTCGCAGCAACGGATAAATCGCCCACAAAGCCGCAACGTTCCGAATTTCCCAATCAATGGTCGACTCAGGAAGGAACGCCATGAAAAGGCCCGAAAAGGAAGCGGTGATCGCCGAGCTTACGGATCAATTCCGTAACGCCGATGCGGTTTACCTTACCGAGTACCGCGGGCTTACCGTTCCGCAGATTTCCGATCTGCGCGAAAAGCTAGGCCGCGATACTTCCTACTCAGTGGCTAAGAACACGCTCGCTCGCATCGCCGCCAAAGAGGCTGGGTACGAGGGCTTCGATGAAGCGCTCGCCGGCCCCTCCGCAATCACCTTCGTGAAGGGTGATTACGTCGAGGCTGCGAAGGTCCTGCGTGACTTTGCCAAGAAAACCCCGGCCCTCGTCATCAAGGGTGGTTTCGCAGACGGAACCATGTACGATGCCGAAGGCTTCATGAAACTCGCGGATCTCGAATCTCGCGAAACCCTGCTCTCCAGGATGGCAGGCGACCTCAAGGGCTCTATGGCCAAGGCCGCTCGCACGTTCGTTGCTCTGCCTACAAAGGCCGTGCGTACGTTCGACGCCCTGCGCGAGAAGCAGGAAAAGGCCGCTTGATTTCCGCGAGGCTTTGGCCGCGTAGATTTTTAGCAGTTGTAGTGAATAATTAAAGAAATTTAAGAATTTAGGTGACGGAACCCAACAAAAAATCCGCCGCCATGATTGAAAGGAAGCCATTATGGCTAAGCTCTCAAGCGATGAGCTCCTCGATGCGTTCAAGGAAATGACCCTGGTTGAACTCTCCGACTTCGTCAAGAAGTTCGAGGACGAGTTCGATGTCGAAGCTTCCGCTCCGGCTGTTGCCGTTGCCGCTGCTCCTGCCGCTGGTGCAGGTGCCGGCGAAGATGAGAAGACCGAGTTCGACGTGGTCCTCTCCTCCTTCGGCGACAAGAAGATCCAGGTCATCAAGGCCGTCAAGAACATCACCGGCAAGGGCCTGGCTGACGCCAAGGCGCTCGTCGACGGTGCTCCTGCCACCATCCTCGAGAAGGCCAAGAAGGAAGACGCCGAGAAGGCCAAGTCCGAGATCGAAGAGGCCGGCGGCTCCGTCGAACTCAAGTAGTTCTTTCCTTCTTGCGGATTTCGCGGCCGACGCTTTTTAGACAGTTAGCCGTTTGAATCCAAAGAAATTGTTACAAACCCTGTGCGCGGAATCTCCGCTCGCAGGGTTTGTTCATTTTGTCGGCTATCGTAGTACCTAAGGCGTGTCCTTGAAAGCAAAAGCAAGGACAGGCTCATGAGTGAGTGTTGTCAATGTCTGCCATTTTTCTGTCGGATTCAAGACAAACATGGCACAATGGCATGAGCATGAGCAAAGTGTATATGGGGAGGCCGCAAGGTGTCTGATCCGCGAACGACGAAACATTGGGTCATCAAAGTCAATGGCTCCACAAAAGTCGATGTCGGGCCCGGCGAAAACGTTGAGATCGGCCGTAGGCCTCTGCGAGCGCTTGCTGATGATGGGCATCGCCGCCTGGAGATCGACGACGACACGCGTTCGATGTCGAAACGTCACGC
The DNA here is from genome assembly GCF_029433295.1 of Bifidobacterium sp. ESL0784. Classification (GTDB taxonomy): domain Bacteria; phylum Actinomycetota; class Actinomycetes; order Actinomycetales; family Bifidobacteriaceae; genus Bifidobacterium. The sequence goes on from NZ_JAQTHV010000001.1 coordinate 591,428, forward strand.
GGTGTTCACGGTGGCGGCCAATGGCGGTGCTTCGGTCACCGATCTGAATTCCACCAACGGCTCGTACGTGGTCGAGGAAAAGGGCTTGCGTCCGCTGACGCCGAATCAGGATTTCATTTTGCCGGATTCGCCGATGAGATTGCAGTTCGGCGATGTTCCCGTCGATTTCGTCCGTGTCGATGTCGACGACGATGACGAAGGCGGCAACCAGATTACCGACCTGTTCGACTACGCGGTCACCGGTGCGGAAAGCGCCGATGTCGAGCCTGACCTGAACGATATGTCCGTTGACGACATACTGAATCTGCGTGCGGGGGAGCCCACCACGGCGTTCAGCGCCGCCGATGTGGCTAGCCGCATTGGGGCTTCGGCTGCCGCCAGGGCGCAGGGCAATGGTGATTCCCCGACTCCGGATGATCAGGCAGCCAAGGATGCTGCTACCAGCGCCGACGATATTGCCGCCGACACCCCGTCGCCAACCGAGGCCGGCACCAGCCAAAAACCCGAAAGCCCGCAAGCCGACCATGCCATCGACCAGATTTCGCTGAACGTGATCGCACCCGATCCGCAGGTCGAGGACGCCAAGGCGCGCGATCTGTTCAAAGACGCCATGGAGAGCGAGACCGAAGACAAAGGCGCCGAGGCAGTAAAATCTGCCCAGCCCTCCGCAACCGGCAACAAATCCACGAAACCGTCGGTGGCCGCAACCGCTCGCCTCGGCGAAAGCAAATCATCGCAGACCGGGGCACCAGTGCGGCAGGTGTCGCTGCCTTCGCGTCAAAAAGATGAGCAGATTTCCGGGGATGCCTCCCGCGTGCAACAACCGATGAATTCGTCGGTGGCAGCACAGGCGCCGACCAACGTTGATGGCGGCAATGTGGCTGCCGCTCAAGCGCAGCAGCGTCAGACCGGGCAAGTTCAGCAAGCTCAGCAGCAGCAAGCACAGAAAGCCGCGCAGCAGGTTGCCCAGCTGCAGCAGCAGGATCAGCAGGCACAGCGCCTCGCCCAGCCAGAGCAGCAGGCAAATCGGTTTGGCAGTGTAACGGGTGGTCAGGCTTCCGGCCAGACTTCAGCCGACCATGACGCTCCGGTATTCGTCGCCATGGATGAAAGCTCCCGGCAGGGCGGCGGTTCCCGTTCCCGCTCGAATCCAATCGTTGTGCAGGAACCGCAAAACGACGAGACGAAACGCAAGGCAACCGAGGAGCGCAACAAGTTCATGCCTCCGATCCGGGATGTTGTGGATTCCCCGGCGTTCGTCCAAACCCCGAATGCCGGCGGCAGCTCGTTCGATGCGCAACAAACCTTCAAACCAGCCTTTGAGCCCGGTTCGGTGTTCGAAAAGGTGTCGAACGGCGACTTCGACCAGCCGCAGCCCGAAGTCGAAGTGGAGGGTATGAGCTCGCAGGAAGCCAAGCAAACCACGGACTTCTCGGTGCAGTTCGAAATGGCGAAGCACCCTGAGCTCCTGCCGTTCCTGGCTATGAACCCTTCGTTGTACGGCGATTTGTATGCATGGCTTTCGGCGGTGGGCAACGATGATGTCGACGCTGCGCTTTCGCAAAATTCCGGGTATATCGAGTATCGTAAAGAGGTCGGGGAGGGACGCAAACAATGAGCGAGACGAACCAGACAGTAAACGGCATCCAACGGATGCGCAAATGGTATGACAGCTATCGCAGCGGGTTGGTTCCTTCGCCTTTGGAGGACGTCGGACAGCTCGCCGCGCAACTCGATCTGACCCATGCCCATCCTTCCGGCATCGCCCAGCTCTTCGCCAGCGGTCACACCACCCTCGACTCCATGTTCCGCGATGCGGGGATGCTGCGTGCGGCCGGCCGTAGGCTCGAGCGTGTCCTCGACGACAAAGCCGTCAGAACGCGGTCCGCCGGGGTCGCCGAACTCTCCCTGGTGGTCGGTGTGGCCACGTGGAAAGGCAATTCCGTTCCGGTCCTGCTCTATCCGGTCGAGGTACACCGCAAGCCGGGCGGCCGCGAAACTGATGCCGTCATCCGTTTCACTGGACATGTCAGCCTCAATCCCGCGTTCACCACCGCGATGCACGACCAGCATGTCGATATCGACGAGACCGCCCTTTTTGATGGCAGGAACTATGCCAGCGGCACTCCCGACACCTCTTCCGTGTTCACCGCCATCACCGACGAGGTCAAGTTCGCGGTTCCGGATTTCGACATCGAACGCAATATCATCTTGGGTTGCTTCATGGACCCAGCCACCAAGATGCTCGCCGAAAGCCGCCGTATCATCGATTCCCTGGCCAAGGGCCCCAGCGGCAACACCGCCCTTGACGCATTGGCCGGCAACGCCGATGCCATCAGCGCTTTGAAGGATGCAAAACTTCCGAGTTTCAGTCCCTTCGATGCCGATCCCCACAGTGAGCACGAGGCCGGGGACGTCGACAATGTCGTGCGGTATGCCGCGAATATGGCGGCGCAGGGCCATTCGCTGTTTCTCGACGATGCCTCTGGCAACGATACGGCGCAAATCGCCGCCGCAATCGCCTCCCGCTGTATATCCGCCGGGCGGACGGTGCTTTATGTGCCAGCAGTGGCAGGGCAGAAGAAACGTTTCACCCACGAAATGGATTCCTGCCATCTGAGCAGTCGCGTGGTGGATATGGCCGATTCCAAGGCCGCGCAACAAATCGACCAGGAACTGATTGCGGCCGTCGGCTTTCAACCCGGCGCCGCTGTCGCCCGTTTCGATCAGGTCTCCGATGAGCTCGTCGGGGTGCGCTCGCGGCTGACCCGTTACCTCGGCGATCTGCACGGGGTAAGCAAGGAGTGGGGCGTTTCCGCCTACCAGACCATCCAGAATCTGGCCAGCATTTCCGCAATGCCGAGCCATCCGGCTACGCATGTCCGCCTTTCCAATGAAACCGCGAGGGCCATCGCCCCGCATATGCAAGATTGGATCAAGAAGCTTCGCAAAGCCGGCGAATACGGCGAATTCACTGTCGGCCCGCAGACCACGCCTTGGTACGGTGCCTCGCTTTTCACGCAAAGTGACGCGGTCAATGCCTATCAGAAGGTCGAGAATCTGCTGCAGCGCCTTCTTCCCGCAACGCGTGACCAGGTGGCGTCCGTCGCCGAAACCTGTGGGTTCCCGGTGCCGTCGACGGTACAGGAGTGGGGCCGTCAGGTCACGGTGTTGAAGAACCTGCGCCGCGTGCTCGACGTCTTCCAGCCCGAGATTTTCGAACGCGACATCGACTCGATGATTGAGGCGAGCAAGCCCAAGGCCCAGCGCAAGACCGAGGGGACGAGCATGGGCTTCTGGGAGCGTCGTCGGCATGTCAAAGAGGCCAAGAGTCTGCTTCGGGCTGGCTCCCAGGTGGAGGACCTGCACGATGCGTTGAAGGTTGTGGACAAGCAATCGGAACAATGGCATGAAATCGTGCCTCATGGCGGATGGCCCGTGCTTCCGCCGAAGCTGGATACGATAGTTGAGACGCAGGAAGCCCTGATGCGCGACATCACCGCTCTCGATGCCGTGCTCGCCACCACGCTTGAGGGCGGCGATCTGCAAACCGTTGACTTGGCCCGACTCGAGACCCGACTCAAGGCGTTGTATTCCGACCGTAAGGCTCTGGATACGTTGCCGGGGCGTGCCGGCCTTGAACGCGAATTCCACGCCGTGGGGCTTGACGCGCTGATTGAAGACATGCGCAACCGCCGCGTGTCCGTGGACGGCGTGGAAGGCGAGCTTCAGCTTTCCTGGTGGACGACGGTCTTTGAGGATATCGTGCGGTCCTCGGCGATTATCTCCAACCAGGACGGTTCCGCGTTGCAGTCCGCGGCCGACCGGTTCGTGCAGGTCGATATTGATCATGTCAATTCCGTGGGGCCCATGCTTGAGCAGGAAGCCATGCGTCACCTGTGCGATATGCTTTTCTCTCACACCCAGGAGGCCAACCAGCTGCACACGTTGCTGGCCAGCAACGTGCATGTGCCGCTGAGCCATATCACCCGTGAATATCCGCAGATCCTTGCGGCGGTGAAGCCCGTCATCATGGCCACGCCTTTCACTCTTGCCGTCCTGAGCGATCCCCAGCCTATCGCCGATGTGGCCATCATCGATGCCGCCTCCCATATTCCCTCCCTTGAGTTGCTGAGCGTTTTGAGTCGTGCCAGGCGCGTGGTGGTCATCGCCCATCAATCCACCATCACCTCCGAATCGGTGAACGCCCTGGTCGCTTTGCTGCCGAAGGTCACGATTGATTCTCGGCCTGTTTGCCGCGATCCCCGGCTCTCCCTGTTCCTTTCGGCGCAGGGCTACGGCAATGCCCGCCGAGACGTGGCTGCGGAATCGGTGCAGGGCAGGGTTCGCTTCCACAGGGTCGAAGCCAACGGCGTGCCGGTGCTTGCCACGGGATTGGTGGAAAGTAGCCAGCAGGAGATCGACGAGGTCATCGCCGTCATTAAGCAACGTGCCGCCGCCTTCACCGTGGTGCCGGCCGGTTATTTGCTCGCCGTGGTCACCCTGACCCCGGTCTTCCGCACGAGGCTTGGTGCCGAATTGAAGTCCCTTTCGTTGAAGGATGAGGCCATGGGGCGTTTCCTTCGCCATGTGCGCCTGGTCGACATCGACGAGATCGCCGGCGTGCGAGCCAGCGATGTCATCCTTTCGCTGTGCTTCGCCAAGACCTCTCACGGCCGCCTGCTTCAGCAGTTCGGTTCGTTGGAAGGCGAGGGTGGCGACGGCAAGCTGCTTGACGCCCTCGCCTTGGCCGACCGCAATGTCGATATCATTTCGGCCTTCGGCTCCGCCGACATGGAGGATGACCGTCTTCACCAGCCGGGTCCGAAGCTTCTGAAGGTCATGCTCAAATGGGCTGAGGGCCTGGGCAAGGAAGTGGTGCGTCCCTCGGTGTCGCTCAAAGGCAAGAATGTACTGTTCAACGATCTGGCCGATCGCATCCGAGCGCGCGGGCTCAGGGTCGCTGCGAATTACGGTTTCGATGGTGGTGCCTCCATTCCTCTGGTCGTCGGCCTCAAAGACAAGCCGTTCTCGCTGGCGGTGATGACCGATGACGCGCAGTTCATGGGAATCCAGTCCACCCGCAAGCGTCATCGTGTGCTGATGCAGGATCTGACAACGCTCGGTTGGTCGGTCATGACCGTCTGGAGCGTCGCCGCGTTCGTCAACCCGGACAAGGAAGTCGACCGGATCGTCAGCCGTATCAGCGAGCTCTACCGAGAGGTTCGCTGATGGCGCAGGCCTATGATCCGAACCGTCGAACGTCGCGTACCCATAAACGCGTGGTGCGCAAGGGCAGCGAACGTTTCGACGTCGATGGCGTCGAAACCGACCCGTCAGACCGCCGTCCGCAAGGTAGCAAGCAGGATGACGACGACAGCCGCATCCTGCGTGAGCTGCCCCCGCATTGGGCCATTTTCAGTGAACGCGACAAGTAGGGCTTGGCGTTTATCGCTAAAGGGTGATGGTGATAGTAAAACCATCACCCTTTCCTGTTTATTAGCCTGGAATTGTTTTGCCGGTCTGTTTTCCGTTCATGATCTCCTCCTTGACTTCCTCGCTTTATATTGAGATTCCTGCCAGCTAGAGTTTGGCGGCCATAATGGGCATACGTTCCTGCACCGCCATGATGCGCGCGGCATCCTGCGGCGGCATGGCAAGTTGGGTGGTGACGTTGCCGCCATCGTCGCGATGTGGGCTGCCGGTGACCGTCGCAAGTCTTACCAACGTACACGTCTGACCATCCGATGGCGTTGCCATTGCCTCGTTTGATGCCCGTGCAGCATCGTCATTGCCGTCATCGTTGCCTTTATCGTCGCTTTCAGGGGCATCCGACTGGTTTTTTGACGCTTCCCCGTTTTCCGAATCGTTTCCGTCGGGAGAGCCTCTCGGTGTCGAATCGTCTTTCGGGTGCTGGTTCGCCGGAGGGTTTTGAGCCGGAAGATTCGGCACGGCTTCGCATCCGGCGCTGCCTACGAGCGAGACTTTGTCGCCGGGGATCAGCCCGTTTGTCGATCCGCTGATTTTGACGTCAATGGCAGTCAGCCCGTGCCCGATTACCGGCGAGGCGCGTGCCATCGGCCGGGCGATGATGCTGCCGGTTTCGATGTTCACCTGCGCGATCAGTCCTTTCACGTCGGCATCTGAGCTGAATACGCTCGCCAATGCGGGGCTGTCGGCAATCTGTACGGTTTTGAGATCATCGGCATGGATGGTCTGCCCGCGTTTGATGGCGCGCGTCGCCGCGACCGCGGTTTTGGTGGCAATGCTGCTGGAAATCGACTGCAACGCAAAGAAAACGGCAAGCCCCACGCACAACGCCGCGAGCATGGTGCGTGTTTGCCGTATGGTGCGTCGTTGCCTGAGCGTCGGTTTCTTTACGCCTAGGCTCTGTTTGCCGGTGTGATGAAAAAGGTTCATGATTCCATGATGAACCAAAACGCAAAATCATCGGAACGAAAACGGGTACTGTGGTCGGATGCTAGGGGTTATGAACATTTGAGGCGTGTCATGGTGGAGTGCGAAACGGGTTATCCACATCCGAAATCCGTCAATCAATCGATGATTTCCAAAACACGAAAGCCGGCACCTGCATCAAGGCAAGTTATCGGCTTTCTGAAAATTTCTAAGACTTAATCAGTCCGCAGTCACTTTTTGGAAGAAGACGACGACCCGCCCTTGTCGGTGCGGTAGAAGCCGTGCCCCTTGAACTCGATGGGAACTGCGGAATAGACCTTGCGTACCTGTTCTTTGCCGCATTTCGGGCAAACGGTGATCGGATCGTCGGAGAATGACTGCTGCTCGGTAAAATCGTATCCACAATTCTTGCAACGGTAGTGATAAGTAGGCAACGGTCCCTCCACAAAGTAAAATCTCAACAAGTCAACTGTACATATCCTAGTCCCAGCCCTGACGCGCGTTCGTTTCCGGTGAAGTCAAGGGATGCTTGGCAACCGGTCGGCGAGGATTTAACTGATGGAAAGTATCGGTTTTCGATATTCCGATATGCGGATTACCGGCAGAACGCTTTCAAGGAATATAGCTTATTCAAGTCGTATGAGGCGTTCCGACGTCATCGCGGTGCCGGCCCCTTGACGATCGATGTCATATGGTGATAATTCGCTTATCTGTCATTATGACGTCGACCGGGATATCGTGCTCCTCTCGAGGCACGGCGTGGTGATGATCGATGAATTCCCGGTCCCAGCAGACCCCGATTTTCAGTGCATCCTCCCGGCAAAGCCCGAGAACCTGGTCGTACCAGCCACCCCCGCGACCGAGTCGTGTGCCGTCAAGGTCGATGGCGAAGGCCGGGATAAAGACGATTTTCGCGTCGGCAATGGCTTCAGGTCCTAAAATCTCGCCCTCCGGTTCCGCCGGTCTTAACCCGCCCGTAGCGGTGTGTGGCATCTGACGGAGTCCGGTTTTTCCGTCATATTCGCTCCATCCGATATCGCGGCCCTTGCCAAGTCGAGGCACCAGCATTCGCAACCCGCGTTGAACAAGCGTGTCCAATAATTCAAACGTCGGCACTTCCGTCCCCATTGAAACGTAAGCCGCCGCGCTGTCTCCAGGCTTCAGATCGACGGTTGGCGAATTATTCACCAGTGACGCAGCTAGTTTCCCCAATCGCTCGCCGGCCTCTGCCCGCTCGCCTTCGCCGATTTCCTTGCGTATGCGGATGGCTTCATGCCGCATGACCTGTTTGTGTGCGTCGATTTTCTCTGCTTTGTCGTTCATACGCTCATACTACCTAGACAGCGATCTATCGACGAGCTGTGACATTGCTGCGAGTGGAGGACGGATGGGTACTATGGACGTGTGTCAGTCTTTCGATCGCTGCGCAACGTGCTTGCGCCCAACCCCAACGCCATCACCATGCCGGCCGAGTTGGTCCCGCCCGAGGGCGCCATGCAAATTCGACTGCGTCCGCTGAGCGCCGAGGACGAGGCGGGATGGAACGAAACCAGACAACGCAATGCCGCGTGGCTTGAGCCTTGGGATTCCAACGATCCGATGCACGGTCCCGGACTGACGTTCAACACCTGGCTGCAGCGGCAGCGTAATGATGAAGCAACTGGAGTCGGAGCGCTTTTCGTCATCGAATACCAGATGGCCATTATCGGCCAGATTTCGGTGGGCGCGATCTGTTACGGCTCGATGCGCAGCGGCAATATCGGCTATTGGGTCGATCAAGGTCACGCAGGGCACGGTGTCGCGCCGTTGGCCGTAGCGATGCTTGCGGATTGGGCGATGTTCAGTCCGACCGGCCCCCGGCTGCACCGCTTGGAAATATCGATGCTGCCGGAAAACCAACGTTCCCGCAGGGTAGCGGAGAAATTGCAGGCCCACCGCGAGGGCCTGAGACTCAAAAGCATGTACATTCATGGCCAGTGGCGAGACCACGACGTCTATAGCCTGCTGGCTGAGGACGCGCCGCTTGGTTTTACGCGCCGTCTGCTTGTATGACACGCGCAAACTACACGTGTGTAAAAAGTCACCAACACTATCTATTCTTAAAGCTATGGATTATGCGTGGGTGAGCGGCGTTGTTGTACTGGTCATTCTCGTTATCCTGATACTTGGCTGGCTGCCGCGGCGCACCGCGGATAGCATGAAAAGGGTGGTCGAGCATCGCGAGGACAAATACTCGCCGTCGCTGCATCTGGTGGATGCCGATAGCGGTACTCGTTTCAGCGATGAGTGGCGGCCTTCGGCGAAAGGGATTGTCATGCAATCGGAGCGAAAAGATATTGCCGCGAGCCCAGCGAAGGCATCGGTTGCACGACCCACAAAGGCCATGAAGGAACGTGCCAGAATCGCGCATATACGTCAGCTTCGTCGCGAGGCGGCACATCGTCGTGCCATCATTTCCGCCACGTTGTTGGTTGTTACGCTGATCGTACTTGCTATTTCGTTCCCGTTGAAGTTCAGTGCGTTGTTCGCGTTGATTCCCGCGGCCTTGCTGGCCGTCGTCGTGGCGTTGGGCGTGCGTACGGCCAACCATGCCAGGGCATGGGAGCGTGATCTCAAGGCGAAGCGTGCCGCGCAGGCCAAGGCCCATCAATCCCGTCGTGACGGTTCGGTCCGCACCGATTCCCAGTCCGCCAAGGCCAATGCCAATGCCGAAGTCGCCGGCAAGATTTCGCAAACCTCCGTTTCCAGTGACGAGCAGCCCACCGGTCTGATGGCCGAGCAGGAAATCCAAAAGGCCATGAAGCAGTCCCGGGCTGAAAAAGAGCATATCGAAAACCGCCGCGCCAAAGCGCAGGCCAAGGTCAGCCAGAAGGTTTCTGCCGCCAGCTCGGAGGCGAAGGGTGAGAAGGCGAAGGCCGCCGCCAAGCAAACGGTTACGGGCAAGAAAGCAGAGACCAAGTCCGGCAATCAGGCGAAGCGTTCCGCCGCGGTTGAAGAGAAAACCGAATCCAAGCCAACTTCGCCATCGTCTTCCAAGCGCAGGCCGAATACACAGGCTAAGGCTGCTCCGGCATCGGCGAAGAAGCAGACTTCCAAGCCGGCAAACGAGCGTCGCCAGCATACTGCAGCCAATGGCTCCGACAAGGTGAATTCGGTCGCCAAGCAGCCACAGGTCGAGCCGAGCGATGCCACCAACGAACTCAAGCAGGTCCATCCGGCGCAGGCTTTGGACCTGGTCGATCTGGCCCCGAACCAGGATCTCATTTCGTTCTCATTGGGTGCTCCGCGCAACGGCGTGGAGGTCAAAAGCGAAGAGCCGAAGAGCCTTGAGATCAAGTCCATGCGCCAAGTCGCCAAGGCAACTGCAAACAAGACGGAAGCCGGCTCTTCATCGACGTCGAAGCATAAGAAGGAATCTGCCGATCAGGCCACCAGGGATGTGCAAAAGGATTCAGGTTCTTCGGTTTCTGCTATTTCCGAGTCCAAATCCGAAGTCGAACCGGCAAAAGGTTCCGTGGGCAGGCTGATTTCGAAGAAGAGCCGCAAGCGGATTCGTGCCGCAGCCAAGCGTGGACATGCCGCCGCCGAGCGTAACGGCAAGGCGAAGGACGAGAAGCCGGCTTATACCAGCGATCCCGAGAAGTTCCACGCTGAAGAAGTCTCTGCGGATACGGAGGCGCCGGCGGTGTCGTCGGATTCATTGGGAACTGGACTTGAAAAGATTCTCGAACGGCGCAACGTCTGAGCGGTACGTTCGGATTTTTATTGCTTCGTCTGTGCTTCGGTTGTTCGTTGAAAAATCAACGTTTGCTGTTTTGAATTGTGAAGGTTTCACTCAGAGCGTTAGCACTCGGGTTGGCAGAGTGCTAATTTTCGCGCTACGATAGACAGGTAAGCGCAAAGGGACGGTGCCGAAAGTGATCGTCAGCCTCTGAAAGCGGTGTCCTCGCGCGAGGAAATGCAACTCTCATAAAGAAAGAGGAGGTCCACAGTGTCGATCTCACTTACACCGTTGGAAGACAAGATTATTGTGAAGCAAGCCGAAGCGGAGACGCAGACGTCGTCCGGTCTTTACATTCCGGACAACGCCAAGGAGAAGCCGCAGCAGGGTGAAGTCCTGGCCGTCGGCCCGGGTCGTCGCGATGACAATGGCAACCGCATCCCGATGGACGTCAAGATCGGGGACAAGGTGCTCTATTCCAAGTACGGCGGCACCGAGGTGCACTACAACGGTGAGGATTACCTCATCGTCGGTGCCCGCGACGTGCTCGCGATCATGAACTGATTGCCCTTTCGCCAGGTTTTATCGATGCGTCTCAGCCCTTCAAACGGCTGGGACGCATTTTGTTTTAATCCGTCTTAAAAACGGCCTGCGAAATGTGCAATATCTCTCGTTCCGACTTACAATGCGGTTATGACTTTCAAACATCGTGCCATTGTTGATACCATCCCTGCCTACAAGCAGGGCAGGCCGGCCCCCGCAGTCGCGGGCCAGAAGTCCTTCAAGATCTCCAGTAACGAGAATCCGTACCCGCCGCTTCCCAGCGTGCAGAAGGCCATCGAAGACCACGCGCTCGACCGCATCAACCGCTATCCGGATATGGGCGGATGGCAGGTCATCGAACGCCTTGCCAAGGATTACGAGGTCGGCCAGGACGAGATCGTCCTCGGTTGCGGCTCCACCGAGGTCATCACCCAGCTCACCAACCTCTTGGCAGGTCCCGGCGACGAGGTGATTTACCCGTGGCGCAGCTTCGAGGCCTACCCGATCATCGTCTCCGGCGCGGGTGCGACCAGCGTCCAGATTCCGAATCGCGCGGACGGCGGCCACGACATCGACGCGATGATCGCCGCGATCAACAACAAGACCCGCATGATCATCGTCAACAACCCGAACAACCCGACTTCCTCGTCCGTAAGCGACAAGGACGCCCGCCGCCTGATGGAGGCCGTGCCGAGCGACGTCATCGTGCTCTTCGACGAGGCCTACATCCACTTCAACACCGCTCCCGACACCAGCGTCGGCATGAAGCTTTACCGCGAGTACCCGAACATCGTGGTAGCGCACACCTTCTCCAAGGCCTATGGACTGGCAGGACTGCGTATCGGCTACGGCATCGCCCAGCCCGACGTCATCACCGGCATGCGCAAGATGTCGCTGCCCTTCGGTGTCACTCAATCCGCGCAAATCGCGGCCATCGCCTCGCTCGACGCCAAGGACGAGCTGATGGAGCGCGTGCAGGCGCTGATTGGCGAACGCGGCCGCGTAGTCAAGGCGTTGCGCGAGCAGGGCTGGGACTTCCCGGAGCCGTATGCGAACTTCTTCTGGCTGCCGCTCGGCAGCAAGACCGGCGAGGCCGCCGCGCGCTTCACCGCGGCCGGCCTCTCCACCCGCGTTTTCGACGACGAGGGCATCCGCATCTCCATCGGCGAGACCGAAGCCAACGATAAGGTCATTGAGGTCTGCAAGAGCCTGAAAGCCGACGGAATTGCCTGAAAATCAACAGGTGAAAGATGAAAGCCTAAAAGTCTCTGTCATATAAAATCTTGCCAAAATGCCGCCATTCCAACGTTTTGTTGGTCTGGCGGCATTATTGTTGCGACACACTAGGCGTGTCGTGGGCTTGCATCCGTCTGCAGTTCGTGCCATTATAGTCAAGTTGCCTGCTTCGAGGTTTTAAAACTGAGAAGTGAGTAATTGGCGGATTTCCCAAGCGGTCAAAGGGAGCTGACTGTAAATCAGCCGCTGATAGCTTCAGTGGTTCGAATCCACTATCCGCCACGCCTCGATAGCTCAGTGGTAGAGCACTTCCTTGGTAAGGAAGAGGTCGTGAGTCCGATTCTCACCCGAGGCTCTCTGGCGGGATAGCTCAGCTGGCTAGAGCGTACGACTCATAATCGTAAGGTCAAGAGTTCGAGTCTCTTTCCCGCTACAAACTTCCGACAGAAGCCGGTAAGAAACAACACGCAGAAGGTGAACCAATGGCAAGCAAAAGCGCCGCAGTCCGTCCGGGCATCACGCTGGCATGCACGGAGTGCAAGGAGCGTAACTACATCACGACGAAGAATCGTCGCAACACTCCCGATCGTCTTGAGTTGAAGAAGTTCTGCCCTCGTTGCGGCAAGGAAACCGTGCACCGCGAGACTCGTTGAGTTTGAAACGTTGAGAAGCCTGACTTCGGTCGGGCTTTTTTCATATTCGGGCCGCGGAAATTGCGGCTGCAATGGCAAAGAAGCAAAAATGATACCTGCCGCGCAGATACGCGCAACGGCTGATACAGGCGATACACGGAAAGATTGGTGACGACGGCATGATGAGGCAGACGGATTCGCAACATTTCGGAACGTCAGCGTTGGAAACACCGGCATTGGCGCAATTGACCACCATCGGTGTGGGCGGGCCTGTCGATCGGTTCGTTGAGCCGCAAACCGAAGAGGAATTCATCGCCGCGGTGCGCAGCGCCGATAATGCGAGCTTCCCGCTTTTAGTCATCGGCGGCGGGTCGAATCTACTCATTTCTGATGAGCCCCTCCATGGTGTTGTCGTGCGCGACAAACGGCACGGTATTTCGGTTCTGAAGACAGGGATTGCTGTAAATGAAACTGCAGGAGCGGTCAAAATCGTGGCCGAAGCCGGAGCGAATTGGGACGATTTCGTTGCGTTCTGCGTTTCCTCCGGTTTCTCCGGAGTGGAAGGGCTTTCCGGTGTTCCCGGCACTGTAGGCGCGTCGGTGGTGCAGAATATCGGTGCATACGGTCAGGAAGTGGCCTCGTCCGTGTCTTCGGTACGGGTTTTCGACCGTAAAAACGGCGATATTCGGAAGCTCAGCCCTGACGATATGCATTTCGGATACCGCAGTTCGGCTCTCAAATCCAGCATGTATAGCGCTCCTGCAAAGCCAGCGGACCACTATTTCCCGACACCGCGTTACGTGGTGCTTTCTGTAACCTTTACGTTGCAGCGCAGCGACACCGGCGAGGTGGCGTTCGGCCAGCTGGCCAAGGCGCTCGGCGTTGAAATGGGGGAGCGGATGCCGATTGCGGCGATTCGCCAGGCCGTGCTGCGGGTACGTGCCTTAAAGGGCATGCTGGAAGATACCGGTCGATATGCCTCGCGATGGATGCAAGGCTGCAAAGACCGGAGCAATATCGCCCAGGCCTCGGCGTTGCAGCGCGATTCGGCGAAGTCGGAAGGTGGGGCCGTTGCCGACGGTATTGAAGAGGCCAAGCCGGACTTCGACAGGCACAGCTGTGGCAGTTTCTTCATGAACCCGATATTGACGCGGGCGCAGGCCGCAACACTTCCTGAAGATGCGCCGTGCTTCGACGCGATGCTGCCCGACGGCAAGCCGGGTGTCAAAACCTCAGCCGCGTGGCTGATCGATCACGCGGGATTCCACAAAGGCTACAAAGTGCGCAAAGACGCCAAAGCAGGCCTTTCAACGCTGCATACGCTCGCGCTGACCAATCGCGACGGCGCCAGTGCCGGCGATGTCGCCGAACTTGCGAAAACGCTCCAAGGTGGTGTCGAAGAACGGTTCGGCGTGCGCTTGGTTCCCGAGCCGGTGGTTGTGGGCATGGATCTGCGATGAGCGGTGGTTGCCGGATTGCAAGCATTCAGTCATTCAAGCAACGTGATTGTCGCCTTCGCGGGATAACGGGAATGCCGTTGCGCGCGAACAGTTCGCAACGATAAAACAATAAGATAATTGTCCTGTTTTATCTGTAATACAAGGTCTGGTATGTAATTGCGGTAACGCTCTCGTCATGTCATATCCCTATGGTGAAGTTGACATTTTCGTAAGGCTTCAAGATGTGAAGGGGGAGGGTCGAATGGAACTGTTCAGGACGAAATCGGTGGAGCAGGCATTGGCTGAGACGACCACCGGCGACCGCAGGCTGGTGCGTAATCTGGGAGCCTGGGATCTGGCCGTCATGGGGGTGGCCGTCGCCGTGGGCGCGGGCATCTTCTCCATCGGCGCGCAGGCTGCGGCCTTCCACGCCGGGCCCGCCGCCATTTTGAGCTTCCTTATCGCCGGCATCATCTGCGGGGCCGCGGTGATGTGCTATGCGGAATTCGCCTCGATGATTCCTGCGGCCGGCTCCGCCTATACGTTCACCTATACCACGGTTGGGGAGCTGGTGGCGTGGATCATCGGCTGGGACCTGATTCTCGAGATGCTGATGGCCGGTTCCGTAGTCTCCAAATACTGGAGCGTCTACCTCAATGATTTCCTGCGCCTGATGGGCTTCAACTCCAGCACCGAGGTTCATCTTGGTCGGTTCACGTTCGACTGGGCTCCGATCATCGTCGTCGCGTTCTTCACGGTGCTTCTGGTGCTCGGCACGAAAATCGGCGCCCGCGTCGACGGCGCGTTCACGATTCTGAAGATCGGCATCGTCGTTTTCGTGGTCATCGTCGGCTTCTTCTATATCAAAATGTCGAACTACACCCCGTTCATCCCGCCGTCCGAACCGGCCAGCAAAGTCCTCGGTCCGGCTTCCGGCGGTGTCATGACCCAGCCGCTGCTGCAATGGGTCACTGGCCAGCAGCCCACCGTTTACGGCGTTTCCGGCATCGTCTCCGGCGCGGCTTTGGTGTTCTTCTCGTTCTTGGGCTTCGATGTGGTGGCCACGGCCAGCGAGGAGGCCAAGAATCCGAAGCGCAACGTGCCGCTGGGCATCGGCCTGGGGATGGCGTTGGTCATCATCATGTACATGCTCGTCGCCATCGTCACCACCGGCATGGTCTCCTACAAGGACCTCGCCAAGGCCAAGGACCCGTCGCTCGCCACCGGCTTCGAGCTCGCGGGCGCGACCTGGGCGGCCAAGATCATCTCCTTCGCCATCGTCATCGGTCTGACCACCGTGGTCATGGTGCTGTTGCTCGGCCTGACCCGTGTGGTCTTTGCGATGAGCCGGGACGGCTTGCTGCCGCGCGGTCTCTCCAAGGTCGGCAAGCATGGCACGCCCGCCAAGCTGCAGATCGCCGTGGGTGTGCTCGTCGCGATCGTCTCGTCCTGCTTCGATGTCTCGATTCTGGCCGACATGGTCAATATCGGCACGCTTTCCGCCTTCACCTTGGTTGCGATTTCCATCCCGATCATGCGCAAGAAGCGCCCCGACCTGCCGCGTTCGTTCAAGATTCCCGGCAGCCCGTGGGTTCCAATCCTGATCGCCGTGGCCAATCTCTGGCTGATGCTCAATCTCACGGTGCTGACGTGGATTCGGTTCGTGGTCTGGCTCTTGATTGGCTTCTGCATCTACTTCGGCTATTCCTATCGCCATTCCCTGCTTGGTACGGGCGAGCTTGACGCGGACGTGGAACAGGCGGAGGAAAACCTGGACTTGGCCGGTCTGACGGAAGAAAGTGCGGAGACCCGAAGAGCGTAGGAACTTGCAGGTATGCCGATATAGTGGGCGGATTCGTGTTGCGGACATGCTCGTTGAGCCTTGAAACGCGTGGAAAAGTCTACGGAAGCCTACGGAGTGCTTGGTCGACAATAGCTGACGATAGAACCGACACTAGGCGCGCCGCCTGTAGCGCCGGTGGCGACTCTACGGCGTTTCCTTTGCATCACGGACGACGGTTTCGGCCGTCGTTGCTTAATCGTAGGCTGATACTACTTGAAGCTTGTAAGGAGGCCTCTTCAATGGCTTATGTGATTGCCCAGCCCTGCATCGACGTCAAAGACAAGGCTTGCGTCGACGAATGCCCGGTCGACTGCATCTATGAGGGCGAGCGCACGCTCTACATCAACCCGAACGAGTGTGTGGATTGCGGCGCCTGCGAGCCGGTTTGTCCCACCGAAGCGATTTTCTATGAGGACGACGTTCCCGAGGAATGGTCCTGGTACAAGGATGCTGCGGTCACCTACTTCAACGACATCGGTGATTTGGGTGGTGCCCAGGCCGCTGGTCCGTCCGGCAAGGACGAGGCCCGCATCGCCGCGCTGCCCCCGCAGAACCAGGATTGATTCCTTGGTTCTTTAGGCTCGGTTTTCGGTTCAGTTTTATTGGCCCGCGTGTCTTCCATTTCAGGTGTGAAGACATGCGGGTTTTGTTTTTGGGGAGCATTGACAACTTGTGCGTGGCGGTGCAGCGAGCGTCTTGTCTTTTTGGCATGGCTCAAGCACGACAATTACGTATTACGCCTCAAGTGGACGCGACAACTTAGATATGGCAAACACTGACGCTGGAACGATTTCGGTCCGATTGCGGATTTGTTTCATTCTTCCATTTCGTTTTGGCACGCTCGCCGGTATCATCGCAGGTAGATGTTTTCTTTTGATTGAAACGACGTGAAGGGCGGCGGCAATGGGTTTCTACAGGTTTGATTCTCCCTACGATTGGAATCGCGTCGCGCCGTACAAGGAAACCGCGAAAAACGCTCCCGGTGGCATGATTGACCTCTCCGTCGGTTCACCGGTCGACTCTGTGCCCCTGAGCGTGCAGCAGGCGCTTGCGGTTTCCTCCGATGCGCCCAACGCCCATGGCTATCCTACTGTTGCAGGAACCGAGATGTTGCGCAAGGCTGTCTCGGAGTGGTTCCTAGCCAATCGCGGTGTCGATTTCGAGGCGATCGGCGCCGATTTCGTGCCTACGGTCGGTTCCAAGGAGGCCGTGGCTCTGATGGCCTCGCTGCTGCATTTCGGTCCCGGCGATGTCATTGTGCAGCCCGAAGTGTCATACCCCACTTACGATATCGGCACCCAACTGGCCGGTGCCAAGACCTACAAGGCCGCCGACATCGCAGACGTCGATTCCTGGCGTTGCGTTCCCGGGGTCAAGGCCGTTTGGGTCAATTCCCCGAGCAATCCGACCGGCGAAGTGCTTTCGGCCTCCCAGCTGCACGGCATCGTTGCCGCCGCGCGCGAAATCGGCGCCGTGGTCCTTTCCGATGAATGCTACGGATTGCTGACGTGGGAAGGTGACAATAATGTCTCTGACGATACCAATGCCGAGATAAGCAATAGGCATTCTATCGAGCAAACGAGTGGGACGTCGCCTGAAAACGTTGAGAACATTGTTGCAGGAGACACAAGCTCAACTCCTGGCAACATGCAGTCCGAGGAAAGTGAGAAGCGAGATTTCAGTTCTCACGACGAGTCTGCGCCAGCACCTTGCATGCTGCAGCCCGACGTCTGCGACGGAAGTGCCAAAGACATTCTCGTACTCTACTCGCTGAGCAAGCAGTCCAACATGGCCGGCTACCGAACCGCCCTCATTGCCGGTGATCCAGAGCTTGTCCGCCCGATGACCGTCTACCGCAAGCAGATCGGCGAAATCATTCCCGGCCCGGTTCAGGCCGCGATGGCTGCTGCGTTGGGCGATTCCGACGCGGTTCGTACTCAACGCGCCCGTTATAACAGGCGTCTGCATGAGCTCGTCGATGGTCTGCGTGCTTACGGCTACGATGCGCACATGCCGCAAGGGGCGCTTTACGTCTGGGTCCGTGCGAAAAGCGGCGACTGCTGGCAGGACATGGCCGATCTGGCCCGCCTCGGCATCATCGCCAGCCCGGGTGAGTTCTACGGCGCCCCCACCCACCTGCGTTTCTCCGCTACCGCCACCGACGCGTCCATCGCCGAGGTCGTCGCCCGTCTGCGTGGCTGAGGGACTATTCTCGACGCGACCAAAAGCACGTATTCTGATGCTTTTGGTCGCGTTTTTGATTTTGCTGCGACGAAAAGCACGTTTTAGCGTCGATTTTCGTGCTTTTGGTCGCATTAGCGTTTGTATTCAAAGTTGCGTGGCACTCCTGCATCGCTGAGTTTCTGAATTAGCCGTGTGCGCTGCATGATGTCGATAAAATCAAGTCTGACAATCCTCTTGATTGGGGTCGCGGTGAGCAGATTACGTTCGCGTTCCTTTTCTTCGTGTACGACTTGGCGGATACTGCGATGGTTTGTCATGTCAGGGTTGACGTATTTGTCCATCCCGTCGAACTCCACGCCAATGAGCCTGTTGTTTGGCAAACGATACGTCATGTCGACTCGGTAAGTGAGCATGTCTCCATTGGCTGTTGGAATTCGAAATTCATTCTGTAGATTAGGCCTGCCGAACCCTTCCTCGAGCATAATCGCGCGACATACCGATTCGCCGCAGTTTTCGCTGTGCCAATCGGCAAAGCGCAGAAGCGATTGGATTTTGCTGTCGGCGACCCGTACGTTTGCACTGGCCTTGATGATGGCTTGTTCGTTGACCAGTTTCTTCCTCATTGCAGAATCAAACATTGGCAGCACCTCATGAAACTCATATCTAGCCGCGCAATCGCATAATGATCTCGCAGCGGATGTTATCGAAATATGAGATGACTGAACTGTAACGACTTCAGGAACATGAATATATCGAACCCCTTTTGCTTTTCGGGAACTCATCGATTTGGCAGTGGCCAGGAAAACTTCCTTATGGTCGTGCAACCAATAAGGATGCTCGATCCCGTAAACGCTTATGGCGCTGATTCCAGCGAAATTCCATTCCGGATGCCAATCGTGTAACGCTCTGATGATCCACAAATACTGTTCACTGGGGTCAAGTTCTTGCCAGATTGCTGTACGTACGTAAAGTCCGTGCCACGGTCGGGTCACTTCCCCGGATTCCACCAAGGCCCTGAGCCGCTGCTGGTCTCGATGCTCGCAAGCGTGAAGACATCGATGCTGGGCTTCGGCGTGGCTCAGCAACTCGGTAAGACGAGAGTTTATTTTCATAACATCACGTTACGGTGCACTATGGGAGTGATGTCAACTCAATCCAGGTTATGTGGTCGAATGATACCCCTTTTACAAATTGCCCGGGCGTTTCGTGGATAACTTCTTGTGTGACGTAGAAAATGTGGATAACTATGAGAATTATTTGAGAAGCGAATGAAGTGGCAATCGACTTTTATACAATATGTGACCTTCAGGGTGGTATTTGCTATCTAGACTTTGCAACGCATCTTTGAAGATGCAATCAGCCTATAACACAAACTCGTAACCGCGACCAAAAGCACGGAAGCGCATGCTTTTCGTCGCAGCCAAACCAAGAATGTGACGAAAAGCACGTTTACGGCTCCATTCACGTGCTTTTCGTCGCATCTTTACATAGTTCATGGCGGTAGGCGTTGCCGCAATAAGAAACGATGTCTGAGATTACACTCGGCATTGGATGTCATCGGTAAGTCGGCTGGATTATCCTGTGAGACTATGCACATCGAACAGACAATACGAACTGGTGATCAGCTCACGGAAGACCATCCTGAGCGCTTACAAAACGCAAAGACGGGAACGGCCGAACCTCAAAGGCTGAATCCGCTGTTGCGTGGGCTCGCTTTCATTGGCGTATTCATTTTGGTGGAAATCGTTACATCGCTGGTCATCGTAGTGGTAGGTGTCGTGGCGACTGGTGATTGGAAAGTGGTCGAAGCCAATGACGTTCATTCTCCCGTTGCACTTTTTGAGATGCTGGCCGAGGTTGCCGCTGCGATTGCAGGTTATCTGGTTGTCGTTTATGGCATGGAATACCGCTCGCTTCCTCTTGAGTTCCGGTTTTCAAGGTGGAAAGGGCTCATTGTCGGCGGCGTCATAGGTTTCGTCGCCATTGCTCTGTGTGTTGGCATTCTCGCGCTCACAGGCAACTATCGGATTCTGGGCTTGAACACCCATTACAACCCGTGGATGGACATCATTTCCATGGGAATCTGCGCTGGTGTGGCCGAGGAAATCATGATGCGAGGCATGCTGCTTCGCTTGGTCGAAGAGTGGCTTGGCTCTTGGGGCGCGCTCGCGGTTTCGGCGCTGGTATTCGGACTGATGCACATGGGCAATCAGGATGGTACGTTGTGGGGTGGCTTGGCCATCGCCATCGAGGACGGTATATTGTCCGCGGCGCTGTATTTTGTCACCCGTTCACTATGGGTGTGCATCGGTGAGCATGCCATGTGGAACATCGCCGAAGGCCCGATTTTCGGATCCATCGTGTCCGGTAACGGCAAGCAGGATTCGTGGCTCGTGGCTCAATGGTCCGGTCCCGACATCATGACCGGCGGCAGTTTCGGCCTCGAAGCCAGCATCGTTCCGGTGATTCTTATGGGTGCTGCCGGCATCGCGCTAATGGTCTATGCCCAGTGCAAGGACATGTTGGTTCGACCGGCGTGGGTGCGCAAACGGCATATGGTGGATTGCTGAAGATGCGATAGAAGTCAAAAGAATCACGAGTAAAAGCTGATTTCCTTTACATGCTCGATTGGCAGCGATCTGTTGGTTGTGCAATATGTCTTTGAACTTGCATGATGTCCGGAAAACCGATATTTGCGATTCAGCCTGTACGAAGCGCCTTTGAAGGCGCGATTGGCGCATAATGCAAACTCGTAACCGCGACCAAAAACACGGAAACGCATGCTTTTGGTCGCGGTTACGAGTTTGCTGCGACGAAAAGCACGTTTTAGCCTTGATTTTCGTGCTTTTGGTCGCATCTTTTGCAAGAATGTGGTCTGCTATTGCTCCGGCTTGCTGTTGTTGGCGATTTGCTTGGCCTTCCAGTCGCCATGTTCCAGGCCGAGGGTGGCCGCGCCGGTGCCATAGCGCTCGCGTACCGCGTCGAGCACGCTTTCGGCGCTGCGTATGCGTTCCTGGCGATTGCCTCGGTCATTTTCGTTACTTTGGACTTCTTTGGGTCCTGTTCCAATCGGTATTTGGTTGTCACTATCGTAATTAGTGTTTTTTGCGCTCGAATCAGAACTTATGGGAACAGTGGTGTCCAACGTTTCGTTGCTGCGGTTCTGAGCATTTTCGTTACTGGGTAATGTGTGCCCGCGAAAGTTAGTGGTGGCATTTATGGCTACTGCAGACGTTGGCTTGTCTTCATTCCCATCTTCATAATCGCCGGTGTTATGGCGAATGCAATCATCATCTGTGTGGTTGGCGTCGTTCGCATTGCCCTGATTGCTGTTACCGTTGCTTCCCGCGCTGGGATCGCGGTGGCTATTGCTTTGCGCGCTGCTGCTATTGGCCGCGCCATCACCGAGCAAATCGTCGATCGTCAGCTGCACAGGGGTGGAGCCCTTGGCGCTTAGCGAACTGGCGCTGACCCCGGCCAAGCGGATTTCACGCGGCAGGGGAGTGTCGTCTCCGGCATCGGCCGGCATCCTGAGCATGGTCTTCAACAGTGCGACGGATTCGGGATACATGGCTGCGGCGGTGTCGATGGGCCGTTCCAACGTATGCGCCTTGGTGGAGTAGCTCAGGTCGGCGAACCGCAGTTTCACCGTCACCGTCCGCGCCACTAGGCCCTTTTGCCGCAAGGCGTGCGTGACCTCGTTGCTGCAATGGTGCAAAAGCTCCCGCACTTCCGCGAAATTGCGCGTGTCCTGCTCGAAGGTGATTTCGGCGCCGATGGACTTTTCCGGCGCGTGCGTGACGATAGGCCGTTCGTCCTGCCCGCGTGCGGCGAGATAGAGGTTGTGCGCGGTGATTTTCGAACGTGTGGCCTGTGTCAAAGCGGTTTCATCCATCTCAGCGAGGTCGGCGACGGTCTTGACACCCCATTCGTTGAGCCGCTTCTCGAGCGACGGTCCGATGCCAGGGATACCGCGCAACGGCATCATCTGAACGAATTGCGCGTGCTGTGCCTTCGGGATCAGCAGCATCCCGTCCGGTTTTGCGTTGGTCGAGGCCATTTTCGCCACGAGTTTATTGGCCGCGATACCCACCGAACAGGTGATGCCGAATCGTGCCGTGACTTGTGCGCGGATCCAGGCGCCGATGACGCTGGGCGACTTCCAACGCAGCAACGCGCTTGAAACGTCCATGTAGCCTTCGTCCACGGAGACCTGTTCGATCTGGTCGGTGACCTGCCGGAACACCTCGTCGAAGATACGTTTCGACATCATTCTGTAATACTTCATGTCGACGTTGACATACGCCCCACCCGGGCAAAGCTGCCGAGCACGCACCATCGGCATCGCCGAGTTCACCCCGTATTTTCGTGCCTCGTAATTGGCCGCCGACACCACGCTGCGTGGCCCATCCCAGCCGATGATGACCGGCCGCCCTCTTAGCTCGGGATGTCTCGCGATTTCCAGCGAGGCGTAGAAGGCGTCCATGTCGATATGCAGCACCGTGCAGCCGGTCTCGTCGTGACCCCAGTCGCGTTTCGCGGCGGCGTTCCTTGGTGCTGTGCTCATGCCCCCATTGTAAGTGCACCATAATTGTGCCGTGCGCCGTTCACGCCCGCCGTGAAAACTGAAATTCGGTGAGATTTTGGACGTCACGCCATCTGAGACATGCCGCAGCTTTTATGGCTCGCAGACTTGAGGTTCGATGAGATTTCGGATAACGGGAATCGGCGGTTTCTCTCCGTTGTGATGGTGTCGTCACCTGCGTTACAGCGGGTTTCTTGCCTGTGTCGTCGCACCGAAGTTCGTTGTGTCACCTTGCAAAAACACCCTTCAATTACTGGTCATTGTGGTGTAGTTTAGGTGGTTATGCCATCGTCTTCACCTTCGCCGCATACCTCTGCCAACAACCAGTCCCAGATCCAACCCGAACCCCGACGCAAGACCGGGCCCGATCCCCGGCCCCAAAAGCCGCGTTCCGCACGCATCGAACCACGCGGTTCCCGTCTGGATGCCATATTTAATCGTATTCCGGTGGTTCTTATCATCATGGGCGAAGGCTTGATGATTTACCTGGCCACGTCGGTCGCCAAGCTCGCGTTCACCCAGCTCGACCCGTTGCTTGCGGCCTGGTATCGCATCGGTTTCGGCGCTGTGCTCATGATGATCTGGCGTCGCCCGTTCTCTGGTGCGAAACGGGCAGGTCTGCCGAGCATCTCACGCGATTGGTGGATTGTCGCGCTCGCGGGCATTTCCGTGATGTTGATGAACACGCTGTTTTACGTGGGCATGAGCAACATGGACATCGGCATCGCGGTTTCGATAGAATTCATCGGTCCGCTCGGCGTCGCCGTCCTGACCGGGCACAGCTGGCGCGAACGCCTCGGCATCGTCCTTGCAGCGGGCGGCGTGGTGCTGTTGGCCGGCGTTTCGTTCGCAAATCCTGCCAAATACCCGCATTTTATGATCGGTCTCATCGCCATCCTCGTCGACGGCGTGATGTGGGGCTGCTACATCGTTTTCGGTCGCATGGTCGCCAAGCGCTCCAGTCCTCTTGATTCGCTGGCTCTGAGCATGTTCATCGGTTGGGTGGTGCAGTCCGTTTTCCTTGGCGTTCCGGCCATCAAGGGGGTCATCAGCCCCAAGCCGAGTGCGACGTGGGCACGCGGGGAATTTGGTTCGCTGAAGTTGCTCGGCGTGATGCTCGTCGTTTCGGTTTTCGCCTCGTTCCTGCCCTATATAATCGATCAGGTCATCATGCGCCGCATCTCTTCCGCGCGGTATTCGGTCATCCAGGCCATCAACCCTGTGATGGCTTTGCTGGTCGGCTTGATTATCGGCGAGATTCCGACGGCGGGTGATTTGGCCGGTGTCGCGTTGGTTATCATTGCAGTGGTGGTTACGTTCTCCGGTCATCGTCAGCCTGATCCGGAAACGATGTAAGAGCGGAATATCGTCTATCTTTTCTGGCCGTCCCCATCGCCGTTACCGTCCTGAAACCATGGAAAGCGAGGATGCCGTATGTGTCGTTGGTCGTGTGCTTGCCGCTGCCGGATCTGGGAACGTATGGGGAAAAATGAAGACACAGGCAAAATCGGAGTGGCGCGCGTCGCCGGATGCTGTTATAGTATTCAAATGTTGCGCTCGCGTACGCGTTCGCAGCTCGGAGCTGTGCCTGAGTGGCCGATAGGGGCACCCTGCTAAGGTGTTAACTGCGCAAGCGGTTCGAGAGTTCGAATCTCTCCGGCTCCGCTTTAGAGGTATAAATGAAGATCAGTCGGGAGTAAGTTTAGGTTTACTCCCGATTTGCGTTTCGGGGTGTATGGCATCGTTGTCGACTTCACTGTGAATCATGCAAAATCACCCCAAATAATCACAACGTGAACCCGGAATGAACTCACGAATGGCTCTCTATATGCATTACAAAGACGTGGTAAATGTATATGCGTGCATCGAATCAACGTAATCAGTTTGGAAGACTGATTACGAAAATATTCCATCGGCGACGGTTAACGCGGCGAAACAACGAAAGCGTCTCGCTCCGGTTTTGATACCGGTGCGGGGCGCTTAGATTGTTTGGTTGGGGTATTTGTTGAGTTGTGCGAAGCTAGTACCGTTGTCGAATTCGCTGATTTTTGTGCTCGGATTTTCAACGAGCCGGCTTCGGGTTGCCGGTTTTATCTCTGCAGGTTTCCCATTCTT
This sequence comes from Bifidobacterium sp. ESL0784, assembly GCF_029433295.1. Taxonomy (GTDB): domain Bacteria; phylum Actinomycetota; class Actinomycetes; order Actinomycetales; family Bifidobacteriaceae; genus Bifidobacterium. The sequence continues at coordinate 616,143 of NZ_JAQTHV010000001.1, forward strand.
CTTTCGTGATCACCCGCAGAATAGCATCGTGCCTTTGATCGATCAGAGGGAAGTAGTCGCCGTCCTTGCGGCACACCGCCTGCATCCCGCAATGCTCCATCACCTTGCCGGAAGCGGGGTTCTCGACGTAGTGACCGCCCCACACGGCGTTGCATCCTAAATCTACGAACGCGTGCCGGAGCATAGCCTGAAGCGCTTCAGTCATCATGCCTTGCCCCCAGAATGGCCGACCGATCCAGTAGCCGAGCACCCGGTCACCGTCATAGTGGGCGAGTGCTCGTTCAAGCCGACCCGCATCGACGCCTTCAAACAGACTATGCGCGTCAACGGCTTCCCGCACGAATTCGCCGGCATGGTCGCCCGACTCGGCTTTCTTGAGTTCGATGGCCCCGATCGGACTGTCGGCGCCCCGCAAAGTAACGGCGTAGTTCTCATCGCCGGTGAAGACGTTATCGAGGGTATTCATGCTTTCTTCGATGCTGCGGTGCGGCATCCATCCGCAACGGATCCCGATTTCCGGGTCGGAGGCGTAACGAAACAACGATTCCGCCTCGGCGTGGTCGCAGTGTTTCCAAGGTCGTAAAATAAGCCGTTCGGTAGCGATTTGCATAGCAATATGGTAGGCGGCAAACGTGACGTGCGTGAAAGACCAGTATGTCTCGGTAAAGCTCTTGCTTTTCAAATCGGCTTGTTTGCGGCGGACGGTGCGGCTACGTTCAAAGGCGTGGTAGACGGCAACAGGGATGATAGCGACTGGTAAAAGCTTGGTAATTGAATAGAGGAATTTCAGCGAAATCAAAGGCCACGGCAGGTCATTATTTCTTTGTTGAGGGTTGGTATGGGGAGCTGAGGAACGCCCTTGTCCTCTGCTCCTTACTCGGTAAGTCTAGCAGACAAAAGGGGATCAGCGGGTCAAATTCCATTTTTTGATATTTTAGAATAAGAATTTTCACAATTGATTTTGTGATGTCGTATGAAATGAGGCGTACTCGAGGGAAATCGGCGGTTTGACGATGACAGTGGCGTCATGTTCGTAGGATTTTGACGTGGTGCCCACGACCAAAAGTACAGTGGAAGTATCCAAAAGTTTTTGACATAGCTGGAAGGTGCATCGGTGGGCAGGGAACGCAACGACATCATTGACGGGTTTTCCACGATTGCCGACTCCGCTAGCGCGCCTGCGGAGGATTCGTTGATCGAAAAGAAGTCCGAATTCATCGGCGACGCCTGCCATATCGACACCTTGGACGAGGCGCTCGCCTTCGTGCAATCCGTGCGCGAAAGGCATCCGAAAGCCCGTCACGTCGCGTTTGCGGCCATTTTTGGCGCGGCGCAGGGTTCGGCCAAGGAACGGATGAGTGACGACGGGGAGCCGAGCGGCACCGCGGGCAAGCCGATTCTCGATGTAATACGAATAGGTAGGCTCACCGATTGCGTCATCACCGTCACTCGCTATTTTGGCGGCATCCTCCTGGGCTCCGGCGGGCTGATCCGCGCCTATTCCACGGCGGCATCGATGGCAGTGAAGGCGGCGGACATCGAGCGGATCGTGCCAATGCAGCATTACCGTGTCGTGCTCGAATACCCGTGGTTCGACCGTTTCGAGCAGCTGCTTGTGCAGGCTGGCGGCAAGGAAGAAAGTAAGGAATTCACCGACCGCGTCACCGTCCGTTTTGCCGTCCCCTCCGCAAATGCCGAGGATTTCGAGACGCGCGTTCGTGAGGCCTTCAATGCCCAAGCAACGCTTTCCGCCGTTTGATGGCTCTGGAATGTCAGCTTTCCATCAGTTTAAAACCACTGGGCGAATTGATACGTATAAAATCAATTTGATGCTTGCAGATTCTGGGTATCGTGCAGGTGCACAGCAGAAACGCGGATTTTCCGAATTTTTGCTCCACCGTGCTATGAATACGGAAAAACGAAAAATTAATAGCGGAATTGTGCGGATTCAAAATTAAGGTGTCCAGGTTTGTCAGCAGGGAAACGAAAAACCTTACGTGTATCTATTCGCTGCTGCGTCTTTACAGCATCGACACCGGGAAATTGCGATTTTGCCGCTCAGCGCTACGTGGCCGGGCATTGCCTCGTCCATGATTCTTCGGCTCGCGTTAAGCTGGAACCATGAGCGAAACGGAACAGGATAAAACGAACCAGAATCAAGAAGCCATGCCCGTCGACGCGGCGGCGGGGGATGCTGCCAAGGCCGAAGTTTCCGATACCGCCCTTTCCGAGGGTAGGGCAAACGGCGATGGCTCATCTGTTCCCGGCGCTGCTGCGACTTCGGATGATTCCGGCAAAGCCGACCTTGGTTCCGGCAACGGCCTTGCCAATGATTCTGGTAGTGGTGCAGATCGTGGTCCTGCCAATGATGCTGGCGATAATACAGGCAATGATTCCGCCAGCGATTCCAAGGGGTCGACTGATTCCGGCAACGATGGTGAGACCGGTGATACCGACTTCGAGCCGCTGACCAATACATACGAAGAGCTGAGGCATACGGAGGATTCCGAGGAACTGAGCGCCGCTGCCCGCAAGCCTCTGCCACCGAAATCGGATCAGGCCGCTTTCTCACGTGCCACGGCACTGCTCGAAGCGGTGGCCGGCAACCAGCACACCCCGCTTCAGGACCGAATTTTTCTGGCCGAAACCATGCCGTTCCCGAATATTCTGGTCAAGCTTTCCGAAGACGGCAACGACGATGTCCGCAAAGCCGTCGCTGCCAACACCGCCGACAAGAACTGGCTGGTCGGCAGGCTCACCAAAGACAAGGTGGTTGAAGTTCGAGAAGCCGCCCTGCGCAACCCGCAAACCTCGTGGAAGATGCGTCTTGAGGGTGCGCAAAATCCGGACACCACCGCCGATACGCTCGATTTCCTGAGCAGGTTGGGCGTCGAATCCGAGCCGGACGCCCCCTCGATTCTTTCGGCGATGGTCCGTCGTGCCGTCGCGCTCAACCCAAACTGCTCGCAGGCCACTCTCACAAGGCTTGCCGAAGACGCTTCGACCGACGTCCAGCATGCCGCCGCAAACCGTCTTCGCTGATACTTGCGCCGGTAACAAGACAGTCCTGTTAGTTTTCGCATGTTTTGAGCCGATAAAGTGTTCGTTTTCTAGCAGGATTGTCTTGTTACTCGCTTAATCAGAGGTGGAGGAGTCCGGTTCAGTCCCCGTTTCGCAGCGTGCGCGCTTACCGTGGAGATTGCCGCACAGCCACCGTCGTTTCGCCACGTTGCGATTAGTCAGGGGCTTAGGTACAATGGTGAGTTGTTGTGTTTCCCTAGAGGGGTCCTTCAAAGCGCTTTCCCACTCGCACTAGGACTTTCAGGGAGCCCACGGATAAAGCGGTCGGAGAGGCATCATCGTAAGGTTTTGCCGATTTGGCCGGGAACACAATATAAAGAAAAAGGTACACTCGTGAAAACTTTCACACCGAAGCCAGCTGATCTGACTCACGACTGGTACATCATTGACGCCACCGACGTGGTGCTGGGCAAGCTTGCAACCAGGGCAGCGCTTTTGCTGCGCGGCAAGAACAAGCCGACCTTCGCTCCCAACGCCGATCTGGGCGATCACGTGATCATCATCAACGCCGAAAAGATTGCGTTGACTGGCAAGAAGATGGACAAGGTGCTCTATGCACACTCCGGTCGTCCCGGCGGCCTTCGCGCCGACAGCTACGCCGATCTGCTCAAGCACAACCCTGAGCGCATCATTCGCGAAGCGGTCAAGGGCATGATGCCGAAGAACCGTCTGTCCAAGGTCGAGCTCGATCGTCTCCACGTCTTCGCTGGTCCCGATCACCCGCACACCCCGCAGAAGCCCCAGCCGATTGAGATCGCTGCGGTTTCGCAGCAGGCCAAGTGAACCGAGAGGAGATAACGAATCATGGCTGAAAATACCAATAACTCCGCGGTTCAAGAGACCGAAGAGGAACTTACATCATTCACCACTGAAACCAACGCCGGTGCTGGCACCGGTGCTTCCACGATCGCCCCGGGCTATGGCACGGGTCGCCGCAAGGAAGCCATCGCCCGCGTGCGCTTGGTTCCCGGTTCCGGCAAGTGGACCATCAACGGCCGCACCCTAGAGGAGTTCTTCCCCTCCCGTCTGCAGCAGCGTGAGGTCAACTCTCCGATCGTTCTGTTGAAGCTTGAGAACAAATTCGATATCGTCGTCCTCGTTGAGGGTGGCGGCACCACCGGTCAGGCCGGCGCCATCCGCCTCGGCGTGGCCCGTGCGCTGAATGCCATCGATCGTGACGCCAACCGCGCCGCGCTCAAGAAGGCCGGCTTCCTCACCCGTGACGCCCGCGTCGTGGAGCGCAAGAAGGCAGGTCTGCACAAGGCACGTCGTGCACCTCAGTTCTCGAAGCGTTGATTTTCGCTTTCAAAGCTGTTACGAATCCCTCCCAGCCATTCGGTTGCGGAGGGATTTTTCATATCCATTTGGCCCCATACACACCGATCTTGGGGCGATGCGATGAAAATCAGGGTTTCGGCCCGATTTTCTTGATTTCGTACGCATGTTCAATTGGACAAGCGATGAAAGTCAGGATTCGGCATCGATTTTCCTGATTATCCTCGCAGATTCTGCGAATGCGCCGGTGGAAAAGGTAAAAGAGAAAAGAATCCGAAACTTCTAGAAAGTCGATTTGCATAAGTTCTTTATAGGGGTTATAGTGAGCTTGTTGCAGGCCAAAGCCGATGTCGACTTTCGTTGAGAATCAGCGCAGAACTCAGGGGCAAGCGGCCGCAAATCCAGTTATAGAACTTGGAAAGGAACAGCGATGAAGGCTCTTGTATTAACCGGTGTCAAACAATTCGAGATCGAAGACCGGCCGACTCCCGCTCTTAAGGCAGGCGAGGTGCTGATCAATGCAGCGTACGCGGGCGTATGCGGCACCGACCACGATCTTTACGCCGGCCGTCCGGGCTCCGCTTCCGCCGTGCCGCCGATCGTGCTGGGACACGAGAATTCCGGCGTGGTCGAGGCCATCGGCGAAGGCGTCACCAACGTCAAGCCCGGTGACCGCGTGGCCGTCGATCCGAATATTTATTGCGGCCAGTGCGAATACTGCCTGACCCAGCGCCCGGAACTCTGCGATTCCCTGAGTGCCGTCGGTGTGACGCGTGACGGTGGCCTGGAGGAGCAGTTCACCGCTCCCGCAACCGTGGTCTACAAGCTGCCCGACAGCGTCAGTCTCAAGGATGCCGCCACCATCGAGCCGATTTCCTGCGCGGTGCACGGCGTGGATCTGCTCGACATCCATCCCTATCAGAAGGCGTTGGTGATCGGTGACGGTTTCATGGGCCAGCTTTTCGTGCAGATATTGCAGGCCTACGGCGTTCATCAGGTCGATTTCGCCGGTCTGTTCGACGAAAAGCTCGAGCTCAACCAGCGTCTGTTTAATGTCAAGAACATCTACAACACCACAAAGGTCGCGATTCCCGAAAACGAATATGACATCGTCATCGAGGCCGTCGGCCTTCCTCAGACGCAGCATAGCGCGGTTCTGGCCACCAAGAAGGGTGCCCAGGTTCTGATGTTCGGCGTGGGCCCGCAGGAAGCGAGCTTCGAGATGAATACGTATGACATCTATAAGAAGCAGCTGCGGATCCAAGGTTCCTTCATCAACCCGCTGACCTTTAAGGATGCCATCAGCCTGTTGGAAAGCGGTAAGGTGGACGTTGATCCGCTGATCAGCCACGAGTTCAAGCTTGAGGATGTGCAGGACTTCCTTGACGGCAAGATTGAAGGCGTTTCCAAGGCCGTCGTCAAGGTCGGCAAGTAGATTTCGTCATAATAGCGCTCGGCAAACTTACCATCCGGTATGTTTCCGATCCGTCAAACCGACAGCTCAAGGCACCCAAGACTTGGGTAGGCTTACAGTCAGTAAATTTTAAAAAGGAGTACAGATGAAACCAATGTCCGATTTCACCACGGATTTCCAGCATTCCGGCATGCCCGCCAAGGACCTGGACGAGACCATCGAGTTCTACACCAAGAAGCTTGGCTTCGAGCTCGCCGGCCTCTTCCCGAACGGCAAGAACCGTTGTGCGTTCCTGCGTTACGGCCATTTGACCATTGAGACCTGGGAAGGCGATCCGGTGGCGATGAAGGACGGTGCCATCAACCATTGGGCGCTGGATACCCCCGATATCGAGGCCGCGTTCGAGAACGCAAAGGCGCTCGGGCTTGAGCTGAAAGACAAGGAGATCCAGTCCATCCCAACCTTCTGGGAAAACGGCATCCGTTACTTCAACATCTACGGCCCGAACCGCGAGACCATCGAGTTCTGCCAGATCGTCTGAGATCGGTTGATGGACGCGTCCGTTTGAATGGACTGCAGACATGTGCGACGATAAGCATGATTTTGCGTGCTTATCGTCGCGTTTCTATATCGGCTGCGACCAAAAAGCACGCGAATGGGCCTTTAAACGTGCTTTTGGTCGCAGTTAGGCTTTTGTGGCTGGTCGCAGGTGCGCAGTCGCAGTCGTTTACTTGCAGATTCCGCTGACGAATGGTTCGATGTAGTGCAATGCCGCCCCCACGATTTCCTGGCCCTGGCCGCAGATGCTTTTGCGAATCTGGTACGTATCGGATCGGAAGGTATTGAGACCGTCGCATTTGGCCTTGAGCTTGGCGAAATCCTCAGCCGTGAGATATTGCGTCACCGGGCCGCCGATAATGATGTCACAGGCGAGGACGTTGCGTATGTTGTTGATGGTCTGCGCCAAATAGTCGAGCCACGAATCGAAACGTCGGCAGGCTTTTTCGTCTCCGGCACGGACGTTTTTGAAGAACTCCTCCAAATTCTGCCCCTCGTTTCCAATCAGAAAATCCGTGGAACAGTAAGGGTCCATGCAGCCTTTGTTGCCGCAGTAGCAGGACAGTCCGCCGGGCACCAGCGTCATGTGTTCGATGGTGCCGTTGCGCCGGTTTGGTCCAAGGCTGATCGCGCCGTCGGCGATGATGGCACCGCCGGGGCGTCGCCCCAGATACAGGCATATCGCGTCGTGAATGCTCTTGTCGAACCACAGCTCGGCCGATGCCGATGCCATGGAATCGTGGATCAGCGCGCATTTGAGGCCCGTCGCCGCTTCAAGTGCTTGGACTTTCAGGCCGGTATCGTTCATGATATTGCCATAGATGACTTCGCTGCCATCTTCGGAGATGAGACCTTTGATGGCGAATGCCGCGCCCAGGACGTGTGATCCTTTGCTTTCAAGGCCGGCGGCAAACCGTGATATTTTTTGGCCGATGTCCGCGATGAATTTCGGATCGGAGCAAAAGGTGACGTCGTAGTGTTCTGAGGCGATGACATCGCCCTTAAGATCCACCGCGCAAAGCGTCACCTGATTGCTCGCCGTCCCCACACCGATGGCGCAACGTGTCTGCGGCTGAAAAACGTAAGTGCGGGCCCGGCGTCCGCCCGTCGAATCGAGCGTCTCACCCTTGGCGACCAGCCCGCTTTGCTCGAGGGCGCGAAGATTCCGGCTGATGGTGGGCAGGCTGAGCCCCAGTGTTTGCTGGAGGTCCTGTTTGGTCACGTCGCTATGCATATAGATATGCGCCGTGACCGCGTGCAGGTTCTGCGTTTTGATTGAAGCTGTGGTTGCTTTGGGCATGGCCACCTCCTCTATGTATCATACATTTGGCAAGGAAATTGACAAAAGTGGGTATGAGGATGAGGCGGGACTTGTCGGCGCCTGACATTTTCCGTTTGATTCGTTAGCGCTAACGAAAATTCTTTTTTGATTGCATTCGATGTGAGGTTTTGTTCGGTTGAACATTCTTGACGTGTTTTGCGCACAAAAATGAGCAGGATTATTCGGTTTCATACTCCAAAAACGAACATGAAATGTCAGGTAAAGCCTCAAGCTAAAACAAAAAGACAAACGTAGCGCTGTCCCGTTATATTGTGACATGACTCACATTGCAGCAGCGATGTGTGATGCAAACATGACTGTGAACAGAAAGGGGAGTCATGACTGCACAACCTAAGAATGCCGCGACTTCACCCGCTACAAAAGCTTCAACGAAAACCGCAACCAACGAAAAGCCGGACGTCAAGGATGAGGTGGACCAGCTGGTCGCCCGCGGCGTCGAGGCGCTGAGCCAATTCGAGAAATTGAATCAGGAGCAGGTCGACCGCATCGTCGCCAAGGCCTCGATCGCGGCCCTCAACAAGCACCTGGTGCTGGCAGACATGGCCGTTCGCGAGACCGGTCGTGGTCTGGTTGAGGACAAAGCAACCAAGAACATTTTCGCTTGCGAGCATGTCACCCATTATCTGGCCGGTCAGAAGACGGTCGGCATCATTCGTGAGGACGACGTGATGGGCATTGACGAGGTGGCGGAACCGGTCGGCGTGGTCGCGGGTGTCACCCCGGTCACCAACCCGACCTCCACCACGATTTTCAAGTCCCTGATTGCCTTGAAGACCCGCTGCCCGATTATCTTCGGCTTCCACCCGTTCGCCCAGAAGTGTTCAGTTGAGGCCGCACGCATCGTGCGTGACGCAGCGGTCGCCGCGGGCGCGCCGAAAGACTGCATCCAGTGGATCGAACATCCTTCGGTCGAGGCTACGGGCGCACTGATGACTCATCCTGGTATCGCCACGATCCTTGCCACCGGTGGTCCCGGTATGGTCAAGGCCGCGTATTCTTCCGGCAAACCCGCTCTCGGTGTGGGTGCCGGCAACGCTCCCGCATACGTCGACAAGAATGTCGACATCAAGCGCGTGGCCAACGATCTGGTGCTTTCCAAGCACTTCGATTACGGCATGATCTGCGCCACCGAGCAGGGCATCATCGCACATACCGACATCTACGAGCCTCTCGCCGACGAACTGAAGCGCCGCAAGGCCTACTTCGTCAACGCTGATGAGAAGGCCAAGCTCGAGCAGTACATGTTCGGCTGCACCGCCTATTCCGGCGGCAAGCCGAAACTCAACTCCATCGTCCCCGGCAAGTCGCCGCAATACATCGCACGCGAGGCCGGCTTCACCGTCCCCGACGATACAACGATTCTTGTGGCCGAATGCAAGGAAGTAGGGGAGCAGGAGCCGTTGACGCTCGAAAAGCTTTGCCCGGTCCACGCCATGTTGCGTTTCGAAACCGAGGAACAGGGCTTCGCGATGTGCGAGGGCATGCTCAAATTCGGGGCCGGCCACACCGCCGTCATCCATTCCGACGACGAGGACCTTGTCAAGCGCTACGGCTTGCGCATGCACGCCTGCCGCATCATCTGGAACCAGCCTTCGGCGCTGGGCGGCATCGGCGACATCTACAACGCCATAGCCCCGTCCCTGACGCTCGGCTGCGGCTCCTACGGCGGCAACTCCGTCTCTGGCAACGTCCAGGCCGTCAATCTCTTGAACATCAAGCGCATTGCGCGGAGGAACAACAACATGCAATGGTTCAAAGTCCCGCCGAAGACCTATTTCGAGCCCAACGCCATTCGTTACTTGCGCGATATGTACAATATCCGCCGCGTGGTCATCGTCTGCGACAAGGTCATGGAGCAGCTTGGCATCGTCGACAAGGTCATTGACCAGCTGCGCAGCCGCCCGGAGCCGGTCACGTTCCGCACCATCGATTACATCGAGCCGGAACCGTCCGTCGAAACCGTTGAGCGCGGCGCGGCCATGATGCGCGACGAGTTCCGCCCCGACACGATTATCGCGGTGGGCGGCGGCTCGCCGATGGATGCCGCGAAGATCATGTGGCTCTTGTACGAACACCCGGAGATCTCCTTCGACGACGTGCGCGAGAAGTTCTTCGACATCCGCAAGCGCGCCTTCCGCATCCCGCCGCTGGGAAGCAAGGCCAAGCTGGTCTGCATCCCAACGTCCTCCGGCACCGGTTCCGAGGTCACGCCCTTCGCGGTGATTACCGATCACAAGACCGGCTACAAGTACCCGATCACCGACTACGCGCTGACACCGTCGGTCGCCATCGTCGATCCGGTGCTCGCCCGTACCCAGCCGCCGACGCTTGCTAGCAACACCGGTTTCGACGCACTGACGCACTGCATGGAATCCTACGTCTCTGTCTACGCCAACGATTTCACCGACGGCATGGCTCTGCACGCCGCCAAGCTAATCTGGGACAATCTCGAGACCTCGGTGTGCGCCGAGCCGGGCGAGGTCAAGAAAGAAGCGCAGGAGAAGATGCACAACGCCGGTACGATGGCCGGCATGGCATTCGGCTCCGCCTTCCTGGGGATGTGCCACGGCATGGCCCACACCATCGGTGCCCTGTGCGATGTGGCCCATGGTCATACCAACGCAATCCTCTTGCCTTATGTCATCCGCTACAACGGCTCGATTCCTCAGGAGCCGACAAGCTGGCCGAAATACAGCAAGTACGTCGCGCCACAGCGTTATCAGGAATTTGCCCGCGTGCTGGGCGTCGACCCCGGCAAAAGCCCGGAAGAAGGCGTCGAGAACCTTGCGCTTGCCGTGGAGGATTACCGCGACAACAAGCTCGGTATGGATTCCAGCTTCCAGCAGTGCGGCGTCGACGAGACCTATTTCTGGAGCATCTTGGACCAGATCGGCATGCGTGCCTACGAGGACCAGTGTACCCCTGCGAACCCGCGTATCCCTCAGATCGAGGATATGAAGGACATCGCCATCGCCGCCTACTACGGTGTCTCCCAGGCCGAAGGCCATGCCCGCCGGCTCGAGCGTGAAGGCGGAACCGCCGTCGCCGAAGTGGAGATAGTCGAACGCTGAGAGCGAAAAACTCAACATTGATGATGTCTGCCGTCTGCATGACGGTAGGCATCATTTAGTATTTTCAGCAATATTCGTATGATTAATCATCCGGAATTTGCATATTTTTAAGGCACGTTTTTTAAAAAATCGAAATGGTTTTCATGCGGTGGGGACTACGCGGAAGTAGTATGAAAAAACACGCAAACGCAAGGAATGCCAACGACACGCCCGAATTTTTCTAGTAGCCCCCGAATGCTTTAATAGAACAGTTGCCTGTTTTGGGCTCGCAAATTGTAATAAAAAGAGCGAGTGCAGTCCGGTGCCGTCCTCTCGAAGGCGCTGTAGTGCTGCACACTGATGTGGTTAAGGCCACGGGATTTCCCGGGGGCCGTACGCGCCGGTGTCCCTAAAATAGGTTGGTAATGTCAACAATCGCTAGAAAGGGCGGACGGCAATGGCGGGACAGAAAATCCGCATCAGGCTTAAGTCCTATGACCATGAGGTCATCGACCAATCGGCGAAGAAAATCGTCGAGACGGTCACGAACGCGGGTGCCACTGTGGTGGGCCCGGTTCCTCTGCCTACTGAGAAGAACGTCTTTGTGGTAATTCGTTCTCCTCATAAATACAAGGATTCTCGCGAGCAATTCGAGATGCGCACTCATAAGCGCCTCATCGACATCGTGGACCCGACCCCCAAGGCCGTGGATTCATTGATGCACATCGATTTGCCTGCGGATGTCAATATCGAGATCAAGCTGTAAAGGAGGGGAGAAGCATGTCGTTGCAGAAAGCAAATCGTTCTGCACTGCTGGGCCGCAAGCTCGGTATGTCGCAGGTTTGGGACGAGCAGGGTTTCTTCGTTCCTGTGACGCTCGTTGATGTGTCCACGAACGTGGTCACTTGCGTCAAGACCGAAGAGAGCGACGGCTACAAGGCCGTTCAGCTCGGTTACGGCCAGATTGATCCCACCAAGGTGACCAAGCCTATGGCTGGTCATTTCGCGAAGGCGGGCGTCACCCCGCGTCGTCATCTGGTCGAGGTCCGCACGGACAACGTCGACGAGTTCAAGCCCGGTCAGGAACTGACCGCCGACTTGTTCGCCGATGGTGCCGAAGTGGATGTCACCGGTACGACCAAGGGCAAGGGCTTCGCCGGAACCATCAAGCGTTGGGGCTTCAAGTCCTATCGTCGTACTCACGGCTCTCACAAGAACGAGCGTCGCCCCGGCTCAGTCGGTGCATGCGCTACGCCGAGCCGTATCTTGAAGGGCAAGCGTATGGCCGGTCGTATGGGCCATGTCACTTCCACCGTGCAGAACCTTCAGGTCGTTTCCTCCGACAAGGAGAACGGCATCATCGCCATCAAGGGCGCTCTTCCAGGGCCCAAGGGCGGCATCGTTCTGCTTCGTTCGGCTGTGAAGGGAGCCTGATAAATCATGGCAAAAGTAACACTCAATGTCACCGACGCCAAGGGCAAGTCTGCTGGCACCGTTGAGGCGCCGGTCGAGATCTTCGGCATCTCCAATGAAGAGGTCGAGGCTCACGTTCCGCTGATTCATCAGGTTGTCGTCGCTCAGCTCGCTGCTGCTCGTCAGGGCACGCACGCGGTCAAGAGCCGTGGCGATGTTTCCGGTGGCGGCAAGAAGCCGTGGAAGCAGAAGGGCACCGGTCGCGCTCGTCAGGGCTCGATTCGCGCTCCTCAGTGGGTTCATGGTGGTATCGCTCACGGCCCAGTGCCGCGCGATTACTCCCAGCGCACTCCCAAGAAGATGAAGGCCGGCGCACTGCGCTATGTGCTTTCCAACCGTGCGAACGCGGGTCGCGTCGCCGTCGTCGACTTTGGCATCAAGGACACTCCGTCCACCAAGGCCGCCGTCGCAGCGCTCACCCCGGTAAGCCAGAACGAGTTCACGACCGTCGTGCTTTCGCGCGACAACGTCAACGAGTGGCTTTCCGTTCGCAACATCCCGACGGTGCACGTGCTCTTCGCAGATCAGCTCAACACCTACGATGTGGTTACCGCTCAGTATGTCGTCTTCAGCAAGGAAGGCTTCGATGCCTTCGTCGCCGCCAAGACTGAGCCCAAGGAGGCCTGAACGATATGGTAGCTATTCACAATCCCGCCCACGATGTCATCATCAAGCCGGTAGTCTCCGAAAAGAGCTACGCCGCCGGTGACCGTGGCCAGTACACTTTCGTGGTCGCTCCTGATGCCAACAAGGTTCAGATCAAGCAGGCCGTCGAAAAAATCTTCAACGTCAAGGTGACGAACGTCAACACCCTCAACCGCGCAGGCAAGCGCCAGCGCACCCGCACCGGTTTCGGTCAGCGCGCCAATCAGAAGCGCGCGATCGTCACGGTTGCCGAGGGCCAGTCGATCGACATCTTCGGCAACTGAAGCAATAGCCGAAAAAGTCAAAGGAAGAACTAATTATGGCTATCCGCGTTTATAAGCCGACGACTCCGGGCCGCCGCAACGCGTCTGTGTCGGATTTCTCCGACCTCACGCGCTCCACGCCTGAGAAGTCGCTGGTACGCAAACTCAACAGCACCGGCGGTCGTAACTCTTACGGCCGTGTGACCTCCCGCCATCGCGGCGGCGGCCACAAGCGCCAGTACCGTCTCATCGATTTCAAGCGTTGGGACAAGGACGGCGTTCCTGCCAAGGTTGCTGAGATCGAATATGATCCGAACCGCTCCGCCCGCATCGCTCTCCTGCACTATGCAGATGGCGAGAAGCGCTACATCGTAGCTCCGAAGGGTGTCAAGCAGGGTGACGTCATCGAGACCGGCGAAAATGCCGATATCAAGCCCGGCAATAATCTGCCGCTGCGCAATATCCCTACCGGTACGATCGTTCATGCCATCGAGCTCCGTCCTCTGGGCGGAGCCAAGATCGCGCGCTCCGCTGGTGCAGGCGTTCAGCTTGTCGCCAAGGACGGCGCTTACGCCCAGCTGCGTATGCCGTCCGGAGAAATCCGCAACGTCGACGCACGCTGCCGCGCAACCGTCGGTGAGGTCGGCAACTCCGATCACGCCAACGTGCAACTCGGCAAGGCTGGTCGCGCCCGTTGGATGGGCAAGCGCCCGATTACCCGTGGTGAGTCCATGAACCCGGTCGACCACCCGCATGGTGGTACCACTCGCGGTGGTAAGCCGCCAGTGTCGCCGTGGGGCAAGGGCGAAGTTCGTACTCGCCGTCCGAAGAAGGCTTCGAACAAGATGATTGTCCGTCGTCGTCCCAATGGCAAGAACCGTAAGTAAGGAGCGTCGAATAGATGTCACGTAGCATCAAGAAGGGCCCCTTCGTCGACGCCCATTTACAGAAGAAAGTCGACGAACAGAACGAGAAGGGCACGAAGAACGTCATCAAGACGTGGTCGCGCCGTTCGATGATCACTCCGGACTTCATCGGTCACACCTTCGCTGTGCATGATGGTCGCAAGCATGTCCCGGTCTTCGTGACCGAGTCCATGGTCGGCCACAAGCTCGGTGAATTCGCACCGACGAAGACCTTCCGTGGTCACGTTCATGATGACAAAAAAGCTCGCCGCTAAAGGAAGAGAAAGATTATGGAAGCTAAAGCAATCGCACGTCACGTCCGTGTGACGCCGCGCAAGGCTCGCCGCATGGTCGACCTCATCCGAGGCAAAAAAGTGAGCGAAGCCGTCACCATTCTGAAATTCGCCCCGCAGGACGCCTCTGAGCCAGTGCTCAAGGTACTGCAGAGCGCCACCGCGAACGCACGCGTCAAGGCAGACAAGGCCGGCGAGGCGTTCCGTGAGAACGACCTGTATGTGAAAGAGACCTATGTGGACGAAGGCGTGACGCTCAAGCGTTTCCGTGCTCGTGCACAGGGCCGCGCCGGACGCATCAACAAGCGCACCAGCCACATCACCGTCGTTGTCGCCAGCAAGGAAGGAGCCCGCTAAAGATGGGTCAGAAGATCAATCCGTTAGGCTACCGCCTGGGTATCACTGAAGACCACCGTTCGAAGTGGTTCTCCGATTCCAACAAGCCTGGTGAGCGTTACAGCGACTTCGTCCTCGAGGACGACAAGATTCGCAAGGCCATGAACAAGGACCTCGAGCGTGCAGGCGTGTCCCGCATCATCATCGAGCGCACCCGTGACCGCGTGCGTGTGGATATCCACACCGCCCGCCCGGGCATTGTCATCGGCCGTCGTGGAGCAGAGGCCGAACGCGTTCGCGCCAAGCTCGAGAAGATCACGGGCAAGCAGGTTCAGCTCAACATCTTTGAAGTCAAGAACGCCGCTCTGGACGCTCAGCTTGTCGCTCAGTCCATCGCCGAGCAGCTGACCAACCGTGTCACGTTCCGTCGTGCCATGCGTAAGGCTCAGCAGGACGCGATGCGCGCTGGCGCCAAGGGTATCCGCATCAAGCTCTCCGGTCGCCTTGGAGGCGCCGAAATGAGCCGTTCCGAGTTCTATCGTGAGGGTCGCGTTCCGCTGCAGACCCTTCGCGCTCTGATTGATTACGGCTTCTTCGAAGCCCGTACGACCTACGGTCGCATCGGTGTGAAGGTCTGGATCTACAAGGGCGACATGACCGAACGTCAGTTCGATGAGCAGCAGGCCCAGCAGGACAACAATCGTGGACGCCGTGGCGGCGATCGTCGCCCGCGTCGTGGTGGTCGTCCCAATGGTGCTCGCGGTTCCAAGCCGGAAGCCAAGGCCCCTGAGGCTGCGGCTGCACCGGCAGCCGAACCCGCAGCAGCACCTGCCGCCTCGGAAGCAAAGGAGTGAGCAGATATGCTTATCCCAAAGAGGACTAAGTACCGTAAACAGCAGCGTCCGAAGCGTCGCGGCATGTCCAAGGGCGGCAACGAGATCGCGTTCGGCGATTATGGCATCCAGGCTCTGGCCCCTGCCTATATTTCCAATCGTCAGATCGAGGCTGCTCGTATCGCCATGACCCGCTACATCAAGCGTGGCGGTCGTGTGTGGATCACGATCTTCCCTGATCGCCCTTTGACCAAGCACGCGCTCGGAAGCCGAATGGGTTCCGGCAAGGGCACCCCGGAGTCCTGGATCGCCAATGTGCATCCCGGACGCGTGATGTTCGAAATCGGCGGTGTCGATGAGGCAACCGCGAAGGAAGCCCTTCGCCGCGCCATCGACAAGCTGCCGATGAAGTGCCGCATTATCGCACGTGAAGGCGGTGACATCTGATGGCAATCGGAACAGCAGACTACAGCATCAAGAATCTCAACGAGAAGACCAATGACGAGATCGAGGGCTTCCTCAAGAAGTCCAAGGAAGAGCTTTTCAACCTGCGCTTCCAGAACGCCACCGGTCAGCTTGACAACTCCGCTAGGCTCAAGGCCGTGAAGCATGACATCGCCAGGATGTACACTGTCCTGCGTGAACGTGAGCTCGGCATCAGCGAAGCGCCTGAGTCGGGCGACACGAAGACTGAGGAGAAGTAAGCATGGCTGAAAAGCAAGAGCGCAACTTCCGCAAGACTCGTAGCGGTTATGTCGTGTCCGATGCAATGGACAAGACCATCACCGTCGAGCTCGAGCAGCGTTCGACCCACCCCCTGTACGGCAAGGTCGTCCGTTCCACTCGTAAGGTCAAGGTTCATGACGAGCACAACGACGCCCACAACGGCGACTTCGTGCTCGTCATGGAAACCCGGCCTTTGAGCAAGACCAAGCGTTGGCGTCTCGACTCCATCGTCGAACGCGCCAAGTAACAAGTTCGGCAAGGCTCCGCTGCTCACCCTCACGGGTGGCAGGGGAGAACCAGCGCGGCTAAGGAGAATCAATGATTCAGCAGGAAACGCGGCTTCATGTCGCCGACAACACGGGTGCCAAGGAGATCTTGGCCATCCGAGTGCTCGGCGGATCGAAGCGACGCTATGCCGGCATCGGCGACGTCATCGTCGCCTCCGTCAAGGACGCGATCCCTGGCGGGTCGGTCAAGAAGGGCGACGTGGTCAAGGCCGTCGTCGTCCGTACGGTAAAAGAGCATCGTCGCAAAGACGGCTCATACATCAAGTTCGACGAGAACGCTGCGGTTATTCTTGGCTCCGGCCATGAGCCCAAGGGCACTCGTATCTTCGGACCGGTCGGACGTGAATTGCGCGACAAGCGCTTCATGAAGATCGTTTCCCTCGCCCCGGAGGTGATCTGAGATGGTAGCCAAGATCAAGACCGGCGACCAGGTCAAGGTCATCCGCGGCAAGGATCGCGGCAAGGAAGGCAAAGTCACCAAGGTGCTTGCCAACGACCGTCTGATCGTCGAGGGCGTACAGATCGTCAAGAAGCATGTGCGCGCCACCCAGCAGGGCCAGCAGTCCGGCATCGTCTCCGTTGAGGCGCCGATCCATCGCTCAAACGTGATGGTCATCGACCCGGAGACCAAGGAGCCGACCCGTGTTGGCGTCAAGGTCACGACCAAAGCCCAAGACGGCAAGGTCAAGACCGTGCGCACCCGCATCGCCAAGAAATCAGGAAAGGAGCTGGCATGAGCGATACAACAGTCGAAGCGCCGGCAACACCGCGCCTGAAGCAGCAGTACATCGACAAGATCGTGCCCGAGCTCGAGAAGGAATTCAAGCATTCCAACCCGATGCAGGTCGCCAAGGTCCAGAAGGTCGTCGTCTCCATGGGTGTCGGTGCCGCAGCTCGCGACTCCAAGCTCATCGAAGGCGCCGTCAAGGACCTCACCGCGATTACCGGTCAGAAGCCGAAGATCACCAAGGCCAAGAAATCCGTCGCGCAGTTCCATCTGCGTGAAGGCCAGGCCATCGGTGCCTATGTGACGCTTCGCGGCGACCGCATGTGGGAATTCCTCGACAGGCTGCTCGTTCTGGCTCTTCCGCGTATCCGCGATTTCCGCGGTATCAGCGATCGTCAGTTCGACGGCCAGGGCAACTACAACTTCGGTCTCACCGAGCAGTCCATGTTCCACGAGATCGATCCGGATGCGATCGATCATCAGCGTGGTATGGATATTACCGTGGTGACCAGCACCAAGGATGACAAGGAAGCTCGGGCTCTGCTCAAGCACCTTGGCTTCCCCTTCAAGGAGAACTGAAATGGCAAAAACCGCTCTTAGAAACAAGGCTGCTGCCAAACCAAAGTTCAAGGTGCGCGCCTACACGCGCTGCCAGGTTTGCGGCCGTCCCCACTCCGTATATCGCAAGTTCGGCCTGTGCCGCATCTGCCTTCGTGAGAAGGCTCATCGTGGCGAGCTGCCCGGAGTTACGAAGTCCAGTTGGTAAACATCGACGCTGAAGGTCCTCGGCCGGGGCAGGTCTTAGATACCTGCTCCGGCCGAGGAAACCACGGCGAGAAAGGGCGTTAGCCCACATGACAATGACAGATCCAATCGCAGACATGCTTACGCGTCTGCGTAATGCGAGTGCGGCGAAGCATGAGACCGTTTCTATGCCGTACTCCAAGTTCAAGGCGGCGATTGCCGAGATCCTGAAGCGCGAAGGCTATATCAAAGACTTCACCGCTACGGATGCTCGCGTCGGCCAGAACCTTGAGATCACGCTGAAGTATGGTCCCAATGGCGAGCGTGCCATTCAGGGCATCAAGCGCATCTCGAAGCCCGGCCTGCGTCGCTATGCAAAGTCGGACGCTCTGCCGATGCCACTCGGTGGCATGGGTGTCGCGATTATTTCGACCAGTGCAGGATTGTTGACCCAGAAAGATTGCCTCGACCGGGGCATCGGCGGCGAGATCGTCGCCTTCGTTTGGTGAGAAAGGAGAGCTGAAACATGGCATCACATATTGGTAAGCTCCCCGTCACCATCCCGGCAGGCGTGGAAGTCAAAATCGACGGACAGAACTTCAGCGTCAAAGGCGCCAAGGGTTCTGATTCCTACACTATTCCCGACGGTATCACCGCTCGCGTCGAAGACAATACGATTTACTTCGACCCGGTCGATGACCAGCTGCAGACCCGTGCGGACCACGGTCTGGCCCGTTCCATCGTGGCTTCGATGGTACAGGGTGTGCACGAGGGCTTCACGAAGACCTTGGACATCGTCGGTACCGGTTACCGTGCGCAGATGAAGGGCAAGGGCATTGAGTTCTCGCTCGGCTATTCGCACACCATCACCGTCAACCCGCCCGAAGGCATCACCTTCGAGCTGCCGAACGCCAACCAGGTGGTCGTCAAGGGTACAGACAAGCAGGCGGTCGGTCAGGCTGCGGCCAATATCCGTGCGCTTCGCAAGCCGGAACCCTACAAGGGCAAGGGCATCAAGTACTCCGACGAACACATCCTGCGCAAGGCTGGAAAGGCTGGTAAGTGATATGACAGTCAAGATTTTCGGTAAAGGCAAGAAGGTCGCAAGGCTTCGTCGTCACGCTCGTCTGCGCAAGCACATCAGTGGCACCGCAGAGCGTCCACGTCTCGTCGTCACCCGTTCGAACCGTCACATGGTCGCTCAGATCGTAGACGATACCAAGGGCGTCACTTTGGTCAGTGAGTCCACCATCACCCATGATTTCGATGGGTTCAAGGGCACCAAGACCGAAGCCGCACAGAAGGTCGGCGAGCTGATTGCCAAGAAGGCCAAGGACGCGGGCATCGATTCCGTCGTCTTCGACCGTGGCGGCAACAAGTATCATGGTCGCGTCGCAGCTGTGGCTGAGGGCGCCCGTCAGGGAGGTCTTGCACTGTGAGCGACAACGAAAAGGAAACCCAAGTGACTGAGGAAAATCAGAACACGCAGGCGTCCAACGACAACAAGCAGGGTCAGCGCAATGACGATCGTCGCGGTTCACGCCGTGGCGGACGCGGCGAAGGCCGTGGTGAGGGCCGTCGAGGGGAGCGTCGCGGTGAACGCCGTGGCCGTCGCGAGGAAAATCGTGGCGATGAGCTGCTCGATCGCGTCGTGACCATCAACCGCGTTTCCAAGACCCGTAAGGGTGGCCGTAGCATGAGCTTCGCCGCTCTTGTGGTGGTCGGAGACGGCAATGGCACCGTCGGTGTTGGCTATGGCAAATCCCGTGAGGTTCCTGCCGCCATCGCCAAGGGTCAGCTTGACGCCAAGAAGCACATGTTCACCGTTCCGCGCGTTCGCGGCACCGTGACCCACCCGGTCGTCGGCCATGACGCTGCAGGCACTGTTCTGCTTCGTCCTGCCGCTCCCGGCACCGGTGTAATCGCCGGTGGTGCAGTCCGCGCCGTCATGGAGTGCGCTGGTATCTCCGATATTCTCACCAAGTCCATGGGCAGCGCCACCGCGGTCAACGTGGTTCGCGCCACCGTGGATGCCCTGAAGCAGCTCGAGGAGCCGGAAGAGATCGCGGCACGCCGTGGCTTGACCGTAGAGGAAGTCGCTCCCGACACCCTGCTCCGCGCTCGTGCCGAAGGTATCGCCGAGGCCCGCAAGGCTCGCGAGGATGCCAAGGCCGAAGCCGAACAAGCCAAGGATGGTGAAGAGTAATGGCAGATCTGAAGATCACACTTACCAAAGGTCTGGTCAACCGCAAGCCCGCCCAGCGCGACACCGTTCGCACACTCGGCCTGCATAAGATCGGTCAGACGGTCGTTCGTGAGGACACCCCTGCAACCCGCGGTCTGATCAATGCGGTTCGCCACTTGGTCACGGTTGAGGAGGCCTGATATGGCAGAACAAGAAGAAAACACTATTTTGCAGATGCACGATCTGCGTCCTGCTCCGGGTGCCAAGAAGAACCGCATTCGCGTGGGCCGTGGTGAAGGTTCCAAGGGTAAGACCTCGGGACGTGGTGCCAAGGGCACGTTGAAGCGTTATCAGGTTCGTCCTGGCTTCGAAGGTGGCCAGCTGCCTCTGTACATGCGTCTGCCGAAGCTTCGCGGCTTCAAGAGCCCCTTCAAGAAGGAGTTCCAGGTCGTCAATGTCTCCGCTCTTTCTGAGCTGTTCCCGAAGGGTGGAGAGGTCACGGTCGCCGATCTCGTCAAGGCCGGTGCTGTTCGCGCCGGATATCCTGTCAAGGTTCTGGGCGACGGTGAGACCAAGGTCGCGTTCACGCTCAAGGGTGTAAAGGCTTCCAAGTCCGCCAAGGCCAAGATCGAGGCTGCAGGCGGCTCCATTTCCGAAGAGTAATTCGGATGTCTCTAAATGTGAACCTGTAAGGTTTGCATGTGTGGTGGTCCTCTTCGTGGATGCGAAGGGGACCACTTGCTTTGGCAGTCAGATTCTGTGCAGGAATATAGGCGCAAATAAGCCCATCTTTATGTTCAGATTCTTCTTAAGGCAGTTTAAAAAATCAAGCACAAAAACGGCCGGAATGTGTCTGAAATTCTCATAAGCAGTAAGCAGGGAATTCAAGCACGAAATACGGCAGATTATCCGCTTACAATCAAGCCAAGGATTTACTTCGGGATATCCGATGCCGTCTCCTAAATGCGGAACGGTTCATTGAGGATATGTCAACCGGAGTGGTACCATCATTTTTTTACGGCGATAATTCTCTAAATCTGATATAAATTTATCGTTTTCCGGAGTGGTGGACGTAATTTGGTAGACGCTTGACGCTAAGATTATCGTCTAGTGTGTTTGCATCGGTACATCAGTTGTGCCGAAAAGGGAAGGAAATCCAGGTGAGGACGTTAATCCAGGCCCTGAAGACGAAGGAACTTCGCCATAAGATCCTCTTCGTGCTCGGCATCATTGTTATTTACCGCATCGGTTCGTTCATACCGACTCCGGGAGTGGACTACAAGGTGGTCCAGCAATGTGTCGGTACCATGAAGACGGCCCAGGAGAACTTCGTGGGGTTGGTCAACCTCTTCTCCGGCGGCGCCATGCTGCAGCTTTCGATCTTCGCATTGGGCGTGATGCCGTACATCACGGCATCCATTGTGATTCAGCTGCTGCGTGTGGTCATACCTCGTTTTGAGGCGTTGCACAAGGAAGGCCAGTCCGGCGAGACCAAGCTGACGCAGTACACGCGTTATCTCACCATCGGCCTGGCGATTCTGCAGTCCACCACCATTCTGGTCACCGCACGTTCCGGCGCGCTTTTCAACTACCAGTGTGGCCAGGTCGTTCCCGATGGCTCCGTATGGAACCTCGTGGTCATGGTCCTCGTCATGACCGGTGGCACGGGCCTGATCATGTGGATGGCCGAATTGATCACCGATAAGGGCATCGGTCAGGGTATGTCCGTGTTGATCTTCATGTCCATCTGCTCTGGCTTCCTGCCGCAGCTCTGGCAGATTGGCTGGGGCACCAACGGCAAGAACGGCAACTGGACGTACTTCGGCATCGTTGTCGCGGTCCTCATCGTCATTCTTATCTTCGTCGATTTCGTTGAGCTCGCCCAGCGCCGTATTCCGGTGCAATACACGCGCCGTATGATCGGCCGCAAGATGTACGGCGGCTCCTCCACCTATCTTCCGCTGAAGATCAATATGTCCGGCGTCATCCCGCCGATCTTCGCCTCCTCGATTCTGGCGATTCCGACCTTGATCGCTCAGTTCGGCAAGTCCGACCAGAAGTGGGTCAAGTGGATCAACACCAACCTGGCCAACACGACTTCGATCTGGTACATCGCACTTTACGCCGTAATGATTGTGTTCTTCTGCTTCTTCTACACGTCGATTACCTTCGACCCAGACGAGACTGCAGACAACATGAAGCAGTATGGCGGCTTCATCCCCGGCATCCGCGCCGGCAGCGCCACCAGCCGTTATCTGAGCTATGTGATGAACAGGCTCAACACGGTCGGTGCCATCTACCTGCTCTTCGTTGCGTTGATTCCGACCATGCTCATCATGATGCTGAAACTCAACAACAAGCTTCCGTTCGGTGGTACGACCATCCTGATTATCGCGGGCGTCGGCCTCGATACCCTGCGTCAGGCCAAGGCCCAGACCGAGCAGTTCCAGTACACCGGATTCCTGCTTGAAGACACCGATCATGTCGAGGGCAAGGATGTCAAGACTTCCAAGAAGGTTACAAAAAGGGCCGCGCAAAGCGACAGCGATCAGGTTGAAATAACCGATGAGGCGCTTGCCACGACCGAGGAAGTCAAGGACGCCCCCGCACTCAAAGACTCCGAGATCAAAGGCACTGAGACTATCGATTCCCAAGATTCGGCCGCACAAAGCGACGAATCCGATGAAGAAAATTCGACCAGTGACGAGAAATCCTCTGAGAAGGATAGCGATTCAGACGATAAGTCCGAATGACCGTCGGTTGAGTCGTTGACAACAGCTGTAAAGAAAAAATAATGAATGGTGCTCATCTGTCTTTGAAACGGATGGGCATCATTTGCTAAATACATCATCAAGAAAGTGGATTGACATGCGTCTATTGATTATGGGACCTCAAGGAGTGGGCAAAGGAACTCAGGCCAAGCTGATTGCCGAGCATTATGGCATTCCGCACATCTCCACCGGTGACATCTTCCGTTACAACATGAAGAACAACACCCCGCTGGGGCAGGAAGCCAAGAGCTATACCGACAAGGGACAGCTCGTTCCCGACGAATTGACCAACAAGATCGTCAAGGACCGTTTGGCCATGGACGATGCTAAGAACGGCTGGATCCTTGATGGCTATCCGCGTAACGCCGCCCAGGTCGAGGCGCTCGACAAGATGCTCGAAGAGCTTGGCACCCCGCTTGACAAGGTCGTGGCGCTCGACGCCGACCGCGACATTCTCATGGGTCGCATCGCCAAGCGTGCTGCTGAAGAAGGCCGTGCCGACGACAACGCCGAAGCCATCGCCCAGAGGCTCAAGACCTATGACGAAGAGACCGCGCCGCTGCTCGATACTTACAAGTCCCGCGGTTGCCTAGTGCCGATTGACGGCGAAGGCGATATCGACGACATCTCCAAGACCATTTTCGACGCCTTGGACTGATGGGAAATCTTTGGCATGAGTTTGGTCGGTTATCAGATACGCAATTAATCAGATAACGTCCAAAATTTTCCATTATCACAAAGAGGGATTGAATGCAACACGCCGTGTCGCGTTTGGTCCCTCCTTTTGTTATAGTAAGAAGTTGGTGTGTTTTCGGATGCGCCATAAATGTAATATCAGCCAAAGAACGGAATGAGGCTCATGGCTAAAGACGGTGTGATTGAAGTCGAAGGTCAGGTAGTGGAAGCACTGCCGAACGCGATGTTTCGCGTCGAACTTGAAAACAAGCACATCGTGCTGGCCACGATTTCGGGCAAGATGCGCAAGAATTATATTCGTATCCTCCCGCAGGACCGTGTGGTCCTTGAAATGAGCCCTTACGACCTGAACCGCGGCCGTATTACGTACCGTTATAAGTAAAGGTACAGAAAAGGAAAACCATGAAGGTCAGCCCTAGTGTGAAGAGGATCTGCGAGAATTGCCGTGTGATCCGTCGTCACGGTCGCGTCATGGTGATCTGCTCCAACCCGCGCCATAAGCAGCGTCAAGGCTGAGCGGAAAACCTCCGACCAGAAAAGGTACTGAGTCGCAGCATTTAGCTGAACCCCGGGTACGTAGGCCCGAGCCGGGAAACCGGGTGACTTGGTACAAACCTACGGAAACATAGAAGGAATCGCAATGGCACGTCTTGCCGGAGTCGACATCCCCAATGAGAAGCGCATCGAGATCGCCCTCACCTATATCTTTGGTGTCGGTCGTACTCGCGCGAAGGAAACGCTTGCCGCAACCGGTGTGAATCCGGATACCCGCGTCAAGGATCTGAGCGACGAGCAGCTTATTACGCTGCGTGACTATCTTGAGGCCAACTACAAGATTGAAGGCGATCTGCGTCGTGAAGTCGATGCGGATATTCGTCGTAAGATTCAGATCAACTGCTATCAGGGCCAGCGTCACCGCCATGGTCTGCCTGTGCGCGGTCAGCGCACCAAGACCAACGCACGTACCCGCAAGGGTCCGAAGCGTACCGTCGCTGGAAAGAAAAAGGCCGTCAAGTAAGGCCTAAGCAGTTATGAAGAGGGACGGGGCGTCGCTTGTGGTTTGCAGCGTTCCAGGCTCTTCGTGACGTAGGAATCATTCGTAATTAGGAAACGAGGATCAATGGCAGCTGCAAAGCAAGCCGCGCGCAAGCCGCGTCGCCGTGACCGCAAGTCGGTACCGGTCGGGCAGGCGCACATCAAGTCCACTTTCAATAACACCATCATCTCCATCACGGATCCCTCGGGCGCAGTCGTGGCCTGGGCTTCCGGTGGCGATGTCGGTTTCAAGGGCTCACGTAAGTCCACCCCCTACGCTGCAGGCATGGCCGCTGAGTCCGCCGCCCGCAAGGCGCAGGAGCATGGCGTCAAGAAGGTTGACGTCTACGTCAAGGGTCCGGGTAGCGGTCGTGAAACCGCCATCCGCTCCCTGCAGTCCGCAGGTCTTGAGGTCGGTTCCATCACCGATGTCACCCCGCAGGCCCATAACGGTGTGCGCCCTCCGAAGCGCCGTCGCGTCTGAAGCACTTCATTTAACCATCCGTCCAACCCGCTTATGACCAGTGAGTGCACCACCGATCAGAAGCTGAAAGGATAACACAGTGCTTATTGCACAGCGTCCGCAACTTACTGAGGAATCACTGAATCCGCAGCGTTCTCGCTTTACCATCGAGCCGCTCGAGCCTGGATTCGGCTATACGCTCGGTAATTCGTTGCGTCGTACTCTGTTGAGCTCCATTCCCGGAGCGGCAGTTACTTCGGTGCGTATCTCCGGTGCCTTGCACGAGTTCACCACTCTGCCTGGTGTCGAGGAGGATGTCACCGAGATCCTGCTCAATATCAAGGGAATCGTGCTCACTAGCGAATATGACGAACCGGTTGTCATGTATCTGCGTAAAAGCGGCAAGGGCGAGGCCACCGCGGGGGACATCACCCCTCCGGCCGGCGTCACCATCGCCAACCCGGATATGCACATCGCCACCCTCGCCGATGACGGCGAACTCGAGATCGAGTTCACTGTCGAGCGCGGCCGCGGCTATGTTCCGGCACAGATGAACAAGCAGGACGGCGACGAGATTGGCCGCATTCCGGTCGACTCCATCTATTCGCCTGTTCTTAAGGTGAGCTACAAGGTCGAGGCAACCCGCGTGGAACAGCGCACGGACTTCGACAAGCTCATTCTCGATGTGGAGACCAAGCCGGCGATTTCGCCGCGCGATGCCGTCGCATCCGCCGGTTCCACTCTGGTTGAGCTCTTCGGCCTGTGCCGTGAACTCAATACGCAAGCGGAAGGTGTCGAGGTCGGCCCGGCTCCGGTTGAGGAAGAAGTCAACCCGGAGATGTCGATTCCGATCGAGGAACTCAATCTCACCCAGCGCAGCTACAACTGCCTGAAGCGTGAAGGTATCCACACCGTCGGTGAATTGGTGTCCCACACCGAGCAGGATCTGCTCGACATCCGTAATTTCGGTATGAAGTCGATCGATGAGGTCAAGGAGAAGCTCGAAAGCATGGGTCTCTCGCTGAAGGCCTCGCCGCTGGGCTTCGATACCAACAACCTTGAAGGTGGCACTTTCTTCTCGCCCGAAGACGAGTAAGAGTATATAGCGCCAACTTCATTTTAAGCTTCGGTATCCGTTCGGATGTTCGGGCGTATGCCCACCTGGACAGTATAAAACCGGGGCGTTAAGGAGTAATAATGCCTACACCTAGAAAAGGGCCGCACCTGGCTTCAAGCCCGGCTCATGAGCGTCTGATGCTCGCGAACATGGCGACCAGCCTGTTCGAGCACGGCCGCATCGTCACCACATTGCCGAAGGCCAAGCGCCTGCGCCCTGTGGCCGAGCGCCTCATTACCTTCGCCAAGCGCGGGGATTTGGCCAGCCGCCGTCGCGTGATGCGCGTCATCCGCAACAAGTCTATCGTGCACAAGCTTTTCACCGAGATTGCCGAGCAGATGCAGCAGCGTGAGGGTGGCTACACCCGCATCGTCAAGATTGCCCCGTCCAAGGGCAACAACGCGCCGCGCGCCATCATCGAGCTCGTCACCGAGCCAGTCAGCGCCAAGGAATCCGTGGTCAAGGAAGCTGAAGCCTCTGCCGCCGTTGCCGCTGATAAGGCCGCGGTCGAAGAAGCCGAAGCCAAGGTCCAGAAGGACACCGCTGAGACCGCCAAGACCAAGACGGACAAGGCTGTGGACGTTGCCGAAGCCAAGGAGACTGAGGTCAACGCCGATGTCGCCGCGGACAAGGCCGAGGTCAAGAAGACCGAAGCGAAGGATGTCGATGAGGAAGCCAAGAAGGCTGCGAAGGCCAAGAAGCCCGCTGCCAAGAAGGCTCCTGCGAAGAAGTCTGCCGCCAAGAAGGCTGACAAGGAAGAGAAGTGAGTCGTTAGATTCGCGCAATATCTTATACGAGAAGGTCGGAGATGCAAGTCTCCGGCCTTCTCGCATATGTGGTTCGGGTTTCCGGTGCCCAGCCAGTGCATGGTCTGGTTTGTGCTGCTTGCTGGCCGATGGCCGATAGCCGATGAAGATGCGCGGGAAATCAGGCTTTCTCATGCGTTTCCATGATTTTTGTCGCCTGTTCAATCGAATATGCTGGCGAACTCGCGATTTTGTGGTGATTTTCCTGATTTCCATCGCATCTTTGATTCAGGAGTTTTGCAAACCAGTGAGGCACGTATACTGGCAACGATGAGACTACGAATTGACTTGGCGTACGACGGCGGCGGTTTTCATGGCTGGGCGAAACAGCCCGGCCTGCGTACCGTGCAAGGGACCGTCGAGAGTGCTTTACAGACCGTCCTGCGTGTGCCGGCTGACGATGCCGTCGAACCGTTGCGGCTGGTGGTCGCGGGTCGCACCGATACAGGCGTGCATGCCGTTCACCAGGTCTGCCACTTGGATGTGGGGGAGCAGACGCTTCAGCGTTGCGTGGGACATATGGATGTGTCGCCCGTTGAAGCGTTGCGCCGTCGCCTGGTTCATGATTTGCCGGATGATGTCTCTCTGCATGATGTCAGGGTGGCCCCGGTTGGTTTCGACGCGCGGTTCTCTGCCTTGCAACGTACGTATGTTTACCGTATTTCCGATGGAGACAGGCCAGTCGATCCTAGGCTGCGTGGTTTCGTACTCAACGTCGAGGATATGCTCGATGTCTACGCGATGAACGAGGCTGCTGCGATGACCCTCGGTTTGCACGATTTCGGTTCCTTTGCCACCCCGAACCCCGGCGGCACCACGATCCGCGAGGTTAAGCAAGCCGTATGGAAACGTGTACCGGTGACGGATATGTTCGGATATGTCGGAACCGAAAAAGGAACGAAAGATATCGATTCCAATGAGACGTCAAGTGCTGCTAGGGAAACCGCTGCCAACAACTCAACGAATACGGGTTATTTTGTTCCATCCTTGGAATCCGGATTGGTCTGTTTCATGATTGTGGCCGACGCCTTCGCACACAATATGGTGCGCTCGCTGGTCAACGCGTGCGTGCAGGTAGGGCGGCATCGTAAGTCGCTGGAGTGGTTTGCTCAGAAGATGAAGAATCCGGTTCGTGAAGGCTCGACCGGCCCGATAGCTGCCTGTGGCTTGACACTCGAACACGTCGCCTACCCGGCAGAAACCGAGCTGGCGAGCCGTGCCGCGTCGATTCGCGCCCGTCGTACGTTGCCGGAATGATGATTCCGCCACGCCCGGTTGCGGTGGTTGGCACGTTGTCTTATACTAGAAAAGTTGCGTTTCTCGTAGCATATGGATAAGTGTCCGAGCGGTCTAAGGAGCACGCCTCGAAAGCGTGTGAGGAGAAATCCTCCGCGAGTTCGAATCTCGCCTTATCCGCCTTAAGCCTCTGGAATTTCGGTTCCGGAGGCGTTTTCATATCTTCATCAGTTCCAAAGCATCCAAATCTACTCATATAATGCGGCGTCGAAGGCCGGATAGCCTAGGGACAATGCGAAATAAATGCGCGAAGAGATGAGATCGGCAAGCACCGCCAGCGTTTTGCCGCTGCTTTCGGTTTTTTGATTTTGGGATGAATTGTCATTGCCGACAGAGGAATCATCGCTTTTTGATACCGGCAACGCCCGCGAGAGTGCGGCGAGCGATTCGCGAGCGCAATTCATCTCGGAGACGGCGACGGTGGAAGCCTGCAAACCGGTGCTCGGGTCGGTGATGGTGTTGGGATGAGCGATGAGGTTGGCTACGTCGTAAACCTTTTCACGCGGGTCGTTGGGTGCGGCGGTGACGTCAGCGTCTTTGATTTCAAGTGAGATAAGGCGTGAGGCGACGGCCTTGTGATCATCGCTTAATTGCAGGGTTGCATTGCCCGCGCCTTTGGCTGCGAGGATCTGGATTTCAAAGCCCGCCCTGTCTTCAGCCAAAGCCATGGAGGCAAGTGTGTCGTTGCTCACACGCAAGGCGAAGATATTATCGAGATTGGCCAGCGCTGGATTGGGTTGTGTCGCAGTGGCTCCAACCAACACAGAAAGGTTGTGCTGCAGCCATTGCATCTGTGCGCTTTTCATGGTGTATACACTAAATTGCGAGGGGCACAGCGTGGCTGCTTCGCGCCAGGATTTTACGGCGTTGCCGGCGGATAGGTAACGGTCGATGAACGGGTTGCCTGTGGTGGTGTGCGAGGTGGCCGAAACAGCGTTGGTATACGCGGTTTTGCAAGGGCCTGCGGACTCGACGGGAGACTCGATTCTCGGTGCGTTGCAAGCCGCGAGAGGCACGATAAAAGCTGCGATCACAACTCCTGGAAAGACACGCCGTCCTAGGAAATTGCGCAAAGAGGAAAAAATACGACGTGTCTGCATAAAACACTAGAATACTGAATGATTATGACTTAATGGGGCTAGAAAAGCTCGACAGATAATTTCATATAGGAGGTCTTGCGACCATGGAACTGGACCTGACAGGTATTCATCAGCTCGCGGCGGGGCAGGGGATCGATTCTGAAACACTTGACAACGCACTTTCCGAAGCGTTGCTATTGGCTTACAGCAAAACACCACATGCGGCGAAGCACGCCCGCGTCGAACTCGACGACCGCGCCGGCACCTTCACCATCTGGGCTCGCGACGAAAAGCCCGTGGAACCCACCGAAGAGGACCCGCATCCGCGTCCGGAACTCGGCGAGGAATACGACGACACCCCGCATGATTTCGGGCGTCTGGCGGCTTCCACGGCCCGTCAGGTGATTCGCCAGCTCTTCCGTGATGCGGAGGACGAGCGTGTGCTCGGTGCCTTCGCCGGCCAGAAGGGCAAGCTCATCACCGGCGTCATCCAGCAGGATACGAAGGATCCGGCCAACGTACATGTCGCCGTGGGCGATGTTGAGGCCATCCTGCCAAAGCGCGAGCAGGTGCCGGGCGAACATTACCGTCACGGCGACCGTCTGCGTGTCTATGTCGTTACCGTCGGCCGTGGCCTGAAGGGCCCGGAAATCGTCGTGTCCCGATCGCATCCGGAACTCGTGCGCAAGCTTTTCGAACGTGAGGTGCCGGAGCTCGTATCCGGAGCGGTTTCCATCATGGCCATCGCTCGTGAGGCCGGTGCCCGCACCAAGATCGCCGTTCGTGCCAATACAGAAGGCGTCAACCCCAAGGGTGCCCTGATCGGCCCCGGAGGCGCTCGCGTTCGTGCGGTGATGGAAAATCTTGGTCCTGAGAAGATCGACATCGTCGACTGGTCGAAGGATCCGGCCAAGTTCGTCGGTTCGGCGCTTTCGCCGGCCGTCGCCACCGGCGTCGACATCGTCAGCGAGAAGAACAAGACAGCCCTCGCCTATATCCACGATGACCAGCTTTCGCTCGCCATCGGCAAGGAAGGCCAAAACGCCCGTCTTGCCGCCAAACTCACCGGTTGGAAGATCGGCATCGAGTCCAGCGAAGCGCATGCTGCCGCACAGGCCCAAGCCGCTGCGAAGGCCGCGGAAGATGGCAAAACGGCAGGAAACGAACAATAGTCTGCAATCCAGCATCACGAGTATGCTGGATAACGATAATCCGAGTATAGGTACGCAGTGTGCCTATACGTCGGTCGGAGACGAGGTAACACAATCATGGTCGCACGATGAGTCTGGGTAAGCTCGCCGTAACAATACATTGACCGTGCATGTACGCGCGGTCACAATAGTAGGAGAAAACTGAGTGGCAAAACAGCGCGTATATGAACTCGCTAAAGAGTTTGGCGTAGACAGTAAAGCCGTCCTTCAGAAGCTGAAGGATATGGGGGAGTTCGTCAAATCCGCATCTTCCACAGTGGAAGCGCCGGTCGTTCGCAAATTGCGGGCCGCGTTCCCGCAAAATAACGATTCCGGGGCAAATAGTGCCCCGGCAAAATCCAAATCTTCCGCGCACAGCACGAAACCCGGCGCCGCTCATCCACGTCAGGGTGCAAATGCGGCGAAACCGGGCGAGCAGTCTCGCGCGCATTTCCCGGCCAAGCCAGGTCAAGGCCAGCATCACGAATCTTCTCGTGGCGAGCAGACCCATGGTTCGTCTCATGAGGGCGGCAGCCGCGAATACGAAGGCAACCACAACCGCAATGAGCACGGCGGACGTGACCACGGACGTCGTCAGGGCGGTATGCCAGGGCCGCGTAACAACCAGCGTTTCAGCGGCAACAACGGCTCTATGAAGCCGGGAGCGAACAACCCGCGCAACGGTTCTCCTCGATCCGGCAACGCTGGCGCACAACCGACCCCGCATTCGCAGCATGCCGGTTCCGGGCCTCGTCCCGGTAACAATCCGTTCAGCCGCAAGCAGGGCATGCATGTGCCCATGCCCAGCGGTATTCCGCGTCCGCATCCCATGGCACGTCCAACGGTCAACAACGGCCGTGGTGGCGGCCGCAATGGCAATGGCGGAGGCCGTAACGGCGGCCGCGGAGGCTTCCGCAATGGGCGTCCGGAGCAGGGAGCAAGGCCAGGGCAGTGGGGTCACAATCGTCCCGGCCAGGGCCAAGGCGAATCCCAAGGTCGTGGCGGCAACCGCTTCGGCGGCGGTGCCGGTGGCGGCGGTTACCAGGGCGGTGGTCCGTCCCGCGGCGGCGGTCGCGGTCGCGGCGGTGCTGCAGGCGCATTCGGTCGTCAGGGCGGCAAGTCCTCGAGGGCCCGTAAGAACAGGCTCGCGAAACGTCGTGATTACGAGGAGATCAAAGCTCCTACCATCGGCGGCGTACGTATTCCTACCGGCAATGGCAAGGCCATCAAACTGCGTCAAGGCGCAACCCTGGCCGACCTCGCCGAAAAGATCAATGTCAATCCCGCCGCTTTGGTAACGGTCATGTTCCACTTGGGCGAGATGGTCACGGCCACCCAGTCCCTTGATGAGGCGACCTTCCAGATTCTGGGCGAGGAAATCGGCTGGAATATCAAGATTGTTTCCGCCGAAGAGGAAGACAAGGAAATCCTCCAGCAGTTCGATATTGATCTGGACGAAGAAGAACTGCAGGATGACGAGAACCTGAAGCCGCGTCCGCCGGTGGTCACTGTCATGGGCCACGTCGACCACGGCAAGACCCGCCTGCTTGATACCATCCGCAAGACCAACGTGTCCGCGCGTGAGGCCGGCGGCATCACCCAGCGTATCGGCGCCTATCAGGTCATGGTCAACCTCGAAGACAAACCGCGTAAGATCACCTTCCTCGATACCCCTGGCCACGAGGCGTTCACCGCCATGCGTGCCCGTGGTGCCGAGCTCACCGATATCGCGGTCCTGGTCGTCGCGGCCGATGACGGCGTGATGCCGCAGACGGTCGAGGCCATCAACCACGCGCAGGCGGCCCATGTGCCGATCGTCGTGGCGGTCAACAAGATCGATGTCCCTGGCGCTAACCCTGAAAAGGTGCGTGGCCAGCTGGCCGAATTCGGTCTGGTTCCCGAAGAGTACGGCGGCGACACCATGTTCGTCGACATCTCGGCGAAACTCGGCACCAACGTCGACAAGCTGCTCGAGGCGATTCTTCTGACCGCCGACGCGGAACTCGACCTCAAGGCCAACCCCGACATGGACGCGCGCGGCGCGACCGTCGAGGCAAGGCTCGACAAGGGCCGTGGTGCCGTGGCGACCGTGCTGGTGCAGCAGGGTACGCTTCATGTGGGCGACGCCATCGTGGCCGGCACTTCATACGGCCGCGTGCGTGCGATGCTCAACGAGGACGGCAAGCAGATGAAGGCCGCAGAGCCGTCCACGCCTGTTCAGGTGCTTGGTCTGACGAGCGTGCCGAGCGCCGGCGATCTCTTCCTGGTCGCCCCCGACGACCGCACCGCCCGCCAGATCGCCGAAAAGCGTCAGGCCTCCGAGCGCGCGGCCCAGCTGGCCAAGCGCCGCAAGGTCGTTTCGCTCGAGAGCTTGAAGGAACAGTTCGCCAAGTCCGAAGTCGACATGCTCAATATCGTCATCAAGGGCGATTCCTCCGGTTCCGTCGAGGCGCTGGAAGATTCCCTGATGAAGATCGAGGTGTCCGACGAGGTCGGCATCCAGGTCATCCACCGCGGCGTCGGCGCGATCACCCAGAACGATGTCAACCTGGCAAGCGTGGACAAGGCCGTCATCATCGGCTTCAACGTCCGCCCGAACCGTCAGGTCGCGGATCTCGCCGAGCGCGAGGGTGTGGAGATCAAGTACTACTCCATCATCTACAAGGCGATCGAAGATATCGAAGCGTCCCTCAAGGGCATGCTCAAGCCGGAATACGAAGAGGTCACCACCTCCCATTCCGAGATTCGCCAGATCTTCCGTTCCTCCAAGTTCGGCAATATCGCCGGCGTCATGGTTCAGGACGGCGAGGTCAAGCGTGGCACCAAGGCGCGCATCCTGCGCAACGGCGTCACCACCGTCAACGATCTGGAGATCTCCTCGCTGCGTCGTTTCAAGGACGACGTACAGTCCGTCAAGGAAGGCTACGAGGCCGGTATCAACCTGGGCAACTTCAACGACATTCAGGAAGGCGACATCATCGAGACCTTCGAGATGAAGGAAATCGAACGCAAGGATGTGCAGTCTTCCAAGAAGGATGATTCCGACAAGTCCGACGATGCCAAGGGTGAGCTCAAGGCTGCCAAGGCTCCGAAGGCCGATTCTAAGAAGAACTGATTCATCAGGCAGTGAGTTGATTGCCATCTGCAGCGTCATCGCGTTGCGGGTGGCAATCGCCATATTGTGGCGTCTGTATTATCTTGTGCTTTCGGATGAGTTGGTGTTTAGCCCCTCAGTGCTGGTAAACGGACTGTGACGTGAGTCGAAGGTCCGTTTTCTGACAGGAACATGTAGTAGTGCTGGTAAAACAGACCGTAGTACGGAGTCTGGCTCCGTCTACCAGCAGCATAGTGTTGAATTGGCTGAGAACGGGTATTCCCGTCAATCGGTATCATGAAACGTAACAGTTAGAGTAAGTAACAAAAGGAAACGTTATGGCAGGAACCAATCCACGGGCCGCGCGTATCGCGGCATTGATTCAGCGCGTCATCGCTTCGTCGATGGAACGCACTTTGCACGACAAGCGCTTGAACGGCGTCACTATCACCGACGTGCGCGTCACCGGCGACCTGCAGATCGCCCGCGTCTACTGGACGCAGCTGGGGCAGGAGGGCAAGGCCGATGGAGAGCGCAAACGTGCCGAACAGGCGCTGAAGCAGGCCACCGGCAGGCTTCGTTCGCTGGTCGGCGCGAAGGCCGGTCTGCGGCTCACCCCGCAGCTGCAGTTCATCTATGACGAGGTGCCGAGCGAGGCACACGAGATCGAGGACATTCTGGTCACTGCGCGCAAACGCGACGAAGAGATCGACAAGGTCCGCGAAACCGCGAAGTACGCCGGCGACGAGAATCCGTACGTCGAATCCCGCAAGAAGAAGACCGCCACCG
Organism: Bifidobacterium sp. ESL0784; assembly: GCF_029433295.1. Taxonomy (GTDB): domain Bacteria; phylum Actinomycetota; class Actinomycetes; order Actinomycetales; family Bifidobacteriaceae; genus Bifidobacterium. Next base: position 650,616 of record NZ_JAQTHV010000001.1, read on the forward strand.
ATTTTGAGGATGATGGTGTCAAAGAAGAGTAAGCAGCGTGAACTTTCCGGGCTTCTCGTGGTCGACAAGCCGCTCGGTGTGACCAGCCACGATGTGGTGGCGGCCGTACGTGGGGAATTGCACATGCGCCGAGTTGGCCACGCGGGCACGCTCGATCCGCAGGCCTCGGGCGTGCTGGTCATCGGTTTCGGCCACGGCACACGGCTCTTGAACTACATCGTCGATCACACGAAGACCTACGAGGCTACCATCCGTCTCGGCCAAACCAGTACCACCGATGATTCCGAAGGCGACATCACCACGGTTGCGCCGGTAAAGCTGGTGGATGGCGCTGAAGGTGAGACCGCAGAGGTTGTACCTGCGCCACTAGCGGATGATTCACGTCATTTACCGGATTCTACTTCGGATTCTGATGGAAGCTCTGGCAGCGTCCGTGTGCTGACGATTGAGCAGATTGAGCAGGTCATCAAAGAGCATCTGACCGGCGATATCGAGCAAGTGCCGAGTTCCTATTCCGCAGTTCGCGTCAATGGCCGCCACGCTTACGAGCTGGCACGGCAAGGGAAAACTGTGGAGCTAGACGCTCGTCCGGTCACCATCAGTGAATTCACCGTCTTGGGTGCTCACAATGCCGAGGTAACCGATGGGCTTGATGCCGAGAACAACGAAATTAAGACGACAGCGTCAGCAACTCTGGTCGTTGATGTGGACGTGCGCATCAGCTGCTCCACGGGCACATATATCCGTTCGCTCGGGCGCGATTTGGGGAAGCTGCTAGAGGTCGGCGGCTACCTGACGAAGTTGCGTCGCATGCGGGTTGGCAAGTTCGATCTGGCTGATCCGCAATTGGCCGAACGCGTGGTTACGGCACATGCCAAGCCGCACACCTTCACCAATCGTGAGGGCGTGAAGCTGACCTTGAACAAGGCTGTGCTGGACGTCGATGCCGATGAGCTGAAACGCCGGTCTCTGACCATGCTCGAGGCCGCACAACGTACGATGCCGACCATTCCTATCACAGAAGCTGATACCCAGAATCTGCGTTTTGGTCGTAGGCTGCCGATGCCTTCATCTGACGATGTAAACGCAAAATCTCACGCCAATACCGGTAAGACCGGTAGAACTGATGGTATCGCGGCTGTGTATCTACCACAAACCGGTGAGGTGGTAGGCATTGTGGAACCGGCAAACAAGCATGAGCTGAAATCCTTGGTGATATTTCCGCAAGCCAAGTAAAGCCTCAAGAAAAGGGGGCTTTCGCGCGGGTGACATGGCTGATAAGATGGCTTTCGGCAAACAAAACAAAGGATTTTGATGAAGATCACCAGGTTGACACCCGACTCTAACGGATTGGTGGATTGGCCCACCCTGAGCTCGCACAAGCGTGCGGTGATGACCGTCGGCGTATTCGACGGCATGCACAAGGGGCATCAGGCCGTGATCAAGCGCGTCGTGGAACTGGCGAAACAGACCGATTCGTTGGCTGTCGTGATGATTCTCGACCCGCGCCCGGCGCTCGCGCATACCTATGCCAACGAGCACGAGGGCATGGATGTGCCCAAGGATTATGTGGATGTGCAGGCGCTGAGCTCCGTTGAGCAGCGGATCCGCGTGATGCGCGAGCTTGGTGTTGACCGGGTTATTGTATTGCGTTATACGATGGCGTTCGCGGCCAAATCGTTCCGGTTCTTCCTGGGCCAGATGGTCGGCAAGCTCGGCATGCGTACGCTCGTGCTCGGGCAGGACGCAGCGTTGGGCGCGGACCGCAAGGGTGACATCAAGGCCATTGCGGAGCTTTGCGAGGCCACGCGTGTTTTCGAACTCGACGTTGTCGATGATTTGGGGCCGGGCTATACGTGGGTTCCCATGCATTTCGAACCGAAGATGCCGGAAGGCGTCGGTGAGCCGCAGGATCCGCGGGAAGCTATGAACAAGGCCGAACTGCGTGCGTGGACGAAGAAGAACAACTGCCGCAAGGTGCGGGTGTGGAGCTCGACCAATGCGCGTTACCTGCTTTCGCAGGGGTGTGTGAAGGCCGCCGCCGAGATTCTGGGGCGCGATCACGCCGTCGAAGGCGCGGTGGTGCACGGCGAGCAGCGTGGGCGCGAGATCGGCTTCCCGACCGCGAACTTGGCGCAGGTGGTCGAAGGCTATGTGCCGGTCGATGGCGTTTATGCCGGTTGGCTCATTGATTTGGGACCAATCGACGGTGATGGAAACAGTGGTAATGGTTCTGCCGATGGTCATGGTGCTGTGAATCTCGCCGCCCCTTCGGATGAGATGCGCATGGCTTCGGGTTCGCCGTGGCGTTGGCCTGCCGCGATTTCCATCGGCACCAAGCCGACGTATAGCGACGAAACCGGCATCAACGAGCGCGTTATCGAACCTTACTGTGTCACCGATGATTGGCTGGAACTGTACGACCACAAGGTGCGCGTGGAATTCACCGAGTTCCTGCGTGGCCAAGTCAAATTCGACAGCACCGACGAGCTCAAGGCCGCATTGAAGGATTACGCCGATCAGACGTTGGAGATCACCGGCGCGAAGTGACGAAGAGGCTTGCAGGTCTGCCGACTTTGAGGCAGGGCAAGCCCATCCATCCATGAGGATACGAAAACGTCGTAATCATATCGCGATTTTTGAGCGCTGATGTGATTACGACGTTTTCGTTATCAATCTATAGAAATACCCGTGTAAATGGATACGAATCTCGGCTGACCGCTCACACCTCGCGGAAATGGCTGAAGAACTCGCGCGTGTCGGGGTTCTGCGATTCCTCCATGACCTCTTTGGGCGTGCCGTTCTCGGCGATGACGCCCTGCCGGAGCAGGACCACACGGTCGGCGGCGTGGTGGGCGAATTCCATCTCGTGGGTGGCCATCAGGATAGTGGTGCCGCGTTCCTTCAATTCGGTGACCATCTCCAGCACTTCACCCACAAGCATCGGGTCGAGTGCCGAGGTGATTTCGTCGAGCAGCAGCAGTTCCGGGTCGGTCATCAACGCGCGTGCGATGGCGACGCGCTGCTGCTGACCGCCGGAAAGCTGATCGGGATAGGCCTTGGCCTTGGCGTCCATACCAATGCGCTGCAACAGCTCATGCGCTTTGGCTTCGGCTTTTTCCTTGGGCCAGTGGTGGACCTTGATGGCACCCAGCGTCACGTTCTTGATGACGCTCATATGCGGGAACAGGTTGAATTGCTGGAACACCACGCCGATGCGTGCGCGCGACTTGTCCGCGTTGACGCGCGGGTCAGTGATGTCGGTGCCGTTGAGCCAGATCTGGCCGTCGTCGACGCGTTCAAGCAGGTTGATGCACTTCATCAGCGTCGATTTTCCGGAACCGGAAGGCCCCAGAAGTGCCACGACCTCGTGCGGGTTGACGTCGAAGGAGATGCCTTTGAGCACTTGGTTTTCGACCTTGCCGTTGCGGTAGGTCTTCTTCACGTTGTCGAGGTGCAGTACAGGCTTGATGATGTTGGCGGAGGTGGTGGTGACTCCGACTGTTTGCGTATCCTGCCGCTGCGATTGCGCCGGAGCGCCTTGGCCTTGCGTCTGTGTGTTGTTTTCGCTCATTGGTGCCTGGCTTTCAGGATTCGATGCCGAAACGGATTGATCGGATTGGTTGCCGTTTTCGCTCATACCACGCCCATGCCCTGCTCGCGGCCGCGCAGACGCTTGGAATACCAATCATTGAGGAGGATGAAGGGCACGCTGGTGCAGATGAAGAGCACACTGGCCACGACGTAAGGGGTGAAGTTGTAGGTCTGCGCCACGCTGATCTGCGCCGCTCGCACCGCGTCTACTGCACCGAGTGTGGAGATCAGGCCCGCGTCCTTCTGCATGGAGATGAAATCGTTCATCAGCGCGGGGGCGACGTTGCGCAGCGCCTGGGGGATGATGACCATGCGGATGGTCTGGCCGCTGGTAAGCCCCAGGGAGCGGGCGGAGGCGCGTTGCGAGGGGTGCACGTCCTGGAATCCGGCGCGCAGGACTTCGCCCACGAAAGCCGCGTAATCAAGGGTGATCGCGATGGTGCCGAGCACGGCCGCGGGGATGCGTCCGAAAATATTGAGGCCGGGAATGCCGAAACCAATCAGATAGAGCAATACGATCATAGGGATGCCGCGCATGAACGTGGTGTACAGTGTGGCCAGCGCACGAAGCGGGAAAAGCAGCGGCGAGGTGCTGATGCGGATCATGGCCAGAAGGGTTCCCAGAATCGCCACGCCGATGGTGGCGAAGAACAGCACTTCAAGGTTGAGCCACAGGCCTTTGAGCACCGTTGGGAAGGACTGGACGAAATACTTGCCCGAGAAGAACGATTCGCGCACGTTCGGCCAGCCGGGGGAGACCTTGAGTCCGATGACGATCAGCGCGGCGAGAACAAGGGTGCTGACGATGCTGATAGCGACGGAACGGAGGTTCTGGCGGCGTAGGTAGCCTTGGCGCTCAAGCTCGACGGCGCTAATGTTTTGTGTTGCAGTCTGCGTCATTCATGACCAATCTTGTATGAGGAATCGAGGGTCGACGGGACAATTATAGTGTGACCCTTTAACCGGCGAAAACGGCGGTGCCGAAGTCGGTTAAAGGGTCACGCGAGTGGGAATTTGTTGAGATTTCCGGCAATCAGTTCTTGAGCATCGGAATATCGGTGGTGTATTCCTTGAGCCACTCGTGCTGCAGCTTTTCGATGGTGCCGTCCTTCTGCAGGGCGTTGACGGCCTTGGTGACGGCCGGCGTGAGCTTCGAGCCCTTCGGCAGGACGATGCCCATGCCGTCCTTGTCTTCGGAACCGGGGATCTGGCCGACCACCTTGGCGTTCTTGACCTGCCCGCTCTGCACCATGTAGACGGCATCGGGGGTGTCGACGACGAGCGCGTCGATTTGGTTGGAATCCAAGGCCTGAGCCAGCGCCGCGTTGTCGTTGAAGGTCTTGACGTCCTTCTTGATCTTGGAGACGGTGAAGTCATAGCTGGTGGTGCCCACCATGGAGCCGATGGTCCCGTTTTTGAGGTCGGAAAGCGACTTGGTGTTGGCGTACTTTCCGTTTTTCAGGACAACGACAGCCTGCGTCTCGTTGTAATAGCTGGGGGAGAAGTCTACGGCGTTCTTGCGTTCGGGGGTGATGGAGAACTGCTGGATGTTCATATCCCAGTCCTTCTGTGCGCCCGGCGCGACGGCCTGGTCGAAGGTGGTGCGCGTCCACTTGACCTGCGACTTCTTGAAGCCCATCTTCTCGGCCACCGCGTAGGAGACCGCCGCTTCGTAGCCCTTGCCGGTCTCGGGCTTGTCGCCGATGACCCAAGGTTCGTAGGTGGGCTGGCCGGTGCCGATCGTCAATGTTCCCGGCGTCATGGTCTGTTGGGTGATGTCGTTTGAATTGGCGGAGCTTGCCGTATTGCCGGATTTGCCGGAACCGCAGCCTGCGGCGCCCACGGCCAGCATGGCGACGCTCAGTGTGGCGGTGAGACCGCGGACAAGGCGTTTGGAAAGTGGCGATGACATAGTTGATGACCTCTTGCTTTTGTGGAAATCTGAATACCATATAAACCCTACCGATAAGCATGAATGTTGCTCTTGCGGCAGGCCTGACATCTGTATCATAGCATTTATCAACTCTTTCAAAGATGCGGACACACGCTTTGATAATTTAGATAATCGATAACGTGTTATCGAATATTCGAAAGAGACGGCAGGAGACTTTTGAACATGACTGCCGGGGCGGCTATGTAAGTTAGAAAACGTTGTCGTTATACGTGACTCTGCCGGAAATCACTGTCGCGCGATTGTGCCCAGCACCGTGTCGCACCAGCTCGTCGAGCGTGTGCTCGATTTCGCGCGGGGTGTGGGTTTCGACTGGCATATCGATGAAGGCGAGATCGGCCAGCGCACCGGCGTTGATCTGCCCGATGCGCTGGGCGCCGACGTGCATGCCTATCGATTCCGCCCCGCCCAGCGTCATCATGCGGATGATGCGGTGGCTCAGATCGTCCTTGGCATAGCCCTGCTCGCGGGCGATGGCATAAACCATGGCGGCCTCGTCGAAGAGGTCGAGGCTGGGGGAGCTGGAAAGCGAGTCGGTGCCGATTGAAAGGATGTTGCCCTCGTCCATATAGCGGCGGATGGGCGCAGCCTTGCCGGTATGCGTGATTTCGTTGGAGCGCGGGCACAGGGCCACGGCTACTCCGCGCTGACGCAGGATACGTCGGTCTTCGCGGTTGGCCCAGACACCGTGGGCGATATGCACGTCGGGCCCCAGCGAACCTAGGCTGTCGACGAACTGGATGGCCGAAGCCCCCCTGCCGTGCTTCTTGAGCTCGAGGTAATTGGCCCAGCGCTCGTCGCTCCAGTCTTTGGCGGTGTAGGTCGTGAGAATCGCCGGATGCGAGCCGGCTTCCAGCGGCGTTTCGGCCAGGTGGATATGCAGACGCATGTTGAGGCGGCGGGCGATGTCGGGCAGGTCGATGAACGGCTCGGCATCGAGGGTGTAGGGCGCATGCGGGCTGATGCCGATATTCGGCAGGTTGAGTGCTTTGAGCTTGGTGAGGCTTTCCTTGAGCGCCTTCTTACCGTGGTCCTCCCAGTCCTGGTTGTGCCAGTTCATTACCTCCCAATAGGCGATGCCATGCAAGCCCTGCGAGGCCAGCGCCCCCGCCGCCTCGATGTCGGTGACGATGTCAGCGGCTGCTGTGGTGCCGCTTTGAACCAGTTGCCGTGCCCCGGCATAGGCCCACTGCTGCCACGGCTTGGTCTGCTCGGCCTGAGTATAGACCTTGTCGAACGCCAGCTCCCAGCCGTGGAAGTCCTGGTAGTGGCCCTGCCCGACGCTCGACATACCGGTGTATTGCAAATGGGTATGTGCGTTGACCAGCCCCGGCATCAACACACCGTCGAAATGCCGCTCAACTACTTTGGCCGGATCGATTCCCTCTTCCTTGAGCTCGCCAAGCACCCAACGCCGTGTGCCGACGTGCAGGACCCGTTCGCCGAGGATAGCCACCGCGCCGTTCGGGATGACGGGCGCAGTCACGGGGATCACGAGCTTCGCCGAGTACAGATACACGGTCTTCTCGTCGGTTTGGCCGTTCTTGGTAATGCCGATGGAGGTGGGGGACAGATTCATAAGTCGCTTTCTTGCTTTGACGCCGGCAACGATTATCTCATAGAAATCGTGGTGTCATTTCAGGGTTGCACTCACGGCAAGGTGAGCGACGATTTTCGTGGCCGTTACTGAGGACGACTCAAGTTTTTCGGGTCGGGAATCATCCTGCTCATTGTCCAGAGGCGTATCAGTCCTGCATCACGTCGAAACGGGTGGTCTTCCAGCTATAGCCGTTGTCGGCGATTGCGTGGCTGGCTTGGTAGCCGCGGACTTGCAAAGCGATACTGGCGATTTTGCGGTCGGTGGCGGCGTCGAGACGGATGATTTGGTTCGGCAGATTCCCCCGGTTGCTGATGAGATGGGCGACCGCGCTCAGCTGGACGGCGAAGCTCAGATCCATGATCTCGATGGGATTGCCGCCGCCGGCCGTGTAATTGACGCCGTCGCCTTGTGCAAGCAGCCGGAGTTCAGGGCCGTCGGGGACTTGGATGGCTGTGATATCGAGTCCGGGCTGGTGATGGAACGAGGGGATATCGTCCAGCGCGATTTCGTCGGCGATGCCGCCGATGACCGCAAGTACGGCGTTCGGCTTCATCAAATGCAAGTGTTCGAGCGCAAGCGTGTGTCGCACGCCGGTAGCGGAGACGGCCATATCGGTTTCTGGCAGCGCCTCGTTGATATTGGTGGTAGGAAAACCTTCGAATACAGCCTTAAGACAGGCCACCGGATCGGTGTCGCAGATGGTGACGTGTGCGCCGAGCGCCCGTACGCGCAGGGCGAAGCCGCGTCCGACCGGCCCGTAGCCGATGACGGTGAGGTTCTTGCCTGCAAACCATTGCGTGCCGAGGATTTCCTGAATGGTGGTCACACAGGTCTCGCCGGTGCCGTGGGCATTGTCGAACTCGGTTTTGAGGGCGCTGTCGTTGACGGCGACGACGGGGTAAGGCAGCGCGTCGTCGTCCTGCATGGCCTGAAACGCGCGGACGCCACTGGTCGTCTCCTCGGCCACGCCGATGAGGTTCCTGACGATTTCGGGGCGCTCGCGGGCGGCGAGACGTGCGAAGCTGGCGCCGTCGTCGATGATGATGTTCGGCTTGAGCGTGTCCAGAAGCCGCAGTGCGCCGTCGTAGTATTGGGCAGAGGTCCAGTCGTTTTTGGCTTCCACCACGATGTCTTCGGCACGCAGCTGTTCGGCCACGCGCTCGTCCACCCCTCCGGGTTCGCAGCACACGCCGACCTGCGTGCCCGCCGCTTTGAGCTCACGCAGCAGCACGGCGGTTTTGGGCTCGAGAATCAGGCAGGTGGCGATGCGAATGCCGCGGAAATCGACAGTCTTGGCGAGTCGCTCCATTAGTTTGTGTGTGACAGGCATGTGTGCTTGTGCGTAGTCCATCGCGTCAAGTCCGCTGGCCTTGCGCATGTCCTTAAAAGGCGCGGTGTTTCCTGCGCCATCGTCATACTCATGGATTCCGGAGGTTGGAACATATGGATAGGCGAATGGGACGTCGTCTCTTGTGGTGTCACCCTTGACGACGTTCATGCCCCAAGCCGCGGCTTGGTTGCGAAGCAGGGCGTTGCTTTTATCGTTTTCATCGTGCGGCTCGTCAATCACCAGGTTTGCTCCGGCCAACGATTGGTTGGTATGCTGCGAAAACGTTTGTGCCCATGAAGCAAAATCACGATAGGGATGATTGGCAATCTTCATTTTTGTCCTATTCAAGCGTGAAGCCGTCGAAGGTGAAGCCCGGGCTTACCACGCAGGAGACCAGTGCATCGCCTTTACCGGGCACGGTACGCTGCCAGCAGCCTTCGGGTATGACCACCTGACCGATCGGTTCCGATGAGGAATCGAATGCTGGCGCATTGGCCTGGGGCGTGGTGCCGGTCGCGGCCGGATTGACCGATGCCATTCCCTGCCCGAGCGTATAGAGCGTGCGGCCGGATTCGTCGGCTGGGGCGTCGCCATAGCCGCCAAGTTCAAGACCGACGGTGGCCGGCCCATGCCAAAGCCAGATTTCGGTGGCGTCCACCTTGTGCCAGGCGCTTGCGTCGCCCTGAGCCAGCAGGAAATAGATCAGCGAGGCCAGAGGGCGGCCTTCCGTCGCCTTCATCGATTTCAGGTCGGCCTCGGTTACCGCATAAGTGCTATCGGAATCCGCCGGTGTGATGGTGATGCCGGTAGCATCGGAATCCATTGATGCGCCTGTAGTGCTGATGCCGCGCTGTGCGTCCCCGCGTTCCGCAGCCTGTTTCGTCGCCGTTCCCGCCGCGGCCTGCAAGCTCAGCCAGGTCTGCCGGTACCAGCCGCCCTCGGGATGCGCCTCAAGATCCAGCGCCTTGACCATGTGCTGCGCGTACTCGCTCATATTTTCAAATGCAACGCTCATTGCCTTGTCCTTTGCAGAAGTCGAGTGGAGCTTGTTGAAGTCTTCACTCATATGATTCAATTCCAATTTGCCTATTGAGACGATTCTAGCAATTTGCCGTGGCATGAAGCGTGGCAAAAGCCGGAGGGTTCCATATTTCTTGTCTTGTTGCGGGGTGAAAGCACTTGGAAAACGTCAAGGATTTTCGCCGACGGTCCTTGCCGTATCAGGATTTTGCGAACTCTTGTGCCGTGCTCGGCGAAGTCGCCATTGGTGTTGTTTCGGCTTTTAAAAACCGCTGCGACTATCTTCCTTTGGAAACGCCCAGCGCATCGAGGGCATCGCGCAGGGATGAGACCTCTACGATTTCCAGGCCTTTGACGGCCTTGATGCCGCGACGGCCGCGATGGGTGGGGACCACGGCTCGGGTGAAGCCTAGGCGCGCGGCCTCGTTGAGGCGATGGGAAAGCTGGGGGACAGGACGCACCTGACCGGTAAGACTGATCTCGCCCATTGCGCAGGTGGTGCGGGCGATGGGCTTGCTGGTGGCGGCACTTGCCAGCGCGGCGACGATGGCGAGATCGCAGGCCGGCTCCTTGGCTAGTCCGCCGGCGATGGTCGAAACGTAGAGATCGTTGGCCAGAAGATTCACGCGGCCATGGCGATACAAGACAGCCGAAAGCATGGCCAGACGATTAGAATCAATGCCGTTTGTATTACGTCTTGGTGTCGGCAGAACGGATTTTGTGACGAGCGCCTGCACTTCGATCGGCAGGCTGCGGTGGCCGTCGAGCGTGAACGTGACGCAGGTGCCTTCGACCGGTGCGTCTTCTGTGGAAAGGAACAGTCCGGACGGGTCGCTGACTTCCTCGATGCCCTCGCCGCTCATGTCAAAGCAGCCCACTTCGTCGGTGGGGCCGAAACGGTTCTTGGCCGCGTGCAGCAGGCGCAGCGCGGTCTGCGCGTCACCTTCGAACTGGCAGACCACATCCACCAGGTGTTCGAGCGTGCGTGGGCCGGCGATGGAGCCGTCCTTGGTGACGTGGCCGACCAACATGACCGGAATATCAAGCGTTTTGGCGGTGTCGATCAGAGCGCTGGCCACTTCGCGCACCTGCGTGGAGCCACCGGAGATGCCATCAACGTCCTGCGAAACGATGGTCTGCGCGGAATCGACGATGGCAAGGCTTGGCTTTTCCTGCTCGATCAGGCCGAGCACAGTCGCGAGATCAGTGGTCGAAGCCAACAGCAGATTGTCTTGCAGAGCGTTGATGCGGGAGGCGCGCATGCGCACCTGCGCCTGCGATTCCTCGCCGGAAATATAAAGGACTGATTTCTTGGGGTTGTTTCGTGCCACGTTGCCGGCGGTTTCCAGTAACAGCGTCGACTTGCCAATACCCGGTTCGCCGGCGACCAAGACGACCGAACCGGGTACGATGCCGCCACCCAGCACGCGATTGAATTCGTCGAAGCCGGTGGGGATCCTCTTGACGTTGTCGGTCGAGATTTCCGTGATCGGTTTGGCGGCGGCGCTGCCGGCGATGACCGCGGAACTGGCCTGTGTGCGCGAGGTGCGTCCGGGTGCGGCGGTGCGAGACGCGGCGGCGGGCCGTGCTTCGTGGAACTCTTCTATGGTGCCCCACGCATCGCATTCGGGGCAGCGTCCGTACCATTTCACGCCGTTCCACCCGCATTCCGAGCAAACGTACTGTGTCGCATTCTTAGCCATGATGCCGACGCTAGCCAATTTCGCCGACAAGGGCAAGTCCTTTCAAGGTTTTGATCCGGGCGGTCGGCAGAATACGAATGTTCTGTTCACCCTTAAAACGTTGTAATTCAAGCGAGACGGGACAGTCTGTCCGATAATAGCAGCGTCAGCACGATGTGAAATAATTACAGCTATGTCGACTCAACAAAGGTATTCCTCTTCCCATGGCAAATTGATTACGGTCGTGGTCGCGGCTGCGGTGGTAATCATCCTTGCCTTGCTTTCGGCGTTTGTGTGGCCGGGCTGGGCGATGAACAAAGGGGCCAACGAAGAACAGAAGCAGCAGCAGACGACGTCGGTCAAGCCTGAGCCCACCACGCCAAGCATCAAGGCCAAGGAATTGCCGCAGGATGCCACACCGCTGCTCAAGGCGATGCCCGACAACGTTCTCAATTTCGCTCGTACTGAGGCCGCCCCCAGCGCCAACTGGACTTCCGCCTCTCCGCTCGAGGAGTATACACTCACGTATTCGACCGGGAATATGGCCAAGGATGTCACGCTCGTAGTGGCGCAATGGTCCGGCAATGATACGGCGAAAACCCAGTATGACACGTTGACCGGTGCGCTGAAAGGTACGGATGTGGCCAGCGGCGATGTCAAGGTCTCCGGCAACGCCACGGGCAAATACGTGGTCAAGGCCAGCGGCAATAAGAACAAGAGCGCTACGGCCGTCTGGCAGAACGATACCGTCGTCTTCCAGGCCACAGGTCCCAAAGATTCGATTCAGCGGTTCTATTCCAAGTTCCCGCTCTAGGCCGATATTTCGCAACCATCGTGTTGAACGTTCGATGTAACTTGTTCGTTGCGCGATTGCCGAAAATTGGCTCCATGGCGTTTTAAGTCGGCAAGAGCGAGTAAGATAAGTCAAGTTGCAAACTTACTGTCAAGGATTGGAGGCTTCAGATGGGTTCTGTCATCAAGAAGCGCCGCAAGCGGATGAGCAAGAAGAAGCACCGCAAACTGCTGCGTAAGACTCGTCATCAGCGCAAGTAGTATAAAGCTTTTCATGGAAGGTCCGGGGTCGTTCGGCTCCGGGCCTTTTGTTTTTTCTTTTCGCGGGTCTGGGCATTGTTCGGCCTGTCGCCGGCTTGTTGCTGTCTATGGGCGTCGTTGCAATAGGCTTCGCATTTTGTCTGCTTGATACTCCCTTCTTTGCTTCGATGGCTTTCAAGGTAGCTTTCGCTTTGATAACATCTGTCTTAAGGCGTTTGGTTTGTGTTGTCGCCGACCATTGTCCGTGTGGATGTCGCAATCGCGTCAGATAATGCCGGACGCTTGGCATAGAGCGCAAAAGACTGGCGTACCTGCCTTTGCCGTGGCACCATGAAGGTATGGCACAAATAACTTTGGGTGGTGCGCCCACTCGCACCGTAGGAACTCTTCCCGCCGTCGGCTCCAAGGCCCCGGCTTTCTCCATCGCCGATGGCGATCTCAACGATTTCGGGCTCGACAAATTCGCCGGCCGCAAGGTCATCCTGAACATCTTCCCCTCACTTGATACCGCGACCTGCTCAATGTCGGTGCGCAAGTTCAACAAGATGGCCGAAGATCTGGACGATGTCACCGTCATCTGCATTTCCAAGGATCTGCCGTTCGCCCAGGCCCGTTTCTGTGGTGCCGAAGGCGTCAAGAACGTCGTCACCGGTTCCGCCTTCCGTTCCTCATTCGGCGAGGACTACGGTGTGACCATTGCCGACGGCGGTATGCGTGGTCTGCTCTCGCGCGCGGTCGTCGTGGTCGACGCTGACGGCAACGTCGCGTACACGCAGCAGGTCCCCGAGATTCACGACGAGCCTGATTACGACGCCGCCCGCAAGGTGGTCGAGACGCTGAAGTAGCGGAACATACTGAGATATGCGCTAAACGCGACACTGAGTGAGTCTGAGCGTCGTGTTTAGCGCATATTCCCCGTCAAACAAGTATGAATTCGGTCTGACGAGGTGGAAATACAAAACCGCACGCAATGCGAATCAAGCAAATTGCGTGCGGTTGTTGTTTATCGGACTAGATCGGCCAAAGTCGGCCGAGGTTTTATCGAACTCAGTTCTCGGAAACCGTGAGAATGCGCGGACCGTTGGGGTTGCCGACGATGACCTTGTCCACGCGGTTGAGGAAGAGGCCATGCTCCACCACGCCGACCGTGTTGATGAGGTCTTCGGCGAGGTCCTGCGGGTGGTCGATGCGCTCGAGGTGCAGGTCGACGATGTAGTTGTTCTCATCGGTGCGCACGTCGGTGCCGTCGGCGTTCTTGCGCAAGACCGGCTTGTAGCCCTTGCCTTCGAACTTCTTGATGACATGGCCGGCGCCGAAGGGGATGACCTCGACCGGCAGCGGGAACTTGCCGATGGTGTCCACCACTTTGGACTCGTCGACGATCCAGATGTTGTAGTTGGAGTTCTCGTTGACGATCTTTTCCCAGAGCAGCGCCGCGCCGCCGCCCTTGATGCCGTTGAAGTTGCTGTCGACCTCATCGGCGCCGTCAATGGTCAGATCGATATGGTCCACGTCGTCGATGTCGACGATCTTGATACCGTAACCTTCGGCCTGCTTGGCCGTGCGGCGGGAAGTCGTCACGCCAGTGAACTTGAGGCCTTCCTCCTGTGTGCGGCGGCCAAGTTCATCGACCAAAAAGCGCACGGTCGATCCGGTGCCAAGGCCCGCGATCATGCCGTCTTTGATGAACTTTGCGCCTTCGATGCCGGCTGCCTTTTTTAGTGCGTCTTGTTCGTTCTTATCCATTGATACTCCTTATAAAAGGTCGTGTTCAAAAGTCATAGCTTCGTCGTTTAGTGACGAGTGTCACCTTCCATAGTATCGGTGTTCCGATACTTTTATTGTTGTTCGGATTTTGTACGTTTTCTCATTTTTTGCCGGAATTGTTCGCGATGAGGAACGGGGCATTGCTCAGCACAATCGTGCCGTCGCCCGCCACATCCCCATCGATGACGACAACCCCGCGAATGTGGCGCGGACGTCCATTGTAGGTCGGGCTGGTTTGCGGCGCGGGGAAGAAGCGCAACGGGCCGCTCAAGCTCAGACCGCTGGGCAGATATGAAGGTGCTGGATTTGTTTCTGCCTGCACGGCCTGCTTCGGCCCAGGCTTACCGGAAGTTTCCGGCGGTTTTGGTGCAATGGCGGTCGTCGCGTCATTGTTTGCCTGTCCAGATTCCTGTGTATTTGCGCAATCATCGGATACGCCGTTTGCCGCTTTGTTGTCAGCATCACCGTCGGTGGAATCGTTTTTGCGCCCGTTATCTGATGCCGCGCTCATCCCATCCGTTTCATTGTTCTCTGCAATGGTGTCAGCGGTCGGTTGCTCGGATACGGGAGTGGAATTCACGGCTGGCGGTTCGGGTTGCTTGGCAGTGCCATCACTTCTGTCTTCGGGAATGGTGATGTCATCGCCGACCGGGGACGCGCCGAAATCCGGATGGGAGCGCACCGTCCGGCCGATGGTTGAGGATTCGCCCGCACGATGATTGTCTTGGTCATGACGATCGTTGCCATCTGAGGGTTCGTCGTTCTCGGCTGCGCGATGATGCGCGACTATCGGCTTGCGCTCGTTGAAATCGTATTCGGGTACGCCTTCAGGTTCCGCAAGTCGTTCGGCCAGTGTCGGTTTGTGGGAGGTTTGCTTTGCGGCCCTTTCGTCACCTGCGATTTGCTTTCCATTTGGTTCATTGCGGTTCGGCGTTGTGTTTCCGGTGTCTTCGGAATCGTCCCGATTATCACTGTCGTCATCGCCCGACTCAGCCCCGCGTCCGAGATGGTATTGTTCCTCGGTGATTTTGCCGTCGAGGAGCATTCTTGCATCGGCTGGGATATCCACGCCCTTAGCATATGGCGAGGCGAGCAGCGACTGCCAGCCTTCCAGCGGCAGATAGCCGTCTTTCACTCCGCTGCGCGCATCGCCGGAATAGGTATGGGCGAGGTCATCGACCTTCTCGTTGCCGGGATTGCCGTTGTGGCCCTTGACCCAGACGAATTTCACCGGTCCTTCGCGCCGGTTGATTTCCACGTCGATGGCTTTGATCAGTGGCGCGTTTTTCACCGGCTTTTTCTGCGAGTTCTTCCAGCCGTTTTTCTTCCAGCCCTTGACCCACGTGGTCGAGCAGTTGATGGCGTACTGCGAATCGGTTTCGATGGTCAGCGGCTCCGCGCCTCGATGCGCTCGCAGCGCTTCGAGCACTGCGCACAGCTCGCCGATCTGGTTGGTGCCGTTGGTGGCGCCGCCCGCGTCGCTGTCGCCGTCGTGCTGATGTCCGTCCGTCCTTGCTGCGTTGCTTGCGTGATCCGCCCAGGCCCAGCCCATGGGCCCGTTGGGGTTGCCGAGTGCGCTGCCGTCCGTAGAAACCGTAATAGTCATGACTACCAGCCTACGTTTTGCCGGCGAAATCGGAACTGGCAATAGCGATACTGATTTGTATTTTTAAGACTCCACAATTTCAGCATTTTAGAGTGTCAGTATTGACCGACTTTGCTGTCAATTTATGGGGATTACTCAATTAGAGCCTTGCGGGCTGCTTGAGTTGTTTGGCTAGTGCTTGATTGAACATCTGAGGAAAATCAAAGTTGTCTATTTTCGGTATCTGAGTATTGGAATGTTGGAATAGATTCCTCTTCTGGGAAGGCGTAAGAAAGTAAGGTATTCTAACATATAATAATAATTATCGTATTTTAAATAATAGAGGTTTGTTGTGAACGATTGTAATGAATGGGATTCTAATGCCGAAGAGTTATCTGAAGATTGTGAGTTTTCGCGAGATGATTTACTGAGATTGATTTGTAAACGCTCAAAGCAAGGTATGCTTGGACTCTTTGCGGGAACTGGGCTGACCAAAGCTATACTTGGCGATACAAAAGCAGACAGTTGGGTTAATTTATTGAAGTACTGCTCGAAAAAAATGGGTATTGCTGAGGGTGACTCAGATTACGAACATCTATTTGGCAGTGGGGAATCACAATCTGATTTTCTGGATTGTCCTAAAATTGCTTCTGAAATATGTAGGCTTGTGGCTGATGATAATGAAGATATGCCTCAAAGAAAAGCTTCATCTAAATTAAAAGAGTTCGTCTCTTTAAAGGTTATGCAGTATGGCGACCCTCCGATAAATGGCAGTGAGTGGTATAAACGATTTTTTGACATGATGTCGTTTGATTGGGTTCTGACGACAAACTACGATTCAGTAATTGAATCATTGATGCCGGGTAGCACACTAACGCTCCTGCCTGAAGAAAAATTTGTTAAAACCCGTAATCTGACCCCTGTTTGTCACCTTCATGGAAGTGTAACCGATCCACAATCTATCGTGATTACTGATGAGGACTATACGAGGTTTTTCCGAGCTGGAAATTATTGGCAATCACGATTGTCTTTTTTGGCTAAGGAACATGTGATGTTGATGGTTGGCTATGGCCTTGGGGATTCTGATGTCATCTCAGCAATAGATTGGTGTGGTTCTGTATATAAAGATAGAGAAACAAAAGGATATGATTGCCCGATAATCCAGATTCATTTTGAGCGTTCAAAACCTAAGACGGACCCATATATTCGAAAATATGGGGGCAGCGATGTCTATGTATTGGATGTTGAATCGCTTGAATCATTTACTGATGAATTGGAGGATGCTCAAGGAGAATCCAAACAGAGAGTCGCTGTTGTTGAGAAAGAAATTTCAGCATTAAACTCTTACTTTGCTGGCTTTAATGGTGATAATAATCGATTCAAAATCAATAGTTTTATTACCAATAGAGACGAAAGACAAGAAAAGCTTAAAATTATAAATACGTTGGATCCAGAATATGGCGATAAAATCTGGCCCAGTTTTCTCAAGTTTTTTAAAAAGGAGTTGGATAAAGTACACAACTTTTCACGTGAAGATAATCATTTTGGAGGCTACGATTATTGGCTTCAGATGATTATCGACGTTTTATGTATCATTGATTTCCGTAAGCTTCCTCCTTCATTCTTTCATGAAATCTGCGAATCATTTGATGAGGTGATGAGGTGGATAGATAGTGGTTCGGGCTACTCTTATGGTTATTCATGGGATGCAACAGGAACATGGAAGCGAGAAAAATCGAATATACCAGTCGTTGCTATGACTCAACTAAAGTTATTTTGTATAGCAAACGGACTTATCAACAGTAAAGGATTACTGTAATGTACAATCTTTAAAATTAATTGGTCCAGATGAATAGTATCAAACTGCTTTGTTGATATTGCTTTGTTTATTCAAGCAGCCAATCGAGCGCGTAAATCTGCCGGATACCATCGTATTCGGTCGGCATCGCGTCATCTAAAGTAAGCAATGTTTTGGGATAGTTGTCATCGATGCCACGGAATGACGACAACTCGCGTTCCAATGTTTCAGGATTGTGGACAGACTCGCATACTTGATAATAAGCCGGCCCGTTCGTCCCGTTGGTCACGAAGTCGATTTCGCCATTAGGCCCCTGACCAATGTAAACCTCCCTGTTGCGCCTTTTGAGTTCCAAGAACACGATGTTTTCCAGAAGCCGGCCGGTGTCTCGGACTTTGCCGGAACAAAAGATTCGGCGCATGCCCATGTCGACACCATAATATTTGTGTTCCTGTTGAAAAATGCGTTTGCCTTTGATGTCGTAACGGGAAACCGGATAGAAGATGAACGCCGAGCTCAACGCCTCAAGATAGTTGGAAACGGTGGGAGCCGAAACTTTTGCGTTCAGAGAGGTCATGGCATTGGCGATGGATCTTGGTGTGATGAGATTGCCGATATTGTCGAACATGTAGCGAGTAAGGGCATCGAGGGTTGCTGAGCGGGCTGTGCCAAGGCGTTGAGCTACATCTTTCACCAGAATTGTGTTGAGGATGCCTTCGAGATAGTCGTCAATCAAGGAATTGTTCCCGTCAAGTTCATGGATTGCGGGAAACGACCCCTCGTATAGGTAACGTGACCAGGTGCGTTGCACCGTCTCATCTTTTGGTGCGGCGCTTCGGTACTCTGCGAAGGAAAGTGGGGTCACGCTTATCTCGACGTAACGACCTGAGATAAGCGTTGCAAGTGTTCCACTGAGCATGGTGGCGTTTGAGCCGGTGACGTAAAGATCGATGTTGCGATGGGTCTGGAGGCTATCGAGTGCTTTCTGGAATTGGGGTACGTTCTGGATTTCGTCGAGCATGACATAATATTTTCCGTCGCCGTTGCACCTGCTGAGGATGGTATCGTGCAGTTTATGGTATTCGAGCAGTGACTCATTGCCGAGTGATTCCAAGTTGATGGAGACGATGTGGTCTTTTGGAGTGCCGGTATCGATAAGATGCTGGGCGAAAAGTTCGAGCAGAGTTGATTTTCCACAGCGGCGTACTCCGGTAACGACTTTGATGACGCTCTTGTCTTTCCATTGTTCCAAATGGCGCAAGTATTGTGGTCTGTCAATAAGCATGTCGGCTCTTTCAAAATAAAATGTATTTTACATATTATAGAAAATTCCTATGAATGTAAAATACATTTTATATTTTTGGTATTTTTCGAAGAATGTAAAGTCTGTTTTATATTTAGGAAGAAACGAGAGAGTTGAACAATGCTGTTAAGTTGAGGCGGATTTTTTTTGGGGGCAAGAGACTATTTTCGACTTCCGTGACAATCTTAAATCTGGATTTAAGAAAACAGAAAGGTCGGCCGATAATATTTTTAAAATGGCTGGATTACGCCATTTCGATTTTACTATCGACCGACCTTTGTTGTTCTTTCGTGGATTACTGAGCTGAAAGAATCGTTTCCATACAAATGTGCTGATTACTCGCCGAGCGCCTTGTCGACCACATCCGTGGCCTCGCTTAGCACCTGATCGAGCGCCTCGGGCGAGACGAACGACTCGGCGTAGATCTTGTAGATGTTCTCGGTGCCGGAGGGGCGGGCGGCGAACCAGTTGTTCTTGGTGGTCACCTTGATGCCGCCGATGGGCGCATCGTTGCCGGGTGCGCGGGTGAGCTTGGCGGTGATGTCCTCGCCGGCCAGCGTGGTGGCGGAAACGGATTCGGGGGAGAGTGCGGCGAACTTCTGCTTCTGCTCAAGCGTGGTCGGCGTATCGACGCGCTTGTACCAGCTTTCGCCGAATTCGGCGACCTGCTCCTGATGGAGCTGAGCCGGGTTCTTGCCGGTTTTTGCCGTGATTTCCGCGGCCAAGAGATCAGGAATAATTCCATCCTTGTCGGTGGTCCACACGCGGCCGTCACGACGCAGGAAACTCATGCCGGAGCTCTCCTCACCGCCGAAAGCGACCTTGCCGGTGAAGAGCGGATCGACAAACCACTTGAAGCCAACCGGCACCTCGACCAGAGGTGCACCAATGGAAGCTGCCACGCGGTCGATCAGCGAGGACGAGACCAGCGTCTTGCCCACACCGGTGCCCTTGGGCCATCCCGGACGTGCGCCGCCGAAGAGATAGGCGATGCACACGGCGAGGTAGTGGTTCGGGTTCATCACACCCCAGTCGGGGCAGACGATGCCGTGGCGATCGGCGTCGGGGTCGGTGCCGCCCACGAGGTCGTACTTGCTCCACGCGCCGGCGTTGAGTTCGTCAACGAGACCCTTCATCGCATACTGCGAGCTTGGGTCCATGCGGATCTTGCCGTCGTGATCGATGGTCATGAACCGCCAGGTCGGGTCCACGTCGGGGCGGACCACGCCGATATTGAGGCCGTACTTCTCGTTGATCAGCGGCCAATAATTGACCGAAGCGCCGCCGAGCGGGTCGATGCCCAAACGCACATCGGAGGAACGGATCAGGTCGAAATCGATGACATTGCCAAGGTCTGAAACGTAGTGGTTGCGGTAGTCGAAGCGCTCCACTAGCGGGGACTTGATTGCCTCGTCATAGGGCACGCGCTTGACGTTGCGGAACGAGCCGAGCAACTCGTTGGCTCGGTTGGCGATGGCTTCGGTCGCCTCAGCCGGAGCCGGGCCGCCGGTGACCGGGTCGTACTTGAAACCACCGTCGGTGGGCGGGTTGTGCGAAGGGGTCACGACGATGCCATCGGCAAGGCCTTCGCCCTCGAAGCGCTGCGAGCCGTCGGCGGCACGGTTGTGGGTGAGGATGGCATGCGAGATGACCGGGGTCGGCACGAAGTCGTCGCGCGAATCGATGCGCACGGTCACGCCGTTGGCCACCAGCACCTCGATGGCCGTTTTCATCGCTGGGTCGGAAAGCGCGTGGGTGTCGCGGCCGAGATAAAGCGGTCCGGTGACTCCGGCTTTTTTGCGGTATTCCGCGATAGCCTGCGTGATCGCGACGATATGCGCCTCGTTGAACGAGGTCTTGAGCGACGAACCACGGTGTCCAGAGGTGCCGAAGGAGACGCGTTGCGCCGGATCGGCCGGGTCCGGGATGGCGTCATAGTATTGTCCGATGACCTCGTTGACGTCGATGAGGTCGGCTTGTGTGGCGGGTTTGCCCGCATTGTTTGCAACCATGCCTCCATTGTGCCACAGTCGCAAGGCGAAAGCACGGGGTTTGCGCGCTATCACAACCAATCGCACACAGGTGTTGTGAGGTTGCGCGACCCATGAGTACGGCAAACGGATGTTGACTTCTTTCTATACATGGTTTCCGACGCTAATCTGTAGATTGGCAATAAACATTGAATAAACATTGTTGGAAATGCGAAGCAAAACGAGCGCGTCGTATCCAGATGATTTGGTGCCGGAAGCGGTCATACGCTTGGAAAATGTAATATAAATTCTTCTCTCAGCGCCAAAAGCCGGTCACGTATTGCGCCGCACTTACGATGAAACGGGAGAGATTACCTGCCAACCTACGTTTGGGGCATTTCCATGACATTTTACGGTATCAATTACCTGCAAAGCCAGCATGGCTTTAATCAGGTCGTTCGGTTCGTCATCATCATCGCGCTGTGCGTGGCGCTGGTCGCGTTCTTCGTGTTGTATCTGCGGCATCGGCTCAAGACGAAATATCGGGACTTGGGCATCATCGCGTTGCTGCTGGTGGTGCTGGTGCTCGGTAGCGGCTACACGCAGTTCCAGCAAAGTGAAACGGCCAGTGCGAAAAGCGAGCAGATGGTCAGTTTCGTCCAAGAAGTGGCCAAGGAACGGCACGTCTCGCAGGACGACGTGCTCGTCAATTCCAAATATCTGAACCAGGATGTCATTGTCAAAATCGGGAAAAAATACTATACCGTCAACCTCAACACGGACTACACCGCTTACAAGCTCACCGAAACCCACATGCTCACCGATGTCAAGGTGGAAAAGTGAGCGAAGACCACGCTAACTGCGATCGCGCTATGGGATATTGCGGGTAACAAGCATTCCTGCTAGAAAACGTATGTTTCTGTGGTCGGAAAAGTACGAAAACCAGCGGGATTGACCGGTTACTCGCGGGAACTGCGCATTCAGCTGACTAAAACCAACCAATTTTGATTATCGTGATTGTAAACATAAACAAGTAAGGGCGTCATCATGCTTATCAGCACCACACTTATCATCAAACTCGTCGTGGGCATCGTCTTCCTGATCGTCCACATCAACCTCTTCGGCAAATCCAACCTCGCGCCCACCAGCGCCATGGACCAGATCCAGAACTACGTGCTCGGCGCCATCATCGGCGGCGTGATCTACAACGAGCAGATCACCGTGCTCCAGTTCGTCTTCGTATTGGTCACATGGATGCTGCTGTGCATGATCATCAAGTTCGCCAAGGAAAACAGCCGGTTCTTCAAGAAACTCATCGACGGAAGCCCGGTCATGCTTATCTCGCACGGCAAGGTCGACGTTGCCACCTGCATGCGCAAAGGGGTTTCCGCCAGTGACCTCATGCTCAAATTGCGCGCCCAAGGTGTCTACGAGATTTCCAAGGTTCTGAAGGCCTACTTCGAGCAGAACGGCCAGTTGACCGTCATCTGCTACGGCGACGAGACCTTGCGTCTGCCGCTGATCGTCGACGGGCAGGTCGATACCGACGTGCTCGAGGCCATCGGCCACGACAAGGAATGGCTCGAAGACGAGGTCAAGAAGCAGGGTTACGAAGGCACCCACGGCGTATACATCGGCGAGTATGTCTCCAAGAAGCTGGAGCTGACCGGTTACGCCAAATAGAAGTTATTGTTCGAGTTCGGCTTTTGCCGGGACGCGTACGCGCAACGACTTCTGTTCCACGCTGAAACGGATGTGACTGGTGGAGCCGAGCATGTCGCCGTCGACTTGGGCCAGTGCCGGCTTTTCCAGCTTGATTTCGGCCCTGACGCCTTGAATCTGGTCCATCGTTGAATTGGTGGAAAGCGGGCTTTGCTGTGCCTTGCCGGTGATGGTCTGATGCATGACGTCGCCGAACAGGTTCATCCAGCCCAAAATGCCGCCGGAAGTGTCGATGATCTCGAAATCGAGCAGGCCGTCGTCGAACGAGGCGTCAGGCATCAGCGAAAATACCGGAATCTGGCCGCAGTTGCCGGCCATGAATGTGCGGAAATGCACTTCTCCGACGCTATGTGCGCTGCCGTCGGCGCTGGTGATGGTGACCGCCCCGCGGTATTTCGGCGCGAATAGGTGCTTCATGCCGCCCGAGAAAT
This sequence comes from Bifidobacterium sp. ESL0784, assembly GCF_029433295.1. GTDB lineage: Bacteria > Actinomycetota > Actinomycetes > Actinomycetales > Bifidobacteriaceae > Bifidobacterium. The sequence goes on from NZ_JAQTHV010000001.1 coordinate 673,422, forward strand.
AGGCGAGCCAGCTGATGCTTTTCTTGAGCTCCGGGCTGGTGTCGCTGATCATGTCGGCGTCGAAACCGATGCCGGCGATGATCAGGAAGGCGTGGGCATGATCGTCGCCGGGCCGGTCGAGCAGAGCCAGACGTCCCATATCCACCATCTGCTCGCCGTGCGAGGTCGCGATGGCCAGCGCCGCGTTGATGTCATCGACCGGAATGCCCATGTTACGAGCGAAAAGATTGCCGGTGCCGATGGGAATGATACCCAAGGTATGCCCGGTGCCGCTTACCGCGCTTGCCACGGTGCGCACGGTGCCGTCGCCGCCGACAGCCACCAGGACGTCGGCCCCGTCCTTCAGCGCCTGAAGGGCACAAACACGGCCGTCGCGTTCCAGGGTGGTCTCGATGAATTCGATGTCGGTAATGTTGTGGTCTTTGCAGAATTCCTCGATATGCAAGCGCGAGCGTGCGGCCTGCGGCTTCGAAGGATTGATGATGAAAGCGTAGCGAACCTGATCGTCGTCTCGTTCATTGAGCCTCTGCACTCTGCGCCAGCGTTTCCAGGCGCGCCATATCAACGCGGCGGCGACGGCGAGAACACATACCGCAACCACGACGACGATGATGAAAAGCACAGTTCGAGACATGGCTCTATTGTGACGCGATACAGTGACGTTGTGCTCGAAGTTGAAAAAAAGATGAACGAAGCCTACACGTTGATTTCCTCCGGTTTGTTTTGACTTTTTGCTTGGCTGTGATTGCTCGTCGTTGCAACCCCTCAAGGGGTAGTGGCGCATGGGCGTGGAGCCGGTAAAGGAGGCATGAATCAAGGAAACGGAGATGAAACAATACCATCTCATTATTTGTCACAGAATTATCACGGATAGATTGGCTCCCATATACTGTGAATCATGTTCGACAAGGGAATTGAGACAGGCGTCATGGCCATTGCTGTGCGCCGCTCCTTGATTGCCCGTGCCATCGGCATTTTCGCTTCGACCCGTCGATCGTATTCGTCGTCGACCGTCGTCTGCAGCGATATTTCCGATTGATGTATTCGGTTTTTCGTAAACATTGAAAAATATTGCATGATTGCAACGGCACAATCTGCCTGGTAAAGCATGATGTTCTGCTTTGTATTGGGCAGTGGCCCATTTGGAGTGGATTTCAAAAAAATCTGAAAACATGAGGGAAAGTGGATTCATGGCGAGTCAAGAAGAGCGTCAGGCAAAAGAGCAGGTGGGCGGCGTGCAGGCCGACGCACCACGCGAGGCGCAGAAAGCCAAAGATTATAAGACGGACAAGGCCTATGCGCTGAAATGGCATGGCCAGGACGTGCGCTGGATGCTGAGCCTGTTCGGCACGGCCATCGGTGCGGGCGTCCTGTTCCTGCCGATCGACGCGGGCGGAGCGGGCATCATCGGCATCGTGCTGATGCTTCTTGTGGCCTATCCGCTGGCTTATTTCGCTCATCGTGCGATGTGCCGGTTCGTGCTTTCGGCCAGAAACCCGGACGATGACATCACCGACGTGGTCGAGCAGCATTTCGGCTTCGGTTTCGGCATGGTTTTCACCATCATCTACTTCGTCGAGGTGCTGGTCATCCTGCTGATGTACTCGGTCTCCATCACCAATACCGCCCAGAGCTTCATCGTCAACCAGCTGCACATGCCGGCGCCTCCGCGTTGGTTGCTTTCCCTCATTCTCGTTGGCGTGCTCATTCTCATCATGACCTGCGGCACTCGTGCCGTGACCCGCGTGATGAGCTGGCTGACCTGGCCGGTCATCGCTGTTCTCGTCATTTTCGCACTCTATCTCATCCCGCGCTGGAATCCTTCCATGCTCACCAGCATTCCGCGTAGTGCCTCCGGTAGCCTCGATTTCGGCACCCTTGCGCTTAATTTGTGGCTTCTGGTCCCCGTCATTGTGCTCACGTTCGATCATTCCGCCATCGTCTCCTCCTTCTCCGTCAACGTCCGCAAGCGTTATGGCAAGTATTCTGACGACAAGATCGGCAAGATCCTCAAGGTCGGGGAACCCATGATGGTCACCGTCGTTCTCTTCTTCGTGTTGAGCAGCGATCTAGCGCTGACGCCCGGCGATTTGGCAAAGGCCAAGGCGCAGAATGTTTCCATTCTGAGCTATCTGGCCAACATGCTCAATACCCCTGCCATCTCCTGGATCGCCTCTATTACTGCGTTCGTCTGCATCTTCAAGGCGTTCCTCGGCCATTACCTCGGCGTCGAAGAGGGGCTTGGCGGCATCATCCGCAAGGTGACGCATGCCAAGGGCGTGGTGGTCGAGCGCAAGAAGCTTAACGTCGTCGTCAACGTTCTGATGTTTGTCGCCTGCTGGCTCGTCGCCTGGGCCAACCCCTCAGCCATCGGCATGATCGAGACCATGGCCGGCCCGCTGATCGCCTTCGTGCTGCTGCTCCTGCCGATGTACGGCGTCCACAAGGTGCCGGCGCTCAAGAAGTACTCCCACAGGATCAGCAACGTCTTCATCGTGGTTGTGGGTGTGGTCGCGGTTAGCGCCATCTTCTACAACATCGTCGAACTGTTCTGACGTTTCCTTTCCCGTTCAGATAGCCTGCGAGCCTCCAAATCAGCGGCGCGCAGGCTATTTTTATGGTTCGTTTACGCTAAGTTGTCTCAATATGTGTCAAGCGGATTTGTTTTTTCTCTTGACGAGACTATGGTTATCAACATGTTCAATTTGGCAATGGAATCAGACGTCGCGGCCTTCGTCGCGCGTCGGTTCAGTGTTGCCCAAAGCTTGAACGTTTCGCGCTCGGCTCGTCGATCGTCGTCGGTCGTCGCCGGTCGCGATATCTCGGGTTCATCGTCTGAACTTCGTTAACACCCCAATATCGCATTCCGCATCGGCAAGGTTATCTGCCCGGTAATGCGTGGTGTTTTGTTCCGTTATCGGGCCGTTTCCTAGATTGAAGCGAATCCGAATCAATATCCCAAGAAACAAAACATCAGAAAGTGGTACCTCATGGCAACGCAACAAAAGCAACCAGCAAAACGACGAACGGAAGATGCGGAGGCCGAAATACCCAAGGAAAAGCAGGTCAGTGAAGCCTACGCGCTGAAATGGCATGGCCAGGACGTGCGTTGGATGCTGAGCCTGTTCGGCACGGCCATCGGTGCCGGCGTACTGTTCCTGCCCATCGACGTAGGTGGGGTCGGCACGCTCGGTCTGCTGCTGACGATTGTCATCGCATTCCCGCTGGCCTATTTCGCTCATCGGGCGATGTGCCGGTTCGTGCTTTCCGCCAAGAACCCGGGCGATGACATCACCGACGTGGTCGAGCAGCATTTCGGTTTCGGTTTCGGCATGGTCTTTACGCTGATCTATTTCGCGCAGATCTTCGTGCTGCTGATGGTCTATTCCATTTCCATCACCAACACCGCCGAAAGCTTCATCGTCAATCAGCTGCACATGCCGGCGCCGCCGCGTGGGGTGCTTTCCCTGATTCTGATCGCCATCCTCATCGTCATCGTCACCTGCGGCACCACCATCGTCACCCGGGTAATGAGCTGGATGACGTGGCCCGTCATCGCGGTGCTGGTGCTGTTCGCGCTCTACCTTATCCCGCGCTGGAACCCCTCCATGCTCACCAGCTATCCGCAGAACGCGGCCGGCGGTCTCGACCTTGGCAAGCTGGTCTTGAACCTGTGGCTGCTCATTCCGGTGATCGTGCTCACCTTCGACCATTCCGCCATCGTCTCCTCCTTCTCCGTGAACGTCCGCTTGGAATACAGCGCGAAATACGCGGAACGCAAGGCCATCAAGATTTTGAAGGCGGGGGAGCCCATGATGGTCGCCGTCGTCCTGTTCTTCGTCATTTCCAGCGATCTGGCGCTCGACCCGGCGAGCCTGGCCAAGGCCAAGGTGCAGAACGTTTCCATCCTGAGCTATCTGGCCAATATCCTCAACAGTCCAGTCATCTCCTGGGTGGCGGCGCTGACCTCCTTCTTCTGCATTTTCAAGGCGTTCCTCGGCCATTATCTTGGCGTCGAAGAGGGGCTTGGCGGCATAATCCGCAAGGTGGCGCTGACACGGAATCGCGTCATCAAGCGCGGCCCGCTGCGTGTGGCGGTCAATGCCATCATGTTCTTCGCCTGCTGGTTCATCGCCTGGGCCAACCCTTCCGTGATCGGCATGCTAGAGACGATGGCCGGCCCGCTGATCGCCTTCGTGCTGATGCTCCTGCCGATGTATGCCATCCACAAGGTGCCGGTCTTGCAGAAGTACAAGGGCAAGGCCAGCAACGTGTTCATTTTCGTGGTCGGTCTCATTGCCGTCACCGCGATCTTCTACAACATCGTGGAACTGTTCTTGTGACGGATAACAACAGTGCTGTGATTACAAAATATATTGCAATAATACATTGCAATAAATGGTAAATACGGATAATGGGTATTCATATTTATCTATGTCAATAAATCAGAAACGGAGGGTCCAAGGGCGGGTTTGCAGCCCGACCATAGGTGTCCCTTTGAGAAAGTAGGCTTGAAGTCATGCTAGATATCCAATTTATTCGTGAACATCCCGACGTCGTGCGTGAATCCCAACGCAAGCGTGGGGAATCCGTCGAGCTTGTCGACGAGGTTTTGAAGCAGGACGAGACCCGCCGCGCCGCCCTCAAATCGTACGAGGAGGCGCGTGCCAGCCAGAAGGCGATGGGCAAGAAGGTCGCCACCGCCGCCCCGGACGAGAAGGCCGCGCTGATTGCACAGACCAAGGATTTGGCCAACAAAGTCTCCGAATACAAGAAGACTTCGGACGACGCCGCCGAGGCCTATACCAAGGCCATGTGGCAGTTCTCCAACATCGTCGAGCCCGAGGCTCCCGAAGGGGGCGAGGATGATTACGTGGTGGTCAAGAAGGTCGGTACTCCGCGTGATTTCAAGGCCGAAGGCTTCGAACCCAAGGACCACCTGACGCTGGGTGTCGGCGTGGCCGGCATCGATATGCGCCGCGGCGTGAAGGTCTCAGGATCGCGCTTCTACTTCCTGCGCGGCGCCGTCGCCCGCATGCAGATCGCCATGCTCACCATGGCCGTCGATCAGGCCGAGGAGAACGGCTTCACGCTCGCCATCACGCCTACGCTGGTGCGCCCCGAAGTCATGGCCGGAACCGGTTTTTTGAACTCGCATGCGGACGAGATCTATCGCCTGCGTGAACCTGACGATCAGTATCTGGTCGGCACCTCCGAGGTGGCGCTCGCGGGCATGCACGAAAACGAGATTCTTGATCTTTCCAACGGTCCCCTGAAGTACACGGGCTGGTCGAGTTGTTACCGCCGCGAGGCCGGTGCCGCGGGCAAGGATACCTCCGGCATCATCCGCGTCCATCAGTTCGATAAGGTGGAGATGTTCGTCTACTGCAAACAGGAGGACTCCCGCGAGATGCACAAGCAGCTGCTCGGCATGGAAGAGCAGATGCTGGCCAAGGTCGAAGTGCCTTACCGCACCATCGACACCGCCGCCGGCGATCTCGGTTCTTCCGCTGCACGCAAATTCGACAACGAGGCTTGGGTGCCGACGCAGGGTCGCTATCGCGAGCTCACGTCCACCTCGAACTGCACCGAGTATCAGGCTCGCCGCTTGAACATTCGTGAGCGTACGGAAGACGGATCCACCCGCGCAGTTTCCACCTTGAACGGCACTCTGGCCACTACGCGCTGGCTCGTCGCCATCCTCGAGAACCATCAGCAGAAGGACGGTTCTATCGAGATTCCGAAGGCCATGCGTCCCTACATGGGCGGCCGCGAGGTCATCGAGCCCACCAAGTGGGAGGCCTGAGGCTTTAGCCCCAGTCTTTCGTCATCCGAAAGCGCTATAAATAAGTCGTTGACAATCATTGGGCGGTTTATTTATGGCGCTTTTCTGTGGTTTCGCCATTTTTGGGCCGCTGGAACTTTGTGAGTGGCCTGTTTGTGGTGTGTCCCTGTGTTTTCGCCGTTTTTGAGCCACTTGGATGTTAGCAGTGGCTTGTTTATGGCGCAAATGCTCGATGATCGCCGGAAGGGTGCGCGTCTGCTGTCTGCGGGCGGTTGCTATAATCTTTTTCGTTGCGTTTGCGGTGTAAGCCGTTGATCGCAACATGGACAGGTGTCTGAGCGGCCGAAAGAGACGGTCTTGAAAACCGTTGAGGAGCAATCCTCCGCGAGTTCGAATCTCGCCCTGTCCGCTGTCAAAGGGTTTCAGGTTTCGACCTGAAACCCTTTTTGTTTTGAGAATTATTGGCAATGACTCCGATATCTCGACATTTAACCCATGCTTAATTTTCGCACTTCTGCCGTCTGTAACCCTCAACGCTGAATGGGATGTCTGAAGATGTGCAGAGGATGTGCAGTTCGACTGATTTTTGTGAGTGAGCGGTGCAAAAAAGAGTTAATCGAAAATATTGCTAATAATTATTATACGATAGTCTGATATAACTTTTGTTTCTGTTTATGGATCGGAAGATATGGTATGGCCAAAGGGGAAATCAAATCGAGCGCTGTGGCAGCTCAAGAGGCAATCGGCGAACTGACGGGTCTTGATGCGTCGGGTTTTGCGAACCAGTCGGTGACCATGGGGTCGGCCACGGTCGCGTCTATGAAGGCTGGGGCGAGTCTGTGCAACGCGTTGATGGGTGACGTTTCTGATGTAGTCTCTTGCGTTCTGTCTCAGGCCAACAAGTTCCCGCAGATTGCGCATGTCATCGAGGAACGAGACGAAGCCGCCGCGCAGCGATGGAAGTGAGGTAAAGCGTTATGGGATACTATTCGGGGAATTCTGTTGTTCATTCGAAACCTTCCGATGATGAGGAAGAAGATTTGAAACGGGCTGAACGCATTCGTCAGATCACTTCCGAACAGGAGGATTTGGAAAGTCTGCGCTGGCGTGAGAACGCTCGCGATGAGCAGTTCGTCGAGGAGTTCTCGACGCTTGCGGGGCGAACGCGGCAGCTCTACGAAGATGCCGGTGTTACTCTTTCGCAACGCAAGCAGGAACAATTGGCCGTCATAGAGGACGTGGAGCGCAACGTGCGTGAGTCGGCGGAACAGCATAGCGATGAAGTCAACAGATACTGTTTGGACACTTCGATGCGCCTGGAGGAAGAGGCCGACGAACTCAAGAAGAAAAGAAGGGATTCTCGATGGTAGTCTATGATTCCGGTGATTCGGACGCTCTGATGAATGCCTTGCAAGCCGACCTGAAAGGTGCCAGCGAGGTGTTCGGGCGGCTTTTAAAAGGCAGTGGTCATCTTGTGGACACTGTGAACTCGGGAACGCTGAAGGGGGCGGCGTACACGGCCGGCAGGGGAATGTTCGTCGCCTATATCGACCCAATGGTGCAGAAGCTCCACGAGGCCGTCGAAGACATACAGAACGATCTGAACGCATACCGAGCCTCTGACGGCGAGATACGCGCGGTCGACACCCACATCGACGGCGACTTGGTCCAGAAACAGCTCGACAACACAAACCATATGATCGATGTCGTGCAGCAAAAGATTAAGACGGATCAGGACAAGCTCAATTCGATGGGAACCGCCGGCTCTTCAGCGCAGGATGCAAAGGCTTTGGGGACGGACTACGGAAAGCTGCAGAAGCAACTTCACAATTTGCAGAAACTTAAAACCGAATATGATGAGGAATTGGCTGCGCTTCGGGCTTTCGCTGACGATACGGCTCCATTGTTCAAGGACAGCTTGCAGGCGTTCAAGGACGCGATGCGGGGCGTGAAGGCTATCAACAGTACACGCGCCAACGCCGACGGGTCAATCATATTCCCGCCCGGTGCAGATATGAGTTGGCTAGACACCTTGCGGGGCGACAAACTGAAATCCGGTCTGGATCCGAATACTCTTCCTGTTTCCTACAGGGTCAAGGTCACGGAGATTCAGGATGATCCGAATCTCAAGCCCGAAGACGAGGCCCAAAAAATTGAGCAGGTCTACGAAGACTGGCTACATTCTTTGGCTCCTGGCGCTTTCGATGAATATGCCAAGGCCAGGAAAGCATATGATGAGGCAAAAGAAAAATACGAAAAATTGCATCCCGGCAAAAAATATCATCTCGTAGCCGATGATCCTGAGATTATTGCAGCTGACGAGAAGCTTTCCAAAGTACTGCATAATACGCATGTCAACATTCGTGTTGCTGCACAGGGCCTCGGCGATGATGTCGCTAGGATTTCGTCCAAAAACGATTTAATGGAGTTTTACAACATGGTGCAAACGGATCATCCATTGGATTTGAAAAGTCATCCTTATGGGAAGGACAATTACTCTATTTGGTCGAGAGGATGGGATGGCAATCCGCCGGATGAGAAGAACAACGGTTATCCGTCTTCGGACTTTCTCGGCAACTATCTTTATGGCTATTACGGCAGTAGCGTCGGCTTCGATTCAGGAACGTTGCATACCGGTGCAGGTGGAGCACAGATACTGTCCGATTTAGGTAGGTTCCAGCTCAATTTCCATGGTGATAACCAAGGAGATTCCGATGATATTGACAAAGGAATCAAAGACTATGACGAAACACATGATAAGAAACACCGTTAAACGTCACAAGGTGGCAACCTCGATTATTGCCGTGCTTCTGGTTCCCGTTTTGCTGCTTGTGTTCTGGTTTTCTTTTGCGGCTATCAAGTACTATACGTTCGACGCCATTTATTATCCGTATCAGGAGAAGCAGTTCAATGTGAAAAACCGCATTGAGCTGATTGAAGGTGTCTCGCTCTATGTGAGCAGTGACAGCCCTGATGTAACAGTGAAGGTTCAGAGCGATGACGGCGTTAGCTACGGGTCTTTCCGCGGCGTGAAGAGGAATTGGAAGACAGTGGTCGGTGAGCACTACACAATCGTTGTCAAGAACAATACCGACCGTTGGATTACTGCACATATCGATTACTCGGATGATACCTGTTCGCCGATTTGCTAGTAGGCTGCGCATGTTAGACAATTCCATCGACTTGGATGCAATGATAAAAGGAATAATGTTATATGGAGGGCAATAGGAAAAGCCGAGAATTCGTATGGCCGTTAAACAGCATATGCCGCTAGTTGTTGCCATTGGCATCCCAACGGATTTGGTTTTCGTTTTGATTTCTCTTAGCGGGGATGGGTTATCTGTTGATGCATGAGGTGGCTATATGCGTCAGATGCTCCACGATAAAAAAGAGTTCATTTTACTGGAGACAAAGACAACATACGAAAAAATTGGGGAGTCAATCCTGGCGATCAGGACGCAATTCAGAAAGGAATCGATGCAAATGACCGGAAATGGCGAGAAGGACAAAGTAGCGGACGTCATTAGGCGGCATAAGGCTATTGTTGTCGCTGTCGGTGTGCTCTTGGCCTTCATTCTACTGATAACGCTTCCGATACCGGTCATAAACCTGAAGTGGGATGTGATTGATCCGACCTACTGGCCGCATCAGGAGAAGACTGTGTCCAAGGTAGAGAATCGAGGTGACCCGGGTGATGACGGAACATTGACGGCTGTATGTAATGACAGTGCGGATATAAGGATCGCGATTTACAACGACAAAGGCCGCCAAATCCGGTCTTTCAACAGTGTCGGACATTTGCAGGTCGTTGTGCCTCCGGGGGCGACCTATACATTCGTTGCCAAGAACACTACTGGCAATTGGACTCATGCTAACGTGCATGAATGCGACACCTACAGCTGAAGTATAAATCATAAGGATTGGGAGCTTAGTCAAAAGTATGGAAAGGCGTGGGATGCGAACTGCTGTTAAACGGCATAAGGCGGCTATTGTGGCCATCGGTATTCCTCTCGTCCTGATCCTGTTGGTCGTGCTGCTGGTTCTTGGGGTGAATCTGAAGATGGAGGTTATCGATCCGACTTACTGGCCATATCAGGAGAAAACTGTGAATAGTGTTGATACTTCGTATAGTGAGGATGGAGTGCTGATGTGTCTGGCCAATGAAAGCCCTGATGTCACGGTCACTATCTACGACGGCAGGGGACACAAGGTCGACTCTTCCATTGGTGGGCCCGGATTTGAATGGCATCTTAGCGTTCCCGGCAAGACGAAGTACACGTTCAAGGCGAGGAATACTACTGGTCATTGGGCCCATTCCAATGTGCATGAGTGCGAGCCCTATAGTTGACGTGCGGTTTTGGAGGAGGCGAATACGTCATGCTGCAGAATCGGGAAGTCAACCCTGGCGATCAGGACGCAATTCAGAAAGAAATCGATGCAAATGACCGGAAATGGCAAGAAGAGCAAAGCGGCGGACGCCATTAGACGACATAAGACGATTATTGTCGTTATCGGGGTGCCCCTCGTTTTCATTCTACTGATAGCGCTTCCGATACCGGTCATAAATCTAAAGATGGAAGTGATTGATCCGACCTACTGACCGCACCAGGAGAAAACGGTGTACAGCTTCAATAACACGGATGACGACCCACACGGCGGTGGAGTGATTGTTGCCGTGTGCAGCGACAGCCAAGACGTTGTTCTTACCATCTACGATGGCAGGGGGCGTCGGGTGCAGTCGATCCGGGAAGGCAAGCTCCAGGTCATCGTGCCGCCGCAGACGTCTTATACGTTTGTTGCGAAGAACGCCACGGACCGTTGGATACACGCCAACGTGCATGAGTGCGACATAGATACCTGACAGGAATCAGGGAAGATGATGGGGAATACATATGACAGACGATGGACAAAGCGCAAGATAAGAAACACCGTTAAACGTCACAAGGTCGTTTCGACTGCTATCGGCATTCCTTTTGTTGCCATTGTGCTGATTGTGGTTGTGGTTCTAGGACAATTTATTCAACAAAGAGTGATTGACCCGGTGTATTACCCTTACCAAGAGAAACGATTCAGCGAAACGGTCAATCTCAAGGAGAATGAGTCTGCTGTTGCTGTCGATGTGAGCAACAGCAGTCCGGATGTTACGGTCACGGTACTAAGCGGAGATGGCTCCAATGTGGGTTCTTTCCGCGGTGTCAAGAAAGTTTTCAGAACCACCACTAATGGTCGTTACACGATTGTGGTCAAGAACGACACCGGCCACTGGGTGCATACCGATGTGGGATACTGGGGCGTCGCCTGTGTGTGCTGATGGCTGTTGAGCGCGTGCCAATGTCGATTATTGGGATAATGCATGTTCTCCGTTGGGCTGCTAGCGTTTGCTGCCAGATTCATTTAGGCTTGCGCTGTAGCCGCTTTATCCGTGGCGCGGCTAAACAAGGACGGTATTTTTGTCCGATTCAAAGAAATGACCTGGCGGGGATGATTATCTGAGGGGCATCGGGGCAAGCGCTGCCGTCTTGATTACCAAGGCGGACAGCATCGTTACCGATGTCATGCTCGTGGCTGTCATCGGCTACCTGCTGGTCATGGACTACCGAAGCAGGCACGGACGGCATCCACTAAGTGAAGCCGTCCGGTTCGTCCGGGCGCCTTTTCAGGATTTCATCGTTTGGCTCGATTACCTTTGGTGTCGAGCGCGTTCCGTCAGAGTTGCCGACATCCAGGATGCTTATCTTAAATTGTCTGGCGAGTTGCTGAGCATTGTGTCTCATTGCCATAGTGGCTTGACGGTTTTCCCTCGCTTCTGCAAGGAGGGCAGCAGAAATATCCTAAGTAGTCTGCACGCCAGTACAGATATGATGCCGGCTTCGAAGACGAAGGCGCCGTCGGTCGATAAATCGTCCGTCTCTACCGCAGCCGTTTACCGAACCTGGCCTGCATTTTGTCGAGCTTGTAGCCGATGGCCTGGTAGAACTGGTGGGCGCCTTTGCGGTGTTCGGCGGAGTTGAGGCGTACCTCCTCGGCGTCGATGTCGCGCGCCCATGCCTCGACGGCTTCCATCAGTCGCTGTCCCGCGCCGTTGCCGCGAGCGGCTTGTGAGACGGCAAGGCCCATGACGTTCACGGCCGGATCGCCGTAGGTCGCCTTGTAGGTGTTGGCCTGCACGTAGCCGACGACGCTGTCGTCCTGGACGGCCACGAAAACACGGCAGCCGGGGTCGGCGAGCAGCTCCTTGAGCCGTTCGTGCGTGCAGTCGGTTGGATAGTCGTAGCCCAGGCAGGTCTTATTGATGTGCTGCAAGGCCGGCGCGTCATCGTCGACTGCCTTGCGGATAGTGATTTCATGCATAGACGGGATTTTAGGAAACTCTTCGGGAACGCGGCCGTCTTCAGTGTTTTCTGCACGTTTCCTCCATCGAGAGGAGAGGGATGCCTACCTATTGCCGATAGGGTTCGGCATCTTCGGATCACCTCAAGGCGGCTTCTACATCGCGTTCCTCGCTAAGGCAACCGGCGCGAAAATGCCCCAATGCCTCGGAGCCACCATCGGACGGACCATCCGGCAAGCCGTCAGGCTAAAAGTCCAGGTCGACATATCCCTCAGACGCGTTCCATGGAGGTTGTTCGTTTTCGTCTTGTCTCTTGTAAAGATGTCCTGGCGCAAAGACGACATACGGCGCGGCCACAAGGGCGACTGGAACCAACACTCTGAGATTCATGACGATGACCTTTTCTTCTGCTGGCTTCAACATCTTTCCGTTGTCGCCGAATGGTTGTTGATGGCATCGGCGGTGCCACGTGGGTCGGTCACACCCAGCACGAGCCGGTCGAACTTTTCGCCGCGCAGCTGGATGACCAGCGGCTGCTCGGGTTGCTGGATGTTCCAGAACTCGGTGTCCCCGTCCTCGAGTTTGAATGTGCCCGCGTGCTTACCGGGTGTCGACAGGCCGGGCGTGCGGATTGCTCCTCGCTTGGCAAGGCGCATCCCGGGATCGACCGTCGCTCCCATCACATGCGTCAGCGGTATCTTCATACCTTTGGTGAACGACCATAGCCTGTCAAGGCCGTTGACCGTTACCGTCAGGGTTGTGTCATCGACGGTTACGGTGTTGCTTGCTTTTGCCGTGTCGGTATTTCTGTCGGAAATTTCGGCATTGCCGATCTTGCTTCTGCCCATCGCCGTATCCTTTGGCTCTTCGCTGTTTGCGGTCATGTTTCCTCCTGATAATGGTTGTTGTCACTGCTTATGAGGTCTTTGTGTTTCTTCGGGTTTATATATTGATGAGGTGCCGATTCCGGCCCGTTTGAGTAGGCACTGGCCAAGAGCTTCATCCAGCTGTATCCTCTGTGGCGGGGCGAGCCGGGAAAACCAATCTGTAAGAAGGTTTCTCGCTTTTGCGTCATGCGGTGCCAATTCCAGACATGTGATGGCCACGAGCGTGAGGACACTATCTGGAAACATGCTGTTCGAAGGTGTCTGGATTTCAGATGGTTTTTCTCCGTTGTCCTCTTCAGTAAAACCTGATTCCGAAGTCATGCTGGTTCGATCAGCCCCCGTCGTCGGCTCGTCGGCGTCGGACTCATCCATGGCAGCGTCTTCGGGAAGGTTCCGCAACGTGCCGTCTGGCATGTTCTGTAACACGCTTTGCAAAACACTCAGAAACACGCCCTGTTTGCTTCCGAAAGCCTGATACAGGCTGCCGCGCTTCAATCCGGTCGCGGCGACCAGATCGTCGACCGAAGTCGCGTCGTAGCCCTGGCGGCGGAACATGTCGCCGCACTGTGTGAGCACCTGTTGCTCGTCAAAACTTCTTGGTCTTGCCATGGCTATCACGATAACAGTTTTTGAATAAATAGTCAAAAACTATGGAATCCGGTTTCTTCCCCGTGTTGACCGTTGAGCAGTGGCGGCTGATTGTCGGATTCCGGGATGCCGATTTGACCATTCCTGGTCAGGTTCTGTCATCGTTCAGAGTGTCGTGTAGACCCGTATGCAATCTTGAAGAAACGTATGCACGGGGTGAGATGCGGGGTGCGGCGGATGCCGATGAACGAAGAAAGGTCAATGTTTCCTGCGAAACAAGACATGTTTTCACTCGAATCTCGCTCTGCTAGCTTCCAAGGGGTTTCAGATTAATTTCTGAAGCCCCTTGGTTTTACCGCGAAGTTGTGGAAATCATGATTGTGGGATTTATCGGTTTATAGGCCAAGGCAAGGTAATGTTTGGATTATCGAGTAAAAGCTGTCTGACGGCATCAAATCGAATAGTTGGACGAATATCACCAGTTGTCAGCAGCTGTATTGACGGCGTCCCACACCGCCTGATTGCTGGCTTTTTCCAGTTTTGCGTCGTTCTCATTGAGAGTAAAACAATGTTCGTATTTGGAATCATCTTCCGCGCGGCAACGTTTGATTGTGGATGTGCCATTGCTGATGGTTACGGTTACAGCGTACACTGGTGGGTTTTGGAATTGCCGTTTTGCCTTCGGACTATCCGGCATGACGGTTACTTCGAATCCGAGTTTGCCGTTTGTCCCATGTATTTCGTCTGGCCGTCCAATCTGGAACAACATCCCGTCCTCCTCGACATAGATATAGAAGATTCCATCATCGCCCAAATCGTCGCTTGGCTGGATCCGGATATTGGTTTTGCCGCTGCGGTTGATGGCTTGCTGGACATGGCCGGCGCTGCTGCCCATCATGGCCTTTGTCTGGGTGACGATGTCGGTGTTCAGGAGGTGCCTGGCTGGGAAGGTTGTGGTCCAATGCCAACAGACCAATGCGACGATAATTATGAGAAGTATGAGAACGGCTCTACAGACGTTATGCCGCCAATGCCTTTTTAATAGCTGCTGGTTCATTTGATGTCCTTTTCGAGTGTGGCGATGAAGTCGTCGAACGTCTTTTGTTGCTGATCCTTGCTGATTTTATGGCCGAGTGCACCGGCTCCGGGTGAGGCGGTAGCGACATACATGCCGTTGGCTTTGAGCCAATCGAGCCCCTTCTTGGGGGCATGGTGGCCGGTTGGGTCGTAGTTGCTGCAGAACTGGTGGGCGCGGTTGTCGCCTTTGGGAGCTGCATATAGTAATTTCTGACGGCTTCCTGACGGTCCATTTTGGCGGCTCTGGGATGTAGCGGCTCAGGTTGATAGCGTCTATATCGGCGTTCCAGTCGGCCTGACGGCCGATTCGCCAGCTATGTCGTCGGCCCATGCGATTACCTTGTCGGAACGATTGTCGGTCTCGCTGTTCAGCCATGAGAGACGGTCGAATACAGACCATGAATCCTGAACCGTGAATTGTCCTCCACGCCGGCGTGGGGCTGCATACATCTGTCACCAGTTGTCGGCGAGGGTATTGAGAAGATACTGCAACGATTGTTCACACATGTGCTCAGCCTGTTTCTGCTTTAATCCGGTGTGTGACAAAAAATCTTTACAGTCATCCTGATCTATGGACACGGAATCGTTTGACAATTTCATGCCGGCTCCGGTGTCGGTATCATTTTTTCGATGCATGTTGAAGCCGATAATATCGATGCCTTTGCCATGTGTCGCATACTTGTCGGAGACGTCAAAATCCCGAATACGGATTGTGTAGCCGTTTTGCGTGATGCTGATGCTGTGGAATCCGGCCCCCCGCATGGGGTTCTGTTCCGCGTCGACGGTTATGTCTTTGTCCCCGCTTCGCTGTGCGGCCTGTTGGGCCTTGCTTCCATCGGTCTTGAACAGGGCGGTGATTTGGGCGGCCATGCTGTCATGCGACGCGTGCCGACCAGGGAACGAGGTGCGCCAGTACCATACGATGGGAGCGCAGGCGAGGCTGATGGAAAGCAGCACGGCTAGGATGATGAACCATATGGGTGGTTTCCGTTTCCGTCTGACGGGTGTCCGGGCGTTCATCTGCCGCGCTCCCTGTCGAGGGTCTGGAAGAAGAACCGGTAGGTTTTGGCGGGGTCGAGGCCTTTCCTGAGCGCGTCGAGTCCCAGGGCGACGTCACCAGGCGGAAGGAAGGACTGGGCCCCGGCGGTGCCCTTTAGCCATGCCATGCCCTTGTCTGGATCATGGCCCCCGGTGGGATCGTAGTTGCCGAGGAACTCGTCAGCCCTTCGTCGCGGGTCGTGTTCGACCCGGCGGTTGTAGTCGTTTAAGATCTTCATCGGATCCTGGCTGGGGTGTTCGGTGAGGCGTTGTTGAAGGTTGATGGCGTCCATGTCGGCGTGCAGGTCGTCGGCGTCCATGCTGCCGGACGCGATGTCACCGCCCCAGGTAGCCGCTTCGCGGTAGTTGCTAGGCAGCTTTACCGGCATCTTCGGGTTCAGAGGGTTGGGTATGAAGATGCTGGTGCCTTCATGGTAAAGGGCGGATTTCGGGTCGGTGTTCAGCATCGCCGCCAGGCTCGCCATCTCATGCACGAAATCAACCTTCGCGGGATGCTTCAATATTTTCTCATGCTCGTCTTTGCCCTGGTGGAAGAGAAGCATGTCGTTAATGAAATATTCAGCGGTACCGATTTTTGGATTGTCTTTCTTACCTTTTGGATATCCAATGGCGGCGAGCATGGAAATGAGCTGGTCGTGGCTCATGGTGTTGGCAGCGATACCCCAGAGTTTACCGCCGTCTCCGCCGGAATCGGGGCCGTAGCCGATGGAGCCGATGATGCAAGCGTATTCGTAAGCCTCTTGCTGAGAGTTCCATCCCTGTTCCTTAGCGTATGCGTGGAAGCGAATGGTGAACTCTGCCAGTTGCTCGGCCTGTTCCTTGCTCATGCCATACTCGTTTTCGAACATCTCGGCCATATCAGTCTTGCTCATGCCACCAGCGGCAAGGTCACCGAGGCCCATGCCATTGCCCGATTGTGGCGTGGCGTTCTGGTAGAGGTTCCGGGTGGTTTGGTCGAGGGTGTGGAGGCGTCGTATCTTGTCCTCGAGCCGGGCGGCCTGTTGTTCGCCTTGCTGCCGCA
>NZ_JAQTHV010000002.1 GCF_029433295.1 Bifidobacterium sp. ESL0784
GCTTGCGGGGAGCACTCCGCGAACCTGATTTCGCAGCAGCCATACTTGGGATCATCCCCGCGCTTGCGGGGAGCACTCCGCGAACCTGATTTCGCAGCAGCCATACTTGGGATCATCCCCGCGCTTGCGGGGAGCACTATTGTTTCGGGGGGGATGATGGTGATTTGAACGAGGATCATCCCCGCGCTTGCGGGGAGCACTGCAAGCGACGTGATTTGCAGCCAACCATAAGGGGATCATCCCCGCGCTTGCGGGGAGCACCACGAAAGGCCCCGAGAACCAAGCTCCAATCGAGGATCATCCCCGCGCTTGCGGGGAGCACGCTTTCGCCGTGCTGCTCAATACGGTATTGCCGGGATCATCCCCGCGCTTGCGGGGAGCACAGATTGCGAAAAATTTCGAGACGAAGGGTACGGGGATCATCCCCGCGCTTGCGGGGAGCACAGCACGCGAAGCCCACCGGGGAAGATGTCGAGGGGATCATCCCCGCGCTTGCGGGGAGCACCGCGACAGATCGCAGGAAGGCGCTCGCAAGGCGGGATCATCCCCGCGCTTGCGGGGAGCACTGGGGAAGTCAGGCGTTCGACCTGATACCCACAGGATCATCCCCGCGCTTGCGGGGAGCACGTGATGTCGACGCCGATGCGCTGCCAGATCCGGGGATCATCCCCGCGCTTGCGGGGAGCACGCGCCGGTACGGCCGGGAAGCCACGCGGCGAAAGGATCATCCCCGCGCTTGCGGGGAGCACTTTCTTAAGCGATATCGAGTTCGCCCGCGATGGGGATCATCCCCGCGCTTGCGGGGAGCACTCATCCTCATGCATGGTTTGGCTCCCACTCCACGGATCATCCCCGCGCTTGCGGGGAGCACGCTTTTACGAAGCTTTGTGCGAAACCCATAGCGGGATCATCCCCGCGCTTGCGGGGAGCACTTGATTCTGTCGAAAAGAAGGCAGAAGAACAGGGGATCATCCCCGCGCTTGCGGGGAGCACCAGTGGGAAAACTACCGAACCGACTACTACACGGGATCATCCCCGCGCTTGCGGGGAGCACCTTTAGGGACGTGTGAGTGGATTCTGCGAGGTGGGATCATCCCCGCGCTTGCGGGGAGCACAGTTGCAAAAAGCCATGATAGCAACAATCGAAAATCCTGCAATATGGATTTTCATTTACTTTATACTTTCTCTATTAAAAATTCAATCAAAAAACGATAGAGATAAAACTATCAACAGCAGATCACGCCGCATACTTGGCGGGGTCGGCGGCGAAGGACTTGGCGCAGTTGTCGCTGCAGAAATAGTAGGTCTTGCCGTTGTATTCCTGGCTGCCGGCGGCGGTCTTCGGGTCGATCATCATGCCACAGACCGGGTCCTTGACGGTGCTGGCGCTGTCGCTCATATTCATTTTCATTGTGGTTCCTTCTTTCGCTTTCGCGGGTTGGTTGTTCTTGTTGTGCGGCGTATCCGAAGATGCGTCAACAGATTTCGTGGTCACCTTGCGACCGTCGAACGACAAGGCGGGAATGGAAGTGGAATTGGCCGAAACCGAGGAATCAGCCGAAGCCGACGAATGCGACGAAGTTTGGGGAGCAATCTCAGGCTGTGAACCTGCAGAAGATCCAACTTTTGAACTTCCATCATTATCGGCAGTGCCTTTGAGCTCGACGTGACGTTCGCGCAGCTTGAACGAGAAGTGGCGAGGTTTGACGGCGGCCGGGTTGAAGCTGCGCAGACGGTTCGCATTCAGCACCACGGAAAGCGAGGAGAACGCCATCGCAGCACCGGCGATCATCGGGTTCAACATGATGTGCCAAATCGGGTAAAGAATGCCGGCGGCGATCGGGATGCCAATGCCATTGTAACCGAAGGCAAAGCCGAGGTTTTGCTTGATATTGCGCATGGCCGCACGCGACAGGTCGATGGCCGTCACCAAACCGGTGAGGCTGCCGGAAACCAAGGTGATGTCGGAGGATTCGATGGCCACATCGGTGCCAGTTCCGATGGCGAAGCCGACGTCCGCGGCCGCGAGCGCCGGAGCATCGTTGATGCCGTCTCCGACCATGCCGACCATGTGACCCTCGTTCTGCAAACGTACGATTTCCTCGGCCTTGCGTTCCGGACGAACGCCGGCGATGACGCGGTCGACACCCACTTCGTTGGCCATGGCTGAGGCAGTCGTCTTGTTGTCACCGGTGAGCATGACCACCTGCAGACCACGTTCATGCAAGGAGGCAATGGCCTTGGCCGAATCCGGCTTAACGGTGTCGGCGACGGCGAGAACGGCGACCAACTTGCCATCCACTGCAGCCAGAATCGGCGTCTTGCCTTTCTTGGCATAGTCCTTGAACATGGTTTCGATGTTGCGGGATATCGACGTATCGATGTTGCGATTTTTCATCAAATCAGCATTGCCGACGATGACATCATGGCCAGAGACCTTCGCTACTACCCCACTGCCGGGAACAGCTTCGAACGAATCGGCCTTCGGCACTTCCAGCTTGCGCTGCTCAGCGCCTTTGACGATGGCTTGGGCAAGCGGATGCTCGGAAACCTGTTCGGCTCCGGCAATCAGCTCAAGCACATTATCTTGGGTTTCCTTGCTCGTTTTATCATCCACCCAACCGAAGTCGGTGAGCTCAGGCTTGCCACGGGTGATGGTGCCGGTTTTGTCGAGCACGACGGTATCGATGTCGCGTGCAGTCTGAAGCGCTTCGGCGGAACGGATAAGCACACCGTACCGCGCGGCCTTGCCGGTGGAAATCGTCACCGAAAGCGGGGTGGCGATACCCAGTGCGCACGGACAAGCGATGACCAGAACTGCTACGGCCGATACCAGCCCATACAACCCCTGCGGCGCAGGACCGAAGACCCACCAGATGACAAACGTCCAGATGGCAATCAAAATGACGCCCGGCACGAAGTAGCCGGAAATCTTGTCGGCAAGCTTCTGAATCGGGGCCTTCGAAGTCTGGGCGGTACGCACCAGCTTGATGATCTGCGCGAGCACCGTGTCACGCCCGACCTTGGTGGCACGATATTGCAGCGTCCCATTGCCATTGATGGTTGCGCCGGTAACAGTATCCCCTTCGCCTTTGGCAACCGGAATGGATTCGCCGGTGATCATGGATTCATCAATGGAAGTCTGGCCAGAAATGACCTTGCCGTCCACTGGCAGCTGCTCTCCTGGCTTGATGACGACGATATCACCTACCTGAACCTGGTCAGCATTGATATCAAATTCCTTGCCGTCACGTACAACATGCGCGGTTTTCGGCGTGAGATTGATCAACGCACGAATCGACTCGCCAGTGCCGAGACGCGCATGGGCCTCCAAAAGTTGGCCCAGCAGCATCAAAGTGATAATCGTACCGACGGATTCGAAATATGGCTCCCGCGCACTGGCTGGCAGGATTCCCGGAGCCACAGTGACCACGACGCTATACGTATAGGAAGCCGCAGTTCCGAGCGCCACCAGCGAATTCATTTCTGGAGCACGATGAATCAGCGCCAGCCAGCCGGTGCGATGAATCGGCCATCCGGAATAGAACATGACCGGAGTGATGAACACGAACTCAACCCACGGATTAGTGAAGAAGTCAATAATCCCCATCGGAATGAATGCCTTGAGCCACATGTGAAACATGGCGAAAACGAACACCGGAATCGTCAGCACTGCAGCGACGATAAGCCGGCGGTCCAGTGCCTTGATCTCGGCCTTGCGCACCGCGTCCGGGTCATCTTCCTGACCTTGCCCGCTGCCTACGACAGGCTGCGTCACCGACTGTTTACTGACTTGACTCATTGGTTGCTCCGTATCATTCCCGCGCCGTTCGCCGTTTTAGGCTTGTTTGTTTCGGACTCGGTCTTAAACCCTTGTTGAATAGGATTCAGTCATTCGCCTATCTGGCGTTTTGTATTTATTGGCGTTATCAATACATTCGCGGATTTATTGGATTCGACGAACTCAGCCCTTGCTTTTCGCACCCTTCGGCAACACATGGACCATACCGTGCAGCATGTTCATACCGCAGGCGTATGGGAGGTCGCCAGGCTTGGTCGGCGTAAATTCGACATCGGTGGTCTTGAACGGCGGCAGCGTCTGGTCAATGCCAAGGTCGCTGAAAATGACATGGGATGAGCATTCGCCGTCTTCCTGCCGATCGAATTGCAGACGAACCGGAGAACCGGCCTCCACATCGATTTCGGCTGGCGTATAGCCGCCCTTAACGACGATATGCGCCGTTTGCAATGCACCTTCACGGCTGGCCTGTGCTGCTTTTCGAGGCGCAAAGAAGTACCAGATAATGGCGACGCTTACCACGAGCGCCACCAGAATCACTGCAATATTGCCAACCATGTTTCCCCACATTCCGCCGTCGAAATCATTTCTGGCAGCTTCGATGTATCTATTCGCTGTAACTGGAACTCACCATACCCCCCTAGGGTATATAATGTCAATAATTCAGCTCAGCACACAACGAATAAGACACGGCGGTGATACCTGCCCGGTAAGAAGGAAACGATGACCGAAAAACACGCAACACACAGCGACGAAGATACCATCGAGTCGGTAAACAACGACGAAAATTCCGCCAAGCAAACAGCCGAGAGCGGGACCTGCGAAAACTGCGCCCACGTCGGCTATGTCCACGACAAGAAGAAACTGGTCACCCGCCTGCGCCGCATCGAAGGACAGGTGCGGGCCATTACTGCAATGGTCGAGAACGACACCTATTGCATCGATATCTTGACCCAGATCGCCGCATCGAACAGCGCACTGAAATCCGTGGCGCTTCTGCTGCTCGGTGACCATCTCAACAGCTGTGTGGCCACGGCCGCGGCCAAAGGCGGGCCGGTGGCCGACGAAAAGATGGACGAGGCCATCGCGGCCATCACACGATTGGTGAAATCCTGATTTGCCAATCCTCAAATGGACACAAAGGTACGAGACGTATCGCCAAACCGTAGCCATCCGCGCAAAAACAAGCAGCAATCTCAACCAATAGAAAATGTCCTGATTCCTCCATCAGGTAAAGGAATCAGGACACGTTGTTATTTAAGCCTGCCGGCGTTCGCCGACCAGCTAAGCGGTTCCGCCGAGACGAAGCCCACGCTTACGCAGCAGCGGAAACAATCACTTCTTACTGTCTGCGCGGGAGTGGCTGTAGATCATCTTCATCGAGCAGACGAAGATGATAAGCGCGCCGAAGATGACCAGGCCACCGATGAGGAACACATTGGCGTAGGAAGACGCAGCGCCGGCGGGGGTTCCCGCGATGCTGCCACCACCCATGGAGGTCTTGGCCATCATCTGCCCGAAGAGCGCCACACCGATGGAGCCGGTGATGGCCTGGACCAGGTCGTTGAAGCCGAGCGCACGTCCGGATTCCTCGGGTTCCACCGTCAACGTCGCGGTATCGACGATCGGCTGGTAGAAGAACGAGGTGCCGAAGTAGTAAAGGCACGGCGCCACGGCGAGCGCCCAGACCTTGCCGGCGGGGATCAGGAACGCGATAGCAATCAGGCCGCCGCCCATGCAGACAAGGGCGAGGATGATCGAGGCCTTGCGGCCGATGCGCTGGATGATCGGACCTGCGGCAAAGCCCATAATGGCGGCGAGGATGATCGACCAGACCAGCAGGTTGGAGACCTTGGAGGAGTCGATGCCGTAGACGTTCATGCCGATGTTGTTGACACCGGCGTTCAGGGTGTAGCTGAAGAAGTAGCCGACGAAGATGACGGTCATGGTCACGGCGAAGGCCGGGTTGGTGAGCATCTTGGGGGTGATGAACGGCTTCTTGGCCTTGTTGATGTAAATCACGAACGCCACGAGCGTGAGGATGCAGGCAGTGCCCCAGCCCCAGTTCATATCGGTGAAGAACATGGTCACGGCACCTGCGAACAAGCCGATGAGCGTGAAGCCGACACCGTCGATGTGGGCGCCCTTCGCATGCTGGTCAGGAAGGTTCTTAGCCAAGGCGGGCAAGAAGAGGACTGCGACGATGCCGATGCCGAAGAGCCAACGCCAATCGATGAGGGTCATGTAACCGGCGAGGAAGACGCCCAGCGCGGCGGCGATGCGGAAGACGGCCACGAACACGCCGTACCAGATCACGCGCTTGCGCTTTTCGACGTATTTGGAGACCAGCACCAGGAAGATGGAGCCGGAGACCTGCCAGCCGATGGACTGCAAAACACGGGCCGCGATGACGATCCAGATGCTGTAGGTGCCGAAGCAGCCCAGCACGGAGCCCAGAATGAAGACGATGGTGCCCAGGCAGACCATCTTCTTCAGGGAGACGAAATCACCCAACGAACCATAGATAACGCTTACGATACCTAGGACGATACCCGGGATCGAGGTGATCAGCGGCGCGAGCCCCGGCTGGCCGAGCTGTTTGCCGATGTTGACATAGACCATACCGAACGCCTGCTGTTGCAGCACGCCCAACGTGAACAGGGCCAGAATGACCGGGATGGCAACCTTGGCCATCTTGTTCATTTTCTCGAACTCCGGGGTCCCTTCCTCAGGAACCGGTATTCCGTTGCTCTGATCTTCTTTGACTGCTGTTTCAGTCATGTACTTTCCTTTCCCTTCGAAAAGTATGTTGTTTATTTTTGTTCACGTTCAACGGATGCGATCCGCTCAACGAAACGTGTACGGAACCGGTCAACGTCCACGTCCACGCAGACACTGACATTGCGGTTGCTGCTGATGATGCCGTCGTAGTCGACCACGGTGGCACCGAGGGTCAGAGGACTGGAGATCTCCACGTCCACGAAGGCGTCGCGCATGGTGAAGAGGTCGGGTTCGACCATGGCCAGCGCGGCGGAAGGGTCATACATCTTGATACCGTTTTCGATATGGCCGCCGTCGTAGGAACGGAAAAGAGCGCCAATCATTACACCGACCTCGCCGGTTTCTTCCATACGCTCCAGATCGTCGACCACCAAGTGCGCCTTGCGTCCGATATCAAGCCCCACCATGGTGATGGGCAAGCCGGAACGGAAGACCATCTTGGCAGCCTCCGGGTCGACAGAGACGTTGAACTCGCCGTAGACACCGATATTGCCTCGGCTGGTCGAGCCGCCCATCATCACGATGCGTTCGACGTGTTCCTTGACTTCCGGGAACGTGGCGAAGAGCAACGCGATGTTGGTCAACGGACCAAGCGTGAGGATGGTGACCGGCTCCTCGCTTTCCATCAGTACGCGACGCTCTTCCAAAACCGCGTTGTTGGCGGTCAGAAGCGAGGTGTCGGGTTCGGGGAAATCGAACATGCCCATGCCGCCCTTGCCGTGCGCTTCAGTGGCGAAGCGGTTCTCGCGCATCAAAGGCGCGACGGCACCCTTGGCGACGGGAATCCTGCGACCGAGGAAGGTCAGCAGTTTCAGGGCGTTGTTGGTGGTGTGGCCGATGCCGACATTGCCCGAAACCGAGGCGATGAGCTTGATATCGACGCTGGGCTCGTCCACCAGAAGGGTGATGGCGGCGGCGTCGTCGATGCCGGGGTCGGTATCGATGATCAATGGTTTTGGTTTTTGGGTATTCATGTGTTATTCCTCCGTTGAAATAATCGGTGAAGATTGGAAGTTGTCGACCTCGTCGGCCAACGGTATTGAAGGAGCCGCACCCTTACGGGAGACCGCAATCGCTGCGGCCCTTGAGGCCCGATCAAGACTTGTGGCGATATCCTCACCGGCCACCATATTGGCCAGGACATAGCCGGTGAAGGTGTCCCCTGCGGCGGTGGTATCGACCACGGGCACACGGTAGGCTCGCTGACGCACACGCTGCGTTCCCTTTGCGTAGCCCGAGCCCCACGACCCCGAGGTGAGGATGGTAGCGGCATTCGGGAACTTCTCGCACATCGCATCCAGCAAGATTTCCGGCGTACCGGACTCGCCGGTAATCGCCTCGGCCTCGCCACCATTGAGGATGAAGCAATCGACCAGACTCAGGTCGACCTCATCCAAAAGCTCGTCGGCCGGAGACGGGTTCATGGCCACCTTCATGCCTCGCCGATGCGCCTGCTCGACGATATAGCCCAAAAGGTTGGTCTCGTTCTGGACGAGAAGCCAGTCCCCCTTGTCGAATTTGGAAAGCACTTCATCGACGAAATCCTTCGTAAAGGCGCGATTGGCACCACTATAGAGGACGATACAGTTGTCGCCATCGTGGTTGCGCTGGATAATCGCGTTGCCGGTGCGTTCCTTCTTGCTGACCTCCACCTCGCTGGTATCAACCCCAGCCTGGTCAAGCAGATCACGTAGGAACACGCCGTCCTCGCCGATCATGCCGGCATGCCTGATTGCGGCACCTGCCTTGCCTGCGGCTATGGACTGGTTGAGCCCTTTACCGCCCGGATACTGATTCAAGCCGCTTGAAGTGATTGTCTGTCCTTTGGTGACAAAATCGACGACATCATAGACAAAATCGATGTTCAATGAACCGAAATTCAGAATTTTCATTGAATTCATTCCCCTTGTTGTTTTTCTGGGTCATGGCCGATTGCCACCATGGCCGACTCTTTCATACTTGATATGGATATTGGATATGGATATGGATTATTAGATATTCTTGATTTTCAACGGCTTCAAGAACGGTTTTCGCTCCCCGAACGCACGTCCTCGATTGCTTCGACGAATTGCGGAACCGTAAAGACGGTTTTCTCGATCCCGACGCCTTGCGCCACCCTAGTGATCGGTGGGGGCGTGACGTAGGATTTTTGCAATACATCAACTTGCGAAAAAACCTCTTCCGGCTTGCCGTCGATGAGTACGTTGCCTTGGCACATCACGACGACGCGGTCGAAATTCGCGACCACGAATTTCATATCGTGGCTGATGGCGATGCACATCTTGCCTTCGTGTTTGAGTTCGGCGATCAAGTCGTGCAAACGCGCGTCCCCCGCATAATCCTGCCCGCAGGTCGGCTCGTCGAAGACTATGGCATCCGGATCCATCATGATGACCGCTCCTATGCCGCAGAATTTCTTTTCCGTCGGACTTAGATCGGCGGGATGAACGTCAAGCTTGTCTTGCAAGCCGGTCAACGACGCGACCTTATCGATGCGATAGTCGATGGTGGCCTCGTCCACGCCGATGTTCCTCGGGCCGAAAGCAAACTCCTCACGCACGGTTTCGAGGAACAGCTGGTCGTCAGGGTTCTGGAAAACATAACCCACACGCTTTGACCACTGTGCCGTCGTACGTTTAGAGATTTCAGTCCCGTCAATCGTGAGTGTCCCTTGCGTTGGGCGTAGTATCCCGTTGAGCTGCTTGGCCAGCGTCGTCTTTCCCGCGCCGTTCTGCCCGATGATGGCCACCGACTGGTCGCCCTCGAAGCACAGGTTGATATCGTCAAGCGCCTGATGGCCGGACTTATAGCTGTAGCCGACATTGCTTAGTTCGATCTTCAATGCTCAAGCACCTCCTTGGTCATCGCCAGACTTTCGTCATAGGTAATCGCCAGCTTTCCATCGCTTAGCCCTCGCCGAGCAAGGCCTTTCGACAGTTTCACGTAATCGGGGACGTCGATGCCGTAACGCTCGATACCGGGAGTGGAAAATATTTCACGAGGACCGCCAGCAAGCCGCACCTGTCCGCGCTCCATCACGACGACGGTATCGGCGTATCGCGCAACCCGTTCCATGTCGTGATCGACCATGATGACGGTAATCCCGGAGGCGTTGAGCTGCTTAACGATATCGAAGATCTCGGAAGCCCCGAGCGGATCAAGCTGCGTGGTGCACTCGTCGAGCACGAGGATATTGGGCTCCAAAATGAACGTGGAGCCGAACGCGACGCGCTGCACCTGTCCGCCGGAAAGCTCCAACGGATCCCGCTCGAGCAGATTTTCGATATGCATCAGCTGCGAGACCAATTTCACCCGGCGTCGCATTTCCTCACGTGAAACGCCTCGGTTGCCGAGACCATAAGCCAGTTCCTCAGCGACGGTTCCCGAAGCATAGGTGAGCTGGTTGAATGGGTTCTGAAAGACCAAACCAATATAATTAGACAGGTCGGCCACACTGGCGTCGGCCGTATCCGCGCCGTTGATGCGCACGCTGCCTTCACTTTTGCCCGTGAAATAGTGCGGAATGAGACCGACCAAAGCGTTGCACAGCGTCGTTTTGCCGGCACCGTTGGCTCCGACGATGCAGACGAACTCACCTTCGCGCAGGGTGAGGCTCACGTCCTTGATCGCCGGGGTTTCGGCATCCTGATAAGTGAATGAATAATTATCTACTTCAACAACTGGTTTCATCGCACACCTCCCCATGGATAGGTCACCGGAAACATCCCGGTGTGATCGAGAATCGAAAGGACAAGGACCACCAAGAAAACGGCGATCAACGACCAGAGAGCCACTGCGTCCTTGGAAGTCCAGGAAACCTTGACATAATTGGTCCGACGGACTCCTTTGATACCAAAGCCACGCGTTTCCAACGTCATGCCGCGCTCCTGGGCATCGGAGAGTGAGGACATGACGACCGGCCCGATCAGCGGCAGGAAAGCCTTGAACCGAGAAACCAAGCTTCCGCCTGTGGTCAGCCCACGTGCGCTTTGCGCCTGACGGATCACGGTTGTTTTGCGCTGCATCTGCGGCACCACGTTCAATGAAGCGAAAATCAGGTAACCGAGCTTGCTCGGGCAGCCGATCTGCGTCAACGCTGCCACGAGCGAGCCGATATAGGTCGTTTTGTTGGCGATATAGAAGCTGCCAAGGAAGACCAAAACGGTGACCACGATCTTCGAGGCGTAGAGCACGCCTTGCAGGCCCAGCTGCGCGAAGCCGAAATCGGCGATGACAATGGTGTTCTTGGGGCTATAAAGGCCCTGGATGAACATCAGCATGATGGCCATCGGAATACCGAAACCAAACATCAGCTTGGAGAACGCCCTCAGACAGCCGACGCGCCAGGCGAGAACGAAAAGACCGGCGACAATGACCAAACCCAGGGTGAAATCCGGCCAGACCAGGGCGGCAAGTCCCATCAGGAACACACCGAGGAATTTCACCAGAGGATTGGCCCTGCCCATCGCCCCCGGCGCGTCGTGCACCGAGTCGGCCTTGCGCAGGCGCTCGTCCATTTCGGCATCGGATGGCAAGGTGTTGGGGTTGGCATTGCCGCTTTTGCCCTTACACAAATCGGCGAGGATGAATTCAAGGTTGTAGCCGTGAGAGGCCGCGTCCGCCTTGATGGGCTTGAAATTGGTCGTCTTGATATTGCCCGAGGCGTACTGGCTCATAAAGCGGCGCGGAATCTTACCCACGACGATGGTGACGATGACCAGGGTGATGCCTTTGTCAATCAGATTCTCCAGCATCGACGAGGAAAAGACCGAGATGAGGATGTTCTTCCATGCCACGGTGAGTGCCGCAGTGAGGATGGAAGTGCCGTTGACACCTGTGGCACCGCCGTAAACGAAAACGGTGATCATCGAGGCGGTGACGGTATTGATCGCGGAACAGGCCAGCCAGATCAGCAGGATTCCCCACAGCTTTTTAAGCAACCCGGCCTTGACCATATAGCCGACC
Source organism: Bifidobacterium sp. ESL0784 (assembly GCF_029433295.1). Lineage (GTDB taxonomy): Bacteria > Actinomycetota > Actinomycetes > Actinomycetales > Bifidobacteriaceae > Bifidobacterium. The sequence continues at coordinate 11,546 of NZ_JAQTHV010000002.1, forward strand.
GCCAACCCGCAGAGCACGCTCGAAAGCGCATAGGGCAGGTAGACCGGGTTGGCCACGATGGCCAGGAAAACATTGGTCAAAAGCCCGCACAGCGCGGCGACCCACGGTCCGCTCAGACAGGCGATGACCATGGTGCCGATCATGTCCATGAATAGCGGCAGTTTCAGCGTCGAACACAAGGTTCCGCCAATGAGGTTGATTCCCACCGCAATAGGAATCAGCACCAGCGATTTTGTCGAGAATTGGGAAGTAATACTATGTAACAGCTTGGACCATAACGTTACTTTCATGCCACACTCACCAATCTTTCATGACCGGCACAGCATCATTGCCTGCAGCTATACCCGTTGAAAAACGATTTACTTACATTCTTTTCTGTTCACATCCAAAAAACCTATAAATAGCGTTAATTAGACACCCCAATATTTATTAACCGATATCCGGCCAGAGCTCGATAGTAAACGAGCGGCCAAAAGAACGCAAACTGCCTAATTTTTTATCACTTAAAGCAAAGTTTTTGTTGTTTCATCCATATCTACTGATAGAGGTGGACGATAAAATTAGACACTGAAATTTAAAATAATTTCATCGCAGGAAGCATAGGCAACGCAAGATGCCCGTCACGGCCTTTCGGCTATGACGGGCATCAAAAATCCCGAAGGAACTTATCCGGCTACCCCTCGCTACTCCAACTCGAGCTTACCGGTGTAAAGCTGGTAGTACTCGCCGTGCTGGGCGATGAGCTCGTCGTGGGTGCCGCGCTCGATGATGCGGCCATGATCGAGCACCATGATGATGTCCGAATTGCGCACGGTCGAAAGCCTGTGGGCGATGACAAAAACGGTGCGTCCATTCATCAGCGCATCCATACCCTGCTCCACGACTTCCTCGGTGCGGGTATCGATGGAGCTAGTCGCCTCGTCCAGAATCATGGCGGGCGGGTCGGCCACGGCGGCGCGAGCGATGGAAATCAGCTGGCGCTGACCCTGAGAAAGCCCGGAGCCGTCGCCTTGCAGCACGGTGTTGTAGCCCTCCGGCAGCATGCGGATGAAGCCGTCTGCGTTGGTGCGCTTGGCGGCGTCGATACATTCCTCATCGGTGGCGTCGAGCTTGCCGTAGCGGATGTTGTCGAGCACCGTGCCGGTGAAGAGGTTGACATCCTGCAGCACGATTCCCAGCGAACGGCGCAGGTCGGCCTTCTTGATGTTGTTGACATCGATGCCGTCGTAAAGGATCTGACCTTCCTGCACATCGTAGAAGCGGTTGATGAGGTTGGTGATGGTGGTCTTGCCGGCACCGGTGGCCCCAACAAGCGCCATCTTCTGACCCGGTTTGGCGAACCAGGTAATGTCATGCAAAACGGTTTTGTCGGGATTATATCCGAAGGAAACGTTGGTGAAGCGTACGTCGCCACACAGCAACGTGAGGCGGCCATCGGGCGAAGTAATCGCCTTTTCGTGCGCCTTCATCGCCACCTCACGGGCCGAACCCTTGAGCTTCTTGGCGGCCTCGAGCGATCGTGTGCCGTCGTCGTCCGCGGCGCGCTTCCAAGCCCAGTGACCGGTCTCGTGGTCGGTCTCGGTCATGGTGCGGCCGTCGGAGCCGAGTTCGACGCTGACCAGACGCACGGTGCCGTTGTCGGATTCCACCGGTTCGTCGATCAGGTTGAAGATACGCGCGGCGCCGGCGAGCGCCATCATGATCATGTTGATCTGCGAGGAAATCTGGCTGATCGGGTTGATCAGGGCCTTGGAAAGCGTCAGGAACGAAACGATCATGCCCAACGACAGCGTGCCGGAACCGGAGATGCCGAAATTGAACCAGCCGTTGATGCCCGCGATGCCGCCGACGATGGCCAGCAGTACGTAAAGCACATTGCCCATGTTGCCGATCACCGGCATGGTGATGTTCGCGTAGATGTTGGCCTTGGACGAGGCTTCAAAAAGCTCCTCGTTCTTTTTGTCGAAGACAGCCTGCGTGGCGTCCTCGTGATTAAAGACCTTGATGACCTTCTGGCCGTTGACGGATTCCTCGACGTACGCGTTGACATCGCCGATGGTCTCCTGCTGACGCATGAAGTAGCGCCCGGAACGGCTGACGATCACACGCACCACCAACATCATCAGCACCACGAACACGACGGTGAAGATGGTGAACGGCACGGAAAGCCAGAGCATCGCGAAAAGCGCGGCCACCACGGAGGCCCCGGAAATCAGGAGCTGCGGCATGGCCTGCGAAACCATCTGGCGCAGGGTGTCGGTGTCGTTAGTGTAGCGGCTCATCATGTCGCCGTGTTCGTGGGTGTCGAAGTAGCGGATCGGCAGCTTCTGCTGGTGTTCGAACATCTCGTCGCGTACCGTCTTCAGCACGCCCTGCTCGATGCCGACGACCATGTAGTTCCAAACGAACGAGGCGACCATGCCCAGCGCGTAAATGGAACCGACGATGATGGTCATGTGGATGAGCGGGCCCCAGTCGGGCGTCTGCGCGTGGATGAACGGCATGATGCAGTTGTCAATCAGCGGTTGCAGCACGAACGAGGGCAGCGACTGGGTGCAGGCGCAGATCAGAATGCCGATAATCACGACGATGCACTGCCAGCGGTAGTGGAAGATGTAGCCCAAAAGCCGTTTGGTGGTACCCTTCGGCGCCTTCTGCACCGCTGGCATGCCAGACTTGCCGGCCTTGTTCTTCTTCATCGCATCCCTCGCCTGGCTCTTGTCGCTGGTAGCGGTTACGTCCTGCTCGTTGCTGTTTTTCGTAGTCATGGTCGCTTCACTCATCGTCATCATCCCCCTTGCCCTGGTTCTTCGTCTGGGATTCATAAATCGAACGGTATTCCTCGCACGTCTTCAACAGCTCGTCGTGCGTGCCGTGGTCGAGGATACGGCCTTCATCCATGACGATGATCTCGTCGGATTCCTGCACGGAAGCAAGCCTCTGGGCGATGATGATCTTGGTGGTATCGGGAATCTCGGTGGTGAAAGCATTGCGGATCAGCTTGTCCGTCTTGGTGTCGACGGCGCTGGTGGAATCGTCAAGAATGAGAATCTTCGGTTTTTTAAGCAGCGCTCGGGCGATGCACAAGCGTTGCCGCTGCCCGCCGGAAACGTTGGAGCCGCCTTCCTCGATGTAGGTGTCGTAGCCCTTCGGGAATTCGCGGATGAACCCATCGGCCTGCGCAAGCTTGCAGACGCGCACCACGTCTTCATCGGTGGCGTTCGGATTGCCCCAGCGGATGTTTTCGGCGATGGTGCCGGTGAAGAGGACGTTCTTCTGCAGCACCATGGCCACTGCGTCGCGCAGGGCAACCAAGTCGTAATCACGAACGTCGTGCCCGCCGACTTCAAGGGAGCCGGACGACACGTCATAAAGACGCGGGATGAGCTGCACCAAGCTGGACTTGGACGAGCCGGTGCCACCGACGATGCCGACGGTCTTGCCGGCCTTGATGTCGAGATTGATGTCTTCGAGCACCGGTCGTTCGCTGCTTTCGGAATAGCGGAAGGTGACATCGTTGAATTTGATGGAACCGTTGGGCACGTCCATGATCGGGTGACTATTGTCGCGCACCGTGCTCACTTCGTTCAGCACCTGGCAGATACGCTCGGCGTCCGCGCGGGAGATGACAACCATGACCACAATCATCGAGACCATGTTCAGCGACATCAGAATCTGCATGGCGTAGGTGACCAGCGCGGTCAGGTCGCCGGTGGTCAGGCCCAGCATGGGATTGTTGTGCGAGGCGACGATCTGCTTGGTGCCCATCCACGAGATCACCAGCATCGCGCCGTAGATGCAGGTGTTGAGGATCGGCCAGTTGAAGGCCATGACGTGCTCGGCCTTGCAGTAAAGCTTGAAGATGCGCTGAGAGACGCGGCCGAACTTGCGGTCCTCATGCTCCTCGCGGTCGTAGGACTTGACCACGCGGATACCCTGCAGGTTTTCGTCGACGATGTTGTTCAGGTGGTCATAGGTATGGAAGACCTTCTCGAAAATCGGGTGCACGGAAAGTGCCAGCCCCGTGAGCGCCACGCCCAGAATCGGGATGATGACAAGGAACACCATCGAGATCGAATGGCTGATCCTGAAGGAGAAGATCCACGCGACGATGACCATCATCGGGGCGCGCACGGCCACGCGGATGATCATCTGGAAGGCGAACTGGATGTTGGTGACGTCGGTGGTGAGTCTCGTGATGATCGAGCCGGTGGAGAACCTGTCGATGTTGGTGAAGCTGAAACTCTGCACCTTCTCGAACAAATCGTGACGCAGGTTCTTGGCGAACCCGGACGAGCCAATGGCCGCGTAACGCCCGGACATGAATCCGGCGAACAGCGAGAGGACGGCGCAACCCAGCAGGATGATGCCGAATTTCCAGATGGCCGGCATCGAACCGCCGGAGACGCCTTGATCGATCAGCTCGGCCATGATGGTGGGAATCACGATCTCGAGGACGCTTTCGACCATCACGAAGGCCGGAGCCAAAAGACTTTCGCGCTTGTATTCGCGCAGGCTGTGCAGCAACGTGCGAATCAGATGCTTGGGGCGTTCCTGATCCGTTGCTATCACCTGCGTGTTCTGGGGAGCATCAAGTGCCTTGCTCATCCATCCCTCTTTTCTTGCTTTTTGCGCCTTACCGCCGCTTCTCCCCCATGACTTTCGTCCCGTTTCGTGTCGATACGACGTGTAAAATTCGTAGCGCGTATCCGGCCAGAAGCGAGGGACTACTGAAGCCGACAGACTATATAACGCTATTATGAACCGGCTACAATATATTAGTCTTAAACGTGGATGCCAACAGTCTGAATTCGCCATTCACGAACTTCCCCTGAATTGACGTTTTAAGCTCAGAGAGAATTATCTACAACGAACGAGTATCGATTTTTATTGATTTTCCGCTTAAGCAGATAAACAAACCCTTCCATTCTTGGAAAAATATAATCGGATGAAGATTACTCTGATAAAATACTTACCGACCGGACGGTAACTCCGTTGTTACCCCGAAATCAAGGAGGAAATGCATGGCTGCAGAAACACAATCAGAAATATTTGTGACACCACCAAGTCTGGCGCCTGACACTCAAAAACCACTCGAACACAAAGTTCGCTTCGCTCTTGGTTTCCTAATCATCTCACTGATGTGGGGCATCCCATTCAGCATGGGTTCCGGCGTGCTGCTGCCGCAGGTCTTCTCAGGCATCAAAGGCATTTCCGCTGAAGGCGCGCTCGGCACGATGAATGCCGTCAGCTCGATCTTCGCGTTGGTCTCCAACATCGTCTTCGGCACGTTTTCCGATGTCTCCAAGTTCAAGATCGGCAAGCGCACCCCATGGATCGTCGCCGGCGGCGTCATCGGTGCTGTAGGCTACTTCCTCACGGCTCACTCCACTTCACTGGTCTGGATGGTCGTCGGCTGGTGCATCGTCCAGGTCGGCATCAACTGCCTGATCGCCCCCGCAGTCGCCGTACTCTCCGACCGTATCCCCGAAGATGTGCGCGGCACGTTCTCCGCTCTCTACGGTGCCGGTCAGATCGTCGGCATGCAGGCCGGCAACTTCATCGGCAGCTTCTTCCTGACCAAGCTCAACACCGGTCTGACCATCGGCACCTGCATCTTCCTCTTCTCTGGCCTGGTTACCGTCATCATCTGGCCTCGTGAGAAGTCCGCAGAGAACAACACGAGGGCCACCTCCGTAGGTGAAATCCTCAAGTCCTTCGTCCCGCCGACCAAGAATTGCCGCGATTTCTACCTTGCTCTCTTCGGCCGTCTCGCCTTCGTCATCGGCACCTTCATGATCTCCGGCTACCAGCTGCTGATCCTCGAGCGCTACATCCACCTGAGTGTCAAGGATGCCGGCATCGCCATGCAGGTCATGTCGATCATCACCATGGTCACCACCATTCTTGCTTCGGTGGTTTCCGGCCCGCTTTCCGACTATCTGCATCGCCGCAAGTTCATCGTCGCCATCGCCTGCGTCATCATCGCCCTCGGCATGCTCGTGGCGTGGGTCATGCCCACCACCACCGGCATCTACATCTACGCGACGCTCGCCGGCCTCGGCAACGGCTGCTACATGTCCGTCGACCAGGCGCTCAACGTCGACGTCCTGCCCAACCCGCAGGAAGCCGGTAAGGACCTCGGCATCCTGAACCTCGCCAACACCATCGGCCAGGCTCTCGCCCCGGCCTTCACCACGCTGTTCATCGGCATCACCGGCGGCTACAAGGGCGTCTTCCCCGTCGCCATCGTCTTCCTGCTCGTCGGCACCATCTTCATCATGATGATCCGCAGGGTCAAGTAAGACTCGAGTAATTGCAAGTGATGCCGTGCCCTTAGGTTTCAGGGCACGGCATCACTGTATTCAGCCGCAAATATCAACTGCAGGATATACGACAACGAGCCGCATTCGGTCTAGCTCGTAGGGAATAATAAAAACTCGTCGTATATAAAAGAGGCTTTTTAATTATGTTGCATCTCAACCGTCCGAAAAAACGCGATAACAGCACCGATAGCCGCACCGCCATCCTCAATGCCGCTGTCGTCTCGTTTGGAGAACGCGGGTATTACGGGACTTCGCTGCAGAAGATCGCGAATACGGTTGGGATGACCAAGGCCGGCGTGCTTCACCACGTAGGCAGCAAAGAAGGTCTACTCGATATCGTTCTCGACGAAGTATACGACCCGTGCACCGAAACCATCATAAACAATTTCAGGATGACCGACCGGCCCAATGTAGCGCGGATGTGGCGTGAGGTCGTGGCCATCAACGCCAAACGCCCGGAACAGGTCCACATGTTCTCGACGTTGGACGCCGAGGCCATCGACCCCAAGCATCCGGCACACGAATATTTCAGGAAACGCGACCAAAATCTGCTCGAAGAGATGCTGCAGATTCCCTGGTACGTGCCCGGAAGCACAAACATCGGAGCGTTGCTGCAGGCCGGCTTCAGCATGATGGACGGCATTCAGTTGCGGTGGCTGCGCGCCCCGGAACGCGATTTGAACCAGATGTGGGCCGAGTGCGAGGCCGAGCTGATGCCGATGCCGATGTGGGAAGGATATCGGTAATACATTACTGCAATAGCTACCTTTCCGGCACCAGTCAATAGAGGCCCTTGCCGAATTCCCCTGAACGTAATACACATTTATATTAACGAGGCAGTCGCTCATTACCAGGCAAATTACTCAGCCTTCGTTATTTTTGGAACACATCGGGATGAACCGGATCACCAGGGATATCAGACCGGGTATCTTCAAGGCCGAACGCATCTCGCCACTCATCCATGGGCTTACCGAACGGTTTGGCGTCCATGCCACAAGCCTGCAAATCATCCTTCGCCAGCTCCACATCCACAATGGAAAGGCCATCGACGAATGACTTCCATCGGGCGAAATTCGCGTCGTTGTAAAACACATTCTTCACCGTTTCGGTCAGCAATTCCGCACGCTCGATGGGCAGCGAATCCCAATGCCGCAGTTCCACGAAATTCTTAAGCCTCACATCGTTGAAATGCGTCGAGAGAATATGACTCACCTCATAGGAATTGAGTTCGCGGTCCGGGTAGATATCAGCGGCGTTGCGCCTGAAGGCTACGAATTCCTGCTCGTCCTCGCTCAAGCCCGCGGCCTCGGGAGTGTGGGTCAGATCGGCGAACATCATTGGCGTCGCCAGAACGTCACGAGCGTAATCTTCCCAACCGAACCGCGGATCGAAAAGTCCCGGCGTGATGCCGGTTCGTTGCGGATCGGCTTTGTCCCAGATGCGCTGGCGCAAAAGCGGGAACGGGTTTTGCGCGCCTTCAAAATACGGGGAATTGCGGAAGAACATGGAGATGATCGGTCCAAGCGCCGTACCGATGCGCATTTTGGCAACGGCATCCGCTTCATCACGGTAGTCGATACTCACCTGCGTCGAGGCCGAGCAACGCATCATGCAAGGGCCGTATGCACCGACGTGGCCAAGATAATCGTTCATCGCCGCATACCGGCGTTTCGGGTTGATTTTGATATCGGCAAAGCCGGTGACCGGCTGGTAGCCGTAATTGATCAGACGGAAGCCAAGGTCGTCAAGAATAGGATCGATTTCATTGCGGAATTTTCCGTAGATATCGAGCAGCTCCTCTGGAGTATGCAATACACCAATGGATGTCTCGAACTGTCCGCCCGGCTCCAGCGAAAGGCTGATACCCTGGCGTGCAAGCCCCAGCAAATGGCCGTCCTCCACAAATTCCTTGTCGGCATCATAATAAGGTCGAAGCCGCTCAAGCAGAGTTTCAATGCCGTCGGTTTGCGCGTAACTGACCGCACAATCGTTGCCGTTGCGTACTGGGAGATGCTCAATCTCGACCCCGTAACCGTCGCTGCTTTCAGGTTTGGCGCCGGAAGCGAAGAAACGCAACAGACTGGCCAAATGCTTGTCATTCACCTTCGCGCCCACATGCGCGTAACTCACCCGTGGAGTAATGTTCATATCTTTCCATCGTATTCGTTCCGGATTGGTTTATCGAATAATTACGCGGGTTGCGCATCGAAATTCATTTGAGACACAACGTTTGCCGGCCCGATTGGCATACCCTGCAGATCCCTCGGATTTCCGCTTGTGTCGCCGCTTGCTCATGTTGTCGAACCTGCCGCCATCCCTTACCCAGCTGTTCCGCCATATTCAAGCCACTCAGTCCACCCCAACGGCCCGAAAATGGCGAAACCCACCAAACCCACCAAACCCGCCACAAACAAGCCATTTACGTCAGCTCAGTGACCCGAAAATGGCGGGATTCAGCAATCAAGTCGAGCGGATTCGCATACATTCCCAGACGATCAGGCCCGGATGGTCACTTAACGGTGAATGTGATGCGTTTCAAGTCGCGGCGACGGGAGGAGTGGCCGACCAGCAGCTCGAACTCGCCCGGCTCGACGATACGGTTGGCATCGGCGTCGACGATGGAACAGGCCGAAACCGGAATATCGAGTGTAACCAACTTGGTCTCCCCGGGCTTTAGCTCCACCCTGCCGAAAGCCTTCAGCTCGTGATCGGTCCAGCTTACGGAGGTGACCAAATCGCCGACATAGGCCTGTACCACTTCGGCACCGGCACAGCTGCCAGTATTCGTCACATCTATCGAAACATGCAGGGTGTCATCGACGGTAAACGGCGTATCGCCACCCTCGATTTGCAGATCGCCGTAAGCGAAGGTGGTGTAGCCCAATCCCTCGCCGAACGCGAAGGCCGGGTCCTGCGTGAGATCAGCGTACCGCTCGCCGTGCTGGCCGCGAATCTGGTTGTAGTAGACCGGCAGTTGGCCGGCGTCGCGCGGGAAGGTAATTGGCAGACGACCGCTCGGGGCGGTGGCACCCATGATGATTTCGGCAATGGCACGTCCGCCTTCCATGCCAGGACTCGGCGCCCAGAGCAGAGCATCGGCGTTCAGCGCACTGTCCGGCAACACCTGAGGCTTCGAGCTCATCAGGACGACGACGAACGGCTTGTTCTGCGCCTTGGCGACATTGGAAAGCGCATCGAGCAACGCCAACTGACCGCCCTGCAGCTTCAGCGTCGCGGTGGAACGGCCTTCGCCGATCAGCGGGATGACATCACCGACAACGGCGACCACAGCATCGGCGGCCTTGGCGGCGGCAACGGCTTCGTCGAGCTGGGAGTGATCGACCGGGGCGGATTGTGCGACCTTCGGACGGGGTTGACCGTCCGCGAACGTCGGACCGGCAGGGTCATCGACGAGTTCCACCACCTCGGCTCCCTTGGCATAAGCGATTTCAAAACCGTTATCCTTGCCGATAGCGCGCAAGCCATCGACCACCGTCGTGATCATTTCGCGCGGTTGGCCTTCCGGCATCCAGGAAACCTGACCGGAATTGCCGGCCCAGTCGCCCAGCTGCGTCTGCGCATCATCGGCAAGCGGGCCGAGAACGGCGATGCGTCGAATGGCTTTGCCGTCAAGCGGCAGTATCGGCTTACCGGCTTTCGTAAGGTTATTGCCCCAGATACTCCATTGCCTTTTTCTGCCAACGTTTCCTGCGGTATCGAGACAACCCCAGGATTGCGAACCGTTACGCAGCAGCACCATCGACTCGCGCGTGAGCTCAAGATTGGTCTGACAGTGGGCGGCGCTTCCGATGACGGTATCGATACGCTTCTGGTCGGGCAGGCGCGGGTCTTCGAAAAGCCCCAAACGGAATTTCACCGCCAGGATCCTCGAAACGGCCTCATCAAGTTCGCTTTCTTTCAGCAATCCGGTCTTGACGGCTTCGATGGCCCCGTCATAGAACTGCGGGGTGGTCATCACCAGGTCGTTGCCGGCTTTGACCGCATCAGCTGCGGCGTGAACGAAATCGGGCTTGATCTTCTGCTCCCAGACCGAGCGGCCGACGTTGTCCCAATCGGTGACCAGCATGCCCTTGTAGTCCCAGTCGCCACGCAGTTTCTGGCTTAGCAGCCAATGATTGTAAGTCACCGGCACACCTTCGATGGACTCGTAGCCGAGCATGAACGTGCCAACGCCTTCGCGTGCCACCCGTTCGAACGGCGGCAGGAACCACGAGGTCAGCTTGCGGTGCGAGAGATCGGCCTCGCTGGCGTCACGTCCGCCCTGCGTTTCGGAATATCCCGCGAAATGCTTGGCACAGGCCAGGATGGCATCTGTGGCCAGCGGTTCCCCCGCCTTGGCACCGCCCTGATAGCCGCGCACCATGGCCGAGCCGAATTCGCCGATCAGCGTCGGGTCCTCGCCGAAGGTCTCACCGACGCGGCCCCAGCGGGTGTCGCGGGCGATGCAGAGCACCGGGGAGAACGTCCAATGCACACCGGTGGCGGAGACCTCCTCGGCGGTGGCACGCGCAGCCTTTTCGACTTTTGCCGGATCCCACGAAGAGGCCATGCCCAGCTCTTCGGGGTAAATCGTGGCGCCGGGCCAGAACGAGTAGCCATGGATGCAATCATCGCCGATGACCAGCGGAATGCCAAGCCTGGTCCGCTTGCGCACCAGTTCTGCTGCTTTCGGCAAATCCTTCGGGCTGGTATGCAAGATCGAACCGACATGTCGATCAACAATAAGATGTTTCAGATTGCCTTGCCGCGCATCCAGCTGAAGCATCTGCCCGACCTTTTCCTCAAGCGTCATTCGTCCCAAGAGGTCGGCGATACGCTCACCATCGCTAAGTTGCGGGTTTTGATATGGTAACTGTTCTTTTGTATTCATTGTCATCATCCTTGACTTTTTGAATTGATTATAAAGTCTTATATTGCGCCATCGGCACATATTCGATTCGAGAACGCAAACCGAACCGATATCTGCCCATTAACGCACATTCAAACATCAGTCTTCATTCCTTTCAGAAACCGTGACCACCAGATTCCACGGGCCAACCGTCAATTCGTCCCCGGTCTCGATTTTCGCTCCGGACGACGGACCCGCCGAACCGTCCTCGAACGCCGACCCATCGACAGCGACCTTGACACCGCCCACGATGACCTTGCCGGAAATCGGGGAGGCGAAAGACACCGAGGCAGGCGAGTAATTCAAGAAATAAACGACCTGTTCCCCGAGCTGGTCGACCCCAACCCGCACCGTAATACGGCCGGCAAGGTCGGCGCCCAACGCCTTGACTCCCGCCGCTCCGGCGGCATCGTGGACTACGGCACGGGTCGCATCGGCATCAAGCACAGTGCCGACCCATTGCGCCCAACCGGAGCCGAAGGCATGGCGCGTAACCGCCGCGTAGGTTCCCCACGCCGGGTGTCGATAACCGGCCAGAACCTGCGTATTGCCGTCGTTCGGCTTGAGCAATTCAATCAACGCCCTTGCCTCGGTTTCGCCCCGGGTTCCCGTTTCCGTTGGAGCCTTCACGCCAACGGTTTCAGCGTTGCCATCTTCCGATGCAAAGGTGACGCCGACATCGTTCGGCCTGGTGAACTGGTTGTAGCTCATCCCGAACACGTCCGTGAGATCATGCGGGGCCCGGTCGTGCCAGACCGTCACATCGTCGTTGGCGACGAACGAGCGCAACGAAGAAAGCAGATGCCCACCGGCCTTGACGTAAGCACGCAACGTATCGATGGTGCCTTGTGGCGCGCAATAAAGCGCCGGCGTCACCACAAGCCGGTATTGCTTGAGCGTCTCGGCTCCGACGTCCGTAGGCACGAAATCGACCTCGATGTTGAGCTCGAACAACGCATCGTAATACATGCGCACAATATCGTTATAGCGCAGCCCGCCATCGGCCGGGAACCCGGTTTCCAGCGTGAACCAGTCGAGTGCCGTCAGCGCCTCATTGGAGACCATGATGGCGACCTGGTTGCGTTTCTTCAGATGCTTGAGCCGATCTTGCACCTCCGGTCGCGCGATTTCGCGCCCGAAAACGCCGGCTTCCTCATACGTCGAGTTCGGTTCGAGGTCATGGCTCAGCAGGCCTTTCCAGTAGGTCTCGAAGGAGTTGTGGATGGAATGCCAATGCCAGTACATCACGCTGTCCGCGCCGCTGGCCAAGTGGCTGTATGCCTGCAGACGAAGCTGGCCGGGATAGGGCAGCCAACCGTGCTGGCCCTGGGCTTCCGTTTCGAGCACCAAGTAGTTCTGCCCGCCTTTTATCGAACGCGCCATATCGCCGCCGAACGCGATTTCCTTGCCGGTCAGCTCGTCTTCAGTGGGATGGTAAATATCGACGCCGGCGATATCCAGCGCCTTGGCCGCCTTGAAATGATCGACCGCCGGCTGCACGCCGAAGGAATAGCCACGCCATTCATAGTCGAAATTATGAGTGACGAACTGGTCGTCTCTGGCGTATTCTCGCACAATACCAGCCTGCCATGCCAGGTATTGGGCCACTTGCGAGCGCCGGAACTTGTCGAATTCGGCGCGCAGCGACTCGTTGATCGCGCCGGTTACGTCAGGGAAATCCTCCCATGCGTTGATGCGGTTCGACCAGTAATCAAGCCCGAACGCGGCGTTGAGCTCATCCAGATCGTCATCGAAACGTTCGCGCAGGTACTTGACGAACAGCGCCTGCATATCCGGTGAGACGCAGTCATAGTATTTCGTCTCGTTGTCGACCTGATAGCCGATGACCGCAGGGTTTTGCGCGACGTGGGCAATCAGTTTTCTGATGACCCGTTCGGCATAGTATCGATACGAGGGGTTGACGATATCCATGATCTGCCGGGCTCCGTATTTGCCGAGACCGTCGGGGGTGACGGCGAGCACATCGGGATGCATGCGCACCAGCCAGGTCGGCACCGCGTAGGTCGGCGTTCCGACGATAACCGAAATGCCGTGACGCTGCGCCGCATCGAGCACCCGGTCGACATGCGAGAAATCGAAGACGCCGGGCTGCGGCTCGCACGTGCTCCACGTCGATTCGGCGATGCGGATGGTGTTGATGCCAATATGCCGCATCATCTCCATGTCCGTGTCGACCCGATCAAGGTCACGCGGCATATACTCGTCGTAATATGCCGCCCCGAAAAGAATCCTGTCCGGCAGCTTTGCCGTCTCATTCGTTTTGCTCATATCCGTTCATCCTTGTCTTACGTATCATCCTCATTGAATGCACAATACAAACAATAAGATGCAGGCGTGGCCGCCGCCCGTGACAAGCTACGGCCACGCCCGCAAGTTTTGTCAGTAGTTATCACAATCCGCTAATCCGTCGTTCAATCAATCACGAAGGTGTTGAACGAACGCGGGGCGAGGGTGGCGTTGACCGCATGCGTTGCATCATCCGAATCGATAAAGCTGAAGTCGAGCGGACGTTCGAGCGCGTTCTGCACCACCACGGCGATGGAGCCGTCGGGATTGCGGAAGGCGATGCCCATCGAGTTGAAGCGCCCGGCGGTGCCGAGCCGTACGGCACCCGGCTTGACATACTTCGAGAAGTGACGCATGACATACCACTCAGGGTTGCGCGTAAGTTTTCCGGACTTGGAATCCACCGTGTAGAGCGAATTCTGGCTCCAGCCCCACGTGCTCACAATCTCGGTCAAAACCATGTTCCAGTAGACGTAGGCGGTGGCCCCGTTACGGAAGTAGTGGTTCATCAGGTGGAACACGTACTCCGCGTACGCCCAGGAGTTGTCGCCGGTACCGCATTCGGACTCGGTCTGCTCGAGCTCGAGTTCCGGCCACGATTCGTGGGTGCGCGCGATGGCGTTCTGTCCGGCCCACTGGTAACCAACGCCCTTGATATAGCCGCGTGCCTTCCCGTCGAAGAGGATGTCGTCAATGTAGCGGTTGTAGTTGTCGAGGCTCATCCCGTAGCCGCCGCCGGTCCACGACATGTCTTCCGGCCCGTTCATGGTTCCCAGGAAGATGTCGGTGTCGATGCCTTCGCGCTCGAAAGCGGGTCCGAGATAGTCGCGGATGAACACCTTGAGGTCGTGGCTGCTCCAGAGGCAGCTCGGGAACTTCTGGTCGGCGAAGACCTCGTTCTGCACATGCAGCTGGGTGACCTTGATGCCGCGCTTGGCGTATTCCTGAATGTAACGCACGAAATACTTGGCGTAGGCGGTGAGGTTTTCAGGGGTCATCACGATGCGTCCAAAATTATAGGCCTTGGGGAATTTCATCCATGTCGGCGGGCTCCACGGGCTCGAGAAGAGTTGCATGTCCGGCTGATACTTCTGCGCGCGTTGGATATACGGAACCAGCGTTTTGTCATCGTGCTCGACGCTGAAATGGCTCATGTCATAGTCGCCGTCGGTTTCATCGTAGCTGTACCATTCTTCGGCGAAATCGTTGGCGCCGATCGGTGCACGGTTGAAACGGAAGTTCATTTCGTCCTGGCCGAAAAGCTCGTGGAACACCGTGTCGGCGGTACTTTCGTCGGTATATTCGGTCAGCGCCTGCCAGCCGAGCTCGTTGAAGCACCCGCCGAAGCCACGGATTTTCTGGAACGTCTCGCCGGTAAGTTTCAACCCGCCGGTGTCGCTGCCGTTCTCGCTGTCGGCACCTTTTACCACGCCGTTTTGCGACGACGTCAGCTTTGTCTCCACCAATTTCGCATCAGGGGTCGATGCAATCCATGTTGCAGTCATGATTTTTACCTTTCTGTAAATTTTCTATCATATTTTCTGATTTCGCATGGGTTGTGGGACAATATCCGCTGTTCCGCAACCCATCGGAAATCGGCAATACGAGATTTGGCTCAATACAAATCGATGAGATTTACTTGACGCCCCTGATCCACATGATGAAGACGCAGCCGATCAGCGCAAGCGCGATAGCCACCGGGAACGCCAGCGAATAGCCGACGGCAACCACGATGCTCGACATGATCAGCGGGCCGCACATCTGGCCCAACGTTGTGGCGAGGTTCAGGATGCCAAGGTCCTTGCCGGCCTCTTCCTTGTTCGGCAGGACGTCGACAAGCAGCGCCTGGTCAACGGAGGAATACACGCCGTAGCCCAAACCGGCGATGGCTGCATAGAGATACATGCCTGTGGTCGAACGGAAAATCCATGGCATCGCGATGCCGATGGCAAAGCAGATCGAAGCGACGACGACCGGGACCTTGCGGCGACCGATGAAATCGGAGAAAGGCCCGGCAACGATGGAGCCGACCAGCGAGACGATCATGGTGATCACCGAGATCACAGAGATGGTGGCCGCAGCCTGCTTGACCGATTGGCCGATATAGTTCTCGACGATATACATCTGGTAGACGCTGATCATCTGGTAGCTGATGAGCATGCACAGGCGACCGACGAATGCCTTGTAGAAGTCGTGGCCCGTGGAGAACTTCGGCGGGCGGAACGACATAATGACGTCCTTGAAGCCCTTCTTGGCCGGCGGCAGGTAGTCGGCGGATTCCTCGCGCGGGATGAGGATGACGGCAACGACACCACCGAGGAACATCAGGACACCGGCGAGCGCGAAACCGGGCACCAGGTTGGTCACAAACAGCGCGCCGATCAACGAGCCGATCGGCGAACCGATGGTCGAACCGGCTCCGTAGAACGCCGACATCGTACCGCGCACACCCGAGGGAATGCGGTCGGAAATGGTGGCCGTCATCGGCGCGATCATGCAGTTGAGTCCGAACATGCACAGGCAGTAGTAGACGGTGAGCAGCACGGCGTTGTTGGTGGTGCCCGTCAGGAAGAGCATTACCCCGCCAAGCAAGCCGCCAAGTAGGATATAGGGGGTACGGCGCCCGAAACGCGAACGGGAACGGTCGGAGAAAGTGCCGAACATCAGGTTTGCGACCAGAGAGGCCACAGCGGTGCAGGCGTTGACATAGCCGATCAACACATCAGGTCGGATGCCGATCACCTGTTTGTAGTGTTCCGGCAACAAGACGATCGAGACGATGCCGAGACCGGTCATCCAGAAGATGCCGAACATGAAGAATCCGGCGCCGAACCGCACCAGTTTCTTCTTGGGAACCTTCTGCCCTGTTTCGGGGCTTAATGCTGGATCTTTTTCCGCCGCTTCAATCGCGGCATTATGCGCGGCGAGGCGTTCGGTCTTGCCGGCGACTATGGAATCACTCATTGATCCACTTCTTTCACTATCAACAATGATGCATCTAACGATAGTGGATTGGAACTTATCTACTCTTCATTAGATAAATGAGATAATAATAAGCGGAATTTCTTTTGTCAAATCAGATAACTAATAATTTTATTCATTTTAACGTCTATTTTTCATCTTCTATACGGTTATTCTCTAAAACAATGCAATATTTTCTGCGATACATACTCATAAAATGTTGATTTTTAGCCAATGATCCATAAAATATAGAGAATATTATAACTTGTATTCATTCGATAAGATGTATTGGAATCTTTAAGATTTGTTTTATTGACAATCTTTTCCGTATTTATCTAATATATATTTCACAGATTGCGACAGCATCCTCCGCACACCGTATCAATCCCATGGGATCAGCGATAATGTTCCCATACCGAATCAGGGAAAATGACCTTTTCAAAGCTCAGCCATTCGTCATAAAGATCGATCGGCGGCTCACGCAGCCAACGCAGCTGGATGCCGTCCATGGCCTCGATGCTCTGCCTGACCACCGGACGCATTTTATCGTTCCACGGCCGGAACTCGGGAGGAAGGGCCCAATCAAATTTGGAGTAGTACCCCCACACCGAATCAGGGCGCTTCTCGAAATAATCATGCAACGGGTGAGCCGGGTTAAACGATTCCGTTTCCAGAACCATATAGAGCTGCACCATCATTTTCCTGCCGGCATTATGCCGCACCAAAAACCGCAGATACGCAGGGAAGAACGGGCCTTGCGGGTCACTGCCTGGCAACCCGGATTTCAGGAAATCCTCCGGAGTACCGGATGTATCGTAGATATCCGTGATCAGCGGCGAAAGCAGGCCGTCCTTGTTGCCAACGTAATGCAAAAGACCTGGCTGGCTCATGCCGACCTCATCGGCGACATCCTTGAGCGAAATACCATTGAACCCGTTGGTGCTGATGAGCTTGGCAGCGGCTTGTGTAATTTCCTCTCTACGTTCTTCGGGAGACTTGCGAATTCGACGCTGTTTGGCTTTTGACATGGTTTCCAGTATAGGAGAAGCGCAAGTCACGCACAGAGGAGATGTTCCATACAATCGACGATTATCGGTTATGAAAACAACCTTGCCGCGAATACGGCTATGGCGCAGGAACGGCTCAAACTGAAATCAGATTGCGGCGAGCCCAAAACGCTGCGGGACCGGCAACCACCTAGAATGAAGATATCTGAACCATCGAAACCAAGGAGCCTGCCATGACCACGGATAATCGCAGCACGTTGTTTTCACCGTTGACCCTCCCCACGCCTGACGGCACGGGACTCGCACTGCGCAACCGGACCATCCTCTCCCCCATGTGCCAGTATGCCGTGAATCGGCAGGACGGAGTAGCCACCGACTGGCATCTGCAACATTACGGGGCCATCGCCGCCGGCGGGTTCGGGTTGCTCACTGTCGAATCGACGGGGGTTTCGCCCGTTGGCCGGATTTCGCCACGCGACCTCGGGATATATAGCGACGAGCAGGAGACCGCGCACTGGCATCTGGTTTCCTTCATCCACTCGCAAGGCGCTGCAGCAGCGATACAGCTCAACCACGCGGGCGGACGGGCTTCCGGCAAGCCCTGGCTTCCCGGAGTTCAAGGAGGTTCGGCGTCTATCGAAGATGGTGGCTGGCAGGCGGTTGGCATGACCGACCAGTCCATTGCCAAAGGCTACCGGCCGACCATGAAACTGGACAAAGCGGGAATCAAGCAAATCATCTCGGACTTCACCGCAGCCGCCCACCGTGCCGATGACGCCGGCTACGATGCCATTCAGATTCACGCAGCCCATGGCTACCTGCTGCATCAGTCGCTTTCGCCACTGGTCAACACCCGAACCGACGAATACGGCGGCAGCTTCGAAAACCGTTCGCGTCTAATCTACGAGGTGGTCGATGCCGTGCGAGAGGCATGGCCAAACTCGAAACCGCTCGGTATTCGTATCTCCGCCACCGATTGGGTCGAAGGCGGGCTTGCCATCGAGACCACGGCGCCCTTGATGCGCGATCTGGTCAAGCACCATGGCATCAACTGGGTCGACGTGTCCTCCGGCGGACTGGTCAACACCCCGTTGCAGCCTTCCGGACCGGGGTTCCATGCCATTCTTGGTGCGCAAATGAAGCAGGCATTGGCCGATACCGATGCGGTCGTCAGCGTGGTCGGCGGGATTTCAAGCCCGGAACAGGCCGAAACCATGCTGCGCACCCATCAGGTCGATGCCGTTTCCATCGGCCGCGCCGCGATGCGCAACCCGCACTGGTCCGCGATGGCCGCCGCCCGACTTGGCGTCCCGCGCGAGGACAATCCTGCGGCACCGCAGTACTGGCGTGCCGAGTGGTGAGTGGTAACCGTACGAATCATGCGCTAAACACGACGCCCAACCATCCTCAGCATCGCGCCTAGCGCAAACCCACACACAACTGCGCCAAACACGACACTCAGCCACCTTAAGCATCGCCTTTATCACAAAACGTTACAAAAATGCGCTATATGCGACGCTTTCGGATTCCGAGCGTCGCGTATAGCGCATTTCCCTTATGCCAGAACCGTCAACGGCTGACAAGGACCGGGCTCAGTCGACCTTGGCCAGTTTCTGGTCGGCTTTCTTGGCGGCGGCGATCATCAGCTTGATGCGATTGAGCTGATTGGCGGCCGAGGCGCCGGGATCATAGTCGATGGAGACGATGTTGGCCTCAGGGTGCAGCCTGCGAATCTTGCCGAACATGCCGCGTCCGGTGACGTGGTTGGGCAGGCAGGCGAACGGCTGGGCGCACACGACGTTCGGGCATCCGGACTTGATGAGTTCCAGTATCTCGCCGGTCAGCAGCCATCCTTCGCCGGCTTGTACGCCAATCGAGGTGACCGTGGAAGCAAGCTTGACGAGTTCCGGCATCGGAGTGTCCTGGCTGAACTTGCCATGCGAAAGATCGATGGCACGACGCACCGGGTTCAGAATCCGGTCAAGGCCCCAACGCATCACGGCATAGAGCTTCTTGTTGCCGCCCATGCCGGTATTCTTTTCATTCCAGTCGGTGATATAAGGACGTGTGGTCATGAACTCCATGATGCCAGGTACCACGGCTTCGCAACCCTGGGATTCGATGACATCGACCAAGTGGTTGTTGGCGTCCGGGTGGTATTTCACGAGAATCTCACCGACCACGCCGACGCGCGGCTTGCGTGGGATGTTACGCAATGGGAGGGCGTCAAAGCTCTTGACAATCTCGTTCAACAGCGTCTGGTATGGCAGATAGCCCTTGCCGATCTTCTGCTTGGCGGTCTCGGAATGGCCGTGGTGCTCGATGGTCTCGCGCACAATCTTGTCCCACATTTCATAAAGCGCGTTGGCACTGCCCTTCACCTTTTCGTACGGACGCACGCGGTAATGGCACTTCATCAGCAAGTCGCCGATGACCAGCGCCTTGATGGCACGCCACAGCAGCGTCGGAGTCGCGGTGAAACCGGGGTTGTCCTCGATGCCCTGCGTGGAAAGTGCGATAACCGGCACCTGCGGATAACCGGCGTCAACCAGCGCCTTGCGAATCAGGCCGTAATAGTTGGTCGCGCGGCACATGCCGCCGGTCTGGGTGATGGCGAGGCAGACCTTGTCGGGATCGTACTTGCCCTTGATGATCGAGTCGACCAGCTGGCCCACGACCATGATGGCCGGATAGCAGGCGTCGTTGTTGACGTATTTGAGGCCAGTCTCCACGTCCTGTTGGTCGGCCATTTTCAACACGTCGAACTTGTAGCCGCCGGAGCGGATCACAGACTCAACCAAGCTCATGTGTACCGGGCTCATCTGCGGGGCGACAATGGTGTAATCACGACGCATGTCCTTCTGGAAACGGACCTTGTGGGCGTAAGCCGAAAGGGTGCCCTTGCTGCGCTTCTTTCCGCCTGTCTTGGCTGTCTTTTTAGGGGTTGTCACAGCACCTGCGGCCTTTGCCGAGGCGGAACCGGATTTTGCAGATGTCGTTGCCTTGTCTGCAATGCTTGCGCCAGATTTGCCATTGGCACGACGAGAAACGTCTTTCATGGACTCGGTGAGCTTGGGGTTCGCCTTCATGACGCTGTCGAGCAACACCTGGCGACCCGGGGTCGGAGCCTTGGAACCGGTCTTGCGGAACTCACCCTGCTTGTCGGCTGGGGCTTCGGCATTATTAGAATCTTCGGCGGAGTCTGCTGTAACCGAAACCTCAACATTCTGCTTGGCGTCCTGAGCCTTGTTTTCCGCGGCGTCAACAGCGGCTTGGGCAGCGGCCAATTGCGCCTTGGCCTCTTCAAGCTTGCTCTCGGCATCCTTCAGCTCAGCCTCGCGCTTGGCTGCAGCTTTTTCACGAGCCTTGACTTCGGCAGCCTTCTTGGCGGTTTCTTCGGCAGTCATCTGCGTGGATTCCATGGCACCTTCTTCCTTGGTGGCATTGTTTGCAGACTTCGCTTCGAGCTCGGCCTTCGCGGCAGCACCAGCAAGCTTGGCCTTGTTGGCTTCGCGTTCCTCGATGGCCGCCTTAAGCGAGCGCAGACGAATCTTCGCCGCACCGAGGTTGCTGACCTCATCAATCTTCAACAGCGTGTAGACATCGGCCTTGTCGGCGAGGATCTCGCTGACCTGATCGGTGGTGATGGCATCGATGCCGCAGCCAAAGGAATTGAGCTGCACAAGCTCGAGTCCGGGGTAGGACGCGACGAAATTCGCCGCTGAGTAAAGCCTGGAATGGTAGGCCCACTGGTTGGCCACGCGCAACGGCATATTGATGACCTTGCGGTCGCCGACCTCACGGAACCCGCCTTCGTTCTTGGCACGCGGATCTTTTTCGCCCTTGCTCAGGTACTCGCTCAGATGCAGGTTCTCGCCCGGTTGCAACTCGCAGATGGAGTCCTCGGAAAGCACCGCCATTCCCAGTGAGCAGATGGTTTCGGGGATGCCATGGTTGATTTCGGGGTCGATATGATAGGGACGGCCAGCCAGCACGATGCCGCGGCAGTTGTGCTCCTTCATATAGGCGAGCGCGCGCAGGCCTTCCTGCTGCACGTCATGCTTGAAAATCTTGTCTTCGGCGTACGCGGCCTTGACGGCTTTCTCGGCCTCTTCGCGGGTGACGTTGGTCCACGCGAACTCTTCGACGATGCGGTCGACCATCAGGTCGTGGTCGGCAAGGTTGAAATACGGGCGCATATAGCGGATGCCCGGTTCGCGCAACTCAGCCATATTGGCTTCTATTACGACCGGATAGTTCGCAACAATCGGGCAGTTGTAATGGTTGTCGGTATCGCCCTCGACCAGATTCTCTTCGTACGAGACACAGGGGTAGAAGATGGTCTTGACGCCGCGATCGAGCAGCCACTTGATGTGGCCGTGCACCATCTTGGCCGGATAGCAGATGTTCTCGGAGGCGATGGATTCGATGCCGGACTGGAAGAGCTCATGGCTGGAACGGCCGGAAAGCCGGACCTTGAAGCCGAGGTTGGTCAACAGCGTGAACCAGAACGGATAGTTTTCGTACATATTGAGTGCACGCGGGATGCCGATTTCGCCGCGGTAGGCCTTCTTGTCGGTCAGGCGACGATAGGCGAAGACGCGCTTGTACTTGTAATCGTAAAGGTTCGGACGGTCACTACGCTCAGCCTTGGCATCGGCGCCGCGTTCGCAGCGGTTGCCGGTCACATAGCGCGAGCCGTCCTGGAAGGTTGTGATGGTGAGCTTGCAACGGTTCTGGCAACGCTTGCAGACGTCACGCTCAGAGGTCATCGACAAGTGGTCAAGTTCATCGCCTTCGACAATGGCCGACTTGGTATGTTCCACGGTTTCATCGGTGTCATGCGCATCCTCATAGTGCATGCGTGCGGTCAACGCCGCACCGAACGCGCCCATCAGACCCGCGATATTCGGCCTGGTGACTTCCTTGCCGGTCAACAGCTCAAATGCACGGAGCACCGCATCGTTCAGGAACGTGCCACCCTGCACCTCGATGGTGTCGCCGAGTTGGCCGGAATCGCGCAGTTTGATGACCTTGTAGAGCGCATTACGCACCACGGAATAGCAGAGTCCGGCCGCGATGTTCTCGACGGAGGCGCCTTCCTTCTGTGCCTGCTTGACCGACGAGTTCATGAACACGGTGCAACGCGAGCCCAAATCGACCGGGTGGTCGGAGTTCAGCGCGGCCTGCGTGAATTCCTCGATGGTCAGCCCCATGGAATACGCGAAAGTCTGCAGGAACGAACCGCAGCCCGAAGAGCAGGCCTCGTTGACGGAAATCGAATCAATGACGCCGTCGGCGATGGCGAGATACTTCATATCCTGTCCGCCGATGTCGATGACGGCGGTGACGCCGGGGCTCACCATTTCGGCGCCACGATAGTGCGCCATAGTCTCCACCACGCCTTCGTCCAAATGCAGACCGGTGGTGATCAAACCTTCACCGTAACCGGTGGCGCAACTGCGGGCGATCCATGCCTCAGCCGGCAGCGCGTTCTCGATCTTGCGTACGATCTCGACGGCCGCATCAAGCGGACTGCCGTCGTTGGTGCCGTAGGACGACCATACAATCTCACGGTCGTCGTTGATCAGCGTCGCCTTGATGGTGGTGGAACCGGCATCAATGCCAAGGAAATGAGGACCTTTCGCACCTTCAAGCGTGCCGACCTTGACCTGTTCCTTATGATGACGTTCGTTGAACTTGCGACGGTCCTCTTCGGTCGGGAAGAGAGGCGGCATGGTGGCGGTGTCGACCGGCTTGTTCTTGAGGGCTTCGAGATCGTCGATGATCTCCTGGCAGCTGCGCGGCTCGAAATGCTGACCAGCGTCAAGTTCGTTGTCGTTGCCGCACATCAGCGCGGAACCGTAGGCCACGTAAAGGTGGGCATTCTCGGGAATGATGAACTTGTCGACCTTGCCTTCCAACGCGCGGGCAAAGGCCTCACGCAGCTCGGAAAGGAAGAACAGTGGCCCGCCGAGGAAGACCACGTTGCCGTGAATCGGACGGCCGGAAGCCAGCCCTGCGATGGTCTGCGTGGCAACAGCCGAGAAGATGGAAGCGGCCAGATCGGGCTTGTCGGCACCATCATTGATCAACGGCTGCAGATCGGACTTGGCGAACACGCCGCAACGCGAGGCAATCGGGTAAAGCAGCTTGTAATCCTTGGCCATATCGTTGAGGCCGGAAGCGTCCGTATCCAGCAATGTCGCCATCTGGTCGATAAACGCGCCGGTGCCGCCCGCGCAGGAACCGTTCATACGCTGCTCGGGAGTGGGCTTCAAGTAAGTGATTTTCGCATCCTCGCCACCGAGCTCGATAATCACATCGGCCTCAGGATAGACCTGGTCGATGGCCTTGGTCTCGGCGATGACCTCCTGGACGAACGGCACGTTCATATCGTCGGCCAGGCCCAAACCACCGGAACCGGTGATAGCGAGATTGATCGGCTGCGAACCGCGACCCTCTTCTTCAAGCTGCTTCTTGATGTCGCGCAGCAACCCTGCCACCGTAGCGCGCACATTGGCGTTGTGACGCCGATAATCCGCGAACAGCACGTCGTTCAAGTCGTTGCTTTTGTCGAGTACGACGGCCTTGACCGTGGTCGAACCGATATCGAGCCCGACCCGCAGGGGCGTAACCTCATGCTCCGTTGTCTTGGTTTCCATCACGTCAGCCATGCCTACAATCCTTATCGTTCTCGTAAACCCACCGCGTTTTGCGTAATCTGACACCGTGAGCTTACACACATATATCTTGCAAGATTAGTCGTGGCACAACCCATGAGACAGATACATCGCAATGATTCAGCTGAAAGAGACAACCTGTGTGACCTACATCTCTTGACAACGGAAATGATTCATGCATATCCCCATTGTCGCAATTAACTGGCGGCACCCTCACCAGCGGAACGGTCCTTGCCGTAGACCTCGGGGATAAAGCGGTGCTGGTCATGCAGTTTCGACCAAATGACGGGCGCCGTCGAACCGGTTTCAGCATGGGCACGCAAGGAGGCCGGTACATCGACGATGCGCTGGTTGCTCGAGCCGCGGAATTGCAACAGGGAGTCGTGATGATCCTTCATGTAGCGGCCATCGACGAGAATATCGACGTAATGCAGGAGTTCCAATTTGTCGGCACTTTCACTGGGACGCATGAGCTCCTCCCACGTATATCCGGTCCAGCACCAGATGTCTTTATCGTGGCCGAACTCCTTGCGGATGCGCTTGGAGAGTTTCAGCAGCATGCCGGTGTTAAGCAAGGGCTCGCCGCCGAGGTAGGTAATCCCTTGAACAACACCTTGCGAAAGATCCTTGATAATCCTGTCCTCGAGACCCTGCGTATAGGGATGGCCGGCCTGAAAATCCCAGATGGATTCGTTGAAACATTCGACACAATGGAACGGACAGCCAGAAACGTAAACAGAACAGCGGATGCCCTCGCCATCGGTCATCACCAGCGGCTTATAGTCGGCGATCATGTCATGGCTGAGCTTGCTGCTGGTCCACTGCCCCGCTTTCGGATTATTGGCGTACGCCGTTGGAATCCAAGGGCCGCGGTTCTGCTCGTCCGCGGCGAAGTCGTGCAGTTTGCCGCCCGCCAGCTTTCCCATCGTCTTCCCCTTTTCTTTTCCTGACTTGATAGATGACCGTTACGATGCGGCGCGGTTTCGGACAAAGTAAAAGCGGTACACCAAACGATGAACCGCCTTTACTCTTTACGTTGCAAAACTACCGGGCTACTTGGCCTCTTCGTACCATTCACGCTCGGTGCCGTCTTTGAGGACCACATGGCCGGTCTCGCCGCTCATGTGCTTGGCGCGATGGGTGATTTCCTCGTGACGGCCGTGCACCATCGGGCGCTGCACCGGGTTGCCGAGGTAGCCGCAGGTGCGCTTGGTGACGTTGCACTTGTCGGGGTCGGAGTTGCCGCACTCGGGGCACTTGAAGCCTTCTTCGGTGGGCTCGAAGTCACCTTCGAAACCGCAGACGTAGCAGTGGTCAATCGGGGTGTTGGTGCCGAGGTAGCCGATGCCGATGTTGTGGGCGTAATCCCACACGGCCTCGAGTGCCTTCGGGTTGGTCTGCAGGGTCGGGAACTCGCAGTAGTTGATGAACCCGCCGGAAGCATAGTACGGGAAGTCCTTCTCGTAGTCGAGCTTCTCCATCGGAGTGGGCGAAAGCCAGACCGGATAGTGGAAGGAGTTGGTATAGAAGTCGTGGTCGGTCACTCCCGGCACACGGCCGAACTTTTCGCGGTCCATGCGGTTGAAGCGGTCGGTCAGCGATTCGGCAGGCGTGGAATAGAGCGAATAGTGATAGCCCTCTTCCTTGGCCCACTTGGCGCACAGATCGTGCATCTTCTTGACGATAGAAAGCGCAAATTCCTTGCCTTCCGCGTTCCAGCTGTGGTCAGTCATCCAATCCTTGCCATAGAAGACGCTGGTCGCTTCGTAGAGGCCGATGTAGCCGAGCGAAACGGTGGCACGGTCGCGGTTGAAAAGCTGGTCGACGTTATCGTTGGCGTCCAAGCGGCCAAAAGCACCATAGCGGTAGAGCGTGGGCGCGTTGATCGGCTTGGCCTGCTTGCAGCGCATGATGCGGAACTGCATGGCTTCGTGGGCGACATCCATACGCTCGTCAAAGATCTTCCAGAAACGATCCCTGTCTCCGCGGGATTCCAAGGCGATGCGCGGGATGTTGACAGTGACGACGCCGAGGTTCATACGGCCTTCCTCTTCGTCCTTGCCGGTGTCGGGGTTGGTCCAGTTGGGCAGGAACGAACGACAGCCCATCGGCGCCTTGAAGGAACCGGTGATCTTGACGAGGTTCTCATAGAAGAGGATGTCGGGGTACATGCGCTTGGTCGAGCACTCGAGCGCAAGCTGCTTCAGGTCATAGTTCGGATCACCGGGCTCGGAGTTGATGCCGTGCTTGATGGCATAGGTGAGCTTCGGGAAAATGGCGGTGTGGTGGTCGCGGCCAAGGCCAAGGATGCGTACCAGGAAGATGCAACGGGTGATCTCGCGGGAGAACCACGAAGTGCCAAGGCCAAAGCCAACGGTGACGAACGGGGTCTGGCCGTTGGAGACGCGGTTGGAGTTGATCTGGTATTCCATGGTCTGCATGGCGTCATAAATGGCCTTGCGGGTCATGATCTTGGCGTAGATCTCGCGAATCTGCTCCATGCGCGGAGCATCCGCGTGGAACGGCGTATCCTGCGGAATCGGCTTGCGATCCGCATCGAAGTGCAGGGTCTTCGGCTCGTTGGCCTTGAGTCCGTCAACGATTTCCTGAGCCACATCCTCCGGCATGGAATCGGGAATCATGGTACGGGCCTGGTCGAGGAACTTCTTGTAGTCCTTGCGGGCGTATTCGTCGAGCATTTCGTCGGCACGGTTGACGGTCTGGCCGCCGTACTGGTCGCCTGCGATGTCCTTGATGATCTGCGTGATCTGCGTGGCGGCGGTGCCGATGGACTTCGGGGTGTCCATCATCGCGTTGCCCAGCTCGAAACCATTGTGGAGCATGTCGGCAAAGTTCGGCAGGCTGCAGTTGGTCTCGGCGGTGAACGGCGAGTAATCGGCATCGTGGAAGTGGATGTCGCCCTTCATGTGGGCGTTGGCCACGCGCTTGGGAAGCATGGAGAAAGCGGAAGC
This sequence comes from Bifidobacterium sp. ESL0784, assembly GCF_029433295.1. GTDB lineage: Bacteria > Actinomycetota > Actinomycetes > Actinomycetales > Bifidobacteriaceae > Bifidobacterium. The sequence continues at coordinate 38,711 of NZ_JAQTHV010000002.1, forward strand.
CTTGGAGACGGCGCCGGCGAGCAGGTCGCGCTGGGTGGCGTAGACGTTGGAATCCTTGTTCGCGTTCTCACGCACCAGCGTCTCGTCCTTGTTGACCAGGCGGTCGACGGCGGCGTTGATGTCGGTGGCCTTCGCACGGTCGATGTCTTTGTTCAAGCGATAGTTCGTATAGTTGCGGGCCACGTCGTAAAGATGGTTCTCAACCAGGCCGTGTTCGACAAGGTTCTGGATATCCTCGATCTTGGCCGGGCCGCTGTAACGTTCCTTGACCTCACCTTCGATACCGTTAGCGAGATCGCGGATCATCTGCTCTTCTTCAGGGCCAACTTCTTTGTTGAGATCCTTGAAGGCCGACTTTACCGCTGCGATGATGTTCACCGGGTCAAAATCGACAATCCGCCCGTCACGTTTTTCTACCAATACGTTTTTCGTCGCTGCTATTGGCTTTGTGGGCGCATCCAGAACCTGAGCCTGCATCACATACCTTTCTTTAAGGTTAAGAAACCGACACAGAATCATACAAATCACATGGATGAAATCACATGCGTGTAACTTTCTGTGTCTTCCATCACTATACGTCTCTCTGAATACTATATCTAGGGATACTTTCGGCGTTTCGACCCCAGATTTAGTAATAATGGCGGAATTATGCGGAAACAAGATGTGAAATAAACCACAAAGTTTTCGACCTCGGTGTGTCGCGTTGCATCACAAGCACAACTTGTCCACACGTACTACACGAAAACCTTGATACGGTCATCAAGGAAATGAATTCTTGTCCTTCATCAAGAGGATTGTGGAACCATGGCATTCAATATGAGATATGGGTACTCGGCACACGCCCAGACCGATGGACCCGAAGGTGGTCCGGACGCTACTGCGCAGGGCCCGAAACCGTTGGATCAGCTGCCCCGGCTGGCTCGCGACACGACTCCGGAGAATCCATGGCCGGTCAGTGTGATCAGTCAGAAATACCACGATGCAGTAAAGCGTTGGCCAGGTTCATGGGTCGAAGGCCAGATCGTCGAGATTAACATGCGTCGTGCCAGTTCCGGCTACATCACCTTACGCGACAATTTCGAGGATATTTCCATTTCGGTGATGGGCTTCCGCAATTTTGTGGCAATGGCCTCGAATTTCCACCAGGGCGACCGCGTGGTCATCCACGGCAAGCCGGATATCTGGATCAAGGCGACTCGCCTGAGCTTCATGGCCGACGACATCCGTCGCATCGGCGCGGGCGACCTCAAGGTACAGATCGATGAACTGCGCAAGAAACTCAAGGGCGAAGGGCTGTTCGACCAGGAAAACAAGGTCGAACTACCGGAATTCCCGAAATGCATAGGCCTCATCTGTGCCCCGCAAGCTCGCGCGGAAGGTGACGTCATCACCAACGTCAACCTGCGCTGGCCGGCGGTGAAATTCAAGGTCGTACATGCCCACGTTCAAGGTGTGCAATGCCCATCCGACGTAATCGCCGCGATTCAAAAGCTCGACGCCGATCCGGAAGTCGATGTCATCATCGTCGCGCGCGGCGGCGGCAGCTTCGAAGACCTGATCGGTTTCTCCGACGAAGGCGTGGTACGTGCCACCGCAGCCTGCCAGACTCCTATTGTTTCGGCCGTCGGCCACGAAGACGATTGGACACTAATCGACCTGGCAGCCGATCTGCGCGCTTCCACCCCTACCGATGCCGCGAAAAAAGTGGTGCCTGACGTACGCGAACAATGGCAACTCATCGCCAACGCCCGTGCACAGATGAACATGCGCGTCCACGCCCGGGTCGACAACGAGATCCGCGTCATCGAAGGTTACGCAAGCCGCCCCAGTCTCACGCACCCGCAGACCATGCTCGAGCCACATCAACGTTTCATCGACGAATCAACGCAGCGAATGCAGCTGGGGCTGACCCGGCTCGTGGACGATGCCAGCCTGACCATCGAAAAGCTGCACGCCAGCCTCAACGCCTTGAGTCCGCAATCCACGCTGGACCGCGGGTATGCGGTGGTGCAGGCGGCCAACGGGCATGTGCTCGACGATGCAACAAGGGTCTCTCCCGGCGATGTATTGACTTTGACCCTAAAGCACGGCGAGGTGGTAACCGAAGCCAAAACCGTCAACCCGGAATAGAAAGAAACATGATAGCCGGTAATCTCATTCAATTACCGGCAACAGTATCCAACTTTTAGACACAACGACAATTGAATAGCACCAATCGATAAGTAAAGGACTCATGATGACAGCAACAACCAATGATGCGCAAGGCAACAAGACCGAAGACGATAAGGCCGACAAGACCACCGCTCCCGCCTCAAGCCTCACCGACAAGGAACGCGACCAAATCGCCAAGATGCCTTACGAAGAGGCACGTGACAACCTTATCAAAGCCGTGCAGGCGTTGGAGGCTGGCGGACTTAATCTCGACCAATCGATGCACCAGTGGGAAATCGGTGAGGCGTTGGCCAAACGTGCGCAAAGCCTTTTAAACGACGTGCGGGCAAAGCTCGAGAGCGCAGAAGCTGAGCAGCAGTCGACGGCGGCTACGGCTGGGACACAGTCGAACCTTGAATGACGAAGATTGGATTGCGTTTTCGCGCGCGTAAGGCGCGCTCACTTCGCCTGTGGGAAGTCCTCAGGACTTCCCACTTAACGGCTCAGCAATTTAACTTTGAGTAACGCAAGGTTCGATTCTGTCTTCGCGCGCTTTAAGCGTGCTCACCTCGGTTACGCTAAGCCCACAGGGCTTAGCGCTTAACGCCTCAGCAATCCAATCTTGAATAACAGAAGCGGCAACAAATTCATCCGTACGTTCAAAGGAGAACACAATGGGCATCGAATATCGCAAAAATATGAAGAAACATGCAAAGAAAGGCGACGGTTTGCCACATGGCATCACAAAAACCATGATTGCCCGCGCCGAAAAGGCCGCAGCACGGAACAAGGCCCGTATCGATGACGGACAAACTTTCAGAGCACATCAATATACAAACCGCGGAGCGCCATCCTCCAAACGTGGTGGCCAATATTCCTAAAACCGATACGAATCATATCGAATTTTCTTGCATAATCGGCCGTACGCAAAATATCCGATTCCGCTAATAATGCATAATTATTGACTATAATAAGAGATAAAAGAACCCAAAGATGGGATAGTCACGGCAACATGGAAGTTGCATGGTAATAATCGTGATGTATGAAATGTCACAGTCCCAAAGAAAGGAGCGATTGTGATTATCGGAATACCCAAGGAGACAACACCTGGCGAAAGGCTGGCGGCGGCGACTCCTAAAACCGTCGGCCAACTGAAAAAGCTTGGTTACGACGTTTCCATAGAAACCGGAGCCGGAGAAGAGGCAAGTTTCTCCGATAATGATTACCAAGCGGCCGGCGCAACAATCGGTAAGGCAGCAGATGCGTGGAACGCCGACATCGTGGTAACCGTCGACACGCCGACTCCCGATGAAATCGCCCAGATGAAGTCGGGCGCAATGCTGGTTTCCCGCCTCGCGCCGCACAGCAACGCCAAGCTGCTGGACATCCTAGCGCACCGCGACATCACGGCTTTGGCACTTGACGCCGTGCCGCGCATCTCGCGAGCGCAGTCGTTGGATGTACTTTCCACCATGTCGAACGTCTCCGGCTATCGTGCCGTCATCGAAGCCGCGGAATCATACGGCGGCATGTTTGCTGGGCAGGTCACCGCAGCCGGCAAGACGGCTCCCGCCAAGGTCTTCGTCATCGGAGGTGGCGTGGCAGGGCTGGCGGCCATCGGTGCGGCCGTTTCGATGGGCGCCGAGGTTCGTGCCTTCGACGTACGCCCGGAGGCCGCCGAGCAAATCGAATCCATGGGAGCCACGTTCGTGCGGGCCGAGGGTGCCCAGCAGGAGAAATCCGACACCGGCTACGCCAAAGCGTTGAGCGACGACCAGGAGAAGGTGACACTGGCGCTTTACACCAAAGAGGCAGCGAATGCCGATATCGTTATCACCACCGCTCTGGTGCGTGGCGCGGGCGTGCTCACCATCACCAAAGACGCCGTGGCGGGCATGAAGTCCGGATCAGTGATTGTCGACCTCGCAGCAAGCGGTGGCGGCGATTGTGAGTTGACGCAACCCGGCAAGAAAATCACCACCGACAACGGCGTGACGATCATCGGCTACACCGACCTCACCAGCCGCATGCCCCAACAGACCTCGCAGCTTTACGGCACCAACGTCGTCAACCTGATGAAGCTGTTGACACCGAAGAAGGACGGCAACGTCACGCTCGATCTTGATGACGAGGTGCAGCGCGGCATGACCGTGACCAAGGAGGACCAGATTCTGTGGCCTCCGCCACAGGTCTCGGTGTCCGCCACAGCCAAGGCCGACGACAAGCCGAAGCTCTCCCCTGAAGAGCAAAAAGCCCAAGAGGAAGCCGCCAAGGCCAAGGAAGCAGCTGTCAAGGCACAGAAGAGCAAGCGCAACACCATACTCACGGCGATTGCGGCCGTTCTGCTCGCCATCGCGCTGGCCTTCGCCGACACGAAGCTTCTGATGACATTCTCGATCTTCATCCTCGCGATTTTTGTGGGCTATTACGTCGTTTCGAACGTCACGCACTCGTTGCACACCCCCCTGATGAGCCAGACGAACGCCATTTCAGGCATCATCCTCATCGGCTCGCTGCTGCAGATCGGCTCAAACAACACGCTGGTGACGGTGCTTGCCGTGGTTTCGGCGGCCATCGCCTCGATCAACGTGTTCGGCGGGTTCCTCGTGACCTACCGAATGCTCAGCATGTTCAGGAAGGATGCGTGAAATCATGACACTCGAATCCATTGCTCAATCCGCCTATTTGCTGGCGGCAGTGCTCTTCATCCTTTCTCTCGCAGGTCTTTCCAAGCAGGAGACGGCCCGTCGCGGCAACATCCTCGGCATGATCGGTATGTTTATTGCCATTGCCGCCACCATCGCTTTGGCTTTGGTTGACTCCCAACGTCCGGTCTGGGTAACCGCACTGCTCATCGCTTTGGTCTTCATCGTCGGCGCGTCCATCGGCATCTGGAAGGCCCGCACCGTCGAGATGACGCAGATGCCGGAACTTATCGCGATGCTCCATAGCTTCGTGGGTATTTCCGCGGTTCTGATCGGCTACAACTCATGGCTGACCGAAAAGAACCCGAACGGCGCGCATCTGGCTGAAATCTACATCGGCGTGTTGATCGGCGCCGTGACCTTCACCGGATCGGTCATCGCCTACCTCAAGCTGGCTGGCAAGATGAAGTCGAAGCCGCTGATCATTCCCGGCCACAACATCATCAATCTGGTCGTCCTCATCGTGATGCTCGCGATGATCGCCTGGTTCATCCCGACGCACTCGATCTGGCCTCTGGCCATCATGACCGTGCTTGCGCTGTTGCTCGGCCTGCACATGGTCGCGGCCATCGGCGGCGGCGATATGCCCGTGGTCATCTCGATGCTCAATTCCTACTCGGGCTGGGCTGCGGCTGCTTCGGGCTTCATGCTCGACAACAACCTCCTGATCATCACCGGCTCGTTGGTCGGCGCTTCCGGCGCCATCCTCTCCTACCTGATGTGCAAGGCCATGAACCGCAAGTTCATGTCGGTCATTCTCGGCGGTTTTGGCGAGAAGCCGGCCAAGTCGGGCGATGCCAAGGAAATCACCGGTGAGGTGCACGAGACCAGCGCCGCTGACGTGGCGGAGATGCTCAAAAACGCCAACTCGGTCATCATCGCCCCCGGTTACGGCATGGCTGTCGCCAAGGCCCAGCAGGCCGTGGCAGGCTTGGTCGAGAAGTTACGTGCACAGGGTGTGGAGGTTCGTTTCGCCGTTCATCCGGTGGCAGGGCGTTTGCCCGGCCATATGAACGTGCTGCTGGCCGAGGCCAAGGTGCCCTACGATATCGTCATGGAAATGGACGAGATCAACGACGACTTCGCCGATACCGACGTCGTCCTGGTGATCGGCGCCAACGACACCGTCAATCCAGCCGCCACCGAAGACCCCAACTCCCCCATCGCCGGCATGCCTGTGCTGCGCGTCTGGGAAGCCAAGCAGGTCGTTGTCCTGAAGCGTTCGATGGGCACCGGTTACGCCGGCGTGCAGAACCCGTTGTTCTTCAACGACAACACGTCCATGCTCTTCGGTGACGCGAAGACCAGCGTTGAGGCCATCTCCAACGCGGTCTGAAAGGCGAAAACAAATCGATACATAAAACAAGTTGGGGCCTATCCGTTGCTATCAGCGGATAGGCCCCAACCTTTAAAAACAAACAGAGCGAAAACTCAGCCGAAGATGTCCTTCGCGGCCTTGGCCACGGAATCACCCATCAGTTCACCCGTATCGTTCTCTGCTCCGAAGAGGCGGTTCAGCGCCTTGTCAGCCTGCTCGACGGTCATCGGCTTGCCGACCTCCTTGGCGACTTCTTGCAAATCGGTAATGGTAGTAACCTTGGAAAGCTTGTCTACCAATGTCTTTTCGTCCATGAGCACTCCTCGTTGTAATCTCACTTGTACGTTCGGCATTCACTGCCAAAGTCCTATCGTAGTCGCTTAGGTAGATGAATGTACACTGTGTTACAATTTGTATCGCAATTCGGTAAAAAGTAGACAATATATAACATCGATAATTAGACTAAAAACAAGAAAAAGTCGCAATATTCACGAGCCGTGCGATGCCCGGTTTCCCAACCTAGCAAATACTCCTGCCGAAAATGGATCACCAAGCGCTCCAAACGCACACTTTTCCGCATCTATCTTTCCCGTGTAGAAACCAATCACCAGCGAAATGTTCCGCCTCCTCATTCAACAACACGCTCGAGCATACGATTCAGGAGACGGCGATGGTGGCCAACAACGCGGCATGATCCGACCCGGGTATCCGCATGGTGCCGACCTGACCGGCGACAATCCCCCGGTCAAGGACAATATGATCGATGCCCGCAAATTTCGGCACGCCCGGTTTGTTCGCGGGCCAGGTGAAGACAAACCCGCTACCCGAGCTTTGCGCGGCGTCATGGAATCGGGAACCCAAGGTATTGCGAAACGGTGTGTGGTCGGTGGTCGCATTGAAATCCCCCATCAGCACATATCTGGTGTTTTTATGCGAGCGCATCGCCGCCACCTCATCAAGCGATGTACGCCACTTGTTCCAATAACCCGGCTTGGGAGACGTGGTGTGCACCGAAACGAAACGGATGGACGTCTTGCCCGCACCGAACGAAACCGTGCCGCCCGGCATGAAAGAAGCACTGGAATCGACGTCATCGTCGGCTGGCGAGTCCAACGCCGTGGCCGAAAACAGCGCGTTGCCATATTTGCCGTCCGAGGACGATATCTGCGAATAGGGCAGGTATTCGTTGATGCCTTCCGCTTTGAGCGCACGGATAAAGGGCTTGGTTGTCTCTTGCATCGCCAGCACTTCCACGCGCTGGTCACGTACCGCTTCGACGATCGCCTTGGCATCGGCCCTACCTTTGTAGACATTCGCCGTCATCACACGGGCATAGGAATCATCGGTATTGACGCGATTGCCGCTCACCGCCGAAACCGCGGCGGCATCAAGATGAGTGGAGGAAACGAAATAAGGGTATTGCCTCCACCCTTGCAATCCAAGACACGCCAATGCCAAAAGCGCGGCGAGCCACCTGCGCGAGGCCATAGCCAGCACCAACGCCGCCAACGCCAAGAGCGCGAACCAGGGGGCAAACGCCGCCACCGCCGGCACATACGGCAGCGATTGCAGCTCCTCAGGCAACTCCCGGCTGACGGTGCCAAGCAACGCGACAATCAGGCACAGCCAAGCCAGCAGCGCGAAGATTCCCCTCAGAAAACCGCCGTGCTTTTTGGCTTTTGACACCGGTTGTGGCTTCGCAATGGCCTTCCCCTTCCGTTTAGCCGTAGCTTTTGACTTGGTTTTCGTCTTCACGTTGCCTTTCTTTGCCGGCCTTGCACGAACATCACCCTGTGGAGTCCTTGTCATTGCGTCATTCTTCGCTTACCCTCAAACGGCAGGCTGATAATGTATCAATCCGGTTTCTCGCCTTCAAGCATATCCTCCGCGCCAATCATGCTAACAGAATATACGTCTTCACTGAGAGGAACCAGAAACCCGCCACAATATATTGACGACGAATGCAAGAATTGTTATTTTTAGTACTTATTATCTTAATATGATGACATTATGCCAACCTTCACCTACGATGATTCCATTGGCTCAACGCCTGAAATTCGATACACGGAAAAGAGGAGAACATGCCCGAATCAGGTAACCATGCACGCATAGTAACCATCACCACTGAGACGGAAGACGGTCTGACACTGTTGATCCACGGAGGGGCGGGATCACGCGGCAATCACAACGCCGAGGAAGTCGATCGCGACCTCAACCGCGCACTTGATGCCGGATACGCCAAGCTCGAAGCAGGAGCAAGCGCCGAGGAAGCTGTCATCGCGGCCATCCATGTGATGGAGGATGCTCCCGAATTCAACGCCGGACATGGCGCGGCACTGACCAGCGACGGCATCGTGCAGATGGACGCCTGCCTGATGGACGGCGACGGCAGTGTCGGGGCGGCCACCGGACTCGGTACGGCACGCAACCCGATCGATGTGGCACAGGCCGTCAAAGACAAGACCAAGCACGTCCTCTTCGCCGAGCCGACCGATCAGGAACTCGCCGATTGGGGCATCAAAACCGAAGACAACGAGTATTTCATTACCGACGAGCGCCGCAGGCAACTGGTCAGCGCTCAGAACGACGGCGACGACTGGCAGAAGCACGGCACTATCGGAGCCGTGGCCCGCGACGCGCAAGGCCATATCGCGGCCGGCACCTCGACCGGTGGCATCACCAACCAGATGCACGGCCGTGTCGGCGACTCCCCGCTTCCTGGCTGCGGCACCTTTGCCGACCAGCGCAGCGTGGCCGTCTCCTGCACCGGCATCGGCGAGGCGTTCATCAAGGCCGTCGCTGCCAACCAAATCGCGTCCAGGGTGCGTTTTGCCGGCCAGGGCGCGGAAGACGCGGCCAAGGCGACCCTTGACGAAATCGACGGCTATCACGGCGACGGCGGAGTGATCATTCTGCCGGCCACCGGACACGGTGTCATCGCCTACAACAGCGAGACGATGAAATTCGGCTTCCGTTCACGCACAGAAAGCGAAGTACACAGCTGAATAGGTAACGGAGCTTACGAGACGACGAAAACCGCCACGTAGGAAACAAAACAACAGGGGCGTTCCTCCTTATCATTATTGGAGGAACGCCCCTGCTTATATTTTGTTTCATTCCGGCCCATCGACGCAAACATATCGCCGATATTCTTACCGGACACTACTTGTCAGAAACCTGCCTGTTCGGCGCTTACTTCGTGATGGTGTTGTAGGTCGGCAGATTCGTGTAGTCGAAGTTCACGCTGTTGAGCTTCGGCGAGGAAACCGCGGAAACGTTGTTGCACCACAACGGAATCGCCGGCAGATCGTTCAGAAGAATCTCCTGAGCCTCATTGAAATCGGCGGTACGCTTGGCGGGATCGAGTTCCGACTTCGCCTTGAGCAACGCAGCATCGAATTGGGGATTCTTGTAATCACCGTCGTTGGTACCGTGGCCATCGGCGGATTCCGAGGAGTAAAGCGGCGTCATGTAATCCTCAGCCGAAGGATAGTCCAAAGACCAGCCCGAGAAGAACGGGGTCTGAATGGTGCGCTGGGTCACGCGGTTGAGCAGATCGCTGAAGGTCGGATAGGCATCGCCCACAGCCTGGATGCCCAGCGTGTTCTTCAGCTGGTTGCAAACCGCATCCACCCACGGCTTGTGGCCGCCGTCGGAGGGATAGGCCAGGCTGAATTTTTGGTTGTATGGCGAGATGGCATCGGCCTGCTTCCAAAGCTCACGGGCCTTATTCGCATTGTGGCGAAGATTGGCGGTACCCTTGAGGTTCTTCTGGTGCTCAGGTACTCCCGGAGAAGTGAAATCGGTGGCGACGGACTTGGTGTTCGAGAAGACCTTGTCGACGATCTGGTTGCGGTCGATGGCCATGGAAATCGCCTGACGACGCAGAATGCCTTCCTTGTTGAAGCCGAAATGCGGCGCCCATTCGGGAATGATGAAGCCCTGATAGTAGCTGCCGGGCTGGCTGTAGGCATGGATTGACGAATCCGAACGGAAGCTCTTGACTTCGGACTGGGGCACATCCATCAGCAGATCGAGACTACCGGCCTCCACATCGGAATACGCAGCATCGGGGCTGGAATAGACGCGGTATTCGATGCCGCCGTTCTTGACCGTTCGGTAACCCTTGTAATCTGGGTTTTTCACCACGATGATGTTTTTGTTGACCGTCCAGGACTTGAACTTGTATGGGCCATTGCCGATCGGGTGCTTGCCGAAGGCCTTCATGTCCTTGTAGGCCACGCTCGGCAGCGGGAAGAACGACTGGTGCGAGATCTGGGTCGGAAAGACCGAATCCGGGCTGTTCAACGTGACGATCAGCGTATGGTCGTCGGGAACCTGGAGGCCGGAAAGCTGGGCGTCGTCGGGGGCGTTAGGCTTCTGCAGCTCGTCATAGCCCTTGATCACGGACATGCGGCTGGACTGCTTTTCGGCGTGCTTCACATTGGCGGCGTAGCTCCACGCCTTGGCGAAGGATTGGGCGGTCACCGGCTCTCCATTGGTGAACTTCCATCCGTCATTGAGCTTAATGGTGTATTGCGTGGCTTCGGGGTTGGAGGTGATGGACTTGGCCACTTCCATGTGCTGCTTGCCCTTGGCGTCGAAACTCACCAGGCCTTCGAACAGGTAGCGAATAATACGGCTTCCACCCATTTCGTTGGTATCGGCGGGAACCAGCGGACTTTGCGGTTCAGTGTTGTTCACCGAAATCATGGCATTGGAATCCGCTTTCGTCTCGCTCTTCGCGGAGCTCGAGCCGCAGGCGGCCATGGAAATCAGCGTCGCCGAAGCCAACAGTGCGGCAGCGACGCGGGTAGCCCGAGATTTGAATGTCATCTTTTCTTCTTTCTCTTACTAAACGCGATTAATGAGACATCTCACCTTATAATCGACCTACGATACAAGCTTGATACGTAAGATAACAGACCATAATAGACGCACATCACAAAATATTTGTTCGATATCTTACTATAAGAATCATTAGTTTAATCATACAAAATAGGAAACGCTAGCCAACAGCACGCCATGACGGCTAGTAACCAGATGCAAACCATAGAAATCATGATGTCACTGGAAAAAACGAAAGCCAACGCCATCGACCATTGAAAAACAGGTACTGCAATGGAAAGCAACCCATGGTCTGGAAAGCTCGACCAGTGAAATCTCAGCCGTCCTGATGGGGAATATACGGTCAAAACCAAGAAAAACCGTGCCCGGAATCAGATTCGAACTGACGACACCCGCTTTAGGAGAGCGGTGCTCTATCCCCTGAGCTACCCGGGCAACATATCGTATTGTACACGCAAACCTGGCCCGTCTGCCATAGTGAGCAAGTTTCAAGTTTGAAAGCAATCCGTCTTAGGCCACATATCGTCACCAATGGCAAAAGATTCGGGAAACAACCCGCATGGTTTCCCTATTCCGTCTAGCAAAGAAGTCGGCCTCTGCCACAACGCACAATGTCCCACCTCCACAAAGGCGACGATGTGGACATTAAGGAATTCCGATTGCCCGACAGGCCACAGCGGCCAATCGAGAAGAGAAATCAGAACAGATTGTAGGAGAAATCGCGAATCTTATGCAGGATGTCCTGGCTTTCTGGCAACCATGTCATGCAGATCGGGTAGATATGGCCCAGCGTCTTACCTTTGCGGGCGTGACGGTCGTGGATCTCGAAATCGCGACCGTGCGCAGCCAGCGCGGCGCCAAGGAGCAGCGAATCACCCTGCAGGAAATCGTCGTTGCTGGTGTTGAGGAACAGCGGCGGCAGATCGACGTTGGCGGTCATGTAGTCCAGATCGACGAACGGCGAATTCCTGGCCTTCAAGGTGGCGAAGGTGCGGGTGGCCATCATGGTGATGACGTCCATCATCGAGCCGTTCATATAGTCCTCGGTTTGCTCGACCAGCGGACGCAAGTTGTGCATGCCGGAAACCAGGGTGCCGCCAAGGACGTTCAAACCGGCCTGCTTCAGCCCGAGACTGTCGGCCATTGCCTTCGATTGTTCGATGGCCACGGCGTAAAGTGCCATCACTCCGCCCACGGAATCGCCAGTGATGAAGATTTTCTCGGGGTCGCACGGGTAGTCGGCCAAGTGCTCCTTGACCCAAGCCATGCCGGCCATGACGTCCTGCATTTGCCCCAAGTAATCAGCTGAGGGCGCGAGGCGGTAGTTCAAAGAGAAGATCACAAAGCCAAGATCGGCCAGGTGAGTGCAGAAGTTGCGGTTGAGTTCCTTGTATTCGTGGACGAAACCGCCACCGTGGATGTCGATATACACCGGCGCCGTCTTGCCACCGCGTACCACGGCGTCGTAGGGATAATAGACATCGAGCTTATGCGCACGCAAGCCATCGCCGGCGTAATCCAAATCGGTGACAGCATCGATGCCTTCCGGATCCTCCCAATACGGGCTGCAGGCGATGTTGCCACGCCCGAAAGCGGTACGCATGGTCAGAATCTTGTTGGCCAGATCAGGATCGACCTGGTCAAGATCGTCATCCACCTCGGTCCATTGCGCCAGAAGCTTGCGTTCTTCATCTGTTGGTTTCATACCCATTTTGATACACTTCCCAGGATTTTAATCATATGGTCATGCGGAAATGAAGCGCCATGCAAGTCGCGTCGCTGCCCCCCCAAAAAAGCTTATCGCGCTGTGTAAAGAATAACGCCTTTTACTCACTTCAAAATGATAGAACTTATTCGACAACAACATGCTACGTGGGGTTAGCGCTGCTCTCCTGACACAAAAACCTTGATTGTATATCTGTTTCCCTTAGCACAGAATGAAAAACCATCCATACAGATACAACAAAATCTCTCTAAAATCGAGACAGCGATCCCATATTGTGAGGAACTTGACATGGCCGGATCTGCGGGGTTTTAACGCGGTATTTAAAGACAATAAGACATTTCCCCCGATTATGGCCACACAATCTAAAGGTAGTCACATTTTTAAATCATTATGTCACATTATGAAGAAAAGAGCAGTAGCCGCCTTTCCAAGCGCCCGTTAGCATTGTTGCGTGTTTCTGCTTTAGCCGGTTCATTCCAGCAGGAAACGGTTATGAACACTTGACAGTTCACAGCCGAAAGCCGCAGAAGGTCCGAACCGGTCACCAAAAGGCCAAACCGCAGTCAAGAGAGAGTCAAAAAGTTCACAAGGAGGTTGACATGGCATCAAATACATTCAATTTGGCATTTGACAAACATGTTCCGAAAGCCGATTTACCCGTTTCTCAGCAACGTCAAAAATGGTTCTGGGAGTTCATGAAGCCGTTCTTGGTCACCGTGATGCTCTACAGCATCATGTACTTCGTACGCGATGATTTCAAAGCCGCGCAGCCTCTGCTTAAGACCCAGCTGCACTTGACTACCAGCCAGCTCGGCCTCATCGGTTTCGCCTTCTCCATCGCATATGGCATCGGCAAGGTCGTCGTTGGCTATTTCATGGTCGGCAAGGACAACAAGAAGTGCGCTTCCATCATGCTGGTCGCGGCCTCAATCGTCGTCGCTTGCTTTGGCTTCTTTCTGACCATGGAGCATGTCCCGATGGGATGGCTGCTGGCCCTCTGGGCGATCAACGGCGTGGTGCAATGCAGCGCCGGCCCCTGCTGCTCCGCTGTCATCGCGAACTGGACCACCAAGAAAAACTACGGCCGTTACTACGGCATCTGGAACGCCTCCCACAACATCGGCGGCGGCCTGGTCGGAATCTTTGCCCTGTGGTGCGCCAACACTTTCTTCCACGGTAAGGTCGCGGGCATGTTCATCATGCCGGCCATTGTGGCATTCATCGTGGGCATCATCTGCTTCTTCGTCGGCAAGAACCGCCCACAGGACATCGGCTGGGAATCCGCCGAAACGATCTTCGACGAACCTGCTAAGGAAGAGGACACCACCGGCGCCAATGAGTCCACCTGGACGATCTTCCGCAAGTATCTGCTCACTAACCCGCTGGTCTGGATTCTGTGCGTCTCCGACGTCTTCGCTTACGTCATGCGTATTGGCATCGACAACTGGTCGTCTCTGCGCGTCACCGAGCAGCTTGGCTTCAGCAACGAGGTCGGTGCCCAGGCCATCCTCTACTTCGCCATGGGCTCCATGGTCGGCTGCATCATCTGGGGTTCGCTCTCCGACATCATGAAGGGCCGCCCAGGCCTGGTCTCCCTGATCTGCATCGGTCTGACCCCGATTCCGCTGTTCATCTATCAGAACGGCCGCACCCCGATGGTCGTGCTCATTTCCCTCTTCTTCCTCGGCATGTTCGTCTTCGGCCCGCAGGTGCTCATCGGCATCTCGATCGTCAACCAGGTTCCCAAGAAGGCCACGGCCCTCGCCGGCGGCATGATGGGCTGCTTCGGCTACCTCTTCGGCGATTCCACCGCCAAGGTGCTACTCTCCCGTATCGCCGACAGCGCCGCCAGCGGCCTGAACATCTTCGGCCACGTGCTGCACGGCTGGGGCGCGACGTTCAGCGTGCTCTATGTCGCCGTAATCTGCGCCTTCATCCTCCAGGTGATCGTCGCGATCACCGAGGAGAAGAAGATTCGTCGCGCCAACAAGGCCAAGGTGACTGCGCAATGAGCGAGATTGTCAGAGACATAGCAGACACCTCCCCTGAGGAGATGACGATTTTCCTGACCCGTCACAGCCAAACAACGGCCAACACCATGCAGCTCATGCAGGGCTGGTCCGATTTCCCCATCACCCGCGAGGGCCGCGCCATCATCGAATGCTTCGGCAGGGGCCTGCGCGGCGTGAAGTTCGCCAATGCTTATTGCGGAACCCTTTCCAGGCACTACGACACCGCCCGCGGGGCTCTTGACGGCTCAGGCAACGAGAACGTGCCGATTCATTTCGACCCCGACCTGCGCGAGGCCAACTTCGGCAGTTTCGAAGGCCGGGAGATTCCCGAGATCGTCAAGATCGGCGTGGGCAACCTGGGTTATAAGACCATGGACGAGTTCTTGGATGACCGGGGCAGCATCGCCAATCTCGAACTACAGGATTCGCTTTACGCTCTGGACCGGCGCAATGTGATCCCCACCGACCTCGCGCCGGAAGATCGCGCCGAGTCCTCGAAGCAGATTCAGGACCGCATGGTGAAAGCCATGACCCGCATCGCCGTGACCTCCATCGCCGAGGGCGGCGGGAACATCCTGGTGGTCAGCTCCGGGCTGAGCATCCGCGAGTTCCTCTACACCATCGACCATGGTTTCGATTTCTCAAATCACAACAACACCGCCGTGACCAAAATCGGTTACCGCGACGGCAAGTTCATGGTCACCGGGCCGATGGCCTCGATGGAATACTACGAGCGCGGCAAGAATAATGCCTAGCCACTGACGACTCCATCAGATACAGACGCCGGGTGGAAAGCTTGATATTACGGCTTTCCACCCGGCGTTTTGCTATATCGATATTTTTATATATTACGTTTTATCAAATCGAGACAAGAAAGAAACCCGTCGGCTGCCAAACTCACTGGCTGTTGTGAAGTCCAAGACGCGGCTGCTGATGCTCGTCGAAGAACGAGACCATCGAATCCATCGCCGCCATGCTTTCGGGTAAGGATGGAAGGCCAACCGCGAAGTCATGGGGAAGACATTCATTGCGCCCGGCCCTGTCGTCAATCAGGCAATGGTCGATGTTGCGCGCACGCAGCACAATGGCCAATTCAAGGCTACTGGCCTCAAGGAAATCATCGGTGCTGGTCACCATCCACATCGGTGGGATATCAATCGCGTCCAAAATCCCCGTCAGAGTCGAAAACCTGCTACCTTGCAAACGCTGACGTAGGCGGTCAAACGATGGACGAATCGAGTCGATCAGGCTCCCACGGTCCGTAGCGGACTGGTCAAAGACGTTGTCGAGATTGGTCATGCCCGACACCAGTCCGGCGGCATGGAAACGCAGGCCGACCGAGGGAATGCCGATCGCGTCGGCGAACTCGCGGTTGTGTTCGATGGCAATCAAGTAGAGAGCAAGCATCGAGCCCGCGGAATCACCAGTGATGAAAGTCTGACTGGCATCCAAAAGATAACGATCGGCGTTGGCTGCGACCCAGCGCAACGCGGCGGAAAGATCCTCCAACTGGCCGATAAAGTCTGCTTTGGGGTACAACGTATAATTCAGACTCACCACCGCATAGCCTAGATGTGCCAGTTGGGCACTGTGGCTGCGGTTCAGCTCCTTGTAACCATAGAGGAAAGCGCCTCCGTGCACCTCGATGACCACCGGTATCGGCGCTCCCCCGCGACTTACGGCATCTTCCGGCAGCAATACGTCGAGTCTGTGCGCGCGCTGTCCGTCATCGAGGTAATTGATGTCATCGTAAAGCACCACGTCATCGGGAACCGCGGGTTTGCGTGAATAGCGCGGCAGGTCAACGTGAATAAAATCCGCGCGCTTGCCCAATACGTAATCGGCCACAGCGGAATCGACCCCATCAAGGTCCTCGTCGATATTCGTCCAGGTCTTTGCGAGCTGGCGCTGCTCGTCGGTCAATCCGGTATTCCGAGCGAACAACGCATCTCTACCGATACTTTCGACCATAACGCCATCCGCCTCCATCTCGTCGCTCCTCCACAGATACATGTTCCATTTTAAATGGCGACCAAGCTCGTTTTTTATAATATGTGATGTAAGTTTGTAAAAATGTGACATCCTTGTTACCAAAGTCTGCCATTCTGCTTCGATTCAGCATAATATTACGATATAGGATTATTAAGCGACATACCGATGGAGGTATTTGTGCAAGGCCATCATGATCGTGAACCTTCCCAAATCATCACTGCGGATTACCTGGAAGAAAAGCTCTATCCCACGGAATATCCGGCTTTGATCATCATTCACGACAACAATCACGAACACGTCCCCGCCCACTGGCACCGCGGGATGGAGATTGCGCACGCCGACAAAGGCACACTGCAATTGAGCCTAGACGCCGAACACCACACCATCACCACCGGCGATACCTTGCTCATCAGCCCATATACCATCCATCACGCGTTCATCGACAGCCCATATCAGGGCATTTCCATCACCTTCAACGCCGAGGTGGTCGACAGGCTCTACCCATTCGCCGACCGCTGCCTGTTCAAGTGGTTCGCGCCCACGGCCAGCGATGACGACAGGGAGGAAGTCAACGAAATCATCGAAGAGGTCAGGCGGCTTTTTATCTCACGCAAGATCGGTGACGGCTTCCTGCTCAACGCGGCGCTCTACCGCCTGCTGGCACTGCTATACACGAATTTCATCTGCGGGACGCGCAAACCCGAGGAAATCCGGCGCGGACGCAACATCGTCCAGGCTGTCATCGGCTATATCGATTCGCATCACGCCGAAGCGATTACCGAGACGTTCGTAGCACGGGAATTCGGCTATAGCAGAGAGTATTTCAGCCGTTTCTTCAAGAAGGCGATCGGCAAAGGATTCAAGGAATACCTGACCGAGCTACGACTCAAGGATGCACACGCTATGCTGCTCAGTTCGCACGCCTCTTTGTCTGACATCTGCGCCAAAACGGGATTCCCCAACACCACCAGCTTATCGAAGTCGTTCTATGAGCGATACCATGTAACGCCCAAGGAATTCCGCAGGCAGAACCGATGATCATAGCCTGAAGTGACCTGGGAGTCGGCGGAATGGCTGAGATCATAAGGCTTTAAGGGTTTGATAGGGTTTGGTAAGTGGATTTTAGGTTATCAAGGCTTACACGGTCGCAAAGACTGCCAGAGTTTACTGAGCCTTCTGAAACAGAACCAAATACCACCAATCAACTCCCGCCGATACGGACAGGACGCAAATCCATTACAATAATGAACAACGCACAAATGGGCGCCACGCGAATGTAAAGGCTGGCGGCCGACGAGAACGAGGAAAGGTCGCCGATGACTGCTGCACACTACGGAACCATATCTGCCCTCACGCTGGGATTGCCCGCATCCTGCGCCATCCCCGAGGCCAAAAGCGCGATCCCCAAACAGATGTTTTATATGAAGCCGCCGGTTTCTGCGCGGCTCAAACAGCGGTTCGTGAGCGACATCGAATCCATCACCATGCTCGCGTTACTGCGCCCGAATACCATCAACGTGGCCGCAGGCAAGAAAACCCGTGAGATTCTTGTGATGGGCATCATGCAGAACTGCAAGGACGCGCCCGTAGAAGTCATGGAGCATATCGCAAAGTTGCGTTCGGCTTCGAACATTCTCTTTGTATGCGTGCGCGATGCAAGCCTAGCCAAAAGCAGTGACGACTCCCCAAGCGGCAACGACGGCGTTCAGTCCGGCAATGCGGATAGACAATGCGCCTTCGCCGTGCAACGTATCTTGCCGGTTCGCGCCGGACATCAGGGCGAGGCCCAAATACAAACCTACGTCGGCAACTGGCAGGATACCAAAGCAGCATCATTGTCCCTCAACGGCGAAACGCTTGACGACGTGTGGCAAAGCCTGTGCGCCCAAGCCATCTTCGGCGACAGCGATGGCAACAACCTTGACGCACGTCTCGCCAGGCAATCGGCGATCGCGGAACTCACCGCCCAGATCGCCAAATTGGAAGGCGATCACGCCCGTGCCAAGGACTCCGGCAAACGCAACGAAATCTACGTCAAGTTGCACAAGGCCAAGAAACAGCTGGAAGAGCTACAGGGCTGATCGGTCGATCTCGCTTACCCACGCGGCTTATGTACGCAGCACTTTCACGAGACATCTTTAGACGGCACAGCAGGGAGTCAAAACCATCAATATCAACGCCTTCCCTGCTGGGCCAAACCCGAAATCACAGACTGCTCCACCATCAAATCGTTGAAATGCCAACACTCAAGAAAATCCCGATCGCAGCTTGAGCAGCAGGGAACCTCAGCAATCGCAATGTATCGCTTCAGCGCTGCAAGCTACATATCGACTTCACCCGAACGCTCATGATTCATCGGAAAATTCACCGAACTCATCCGCTCCTATGATCTGCCGATACAGCTGTTCCAGCGTGTCCTCGCGGCGGGCCTTGCTCAGCTCACATTCCCAAACGACGAGAACCTTCCAGCCGGCGGCCTCGAGCTCGGCGTGCTGAGCGATATCACGATCGTGATTGCGCACGAGCTTCGCCGTCCAGAACTCCACATTGGATTTCGGCATCGAAAACTTCGCGCAACCCTCGTGCATGTGCCAGAAACAGCCATTGACGAACACCATCGTACGCCATTTGGGCAAGACGATGTCCGGGTGACCTGGATAGCGCTTGTCGTTCTTGCGGAAACGCAACCCGCGACGGAAGAGATAGGAACGGACCAGCACTTCGATTTTGGTGTTCTTGCCGCGGATATGCGACATGGTGTAGCTTCGGGTGCCACGCTCGTATTTTTCAGGGGTCTTGGCCGATTTTCCGGACTTGGCAGATTTACCGGACTTGGCAGATTTATCAGACTTGCCGGATTGAACCGACTTACCCGTGTTTACGGGCTTACCGGATTTACCCACGTTCCCGGAACCACCTTTGCCGCATTTCCTCGCCAATTTTACAGATTTTCCCGACTTTGACGACTTTGCGGTTTTCTCGGCTTCTTCAGACTTCTCTACTTCTACCAAGCCGTTCTTGCGGCGTTTTTGGGGCTGCTTTTTATCTTGCTTGGCGGCTGCAGAAGTGGGGTCGGCGACGTCACCTTTGGTGGAGGAAACATTGTTATCTGTCGTTATCGATTGCCGCGTCACGTTTCCATTCCACTTTCAGTCTGCGACAAATCGCAGAAACGGACGTCACCGCCGATTGTTGCAAGTGCCAGACATATGCAAGCAGAACCCAACAATCTCGCAGAATATAGCCGAAACGCCATCAACTTGCTGATATCACCGAATCAAGCGTCCACCATATGAAACATATTTTCTATTTTTGAGACAACTTACTCAATTCGCTCAACGTCTACCTAGCATGGCACTCAACACCCAAATAAGAAAGAAGTGAGAGAAGATGGAAAAGGTGAAAAAGGTAGCGGATTGGATCACGAAGTGGTTCACGCTTATCGTCATCGTCTGGGCGGTGTTCAATTATTTCGTGCCGCAGACCAGCGAATGGGCCAAGCACGACACAAGCTGGCTCTTGGGCATTGTGCTTTTCGGCATGGGCCTGACACTCTCGCTTGACGATTTCGCCCGAATCTTCAAACAACCGCTGATGGTCATCGTCGGAACAGTGGCCCATTACGTCATTATGCCGCTCGTCGCCGTCGCGCTTTGCTGGATCTTCCATCTCGACGGACCGCTCGCCGTGGGCGTCATCCTCGTGGGCTGCTGCCCCTCCGGCACTTCGTCGAACGTGATGAGCTTCCTTGCACGCGGCGACGTGGCGCTCGACGTCTCCATCGGCCTGCTTTCCACGCTGCTCGCACCGTTCATGATTCCGCTGCTGATGCAGCTGCTCGCCTCGCAATACGTGGCGATTCCTTGGCAGTCGCTTTTCCTGACCGCCGTCAAAGTGGTGCTCATACCTGTCGCCCTCGGCGTGATCTGCCACACCATTTTCAAGGAGAAAATCGCCAAGGTGACCGACGTGCTGCCAATCATCTCGCAGACCGCCATCTTGCTGATCATCGGCATCGTCGTCGCCGCCAACCACGCGGGCCTCTTCAGCAAGGCCACCGCACTGGCCATCCCCGTGGTCATTCTGCACAACCTTTGCGGCTATGGGCTCGGTTTCGGCTTCTCCAAGCTCATGTACAAAATCTATCCGAAGGGCTTCGGATACGCGCAGCAGAAGGCCATCACCTTCGAAGTCGGCATGCAGGACTCCGGCCTCGGTGCGACCTTGGCGCTGACTTCGTTCGCCGCCGCTCCGATCACGGCTATTCCGTCGACGTTCTTCAGCGTCTGGCACAACATCTCCGGCTCCGTGCTCTCCTCCTGGTGGCGTCGCCACGATGAGAAGAAGGGCCTGGTCGCCGAGGATGGCAGCGAAGCCTGACGAGGCCTGATGATAGTGCATCCAAAGCCGCGGGTTCCTCTGCAAAGTTGCTGCTCTTTTCTTGAAAGCTGCCGATGCCTAGGCTTCCGACACCTCCGAAAAATCCATAGACACCTGCGCCATAGCTGCGGATTCTTCCGGTAAAACCGCAAAGGCAACTCAGAAGGACTGAAACTGAACCGAGAGTATCAAAAATGGCAACGAAATAGAAAACCGCCATTCGATTTGCAGCACGGAACGTTTAAATCGAATTTTTCGACGTTCCCTGCTGCGAATTCTCTATATGCTAAATATCAAAACACCGCCATTCCAGGATCCTTACCATAGCTCTCTTCCCGTAACGAAGCGCTGAACAGAAGAATAGGAAATCCGATCTTCTTGCTATGTTTTCACAGCACTCTGACCGCGAATAACACATATCGACACTCCCTGCTTATTCGCCTGACCAGCAATGCGTACCTGACTTTAGAATGGAAACGTTGCATACATTTTCATGCAAGAAAGGGCTTCCATGAGCAGACTGAACGGCAAACGCGCCGAAGCGGAAGAACAAGGACTCAAGGTCAACGTCGCGATTCTTGGAGCCGGTGGAATCGCCAAATCAATGGCGAACACGCTGGTGGAAATGGCCGCAGACGCGCGATATAGCAGCTTGATCGAGCCTTATGCCGTAGCCGCGCGAGACGCGGACCGCGCCACTGATTTCGCCCAAAAATATGGATTCGACGTTTCTTACGGTTCCTACGACGAACTGCTGGCCGATCCGAAAGTCGACCTCGTTTATATCGCCACCCCGCACGCGCTGCACGCCGAACAGGGCATCACTTGCCTCAAGGCCGGCAAGAATATCCTGGTCGAGAAATCATTCACCGCCAACACTTCGCAGGCGCAGGACTTGCTCGACGTCGCCAAGGAAACCGGGTTGCTGTGCACCGAAGCCATCTGGACACGCTACATGCCCTCGCGCGACATGGTCGCCGACATCATCAAGTCCGGCGAAATCGGCGAAGTGCAAGCCGCGACGGCCAACCTCTGCTACCCCACCACGCACAAGCCTCGTATGACCGACCCCGAGATGGCCGGCGGCGCACTGCTTGATGTCGGTGTCTATCCGCTGAACTTCTTCGACATGGCGCTGGGCGCCGACACCAGCGAGCGCAAGATTTCCGACATTACGACCTCGATGGTTCCCTACAAAACCGGCGTGGACGCCACCGATTCCATCGCCCTGCATTATGACGACGGCGTGATGGCTACGGCCACCGCTTCGATGCTGTGCGCCTCCGACCGCTCCGGTGCCATCTGGGGCACAGAGGGCTACATGGTCTGCCAGAACATCAACAACATCGAAGGCATCGACCTCTACGGTCTCGATCACAAGCTCACCCGACATGTCGATGTCCCTGCACAACTGACCGGCTACGAGTACGAGGTCGCCGCTTCCGCCAACGCCATCCTCGACGGCAAGACGGAATGCATCGAAATGCCTCACGCCGACACCCTGCGCATCATGAAGCTCATGGATCAGATTCGCGGCAAGTGGGGCCTCAAGTACCCGTTCGAGTAAATCTGTTCGATTCGTTACAGCACGGTAAGTTAAAAAATACTTTTTAACTTACCGCATTTTCTTATCAAGTTGAAAAGTATTTTTTAACTTGTTCGGTTTTTTATGTAAGTTAAAAAATATTTTTCAACTTACATATTCGAACCACAATAATCCGCGGGTACAGAACATCTTTAGTACCTACAGCGCTTCGGATATACTCGTCCAAGCTTATCGAACTACACCCTCAAACAGGAACGCAAGTATTACGTTGTGTACATGGGTCTGTGCTGCATTCTCGTTTCAGAAAACGTGCGCGACACCGGCAGAATCCTAGAAAACATCGTGTTCCTTGAACTCAAACACCGAGCAGGAACGGTTTACGTCGGGCACAAGGCATTGGGCGGCGAAATCGACTTTGTCGCCAACAGCGCGAACGGCCTAGCCTGCTACCAGGACTCTGAATCAGTCCGCGACCCCAAAACTTTGGAACGCGAGCTCTCGTCGTTCCGTACCCTAGACGACGAGCTTTCCATCAGCTACAACGGTATCCAGCGCAGATCTACGCGCCTTTGACTGGCTGACGGAGGAATAGATTTCAAATCGCAGTCATCGCATAATGACCTATATCTGTTTGAACAATTTAATATATCCGATTATTCAAGAATGGCGAGATCGAACATTATTCCCCGAATCTCGCCATCTCATATTAAATTCTTCTATTTATTAAGATTGTTTCTCTTGCAGTTCTAATTGTTCCACTGCAGTTGTGAGCTTCCCTATTGTTGACGGATTGATAAAGAACGCACGATGACTATAAGAGTCACCCTCTTCTTTAATCCTTTCCTGTACAACCGTATCTGTTGCTTCAAGAATCAATCTTGTCTTCTTTTCAATAAGATCGCGGTCTGAGGGATCCAAAATATCCATTTGTCCAAGTAAAGCAACGATATGGTATTCCGCATAAGAGGCAAAAGAGTATTCTTCCTTTAAACTACGGGATAAAGTATGAACCTGTCGCCAAATAAGATATGCATTCAAAAAAGTATCAGTATTCAAAGAGTCATTAAACACTTCTGGATACAAAGTTCCAAATAAAAATCTCTTTTTATTTTTTGCATCTGCTGGTTTTTGCAACGCGTACGCATAATAGGATTGGGCAGCTTTAACTGCATCGATCCTCTTGTTCCAAGGTTCATCGTTATATTTATTCGTTCTTGCCTCATAAAAATAGCCCTTGGTTTTTAGATCAGCTTCGATCTTTTTCTGGATAGAATCGTTACTGTGCAGGTCTCTTGCACAAACGGTAGTTTGCGAATTTGTCGCTTTCGTAATTTTACCTAAAAGATTGTCGTCACTTGTCTTAATTATCCTAATTAAGACATCTACTTCATCACTCAGCTTGCCTTCCTTGTATGCTTCATAAAGAGAATTGGTTGTTTGCCCACCATTAACAATCTGCAGATTTGAAACGTTAACTTCAATTGACTCTTTTTTAGGAATATATTCCATATCTGAGCACACAATAGTAATGCCATTATTTAATACAAAGAACTGATAGGCATCTTCACCTGTAGCAGATTGAATAATGTCTTTATTCACATCATTTTTTTGTGT
The DNA here is from genome assembly GCF_029433295.1 of Bifidobacterium sp. ESL0784. Classification (GTDB taxonomy): domain Bacteria; phylum Actinomycetota; class Actinomycetes; order Actinomycetales; family Bifidobacteriaceae; genus Bifidobacterium. The sequence continues at coordinate 63,003 of NZ_JAQTHV010000002.1, forward strand.
CAAATAACCACGAACATTTTTATCAAATAATGCAACCCCCGCTTGCTCCCTTAATTTTGCAAGTTCTGTTCCTTCGATTCTTCCCACTAATACATTGGTCATACCATTGCTGAAATCCATATATTTACCAATAAGATGTAAGTTGGCATCAATAATTTTCTCTTGTTTTGGAGCCAGTAATTCAGCAATTTCTACTAATTGATCATATTCAGTATCAAAATATTGTTGGTCATGATTATAAGATTCTAGGAAAGCTTCAAAATGTTCTTTACTCTTTACATTAGGTGGGAAAGAGTTAGAAATAAAAATTATGTGATATCGTGGAGTTTCTTTTTCTAATCCTCTTATATCCTCAAGCTTATTTTTTAGATCCTCGTTTATGTTTTTGTATTTTTCTTTCTTTGGGTTTCCTAGTATTAATTCATCAATGGCCATATGCATCTTATCCAATGCTCCGGCCTCTAAGGCCCTGTTGTATTTTTCCTCTGAACGATAATACTTAGATTGAATAATATTGACTATCGGCCTGTTACCAGAATCTTCATCAATATAAATAGCATCAATTCCGCAATCATTAGTCCCATCAACTATCGAATCATCAATCACTGCCGAATCAAGATCAAATCTTTTGTTCAAGAACAGTCCGATAAAAGCCAAAGACGGATTGGCGGATAAGCTTTCCGCTAGATCATCGTTATGCATATATTGGTCAACAGAATGATCAATTAATTGGAAATCTAAACGTGAACCTTTATAAACCATTCTAAACTCCTTTAATATATAAAATCACCATGATTTTTATATAACGATAATTATAACTATAAAATATAAACCAACAAGCTTGCAATCCAAAGAGATTTATAAATAGCAGCGGCTGCATCTGCGCTATCCTGGACACAGTATCTTTTGTGTAAGGATGTCAACGATATGGGTAATGCACCATTGCAAGTCGTCGGAGCCGCGATAAGAAGGGGCGGCGCAATTCTTTGCGCACAAAGAGGTCCATCGAAATCCTTGGCTGGGTATTGGGAATTTCCTGGAGGAAAAATCGAGAGCGGCGAAACACCAGAGCAAGCCTTACAACGCGAAATCAAAGAGGAATTGCTCTGTGATATTGAAGTTGATCAGAAAATATGCTCGATACAGCAGCAATATGATTTTGGAACCATCGAACTTACGACGTTCCTGTGCTCGCTAACAAGCGGCGAACCAAGTCTAACCGAACACACCCAGCTTCGCTGGATTCCCCAATCCAAACTTGCAACTTTAGATTGGGCTCCAGCTGACCGAAAAACGGCTCAAAATTTGGCAATGATGAATTAGACGGGCGAAAAACACAATGACTGAGCAGAGAACAGAGAAGAAAGAGACGAATTTCGAAACCACTTCTTCGAACGATTCGTTGGTAGAAGCGATTACATCAGGCTTCATCCGCCAAAATCTCGATGCCGATAGCAATCTCACGCCGACTCTTATCGCGAACCGCAATGGCTTGACCATGGAAGAGGCTATCGAATCTGAACTCGAGCAATGCCACGATTTTGATTTGTCAGTCGCCTTCGTCAACAATGAAGAACTCAAAAGCCTCAAGCAGTATCTGCTCAATTTCGATAAAGACAAAAGCCAGCGGTCAGGCCGAATCATCACCTCAACCTATAACTATTTCAATAAGCCTGAAGCGTTCAAAACCCTTCTGCAAATTCAGAAACGTACCAATATCAAGATATTCATCTGGCAATCAGACTCAGAAAATCACAGCTCGATGGCAATATCGAACTATCGATACCATCCAAAAGGCTATGTATTTCGGCATCGTACTGAAAACGGAAAAGAATTGGATTCGACATACATCGGCAGCTCGAATCTGACATCCAGCGCACTCAAACTCAACAAAGAATGGAATCTTCGAGTATCTTCGCAGACGAACAGTGGTCTCACTCGTCAGATTAACAGCGAAATTAACGCTCAGCTGAGTGAATCCGTTAAACTTACCAACGAGTGGCTTAAACAATACGAGGAAGAGTTCGAACATTACGCTCCCCCACAACGCATTTTGCCGCAACCAGAAAATGGAACGATTGAACCCAATGCCATGCAACAAGAGGCATTGATGAACCTGGCTCAGCTCAGAAAGGCTGGCGAAAGCCAAGCCATCATCGTTTCGGCTACAGGAACCGGTAAAACATATCTCTCGGCTTTCGACGTGCGCCAGTTCAAACCAAATCGCATGCTTTATGTTGCTCAACAGCAGCAAATACTCAAGAAGTCAATGGAGTCATATCAGAAAGTACTTGGTTGCGAAGATCAGGATTTAGGTCTGCTTTCCGGGACCAGCAAACAAGGTGACCGCAAATACGTCTTCGCAACAGTTCAGACACTGGCCAACAATCTAGATTCCTTCGATTCGGATTCTTTTGATTACATTCTCATCGATGAGGCACATCATTCTGCGGCGGATTCTTACCGAAAGGTACTTCGTCATTTCACTCCCCGTTTCCTGTTAGGAATGACCGCAACACCAGAACGAACCGATGATGCCGATATTTTCGGATTATTTGGCAATAACATCGCCTATAACATTCGACTTCAGCGAGCACTCGAAGAGAATATGCTATGCACCTTCCACTATTACGGCGTCCACGAATACATCGAAGACAAACCTGACCCGAATACGATCGGCGAACTGAATAAGCGCATCGACGTGACACAGACCAGCGAGCGCACGGCACTCAATGAATGGATTCAAAAACTGGTATCAGCCGACCGTGTCCACTATATTATTGACAAGTTGCAGACTTATGAAGATCCGGGAAATCCCGTAAAAGGCCTAGTCTTCTGCAGTTTGCAAAAGGAAGCAAAAGAACTATCCACACTTTTCAACGCTCGATGGAACCAACAAGCGGAACGCAAATATCACACGGTGGCTGTAACCGGAGACAATGCAGTTGACCGAGATTCAGCTGTAAAACAGCTTGAGAATGGGGAGTTGGATTATATCTTCACCGTTGATTTATTTAATGAAGGCGTTGATATTCCCGCATTGAACCAAATCGTGATGCTACGCCAGACCAAATCCAGCATCATCTTCACCCAACAGCTAGGCCGAGGGTTACGTAAATACCCTGGTAAGGAATCAGTCACCATTATCGATTTCATTGGCAATTATGCCAACAACTATCTCATTCCTATCGCGCTTTACGGCAACACCGGTGACCGCGATATCGCACGTAAAAATCTACAACGGAAATCCATCGGCCTTTCATCGGTAAGCTTCGACCCCATAGCGGAAAAGAAGGTCCTTGCCTCTATCGACAAGGCGGATCTCTCGCAGATGCAATTGCTTTCGAGTCAATATCGTCAACTGCGTAACCAACTTAACCGTATTCCCATGCTTACAGATTTCGCCAAAACCGATCCATCGTTGATCTATACGTTGGCGGATAAGAAAGACAGCTATCTACAATTCGTCCGCTCTCGTGAACAGAGCCTTTCACGCGGCAATAGCTCGCAGGCATCGTATGCAGAGACCTTGAAACCCACAAATGCCGGCGAAAACGGTGCGCTCAAAATGCTGACCTCAACTCTGCTACGAGGGCTGAGACCACACGAGCTGCTGGTTCTAGCAAATCTTTGTGACATCACTGTACCTAATTCAACAAACACTTCTATCGAACACAAAACTGATCGTTACCAAGGACCAAGCGATAAACGCACGCTTTCGATTGAAGAACTGGGAACGATAATATCGAATCATTTCCCAAAAGCTGACAACAGTGCAGAACAGAGAACTCAGTCGTTCCATGTACTAGATTTGTCATATTTCATCACGAAAAACAAGGAACGTTTCGGCGGCAAACCATTGGTCAAACAAACCCAAGACAATGTGTTTGCTCTTGCAGACTGGTTGTATGAAGCTTTACGTTCCAATTCCACTTTCGCAACATTTTTCGCAGACACAGTACAAGCCGGTCTGATCAATTGCGATATACGCTTTGAAAAGAGTCCAGATGCATCCCTCGATCAAACACGCGGCTTTATTTACGGTGAGAAATACAGCATCTTCGATGTCATGAGGCTTTGCGGCTGGAAGAACGAACAGGTACCGCAAAACGTAGGCGGGTACAAACTCGATCTTGAAACGAGTTCATTGCCCATTTTCATCAAATACGAAGCAAGCCAATATGGCGACCGCTTCATCAATACCAGCGAACTTAAATGGTTCAGCAAGAATCAACGTACGCTACACTCAAATGAATTCGTCTGGCTTCTGAATGGTATTAAAAGTACAGATTGGCAGCGCTCTCATTTCGTTCCGATCTTCATTCGACGCAGACAAGAAGAAAAAGAAAAGACCTATTACTACGTCGGCAACGTAGCTAGCATCAGCGGCGTACGCCCCGACCACAACCTTGATGATAACGGAAAAGAACTGAACGTTGTCGTTTCCACACTACGTCTCAGCAAGCCAGTTGATCCCGAATTATTCAGGCATCTGACAGGTAAATCAGCTTTATAATATATTGCTCAAAATACGTGTGCACCTAATAAAACAATTGGGGTGATTCCTAAAGATCAAGAACCACCCCAACTTAAAAGCCATGAGTTGCATGGGCTTCTTCGCTCGACACAACTTATAGCAGTGCGGTGAAATCACCGCTCATTTTCATCAGAACTCAGTAATTACGGAGCGGATGACTTCGCCCTTCTTGAGCTGGACGTAGGCCTCGTCGATCTGGCTCAAGTTGATGTGCTGGGTGACGATGTCGTGCATGTTCAGGCGGCCGTCGACGGCGAGGTCGGCGTACATCGGGATGTCGTGCTTGATGTTGGTCGAGCCCATCCAGACGCCCTTGAAACCGCGCTGGTGAACCAGCAGGTCGGCCGGGTTGATTTCGAGGTTGATGGTCGCGTCGGGCTTGGCAAGGCCGATGCAGTACGCGGTGCCGTCAACGCCGAGCATATCCCAGCACTGCTTCATCGTGGACTCGAAGCCGATGGCCTCGAACGCCTCGTCAACGCCGCCGTCGGTAAGCTCGCGCACCTTGGCAACCGGGTCCTCGTTCTTGGAGTTGATGACGTCAGTGGCACCGAACTTCTTCGCGAACTCGAGCTTGTTGTCGAGCAGGTCGATGGCGATGATCTTCTTGGCGCCGCAGATGCGGGCGCCGGAGATGATGTTCAGGCCGATGCCACCCGTGCCGACGACGGCAACGGTGTCACCAGGACGAACGTGCGCGGTATTGATCGCAGCGCCAGCACCGGTGATGGTGGCGCAGCCGATGCAAGCGGCCTCGTCCCACTTGACCTCGTTGTTAACCACAGCGAGCTGGTTCTCATGAATCAGCGCTTTCTCGGCGAAACCGCCAGTACCGAAGGCCTGGGTGATCGGGCGGCCGTCCGGGAAGGAAAGACGCGGCTTCTCGCCGGGCTTGCGCACGCACTCTTGCTGCTGCGAGCAGGACTGAGGATGACCGTTCAGGCAGTTGGCGCAATGGCCGCAAACCTGCTCCAACGAAGCGACAACATGGTCGCCGACCTTGATGCCTTGAACTTCCGGGCCGACGGCTTCGACGACGCCGGCAACCTCATGGCCGATGACGGCCGGGAACGGGAAGAACTGATCGTCGTCCTCCACCAAATGCAAATCGGAATGGCACAGGCCGGACGCCTTAACGTCCACCAGCACCTCAGCGCCGATGGGGTCATCGATGATGATTTCCTCGGGCTGGGCGAATCCCTTGCCTACTCCATAGGCAACCGAAGCTTTGATTTTCTGTGGCATGGTTACTCCTTTCACATCCAAAAATGTAACCTAGCTCACATTATAATATCGGAATCAGATTCAGAAGTACTCTGAAAAAACGTCGCGTTTCCACAACATTTGCAAACATTCCGGATATGAAATAATCACACTATTCGACCAGAAATCACACATAAATACAAAAAATCAACCAAAATGTATCAACAGCCGAAAACTCTCACGCATAGGTGAAGGTCATCGGATCGTGACCGGCACGGGTCGGGCCGTCCAAGGCATCGATTTGCGCGTGTTCGTCTGCAGTCAGGGCGAAACCGAAGAGGTCGAGGTTTTCGCGTTGTCGGTCGGCATGGACGGACTTGGGAATGATGATAGTGCCGTTTTCGATATGCCAGCGCAGGATGACCTGTGCAGGCGAAACACCATGTGCTTGTGCGATGCGGGCAATGGTTCCGTTTCCGGCGTTGAGATCGGCTCCGCGAGCCATCGGCGAATACGCTTCCACCGCAATGCCATGCTCGCGGCAGAACGCCACCACTTCGCGCTGCTGCCAGGTAGGATGCAGCTCGATCTGATCAACCGTCGGCCACTCCCCAGTCTCACGATGCAAGCGCTCGAGATGTTCTGGCAGGAAATTACATACACCGAGCGTGCGCACACGGCCCTCGTCGCGCAGTTTCTTCAACGCCTTCCACGTTTCGCCGGAACGCCAGTTGAATGGCGTCGGCCAATGCAGCATATACATGTCGACATAGTCAAGACGCAAATCGCTCAGCTGGCGGTCGAAGGCTTTGAGGGCATTGTCATAGCCTTGTTCGGAATCCTTGAGTTTGGTCGTCACCCACAGCGTTTTGCGTGCCTCACCAGCATTGAAGCCAGTTTCAGCCAACGCACGGCCTACGCCCGGTTCGTTGTTGTAGCCGGCGGCGGAGTCAATATGGCGATATCCGACCTGAAGTCCGGACTTGACAACGCCGGACACATCATCATCGCTGATACGTAATACACCAAGCCCGATTTGCGGGATTTTATTGCCGTCGCTTAACGTGATATTTGCAATTTCCGGTACTGCTCCCATGGTTTCTTCAACGCTCATCGCACTCGCTCCTTTTATCATCAACCGATAACCAACATTACTAGGCGACCATGTCCATTCATTCATAGATAATGAACGGTTTTCAGCATCTGCAAACATCCATACCCAAAACAATCACCGATGGACGCTCAATGACCTGTTTCCAGCATCCGCAATCGTCCATGCAAGAAAACAGTCACGAAGAGCCTTCACCCAGCGGTTTCCCATAACCGATAAACAAGGAACCGACGAAATCAAGCCCCACGAACCTAGAGAGCGATCACGCGATCGGCAATCTGCATCGTGGAAGCACGATGGGAAACCAATACGATGGAGACGGGACGCTCGTTGGCCAGCGTGTTGATGGAATGAAGGATCACGGACTCGTTCAAGGCGTCGACACGGCTCGTAGGCTCGTCGAAAAGCACCAGAGATGCGCCGGTCAGGAAAATCCTGGCAAGGCTGATGCGCTGGCGTTCACCTTCGGAAAGTCTGGAGCCGAGCTCGCCCACCTGGGTGTTCAGGCCATCCGGCAATGCTTCGATAACCGTGTCGATCGAGGCGCGTTGAAGTGCCTGATGCATGTCGGAATCCTTGGCATGCGGGTCGGCGACCAGAAGATTGTCACGAATAGTACCATCGAACAAGTAGGTTTCCTGGTCCATCATCGTCTCGACGCGGCGGCGGTAATGCGCTTCGACCTTCGGCAATGGTTCGCCGGAGAAATCGACGGAGCCGACCTGGGGGTCCCAATAGCGCATCATCAATTTCAGAATCGTGGATTTGCCGTGTCCCGATGGCCCTTGCACGCCGAGTATTCCTGAATGCAATGTCGTGAAGTTGAAGTCCTTCAACACCAATGCAGAAGCGGGAATCGAAGTGGAGCCGGCCGAAGAAAGCGGATAGCCGAAAGTGACATTCTTAAGCGAGACGGTTTCGAATTTCGGCTTGTCCGTTCCGGTCTCACGCACTGCAGGCTCCTCGTCGAACAAGGCAAACATGCGTCTTGCGGCGGCCAACGGCTGGTTAAGGTTACTGGGCAGCTCGCTTAAGGCAAGGGCGGGTCCGAACGAACTGAAAATGAGCATCACCGCAACCACACACATGGCCATCGAAACGGGATCGGCCTGGACAATGCCGAACATGATCCTGACCGCTATGAACGTGGCGACTACGACCGACACCGCGCCAAGCCCAGAAAACACGCCATCCTTGCGACTTAGCCTGCTTTCAAAAAGCCAGAGGTTCTTGTCTTCGGCGATGATGTCGGTCAGGCGTCGACGGCCTTGGTTGAATCTGATAATCTCGTCCATGCCGTGCATGTCGTCAATAAGCCTGTCACCGAGTTTGGCTGAATCATGCCGAATTCTTGCGCCTATTCCACGCACGTTGCCTTCGTAAAAACGAGGCAAAATGACGCCCACAAAAAGATGGGCTACAATCAGCAGCAGCGCGAACCAAGGATCGAGTGTGAACAGCACGACCGCAAACACCACCGAAGTGGTCAGTGCGATGACCACCGGCGAAATCGCATGGGCGAAGAACGTCTCGAGCAGCTCAACGTCGGAAGTCACCAATGTGGTCAAGTCGCCTTTGCCCCGCCCGGCCAGTTTTGCCGGGGCAAGACGGCGAAGCGCCTGAAAAGCCTTCGACCGGAAGAGCGCGACCACGCGGAAACTCATCTCATGGTTCATGTATTCCTCGGCATAATACATGAAGCTTTTGAGTATTGCACACACCGCCACGGCGACAAGAGCCGAAGCCACATTCACACCCCAGACGGGATGGCCGAATACCGCCATCAGCGCCAATACGCCGAAAACAGGCATGAAGGTTTCGGCGAGACGCTCGATGGTCCCGCACAGGCAGGCGCCGACGATGAACGGGGTCAGACGCCCGATGCATCCCAGCAGCCTCAGCGTCAGACGGAACGTTCCCATTTGATTGTTCGCGTTGTGCGGACGATTGGCGACATCGAGTATCGCTTCGGTTTCATCGCGCCGTGCTTCAGGCTCGTCCGAATGCGTCCCGCTGGTATGCTGGCTACCCGACGTCGATGAAACAGGATTATGCAGACCGGAGGAGGCGAGCCCGGGTTTCTTCGGCGAAGTCTGTTGAGCTGCGGATTTGGGACGTTTCGCGGAATCGACCACGGCTTTCGTCGAAGAGATGCGGGATCGAAGCGCTTCCGTTTTCGCCGAATGGCCGGCGGCGGCCTCAGCGGCCGGCAAATGATGCCCCTGCTTCGCTTCCATTCCGGCTTGATCCGGATCTCGATGTTCAGCTCGATTGCCGAAATCGTCAAAATCGTCCTGCCCCTGATAATCAAGCAAGGCGAAATCGAACGGCTTGCGCGCTCTTGGTTTCGGGGATTTCGGCCTGGCATAGGCACTCCCCCAGCTGTTGCGATGCGAGACATGCTCGATTGATGCCTGAGTTTCGAACATGGTGGCGTAACGGCCTTCAAGCTCCATAAGCTCGTCGTGAGTACCGCTTTCCACCACGCGGCCGCCGTCGAGAACCACGATATTGCTGGCATCCATTGCCTGTGTGAGACGATGGGTGATGACGATGACCGTACGGGTTCTGGCCAGGTCACGGACCGCCACATCGATCAGGGCCTCACTTTCGGCGTCGACGCTGCTCGTGGCTTCGTCGAAGACGTAAATCGGGCTGTCGCGCAGCAATGCCCTGGCAATGGCGAGACGCTGACGCTGCCCGCCCGAAAGATTGCCGGCATCTGGCTCGATACGCATGTCGAGACGCTGGGGCTGCGAATAAACGAAATCATCGATATGGGCGCCTTCGAGGGCGAGCCACATCTCGTTGGCCGTGGCATCGGGCTTGGCCATCAACAGGTTCTCGCGCAAGGAACCGGTAAAGAGATGGCTTCGGGAATCCACCAGTGTGACCGCATCGCACAACGAGCGGTTTTTGAGACTGTGCAGTTCGCAGCTGCCCACGCTTCCCAACACGCGATAACCCAGGCGAATGGATCCTTGGTAATCGTTGCGGGTACCGGCGATCAACGCGCCAACGGTGGATTTGCCCGAACCGCTCACACCGACGATGGCCGTGAAACCGTTCGCACGGGCGGTGAAGCTGACGCCGTCCAAGGCTTTGTGGCCGTTCGAATCGCTATCGTATCCATCGCCAGCCGCATGCTGCGCAGCGGTGCCGTTCTTCGAAGAAGCGCCATTGTCGGACACCTCCGCATCAACCGCGGGCTCGATGGGCTCGTAGGTGTAATCGACATTGCGGAAGGTGACAGAGCAATCCTCCACCCCTTGGGGCAACGCCGCCTGCCCATCCCCGGTCACCGGCGCATCCAGCATCCCATAGATGCGTTTGATCGCCGCCAAGCCGTTCATGGCCGTATCGGAACAGGAGGCAAGCCGGCGCAGCGGAACGAAGAAGCTCATCGAAAGCAGGATGGCCACCAACGCTGCGGGAAGTTTCAGATGCCCGCTCGCCACCTGCCAGACGACGATGGCAATGCCGCCGGCCGTTGCACCATAGGAGAGTAAATCCAAAGCAAGGCGTGAACGAAGTTCAAGGTGAAGGACCTTCATCGAGGTCTTTCGGAAATCCTCCGATTTCTGGTCCATGCGAAGCGCTGCGGCCTCGTCGGCGTCAAAGGTCTTCAACGTTTCGAGCCCTTGGACATTGTCGAGGAACGTGGCGCCCATATCGGTGTACGAGTCCCAATATTTGCCGAAAGTGCGGGAGGTCGCCACCGACACCCACCACACGATGCCGATGAGGATCGGCACACACACCAGAAGCAGGACCGCCGTCGGGGCGTTCAGTGGCAGAATCGCAACGAAAAGCGTCAGCGGGGCAAGGACGGCAAAAATAAGCTGCGGCAGGTAGGTCTCAAAGAAACTCTGTATATGGTCGACACCTTCACCCAGCGATTGCACGACATCCGCGGTTTTCACATGCTCGGAATACGTAGGTCCCAAATCAAGCATCTTGTCATACAAGCGTTCGCGCAACGCGATCTTGACCCGTTCCGAGGCTTCGGTACCAAAGAAATGCGAGGCCCGGACGGCCAGATATTTGATAATCGCCACCACAACCAAGGCAAAGACAAAGGCCGAGTAGCCTTGCGGCACCGCTTGGAAGTCCTTCAACAGCTTCTTGATGATCGATGGCTTGACGTTGTCGTTGGCAGCGGTAAGCACCGGGAAAAGATTGCCGAGAAGTCCCACGGCGATGAACGCGAATCCGATATCCGCCAGCAGAGAGACCCAAAGACTCAGCACTTTCGCGGCAACAAACGCGCCACTGCGGGGAACGAGGGTGAAGAGCCGACGATCGAACATAAAAGCACCTTTCCAGCGGCAATCCATGGTATCCGCATCCATATCAAAGGAAGAATGGTGCATCCCACGGGAATGCCTATTACACAATACTGTAGGCCGAATACGATGCTGTCCCGAAGCGAAATTCATTACAAAAGCACTAAATTTATAGGATTTGCGGCACTATGGAGAGCGCCGCGCCTCATCAATATGAACCGAATATCCATTAAAGCGTTTACGGGCGTGTTGTCTGCCGCACGATGATTTCGGACTTGACCTTCAGCAGCTCCGGGGTCGTAATCGTCCCATTGATTCTACCGATGATTCGTTTTACCGCAGCCGGAGCGGTCCAATCGAGACAAGAGTCCATACTGGTCAACGGCGTATGCAGATATGCGGATTCCTCCATGTTATCGAAACCGATGACCTGCACTTGCCCGGGAACCCTGATGCCCTTGGCCGCCAGCGCCGAAAGCGCCCCGAAGGCCAGTTGATCGTTCAACGCGATGACACCGTCGAACGGCACCCCGGCGTCAATCAACCGACGCATGGCACGGCCGCCTGCACCGATGGTCCAGTCCCCGGCAGTAACCCCGACAAGCGCCGGGTCAAGCTGACGATGATGCCGGTTGCATTCCTCGACGATTCCCCTCAAACGCAACTGGGCATTGCCTTCCGTGGCATTGCGCAGTTTTCCCAGGTTCAACGGTTCGCGTGCCCCGACAACCGCGAGCCGCGAACTTCCGTGTTCCAACATGTATTTGGTCGCCGTCTGCGCGGCGTCAATATCGTCGACGGTCACATGATCCGCACGCCGCCAAGTGGTGCGCGAACCGACGACCACGAGCGGATAATCGACATCAAAATCTTCGGGAGAGATATCTTCAAGCTCGCTCATGGAGAGAATGATCCCGTCGGAAACCGTGGGATTGAAGGAACGCAACACGTCTCGGGCGCATTTTGCCGAACCTTGCGCGTATGTGGTGACATAAACCGAATAACCACATTTATGGGCCTCGTCGATCACGCAATTGGCCAATTGCGCAAGATACGGCGGGGTCAGCGACGGCACCGCAAGGGTGATGAATCCGGTGAGCCCACGGTTGAGATTGCGGGCGGCGACGTTAACCCTGTAGCCCAGGTCGTCGATGACGGCCTTGACCCTTTTCCTTGTCTCGTCGGTCATACGACCTGTGCCGTTGATGACGTTCGAAGCCGTTTTCAGCGATACCCCGGCAACCTCGGCGACACTGCGTAAAGTGACACGCCTATGCTTTTCGTTCATATCATTACGCACTCCGCTATACGACATTGCACGAATCCTTTATTTCGCTTCAATCTACCATCATTCCTCTCGCCTTGTTATCAATATCCCATTTCGTTCAATAATATAGGCGTTTTTATTTGATTTGACCACACTGCTTTCATTCCTTCCGAACCGCTCTGCTTCGTTTTCGACATTGCGTGCATGGCCGCGATAGAGGAACAGGACTTCGCCATTGCCATGCCGAGGAACGTTCAACAACAAATTGGGCACCCCATGGAAATTCCATGAAGTGCCCAACTGACATGCCGGGTTCCGTTCGCCGATCAGCGACAACTCAGCTGCTGCGCCCTGTCATCTCGAACCGGCAGCAGCCTTCAGCAGCGGTTGTCGAGGCGATGATACATCTCGGAAATCTCGAGGTCGCGCTCGAATTCGCGCGGCGTCGTGTTCTCGTCGATGGTCGCCAGTTCGACGCCGGCGATGCGGGCAAAGTCCTCCCAGCCCTCACGGCCAAAGGAAGTGGTCATGCAGGTGTGGTGCGAGCCGCCGGCGCGCAGCCAGCATTCAGCTGCGGTCTTGAGGCTCGGGCGCGGCTTCCAGAGGCCGCGAGCGCACGGCAGCGCTTTCAAGGAGCCTTCAGGCTCGACCACGTCAACCACGTCCATCAGCAGGCGGAAGCGCTCGCGCATGTCGGCCATGGAGATGACCGTTGCGGCCTTGTGCGGGGCGACGGTGAAGACCAAGCGCACCGGATCGGACTTGTTGCCGATGCCGAGCGGATGGATCTCGAGCCTCGGCTTGGCGATGGTGCCGACCGACGGCGAAACCTCGAGCATGTGCGAACCCATGTCCATCTCGTGGCCCGGCACGAAGTTGTAGGAGTAGTCCTCCATGAGGCTCGAGCCGCCCTCAAGTCCGTAACCCATCACGCTGGCGATGCGCACAAGCACCGAGGTCTTCCAGTCACCTTCGGCGGAGAAGCCGTAGCCGTATTCGCTGGGCAGACGCTGGGCACCGACGCCGGGCAGCTGCGGCAGGGTGCCGAGATCCTCGAAGTTGTCGACCGCGGCAGTCGCGCCGTTGTCCTTCATCATGTTGACCATCGCAGCCTCTTCCTTGGCAGCGATGAACAGCTCTTCGTAACGAGAATCCAAGAGCTCCGGGGCCACGTCGTACTTGGCCTTGTAGTCCTCGATGATGCCTTTGACCTGATTATCCTTGACCTTCTCGTAGTAACCGACCAGCTCATTGACGGCCCAGGTGTTGACCTGCGTGCCGAAGACTCGCTCGGCCTCGGTCTTGTCGCCTTCGGTGACGGCCACGTTACGCATGTTGTCGCCCCAGCGCATCACGCGCATGTTCTGCGACTCGTTCCAGCCAGCGCAGGCACGGACCCAAGTGGCGATCTTCTCGGCGACTTCGGGGTCGGTGTAGTGGCCGACGACGATCTTGCGCGGGATGCCGAGACGGGTGACGATGTAACCGAACTCGCGGTCGCCGTGGGCGGACTGGTTCAGGTTCATGAAGTCCATGTCGATGGTGTCCCACGGAATCTCCTTGTGGAACTGGGTGTTGAGCTGCAGCAGCGGCTTGGTGAGTACCTCAAGGCCGCGAATCCACATCTTGGCCGGCGAGAACGTATGCATCCAAGCGATGACGCCGATGCAGCTGGGGTCAGCGCTGGCTTCGGTCATGAATTGCTTCACTCCGTCCGAGGACTTCAGCGTGGGCTTCAGCACGAGCTTCACAGGAATCTTGCCGGTGGCGTTGAGCGCGTCGACGATCTTCGTAGATTGCTCGGCGACCTGACGCAGCGCTTCAGCACCATAGAGATCCTGCGAACCGACGCCGAACCATACGGCCTTGCCTTCAAATGGATTTTCGAATGTCATCATTACTTCCTTTTGTTGTACTTCATTGTTGGGTTGATGGATTTTTCAGCCAAAGATTCTAGATTCGACCAAGTCGCAGTTCAGCTTTCTAGATCGATGGTCTCGATGGCAGCCTTCTCAATCGGCAGAGCCTTCGTGAACCGGGCGAAGAAGTCCTCGAAACCGGCGACGTCCTTCGGATCAGGCTCTTCGGTGGTCGATTGCGCATCGGCGAAGACGCGCTGGTCAAGATACCGATCCAGCGGAGTGTCGTTGTGCCAAAGGTAATCAGCGAGCACGGCCATACCCCAGGCACCGCCTTCCGCCGCCGTCGACATCACCTTGATCGGAGTGTTGAACGCAGCAGCGAGAATCTTCTGAGCCACCTTCGGAGTGGTGAAGATGCCGCCGTGGCCGACCATTGAGTCGACCTTGACATGTTCGTCCTTGGTCATCACGTCCATGCCGATCTTGACAGGTGAGAACGCGCCAAAAAGCTGGGCTCGCATGAAGTTTGCCAAGTTCATATGGCTTTCCGGGCCACGTGCGAAGACCGGACGGCCTTCCTCGAGCCCGGCCAGGAACTCGCCAGAGTAGAAGCAGTAATTAATCAGACCGCCCGCGTTGTCGTCAGCATCCTCGCCGATGGCCGCGCGGAACAACGTGCCGTATAGCGTGCCCGCATCAAGCGGTGTGCCGATGGCTTTGGCGAATTCGCTGAAGACCTTGATCCAGGCGTTCAAGTCGGAGGTGAAATTGTTGGCGTGGCTCATCCCGCACGGGTCTCCGGCAGGGGTCGAGACCAAGTCGACTTCCGGATGCAGACGCTCGAGCGGATGGTCAAGCACGACCGAGGCGAAAATCGAGGTGCCGGCGGAAACGTTGCCGGTACCGACGCGCACGGAATTCGTCGCCACCATGCCGGTGCCGGAATCTCCCTCCGGAGGCGCCAGCGGCGTACCGGGCTGCAAGATTCCGGTCGGATCGAGCAGCTTCGCACCTTCAGCAGTCAAGGTTCCCGCGTCACTTCCGGCGACCAGCGGGGTCGGCAGCAAATCCTCGATTTTCCAAGGTTGCACGGCAACTTCAGGCAGCGCCGAGAATTGTGCGAGCATACGCTTATTCCAACTGTGGGTTTCGGGGTCGATCGGGAACATGCCGGAGGCGTCGTCGATGCCCAGCACTTTTCTGCCGGTGAGCTTCCAGTGCACATAACCGGCGAGCGTGGTGAAGAACGCGACGGAGGGAACATGGTCTTCTTTGTTGAGGATGCACTGGTAGAGATGCGCGATCGACCAGCGCTCGGGAATGTTGTATTGGAAGAGTTCGGAAAGCTTTTCGTGCGCCTCGTGCGTGTTGGAATTGCGCCACGTACGGAACGGGACGAGCAGCTTGCCGCCTTTATCGAAGGCGAGGTAGCCGTGCATCATCGCGGAAAAGCCCATCGTGCCGATCTTGGTGAGTTTCTCGCCGTAAGCGTTCTCCACATCGTAGGCAAGCGCCGCATACGCCGCCTGCAGACCGGACCACACCTCGTCAAGCGAGTAGGTCCACAGTCCGTTTTCAAGGTGGTTCTCCCAGCCGTGGTCGCCTGCGGCAATGGTCGAATAGGTGTCGTCAATTAGCACGGCTTTGATGCGGGTCGACCCGAATTCGATACCCAGCGAGGTCTTCCCCGCACGTATCTTTTCCGCTATCGCCGCCACATGCTCCGTGGTGTCTTTTGCAACTGCCATCGTGATCCAGCTCCTTTACTGTCATAGCGTTGTTATGTTGGAGCGAAACCGGCCGGCACCACCGGCGAAGTCCGGACCTCACCGATTACAACCAGCTATATTCCGCCAGTCTGTAAGCCTTACACCACCATTTTCCTAACTTGGTCCAAGGTAATGTGAGCGCTCACATTTTGCTAAACACAATTTTACACGCAACCGTTACCAAGCGTCACTTTCACGCACAATGCATCAACCCACAAGTCGGCATTGAAGCGATACACGGAGTCCCCACCTATTCAAAATCCATGTGGACAACGCAAGCGAATACGGCTGAACTGTTGATAACTCGCGCACGACACGCCCGAGATGTGGACAACCCGTAGCATCCGACCACAGCGGTCGTTTTTGCCTCGATAAACGTTCCGAATTCACTAAGCTACCAAGAACACGATGAAAGCAATACACAAACTTACTTTTGTCTATATCGGGGTTGTACTTTTAGTCTAGTGAGGGCTTTACAATATGGTTCAAAGGAAATAGCTTATCAAAGCTTTACGCAAAGAAGCCAAAGCTCAGGGAATTCGCATGCGCCAACGGCAAGGAGGAAAACATGAGATTTTCTATCTGGACGATCTTATGATTCCGATACCTCGACACAACGAGCTAGAAAACCCACCGCTCAATTAATCGTCAAAGAAGCATCCGCCAAACTCGGAAAGGACTGGCTCAAATGAGAATCAGAAAGAAAGATTATCTGGGAACAACCGCTGACGGCAAACCGACGAAGCACCAAGATAACTATGACATCACGATTGAAGCCGGTGAAAAATACTGGATATTGACCATTCCCGGCGTCGGAGTAACGCAGGCGCGGACCTTGAGCGAGGTGGACGCCATGGCACAGGACTACATCGAGATCATGACTGGTGACCGAGATTTCGCCATCAAACAGGAAATGAAGTTCCCCGAAGAAGTCGAGGCACACCTTGAAGCCATGAAACGCTATCGGGAGCAGTCGAAAGAAGCGAACACTCTGGCAGCTCAAGAGTCTCGTAAGGCGGCGAAAGGATTGCGACAAGTCGGATTGACGTTACGGCAAATCGGCCAGGCTCTGGGAATTTCATACCAGCGCGCGAGCCAATTGGTCAACGGATGAACCTTGACTTGCACGATATTCACAAAAGTCAAGCTGCAAAGCCAAAAATCCAGAAACCTTGAATTTTGCTCAATAATTATGATATCAGTAATACTTTATCTAATATTGAAATATGGGAATTAATAAACGACCGCAAAGACGCGAACTGAGCATAATCATCATCGAGGATGACCTATTGGCCTTGCGATATGAAACAGAACTTCTGAACCGTCTGCAAAACTACGACGGATTCCATCTGCGGGTATGGGGCACCATCAAACTCGATGCCGGCTTGGAAAAGTGCGCGCATGACCCCCATCCGGCTGATGCCGTTTTCCTGGAACTGTCTCTATTGGACAAGAGCAACCGCAATATCGCCAAAGAAATAAGGCAATTGCGTCCCGACACCATCATCATCGGGATCACCTCCCATTCCGAAAACTACCCTCAATCGATGGCCAAATCGTTGCAGCTGCATTATATTGTCAGCAAAGTCAGCCTGAACAGGAAACTGCCAAAAATCATCGAAGCTATTTACCGCCGGAAAAGGCCTCGCCATGTATCCGCGGCACACGACAAACAATCAAGCCCACCTCCTAACGGCCAAAACAAAGAAACCCATAGCCAACTGCCTCATTCATATGAGACACCGTATTGTCAAGGCGCAACAAAACGCCCAGACAAACCATTGCACGGATCCCTCATTCTAAGCAAAGAAAGGAATGCAACGGCCCTTACTCCACACAGACAAAACAGCATTCCGACGTCTCGGAAAAGGAAACGTTCACAACGAAGTGAAATCTCGTTAAACGACGTCAATCGGGCAAAACATAATAGGAACCTCGGCAGGTCGAAGCCCGTCAACCATGATTTAGCAGCAGATCGGCACCGAATGGAGGCCGTCAACCGAACCAATCTTCCTGCAGTGCCTCTGACACCTATGGAATTGTGCGTCATCAGGTTCACGAGAAAGGGACTGAAGCCCAACCAAATCGCGAAGCAACTCGGCATTTCCGTCAATACGATTTATTCTCATCGCAGCCATATCATGGCCAAATGCCACGCGCAGACTTGGTCCAACGCGATGTTCATATGCCAGCAAGCGAACGGAACAAAGTAGATCAACCGCACTTCCGGCTTCGCTGGTCAGACGGACGATTGATTCGTTCGTGATTTCAGGCGAGTTTGAAGCCAAGCTCTTTGGCGGCAGCGGTAGGCACCGGATCTTCGCACCAGTAGTCCTCGAGATTCTCGTCGGTGGCCAGCGAACGGATTTCAGCTTGATCGATATAGACCTCACCGCTTAAGTGATCCGTCTCGTGCTGGAAAATGCGCGCTGGCCAGCCATGCAGACGTTCTTCGTGCTTGTTGCCATCCTCATCCTGCCAACGAGCGGTGATATCGAGCCAACGGCGACGCACGGCCTGGTAACCCGAGAAACTCAGGCAGCCTTCGTAGAAACTACGTTGCGCGGTGCCGATAGGTTCGTAGGTCGGGTTGATGATGGCATGGAACGGGAACTCCGCGACTTCGCGCGGATCGTCCGCGTCGTCGATAACGCCATCATTTTCGCCGTCATCATCGGAATCACCATTTTGAGCCGATGAATCCTGTCCATCTTGACTAATGACGCGCACATGGTCCTCGACCACGGCGATGCGCAATCCCAAACCGATTTGTGGGGCGGCCAAACCGACGCCCGGAGCCTCCAACATGGTGACACGCATGGCCTCAATCAACTTATTGAGCGTCCGCTTGCTCAGCTGGCCATCATATTCAGCGGTGTCCTGACGCAAGACGGGCTCCCCCATCTGCACGATAGGAAGGATCTTCTCCTTGCCACCAGATTTGATCAGTTGTTCGACGGCATGATTCAATTCGGTATTGACTTTGCTATTGCGTGAGAACATCAAATCGCCAACTCCTGCGCAACGACGGCTGCCAAGCGCTGGCAGACCCCGTCGGCCTGCTGCTGCGTTTCGGCCTCGACCATCACACGGACAAGCGGTTCAGTACCGCTGGGGCGAAGCAGCACGCGGCCGGTGCTGCCAAGCAGCTTCTCCTCGCGCGCCACAGCATCCTGCACCTTGGCATTGGTCGGCGCGGCCTTCTTATCGACTTTGGGAACGTTGATGAGCTGCTGCGGCAGTTGCGGGAAATCGGCAGCCAACTGTTTCAACGATTTGCCGGACTTGACCACTTCGCGGCACAGCGTCAGTGCGGTCAACGTACCGTCTCCGGTGGTAGCGAACTCACGGTTGATGACGTGGCCGGACTGTTCACCACCAATGGAATAGTCGCCCTTGAGCATTTCCTCGAGGACGTAACGGTCGCCGACGTTGGTCTCAACAGTGGAAATGCCCATATCTTTCAGGGCCAGCTTGAGGCCGAGATTGCTCATCACGGTTACCACGAGGGTGTCGTGGTTAAGCTTGCCTTCACGCTTCTTGGCACGCGCGAGGATGCCCATTTCCTGATCACCGTTGACCATATTGCCGTCTTCGTCCACGGCAAGGCAACGGTCGGCGTCGCCATCGAATGCCACGCCCATCGCAGCCCCGGAGGCACGCACCATGGCCTGCAGCTGCTCGGGGTGGGTGGAACCGGCCTTCTTGTTGATGTTGTAGCCATCGGGCGAAGCGTTGATGACCAACACTTCGGCACCCGCGCGACGCAACGCTTCCGGGGCGACCACGGAGGTGGCGCCGTTGGCGCAATCGGCCACGATCTTCAGGCCCTTGAGCGGCTTGGGCTGAGTCTTGTCGGCGGCAATCGGAGCGATGGCCGAAACCAAATGGTCAATATACATATTGGTGGCGGTATTGATGTCGTGGCTGATGCGGCCCACGCCGGCACCGGTCGGACGGTCCCACTCCTGACCCAAAACGGCTTCGATCTCATCTTCCTTTTTGTCCGGTAACTTGAAACCACCGCGCGCGAAGAACTTGATGCCGTTGTCTGGCATGGGGTTGTGCGAAGCGGAAATGACCGCGCCCATTTCGACATTGAGTTCGCTGGTCAGGTAGGCCACGCCGGGGGTCGGGATGATGCCTGCATCGATAACGTCAAAACCGCCGGCGCTCATACCAGCCGCAAGCGCAGAGGCAAGGAAATCGCCGGAAACTCGCGTATCACGGCCGATCAACGCACGCCGACGCCCCTCACGATGCTCTTCCTCGGTTCCGGAGGAATCGCCCAGTACGCGCACCGCCGCATCGCCCAGATCGAGCGCCAGCCTTGCTGTCAAATCCCTGTTCGCCAGTCCGCGAACGCCATCGGTTCCAAACATATTGGGCATAGTGCCACATCCTCCGTTTGCACGAATGTTACTGGAATCAATCTTACTCAGCAGATTCCACGAACACCGCGCCCGCCCCAACACTGCCCGATTTCGTCGCATTTCGTAATCACTGATTATTACTCGAATCGAGCGCGCAAAGGTTGATGAAGCCAGCAATATGCCGTAAACGGCCAACGCCGCTTACAGAAACCGAAACGATCGGCTGCAAGCGGCGCAGAATTCATTGTCGACGTAGTCTCCCTGAACTCTTTAAATCCGGGGAATCGTCAAGTTCACCAACCTTATTTCAGGCTGGCATTGTAGGCGCTGACCTTCAAGGCGCGGCGAGAGGATTCGACGTTGCCGATGACGATATTGCGCAGGGCGCGGGCGGCATCCTTGTGGGACTCCAGCCATTCGTCGCCAAGGTTCACCAGCTCGGCCGGATCGGCGTAGGAAGGATAAAGGTCTTCCAACAGCGTTTCAGCCATGTGGAAGGTGCGGTTTCCCCAGATCCAATCGACATTGTCGTAATACTTTACGGTATACGGTTCGGCGAGTTTGCCGGTGAGGTTCGACGAGAAGCCAAGGGCTGCCGCGGCGAGCTGGGAATTGGTGAGGTTCAGATCGCGGATAGAAGCGTCCCAAGCCCACGCCTTAGCCTCAGTGGTCGGCACGGAGGCACGGGCACCGTAGGCGAACTCACGATTGTCAGTGGTGTCACGGAGCTTGAGTTCCGCATCAATCGCCTCGTCGTCCATCTCGCCGACGGCGGCGAGCGCTTTGACCAGAGCCCAGCGCATGTTGTTGTCGATTTCGAGCCCCTTGAGTTTCAGTGAACCGGAAAGCAGGCCCTTGACGTTCGAGATGAACGGGGCATCGCCGATTTCGCCATAGCCGAGATAGGCGGTGACCAGCTGGAACTGCTCGTCGCTGCCGTCCCTGGCCTCATTAGCCAGGTTCCACAGTCCTTCAGCGACACGCTTGTCGACGGCCTCGCGGCGTGCAGGCGCGACGTAGTGCGTGGCCGTGGTCTTGAGGCAGCTCAACGCATAACGGAACGTGGTGGACTCGTGCTCGGTCGAGAGCATCTTGAGGCTCAGGTCGATGAAACGCTCGGCCGGGAATTCGGCGTCGCGGGTCATGTCCCAGAACGCCAGCCAGACCACGGCACGCGCTAGAGCGTCATCGAATTCGAAAAGATGCTCGGCGGCGAACTCGCGCGACTTGTCGTCGAAACGCAATTTGGTATAGGTCAAGTCGTCGTCGTTGAGCAAGATGAAGTCAGGGCGTTTCTTCCCGGCGGCTTCGGTGACAACGGTGGTCTCTCCGTCGACGTCGAGCTCGATCTGATCGGTGCGTACAACCTTTCCGGTCGCCGCATCGCGGCTGTAGAAGCCGATGGCCATGCGATGAACGCGCAACACAGGATGTTCGGCAGGAGCAGTCTGCGTCAAAGTCAGCGACTTGATGGTGCCATCAGCGTTCTCTTCAACCGAGGCGGCAATGGTGTTGATGCCAGCTTCTTCGAGCCACTGCTTGCTCCAGGTCCTGAGGTCGCGCCCACTCGCCGCTTCCAGCTCGACCAGCAGGTCGTTCAGCGTAGCATTGTCATACTTGTGCTTGTTGAGATAGCTGTTGATGCCCTTGAAGAACTTATCGCGCCCGACATAGGCCACGAGCTGCTTCAAGACGGATCCGCCCTTGGCGTAGGTGATGCCGTCGAAGTTCACTTCGGTGTCGTGCAGATCATTGATCGGCGCGGTGATGGGATGGGTAGTCGGCAACTGGTCCTGCGTCAGGGCCCAGCTCTTCTCGCCGGAGGTGAACGTGGCCCAGGAATCCTTCCATTCCGTGGCCTCGGCAGTCGACAGGGTCGACATGAACTCGGCGAACGATTCGTTCAACCACAAGTCATTCCACCACTTCATCGTCACCAGATCGCCGAACCACATGTGCGCCAGTTCATGGAGCACGGTGACCACGCGGCGTTCGGCCAGCGCGTCAGTGACCTTGGAGCCGAAGACGTAGGAGTCGCGGATGGTGACCATGCCGATGTTTTCCATCGCACCGGCGTTGTATTCCGGTACGTAGATCTGGTCGAACTTGGCGTACGGGTAGGGCACGCCCCAGGTCTTGGCATAGAAGGCGAAGCCCTTCTTGGTGATATCGAAGAGGTATTCAGCGTCCTTGGCGAAGTCGTCTTTGAGTGACTGACGGCAATACTGTGCCATCGGAATGGTGCGGCCGTCCTCGTTCGCGTAAGTGGTGTGCCACTCCGCGTAAGGCCCGGCGCAGATGGCGGTGAGGTACGAGCTCATCTTCGGTGTGGTTTCGAAAACCCAACGCTTGGTAGGCTCGGCCGGGTGCGTGCCCAGCGTTCCTTCGGCGGTCATCGTATCGAGGCTTTCGGTCGACTTGACCGGCATATTGGAGGTGACCAGCCAGGACTGCGGCGCGGTCACTTCGAAATCGAACGTCGCCTTGATATCGGGCTGATCGAAAACGGCATAGACACGGCGGGCGTCCGGCACCTCGAATTGGGAATAAAGATAAACATTGCCGTCGGCAGGGTCGACAGAACGGTGCAGACCTTCACCGGTAGTCGAATACTGGCAGGAGGAAATGACCTTCAGCGTATTGTGTTCCTTCAAAGCCGGCAGCTCAATGCGATTGTCAACGTAATACTTTGCGGGGTCAAGCTTCTCGCCATTGAGCTCGATGTCGCTGACTTCGTCGGCGATGAGATCGGCAAAGCTTGAAGAACCCGCCTTCGCGTCAAAAGTGATGATGGAAACCGACGGGAAATTCTTCGGCCCCTTCGTCAAATCCAAATCAACCTGATAGCTGACCGGCCCGGTGATAACGGACTTGCGCTCTTCGGCTTCGACACGTGTGAGATTCGCTCCTGGCATTTCGCTCCTTTTGGGATACAACCTATGAATGACCCTATGAAATATTACAATCCATAGTTAATTTCAAACTGTTAGGATAATTTTATTATGATGGATGACTTTCATGAGTTAGTCAATAGACAAA
The DNA here is from genome assembly GCF_029433295.1 of Bifidobacterium sp. ESL0784. GTDB lineage: Bacteria > Actinomycetota > Actinomycetes > Actinomycetales > Bifidobacteriaceae > Bifidobacterium. The sequence continues at coordinate 86,450 of NZ_JAQTHV010000002.1, forward strand.
TAGATGGATCAAGATTCAGACAACATCCACTATTATAGGATAAACCATTGGGTATAAACAAGATCTTCGAGAGACTTCTTAAGATCATGTGTGGCACCCTGAGCAAAGTGGCACTTGGCCCGGGTTGATAAATTACTGTTTTCAATAATAGAAAGCAAATCCTCTATCTGTTTTCTATTCTCCATAATGGGTTGGTAGTTATCAGAGTGATGGTCAATCTTCCTATCAGAGGAACGTTCTAGATAATAATGGCGCAAAATGTCACCAGCCAGATTCGACTCTTCGGCAGATGCATCAGCTATCAGCGTCTCAAAATAGTATTGAATATTTGCACCATTCGGAAAAGCCCTCTCTGAATGGAATAACGCAAGCAAAATGTTTTTCAATTCATTGTCCTCTTCTTCCGATTTCTCTTCTTCTGATTTATTTTGCTCCTCTCCCAACTCATTCTCTTTTAAACGACGGCGGCAATTATCAATAAAGTCAGCAACATTCTGAATTTCCATATCTTCGGGACTGAGCTCAAGAGCTGTGCTCAGAGTCTCCCATGTTGCTCCAGTCCCAGCTATATCTGCCAATATTTGCGCCAATTCATTATCATCACCGGTATCCTCAAAGGCATCACGCTCATTAGAACTGACCCATTCCAAATACTTCTCAAAATTCTCTGGCTCTAACGTCATTTCATAAATATCTTGAGCAAAAGTATCAGCGTCATAGTCTTTTGCACAGAAAAGCCTTTTCATTTGTTGATGATAGTCAGAGTTATTGAAGAAGCCTTTCAACTTGTTCAAAGACGGCAATAACCCGCTTGAATCACTTGTTGCCATATAGCGAAGATTCTTTTCATTATATTCATATAAATCATTGGCAATCAGCATATCCTGAACCGACTCAGAAAAAATCGAAAGATCCTCGACCGGCTTTAAAAGGTTATCCTCGCCCTGGAACCAAAGCGTGACCAATGCCTTCATGCGATATTCGTTGTCATGAGAAAGTCCGAAATCAGATTTGTTCTGAACGTCTGTAGCATCTAGGGAATCAGGATCAATCAAACCTTGGACGGGTAAATCTTTTGTCAAAAATTCAAAATCACCAAAATGATCCTGAATATACTCACTTACATCGCTTATCTGATCTTCATCAATAAAGGTGTCATCATTCTCCAATACGCCAATGGCATCCAAATAATTATCTCCCAATTTGAGATTACTAAGAGCAGCATTCATATACTTGAGTCTCAGTTCCTCATTGTCTTTTTCCCGATCAAAAATATAAAAAAGAATGAAGCTATCTTCATAGGCAAGAGCCCGTAAAACCATTTCATGCTGGCTCTCGTTTTCCGGCTTTTCCGCTGCAAGATAGCCGTCCAAAAAGGCATAATCCTGCCAATCAAGCATTTTCGAGATTTGCTTGACCAGTTGACTAAAATAATGGAAATCGTCAGAAGTTTTCGATTCTGCCAGATAATTCAGAATATCATAGTTGAGCATTACCGGAGATTCGAAAAGCGCATCGGCAGAATAAGTCGAATCTTCCCCTATTCGTTCTACGATTTCTTCAGCAGACTCGTTGCCTAAAGACAAATCGTATGCAGGAATATTCCTATCAATATAATGATGGAAGAAATTCCTTACTGCGGAACCATCCAAATTATCAGGAACCATCGAGTACAAGATATAGTCTTCTGCTAGCCATCCATTAGAAATTAATGCATATATGAGTCCGTTTGAGTTTCCATCAGAAACCTGAGTGACAATATCTCTCAGCGACACTTCTTGAGTATTATGGATTTCACCTTGTTGAGCATTCTTAATCGTTGTTTTGTATTCATCATGTTTGATCACATATTCAAAATCAGCAGTCAGCAAATCATGCCGCTTCTCCGACAATTCACTTCTCCGATTTTCCAAACGTTTGCACTCGTCCTGATTGAAATGAGATATATTTAAATTCAAATCCATGAGTTTGCCAAGCTGCTGACGGGTAAGCATAATCCCAATATCTGAAACACCCTTAACAGAAAAATTAAGTAGAGTGTCTGCCGACAGTTTATATAGCTCCTCCCAAAAATCGATTTCCTCAAGACCCGAATCACTAATAGATTTAGACTTTCCCTCTACACTGTATGAAACATCAAGCGAGATATTCGACTGTTTCGTTATTTTGGATAACACTTCTTTCATGTTTTTTGCAAGCCGAGAAGCATAATCCTTTTGAGAAGAGTCCTGATAAGCACTGAGCTTTTCTTCAAGAATCTTTATCTGGTCCTGTTGTCTTTGGCAATTGTCCTTTACGATTTCCCGGTAAGCCGAGTACACACAATCCAATTTGCTCTTATGGGCTTGCAGGTCGTCGATATCAGAAAGAAAAATGTTCTTATATATCAGAAAGCCCAACAATCGAGAATATTTGAGACCAGTCTCATACTCGTTAAAACTAATATCGTCATTCTCTTTTGCTGAAGTAACCAACTGTTCTAGGATTTCTTCTCTTTGCATATTCTGTCCGGAGTGATCTTCTGAACTGGAAAGCATATTGCTATACGCATCTTGAAATACTCGAGCATAGAGAACATATTCGTTTCTTATATTAAGCAGAGTCCGATTATCAGGTATATATTTTGCAGTGGAACCAACGACCTTGTCAATGAATTTAGGAAAACCTGTAAAAACTTTCAAAGCTATCTGACTGGCATTTTCAGGAGAAACAAACGGAACGACCGAAATAATGAGATCGAAAAATTTTGCAAGAGGGAAAGATCCCAACCCCTTATTATCGCGATAATCCTGGTCTGGGAACACGCTGTCCTTGATGGCATAAATAAAACGAATCGGCTTTTCTCTATTAATATTTTTATTTAGGACAAGATTCAACTCACGCAAATCATCAAAAATTTGTGGTTCATCGAATCTGTCAAGATCTTCAAATATAACTATGTATTTTTTGGTCTCGTCGAAAAAATAGACAATTTCATCAAGATATTTATCGAAGTAAGAATCATTCATATCATCGTCTACAAACGACGCAGAGGTTTCGCCAAAAGCGACCGAAGCCAGATGGAAACGCCCAGCATAATGTTCAATCAGCATTTTTATAACTACGCCGAAAAATGTGAAAAGACCTAACAAAACCGCAGAATTAACCGCCAACGAAGTATACCCGTTCTTGGGGGCGATCCAATCTTCAGGGAACAAATGCAGCAGTTTCTGATACCATCCGAATTCAATAAAAAGAAGTAGAATAGCAATACTGCCTAATCCACTATAGATCCAGCTCTTTTTATTTCTATTTACCGCGCTTGGCCTATGAAAACGAGATAATGGGATGTCTTCCGGATCCACGCTATAAATCAGCTGCTTGACGATTTCTTTTTGCAAAAGATTCGTTTTCAGACTTGTACGGCCATCGGATTCAACATGCTCACCATCTTCGGATTTTTCGCTATCCTTGCCGTCCTTGTTGGCAGAGCCCTCTCCAAATCCCTCCACATTCGGGCTGGTTGTTTCAGATGCTCCGGCAGCAAGGGAAGCAAGCGATATTTGCACTATATCGCCCTGATGATTCTCGCTGAATTGCCCAAGCACGCTGCTTTTGCCGGAACCATAAGGACCGGAAAGAGCAATGTTCCGTATTTCAGAATCGTTAAGGGCGTGATCAAGCTGTTTCACATAAATCTGATGATTGTCTTCATCGTACTTTGGATACAACGGATGCAATTCCAAAGCCGGAACTTCATCGTCAGCACTTTTCGCATCGTCATCTTTACTCATAAACCTAAGTCTAAAAGAACTGGAATACTTTCATGCGAATAGGATTATCCCACGCATTACTGCCTCAATGGTACAAACAATTTTTAATGGTCAAGGATTGCCATATGCTGAAAGCATGGGGAAAATTGGAGAAGTTGGGTTGTGCAGACAATGAATATCACGTACGAACGCTCAGGATGTAAGCAGTTCTTCAAGAAGCATCGCGACGACGAGAAAACCATCAAAGCCTGCATCGAAAACGCACTGGACGTACAGCTAGAAACGGGCATGTCGAAGGTCAAGCGCGCAGTGTCGGCGCGGGTCAATGGTCAATGTGTCTATGAATTTCGCGTCAATCTCAAACGTACTGGCTCGGCTCGCGTCGCCTTCATCGTCAATGAAAACGATAACCATGGCAACGGCAATCACCCTTCCTATGAAAAGAACAGCACTTTTAACGAAACCAGCCCCAAAGAGTGCGATAGTAAAAACTCAAGCAAGCAAGAAACCGGCAAGACAAGTCAGAACATGAAAAACGACGGAAACGTCACTGTACTGTTCATCTCTTCAACCTTGCAGAAGGACGAATTCACCCGCCTGCTCGAACACAATCTGAAGGAGGCCGGGCTATGCGACTGATCCCCGTCAAACAGGCGCTGAGCATGATCGAGAACGCAGCGACGACGAAATCGGAGTATAGGAAAATCACGTTGCTGACCGCGAAAAAGGACCGCTCACTATGCCTCGAACACGGCGAAAACGGTGTTATTCTGCATGAGCAGGGCTACCGCGACGAGAGTACCACTTTTGCAGGGAACGCCCCCGATTCCGAGTCCGCTTTCGAAGCCACCCGCCAATGCAAGCACGCCGTCAAACAGGCGTTCAAGCGCGAATTCCCCCGCAGTCACAAAGTCTACGTATCAGCGGTGAAATAGCAACCCACATAAAAGGCGGCAGATTGCTCCGCCGCCAACCCGCCTCGCTACCCGTTACGGCAGCGAGGTACCGGCACTATTCTATCCTGCTGATTGCACACAGCAAACAAATCAACAGGATTGCCGCAGCGACAAGTGAGCCAACCTTGCGCACGATCGTGAGCAACACCGTTGTCACGAGCCAGCAGAGCCCGGAGTTCCCAGGCTTATTATTATTATTATCGGATGCCATAATTGGCCTCCTTCGATATAAACGTCAGCCGGCCTTATGGTCTCGGCCGGTCGCACGCACGTTTCAGCTCTCCGGTTCGGGGATTACCTGCCGCGTACGTGCGGCATTACTAACGTGGCACACAACAACTTGAATTACAAATTAAAACGACAATATCATTGAAAAATCAAGATTTCTTTATATCGGAATCAAGAAACCTTGAGAAAAGTTGTAGATTCCAGAGGACCGTGATACGCTCAAAACATCGGTCGGAGCCGGTTCGCTTCGAGGCATTTGCCCGGGTCACTAAAAGCTTCGCCTCGTTGGGCTTCACCGGTAGGGCGGTCTATTATTCCGTCCTATTGATATAAACGGATTTGTGCGGGTCGTTGGCTTCGGTTGACGATTCGCATAAGTTTTTCCGCATAAATTTTAAATCAAAAACGGCAACCACCGAAATTTCGGTAGCCACTGCTTTTCAATTAATTACGCAAGAACAAATTCACGCGAGTTCGTATTCTTGCGGATAGTGCTGTGATAATTGCTTGAGCAACAAGTAACGGACCAGCCAAAGGGCGAGGAACGGGAGCGCAAAACCGACGGTGACGTCGGAGAGGAAATGGGCCCCCTGCATCATGCGGCTGAACATGACCACCAGCGCGTAGACCAGCGCGACACCGTAAACCATGCTTTCCTTGTTTTTCCAGCGCGGGTTGACCAACGCAAGCAGGCAGAGCGACAGGGTTGTGCCGGCCCACTGGGAATGGCCCGAGGGAAAGGATTTAATATTGTCAGCTGCCGTCACCGCTGAGAGATAATGCTTGCCATTGGGATGATACCACGGCGTAAACAAGTCGAAATTGCCTTGCATCGCACGGAAACGAACGCGGCCCCAAACGACTTTGGCTACCTCCAGCACGCCCAACGAGCATAGGAACACCGCCACAATGGCGATGCCGGCCCAGCGGTAGCGCTGCTTCAGCTCGTCGGGAATCCTGTAAACGATGCAGGCAATGAGCACAGCAACGATGACGCCGTAAGCCGCGCCGAATATGTGGCAATATTTGTAGCACAACGCAAGCCCTACAAGCGTCGCACCAAGGTAGATAAGACCGGAAAGTATCAGCTTTGTCAGATTTTCCCTGACCAATGCATAGGTCCAAAATAACAGGGCTGCACCGATCATCAGGACGGTCGCGCCGATGAGGGGTGCCAAACGTTCGAAGAAAACCGAGAAACCGTTACCGGGCATGTAGAGCGCCTGGTCGATACGTAAATCGGCGAACGTGCCAATAATGAGCAGCACCAATGCACCGATCGCGGTGGCTGGAAATATCTTTTTCATACGTTATTCCTCGTGGTTTTGGTGATTCCAGACGGCTGCCGCATGCACCTTTCACCGTTTGCGCTTCACGACAATTTCAACTTAATTTCAGCTTCAGCGATATGATGCCGGAGCCGAACCTCATACCAAATTCAACAGTCTATTCCTCCCGAAGCCCCAAACCCTGAACGTATAGCAGAGGTTCGGGAAAAGTTCACATAGCCATATAACAATTTCCCCGGCAGGCGCGAACCTACCGGGGAAATTCACAAGATTTATGGCTCTACGCCATGTAATCGGCACCGGACGAAATTACATCGCGCAATTTCATCGTGTCCAGCGCCTCTGAGTCCGACCTCACTTGCCGGACGGGGTGCCGTCGATGACGTCGTGGGCGATATCGGCGACGACCGGGACGATCATCGGCTTGCGGTGAAGCTGACGGGAGACCCAGCTGCCGATCGTGCGGCGCATAATCTGCTGGAGCTTGTGAGTGTCGTGGGTGCCCTGCATCATCGCGTCCTCGAGCTGCTGGACAATCTGGTGACGCACGTTCTCGAATTCGCTTTCGTCCTCGGGCATGGCGTTCAGGTAGACCTTCGGGCCAGAGATGACGTTCTTGGTGTCGGTGTCGACCACGGCGAAGGCGGAGACGAAGCCTTCGGTGCCAAGCACCTTGCGCTTCTCGAGCTCTTCGTCAGTGAGCTCGCCGACGGTATCGCCATCGACATAGACATAGCCGCACGGGACAGAGCCGACGACCGCGGCCTGACCATGGTAGAGATCGACAACATCGCCGTCCTCAGCAAGCACGACATTCTTCGGATCGACGCCGGTCTTGACGGCCACGAGTCCGTTGGCGACCAGGTGGCGGTTTTCGCCGTGAATCGGCATGACGCACTTGGGCTTCAGGATGTTGTAGAAGTAGGTGAGCTCGCCTTCGTTGGAATGGCCGGAGACGTGAATCTTCGCGTTGTCGCGGTTGACCACACGGGCGCCCTTCTGCACGAGTTTGTTGATCATGCCATAGACCTCGTTCTCGTTGCCGGGGATGAGAGAGCTGGCCATCACAACGGTGTCGAACTCGTTGATGGTGATGTCGCGGTGGGTGCCGTCGGCGATACGGCCGAGCGCGGCCATCGGCTCGCCCTGCGAACCGGTGCACATGTAGACCAGCTTGTTGTCCTGGATGTCCTTGGCCTTCTTGAGGTCAACGACGGTGCCTTCGGGGATGTGCAAGTAACCGAGATCGGCAGCGATGGACATGTTGCGCACCATCGAACGGCCGACGAAGACGACCTTGCGGCCGACCTTGTGTGCAGCGTCGACGACCTGCTGTACGCGGTGGACATGGCTGGAGAAGGAGGCGACGATGATCTTGCGGGTAGCTTCGCTGAAGGCTCGCTCGAGCTCGGGACCGATGGTGCTTTCCGGGCGCACGAAGCCGGGGACTTCGGCGTTGGTGGAATCGACCATCACGAGGTCGACGCCCTTCTCACCGAGCTTGCCGAACTCGACCAAGTCTGTAATACGATGGTCGATAGGCAGCTGGTCGAGCTTGAAGTCACCGGTGTCGATGACGGTGCCGGCAGGCGTGCTGATGCATACGGCGAGCGCGTCGGGAATCGAGTGGGTGACGGCAACGAATTCGAGGTTGAACGGTCCGACCTTGATCTTGTCGCGGCCATCAACTTCCACACAGCGCGGATTCTGGTGATGCTCCTCGCATTTGGCCTTGACGAAAGCGAGCGTAAGCTTCGAGCCGATCAGCGGGATATCGGGGCGCAGGTTCAAGAGGTAGGGCACGCCCCCAATGTGGTCTTCGTGGCCATGGGTCAAGACGAGCGCTTCGATGTCGTCAAGCCTGTCCTTGATATAGCTGAAATCAGGAAGAATCAGATCAACGCCGGGCTGCTCCTCATCAGGGAAGAGTACGCCGCAATCGACCAACAGCAGGTGGCCGTTGTATTCGATCACGTTCATGTTGCGGCCGATTTCGCCGAGGCCGCCGAGCGGCACGATACGCATGGAGCCCTTGCGGTACTTCGGCGGAGCGATCAGTACAGCGTCCTGATTGGGCGAGGTTCCCGGAGTGCGAGAGACGGCGCGCGGGTTGGAACGGCGGTTGTTGGAACGGCTGCCACCGCGTGTATTGCGCGATGAATTGGAGCTGCTGGCTCGACGGCCACCGGAACGCGAGGAACCACGAGATTCCGAACGTTTGGTGCTTGAGCTCGTACGCTTCGCACTCGTTTTCTTTTCACCGCTTTTGGTGCTGGCGCCACTACGTTTTGTCGTTTTCTCTGCGCTCGCCTCGCTTTTGCGGGCACGTGCCTTGCTGGCGCTGCCACGGCGATGCGTGGTCGACGCTGTGGTTTTTTCTTCTGTATCTGTCATATCTATTACTGAACTTCTGTTTACTTAGTGTCTGCACCTGTGCACAGACGAGGAATAAAAACAGCGGAACCAAGCCTACGGCCGCTTATCGGCCATTGGCTTCCCCGCTGCAATGAGTGATGCCTTTGTCTTGTCTGATTGTCAAAACCGCCTAAAACCTAGGCATCCAAAATACCGGAATCGACCATGCCTTGATGAGCACGCTCAAATTCAGACTCCCCCGGACCAACGTTTGGCAGACGCATCGTGGTTTCGTCAAGCCACCCGCGCTCATGCAACGCGGCCTTGGCCATAACCCCTTGGAATCCGGTACCGTTGATGGCATCGACCAGTGGGGCAAGACGAACTGCAAGACGCTGGGCCTCGTGGATGTCTCCCCTATCGAAAGCATCGGCAAGCTGGCGCATCGGGTTCGATGCGACGTGTGCAATGACGGAGATAACGCCGACAGCTCCTATGGAAAGGAACGGCAGGAACAACGCGTCGTCACCGGAATACCAGGTCAGACCGGTTTCCATACGCTTGCGCACGGATCCCGCGATGTCGCCCGTCGCGTCCTTCACGGCCTTGATACGGTCAAGTTCGGCAAGGCGACGGTAGGTTTCCAATGAAAGGTGCACACCGGTACGTCCGGGGACGTCGTAGACGATGATCGGCTTGTCCGCCGACTCGTTGACCGCCTGATAGTGACGGAAAATACCTTCCTGTGAAGGACGGGAATAATAAGGGGCAACCACCAGCACCGCATCGGCGCCGGCTTCCTGCGTCTGCTCGACCATGCGCACGGTGTGGGCGGTGTCGTTGGAACCCGCGCCGGAAATCACCGGCACATCGACGGCGGCCTTGACCACCTGGACGAGCTTGACCTTTTCATCCATGTGGGTGACCGGCGATTCACCGGTCGTACCGTTGACCAACAGGCCATCGGCACCGGAGGCGACAAGATGCTTGGCCAATGCCACGGATGCTTCAAAATCAACGGAACCATCACCGTGCATCGGCGTCACCATCGCGGGAATAACCCGGCCGAACGGCGCACGATCAAGTAGATGCATAGAAGACTCACTCATACCTCAACGCTACTTCTCGGGTGGGACGGTTATCGGCAAGTAATAAACAAAAATATTGCAATGCATATCACCCCTCCCCGAACACGCAAAACCGCCGGATACAGGCTTGCCCCGCACCCGACGGCATACCAATCGGATTCGCCAGCGATCTCTCAAAGGTCAAGGAAGGCATCGAGACCAACGGTCAGGCCGGGATGGTCGTCTGAGGCGACGTTGCGTACGGCCAGCAGGACGCCCGGCATGAACGAGGCTCGATCGAAACTGTCGGCACGGATGACCAGCTGCTCGCCGGTGTTGCCCAAGAGGATTTCCTCGTGAGCATTGAGGCCCTGCAGACGCACCGCATGAACATGGACGCCATCAACGGCCTGACCTCGGGAGGCCGCCTCACCTTGAGTACCGTCGGGCATTGGCGGGCATCCGGCATTTTTACGGGCCGTGGAAATCGCCTGCGCGGTGTGGATGGCGGTGCCGGAAGGCGCATCGACCTTGTCGGGATGATGCAACTCGATGACCTCGGCGGACGTGAAGTACTTGGCGGCCTCGGCGGCGAATTTATCTGCCAGTACCGCGGAGATGGCGAAGTTCGGGGCGATGAACACGGCTTGATCTTGCCGAGGGGCGTTGGCGAGTGCGGCCTTGACCTGATCGAACTTTTCATCGGTCCAGCCGGTGGTACCGACCACGACGTTGACACCCTGCGCGACAAGCTTCAGCACGTTGCCCAGCGACGAGGTCGGGACAGTGAACTCAACCGCCACGTCCGTATTGTCGGGCGTGATGGCGGCGATATCGTCGTTCTCGCCAATTTGCTGCGCGATCTGCGTATCGTCCGCAGCCTTCACGGCCTCGACCACGCTGCCGCCCATGCGCCCTTGTGCTCCAACTACCGAAACTCTGATCATCGTCAATCCCTACCTTCATGTTTTGATGTCTTGAAATATCCTATGAATATCGTACCCCGAAACCGCATGCCGAAAACTGGAATGTTGTCCTTTCAGCCATATTCCGGGCAAACTTGATTCTGTTACGGATGATTTCTATCGATTATGAATTATGTTTGCGCGCCAGGAACCAGCCCAATACAGCAAGAGGAACGGCAGCGAACGTCGTGGCTATGGGCAGCAACAGACCGACGTGGGGGCTCGAGACATCGAGCACCATGCCGGCCAGCGACGAACCGAAGGACGTGCCGACCGAACCGGCAGTGGTGACCCACGAAAGGCCTTCGGTGAGGCTGCTGGGCGGCACGATGTCTTTGACGATAAGATTGCCAGTTGCGAAAAGCGGCGAAACAAACAGGCCAGAGAGGACCGAGGCGATTGCCAGCAAAATGAGGTTGTCCATCGCCAATCGGCAGAAGACGTATCCAAAGGTGAGCAGGGTGAGGAAAACCACCATGTGCTGCCAGTTGGAGCCTTTGGGCTTCTTCGAGCCGAAAACGAACGCGCCGATGCAGGAGCCGACGGCAAACATCGCCAGCTGCAAGCCGAGCAGCTGCTCGCGTCCGATGGCCTTCATCATCGCGGTGACGGAAACGTCGAACTCGTTGAAGCTCATGTTGAAGACGACGAACACGACCAGAAGCGGAATGATGCCGGCGTAAAGCAGTACACTTTTCGGCTTGGCCGCATGCGTATGCAGCTGGTGAAGGCTCACTCCATCCTCGTCAAGCCGGTGGCCTTGTGTACCGCCAAGGTTCTCGCTCGCCGCTTTCACATCCTCATCCGCAGAGGACGCAGCAACGACCGACACGGTTTCGATGACGGGGGGCTGGGTGTCCTTCAGGGAGAAAAAGACCGATCCGCCGACGGCACAGGCAAGGGTCGGCACGAACAGCTGTGAGACGGGGCTCACCGAAGTCGCCAAGAACGCGGCGAGGATCGGCCCCAAGATGAAGACCATCTCGTCGATGCCTGCCTCGAGCGCATAGGCAGTGTCGAGCAGATCGGCATCCTTGGGGTCACGCAGCGCGTAGGCCCAACGGGTGCGTACCAAGGCCCCGAACGAGAACTGCGTCAAACCCATCAAAATCGCCAGAATGAAAAGAATCGGGATAGAGACGCGGGCCCAAGCGGCAATGGCGAAAACCAGCATGAACACCACGGAAAGCCCCAAAGCAATCCAGCCGACCTTATGCTGGCCGAATCGGTCGAAAAGACGGGCGTAAAGCGGCGTAACGGCAGCGACGGCAAGAATATAGACGGCGCTCATCGTGCCGGCGACCGTCCAGTTGTTGTACATATGGTTCAGCGCCAGCACGATTCCCAGACTCATCATCGAAATCGGAAGCCTCGCCACCGCCCCGGAAATACAGAACGCCTTGGCACCGGGTATCGCGAAAAGCCGCCCGTACGGCGACCCGTGACGCTGGTTCGACACACTACGACCTGTATTGCTCACTGCCTACCAATCCTTCCCAATACGTTTTTCGGCGACACTCACAGCATCAAAATCGCGGTTTCCGAGGCCGAAACACCAAATCACCAAAGCGGATGCCAACCACATAATTCGATACTTTTGATGTATATATCCAGTCTATCCAATCGGCTCGGACGAAAAGCCTGCAGCGTAACCTTAGGGTTCCGGACAAAATAGAATCATGGAATAGCACACCAAATATACGAAAAGCGGCACTAGGCCGCCTTCCGAAATCCGGTGAATGCAAACGATGCCCGGTGACGGACATCATTGACATTACGCCAACGATACTTTCATACCGTTCTCTTACTTATCATTCCGATACGGTTTTCGTCACCTTATCGGGAACGCCGGCGTAGATGAACATTTTTTCAGGGGCCGTCTGCGGATCGCGGCCGTCATCCGGGTGACGCTGCTCTTCACGCTCGGCGATGCGCTCCATGCCATGACGATCATAGAAACTGACATCGCAATCCGAGTCGGTATGCAGATAGAACATCGGCGCATGCGAGCGCTCGAAATACTCCATCGTCCGGCTCCACAGCGCGCCTCCGACGCCCTGGCCGCGGGCGGCGCGAGCGACCAGGAAAAGCTCGACCTCGGCCGGAGCCTTGTCGTTGATGCTGGTCTGGCGCTCCATGCGTCGTTCGATCTCGAAACCAAGCTCCAAATCCACGAGCGCCTTATGCCCGGCGGGAGTGGAGTTGAGCCGTTCGTCGATTTTTGCCATTTCCTTGAACGTATTGCCGAACATGACCGGCTGGCCGGCGACTCGTGAAAGAACGACCCCCATGAACTCGCCGTTTTTGTGTGCGATCTCACCGCGGGTTGCAGGCTCAATGTAGTGCAAGACGAAATGATAGGAAAGCAACATCGAAAGCTTTTTGTCGTTGCCGATGGACGTGTAATGGCCCCAAGTCTCATCGAACTGGCGGGTGATGGCCTCAACATCGCTCCAGATCATCGGGGAATAGACCACTCCGATTCCGGCATCACCGTTCGCAACATTCTCCATGTGTTCGTTTCCCTCCATAGTTCCTACGCCCTGCCTCCGTCGGCCCCTACCGACACAAGATCCGCTTTGCAGCCAAAACCCTCAAAAGAGCCAAGTAGAAAAAATCAAAGCCACTACATCATACCCATATGCCGTTACGCTACGAGCCATACCCGCAGTATCGGTGTCTTTGGAAGCCTGCCAAGCGAGAGCCACCACACAATATAGCACCAAGAGGCATATATCCCGGGTGTCAACGCCTAATCTTCGTCGCTGCACAACGGTATTCCGGCGTTCAGCTCCTTCAGGATCTCGAGCGCGGATTTGGGCTCGGCAGGTATCTCGCGCCTATCATCACGAGCCTCGCTCACATAATACAATGTGGCGTCTATGCTGTTCAGCGCAACGTTCTTCATCCGGGCAAACATCAGCCGGTACATGTCGAGCTGGGCCAGTTTTCGGTCGATGCCCTCCTGCTTACCGGGCTTTTTGCCGGTCTTCCAATCCACTATGGTGAAACGCTTCGCCGGGTCATTTTCATCCAGCCCGCCATAGAAAACCGCGTCAAGCTTGCCGTTGACAATGCGGTCGCCGAGTTCGGGAATGGCGACGACGATCTGCTCTTCGGCGGCATATGGGCGCCGGGCCGCCCAACGCCCGTCGACCAGCCTGCGCTGCCAGGTCAGAATCTTACGGTCGGTGGCGGTTTGGTTGGCCTCCGGGTTCTGCTCGGAATACTCGAGGCCAGCGATCAGCGAGGCCCGGGTCTCAGACTGATTACCGCCGGCTACAGCTGAAATGCCATCATCTGCCGGCATATCGGCAACCCCATCGACGCCAAACGCATTGACGAAACGCTCTGCCCAAGCATGGAAACGGGTGCCGGCCTGCGCGGCGGGCGAGGCCACACGAGGAACGGGACGAATGAGGGCACGCCAATAATTCTGGCTTTCCCTCTTGCTCATATTGCCCGCGCTGGCCTGCAACGAGGTGACATTCTGACGCCTGCTGGCAAGAATACGTTCGCCGCGGCGACGGACCTCGATATCAAGCGCGTTGATGCTTTCAGCCTGGGAACCCTTTTCGCGAGACCGATCAACGGGATTGTCAAACATAGCCTTACCGTAGCCGCCTTTGGCGGGGTCACTGGCGATGCGTTGGTTGGAGGCACCGGCGTTGCGCTCTTGCACGATCTGCATCGATGGCATCAGATCCTCATCGGCCAACAGCATCTGTGTACGTTTGGCCAGCGACTGGCCTTCCGGCAGTTCGACGGCCATGCGATTCACGGCAAGCGAGACGGCATCAGTTTCGACCTGCGATCGGGGCTGGGATTCGTTGCCGTCCCTGGCCTCCCTCACTAGACAATCGTGCATCTGCCGGGTCAGCGTGGCCGAACGATGCAACCGCCCGGCCATCTCCTCGCTCATCGAGGCAGGCCATGGCAACGGCTTGCCCTCCTGCATAACATCCTGATCAAGAGGTGTCTGCCAAGCCTCTTCGACAATGGCCCGTTCGTATTGGCCTGCCTGCGAACCGACGAAAAGACCATCCGGTTTCGGCGCTCCCAAGTCCGACAACGTCGGGTGAACGGGCGGATTGGCTTCCGTAACGTTTTCGGTATCGGTATCGTTGTCTGACGCAACCGCGGAATGAACACTTTGCGACGTTTCTTCGCCATCCGCGGTTTTCATATCGAGCACGTTGTCACTGCCATCATCGCAAGGTTGTGTATCCACTTCGAGTACGACCGCATCATCACGATAGACCAACGCATCATGGACCTCGGTGAAGAAATTCGACGGCTTGGATTCGTGGCCGGTACCTGCGGCCTCCGGATCGCGGGAAAGCTCGGCGTGGCGGCTGTAGGTCATCAGCACCTCTTCACGGGCACGGGTCAAGGCGACGTAGGCGAGCCGACGTTCGTCGGCATGAAGCCTGCGGCCGTATTCCTCTTGTTGCGACAGATACGTTGCGCCATCGCCGGCAGCCGGAGAGTCCACTTCCCCATCAAGCGTATTACAATCAGCGCTCTCCATAGCGTCGAAAGCGCGCATCAGCCCTTCAGACTCATTGCCCATGATCTCCACGTTGGAGAGTTTCCGCAAGGCTGCAAGCGGATCGTCGCCGACCCCTGCATCATGCGGGAACCGAGGCAGGATATCGGCATCGGCGCGTACCGGCACGGGCACGGCGGCGGGATTATCCAACCAGGTGTTGGCGGTCTCATGATATTGCGGCGACTGCCAGACCCCGTCTTTCAAACCGCCGATATGCTCATCGTCCAAATCCACCTTGAGCCTGTCGCCCTGATTAGAAGGGAAACTCGTGGCCTTCATGCCGACGATGGCGACGGAATCCCATTCAAGGCCCTTGGCCTGATGGATGGTCATCAGTACCACGTCGACCGGATCGTTGGGGACCGCTGCCGTATCGTCGGGAATGCTGCTCAGCGAATCCACCCAGGAAACGAACCCGCGCAACGTGGGCGTGGCGCCTTCCGTGATTTCCTGGGTATAGGTATTGACCAAATTCACCAAAGCGTTCATCGACGAGCGTGCCAACGACGGTTCGACCGGCCTGTCGGATTCCTGCAACGCCCGGGCCACGACCGTGTCGATATCGAGGTCGAGCGCCTCAACCGCAGTCTCGATGATTTCGGTGAGCGAATGGTTGATGATGGCATTGACCTGCCGCAGGACCCGCGAGGCATGGCGGATGGCCTTAAGCCCGGAAGCAGAGAACAGCGAGGCGATGCGAGGGGAATCAAGCGAGGATTCAAGCTTGTTATCCATCAGAAGATCAGCGAGGAAAATCATGTTGGGCACCTGGTCACGATGCTCGGCAACCAGTTTTGCCTGCTCGCCCGGCTTGGCATCACCCGGCACCAGACCGGCCTCAACCAACGCGCGGAAACGGTATTCGTCATTGCGACGACCGGCAAGCTTGGCCAAAGCACTCAAGTCATGGCTGCCCAGGCCGAAACGGGGCGTGGCCAAAAGCCGCATCAGGTCTCCGGAGTCTGTATGGTCGGCGACAACGTGGAGCAAGGCCAGCACGTCACGGATTTCCGGGCGGTCCAGCAGCGCCGAATATCCGACGGTCAGCGTCGTCAACCCCGCTTTGCGCAGTCCTTCGGCGAATTGTGGCATATTCTGCTTACCACGGAACAGGACGGCGACATGTGGGCGAACGTCCTTCTGAGACGGGTCGGTTGGCGTATGCCGGGCGATGGAGGTCTTGGCAAACCGCGCAACGGCATCGATTTCCTGACCAAGCGTGTCGAAACCGAGCACACCCAGCGTACCCTCTTTGGCATCGTCAATCGTGGTCAGCGCCGGTACCGGCACCTCGCGCATCGGCGAACTCGAGGGGATGCGGTCCGGGATGCGCAAGGGCTGGGTCAGATCGTTGGCCGCTTCGAGCACCACTCGCGAATTGCGCCGGGTGACGCTTAGGGAATACGGTCTGGCAGTCTCGTCCATGCCGAAATTACGCTGAAACATGCGGAAGGCACCGGGGCTCGCACCTCGCCAGGCATAGATGGACTGAAAGGGGTCGCCCACGGCATTGACCGCGGAACGTTCCGATTCCGCTTTCCGGCCTTGAGAGCGGACCGACGAAAGACTTTTTGGAGCGCCGGAAACGCTCACTGTTTCCAGCTGAGAATGATCAGGATGGAACAGAGCGGCAATCAGCGCGGCCTGAGTGGTGGACGTATCCTGATATTCGTCGAGCAGAACGTGCGTATAGCGATGTCGGAGGCGCTCCCCGATTGACGGGAAACGGGTGATCAGCGCGTACGCGGCCACCGTGAAATCGTTGAATTCCGCCATATTGAGCTGCCGCTTGCGTTCGTGGTAACGCTCGACCAAAGTCAGCAGAATCTCACGCTGCCTGGCGATATCGCGCAAGCCTGCACTGCGATAGACGGCCAGTTGGTGGTATTTCGTACGATACTGCGCGATACGATCCGCAAATTGCTCGTCCGTATCCTTTTTCCTGCGCTTCGGCGGTTTACCGGTTTTCGGCTCGTCCTCGGGAACGGTCTCGTCGCCGATGGCCGTATCCATCTGCGCGATGAACGCCTGGTCCCACTCGCGGATTCGGGCAATGGCCTCGGGAACGCTGGCGCAATGCTCACCGATCATCGAGCCGATGATGGCGTTGGAGAGATCCAGCATTTTGGTGACGATATCAGAAAAACCGCCAAAACCCTTACCACGCAGGATATCCATGTTCTCGTCGATGACGGTGACGGCCAGCTGGTGGGCCCCGGCCTCGCTCATCGGCTGGGTGTTCTGGTCGAAGCCGACCAAAAGGCCGTACTGGCGCACGATGGATTGGAAGAAGGCATCGTAGGTGGAGACCTGCGGCTTGAGGAAAACGTTGGCGCGATGCGGATTGCCGGCAACGTTTACATCGGTTTCGTTCATCCGGGTATTTTCGGCCACAGCGCTTGACACGCGACCCAGCAGTTCGGAGGCGGCCTTTCGAGTAAAGGTCAGACCGAGAATTTTCTCGGGCGGCACACCGACCTTGATGAGGTTGATGATGCGACGGGTCATGGTGTAGGTCTTGCCAGACCCCGCACCGGCGACCACAAGCACATCATCGCCTTGAGGCGCATTGATGACCGCCGCCTGCTCGGGGCTATCAGTATTGGTGGTATTGGTACCATTCACAGCTTTTGCGGCAATGCCAGCGTTGCCGGCATTACTGGCATTGCGAGCTTCAGCAGATTCATGACTTGCGTTGCCGCGGTTATTACTATCAGATATATTCATGCCGACATATACGCCGTCGATGTCATTGAAGCGGCTTAATTTCTCGTCTCTAGCCATCTTTAGCCTCTCCTCACTTCGTAGACCGTGTCCACCTCACCGGCGCAGGCCGGGCACACTGTTTTCATGTTGCACCAAGCCACATGGTCAGGTTGCGGACGGGCAACCAGAACGCTGGAACGCGAAGCTGCGGCGGCGTAGAAGATGCGCGAGATCATGGTCAGCGCCCAAACCGCCTGGGTGCCACGCAACGACAAGAACTGCTCCCAGGCATGCGCGCTCACACCTTCCGGGGCATCTGCGAGCAGGTCTGGCAAATCCGCCAGCTTTTGCAAATCAGAGTAATGGCTGCGCTTGATGAAACCGGTGCTGTTCAGAGTTCCCGCATGGAAAAGCGGCGGCTGGAACAGCGTTTCAGCGGCTCCGTAGCTTTGCGCGGGAGCGGTGGCCAGATCGACATCGAACAGGGCGCTCTGGGTGATTTCTGGCATGGCCTTGAGCGCTTCAACGCCACGCAATCCGGCATTGGGCAAAACAGCCGAAGTCCCGTTTCCGTCGGTTTTCTGCGAATGATTCGCCTCAGGGAACGCCAGGCCGAGCTGATAGCAGACCAACTGCAGGTCGTTGAACATCTGTTTGCCGTCGTGCTTATGCCCGGTTTTCCAATCGATCAGGCGCACGTGCGTTTTGCCATCCCCCAAATCTCGCCATTCCATGCGGTCGATGCGTCCGGTCAGACGTATCTGTAAGTCAGGGCTCATGCCCTCGGGCCAGCCGCCGTTGAGCAGCCCCATGATGCTGGCAAGATCGTTGGCATCGATCGGATCGATGCCGTCGATGGCGTTATAGGCCGCACGAATATCGTCAAAGCCGAACCGTGCGGCGAACTCATACTCGCTATCCGCATGCCGCAAACGGCCCACAGCGAAGTTCTTAAGATTTCCGTATGGATAATCCGTATCGTTCGAGGTCACGAAATAGGTGGCGATATCGGTGAGCGTCTGCTCGGCGCCTTCGTCCTTGCTTTCGGCACGATACCGCTGCTCGGGGTCGTCGATGGCGTTAAGGTCATCAGCAAGCCCGTGGTACATATCCATCATGCGTGTCGTAATCGCTTTGATACGGCCATCTTCAGAGCTGTCCGCCATGAAATCGGGGGCGTCAAGGCCGGCCTCGTTGGCAAGCTGAGCCACCTTGTGTATCAACGTTCCGAAACTGGTGGCAGCATTGGATGGGCGGGGGCCGGCAAATTGACTTTCCAACATCCAGCAGACCGGGCATGCCCAGATCCTGTCGACCTGCGAGGGCGAAAGCGTGACCGTTGAGGCCGAGGACGATGACTTTTCAGCGTTTAAAACGTCCTGCGGGTTTTGCACAACCGACACAGAGACGGGTTCGTTGGCTCCATCACGATGTGATAATTCCATTCTGTTTGCATTTCGTGCGACTTTGGATTGTGCACTAACTTGGTCCTGCGTATCGAAGGTATACGGCCAACTATCGGGGTCGGCGGCTCCAAGTCCGGCATCGTCAAGCAGTGCCAACGTTGCGGCGGCATCACGGACGCGAGCGGAAGATGCGATGTCAGGCGCGACAGCCAGTTGCGAGAAATCGGCCTTGACACCCACAACGCCAGCCGTGCCGGCATTCTTGTCAGCCTCACGGCCGGCGACTTCATCGGTTTGTCCGGAAGCGCTTCCGGTGATATCAGCCTGATGCATCAGCTCGATGCGAGAGGCCGCCACCAACCCGCGCGGGTCGGTATCAAGTCCGGCAAAACGGCCGGAATCCGCCAGTTGCGCATAATCCCGGGTTTCAAGGTCGGCGTCACGGACACGGTCGAAGCGTTCAGGCACGTAAGTATAGAGAAAATCAGACGGCACGGTGTCATCGCTCAGCACAGCACTCAGACTCACCTGTTCGCTGGCCCTGCTCAGCGCCACCAGGAAGCTTTTCTGCTCGGCGGAAAGTACTTGGGCAAGTTCCGGGTCCCCTCCGGCTCCACCCGCCTCATGCTCGTCGCGCATACCCCCGTGCAAGACGATGTCGGCCAGGTTTTCTCCGCCGAACATGGTGTTGCGGGCGGCGAGATTCGGCCAAACGTCCTGTTGAACCCCGACGATGAACACGAAGCGCCAATGGCCGCCGGCGGATCCTGCGGGAGTGGTGAGCGTGACCGCCTGGTCGACGGGCGCGACCTTGGCCAGCGAATCGGCTTCAATGCGCATCGAACGCACGCTGGAAATGAAATCCTCGACGCTCTGCTTCGCGCCGGAACCCGAGGCATAGGCGAAAAGCCGCATCATCACGTCGAGCCTGTCGTTGGCGGCCCGGCCATCGGCGTTGTTCGCGAGCGCCTGAACCTGCCAAATGTCGGCCACATGGCAGGCATCCCATGCCAAAGAAAGCGCATACTGCGGCTCGCGACTCGGCAAAGCGGACATCCCCTGCTCGACCTTGGCCACCAAATCCCAGACATGGGCGAAGGCGCGAGAATAGGCGTCGTCACCCACCTTGCCGATCAATTGCAACACAGCTTCGACGTCATCAACAGAATCAGTTTCAGGTCCGGCAGAGCCAGTGTTAGCGTCAACGGAAATATCCGATTCCAGCTTGGCAGAGCCATCTGCAAAGTCGGTTTCCAACCCGGAACCATCGAATTCGAGCATGATATACATCGCATCCAAGCCGAAGGACATGTCTGCTTCATCCCGGTCAGAGGCACCTTCGACAAGGCTGTTATCCACTTCGACACCATTTGCCGGACGCTGCGCGACAACCCGCTCACGTAGCTGCTCCCAAGTGGCTTGCAAGCGCGGCAATTGCGCGGTGACATCCAAAGTATGCTCGTCTTCGTCGGCACGTGTCGACGTGGCTTGACCGTTCATTTCGCCGTCGATCACTTGCGCCAATGAAGCGATGGCCTTCATCACCGATTCCACCGGTGCCAGACGCGCCGGCGAGATCGGGCCATAAGCCGCCGAAGACGAACGCAGACCAACCAACGGGCTTTCCAGCAAGGTCTGTACTCGGCTGCGCACATATTTTGCCGCTTGTGTCAACGACATACCGGAAGCGCCGATGCCATCATGTCGCAATCTCGCCAGTTCCAACAGCGCGAAGAGCCCTTGCACGCTCGGGTCGTCCTTCAGCGGCTTGGTGACCGCCGAATAACGCACCGGCACCCCATCGCCGCGCAGCCTCTCGCCGAAAGCCCGCACCATGTCGTTGTCGTGGGCGATGACGGCCATATCGTTCCAGTCACGGCCAGCGCCAAGATGCGCCTCTTTGATACGCCAGACCACATCGTCCAACTCCTCGCGCGGGTTTCGGTAGAGCAGAGTTTTTACGCTGCCATCCCCTGGCTTGGAATCGTCCGCATCCAACGCCTCGATTGGAAGAGCGCCTGCCAGCCGCGGCAATTTTCCAGGTCGATCCGGCAATGCCACGGAAGTATCCTCATTAGCTGCAATGGAAAGCGAAACGCGCGACGCCAGCAGGTCGAGATAAGAAGAATAGCCAATACTACAAATCGAGCGCACAGGCAACGTCATCAGCTCTGCCGAAAGCGGTGGCTGCTGCGCACGCGTAAACAGATATTCAGGATAGGAACCGCGGAAGGTCTGCACGGCTTCGTCGGGATTGCCGACCAGCAGCAACCTCACTCCGCGCCGCGCCAACGCCTCAAGGAAAGAGAGACCGGCCAAGGTCAGATCCTGGAAATCGTCGACCGCTATAAACTTCGGGAGTGCGCTAGCGGCGACCTGCGCGGCAGCCCGCGCCCCTTCGACCAACAGACGCGAGGAATCGAGGCGGAACTCCCCCGGATATCCTTGAACCACCACCTGCGAATACTCACGTCGTAGGGCGAACGCCAACCGCCATTGAACACCAAGCCGTTCCACGCGCAGACTGTAGCCAGCGCCGGAATTCTGCGATTCCGCAAGCATCGCGAGAACCTCGTTCTCGCGTTCGGCGCTCAAACCCAGCTCATCCATGCGAGCCAGCATGTCACGCAATTGCATGACAAATGCATCGTTGATTCCACGCGCGAAAAGGGCGTCGCTGGAACCGATACCCTGCGAAACGGAACGAGACTGGCCCGCTTCCACTTCCGCCTTTGGCTTTTGACTGTCAACCATAGAGCCACGGGACTTGCCGGCCGCCACGCTTCCGTCATCGCCATAAACGCTATTGACCCAGTCGTCGGCGGCGAAATACTGCCGCATCAGCTCGCAGGTATCGCACAATTCGCCGGAGCGGGCATGGCCGACGTGGACCGCGACCACCTGCCGCAACAGCGCATCCTGCTCAGCACCGTTCAGTAGTTTCGGCAGGGGCTCGCGCATGTTATCACGAATGATTGAAAGCAGACGAAAGGCGATTGCCGAAAGCGTGGTGACCGGCCGGGCACTCGAAGCCGAGCCGATGGCACGAATGATCCGATCGGAAAGTTTATCGGCCGCCTGCCGCCCCGAAACCGCCATGAAAACCTTTGAATCGTCGAATCTCGAAATGCCTTCATGCGTCGCCGCGAGCGCGAACTCGGTTTTCCCGGAGCTCGGTGCCCCCGCCACCAGAAGCGCATGGCCAGCCGTTTCGGAACCATCATCCAGCAAAGCCTTCACCGCGTCCATTGCGGAGTAATCGCTGAAATCCAACATATCGTTCCCACTCATAGCCATAGTTCAAAGTCTAAAGGCCGGTGTGGTCGCATATTACGAATTCCTTGATAAACGAACCAAGATACCAACCGTTGGAATCGACACCGATCCGGCTGGCTTCAAAGACAAGAAAACCTTCACGCACCCGACAGAGGCCACTTACCCTTGCTGCATTCCTGCCCTGGGGGGATTGGGTGACATAACGCCACGTGAAGGCTTAACCAGTATACCCCATGCCCGGATAAAGCCGTTGCAGCGGGTTGCGGCAATAATTACTTGCGAAACCGAAGAAAGCTCAGATAAACGAGGAAAAACAAGCCGAGTAGTACTATGGAACCGTTAATCGCCGAAAATCATATGGCCACGTACATAGCGGATGACGATTGTACAACCCGTACCGATTGAATCCATCCGTGGCCGGAAAACGTCGAAAGACGCATTCCAGCCAGACCACGCGAACCGAAAGCCAGTTATGGGGCGGAAAGGGAAATTGAAATGACCGATAACGAAAAAGGCAAATCACTGCCGGATTTGGTGGTGGTGGGAGCCGGGCTCTTCGGATTGACTGTTGCACAGCAAGCGGCAGAGAACGGACACACCGTCGAGATCATCGACATCCGGCCGCATATCGGCGGCAACGCTTATTCCTATATGGACAAAGAAACCGGCGCAGAAATCCACCAGTACGGCGCGCACCTTTTCCACACCTCCAACGAACGCGTGTGGGACTATGTCAACCGCTTCACCGAATTCACCGACTACCAGCATCGCGTCTACGCCACGCACGACGGTGAGGTCTACCCCATGCCGATCAATCTGGGGACCATCAACCAGTTCTTCCACTCGCACTATACGCCGGCCCAGGCGCAGGAGCTCATCGAGGAGCAGGCGGGCGAGCTGGCCGGCACTGACCCGAGCAATCTGAACGACAAAGGCATCCAGCTTATCGGCCGTCCGCTTTACGAGGCGTTCATCAAGAACTACACGGGCAAGCAGTGGCAGACCGACCCGGCCGAGCTGCCGGCTTCCATCATCAAACGCCTTCCGGTGCGTTTCACCTACGACAACCACTATTTCAAGGACACGTGGGAAGGCCTGCCCAAAGACGGCTACACCGCCTGGATGCAGCGCATGATTGACGACCCGAAGATTCACGTCACCTTGAGCACCGACTTCTTCGATGAAAGCCAGCCACTCAACAAGAAGGCGCTGCTCGGCCGCGTGCCGATCGTCTACACCGGTCCGGTCGACAAATACTTCGACTATGCGCTCGGCGACCTGAAATGGCGTACCGTCGATTTCAAGGAGCAGCGTTACGACGAGGGAGACCACTTCGGCTGCCCAGTGATGAACTTCGTGGATGCCGACGTGCCCTATACGCGCGCCATCGAGTTCAAGAACTTCAACCCGGAGCGCAAGGAACAGCAGAACCCAGACAAGACCGTGGTCTGGGAGGAATACAGCCGCTCGGCGGGACGCGACGACGAGCCCTACTACCCCATCAACACCGCCGACGACCAGAAGCTCTATCAGCAGTACAAGGATTTGGCAGCCAAGGAGCCGGAAGTCGTTTTCGGCGGGCGCCTCGGCACCTACGCCTATTACGACATGCATCAGGTCATCAACTCGGCGCTTATCGCCTACGAAAAAGAAGTCGACCCGTTGTTAGACAAGTAAGAGCAGCCGCGCTGCGTTACCGCGTCTTTCTGGCATTCCAACACCGAAATGCCGGAAAGACGCATTTTTATTCCTCGCATGCGTCTTTCCTTGCGCCAAAACGCAGGAACAGCAAAGAAGACGTATTTTGCATATCCCAAAGCGCCTTTTCAACACAAGCCTATTGGACCGCCAAGAAAGGCAAGATACACAATCGCGTTCGTCCCATGGAATATCAGGACGAACGCGATTGCTCATATCAGTCGATCACCATAGCGTCTGCTACGAGACGACATCGGGTGCTCAAAGACGCATCATATGACGACGCTTTGCGAACGACACCGCAACACCTCCGGCAAGCAATGTCACCGCAGCCAGCAATTCGAAGACAACCGACGAACCGGTTGTAGCCAAACCGCGAGATCCGCGAGACCTGCGAGAAGAGCGGGACGACAGCGACGCAGCCGAAGCAAGGCCGGGAGCAGCCGAGCCGATTCCTGGAGTCGCAGGCCCCACACCGGCGGAACCGCCTTCGAGCCTCTGCAATCCCTGTTGGGCCTGCTTGAGGGCGACGGTGGCAGCCACGACATCGTTCTTTGCGGCATTTGGATTCGCCAGAAGACTCTTGGCCTGAGCCAAGGCCGAAGCGAAGGCACGCCACGAGTCGGCCGTGTAATCGGATTGATTGAGACTGGAAGCGGCATCAACGGCTGCTTGCAGCACGTCACGATCGCTCTGTCCGGCCACCTGTTGCGCCAGGGCATGCTCAGCATTCCTGAGCACTGTGGTCGCCGTATCGACGTCGCTTTGCGTCGCGTCCTCGTCGGCCATTACCGTCCTTGCCGAAGCGAGAGCCGTCTGAAGCTGCGACCATGAAGCCGCTGTGTAATCGGCTTCGTTCAGACGGGCGGCCGCATCGATGGCGGCCTGCAGATCCGTCTTGCCCGCTCGCGATGCCACATCCATCGAGAAGGTCTGCGCATCGCTGTCAGGAGCCTGGCCCAATGTGTGGACCAGAATGGTGGCCGGAATCCGCTCATCAATGCTACCGCCCTGAGCAGAAACCTGCGGGGCAGCCTGAGCCATGTGAACCGGAATGGTGGTTCCGTTCTGATCGGGGAATTCGAAATCGCCGTTGCTGCCCAAGCCTGTATTGCCATACCACATGGCCGGCTTGATGGCATCAAACTTCGTATCGCTGAACGATCCGACCTCATCGACCGTCTGGTTTGTACCCAAATAGGACGATTCGACCTTATAGGACATAGGTGCGCTCGTGCTGGCAGAAGTGACATCGGCCAGATCGTTCAACGGCACCGTGACTACAAGCTGGTTGGAATCATTGACAAACTCCGGGTCGATCTCGACCTGGTCGACAATCGTAGTGCTGCCGCCACTGACCTTGGCTACCAAGGCGATCGCAGTATCCAGCTGGTTGCCCTGATATCTGAGCGACGGTTCGATGATGCGATCGATCTGTCCGTCGCCGTTCGTATCGATATCGATGTCGAAGTTGAACCCGTCAGCCAGATGGCTCCAGGATTTGTCGGTGACAATGCCGAAACTGACGGCGGCATTGGTGGGGTCGCTGACCTGAGGCGCGGTGCTGGAATAGCCGATGGCACGAATGTCATAGGCTTGGGAACCACGCACCGGCCAGCCGGCCGCAACCTCATCGTCCTTTGCGGTCTCGGAATCGGTTGCTGAAAGCACCAGAGGAATCTGGCGAGAAACATACTTCTGGTCGCCGATGCCCTGCGAAATGCCTTGCCCGCCGGTCACCAGGCTCTTGCTTCCGTCCGACGCCACCGCATAAGTGGTATTGGTGTTGGAAACCGGCTTGGGAGCCACGGCGACGGCCACGCGTAACGGCGAAGCATTCGGCGCGGAATCGGTCGGGGTCAGTTCGATCACACCGGTGGCATCGGTGACGATGGCGCTGGCGATGCCTTGCGCGCTATCAGTCTGGGTGTCGCCCACGGTGTGACGCAATGCGGACTGATTGGGAATGCTCAGGTTGATGTCAAAGTTCGCGCTTCCGTTCGCGGGAACGGTGACGTTGCTCGTGCTCAACGTGTAATTGACGCCGGGCGTCTGTGTACGGGGCAGGTAGGCCACCGAGAAGTTGCGGGCAACGCTGGAAGTGTTGCTGACCGTAATGGTCTTCTTGGCGCTGTATCCGTTCTGGCCTACCTGGACCACGCCGAAACCGGCCGTGACCGCGGAAGGATCGTCAGAGGAGACCTGGACCGGGTTGTTGACCGCGGCAAGGGCATCGACGCGACCGGTACCCACGCGCATCGGGCCATAAGTCTTGGCGTTGGGGGTGTGATCGGTTTTGATGTCATGGGTGGCGGTGTTGATCATCTGTTCCTTGACCTGCGATGCACTCCAATCGGGGTGCGCGCCACGCACAAGAGCGGTCACGCCGGAAACCAGCGGAGTCGCCATCGAGGTGCCCTGCATGACTTCCATGCCGTTGCCGCTTCCGGCCGAAGCCGAACCGATGCCGACGCCGGGAGCTGCCACATCGGGCTTGATGGTGCCGTTATAGGAGCCATGGATTCCGCGGGAGCTGAAATCGGCGATTGTATCGGCGATTTCACCGGAGTAATCGTTTTCCTGGGTCTGCTTCAACGCGTCACCGAGCTGCACGCTCACCCCACCGGCCTCAATGAGAGAGTCAAGGGAGATGTCGTCGGAATCCTGCTTGATGATCTGGAAGCCGGGGATGGTCGAGTTGCCGGCGATTCCGGCCGCGGGCACATTCTGCTGGGAATCGAAGATGATACCTACGGCCCCTGCGTGCTCGGCATTGTTGAACCGGGCCCTCGAACCGCACGAGACGTTGCTGTCGTCCCAGTGCACATAAGCGATCTTGCCGTTTACCGCAGCCGCATCGGCGGAAGAGTAAGCCTTGCAGCCTTCGGCGTTGTCGTTGGGATCATCCGTCGACCCCTTGATGGCGACAACCGGAGCGGTGACGTTGAAGCTGCCGGTGAAACTGGACGAATACTGTCCGGCAAGGTACCTGCCATTAATGACGGAAGGACCGGCGGTGACCTTGATGGCATCCTGCAGGATCATACCGGTTTCGCTGGCGGCGACGGTCAATGCACTGCGTGCGGAGCCCGGAGAACCCAGAATGTCGGTATAGTCGCCGTCATTGCCGGCGGCGATCACCGAGACCACGCCGTCTTTGGAAAGATTGTCGACCGCTGCCGCATCAGGTTCGTCCCCTTGCGAGAAGGAGGAGCCCAACGACATGGAAACGATGCTGATCTTATCGGCGGGAGCGCAACTCAGGTTGTGCCTGGAAACCCAATCGAGGGCTTCGAGCGTCAGTCCGGTGCTGCCACCGTTGTCGCCGAAGACCTTCAACGAATACAGACCGGCCTTAGGCGCGGATCCCGGACCGATCTTCATGCTTTGCACATCGCTGTTGTTCAACGAGGTGTAGTTGCCCGAGAATCGGCTTCCACCTGCGGTAATGCCATAACCTGCCACAGTACCGGCCACATGCGTGCCGTGGTGGCCTCCCTCGCCATCGATCGGGTTGGCATCCGGGGTGGGGGTGTCGATCATATGGCCACTAGAATCATCCGAACCATAGACCGGGCCTGCGAAATCGTAGCCGCCCTTGAATTTGCTGGAGTCGAGCAACGTTTTCAGCGTCGGGTCCGTCAACGGATCTGCGGTGGATGACAGAGCGGTCTGATAGGCGGAAGGAGTGCCTACGCCACCGAAATCGGCGTGGGTATAATCCAGGCCGGTATCCACCACGGCCACATTGACGCCTTCACCCGTCTTGCCCGTCTGATTCCAAGTATTGACGGCATTGAT
Organism: Bifidobacterium sp. ESL0784; assembly: GCF_029433295.1. Classification (GTDB taxonomy): domain Bacteria; phylum Actinomycetota; class Actinomycetes; order Actinomycetales; family Bifidobacteriaceae; genus Bifidobacterium. Next base: position 114,501 of record NZ_JAQTHV010000002.1, read on the forward strand.
GAACTGATCACTGTGCTTGTTGTATGGAACCTCGCCGGCATCCTGCGCTGCAGGCTGGGCGCTCGATTGCGTTTGCGCCGACCCTTGAGTCGCACTCGGAGCCTCGGACTGGACGCCAGCCTTGGGAGTTTCATCGGATTTCGGATCAGCGACTTTGCTGCTATCGCCGGCGTTGCCGGTAGGAGCGGAAGTCGTATCGTTGCCGTTTGCCGGAGCCTTCGCTTCCCCATCGGCAGCCTGGGCTTTCGCAGTCCCGGCCTGCCCCAAAGTGGACGGGTCATCGGCCACGGTCATCTTCGGCAAAGACGAAACACGCAAAGCGTTCTTGGATCGTTTGACCAAATCGCGCAACGCGGACGCATCGGCGCGAACCGCCACACCAGTCGTGGAATACGAGGTCACAAAGGTCAATTGTGCGCTGGGGTCGATTTTCTTCAGCTCGGCGAATACGCCGTTTGCCGTCGCGCTGGCCTTGCTGGCCGACTGCCGGCCCTCACTGTTCGCCTGCTGCTCACGCTGCGACGACGAACCGCTACGAAGTAGGTCAAGACGATCGAGGACCTGCGTCTTTTTCTCCACTCCAGCGGTACCCGTCGTGGAGATGAAGGCATCAATCTTGCCGGACGCTCCAGCGACCGAAGGCGCGACCTTCCCCTTCTCGCCCTTGAGGACCCGCTGGTTCAATGTCAGTGCGCCACCGTTGTCGACTTCCGCGGCATTCGCCGTGGTCATCGCGCCTGCAAAGCCGGCGAACATCGAGACCGTTACGGCTAATGCCGTCAGTCCAGACCATCTTTTCCGTTTCATTTGACTTCTTGCTTCTTTCTTTTCTGTTTTTTCATGACAGATGGAATAATTATACGATGACGACTATTGCTTATTTATAGCGATTCCAAAAAACTTGTAAATCCCTGAATGAACGGCAATATCAAATCGACGTCGAACGATGTCCGTATCGAAGAAAAAGCAGGAAAATCAAGGGGTCGAAGCACATTGACCCGGTCGGAAGGACCAAAGGCCGCATGGCGGAATTTTTGAAGGCATCCGGATACGAAAATCGCCACTTGCGTAATGCAAGTGGCGACCAGGTATTGACGAATGTCATACACGCTTTAACTCAGGCGTGCCAGACATCCTTGCCATTGTCCTTGGCGGACTTCACATCGGCATCGAGTTCGGCCTCATCAGCCTCGACCTCGCCCTTAATGAACTTCTCGACCAACTGGCGGGCTTCGGAGTCCTCATGCTGCACGGCCGGGGACTTCATGAAATAGGAGCTCGGCGCGAGAATCGGGCCGGAGAGGTGACGGTCGAGTGCGATCTTGGCAGCGCGCACGGCGTCGATGACGATGCCGGCGGAGTTCGGCGAATCCCAATCCTCAAGCTTGTACTCGAGGCTGATCGGCACGTCGCCGAAGGTGGTGCCTTCCAAACGCACGAACGCAAGCTTACGGTCGTCAAGCCATGCCACGTAATCGGACGGGCCGATGTGGACGTTGTGCGGATCCATCTCGTGAGGCACGATCGAGGTGACGGCGCGGGTCTTGGAGACCTTCTTGGACTCAAGACGCGAACGCTGCAGCATGTTCATGAAGTCCATGTTGCCGCCGACGTTCAACTGATAGGTACGGTCGAGACGCACACCGCGATCCTCGAAGAGACGGGCCATCACACGGTGGGTGATGGTGGCGCCGACCTGGCTCTTGATGTCGTCGCCGATAATCGGCACACCGGCATCGCGGAACTTCTGCGCCCACTCAGGGTCGGAAGCAATGAAGACAGGCAGGCAGTTGACGAAGGCGCAACCGGCGTCCATCGCGGCCTGCGCGTAGGCCTTGTCGGCCTGCTCGCTGCCAACAGGCATGTAGCTGACCAGCACGTCGACCTTCTTGTCGCGCAGCACCTGCGCCACGTCGACCGGCTCGGCGTCAGACTCGGTGATCATCTGACGGTAGTACTCGCCCAAGCCGTCATAGGTCGGCCCGCGCAGTACCTCTACACCCTTGTTCGGTACGTCGCAGAACTTGTAGGTGTTGTTTTGCGAGGCTCCGATGGCCTCGGAGATATCCTTGCCCACCTTGAGGGCATCAACGTCGAACGCCGTCACAAACTCAATATCGCGAACCCGGTAGCCACCGAAGTTGTTGTGCATCAGGCCGGGGATCTTCTCATCATCCTTCGCGTCCTTGTAATACTCAACACCTTGAATCAGGGACGAGGCGCAGTTACCAATACCTGCGACTGCCACGCGAATACTCATATCGACTCCTTTATTTCACGTGCAAAATTCCATTTGTCAGTTTAGCCCCTCATGAAGAAAAGGCATGAGAATAAGCTGTACATGCCCCACAACGTAACGAGAATTGTATAATATATTTACGTATCAGCCATTAGGTATGAGCGAGAAAACGGCTGAAACAAAAATCGCAAAACACTAATGTGAACTACGTCACTCTTTCGTCTTCCGACAAGGAGACCACACACAAAAACCGCTTCTGGCTCTCAATCCCAGTAGTTTTTCAGGGGCAACCGTTACGGTAGTTGGCATGGTCACAGAGTTTTGCACAGTTTCGGCGCGCGCCGTGAGCCCGGGCAGAGCCAAGCCCAAACGCAACTACAGAAGCACCCGGACACCGCGCGACCAATACCGGCGCCACAGCGCCAATGGTACGCAAAAACATCCAGGCAGCAACGGCCCGCAACGCAAGGCGCCCAAGAAGCATAAGCATCGCATCCTCAAATGGACGCTGGGCATCATCGCGGCCCTCATCCTCGCCGGTATCGGCGTATTCGCCTATCTTTACGCCACCACCGAAATCCCGCTGCCGGAAAAAATCGCGATGGCCGAAAAAACCAAGGTCTATTACGCCGATGGCACCACTGAAGTCGGCAATTTTGCCACGCAGAACCGTGAGATTATCAGCTGCGACGCCTTGCCGAAATACGTCGGGCAATCCATGGTGGCAAGCGAAAACCAGACGTTCTACAAAGATACGGGCGTCGATTTCAAAGGCATCGCACGAGCCCTGCTCAACAACGTAAGCGGCGGCGCACGTCAAGGCGCCTCGACCATCACCCAGCAGTACGCGGAACGTTATTACATGGGCGACACCCACACTTATTCCGGCAAGGTGCGCGAGGCCATCCTCGCAATGAAGATCACGAAGTCGCAGGACAAGGACAAGGTCCTGTGCAACTATATGAACACCATTTATCTGGGTCGCGGTGCATACGGCATCGAGGCGGCGTCAAAGGCCTACTTCAACAAGGATGCCAAAGACATGACCATGCCCGAGTCGGCACTGCTGGCCGGCATCATTCCGGCGCCTTCGACCTGGGACCCGGCAATCAATCCCAAACGCGCGCAACAACGCTATACACGCGTCATCGGCATCATGGAAAAGCAGGGCTACATCACCTCTCAGGATGCTGCCGCCAATCAACAGATGCCACCGACTGTGCCACCGCAATCGCAGCAAAGCTCGTATAAAGGCACAAACGGCTACATTCTGCAAATGGTGCGCGACGAACTGACCGGAAGCGGGACTTTCACCCCCGACGACCTCGACACCGGCGGCTATACCATCGTCACCACCATCGACAAAGGCAAGCAGGACCTGATGTTCAACACCGCGAGTCCATCGACCAAGGAGAACGCCAGAATTTTGAACCAGGGTATGCAGACCGGGGCGATGAGTGTCAACCCGAAAGACGGCTCCATCATCTCCTTCTACGCCGGTGACGACTACCTGACCAAACAGCTCAACAACGCCACGCAGGCCACCTACGAGCTCGGTTCGACCATGAAACCCTTCGCACTGTTGGCGGCGGTACAGGACGGGGTGAGTCTCAATACGACGTTCAACGGCAATTCGCCGCGCACCTACGCCGGCATCACCCAACCGGTTCGTAATTTCAGCAACGAGCAGTTCGGATACACGAACCTTTACAACGCCACGGCCAATTCGGTCAATACCGTCTATATGGATCTGCAGGAGCATCTAGGGGCCAAGAAGGTGGCGCAAACCGCGCAGGCGGCGGGCATGAGTCCGAAACTCGTACCCGGCGACAATCCCTTCACCGTGCTCGGCAACAACGGTGTGCACGTCTCCGACGTTGCACAGGCCTACGCCACCATCGCCAACCAAGGCAACAAACCGACGCTGCATATCGTCGCGTCCGTCAAGGATTCAGGCGGCAAAGACATGTACCGAGCCCCCACCGATACCGAACGCGTCTTCGGGGCCAACGACACCGCACTCGTGGCCAAGGCGATGACAGGCACCGTGCAATACGGCACGGCCACCGAAGTGCGGAAAGTGGGCAAGACCATCGCCGGCAAGACCGGGACCGCCAACGATTCGACGGCTGGCAGCTTCGTCGGCTTCACCCCCAGCATGGTGACCGTCTTCGCCATGTGGAGCCCAGGGGCCAATGGCACGCCGCAGGAAATCCAGCCGTTGCGCGACGGCTATGGCTCAGGCGGCCAATATCCCGCACACCTGTTCACCGAATACATGAAACAGGCACTTGCCGACCAGCCAAACGAGACTTTCCCCGTCGCCCACGACGAAGGCAAGATCGGCGGCCCGGACGGCACGTGGGGCAGCGGCGCCAGGTCAAGTTATTCGAGCGAATCCTACAAACGCAGGAGCTACGGGAATAGCGACTCGAACAAATCGTCTGGCGGCACTTCAGGTGGATCGACTTCAACAGACTCCGGAGTTGGAAGCACAACCGGTTCCGGCGGAGCAGGAGCCGGAAATGGAACCGGCGAAACCCCAAGCCAAGGGCAGAACGAATCCAATGGCGGCACCGGCGGGGCGAGCGGCGGAGAAAACGGGCAACAGCAAGGCCCACAGACCCAGCAGCAATAGGCGAAAAAAGAACAACAAAAGATATGGGCTTGCATCCTCGGTGGAGCAAGCCCATATCTTTATGGCTTTAAAGTTTTAAGGTTATAGAGTTTTAGGATTTTCGCATTCCCTTTCGCTCCGGCTTTGGCAACCGGAAATAGCGGGGAATGCGAAATAGCCCTATCAGCGCATCGAGCGGTTGATCGCGGAGATAATCGCCTTCAGCGAGCTGGTGGTAATCGACGAATCGATGCCGACGCCCCAGATGATCTGCGCATTAGCTTCCCCGCCGATCTGGCACTCGATGTACGAGGCGGCCATCGCGTCGGTGCCGGCGGTCATCGCATGCTCGGCGTAATCCATGACGCTGACGGTGATACCGATTGTGGAAAGCGCATTGAGGAACGCATCGAGCGGGCCGTTGCCGGCTCCCGAGACCTCGCGCTCGATCGGGTCAGCACCATACTCGGCCCCGCGGTCGAGCAACTTGGCCTTCAAGACTGTATCGGAACCGTCCGCACCGGAAGTCACGGAAACGTTCAGAAGCTTCAAACGGCCCCAAGACTGCAACTGGTCGTCACCCTCGTCGCCCACAGCCTCGCTGGCCGCGAACGCGCCGTTCTCCTCGACCGGGAGGTACTCGTCCTTGAAGAGGCGCCAGATCTCGTCGTCCTTGACCTCTTTGTCGGTCTTGTCGGCGTAATCCTGCACGACCTTCTCGAACTCGATCTGCAAGCGCTTGGGCAGGTCGAGGTTGTGGTTGGTCTTGAGCAAGTAGGCCATACCGCCCTTGCCGGACTGCGAATTGACGCGGATAATGGCCTTGTAGCTGCGGCCGATGTCCTTCGGGTCGATGGGCAGGTAAGGTACAAGCCAGACGAAATCGTCGAGGTTGGCTCCGGCGCGTTCGGCCGCGGCCTGACGGGCTTCAAGCCCCTTCTTGATGGCATCCTGATGGGAGCCGGAGAAGGCGGTGAACACGAAGTTTCCGGCATAGGGATGACGCTCGGAGATGGCGAGCTGATTGCAGTATTCGACGGTCTTGCGAATCTTCGGCACATCGGAATAATCGATTTGCGGATCGACGCCCTGGGTGAGCATATTGAGGCCCAGCGTGACCAGATCGACGTTGCCGGTGCGTTCGCCGTTGCCCAAGAGACAGCCTTCGACGCGATCGGCTCCGGCGAGCACGGCCAGTTCGGTGGCGGCGACGCCCATGCCTTCGTCATTGTGCGGATGCAGCGAAAGAACGATGGAATCGCGGTCTTTCAGGTTGTTGGAGACGTACTCCACCTCGTCGGCGAAGACGTTCGGCGTGGTCATCTCGACGGTGGCCGGCAGGTTGATGATCATCTTGTGGTCAGTCGTCGGCTTGATGACGTCGATGACGGCGTTGCACACCTCGACGGCATAATCCGGCTCGGTTCCGGTGAATGATTCCGGTGAATACTCGTAATACAAGTCGGTTCCGCCGGCTGCACCTTCAAGATCTTTGCAAAGTTCGGCCGCATCGGTCGCGAGCTTCTTGATGCCCTCTTTGTCTTTGCGGAAGACGACCTCGCGCTGCAGGACGGAGACGGAATTGTAGAAATGCACCACGGCACGCTTGGCTCCGCGCAGGCATTCGTATGTCTTGCGGATCAAGTGCTCGCGGGCCTGCGTCAAGACGACGATGGTGACGTCGTCGGGAATGAGCTCGCGTTCGATGAGCAAACGCACGAAATCGTAATCCGTATCGGAAGCCGACGGGAAGCCGACCTCGATCTCCTTGAAGCCCATCGAAATGAGAAGGTTCCAGAAACGCAGCTTGCGCTCGGAATCCATGGGGTTAACCAGCGCCTGATTGCCGTCGCGCAGATCGACCGAGCACCAACGCGGGGCACGGCGCAGCTTTTTCGACGGCCAGGTGCGTTCGGGGTAATCGAACGGAATCTGCTTGTCGTAGGCCACATACTTGGTGTACGGCATTTTGCTGGGCTTTTGCGGTTCTCCTACGAAACGACGGGGAGGCAGCAGCAGGTCGTTGTTACCTCCATTGGATTGTGCGGCAACAGCCGCGAGATCAAATACCGATGATTCTTGATCCTGACCCATCACTCCTCCTTTTCTTGGTATTACGCACCGCAGGAAGCGATGCGATGTAACTAAATATCGTATGTTTTGATAGGCTTAATTACCTTTCAGAAACATATAAACGCTAATGATAGACAGCTCGAAGCAATAAAACCGCCCATATTCCAAGATTTGATGAGGAAAATAAAATCCGCACTCACACTAACCCACAGTTTCTATAAGATACTGTACACATTTCCATAGTTTCTTTCGGTAACCATGGGTTAGTGTGAGTCACTTTCGCGACGACAACGCATGATTGGTGAAAGAAAACTCAACGGAAGAGGGAAATACCGCGGCGGGCCTGGCAGTATGCGTTGCCAAGCCATGTGTGCCGGGAAGTCGGCCACACCGAACCCAAGCGCGGAGCGTTCTGGCTCATCCAGATGCTGGGCACGCGGCCGTCGGCGCTGCGGGAACCAAGCAGGTTGAAACCGTTCTTCTTGACCAGCCAATCAGGGTGCTGGGTGGCGATGGCGAGGCCCTCTTCAAGAGTCAGCGGCATACGCTCGTCGGAATCGATGAGCTTGCGGGCCACGTCGGGCTCGCGGTTGACGTAGGCGGTGCCGGTGTGCGGGTCGACCACCAGATAGAACGGGCCTTCCGGCGGCTCAAAACCGTCCTGCGGCAAGAAGCTAGCGACGTCGCGCGGGGGCATGGTGGTGAAGCCGGCCATGCGGTTAATGCTGGTACGGGCGATTAGTGACTCCGGACTTACCAACTCGTGGGTAGGCACCAGAAGGATGTTCTCGCCCAGATCACTGTCTTTCAAGGCATCGATCAGGGGACGCGCCAGCGCACGGAACGCCGCCGCGCTCATTTCGGCCACGTCGGGATAGCCCAATGCCACAATGCGGTCCAGTTGTTTCTGCGCTTCTTGAGATGCCTTCGACATATCTCCAGTATGTCACCTGCTCATGATGAAACACGAGGCACGTCATCTTCGTACGTTCACGACTGCAACAACACACGCCACCAGGTTCGCGCCGCTCTGGCTACTCCCGCACTCCCAGTCACGAATTATAAGAATGCGGCGAAAAGCACGAATTCAGGCTATTTTTCGTGCTTTTCGTCGCGCCAAAATCGACAAAGCGACCAAAAGCACGTTTCCAGACCGATTTTCGTGCTTTTGGTCGCATTCGCAATAAACATATGAGGAAAATCAGGATTTCAGGTCATTTTTCATGATCTTCATCGCATCACCACCGATGACGCAGCCGATGGCTATGCGCCGAAATGCTTGTGCGCCACGATTTCTGCGAGTTCAACCGCGTTGAGGGCGGCACCCTTGCGCAGGTTGTCGTTGGCGATGAAGAACGCAAGGCCCTTCTTGCCGTCGACGGCCTGGTCCTGACGGATACGGCCGACGTAGCTCGGGTCGTGGCCGGCGGCCAGTTGCGGGGTCGGGATGTCGTTGAGCTCGACACCCGGCGCGTCTTTCAACACCTCGCGGGCCATGTCGGGGGTGACGTCGCATTCGAACTCGGCGTTGACCGACATGCCGTGAGCCGTGAAGACGCCGACGCGCACGCAGGTGCAGGAGGCGGCGAGATTCGGCAGGTGCAGGATCTTGCGGCTTTCGTTGCGAAGTTTCTGCTCCTCGTCGGTCTCTTCGCTGCCATCGTCGACGATAGCGCCGATGAACGGGACTGCGTTGAAGGCGATGGTGCGCACGACCTTGGTGGGCTTGGGGAAATCAATGGCGGAACCGTCGAAGACAAGCTTATCGGCGCCTTGGTCGACGGCGGCCTTGGCCTCGTTCATCAGCTGCTCGACGCCGGCACGGCCAGCTCCGGAGACCGCCTGATACGAGCTGACAATCAGGCGCTTCAGGCCGAAGTGGGTATCCAGCGCTTTCAGGACCGGGATGCAGGCCATGGTGGTGCAGTTCGGATTGGCGACAATTCGGCGCGGGATATTGTCGAGATCGTCGGGATTGGCTTCGGCTACCACCAACGGCACCTCGTCGTGCATGCGCCATTGCGAGGAATTGTCAATGACATAGGCACCGGCTTCGGCGAATTTCGGCGCCCAGACTTTGGAGGTGCCGCCACCGGCGGAGAAGATGGCGATGTCGATGCCTCTCAAATCGGCTCTGGCAACGTCTTCGACCACAATGTCACGGTCACGCCATTTGAGCACGGTGCCGGCAGAATGTGAGGAAGCGAGAAAACGCAGGTTGTCGATAGGGAAATTCCGCTCGTCAAGTACGCGACGCATCACCATGCCGACCTGGCCGGTGGCTCCCAGCACCGCGACATTCACTTTGCGCTGTTGCGTTTCATTTGACCCGGCCATGGTATTCCCTCCCGTTCGGCGGCCACTCACTCATGGCTCGCACCGCCGCAATCTCTGATTACTGTCTGCACAAACGAAGCACAGGCGACTATATGTGCCATATCATAGCGCGAGGTACTTCGTGCCCATTGCTTGCGTACGACTATATGAGATATGTACATGTACGTACACGAGATATGTCGACCATGAGAACGAGCCGATGCAGATAAGCGACGGCGTGAAGACACAATGGAGCGGTCCCTGTTACTTCAACGACAATCAAATTACGATAGATTTAATCTATTATCAAATAAATTTTACGTTCTTACAGGCTGCTAATCCAAGAATCCGATACGAACATCGACACACGGCAAACCCCGCACAATACCGCAATATCGAATCGCAAACCGTCACGGCGCAGCGTTTAGCGACCGGTGCCGCCGTAGACCACGGCTTCCACCTGATCGGCATCGAGGCCGTAAGCCGTATGCAGCGCACGCACTGCGTCATCCAGTTGGTCGAGCGGCACGAGGGCAGCGATGCGGATCTCGGAGGTCGAAATCATCATCACGTTGATATGTTCGGCGCTCAAGGCCTCGAAGAACTTGGCGGCCAGGCCGGAATGGGTTTTCATGCCCACACCCACCACGGCGACCTTGCCCACGTTGCTATTGACGGAGTAGGAGTCGTAATCGAGTTTGGCTTTCTTGCCGTCAAGCGATTTCTCGACGGTTTTCACCGTGGAATCGGGGACGGTGAAGGAGATGTCGGCCTTGCCGGTGGATGCGCCGGCCTGCACGATCATGTCGACGTTGATGCCGCTTTTCGCCAGTTCGGTGAATACGCGTGCGGCCATGCCAGGAGTGTCGGGCACACCGCGCAAAGTGACCAACGATTCGGTGCGATCGTGTGCAACGCCGGAAATCACCGGGGTCTCCGGGCCGAGATCGGGGAAGATATCGCCCATCGACTTGGTTTCGACCTTACCGGTTTTGCCTTGATCGGTCGAATTCACGTCATTGCCTTTCGTGCTCTCACTGCTCATCGTGTTTCCTTTGCTCTCTTATCGTTGAAGTCTGTTCCGATATATTTTGTAGGTATTGTGACAACGGCATTGTTTCGAGAAATTTACTCGAGATCCGGCAGTTTCCGTGCGTCCACGCCCTCCGGGACCACCAAAGTGCCCATTCGGTGCGAGAACGAGCTGCGGACATGAAGCGGCATATTGAACCGCTGGGCATATTCCACGCACCGCAGCGCAAGAACCTTGGAACCGCAAGAAGCCATTTCGAGGATGGCATCATAACTAATCGAGGGGATGCGTCGCGCACTGGGCACGATGCGCGGGTCGGCGGTGAAAATACCGTCCACATCGGTGTAGATCTCGCAGATATCGGCCCCGAGCGCCACCGCAAGTGCCACCGCCGAAGTGTCGGAACCGCCACGGCCCAGCGTGGTGTAATCGCCGTCGGCGTTGATGCCTTGGAAACCGGCCACGATGGCGATCTTGCCATCATGCACGACGTGGGCCACACGCTCGGGTTTCACGGATTTGATGTGCGCCGCACCAAAACGGGCGTCGGTCATGAAACCGGCCTGCGAACCGGTGAACGAGTAAGCGCGTTCGCCGGCGGCATGGATGGCCATCGCCAGAAGACTCATCGAGATACGCTCGCCTGCCGTCATCAGCATGTCCATCTCACGGGCCGGAGGATTGGAATCGATGCTCATGGCCTGATCGATCAGATCGTCGGTGGTGTCCCCCATCGCTGAAACGACCACGGCGACATTGTTGCCTTTGCGTTTCGTCTCCACAATCCGCTTGGCGACGCGCTTGATGGATTCGGCGTCGGCCACGGAGGACCCGCCGTACTTCTGCACGATAAGCGCCACGATTTTTCCCTTATCTCCCTAGCGGATGGCCGATCTAAAAGACACACACCGCCAAATCTCAACTCCGGTCGGCACACGACTGATGCGCAGCAACGCCACACACCCGAGCCTTGCAGTCGGCTTTCGACAGTATTGATTGAATTATATGTCAGCACCACGCCCGATCGTGTCTCTTACCACCATGCGGGCATTCACTTGCTGAAGTTTGTGCTTCCTCGATAGTGAAACGAATCGGCGTTCAGCCTGCTTGGCCGATACTGGCCAAACCGATATTCAGGCTTCCTGACGTCCTTCCAAGGCCCGGCCCAATGTGATTTCGTCGGCATATTCCAGATCGCTGCCAACCGGCAGGCCGCTGGCAAGCCGCGTGACCTTGAGCCCGAGCGGGGAAAGCAGACGGCTTAGATAGGTCACCGTGGCCTCGCCTTCGATATTTGGATCGAGTGCCAGGATAATCTCTTTGACCTCGTCGGTTTTGAGCCTGTCCAAAAGCTTGGGAATGGCCAGGTCTCCAGGGCCGACGTTGGCCATCGGGTTGATGGCCCCGCCCAGGACGTGGTAAACGCCGCGGAACTCGCGGGTCCGCTCGATGCTCATGACGTCTTTGGGCTCTTCCACCACGCAGATGATGGAATGGTCGCGCCGTGGGTCGGAGCAGATCGGGCATGGACTGGTCTCGCAGACATTGCCACAGATCTCACAGAAACGCACCTTTTCCTTGACCTCGCGGATGGCATCGGCCAGATCCTGTGCTTCCTCGTCACTGGCCGAAAGCAGGTAGAACGCGATGCGCTGGGCACCTTTCGGCCCGATTCCCGGCAGACGCACAAAACCGTCGATAAGGCGCTGGATCGCGCCATCATAAGCCAATGCCATCTGCTATCGTTTCTCCTCTTCGGAATGCCGCTCGACCGGTTTGATGTTCTTCGGGTTCTTCGGATCATCCGCCTTGAAATCCTCGACCTTCTTGACTTCGAAGAGCTTCGAGAGCTCGTCCAGCCCCACTGCCGTGGCATCGCCCAATGACTGGTCATTCAACGAATAGTCATCGTCTTCGGCAGCCACTTGCGGACCTTGTTCGGGCTCATCGGCCAGGTCGGCATCATGGAAGCGTGCAGCCACGTCTCCCCTGTCGTCGGGATTGTCCGAAGGACTGACATTCGCAGCGGCGGATTTGCTTTGATTATCGGATTCCTGGGAAACCGGGGCTCCAGCACTATTTTTGCTGCTCGTTGAAGCATAGGGACCATTGCCGGAAGAATCCGGCGGTCTGGTCTGCCAATTATCGAAATTGCCTGTAGACACCGAGTCGTGGGGACCGTTGCCGTTTGCCGGCTGCCGGGCAGCCGAACCGCCATCAGCGGCGCTTACGCCGGGGTTGGAATCGCCAGCCTCCTGCACGTGTGCAGGGGTGGCCCAAGGGTCAATGCCATCACTGATGTCGGGCACGGCGATATGTTTCTTATGGTGTTCGGCAGGTCGGTTTTCCGATTCATCGGCGAATGACGGGAGGCCTGCTCCATTGCCATCGAAATCTTGCGGGGCAGCGGCACCGGGAACCCGTCCTGTTTGCCGGGCAGTCGGATTGGAAGCCGTTGCATTCCGGGAACCTGGGGTGGGCAATGGGTTCATCCATGGATCGTAATCGGCATCCATAGGGTTTTGCGATCCAGGGCCCATCGTTGACGGGTTCGAGGAGCTTCCGCCTTTGTGCGGCGGCACTGAAGCGAACGTGTTCGTAGCGATATCGACACGCTGTGATGAAACGTTTTCTGTTTGCACGTCACCACTATCGGCTTCACTTATGCGGTCTTCGCGTTTGCCGCTCCCGTTTTCCGGGTGAGCAGCTCGATGTGAGGAATCATCGGATTCACCGGCGGCATCGGCATCCGACTTCTTCTGTTCTTTGGGAGCCGAAGCGCTATGGCCGCCCTTCCCGGCAGCCATACCCAATCCGCCAGTGGCCGAAACCTTGGCAACCGCAATGTCACGCTTGACCTTGGCAAGCTCCTCCGGCTTCATGCGCTTGGTGGAAATGACCTTTTCGCCGTTCGCAGCGACGCCGGTAGGGGCGATCATGGTGTGCGGGCCAAAAACGGAACGCACACCGTCCAGCACCACGTTGGCGGCTTTCTGCCCGTTGTGTTCGGCATCGGAGGCGAGCGCCAGCGCGAAAGCGTGTTGGCTCAGAGCGCAGTCGAAGGTCATCGAAAGACGGGACTTGCCGGCATTATTGGTCGCCAACGAAACGGTGGGCACCTTGCCATAAGCGACATACTCACGCACATTTTCCGGCAACGCCTTGAGCACTGCGTCCCACTTTTCCTCGACGGTGGCATTCGGATCAACGTTCACTTTGAGCGGCGCAGCAGTTTGGCCGTTCTGCTGTGCATGTGTGTTCGCGTCAACACCGGCGGTTGCGTTGCCTCGGACGGAAGGTTGCGGACTTTGTCCGTTAGCACCTTGCACGTTGCCTTGCCATCCGCTGGATTCACCATTGGTATTCGGAGTATGAGTGCCGTTGCCGGCAGCATTCTGCCCGTTGACATTATTGTCGGCCTGCTGAGCTCGTGCCGTGGTGTTCGGCGCAAAACCTTCGGATGCGGGTGCCGGCTGGGTTTGAACCTGACGATTGCCTTGCTGGTGATTCGCGGCATTTCTGCTCGAACCGATGAAGCCGCCTCGACCTTGTGACGGATTAGCGTTCTGAGGGACTCCGTTATTGTTGGCTGGAGGGCCGGCAACAGTTGAGGAGACGACGGAACTGGCCGAAGCGACGCCCGGCGCAAAGCCGTTCTCGCGCCCGGCCAGGAGTTTCGCGGCCAGAAGTTCCAGACGCATTCGCGGTGAAATCGCTCCGGTCATATTGCCCAAAGTGTCGTTGATGGTCTCGGCCATCGCGGTAAGCGTCGAAAGACCCAACGCCGAAGACTGACGATGAAGGTCGCTCATATCCTCTACCGCGGAGTCGTCGCTCAACACACTTTCTGCCTTCTCACCGCCAAGGGTGAGCACAAGGAGGTCACGGACACGGGAGAGCAGATCCTCCACGAACCGACGCGGCTCGAAACCGCCAACGACCACTTTCTCGACGACCCCGTAAAGCTTTTCGCCATCCTTGTCGATGACGGCGTCGATCGCCTCGCCGATAAGCTCGTCGGGGGTGAAGCCGAGTAAGGCTACAGCGGAATCGTAGGACACTTCATTATCAACGGCACCGGCCATTAGCTGGTCGAGCACGGAAAGCGTGTCCCGCACGGAACCGCCGCCGGCACGCATGGTGAGCTTCAGCACGCCCGGTTCCAAGTCGATATGTTCGTTGTCGCACACTTCTTCCAGATAAGGACCCATGACCTCTGGAGGCACGAGACGGAACGGATAATGATGGGTGCGCGAGCGAATCGTCGAGATGACCTTGTCGGGCTCGGTGGTGGCAAAGATGAACATGACATGTTCCGGCGGTTCCTCCACAATCTTGAGCAAAGCGTTGAACCCCTGCTGGGTGACCATGTGGGCCTCGTCAAGGATAAAAATCTTGTAACGGTCGCGGGCCGGGGCGAACGCGGCGCGCTCGCGCAGTTCACGCGCGTCCTCGACGCCGTTGTGGCTGGCGGCGTCGATCTCGACCACGTCAATCGAGCCGGGTCCGCCGGTGGCCAAGTCCTTACAACTTTCGCATTCGCCGCACGGATGCGAAGTCGGACCTTTGGCACAATTGATGCAACGGGCCAGTATCCTGGCCGAACTGGTCTTGCCGCAGCCACGCGGGCCGCTGAAGAGATAGGCATGAGTGAGCTTGCCCTCATCCAACGCCCGGGAAAGCGGGACCGTGACCTGATCCTGGCCAATAATGCCGTCAAATGTGTCTGGCCGATACCGTCGATACAATGCAAGTGCCATACTCTATAACCTACCTTCACCCGACTATTTTTGAGAAATATTTGGCAAGCGGATTCGCCCTCTTTCAGCCTTCCAAGCGCGTCGGGTCAGTGATGGCCGTCGCGTTCACGGTCTTTAACTCGTCCACTGGAGAGCATACGTCAGAGCCGTTGAAAGAGAACCCGAATCCTACCGGCTGCAAGGATCGCAACCATCCCATTGCGTCGCGCCAACAACAACGTTGACATCCATCGGAATTCCTATGAACATTCTACCGGCCCTGCCCGGGCCATGCGGGCGACCGTGGGGACGAACGGAACCGCGGTTTTCACGGCAACGTTGACGGTGACATCTTCTTCATCTACCGTGCAAGTGATCACTGCCGCCTTGTTGAGTGTTGAAGCCAAGCGGGATTTGATGCATGGGTCGAAATCACCGTCACGAGCCGACGATGCTCCCGCGATGGCAGCCTGATCGGCGGCAGAGCGAGCTTGCGAGATACAGACCAGTAGATTGCCGCCCAAGGCAATGGCCGATAGCAGCACCGCGGCAACAGCGATCAGCATGACCCCGTTAATGGTTCCGGAACCCTCGTCACATATGCCATTGTTTCGCAGCCCGTGATGTGCAACCGTCGAAGCCGATGCCGACCTGCCAAACACAGGCAAAGCAGAGCATCGCCTCACCCGATTCGACACTTCAGATCGAAAATCATGCAAAGGCGAACAGCCATGACACTTGCTTTCGCTTTTGTCGAGCTTCATCATCTCAATGCCTTTCAGCTCTTTTCCGGCACCGCAGCGCTTGTGCTGCCGGCCCATCATTGAATTACCCCCGTCGCTTTGCCGACCACAGCCGTGGGAAGCACATGCATGGGATCGGGCACCACGCGGCAACTCACCGTCACCCTGACCTGTTTGAAACCTCGGGATATGGAGACACTGGCATCACCACCGGCGGCATCCTGGGCTGCAAGACGAGCCTCCGTGTCGCTGCTGGACACGACAGCCACACGGGCGGCCGCGGAGGCGGCATCCTGGCAGTTCATCTCCACTGTGACCGCCCGAGCCAGCATCATCAGCAGTACGGCCATCGCCATCACGGCCGGAAGCACCACGGCAAATTCAGCGGTGACGGCGCCTTCATCGCCGCAAGCTTGCCTGCGAGATCCGAAATCGTCAAAACGCCAATGCTGAGCACCGGTCATATAGGCACGGAACCGTTGACGCAAACAATGTGCCCACACAATCGGCCGACAACTTCTGCTTTCCACCTTGCTGACCACCATCGGGGTGAAACACCTATGGCGATGGCGGTCAGCCGGTTCTTGCGATTGCATCTTTTGAAGTGACATCATGCACTGCATCCTCTCTGCAATCCACATCGTTCATTTTCGTTGTTTCGACGAGAAAACAGGGAAAATCAGACCACCTTGAGCGCCTTCTTGACCAATGCCATCAACAACGTCTTTACGGCCCCGGATTTGAGCAGGGCCACCAAAACCGCGGCAAATCCCGTGGCGGCTACCAGAACCACCGCGTATTCCGCCGTCGCCGCGCCTTCGTCCGGTGCTGTCATGGCGGTGCGGAAACGTGCATCCAACAGGCATAACTGCCCTTTGACCTGCCTTGAGCGTTCGGAAAGCCGAGAGACAAAACCTGCTGCAACGCCGGTATTGGTTTGATCGATAGCTATTAATTCCCTACTCATGATTACTCCTTTGATATCTCTGACATTTCTTCATCGCAGCCGATGTGGGTTGCGATACCCCCAGTCTGACAGAACTTGGTCGTTTACCGTGGCGATTTCGGGGAGTGTGGTCGGATGCTCGGGGTTGTGCACATTCCGGGCGTGTCACGGTTTTCGTCCACAGAAATTGTGTATGAAAATGTGGAATACCAATAGGTTGTCAACATTGTAGAATCTACTGGAATCTGATAAATACGGATAGATAGGCACAGATTCACAATTCCTGTGGCATATCGGAAAATAAATTCACCAGTTTGAAAATCCAGCCATCGCTACGCTGCCAAAACCAAAGAGCAGTAAAAGACGATTTCCACTTCCATCGCACCAAGCGACATTTATAGGCCCAGCCGCTTTGTTTCAATGACCAATAAACGAACCGATGGCGGGGATGATGCCGATGAGCATGAAAGAGGGAAGGAAACAGAGCCCCGTGGGTAGAAGGAGTTTGACCGAAAGCCTCTGGGCCGATTGCTCGATTGTTGCACGGGCTCTGGCGTCAAGCTGCTCGACCGCGCTTTCCAATGGGCCGACCGGCGAAACACCGCGGGTCCAGGTGCTTTTCAGGGCATCGTCGATGATGCCCAACGCATCAAGCGTGAAAGCGACATCAGCCGAAGATGAATCGTCGTCGTCATTCCGGCGTTTTCCGCGATGTCTGCCGTCCGGCTCGGAACTTTGCCCGTTTCGTTCGCCGGCCTTCTGGCAGGCCAAGGAAGCGGCAAACCATGAATCTTCCCAACTGAACCCCAACATCAGCGAATGCGAGGCCCGGCAAAGCCCACAGCCCAACGTCCCGCCAACAATTGAGCCGATGACATCGAGCGCGTGCGGAATCGAGGAACCTTCGCGCATGGCCACCGCCATCATCTCCAAAATGACCCCCAGGGAGGGGCCGGCCGCCACGGTCTTGCCCAAAGCGCCCAATTGCCGCGCAAGCATTTGTGCCGGCGGGTACCAGAGCATCCACGCGAGCGCCGCCAGACATGCTGAAACCAACGCATCCATGTTCATCGACCTCTACTATTGCAATACATTTCAAAAGGCGTCTTCATTCTTTTCCCTCGTGGCGCCTTCGGCCGCATCCACACCGTCCATCAGCGCCTTCATCCATAGCATGCCCAATCCATAGGTGCCGGCCCCCAATAATAGGCAAACCCGACCAGCGCCATTGCCGAAGAGAAAGGCCAGAGGCGAGGCACCCATCAGCTGCGCCAAAACGAGGGTGGCCAGCGGCAATAAAGAAAGAAGCTTCACCGTTGATTTCGGCACGGTAAAGGCATTGTCTTTCAAAGTCTTCATCATCCGGTTGCGTTTATAGGACGAAGCAACGGCATCCAGACAATGAGAGGCCTCACACCCAAGGGTTTTGCTGAGTTTGCATGCCAGATCCAGCTCTATGGCCGCCTGATTCGCCTGATCCACCGTCTCCTTCTTGCCCAATTGGGCATACAGGATGTCCTGCAATTGCGCCAAATCAGGCATGGTGGGGGTTTCGCTGAGGGGTTCGCCCTGCATCTGCTCGCCAAAAGCCTCCTCAAGCGACCCACCTGCCTTGACCGAGGCCCTCAGCGCATCGATACACGAAAGGATGCCTGCCTTACGCGTGTCCGAAGACGCAGCGCCTGTTGGAGCGAGCGCCTCGTGCTTGCCTGTTTCGTTTGGCCAACCAAGACAAAGAACCGCGCCGACAAGCAAAAGCGCGGCCACCAACGCATAGCAATCCATGCAATCACCCCGCCCAATGGCTGAGGAAAGCGTCCCATCCCGGTCCGGGCACCGGCATCCCGATGCCGCTCCAAGTCGATATCGGCTCGCCGACGAAATGCTCGGAATCCTTGGAAAGTCTGCCGATTTGCGCGATTCGCCGCTTGCCATTGCTGCGTTCGAGATGAAGGACCACGTCAAAGGCCCCGGCGGCAAGCATGGTCAATGCCGGCTGATTGAGCCCGGCCAACAGCCCCAACGACACCAGCCGGGAAGGCACGCGATCGACGCTGTCGGCGTGCAGGGTGACCATACCTCCGTGGTGCCCGGAATTGAAAGCACGCAGGAGGTCGGCTATCTCCTCGCCACGGCATTCACCCAGAATGATGCGATCAGGGCGCATACGCAACGTCGCCTTCACCAAATCCGGCAGGCCAATCGCACCGGCACCCTCCACGTTGGCCTCACGAACGACGAGGGAAACGTGGTTGCCACGGCCAAGCGTACCCAATTCCCTAACCTCCTCGACGCTGACGACGCGTTCGGCAGGGTCGGCCTGGGCGAGCAAGGCTTTCAGCAACGTGGTCTTGCCGGCCCCGGTACCGCCGGTAATCAGAATCGTCGCACGCTTGCTGACCAGACCACAGAGCAGCGGGAACCATGAGGACGGGAATAGGCCCTTGGCACCGAGACCGCTCAGCCTTGGAACCGTTCGACTTGGGAACCGTATGGAAATGCTGGCGCCGGTCGGCACAATCGGCGCGATGACCGCATGGATGCGAATGCCCTCGACACTCGAGGCATCGGCGATGGGACATGCGTCGTCGAGCCGTTTGCCCAACTGCGCACACAGCTGGGTGGCATACTCGCGTACGACCTGCGGGGAGCGGAACGGCACCGCGGGATGGTACTCACTCATGCCGCCGCCCCGATCGACCCACACCCGTCCCTCACAGGTCACAGCGATATCGGTCAGTGCAGGTTCATGCGCCAAATCCTCAAGAGGTCCAAACATCAATGTCGTTCGCCTCCTTCCACCGCGTCACTGACGGCATGGGCCAACTCGGCCATCACCGTCCGGTCGGCTTTCGCAAGCTTGAGACCCAAGCCCTCCAAGACATCGCTGATTCTCGCGCTGCTGGGACATATCGGCCCGAGGACCCGATGGCCCAAATACTCGCTCGCCTCATTGACGTCCACCACACCGCGCCGACGCGACACGCCTCTCGGCTCGATGCCCACAATCGCCGCCAGATGCGTGGTCCCGGTGTCTTCAAAGTATCCGGCCTCGCCATCTTCGCCAAAACCATCTTCACAAGATTGCGAAAACGGCCGGGACGAGCATTCACACGAATCCATACAGCCATCTGCAGGACCATCGTCGCGTCGGCCAACCGATCCGAGACGACCCGAAGCAACCCTTCCCAGCAGGGCCTTGGCACGGGCCAAGCCAAGCACCGAAAGCTCAGTGACGACCACCACCGGCGCCAAACGCAGTGCAGGAACCATACCGACGACCCGGCCACCGGCACCATCGACGAGCACCATATCAACACTGCGCCCCAAGGCTGCCATTACGGCCTCGACTTCCCACCATTCCGGGACCTGACTATCCCATGAATCGAAAGCGAGAACGGGGATGTCTTCCCAATGCGGCAGCCGTTTGCACAGCACGTCGCCGTCGATGTTGCCCAATGGCGCGTTCAAGGTGCCGAACCGCAGCCCTTTGTCGTTTTCCAGGCCAAGCAAAATATCGAGCCCACCGGAAGCAAAGTCCGCATCCACCAAAGCCGTACGCCTGCCTTGATCATTGAGCTGCAAGGCGGCAAGTGAGCAAAGGGCGCTCAGTCCTACTCCCCCGCTAGCGGAAAGGAAAACGACCGTGTGCTTGACGAATGCATGGGTGACGATACTTTTGTTTTTCGGAGGATTCCCAGGCGAGGTGCAACCGGTCTCGTCTCGACCTTTCTTTTTCGTCCGAGAAACTTCTCCCAATCTTTGTGTTTGCGGCATTGGAGGCTCGGTTAATGTCAATGGCGCTACCCCAGCGGCTTGAGGCTGGAGAACAGCAATCCTCTGTGTTGAAGTGGGTCGAAGCATCAGGGCGGTCGCGTTCAACGACAAATCGGGTACATTCAGCACTTGAGGAGAACGCGGCAATTCAGGCACCGACAAGGGACTCTGCGGCCGATATGGCTGAGGTTTCATGGATTCCGGCAGCCTCGCCGGCGGTGGAATCGCGGAAATCGTAGAAGGTGACTTTTGCGGCCGCAACCTTTTGACCCGTCTGCCTTTTACCTCGGCAGGCAACAGTATTCTTTTGTGCCTCGCAAACGGCGTGTCTGCGCGGCGCGGTCTTGAAATCGTGAGTACATTTTCCATATACCCATTCAATCCACTTGTAGGGCGCAGATGCAAGCCAAAACGGGTACTGTGGTCGAATGATAGGGCTTATCCACATTTGAGGCGTGTCGCGGGGTGAACCGTCGAGCCGTACACATTCATTCCCAAAAACCGCATCAAATCAACATCAATCATTGAAAATAGAGATGAAACGATAATAAAATGACCTGTTTCTAACACAAACCAAGCAAGATGCTAGAAACAGGTCACTGAGAGACCCTAAACGACTCGCTTCTAGCACAAAGCCGGTCGAATGCCAGAAAACGATCGGTGAGAATCCTAAATGAG
Source organism: Bifidobacterium sp. ESL0784 (assembly GCF_029433295.1). GTDB lineage: Bacteria > Actinomycetota > Actinomycetes > Actinomycetales > Bifidobacteriaceae > Bifidobacterium. Next base: position 135,662 of record NZ_JAQTHV010000002.1, read on the forward strand.
CAGTAGGCATCAGCAGATATACAAACTGGTCTGCAACCAAAACAAGCAGGTTGCAGACCAGTTATCCGTTATCTAACGATACGATCGACCAACAATCAACCGACTATCCAGCCAATCAATCGTTCAATCAGTCATCGAACGGGTCGAAGTCGCGGCGGACACGGCGGCGCGGACGCTCGCTGCGCTCTTCACGATTCTCGCGATATTCGTCATAGTGATCGTCGGTCGCGTAGCGCGGGTTGCGGTCGTTGCGACGGCCACCACGGTAGCCGCCACTACGGCGTCCTTCGTGACGGTCGGAGCGACGGTAATCATCGTGATCGTCGCGATCGGAACGACGACGGCGCGGACGATCCTCAAAATCATCACTGTCATCGCGCTCGATGCGATCCTCAGGGTCGCGGCCGCGACGATCATCGCGATCATAGCGATCGGAACGACGACGGTCATCACGATCCTCACGACGGCGACGTGGACGATCCTCAAAATCGGCATCGTCGCGGTCTTCGCGGTCCTCACGTCCATGTCCGGAACGACGGTCATCACGATCGTCGCGATCGGAACGACGACGGTCATCACGATCCTCACGGTCGCGCCCGTGGCCACGATAGCCACGTCCACCGCGATCGTCGTGATCACGACGTGGGCCACGGCCACCACCGCGCGGACCGGATTCCTGATCCTCGAAGCCGGGGATGGCCAGCGAGATCTTGCCGCGGTCGTCGACGCCCTGGACGGTCACCTCAACGGTGTCGCCTTCCTTCAAGACGTCCTCGACGGCGTCGATGCGCTCGCCGTTGGTCAGGTTGCGAATCTGCGAAATATGCAGCAAGCCGTCGGTGCCGGGGGTCAGGTTGACGAACGCGCCGAAGCTTGTAGTCTTGACGACCTTGCCGTTGAAGTTCTCGCCGACAGCGGGAACGTGCGGGTGCGCGATGGCGTCGATGGTGGCCTTGGCCTTCTCCGCGCCGTCGCCGCCTTCGGAAGCGATGTAGATGGTGCCGTCGTCCTCAACGCTGACGTCGGCGCCGGTGTCTTCCTGAATCTGGTTGATCATCTTGCCCTTGGGCCCGATGATCTCGCCGATCTTGTCGACAGGAACGGTGGTGGTGATGATGCGCGGGGCATACGGGCTCATCTCGGCCGGGGCGTCGATGCACTCGTTGATGACCTCAAGAATGGTGGTGCGGGCTTCCTTCGCCTGCTGCAGCGCCGCGGCCAGAACGTCGGCGGGGATGCCGTCGAGCTTGGTGTCGAGCTGGAGAGCAGTGATGAATTCGGAAGTGCCGGCGACTTTGAAGTCCATGTCGCCGAACGCGTCTTCAGCACCCAGGATGTCGGTCAGGGTCTTGTAGATGTGCTTGCCGTCGACGTCACCGGAGATGAGGCCCATCGCGATGCCCGCAACAGGAGCCTTCAGCGGAACGCCTGCGTCGAGCAGCGAAAGCGTGGAGGCGCAGACGGAGCCCATGGAAGTGGAACCGTTGGAGCCGATGGCCTCGGAGACCTGACGGATGGCGTACGGGAAGTCTTCCTTGCTGGGAAGCACCGGCACGAGCGCCTTTTCAGCGAGCGCACCGTGGCCGACCTCGCGACGCTTCGGGCTTCCGACGCGTCCGGTCTCACCGGTGGAATACGGCGGCATTTCGTAGTTGTGCATGTAACGCTTGGTCTGCGGCCCGGAGATGGAATCAAGCGTTTGCTCCATCTTGAGCATATTCAGCGTCGTGACGCCCAGGATCTGGGTTTCGCCGCGCTGGAAAAGTGCGGAGCCGTGCACGCGCGGCACAATGCCGACCTCAGCGGAAAGCGTGCGGATATCGCGCAGACCGCGGCCATCGATACGGAAGTCTTCGGTCAGGACGCGACGGCGCACGATCTGGCGCTGCAGTTCCTTGAAGGCGTTGCCGAGTTCCTTTTCCTTCTCGGCGTCATCCATGTCGGTGAATTCGTCGGCGAGCTTGGCGCGGACGTCTTCCTTGATCTCGTGGATGCGCTCCTGGCGCGGCAGCTTGGCGGCGATGGAAAGGGCATCGTTGAGGTCATTGTGAGCGATCTCGTCGATGCGCTTGTAAAGCTCGTCGGTATATTCCGGGAAGAGCTGGAATTCCTTGTCGTTGGTCTTGCCAGCCTTCTCCTTGAGCTCGTTCTGAGCCTCGCAGATGACCTTGATGAACGGCTTGGCGGCCTCGAGGCCACCGGCGACAACTTCCTCATCCGGCTTCTGCTGACCCTCATCGTAAATCAAGTTCCAGGCGTTCTTACCAGCGCCGGCCTCGATCATGGCGATGGCGACGTCACCGTTTTCGATGACACGGCCGGCCACGACGATCTCGAAGACCGCGCGGTCACGCTCGCTCCAACGCGGGAAGGCGACCCACTGGCCATCAACCAACGCCAGGCGCACACCGGAGACCGGGCCTTCGAAAGGCAGGCCGGAGATCATGGTGGACGCGGAAGCGGCGTTCAAAGCGATCATGTCGTAGGCATCATCCGGGTTGCAGGCGAGGACGGTCTCGACGACCTGGACCTCATTACGCAGCGTGTGCGGGAAGAGCGGACGCAGCGGACGATCGATGATGCGGCAGGCCAGGATGGCGTCGTTCGAAGGACGGCCTTCGCGGCGGAAGAACGAGCCCGGGATCTTGCCCGCGGCGTACATCTTCTCTTCCACGTCGACGGTGAGCGGGAAGAAATCGTAGTTTTCCTTCGGGCTTGAGCCGGCGGTGGTGGTCGAAAGAACCATCGAATCGTCATCGAGGTAGGCAGCTACAGAGCCGTCGGCCTGCTGCGCGAGACGACCCGTCTCGAATCGCAGTGTACGTTTACCAAATGAACCATTGTCAATAACGGCCTCTACGGCCTTGATTTCGGGACCCTCCAAGGGTTCCTCCTTTGTTTAATTTCCTATTTCCAACATACTGCAAAATGCTTTGTCAACGTCCGACCTTGTGTATTTTTGTAAGGCTTACCTGGCCTCACCCACGCTGGTGTCGGCACATCGACTTTCACTTCTCAGTCTGAAGCAGCATTGGCGGCGATCACGCCGGAACACATATCCAGATACTTTAATTATCGACCCTCACCTTAGGGTCGTCGGTATTTCTTCACTCGCGAACATTCTTAGACGGTTGGTACCGTCCATGTCCAACCAGACCTCTGAAAAAGCCCGAGCGCAAAGCCCGGGCATACAACAGCTATCGACGAAGACCAAGACGCTCGACCAAGGAGCGGTAACGGTTGATGTCGACTTTCTTCAAATAGTTGAGAAGACGACGACGATCGCCGACCATCAGCAGCAGACCACGACGAGAGTGGTTGTCGTGCTGGTGGGTCTTCAGGTGCTCGGTCAGATCGGAGATACGCTTGCTCAGCAGCGCAACCTGGACCTCGGGGGAACCCGTGTCGCCTTCGTGCGTCGCATACTTGGTTACGATCTCGTGCTTTTCTTCAGCCGTAAGTGCCACGGCATCCTCCTTATAGTTGCTGCGCGGTGCCATCGGCATGATGCCGAAGCGCTCTCTATCCGCGGGCGAATACACGCCAAGTTTCAAGTATAGGAACAGGTACGGATGAACGCAATCCCCATTCCCCAAACCATGGCCTGATTCGTCGTCGTTCTACCTCTCGATCCATGGATGTGAGGAAAATCAGCACTTCCGACCCCGAATCCTGATTTCTATCGCACGTTCAATCGAACATGTGAGAAAAATCGAGATTCGAGGCCATTTCGGCTGATTTTCCACGCGTCTTCATGATTATGGCGCGGCGACCGGCACCGCACAGCGACGGTCAATGCAGCACAATGGCAGCAGCGTCACACGGCAGCGAGGATGCCACCGAAGAGGACAATCAAAAGGGCAATGCCCTCGATGACGAAATACATGAGGAACGAGGCCCAGCTGCGGGTCAGGACGTTCAACGGGGAATCCTTCTTGATGCCGATCAAGAGGCCGACGAAGAGAATCGCGTAGACGCCGGCCGCAACCAACGCCGCTATGATGCCAAGGTTTGCCGCGTTCGGCAGCGCCGACGAAGAGCCGTAGACCACGTACGTGGAATACCAGAACTTGAATTTCAACAGGCAGATGCCGCCGATCAGCTGTTCGAAAGCCAGCAGAAGCAGGAAAAGATTACGCCATAGCCATGAATGCGCTTCCACAAACGCAAGCGCGAAGGTGGCGAGCGCGAAGACGGTCACCGCCCACGAAACGAGCGCTACGCCCTGCGGGGCGAATGGGCTTAAGAGCTTGACTATCTGGGCGGTGTGACGCACCGCAAGCACACGTCCGAACCAATACGGCGCAATGATGGCGACAAGCAGGATGACCAGATAGACCACCCAACGCATGGGGCGGAATTGGCTGCGTTTGATATCGGCCAGCGAAAGGTCGGTCTGAGGGATGGAGGCTTCGGGATGCTTGGAAACGCTGACCTTCTCGACTTTGCCTTCCACAATTTCGACGGCCTCGTTGTTCTCCGCCTCAACCTGCGTGTTCCCGCCGGTTTTCACCACATCACGCTCGTTATCGTCGCGCTCAGACTTACGGTTTTCGGACTCGTCGCGTTGAGCCTTGCCCCCTTCGGCTTCGCTTCCTGCAGTCATTCCGGTTCCTTTCATCCACACAATTGACTCATTCTACGCTTCGGTCTCTCTTTATGCCGATTCACCGGCTCTTAGCCGGATCGCATTACACGCATTTCGCCGTTCACTGTCCGCAAATTCCAGCCGCCTTATAAAGACATCGGCCAGAGCCATCACCGATCTGATAACTTGCCCCGGCAACCACTCGTGGACGTAGCGCAACGCGAATTATTATTTCATATTTTTTCTATCATATCGTATCATCTTCTGCATGGTGCCTACAGACCGGCCGCTCATGCCAAGTGCGCCACAAGCCGATGCAGGTCATCAGCGGCCAGACGAGGGCGATGAACGCCATCCACCCCTCGCTGCGCCCGAGGTTGACATGGGCGCTGGCATCGGAAAGCGGGCCGGGCACGCGGTGTGCGGTAACACCCAGACGCGTTGCGGTGCCGTTGGTGCAGGTGGTCAGGGTAATAAGGTCGCGCCCGGCTTGGATACGGAAATCATTGATATCATCGGGCCTGACGGTCTGCGATTTTTCGACCTTGTAGTAAAGCGTACGCCCCATGACGTGGACGATGATGCTGTCGCCAATTTTCAACTTGGGCAGGTCATCGAAGTATTTCGCGCCCGCCAGCCCGTTATGGGCGGAAAGGATGGGACGGGTGGAAAGGCCTCCGACCGGAAGTGAGGAATCCGGCATATGACCGATGCCCTGTTCCAACGTTTTAGTGCCGATGCCGTGGTAGACGGGAAGATCGATGCCGATGGCCGGAATCACGATGCGCCCCATGACGCCGTTTCCGGCATCCAGTAGATCCGCATAGCCCGGCGCGCCGGGATCGGGCGTATGCCCGAGCGTGGGTTGCCCGTGTTCGGCGAGATAACCGTTGTAGTCCTGCGCCTTGCGTATGGCATTGTCGCGTTGAACTGCAGGCCACGCGGCGAGCGCGGCGTCCGTTCTGAGGCCATCCAGAGTAGCTTGGTCGGCGCGGTATTGGCGTAGCCCCAAACCCATGAACAGGGCACCCATGGCGATGCCGATACACAGCCACGCGGCGAGGCTTAAGAGCATGTTGTGGGTTCTCGACCACCCGTGCGAGCGTTTGTCGGCGGGCACCTTGACGACCTGAATCCACGAGGGCGAGGAATCGAGGCCCGGGATGCTGTTCATGGTGCTTCAATCTGCTTTGCGGGAAAATAGAGGGAAACGCCCTTGTCGGACGTCACCCGGCAAAGGCGTTCCCCCACACAGGGCAATGTCATAAAAGCATTGTCATTTGCGACTTTCAGGCCTTGACGGCCTTGTCATGCTGGCGCTTGAACAGGAGCGCCCCGACCAAGGCTAGTGCGGCGACAATCGCGAAAAGCAGCCAGGTGTAGAACCCGCCGGTGGTCGCCAACTCGCCCAGGTTCTTCACGTTGTAGACGGTGAAGCCGGGGGTGCGATCGGCGGTCATTGTGGTCTGATTCGGCGCAGCCTGCAGCCCCGTGATCGTGTTGTCGACCAGGTTGTAGCTCGGTGTCTCGGTTTCGCTGAGACCGGTGACCTTGCCGTCGGCGCTGATGGTGAACTTGAAGACCGGGAAGGCATGGGCATGGTCCGCGTCGGTCGCGGTCTGCGTGACCGTGTAATCGCCTACGCCAAGGGTAGGGACGGTGACCTTGCCATCGGACCCGGTGGTGACATCCTTGCTGACCGCAGGCTCATCGGTGGCGCTGGGCTTGGTGAGTGTAAAGGCGCCTCCGTTGATTTTGATGCTGTGGTCGGCTTGGTCAAGCAGCGTGATCGTCGGATTGACGGAGAGCAGGAGCAGATCGCTGGTGCCGCTTACCGGGCTTGCGCCTTCCGGCGTGCTCGAATACGTGGCTGTGACATCTTTGTCCGTCCCGCTGACGGCGACGACGAAATCGACCTTCGCGCCGGCAGGCAGGCCCGACAGGTCATAGGTATGGCCACCGGGTACCGTCGGGGAAAGGTTGGTTGCGGTGCCGTTGACCTTGAACGTGATGCCGGTGATGCTGGCGTTGCCGGAACCGGTGGGGGTATCGAAAGTCAGGGTCGGAGCGGTGTTATGGCCGGTCTCCGAACCAGGGGTCGAAACCACACCGTGCAGATGGCTGACCGACTGGTCGCCGGCAATCTTGGCGATGTGATGGTTGCTAATCGGGTCGGAATCTCCCGGAACCGCCGGATTGGTGGGCGTCGCACCCGGTTCGGTGTTCGGGTCGGTGTTGATGGGCGGCTTTTCCACATCGGTGGACTTGATGGTCACCGAGGCGTTATCCCCCTGAACGTTTCGGCCGTCTTCGGTCTGCGTGGCGAAAATGACGGGGCTGCCCTTGCTGTCCGTCATCAGGTAATAGCCTGCGGGCAGGTTCACCGTGAAGGACGTTGCACCGGCAGCAGGGCTCTGGTCGCCGATGGCGGTAGAGGAGGCGCCGGGATTGGCGGCAAACTGAACCGCCACATTATGCAGATCGGATTCGCTCAGCAGCGCCAATGTGTGCGCGGCGGAACCGGTGATCGTATGGCCTTTGGCGCCCAAGGCGGCGGCCAGCGCGGGCTGCGTGGCGGCCACGTCCTGAAGGTCGAAGCCCGTGATGGTTCCGGAGACCGGTACTACGTTTGTGTAACTGCCAAGCTGATAGAACTTGAAGGTGTGTCCGCCGAGGGTGTTGCCAGGCAGGGCCTTGACGACCATCGACACATCGGATTGCGGGCCAACAGATGGCGAGGACCCCACCGAATGGTGCGGGCCTGCATTTGCAGCACCCACGGTGCCTGCAGCCATGGCGAGACAGACCGCTAAGCCTGCCGTCACGCCGACGGCACGGTACAGTACGGAGTTTTTCTTCATGGGATTACTTTCCTTTTGATGCGGAAGGAAAGAGGCCAACCGCAAGCGCTCTTCCTTGATATCAAATATCATCTTATAATCATTAATACAAAAGTTTTGTAATATGTCAAACTTTTTACGTTTAGCTAATCATTATTTGACGTCGATATGCACAAAGATTACCAGACACAATAATGTAATGCCTAAAAGTAAAACTTCAATATGAAATTTTACTTGGAAAATGGCCCATAACAACGCTGATGACCAGTTTCACAGGACTCGTGGACAGACTTGAAACAACGGTTGAAAAATTGACGAATTCCCGTCAAATTGGATTTGACGAAATACATTTTCCAGATTTCCGCATTATTATGTCAACATTTGACTAAAATTTGAACAGAATACTTGAGAACCCCAGAAAACGGAAATGAAAACATCCAGAGAGCGGATGACGGGAATCGAACCCGCGTAATCAGTTTGGAAGACTGAGGCTCTACCATTGAGCTACATCCGCGTGCCATTCCGCAAGTTCCCTAGAACCCACAAAACAACGACTTTCAGTATACACGAGGCACGGAATTGGCGACACGTCCATCGACTTGTGCGATCGATGAAGCGACAATATTCCTCAATCACAGCTAGGCAGCACCGCAAGCAGCACCAAACGATGAATTCAATACCAATTGATGTTCCGTGCTGCGCCAGCATCGAGGCCTGATTCCAGAAATGGCGGAATCAAGCCATTCTTCTTTTCCGATAAGTCAAAGAAAAAGCACGGAAGCGCTGATGACGATGTATCAACGTTTCCGTGCTGCACGTTCATCCAGACTACCCAACGATCAACGATGGCCGGGCAGATTGAATGTTGTCACTTGCTGACCTTGGCATATTCCGCCAGAAGATTCTTGGTAAGCTCCTCGGCAACATCCGCACCGAGCATCATGGCCATGCCGCCGACGGTGCAACTGTCGACGAACATTACGAGCAGGCTGCTGTCAGGCATGATGTTGCGGCCGAACTGCTTGTCGAGCTTGGCCACGACCTTGTCGACGATCGGGCCACCGACCGGATCATCCTTCCATTCCTTGAACGTGGACCATTCGGTGAGCTTGGCGACCTTGCCGTCATCGTCGAGATCGACGGTTACGGTGTCGGCGATGTCACGCGAAGACGTGGCGACCTCGATGCCGTATGTGCCTTCCTCGACCTTCCAGCCCTCAAAACGCTCGGACCAGTAGGCGAAGGCGCGGGAATCGAGATCGACGCAAACCTCGGCGGATTCCCCGGGCTCGAGGTAGACCTTCTTAAAGCCCTTGAGTTCGTGGACGGGACGCTCGACGGCCTCCTTGGGTGGGACGACATAGAACTGCACGACCTCGGCGCCGGCAACATCGCCCGTGTTCTTCACGGTTGCGCTGACGCGAGCGGACTGCGGGCCGGTCTTCTCGGCCTTCGCGTCCGAAATCTCGAAGGTGGTGTAGCTCAGGCCATAACCGAACGGATATACGACCGGCTTGTGGAAGGTGTCGTAGTAACGATAGCCGACGAAGACTCCTTCGCCGTAGTCGACGTGGCCTTCCTCGCCCGGCCAGTTCATCATGGTCGGATCGTCGTCCAGGTCATTGATGATCGTCTGCGCGAGCTTGCCGGACGGACTTACATCGCCGAAGACGACATCGGCGGTTGCGGCGCCGCCGGCCTGGCCCAAGAGCCAAGCTTCGAGAATGGACTTGGCGTCATCGGCCCACGGCATGGAGACCGAGGAACCGTTGGAAAGGACTACCACGACGTTCTTGTTGGCAGCGGCCACGTCCTTCAACAGCTCGACCTGCTTGGCGGGGATGTCGAGCGAGGTGCGGTCGAAGCCCTCGGATTCGTATTCGGCAGGCAGGCCGAGGAAGAGCAGCACGGTGTCGGCGCCTTTGGCGGCGGCAACAGCCTCGCTGGTCAGAGCCGGGTCCTGAGGGTCGTCCTCGAGCGTGAAGCCAGGCGCAAAGTCCGCGTCAATGCCACGCTCCTTCAAAGCGTCGAGGAAGCTGGTGAGCTTGTTCGGATTGATGAGCGAAGAGCCGGCGCCCTGATAACGCGGAGTGCGCGCGAATTCGCCGATAACGGCCAGCTTGGTGCCGGGCTTAACCGGCAGCAGCGAATCGTCGTTCTTCAGGAGCACCATGGCCTCGCGGGCGGCACGGCGGGCGACGTCATCATGCGCGTCGACGTCGTAGCGATAGCCGGCCTGGCCCTTTTCCATGGCCGGACGGGTCTTCGAGACCAGATCGATCATGCCTTGAGCCATCTTCTCGAGCTGCTCGGGCTTAAGCTCGCCGTCGCGCACCGCATAGACGACCTTGGCGTCGGTATTGGTCGGCGGCATCTCGAGGTTCAAGCCAGCGTTCAAAGCGGCGGCACGATCATGCACAGCGCCCCAATCGGACATGACGATGCCTTTGAAGCCCCACTCGTCACGCAGCACGTCGGTCAGCAGCCACTTGTTCTGGGAAGAATAGACGCCGTTGACCTTGTTGTAGGAGCACATGATCGTCCAGGGCTGGGCGGTCTTGACGATGTGCTCAAAGCCAGGCAGGTAAATCTCACGAAGCGTACGTTGCGACATGTTGGCGCTCACGCGCATGCGGTCGGTCTCCTGGTTGTTGGCCGCGAAATGCTTGAGCGACGTGCCAATGCCCTTGGACTGGATGCCTTCGACCTCCCCGACAGCCTCATGGCCAGCCAGATAGGGATCCTCGCTCCAGAACTCAAAGCAGCGGCCGCCCAGCGGGTTGCGCTTGATGTTGATGCCAGGGCCCAGAATGACCGCGACCTGCTCCTGGATGCATTCCTCGCCCATCGCTTCGCCGGTTTCCTTCACCAGTTCCGGATTCCAGCTTGACGACATGCCCGCGGCCGGGGGGAAGCAGGTGGCGGGAACGGCCTTTTCGACATCCATGCCTTCGAGGTTCTGAGCCTTGCGCAGTCCATGGGGGCCATCGGTGATGGTGTAGTTCGGCAGTCCTTCTTCAGGCACAGAGCCGATGCTCCACGGGTTGGTGCCACTGGTCAGCGCCGCCTGCTCTTCTACACTGAGATCCTTGGCGCTGGTTACTGGTGTTGTCTGATTGGTCATTGTGCAACCTTTCCTTTATTTCCCGCAAACCTCATCTCTGAGCCCTGCGTGCCAGCTATATTCCATTCAGTTATTGCCAATCCGGCCATTCCTGAATTGGAGGATAACCACTTAGTTACCGACCGGTAGGTAGCTATATGTTAGCATAAACTATCAACTTTGATAACATACAAATCATCGAAAATTGAACAACGAAACGATGCCCGGCCGACATCACCCGATCAACAGAACCACTGCGGATGCAATGGGCCCGTCGTGGCTTAAGGAGACATGCCAGCGTAATGAATGCACGGAATCCAACGATGCCTGCAATTTCGCTTCACACGCATCACCCAACACCACACGCGGCCGCGAGCGCGAATCGTCGAGGACCTCGACCTGGGTCCATGGAAAATCGTCAAGGGTATACGGATTCGGCCGATCGCCAAGCGCCTCGCACCAAGCCTTGAGCACGGCCTCTTTGCCCGCCCAACGAACGGCCAGATGTGCAGCCTCATCGTCATGCTTGGTCTTTGCACGCATCGCGGCCTGCTTCAGCTCCCGAGCGGAAAACAGGAGCCTTCCGCGCGAACCCGGCTCATCCAGCTGCTCGGCGAAGGCCGCAATATCGACCACATCATGCCCCAGTCCGAGCACCAGAGAGCCGTGCGGCTCCGCTTCAGTGCTTTCACTAACGTCAATCACAGTTTCATGCTACCTTCCCAACATGAATTCGCGAGCAATCACACAAAACTCAACGGCAACAATGAAATTGCGGGCAGCATATGTAATACTGTTCGCCGATTTCCCTCGCTACCGGCGGACGCAGCCACTCCGGTTCCGATCGCCATTGCAAAAGCAACAACAAGGCTGATTACCGCCTTGTTCCAAGATTTCATTTTCCTTTATAAGGTCTCAAGGCAACCTTGATTTACAGGTACCGGCTTAAAAAAGCCGGTATCCGCAAATCTCCCCCATATAGATTTCCCCTTCGGGATGAATTGTAACATAATCGGAGGAAATATATTAGACGGTGTTTCTTGATTTATCGGTAATAAGTTACAAATCAAATATATTTATATAAGATAGGGAATCAACGAAACCCGGACAACGAATTCCGATAAATTATTCGTCAAGCCGTCAAACTTTTGCACTGGACATCAAATTACCCATCTGCGCTACGTTCTATATGACAATCTGGATCGGAAAAGAAAAGCGCATAAACGAACTGGTAAATCAGCGATTTCCCACAATCGAACATCTCAGCTCCATATTTGCGGCATCAGACCAAGAACCGGCTGCTATCTGATTTCGTAGCATCCCGTTGCGGTGCCGGGCATACATATTGAACCGATCTTTAATGGACCAGTAACGATAGGCGACAACAAATATCACGAAATAAGCAACTGTGAAAAGAGCTGGCACCGCCCAATTGAAACGTAGCGGGGTATTCACGGAAATCGCACTGTCCGCCTGACCTGCCTGCCACTGCCCGATTCCACCATACCCACCTTGAGGGCAAATCAGGCCATCCGTGGTTAAAAGATGTTAGGGGAATGACCTGAATTCGAAATAAAACAAAGGATGCCCATCAATTCAAGCATATTATGTATTATTGTAGGTATTGCTTATAAGGGCGATCGGCCTCGGTAATATATGCCCGCTTTCATAAACAATTCGATTCTCGTGATAGAAGATGGAAGGACCAGGTAGAACATATGAGCATTACGTTCCGCGAGAATCCCGAATTGCCGAAAGGCAATGTCAATATCATTGTCGAGGCAAGTGAGGCAACCAAGGAAACCATCAAGCTGATGCAGGAGATCAAAGCATTGCAACAACGCAACATGAACACCATCGCCATCGAAGCCAACGGCGGCTTCGAAATCATACCGACTTCGTCCATCGTCGCAGTAGAGAACGACGGGGAGATGCTCAACATCCATGCCCTTGCCGGCAAAGAGAACGCTGGGAGAAAAAGCCCTCCGATCACCACGTTCACCACCCGTGACACACTCGTTCATTTCCTGACGCGGCTGCCTTCGGACTTCGTGCGAATATCGCGACAAGCGCTTATCAGTGTACGGCATTTACGCTCACTGAAACTCAGCTATTCGGGGAACATGAGCGCAAGCCTTGACGGCGGCATGGAAGAAACGGTCGGACGGCGCTATGTGCCAAACCTGCGCAAAATAATCGGAGCGTGACCGGAACCGCACAACCGTGCCGGCAGCATCAGTATCCGGCTGAGGATTTCGCTATATTCGCAGGCGAGCAACAAGGGAATGTACTTCGGGCGGACCGGCTGCTGCCGCAGTATCGGAGCCGGAGTCGGGTTACTACGCTCATCCATACGATTGAAAAATAAGCCCAATGGCCAGACAGTAAGAAGCCCGCCGCTGGATTGTTTACCAGCGGCGGGCCATTGCTTCGTCTATCACTCAAAGGCGATGACGGAACCTCTCTTGTCGGTTACGCGAAATAGCCGTCGGAGCCGAGACGAGCGTCCGGGTTGAGGAGCATCGCCTTTTCAGCCTCGTGGGCACTATAGGTCTTCGTGTCTTCGTGGAAGCGACGGTTGTCGATCTCCTCATAGAGCGGGGCCTCGCCCATCATGCCCATCAGGCGGCGGCGTTCGCCACGGGCCAAACGCTCGTTGGCACGCTTGCGCCATTCGTCGAGTGCATCCTGGCCATATTCGTTGGCCACCGAAGCCTCGAAGGCGCCGGGGTTGACGAGGGCGACGAAGCCGGAGACATGGCCGAAGCCGAGAGATGTGACCAGACCGGCCTTGACGGAGCCGATGTTGAGCGGCTTGCGAAGCCAGACCATGTGGTCGTCCTTACGCATCTTCGGGTCGACGCAGTCGAGAGCCGCGTTGGCGGGAATGACACCGGACTTGAACAGCTGAGTCAAGCCATCGATCTGGAAGATCGCAGCACCGCCCATCGCATGGCCTGTGAGGCTCTTCTGCGAAATCACGAACAGCGGGTTGCCATCATTACGCCCGATGGCGTGCTGGATGGAGTTGTGCAGCTCGGATTCGTTGGAATCGTTGGCATTGGTGGACGTATCATGCTTGGACACCACGGCGATGTCGTCGGGGGCGACCCCGAGACGCGCTAGCTGGCGGACCAGCTGGGAATCCTTGCCACCCTGAGCCGCAGCCAAAGCGCCAAGGCCAGGAGCCGGAATCGAGGTGTGCGCGCCGTCGGCGAAGCTGTGGACGTAACCGACCACGGCCGCCACGGGCAGGCCCATCTTCATCGCGATATCGCCACGGGTGACGAGCATCGTGCCGCCGCCTTCGGACTCAACGAAGCCGTCGCGTCGGCGGTCATTGGAGCGGGAGAAGAAGCGGTCGGAAATGCCCTTGCCGTACATCACGTTCGCGTCAGCGGTGGCACCCATGTTGCCGAAGCCAATCACCGAGTCCACGCCGATGTCATCGATCGCGCCGGTGACCACGAAGTCCGCCTTGCCAAGGGCGATCTTGTCGACGCCCTCTTCAAGCGATACCGCGGCGGTGGCGCAGGCCGAGACCGGCTGAATCATATTGCCGTAGCCGCCGATGTAGGACTGCATGACGTGCGCGGCGACAACGTTCGGCAAGGCTTCCTGCAGGATGTCGGTCGGAATCTCGTGGCCGAGGAAGCGGTCGAGATAAAGCTTGCGCATGCTGGACATGCCGCCGAAACCGGTGCCCTGAGTAGAGGCGACCATCGAAGGATGAATCGTCTGCAGAACCTCGGCCGGGGTGAAGCCTGCGGAAAGGTAGGCATCGACCGTGGTGACAATGTTCCAGAGCGCGATCTCATCGACCTCGCCGACCATGGAGGCCGGAATGCCCCACTTGACCGGGTCGAAGCCCTTCGGGAACTGGCCACCGACGGTGCGGGTCATCGCGAAACGCTTGGGCACGCGAATCATCGAACCGGGCTCACGGGTGACGCTCCACTCTCCGGACTCTTCATCCTGGGCGATCTGCGTATGCTCGGCGTCCATGATGACGTACTGCTGGGCGACCTCTTCGCTGGGAACGTTGAAAGTGACCTCGTGGTCGAGGTAGATTTCCACCTCACCACTGGCAGTGCCTTCCTGATAGTCACCGCTACCCATGCCGTTGTCGAAGGGACGCAGGCCGGAACGGGCCACGACTTCGTCGTGATAGCGCTCGGCGATGTCCTCTTCGGGTACAAGGTTGCCGTCGGTGTCATACCAACCGGCCTTCGGGCTATCCTGCCAGGTGACCAGGCCCATGTTCCAGGCCAATTCAAGCACGGCTCCGGCGGAGAGATCAACACTGCCATCGGAGTGAATGCCCAACTCGGCCTCATTGCGGGTGCGGCCGGAGCCCCACGGACCCAGCTCGCCGATGGAGACGATGACAATCTCGTCCTCAGGCTTGACGGTGACGTTGCGCCAGTCGGCGAGGTTCACCTCAGCCTGACGCGGAGGGTTCGGTGTGGGCAGCGCCTTGATGAGCGTCGCCTGCCCGTCCTTGTCCTTGGCGGCATCGGCTTGAGTGTTCTCGTCGGCGCTTGCTGCGGCGGAATTGGCTTTGTCGGCCTCGGCCTCGGCGCGCAGGGCGGCGATGTCAATGGGCTCGCTTCCTAGGCCACCGGTCAGATCGGCGCGAAGCGGGGCCTTCTCGGCCTGCTTGCGGGCGCCGGCATCGGCCAGATCGAGCAGCTGCTGTGCGATCTCTTCGGTGGAATAAGTGCGGATGCCATGACGTTCGACCACATCGACCAGCGGATCGTTGCCGCCCATCAGGCCGGTGCCACGCACCCAACCGATCAGCGGGTGGGCGAAGGTGACACGACCGGACCAATCCTTCTCGGCGCGGGCGCGGGTGACGATGGCATCAAACGAAGCCTTGACCTCGCCATAAGCACCGTCGCCGCCGAAGACGCCACGGTTCGGGGAACCAGGCAGGACGACGTGGAGCTTGTGCTGCACATCGGTGTCGCCGCCGATGGCCGCGAAACCGGTGATCGCACGTTCGACGCCCCAGAGCATCAGGCGTGCCTGCGACTCGAAAAGCTGACCGGAATCGGCCATGGTGCCATGCACCGGAGGAGCCGCGAACGGGAAGAAGAGGCTTGGCTCGTAGGCCGGCTTCAGGATCGTGGTGGTGGCGCCGGTGGTCTTCTTGCTCACGCCGCCGACCCACTTGACCAGCGCATCAACGTCGCGATAGCTGGAGAGGTTGGCAGGAACGAGCCAGAGCTTGGCATCGCCGACCGCATGCTCGCGGTAGACCTGCTCGGCCCAAGCCTTCACCGACTGCTTGAAGCTGTGGGAGGTGGCAATCACCGTCGCGCCGCCGGCCAACAGACCTTCGACGACCTGTCCCGCGATGGAGTTCGGAGCCACACCCGTGACCACTGCGACGTCACCGGCAAAGCGGGACGCCTTCGAGTCGGTCTTGGCGTTGCTTCTAGCCTCGACCGCGATGCGGTTGAAGGTCGAAGCGAGAATGCTGTCATCGTCGGTCGCGGCCTTGGAAGCGAACCAAGTGGCCTGGTCGGCGACCTCATGGCCTGCTCCGATAAAGCTCAGCGAAGAGATCTTCTGGTCATGGTTGTAATACAGTCGGACGAGATCCTCACGCGCGCTGGCCCAGCGATCATCGAGTAGGAGAGCCTTGCGCTCGTCGAAGCGCGGCGCGACCTGATCGACCCAATCGCTGCCAAGTTCGGCCTCGACGGTTTCGACCACAGCGGCATCCTCATCCTCATCAACGTCTACGACGGGAGCCTTGATGTCAAGCTCGTCGAGCACGAAACGTGCGGTCTTGGCCAGCACGCCATCAGCACCGGTGACCTTCTCGGCGAAGGCGTCAAGTGCAGCGGAATCAACCACCGAACCGCCAGCACCACCGGCGCTCGGAAGCGCTACGGTTACGCCATGGTCGGAAGCGACCTTTTGCACGGCCGCGTCGATCAACGCGTTAGCATCATTGGCGTTGGAGACCTGAGCAGTGCTGAGGCTGGCGAGATCGTCGCCACGCGAGGACGTGCCTTCGCGGGTTTCGAGCACCAACGTGCCGAGCACATAGTCGGCCCAACCGAGGCCCAGTTGCCAGGTGTCGGTGACGCGCTTGACTACCTGTGCCTGCTTGACGCCGGCGGCGCCGAAGAGGCCACGAATGCGGTCACGCACGATGTCGGAAAGCACCGGTCCGAACGGCTTGTAGTTCGGGGCCACCTTGTTGACCAGAGCGTAGAGGTCGGTAATCGACGCCTCGGCGGCACCATCGACCGATGCCACGCCAAGCTCGGAGCTGATGTCCATCAACAGCTGGTTGCGACGCGAAGAGACGCCGTTGGTCAGGGTATCGGTGGTATCGCTTTCGCCGATCTGGTCGGGGCGCACCTTGGCCGCGTAAGCCAGGAGCATCGCGATACCGTCGGACGCCTTGAAGGGCAAATCCGCCGGACGTTCGCCGGAAGCTGCAGCAGGAGCAGCCGGGGCTGCAGCGGCAGGCGCGGCAGGCGCCGAAGCTGCTGCGGGAGCGGCGGCTTGTGTCGTCGGAGCCGGGGCGGCAGCTGCCGGCTGAGACGATGCCGGAACTTCTTCGGTATCGTCGTCATTATCAAGGACGAGACTGTCCGAATCGGTCATATAGACGCGCTGCTCGTCGCGACCCAGGTTGTAGACCGCGACCTCGCTGCCGGAGAAATCGGGCAGGCGCAGGGTCTTGGTGGCGAGGTTCGCGAGCGTCGGCTGATTGCCGAGGCCGACTTCGACGTAGTTCTCTACACCGAGGCCGCCCTGTGCCGGATCGCCGAACATGATGGCCTGCGTTTCAATCCAACGAACCGGGGAGGCGAACTGCCAGGCCAGCAGCTCGGTAAAGAGCAAACGGCCGAGCTTCTGCTCGTCGGCGGCGTAGGAATCCCAGACCTCCGGGTTGTCGAGCGCTTCCTGAATGCGGGTGGACGGCACGACGTCAACAATCTTCTGCGCGAACTCGCGGGTCATTTCAAACGGAGACGCCACAAGGTTCGGGATATAACGACCGACCAAACGCTGGTAGTCAATGTGTTCCGGCAGCAGGGTATCGAGCTTGTTGCGGAAATCGGGCACGCCCTTGCGCAGCAGCATGGAGTGGAACGGCACGTCGATACCGGGCACATACATGAGTGCAGGCTTGCCGCCGTACTCCTTGACACGACGGGCGGAATCCTTCTTCAAGGCTTCAAGGCCCTTGAGCGTGCCAGCGATGACGTACTGCTGGCCGGAAAGGTTGTAGTTGACGATCTGCAGGAACTCGCCGCTCGCCTCACTGACGGACTTGACGTAGTCATCCACACCGTCGTCGCCCACGCCGAACTGGTTCGGACGCAAGGCGGCCATGCGGTAGTTGGAACGTCCCTGCTCATCGCGGTCAATCAGGCTGTTCATCGCGGAACCGCGCTGGAAAACCAGCTCGAGCACCGTCTCGAACGGGATGATGCCGGCGAAAGAGCTCAGCGCGTTATACTCACCCAGCGAGTGGCCGGCAAAGTAGGCGGGCCAGATATCGCTGCCAGCCTCGCGCAGACGCGAAGTCTGGGCGTAGGCGACGGTGGCGAGCGCCACCTGGGTGAACTGGGTCAGGTTCAGAAGGCCGTCGGGATGATGATAGGTCACGCCATTGGCGGTCAGCGTCTTCGGATTATCACGAACAATCGCAAGAATCGAGAAGCCAAGCTTTTCGCGGGTGAGCTTGTCTGCCCGTTCCCAGGTCTCGCGGGCGGCGGCCGACTTGGCACGCTCGTCTAAGACCATGCCCTGCTGCTGGATGCCCTGGCCAGGATAGACGTAGGCGGAACGCGGGGCGCGAACCGCGGCGGTGCCACGGGAGACGATGTTGCCGTCAATGCGGCAGGTGACCTCGAGGGTCATGCCGCCGTGACGCAGCTTGCCGATGCGCTCGACCGAAATCTCGACCTTGTCGCCCAGCTGCACCATGCCGTACATGTTGTAGGTCCAGCCGACGATCTCGTAGTGTGCGCCCTTGTCGTCGCGCGCCTGCACGACGTGCTGGGCGGCGGCGGAAAGCCACATGCCGTGCACCAGCGGAGCCTTGAGGCCGGAGACCGCGGCACCGCGATGTGAGGTATGAATCGGGTTGAAATCGCCGGAAGTTCGCGCGAACGCGGTCATCTCGCTCGGTGCGGTCAACGTGACGCGACGGAGCATGCGACGCGGGGTCGCAACCACCGGGTCCTTGTCTTGATCTTTCTGTTCGTCAAACGGCGTTCCTGCGCCGATATGGCTCTTGCGATAGGAAAGGTAGCCGCCGTAATCGGGCACATCCACCGGCAGCTCGTCAGAATAGGAGCGTCCACGCACGGCGAAGCGCTCGACCTCATGGGCCAGAACGGTGCCGTCAAGGGCGGTGTGGATGACGTGGATGGTGACGATGCGGCCGGAAGCGGACTCGGCGTAGGCGTCGGCCCAGCTCGTCAGGTCGATCTTCTCACCGGTATGGGCCAGAAGCTCGTCCTCGGTGACCTCAAGCTCCATCTGATGGTCGAGGTGCACCGCGTTCAAGAGGCCTTCGATGACCGGATAGCCATGAACATAAACGGAACCAAGCGCCGTGTATATTGCGGGCCAGGCCGGGCCGACCAAAGCGTCGGGAGCGATACGCGAGGCATTCAGCGAACCAGGCATGTTGCCGGCCGTGGCGGCTTCGTGGTCGTAACCGAGGTTTGCGGAGAGGGTGTAGCTGGTGTGAGCCTGACCATACGGGAAGGCCTCCTTATCACTCATCTCCTCGATTTCGGGCATCGCGGTCAACTTGTCACCGGTGATGGCGGTGTTGCCGATGCCGGCGGTGTCAGCCAGCATTGCGTAGACGTGCTTGGGCAGACGTTCGCGGTCGACCACCGGGAAGAGGCCGGGTTCGCTTGGCTTGACGTTCAGCGGAATGACGATGTCGCGCACCGCGTGCTTGGTCAGACCGCCATCGGGATCGTTGTCCCAGAAGGTGTCGAGATGGATGTCGAGATCGAACATCTGGGTGCCGTTCTCGTCGCCCACCTCACGGATTTCGTAATACTTATCGCCGTTCGGCGTGCCGAAGGCGGGATTGGCCATCAGGTGGCCGACCCAGGAGATGTTCGGAGACTTGCGAATGAAGTCTTCGGCGGTCTTCGCAGCATCGAGCTCGGCATAAGCGGCCTGTGGCTCAGCTCCCCCGCTAATCTCACGGGTGCGATCGAGCGCAGCGGCCTCGAAGCGACCAAGGATGGAGCCGACAGGCTCGTCGATGGTGGTGATGCCGGCCACGGAGATCGGGCCGGGGATGGCACGTACGGAATCGGCGGAATAACGAGGATCCTCGGACTGCCAAAGCTGGTCCTGGCCCCACCAGCGCAACAGGTCGTTGTCGATCTGCGGCACGAAGGGCACCGGCTTGTGGTACTCGTGAATGAGCGTCGGGAACCAAGCCACATCGGACGGGGTCACGGTGACCTCGGCGGCACGCGGATAGGCACGCTGCAGCTTGTCGATGGCACCTTGCGGATCATTTTCGACGTCGGCGCGGGAAGTGAAGAGCGAGGCGAACTCGCCGGACTCCTGATCGCAGACACGGGCTTCAGCGCGCTGCAAGAGATGCAGGAAGCGGTCGGCGTAGGTCGGATCGGCCCACGGGTAGGTAAGGTCGGCGAAACGCTGCGTCCACTGGACGTAGGTCATCTTGTCGAGGTCGCCGAAGTACGGGCGCGAGGTCTTGTCAAGCGCTTCGATGATTTCGTCGCGACGGCTTTCCAGCTCCTCCGGATGCTTCATGACGCGCACCAAGAGGCGGCCGCAACGAGCCGAGGCATTCTCGAGCTCGTAGATATCGGCATGCAAGTGGCTCAGGCCGCTGGCGACGCCGCCCTTGGCGACCTGACCGGCAGGAACCCAGTTCTCACCGAGCGGTGCGAACGGGTCGGAATCGTCGGGCTTCGGCGAAATGCCAGGAGTCGCAACAAGCATGCGCTTGACATCGGGATTGGTGTGGGCCTCTTTTGCCGTCATCGCGGCGGTGCCAATCAGGACGCCGTCAACGGGCATGTCAGGCTTGCTATAGACGCGGGACCATTGCCCGGAGATGTAGTCGGCAGCACGATCAGGGGTGCCGATGCCACCGCCAGCGACCAGCACGAGGTTGCTGCAGGCACGCACGTCGGCGTAGGTGTCCATCAAAAGGACATCAAGGGATTCCCAAGAATGGTGGCCACCGGCGGCTCCGCCTTCGACCTCCATGATGATGGAAACCGGGGCGACGGCCTTGGCGATGCGCACGACCTGACGGATCTGGTCGATGGTGCCGGGCTTGAAGGCGACATACGGGAAGCCCTGTTCGTTAAGCGAGGCGACCAATTGCTTGGCCTCGTCAAGCTCGGGGATACCCGCGGAAATCACGACGCCGTCGATCGGGGTGCCGGAGGCGCGCTTCTTGGCGACGATACCGGCGGGGCCGAACTGCATGTTCCACAGATAACGATCCATGAACATTGCGTTGAACTCGATGGTACGGCCCTCTTCGAGCTGCTTGTCAAGCGCTGCGACGTTACGGTCGAAGACGGCCGGGGTCACCTGGCCGCCACCGGCCATTTCAGTCCAATATCCGGCGTTCGCGGCGGCGGAGACGATGTCCGCGTTGACGGTGGTCGGAGTCATGCCGGCCAGCAGCACTGGCGGCTTGCCAGTCAGATCGCTGAACTTGGTGCGGATCTTATCGCCTGCGGGGGTGGAGATGACCTTCGGGGCGAACTTGCGCCAATCCTGCGTGCGAGTGGGTTCCTCTTCCATGGTGGAAAGCGCAGCGCGGGCCTCTTCACTATCGGCTTCGACCACGCCGACGCCGGTGCCCTGCACCAGAGCGCTGACGAGCTTGCCGACGGTGTTGCCCGGGCCCATGTCCACGATCCAAAGCTTGGTCGGGTCGTTGCTCTTGAGCAGCTGATCGGTGCGTGAGGCCCAATCGACGTGGTTGACCAGCACCTCGCTGGCCAGCGTACGGGCGCGCTCGGTATCCAAGCCGCAAGCCTGCGCCCACGAGACAGTGGATTCAACGGCTTCGGCCATCAGCGGGGAATGGAAGGGAACGGTGACCTCGAGATATTCGAGGATGGGGTCGAAGACCTCGCCGCCACGCACCTTGTCGGCGCGCAGCTTGGCCTGACGGCGGTGCTCCTTGCCGACCTCGACGGCGAAGGCCGCAAGATCCTCGGGATGGCCGGAAAGTACGTAATTATCGGTGGCGTTGGTCACTGCAAACGCAATCGGCCCGCGGGGCTTCACGACACGGTCGACCAAAACCTCAATCTGGCGCTTGGTGGCGCCACGAACGGAAAGCATCGGGGTGGCATCGCCGAATTTCGTGGAAACCGGCAGCAGACGGGACTGACGGGTGCCGGCGGCACCGATCAGACGCGCAATGGCGAGAATCTCGTCGATGGCGTCACTGGCTGCATCGATGGAACCAGCCGCCTCGATGGCGTCCACCATGTGCTCTGCGATAATGCCTTGGGAATGGCCGAGAACGGCGACCGGCCGTGCCTGTGCAACGTTATATCCAAGCCCCTCGGCGTCGATAAGTGCACCCAACTGAGCCAAGGCGATACCCGGAACACTGGCTGCCGCGTCAGCGGCAGGGCCGAGCTTGGCGGGATTGGCCTTGAAACCGAACAAATCAACCGTGCCACCCATCGTGGCCAGCAGATCAGGGGTGACCGCCGAAAGCAGGCGGTCCGAAGCGTCGGCATGCGTCTTGAGCTTTTGTGCCAACGTCGGGTCGGTGCATTCGTCGGCCAGAGAGCTGACCCACGGCGTGGATTGACCGCCGAAAACGAGCGCATGAGGCTCGGTGCTGAGGCGATTCAAGAAGAAGGTGTTTTCAGTCATTATCTTCCTTATAGTAGGTTGGAATTCTACGGTTATTACAAAAATCAAACAATCAATGTCAAGCGAACCGACGCGAGGCAGTTGGTGACAATCTTACCTGCCCCGCCTTGGATTTCGCTTTAGGGTCAAACGTTACATGGGTTGATTTCCATGGTGTTTGTCGGTGCGGCGTACACGTTTTTTGTCGCGCAGCAGCCGCAGGGACTCGGCAATGGCCTCACGCGTCTGCTCGGGGTCGATCATCGCGTCGATCTGGCCAGTTTCCAGCGAAAGGTTCGCATTCAGGGTTTCGCTTTCGTACTCGTCGATGTACTGCTGGCGCAGCGCCTCGACGTCCTGACGACGCTCCTTGGCTTTGTGCAGATCCTTGCGGTGGATGATGTTCACCGCTCCGGCCGCGCCCAAAACCGCAATCTGGCTGGAAGGCCAGGCGTAGTTGACGTCTGCGCCGATCGCCTTGGAACCCATGACGATGTAGGCGCCGCCGAAGGCCTTGCGCAGCACGACCGAGATCATCGGCACCTGCGCATTGGCGTAGGCGTAGATGACCTTGGCACCGCGGCGGATGATGCCCGCGTGCTCTTGATCACTGCCCGGCTTGTAGCCGGGGGTGTCAACCAAGGTGACCACCGGCAGGTTGAACGCATCGCAGAGGCGGACGAAACGAGCGATCTTCTCGCTGGAATCGACATCCAGGATGCCGGCCTGCTCGTTGGGCTGGTTGGCAACGATACCCACCGGATGGCCTTCGATGCAGGCGAAACCGACCACGGCACACTTGGCATAAAGCTCCTGTACCTGCACGAATTCGCCGTAGTCGACGATGCAGCGGATGACCTCGTTGATGTCGTAGGGCTGGCGGTCGTTGTCGGGAACGATGGTGCCGAGGCGCTCGGCGGTGGAACGGTCGGCGCGAGTGGCCGCATAGGCGTAGACAGGCGGCTTGTCTTCGCAGCTGGAAGGCAGATAGGCGAGCACCGTGCGCGCATAATCGATCGCGTCGGCCTCGTCCTCGCCCAAGTAGTGCGCGACGCCGGAGACGGTGTTGTGCACCTTGCCGCCACCCAGATCCTCCATGGAAATGGTCTCGCCGGTCACGGATTTGACCACATCGGGGCCGGTGACGAACATGTTGGAATTCTGGCGGGTCATGATGATGAAATCGGTCAGCGCCGGGCAATAGACCGCGCCACCCGCGCAAGGGCCGAGAATCAGCGAAAGCTGGGGAATGAAACCGGAGGCCTCGCAGGTCTTGCGGAAGATGTGG
This sequence comes from Bifidobacterium sp. ESL0784, assembly GCF_029433295.1. Classification (GTDB taxonomy): domain Bacteria; phylum Actinomycetota; class Actinomycetes; order Actinomycetales; family Bifidobacteriaceae; genus Bifidobacterium. The sequence goes on from NZ_JAQTHV010000002.1 coordinate 159,358, forward strand.
CCGTACTGGGTCAAAGCTTCCACGCCCTCCTGTATACGGGCACCGCCCGAATCGATCAACGCGACGACCGGGATTTTCAGGTCGAGTGCCATATCCATCAGGTGACAGATTTTCTCGCCTTCGGCGTGGCCAAGCGTGCCGCCGCGCACCGAGAAGTCCTGCGCGTAGACGGCGACCTTGCGGCCGTAGACGTCGCCGAAACCGGTGATGACGGCGGAACCGACGATGCCTTTGTTGATGTTGCCGCCACAGAAGCGGCCGATCTCCTGGAAGGTGCCGGTGTCGAAAAGCAGGTCGAGGCGCTCACGGGCCGTGAACTTGCCCTTGGCGCTCTGACGGGCATGGGCATGGTTTTCGGCGTCGCGAGCCAGTTCGGCGGCGCGGGCGACGGCAGCGCGAATCGGCTGCTGGTCGAGGGGCTTATCACTGGACATGGCCTTTTCGACGGCCGTAGTGGTCATGATGTCGGTCATCAGCGCTCGCCTCCCTTCTCGGCGTCATCGGCAGACGTTGCAGTTGTGGCCGAATCCGTAGCCGTGTTGGCATCAGCGGCCTTATCGGCCGGCTTGTCATTGTCGTTATCCGCGGCATTCCCGTTTGCACCGGACTTCTCGCGGCTGGCGGCGCCGTCCACATCGATCTTCATCAATGTGGTGCCGGCATCCACGGAATCGGACGGACCCACGAAGATCTTCTGCACCGTACCGTTGACGGGCGCATAGACGTAGTTCTCCATCTTCATGCTTTCGAGCACGGCCAGCAGGTCGCCCTTGTTGACATTCTGCCCTTCGGCGACATTGACGCGCGTGACGATGGCCTGCATCGGCGAGTCGATGACGCCGGACTTGCCGTCGTTGACCTTCACACGCTCTTCGACGGCTCCCGAGGAGGAACCGCGCAACGGCTGGGTGGGACGATGTGAACCGCGGGCGCGGGCCGAACCGGTGAGGTTGTCGACGATATCGCGCGGAACGGTGAGCTTGACACGCTTGTTGTCGACTTCGATGACGAAGGAATCGGTCTCCTGCTTCTTCGGCTTCTGTTCCTCGCCTCCCGAAAGCGAGGCGGGCTGGCCGCTGCCGGCAGTGTTTGGCTTGCGATTGAGGTATTTGCGCTCGAGCCACTTGGTATATACGGAGAAGGGATGGTCCTCGGCGGTGAATTCCGGATCGTTGAAAATCGTTTCAAACAATGCCTTCGGTGTCGGCACGCCTTCCAAACGGAATTCCTTCAACGCGCGACGCACGCGGGCAACAGCGGTGGGCCTGTCCTGCGCGGTGACGACGAGCTTGCCCATCATCGAATCGAACTTCGGAGAGACCACATCGCCGACCTTCACGCCGGAATCGATGCGGATGCCGGGGCCGCTGGGCCAATCCAGCCGGGTCAGCGTGCCACCGGACGGGGTAAGGTTCTTGTCCGGATCCTCGCTGGTGATGCGCAGCTCGAAGGCATGGCCGTGGCTCTCCGGGGCTTTGGTAAGCTCCTCTCCGTTGGCGATGTTGATCTGTTCGCGCACCAAATCGAGGCCGGAAACCTGCTCGGAAACCGTGTGCTCGACCTGCAGGCGCGGGTTGACCTCAAGGAAGTAGACCTTGTGCTGCTCGGTGACCATGAACTCGCAAGTGCCCAAGCCGACGTAATCGACGGCGCTGAACAAGCTGCGGGAGTAACGCTCGAGTTGTTCCCTCTCGTCGTCGGTGAGGAACGGGGCCGGGGCCTCTTCGATGAGCTTCTGGTTGCGGCGTTGCACGGTGCAGTCACGCGTGGAATAGACGGTGAAGTTGCCGTGCGAATCACGGCCGGACTGGGTTTCGACGTGACGAGCCTTGTCGATGAAGAGCTCGACGAAGTATTCGTTGAGGTCGCCGCCTTCCAGCGCGTCGTGGTTCATATAGAAGCTGCGCAGCTCATCGTCGTTGTGAATCAGCGTGATGCCTTTGCCCCCGCCGCCATCGGTGCGTTTCATCATCACCGGATAGCCGTTGATCTGGGCGAATGTCAAAAGCTCGCGCATATTGCTGACCGGTTCGGAAAGTCCCGGCACCGGTGGCACGTGCGCGCGCTTGGCCACGCGGCGGGCCGTGATCTTGTCGCCGAGGTCGGTAAGCGCCGTCGGGCTCGGGCCGATCCAAGTGGCGCCGGCCTTGATGACCTTGTCGGCGAACGAAGCGATTTCGGAAAGATAGCCATATCCAGGATGGACGGCATCGGCGCCACTGCGATGCAGCACGTCGATGATCAGATCCTCATCCATATAGGAGCGGTAGGAATCCCCATGCAGCAGATAGGCTTCGTCGGCCATCTCTACATATTGTGCATCTCTGTCCTGCTCGGCGTAGATCGCGACAGTCGGAATCCCCATTTCGTGGGCTGTGCGAATAACACGCAGCGCGATTTCGCCGCGGTTCGCCACCAGCAGTTTATTGACATTTTTGACCATGCTATTCAACCTATCGCCTATCCCCCACCGATGAAATCACACGAATCGACAAAATCGCCCGACCGCTTTTGTAGGTTTACACAAACTCAAGAAGACATGAAAATTATCCGAATATATTAAAGAAAACTGCCCAAAAAGACATAAATATGTCAATACGATGTCTGATTCCTAATTATCATTCATCTCACAGTGAAACTCACTCACCATCAGAAAGACCGAAAGCCGGGTATTAAAGACAAAAGGAAAGCACATAGCCAAAACCCGAACCGACGATGCATTCTCAAGCAAGCACGCCCACATCCGCAGTTTTGACGACGTGTGGGCCGCCATGCTCGTCCTGTATAGTCAGCGACGCATCGGCATTGAGTGAAAGGGCCTTGCCGGTGAGCTTCGAGCCGTCGGTGAATTTCGCCTCGACCTCGCGTCCCAGCGTCCAGCACTTGCTTCGGGTCTCTTCCAGCAATCGCGGAGATTCGGTTTCGGGATCGGCGGCCAAAACCGCAAGCCGTCGCTTCAACGACTTCGCCAGCCGTGCCGCGACCATATCACGCATCGTGGCGGGATCGGGCAACGGAGCATAAAGCAGCTGCAGGGAGGTGGAAATCGGGGTCGGCAGCTCTTCGGCAGGAAGGCCAAGGTTCATGCCGATACCGAACATCACGCCAACGGCGGGCTCCCCGTCATCGCTTCGATTTTCGCGGCCATCCGACATGTCGGTTTCGCCTGAACCCGCGTTGCGGCACTGCGCACCCAGACGATTCATTCCTTCCGGCAATTGGACCAGCTCAGCCAGGATGCCGCCAAGCTTGTGACCATCGTAGAAAATGTCGTTCGGCCATTTGAGCTCCAGGCCGTGCGTCGGGTCAAGCGGCTTGGCACTGCACTGCGCGAGCGCATCGTTCAAAGCATCAAGCGCCGCAAGCCCGGCGACAATCGTGAACCACCCGTTGTAATGCGAGTCGGTCACCAAACGTTGCGGTAATGCGGTGCAATACGTAACAAGGAACGAAGCCCCGCCGGCCTTGTCGCTCCACTGCCGGCCGAGACGCCCGTGCCCGGCACTCTGTGCATCGGCGCACATCGCAGCCATTCGGGGCAAGCCCTGCGCGTCAATGACGTTGAGGTCTCCATTCGCCATCATTTTCCGAGCCAGAATATTGGTGGAATCGAGCGTGGCAAGTGCTATCAGCGCATCCACCGCCCCGGCGGTTTGGGGCATCTGCGGCTTATGTGCCCCGATCTTTCGCGCAAAATGCGCATATTGCGCTTCGATCTGCTTTACCTGCCCGACAATCGGGGAATCGGTCTCATTGCTCATAGCACCACTGTATCCGAAAAGACGCGGAGATACTTTGTGATTCCATACAATTCAGACAACAAGTAATATGGTCGAGGTTGACATCAAACGATAGAATGCCGGTTATGAGCAATCCGAACCCCACAGGTACCTCCAGCCGTCACAGTGACGACGAAGTCTACCCGCAGGGGTCAGGAGATGGCAAGAAGCATTTTGGCAGGCTTTTCAGTTTCCTGTGCTGGGCGCTGGCGGTGGCGGCAAGCCTTTGGATTGCATTGTGCACCTCTCTCGGACCGCTATACCGGCAATACGAATTCAACCCAGGCATTGCCACGATACGAGCCTTCTCCTGGAACAACGCCGCTATCTTCGTCTTCACGTTCGTCATCTGCATGGTGATCATTGTCGAACTCGTCCGTTTTTCACATGGGCAGTTGCTTATCCCCTATGATTTCGGCCTGCGCGCCAAACTTGCCGCAAGACGCCAACGCCGGCAAACCCATCATTGCGCAAACAACAAAACAAAAAAACCAGACACTGCTTCAATCGCCATGCCATATGACCAATCAGAGGCCAAACAGGACGCAAAATTCGACGATAAAGTTTGGCTGCGTACCAGAATTTGGCAATACACACGACGCGCGGCTTCGGCCCTCCGTTCCGCTGCACGCCGATGCATGATGGCCAGCACCGACAAATGGTGGAAAATCGCAGTTATTCTCATCATCGGTTGGTTGTGGATCCCGATAACACTGGTGGCGGCGTTCGGTGCGGACATCCGCAGCCAGTTCCGCGAATTCAGCTGGGCATGGAACCAATGGACGGGCTTGAAACAACCCTATATTGGCTTCTTTTCGTTCGTCCCGATGGACATCTACCCCACCGCCCATTACCTATGGCCTACCAAACCCACCTATCTGACCGACCAGCACAACATCGTGCTCACCCTGATCTACGGCGGCGCCGGAACGGTTTCCCGCTATTTCACCGGCGCCAACGACTGGGGAATCGCACTGCTCGCCTTCGCCCAATTGCTCTTCGCCGCATTCTGCCTGGCCGCGACCGCCAACCGCTTCTTCAATCACCCCTGGCTCAATCCTCGTAGGAAGCTCATCGATTTCCTGTCGGCGACGCCTCCCAAGAACAAGCAACCCACCTCAATGGCCGAGAGGGCCGAAGACCCGAGATTCGTCGGTCCTCTCCCCCGCTTTGTCATCCTTCTGTTCTTCCTGGTCTGCCCGTTGGTGCTGTTTTCAACGATAAGCCTGACCAAATCGCCGCTGTTCGCCTTCGCGTTCGTCTGGTGGTTCGGCGTGGGTTACGAAATCCTCTGCACCGCGAAATTACGGCAACGCTCATCTGGGAAATCAACGAAATCAGGCACACAACAGAAACTAGACATCGGTTACAGCGCTAAGACAGAGGCACCGGATAACAGCGAAAACGCCAATAACACCACTTCGAATCTCGACTCCTCCCCCTCCTACGAGCGAATCGTGCTTCACCTGCGCAAACGCACGTTCATCGCTCTGGTCTTTTCGACGTTGATCATGATGATTTCGGCGAAATACGCGTTGTACATCATCCTTTTCGAGCTGGTAATAGCTCTCCTCGCCGACCACAAACGTTGGAAAACCTACATTATCGGCTTGCTTCTGCCGGTCATCCTCTTTGAGGGCGCACTCGGCCTGGCCACACATAACGGCATCATCATCAACGGCGACCCGATCGAAAGCCATGGCGTCCAGCTCCAGCAGATCGCCCGCGTTGCCGTGCTCAACCCGAATGGAATACCACAGGACGCCAGAAACAAACTGGCCCCGATCTTCAATCTCGACCAAATGGCCGAAGCCTATTCCCCGCAGGACACCGACCCCGTGAAATCATCGGGAATCCAGGCGAAACGTGTCAGCTACCGCTGGCGCACCGTCACCAAAGCCGATATGAAGAACTTCAACGCCGCCTGGCTAGAAATAGTCAAAGCCAATCCGCGTATCTCACTGGACGCTTTGCTGGCCAAAAGCTATGGGTATTTCGACATCATGGATCCGCCGTATATCGACATGACGTATTACGTCACCTATGCAGGCAGTGCAAACTTCACCGATTGGATCGGAAGCTGGTGCGCCGGCTGGAGGAAAAACATCACCGATTTCGTGGAAAGCTGGAGTTCGAAGCCCATACTCGGTTTTCTCATCCACGGCAACACCTATGTCATCATTACCTTGCTTTTGGGCGCGGCCGAGGTCATTTTGCGCCGCTGGAAAACGCTGGCGACCCACCTTCCGCTGTTGCTTTTGATGGGGGTCATGGTCACTTCCCCGGCCAACAATTTCGAGCGTCACATGTTGCCGCTGGTTTTCGTCCTGGGCTTTGTGCTCCTGACATTCTGGCAAGACTCACGAGCGCAACGCACACAATCCCATCTGCAACGGGCCGACGAAGCCGCCGGACTAGAATCGTAAGTATGAACATGCACGATAGCGACAACAAAGGCACAGGCTCGGAAAACCCAGCCGATTTTCTGAGCCTCGCCGAAGGGTCACTCGATATCGCGCACCGTGAAAAAACGGCCAGCGACAGGCTTTCCTCTGACCAAAACCAGACACCACATATCACCGTCATCGCGGACACACACGACAGCAAAAAAGACGCCGCACAGCTCAAAGCCTTCGAAAAACTAGGCAACCGCGAAAACCTGGAGGCCATAGCCTTCGAGTGCCTCGCCAACGGAATCCACGACAAACGGGTCGTTTCGCTACTGCATGTGCTGGGCTGGCCGGAAACCTTCAGCTGCTTCGCCATCGGGGGCGTTGCGGCGGTTACTTTCGAAACAGCGCAATCCATCCTGGTTAAAGGCGCCCACGACCTCGGCAGCCAATATTGCCTGGTCGGTCGCAGCAACGGCTTGACGATCGGACTGGTCGTGGTGCAAAGCGCGGCCACTCCCGAAGTCACCTGCACCGCGGTGATGAAGGCGTTCGACCGCGAAAAGCCGGTATGTCTCGGGCCGACCCGCCACAACGCGGCCGGAGCCGCACGGACATTGGGCGCCGTGCTTTCCGCATTCGATGTGATGCCGGCAATTCATCCGCTTCCCCGGCCCGCCAGGGCGGCCGACATGTTGCCGGAACGGGCGCTCATTGGCGATGAGGATGCCATTGATGAGCTCTACCGCAGCGTCTACCAGAGCCTGAAAAGCGAGAACGAAAACGATCCGACCCTGCAGACAGTTTCCGCGTTCCTCACTTTCGGCGGTTCGCTCGACGCTACGGGCAAGGCATTGAATGTTCACCCGAACACCGTTCGCTACCGCATCAAACGCGCCGCCGACGCCACCGGTTGGGATGCCAACGACCCTCGCGACGCCTATGTGCTGCGCACTGCCATCACCATCGGCGCCATCCGCGACGCCGAAAACGGAATCAACGGATGAAACCGGTCCGATTCAGGCAATAGCCATCGCTTCTTACTTAAGTGACTGACTTTCGTGTCGCTAACTTTGTATTTTTGCTTACGATAACGGGTGTACTAAGTAGAAAGACACAGTTAACGGCTTATTTGTGTCTTTTACCTGGACCACCGACACAAGCAAGTAAAAGACACATATACGACACGACTTCATCCGAAAGATAGATTACGACATTGCCGATTCGATTACCGACAACCAGCCACCGCACCCAAGAAGCTCGCAGTTGATGGCTAAAGCCGCGGCACCGGACCCAGCGAATGGCGCTGAATCACCTCAGCAGGAATAAGACCGGCCCCATGAGCGTTGGCTACGAACGTCGTTTCGGGGCCTTCGCCTAACAGACGCAGCGTCTCGCGCATCGAAGCCGTGCCAAGGCCTTCGAAATCCGGGCGGACGGTGGTCAGCGGCGGCCACATGTCGTTGACTCCGGTCATGTCATCGAAACCGACCACGCTGATGTCCTGCGGAATGCGCAGACCATGCTCATGCAGGGCGCGGGTCACGCCAATCGCCTGCGCATCGTTGGCAGTGACGACGACCGTCGGCTTCCTGGCTCCGACCGATCCAAGACTCTCCAGCTCATGGTTCATACGCGCGTAGGCTTCCGAAGAATCCCAGGAATCGCACTGTACCTCGCGTGATTCGATGCGTAAAGAGGCTGAGGCCTTACGCCAGCCAAGCAACCTCGTCACGGCATCGCGCCATTGCAGCGGACCGGCGAAATAGAGCGCCGAGCGGTGGCCGAACCGGGAAATGAGACGCGCCACCTCACGCATCGCCCCCCACTGGTCGATGCCCATCAAAGCCGTGCGGCCCCGGCCCTCGGCGTCCATCAGGCCGCCCGCCCGGCTCATCGACAGGTTACCGTGGGTGGAGGTGATCAGGACGCGCGGCTCGTCAAGCCTGGTCCGGCAGGCCGCCGAAAACATGATATCCGTGGGTGTCAGGAAGATGAAGGCATCGACGTTCTGCTCCTCGAAGGTACGGCACAGATTTTCGAACTCGCTTTGGGTGCAACGCGCCTCGTGCACCATGGAAACCATGAGGAACAGACCGTGACGGCGCACAATGGTTTCAATGGCTCCGATCGCCGAAATCGGGCCGAGGAAATTGAGGCCGCCGGCGATGAGGCCGATCGTACGAGAACGGTGCGAGGCCAAGGTTCGTGCGGAATTGCTGGGACGGTAGCCGAGCGCGTCGATGGCGTGCTGTACACGGGCACGGGTGGCATCGGAGACTTCAGAGGAATGGTTGATGACGCGGGAAACTGTCTGGTGGCTCACCCCGGCTATCTTGGCCACCTCGAACATCGATGGCCGCTTTTGGCCGTTACGTTGAGCGCTCATCCTACCTCCCTTTGCCAGCAGATGTACGTCCCGGGACGCAGTTTTAAGTGAACGCTCACAAGTCTACTCGGCCTTGCCTATCACACAGGTGCGCCGGCCCTTTGCCATTGTGCTTGCAAACCAACAACATCACCAACCTTCGAAAATATCAAAGGCAAATGTCACGCCGCCCTGCCGGCAAAGTGCGGCAACGGCAGCCTTCACCTTCGCCAGAATCACGGACGGAATTCCGATTGGTCTGCCGCTAACCGGCAGCGCCGATATAAAAGGATGCGTTCAGAGCAAATGCCAACTGACACGATGCAGCGGTGTCGGGCCGTACTCGGCAATCGCGGCGCGATGGGCGGCCGAGCCGTAACCCTTGTTGTGCTGCCACTGGTAGGGCGCGTAGCTCGGATTGCCTTGCGCCAAAGCAACCATCAACCGATCTCGCGTCACCTTGGCGATGACGGAAGCGGTGGAAACGAGCACGCAGCTTTGGTCGGCCTTCACTTTGGTGGTCACGCTCGGCAAAACCGGTACTGCAGGCGCGTCGAATGTCCCAGCGGCCTTGGAAATATAATCGTTCGGACCATCCAAAATGGCCCCGACACCAAGCCGGCCCGAGTCGATGTTCAGTTCGCGCTCGACCTCCTTGACCGCACGGAGGGCCGCGATGCCCAAAGCGTAGGAAATGCCCCATTCGTCGATTTCCTTATTGCTCGCCTGGCCGACCGCGCTGGCCGCACACCAGGAGCGCAGCCCTTCGAACATCGCCTCGCGCTTGTGCTCCGTCAGCAGTTTGGAATCGGCGACGCCATCCGGCACATCAAGACCATCCAGATCACGGGCCCACACCGCCGCCGCACCGACCATCACCGGGCCGGCGAGCGCACCACGACCCACCTCATCGAATCCGACAATCAAATCGAAACCTTGTCCGGCCAATTCCCGTTCCAAATCCAACGTCGGCTCAGCAACATGACGCACAGCACGATTGGGCTCCTCAGCGGCCTCACTGTTGGATTGCAAGGTCATGATTTCGGCACACCCGGCACGGCGGCGAAAACCTCGTGATGCGACTTGACGACCTTGAAATGACTGAACGGCCAGAAGGTCAGCATCGCTACCCCGCTGATCTTGGAAATCGGGACGAGCCCGCCGTTGCCGTCCTCGGCATGGTAGCGTGAATCAGCGGAATTGGCGCGGTTGTCGCCCATCACGAAGACGTTGCCGGCAGTCACTTTGGTCTTGAATGCGAAATTGCTAGGTTCGGTGCCGGGCTTGATATACGGGGTTTCGTCAATCGCCACTCCGTTGACGGTGACCGGGGAACCGCTGCCCTTGCAGGCCACGACGTCGCCGGGCATGCCGATGAGCCGCTTGATGAGATCATCGGAACCATGATTATCGGTGCCGACAAGCCAGTGCGCCGGGTCTTTGAAAACGATGACATCGCCACGCCTGAGCTTGTTCATAGGTCGAGCGAGACGATTGGTGACCAGACGATCGCCGATTTGAATGGTGTCCTCCATGGAGCCGGAGGGAATCTCGTAGACGCCGATGACGAATACCCGCAGCAACGCCAGAATCACGACGAATATCGCGAAAGGCACCACAAAACTCAGAAAATCATGGAACGTATAGCCCTGCGACTCGGGGTCGGCATGTTCCGGATTGGCACGAAGATTGCGTGGCCGGGGTTCGGGACTCACGCCATAGTCCGCAACTTCGATGATATGCGAATCCGCAGCACGCCGCTCATCACCGCGCGTATCATCCGCTGCCATCCGTGCCTCCCAACCATATACACTTTGATATCACGGCTCACGAAAACAATGGGCCCTCATTACCGGAAACTATCATAGTATAGGGCACCATACAGAGATCATGCATGACAAAACAGGTATTCCGGCTTCAAAAGAAAACAAAAACGGCGGCCGAACCTTGGAGTCCGACTGCCGTAAAGCACCTAGCCATTTAGGCTTGCATTCACGCCTTGGCGCTGTTGTCCTGACGCTCGGTGATACGAGCGGCCTTGCCACGCAAAGCGCGCAGGTAGTAGAGCTTGGCGCGACGAACGCGGCCGTGACGCAGCACCTTGATGGAATCGATCGACGGGGAGTGCAGCGGGAAGCGACGCTCCACGCCGCAGCCGAAGCTGACCTTACGGACGACGAACGTCTCGCGCAGGCCGGCACCCGAACGTGCAATCACCACACCGGTGAACGCCTGAAGACGGGAATTGTTGCCTTCCTGAATCTTGACGTTGACCTCGACGGTGTCGCCGGGACGGAACTCCGGGATAGAATCCGAGGGCTTCATGTGCTTGGCATCAAATGCCTCAATAGCGTTAACCATTGTTTCACCTGTCGCTGCCGCATATCAGCGTACATGTCAGGGGCGGCGCCGCACTTTCGTGCCCAGCGGCTGATGGAGCCGAACGCGCCCACTATCGTATTCCGCCGAAACCCGGCGAAATGTTGCCGATTCGCCGCCGCAGACCCGGCCGATTTAACGGACGCGGCCACGTGGCTGAACCCAAATGAAGAAACGAACCCATGCGGCAGCCCGTCTCTTGGCATAACAAACTTTTATTTTAGCGAAATACGGCGACAGAAATCACGGGCCAAAGAAAAAAATAAAGACAGACAACGTATGGATGCCGAATGGATAGTCATGAATAGACCATGTGGGTTCAGGGAGGAATGCGTGACGACGGATCACGACGTATATGGCATTTCGGTTTCAGCCCTATCCAGAAGCCATGCCCTACGACGCGTCCAACAGGTCGGAATCGGTGTAAGTCTCATTGGAGGCCCCACTGGAGTTCGCGGAGTCGCCCATGACGATGCTCTCGTAATCGGTGCCGTAGTAGTTATAGGTTTCCATCACCGCGTAGAGATAGATATAGACGGAAAGCTGGCGGTTCGTGCGCTCACTCAGACCGAGTGCGGTGGCATAAATGAGGTACTGGCCCCAGACCTCCACGTCCGCGATGCCGCGGGATGAGAAATCGCTGAAATCACGCATATATTTCTTGAGACCCAACAGTTGGATCGCCGCACGCTTGCCCTCTGCGGTCAGGGCATAGGCCTGCACGCAGAACAACATCGTGATGCCGATGAAGCAGCCCAGCGCACCAAGACCGATCGCCGTATAGCCGGCGTCGGCATCCCACATCCGCATAAGTGGTGGGGCTCCAAGGAAAATAACAATCGCCATGGCAAGAAAGAACACGATCAACGGGCCCATGTTGTATGCGACCAGTTTCGAGGACTGAAGCTCACCACGCACCGTTTGGAAAAATTTGGCTTGGGGACGGTAACCCCTAAACAAGCCGTCGAAGGAGACCGACACCTGCGGACACGTGATCTCGCCGTCTTTGACTTCGACCACGTGCTTGCTCCGTTCCTCGCTTTGCATCCTCTCTTCCAGCGCCTTGGCCTCAGCTGCGCAGGCGGTGCGAAGCTGGTTCAGATCGAAAACCGTACTGCGCTGCCAACGCGAGAAGTCCATCAGGAATCTCAGGAACGCCCGCTCGGTGGATGACAGGCTGCGCAGAGAGTTTGGAGCATTCAAACCGTTTGCGTGATTCGGCTCGTTCAAACCGTTCGGATCATTCGAATCTTTCAAATTGTTCGACGTCTGAATGCCTTCAAAGGCCAGGGGCAACAGGCAGATCGTGCTTACCAGATCCGACGGCTGGTTGATATCGCCCAGCCAGGATTGGCTGTAGGCGTTCATCCGTAGCTTCGAACCCAGCGCCGTATTCCATAAGAGCCGAGCCAATATGCCGCTCATAGGCATGGGGCGTTTGGTATAGTGACGGCCTTGGCCACGCGAGGATTCCCGTGAGCCATTGCCGTTGCTGGCATCGGCCGTATTTTGAGCTGCGGCATCAGCGAACGAACGCTGCGTCTCAGCGACCTCACGCATGCGACCCTGCAACCCTGCGTCATCGGGACGGTGCAAATCGAAGCCCTCATAATCGGCCGCGACACCAGGGTAGATGGCAATGACCTTCTTCTCCTGTAACTCAAGCAACGTGGCGGCCATGGCCGACGATCCGATATTGACCACGCGCGAGAACATATCAGAGGGCGGGTCGACGATATCGTTGAGCAACGTGGCGCAACCCGGACTCATCGCGGGCAAATCACGGCTGTAATCGATGTCACGCGGCAGACGAGAGCGCAGATTCGTGTAGACAATTACGACAAGCGCCACAACGATAAACAGCGCCAAAATCTCCAGGAAAAAGGCGCAATCATCATGAAAGTCCGCATCCGCAACGCCGGTTTCATCGCCATTGCCGAAATTCGTTCCCATAAAGTAAACGGCGAGGAACGGGAAGACTATCACCGCAGTAACGACGAGGGCAGTGAGCATGGAATTCAGTACATGCCACGGGCTCAATGGCTTCATATCGCTCCTTCAAGAAACGCCTTTATTCGCTTGCGTGATTTAAGATTACCCAGTCTACCGGCCAATTGGGTGATGGTTGTCTGCCGCCGAATGCGCTGAATGCGAGGTCCATTCACCTCTGTGACCGTTCTCCAGCATTTCCGACTAAAAATGCACGAAAACGATCACCGCCAACGCGTCAGTGAGCACTTTCCGGCACACCCCAATAAATGCTGGAAATTGGTCATCTAGAAGAGCCAAAACACCCAAAACCGCGAAGGCGGTATTAATGAAGGAAGGAGGACACCTACTCGAAACAAACCGATTTGACAAGCCGCGCGAACGCCTTTATTTTAGTGGCGGTAATAATTTCTGTGCTTGGCACACCGAGTCGAAGGAGGTGGGGATCATGGCTGACGATCTTCCTAGTAGTATCAACGATCTGCATCATTTGTGCAGCCCTGCGCAACCTCATCTCGACACGATGACTCGGCGCTGGATGTAAACCTCACCTTCGTTTTTAACACGTCACGCTACGGGCGTAAGACAATGTGAAACGATTCATCCAGCTTGCGGATGATTCCGCTTTCGAGATTCCCATTTAAAGTTCAACTCAACGTATCTAATGTGCCGCAAAAACTTACGGATATAAAGGAATAACGGCATCAAGGATATACGATTCGCAATTCATAGTCTGCACCTGACCGGCCAAAATCGAGATCGGCATTGCAGGAATCGTATATTTCTGATGCCCGACTTGCTGTTGTTCGCAATACGAGCTCCACAGCTCAGCGTCAAGCAGAAGCCCAATAGCCAAGCCCGATAAACGCCGCAACTGCAGCGAAACTTCCGCCGAAAATTCGCGAGCACCACGATACGCCGTTCATGAGGGATCATCATGACCAACTTCTCCTTCAACTTCAATCGCGCCGCGCCTGCAACATCGGACGCGGGGCGGAACACGAGCTTCACCAGGCGCGTGGTCTCTGACTGCGTGGTAGCCGTCGGCATCCTCGCCATCTTCGGCCTGATTGCATGGGTGCTGCCCGCCATCAACGCACCGGTGGGGCCGAAAGGCATCCCCTCCACCGTCTCGACCGACCCGCGCAACCTGCCGTATTATGCCCTACGGTCCGTTTTCCGCATGGCCATCGCCCTGTTCTTCTCGCTGGTGTTCACCTTCGTCTACGGACTGGCGGCGGCACGCTCGCGCAGACTCGGCAAAGTACTCATCCCGCTGCTCGACATCCTCCAATCCGTACCGATCCTAGGCTTCCTTTCGGCGACCGTGACCATCTGGCTCGCGCTCTTCCCCGGCTCGATGATGGGCGTCGAGGCCGCGTCGATTTTCGCCATCTTCACCTCGCAGGCGTGGAACATGACTTTCTCGTTCTACCGTTCGCTCAAAAGTGAACCCAAGGAACTGGACGAGGCGGCGCGCAACCTGCGGCTTTCGCACTGGCAGCGCTTCTGGGTGCTTGACGTGCCGAACTCCATGATTCCGCTGCTGTGGAACATGATGATGAGCGTGGGCGGCGGCTGGTTCTTCCTCACCGCCTCCGAGATGATCTCCGTGAACAATCGCACCTACGCGCTGCCCGGCATCGGCAGCTACGTCGAAGCCGCAGCCAAAGAGGAGAATCCCGGCAAGATCGGCTGGGCCATCGTGACCATGGTCATCGTCGTGCTTGCCATCGATGTATTGGTTTGGAAGCCGCTGACCGCGTGGGCCGAAAAGTTCCGCATCACGCAAAGCGAGTCCTCGGAGCCCAAGCGCAGCGCGGTTCTGACGCTTATTCGCCAGTCACATATCGACGATTTCTTCGCTCGGCTCTTCCGCCCGATCGGCGAATTCCTCAACTGGGTCACCCGTCCGCTCGGCCAAACCGGCTCGAAGTGGGGTGCCAAGCCCGGCCGTCGCCGCGCTGGTGACGTCGTTTTCGGAGTCATCGTAGGTGTGCTGGTTATCGCCGGGGCCGTGGAACTCATCGTCTCCATTATGAAAACCACCGGCTTGGGCGAGCTCGGCCGGGCCTTCGGACTCGGCGGACTGACCTTCCTGCGCGTGGCGTTGCTGACCGTGGTCTGCTCGGTCATCTGGGTACCGCTCGGTGTCATCATCGGCATGAACCCGAAGATCTCACGCTTGGTGCAGCCGCTGGTGCAGGTGCTGGCCAGCTTCCCTGCGAACTTTATCTTCCCGTTCGTGGTCATGGTCTTCGTCGCCTGCGGCGTCGACATCAACTGGGGCTCGATACTGCTGATGGCACTGGGCACGCAATGGTACATCCTCTTCAACGTCATCGCCGGTGCGTCTGCCATTCCCGATGACCTCATCGAAATGACCAAGAACTTCCATATCACCGGATGGATGAAGTGGAAGACGCTCATTCTGCCGGCGGTCTTCGGCTCGTGGGTCACCGGCGGCATCACCGCGGCCGGCGGCGCATGGAACGCCTCGATCGTCTCGGAAATCGTTAGCTACGGCCGCCACACGCTTGTCGCCAAAGGCCTCGGCTCCTATATCGCCGAAGCCACCGCGCACGCCGAAGGAATGAAGACCATCATCGGCGTAGCCGTCATGGCCATCTTCGTGGTTGCCGTCAACCGCCTCTTCTGGAACCCGCTGCAGCGTCTCGCCGACCGTCGTTTCGTCATCGGATAACTGATGCCATTATTCATAAATATCAAAATATATCAATACTTAATTAAAGGAAGTCACGATGAACTTCAACAAACTCTATAAAACCGTCGCCAGCGGCACCGAAACCGGCACCGCCACCCGCACCCGCGATCGCCGCCATGTGAACCCGAAGTACTCCGATCTCAATGCGGACGGCGCCCACACCGTCATCGAAGCAAACCACATCAGCCAAAGCTTCACCTCCGAAAAAGGCAACGAAACCACCGTCCTCGACGACATCTCGTTCAACCTGCATGAGGGCGAAATCGTTGCGATCCTCGGACGCAGCGGCGCTGGCAAGTCGACCTTCCTTCGGATTCTGGCCGGACTCATCCAGCCGACCA
The DNA here is from genome assembly GCF_029433295.1 of Bifidobacterium sp. ESL0784. Taxonomy (GTDB): domain Bacteria; phylum Actinomycetota; class Actinomycetes; order Actinomycetales; family Bifidobacteriaceae; genus Bifidobacterium. Next base: position 175,329 of record NZ_JAQTHV010000002.1, read on the forward strand.
GCGGGCAGGTCTCCTACCGCGGTAAGGCGCTCAACGGGCCGAACCCCGGTGTCGCACTCGTCTTCCAGACCTTCGCGCTCATGCCCTGGCTCACCGTCGAAGACAATGTGGAACTCGGGCTCGAGGCGCGAGGTGTGCCCCGCGAAGAACGCCACAAGCGCGCGCTCAAAGCCATCGACGCCATCGGCCTAGACGGCTTCGAATCCGCCTACCCCAAGGAGCTTTCCGGCGGCATGAAGCAGCGCATCGGCATCGCCCGAGCACTCGTGCTGCGCCCTGACGCGCTCTTCATGGACGAACCGTTCAGCGCGCTGGACGTCTTGACCGCAGAAAACCTACGTCAGGAGGTGCTGAAGCTGTGGAACAACAACCAGAGCGGCATCAAGTCGATTCTGATTGTCACACATAACATCGAGGAGGCCGTGCAGATGGCCGACCGCGTGGTCGTTCTGGGTTCGCACCCCGGCCACCTGATCGCGCAGGTTCCGGTCAATCTGCCGCGCCCGCGCGACAAGCATTCCCCCGAATTCGAAGCGATGGTCGACAAGCTTTATGCCATCCTGACCGGACAAGAGTCGCAGCGCAGCCGGGCCAACACAGCGGCCGCGAACGGCGGAAATTCGGAGCAGCCGGCAGCGGCGGGAAACGAAGAAACATCCTCACCGAAAGGTTCCGGTCAAAGCGCTGACGATAGTGCCGGCAACGCCGCGCAGACCGCCGACAATGCGAATGGCTCAAGCAGCCCGGCCGATGAAAATGGTCCTGACGAGACTTCGGCACATGACGGCGGCAAAGGCAACAATGCCAACCAAGACCAGAGCCAGGGTATCGGTCTCGATGAGCACACCAAGGCACAAACCGAAGCCAGCGAAAAACTCGCGGTGCATGAAAACGATACCAAGGTAAAGGAAGCCAACGCACGGGCCGAACTTCTGCCGAACGCCACTCCCGGCGGACTTGCCGGCCTGCTCGACGTCGTCTCGAATTACCAAGGCGGAGTAGACCTCGCCGACCTAGCGGCTGACCTTTCTTTCGAGGTGGACGACCTCTTCCCGTTGATCGACGCCGGCACGATGCTGGGGCTTTTGACCGTCAACAACGGCCACTGCACCATCACCCGCGAAGGCGATCGTTGGTGCCATGCCGACGTGCTCGAGGCCAAGAAGCTCTTCGCCCAGCTCATCATGGATCACGCGCCGCTCGTGCGCACCATCGACCGGGCGCTGCGCAACCATCCGGACCGTGGTCTGCGTGGCGAGCTCATCCTCGACCTGTTGCGCAGCCAGCACACCGACGAGGAGGCACAGCAGCAGTTCGACATCGCCGTGACGTGGGGTCGCTACGGCGAGCTCTTCGATTACGATGCCGACGACGATCAGCTCACCCTCGACGAGGCCAACAAATAAATCAGACGGGTTGGCCATAATGTACCGAAGTAGCTGAAGTTGGGACTGCCATACAGGCCGGAGACATTTTCATCAGCCGCAGGGAACCGGCTGCAGTAAGCAAGTAGGAATTTAAGCATATTGTCGGCCAGTTTTTATGCTTAAATTCCTATTGATGGGTTTCGACAGCATTTTAAGCACGAATCTTGCCGATTTTTATGCTTGGATTCCTCGCAGCCAATCCGAGCGGCCTTGCATCAGCTCAGCAACCGCTGAAACCGTTGCTGCTGGAACCACCATTCAAGCCATCGGAACCGCTACTACATCGCGCCGAAACTGCCACCGCCGGAACCGCCATCGGAACCGCCGAAGCTCCCGCCGCCGCCGAAATCACCGCCACCGAAGCTGCCGCCCGCAGAGCTGAAACCGCTACTCAGCTGACTGCCAAGGTCGCCAATATCGCCGAATCCGTCAATATCGCCGAAGTTCATGTCCGAGGCAGAGTAGCCCTGAATATCATGGCTGGAGGGGTAGAACGACCAATACAGGAGGCTACCGGAACCGTTGCTATCGAGCCAGTCGCCGTCAGCGATCTGCGGCCACACTTTGACCATTCCGCGCGCGAGCTTGCCACTGATACCGAAGGCGGTGGCGTAAATCAAGTACTGGTCCCAGAGCGCAAGATCTTCGGGCTCGCTTTCCTCGAAATCGCCGAAGTCGCGAAGATAGTTGCGTAGGCCCATAACCTGTCCGGTGAGCCGCCGGCCGCTGTCCGTCAAAACGGTGGTTTGTATCAGGAATATCTCAAGAATGAGCAGGAACGTGACCGGCATCGCCATCAGGAGCATGATGCCGATATGGCCGTGGAATGCGAACACCTGGCGGCCCGAAAATTCCGACACCTTGAACGGATCGCTGATGAAAAGCTTATAAAGGTACCAATAGCCGGCCGCCCCCACCAAAAACAGCAGCACCTTGGCAAATCCAAACGCCCTCGAGTCATGGGTAAGGTCCATATCATCGTATTCGGCGTGCACTTTCTTGTGGAAATCCAACTCCAAGCTGGGGCCATCCAGCCAACCCGAAAGCCCGTCGTGGATGTCCTGAAAATCAAAGACATCCGAATCGAATTCTTTGCCCATGCCTTGCAACAGTGCCAGGAGAGACGTTTCGATTTCGGTGAGCGAACTCCCCTTTTGCCCCGGCATACCCGGCAAAAGCACGATGGTGCTCGTTTTCTTACGTTTGCCGAGCCCTGTCTTCTTCTTGATCGTGTCCGCCAAACCGCCTTTCTCGTCGTGCAACCGGAGGATAAACGGCTCGCTGGCTTCTTTTTTGTCGATCACCACGGTCGAATGGTCGAATTCTCCGGCGGCACCACGCCGCATACGCTCGCCGATCTGCTCATCGGTGACATGGGCCCAGTCGATGCCCGCATACCATTGCGATTGACCCGGATAGATCGCTATGGCCTTCTTTTCGACCAAAGAAAGCATCGTGGCGGCCAGTTGCTTGGACTCAATTTGCGAATCACCCGAGGGATTCTCGAGGTCGCACAAAAGTTGGGCCGCAACCGTAGGGCTGATGTCGGGAATATCGCGGTAGTACTCCCCCGAATCGCGAGGGCTTGCCTGACGATGGCTTTTGACAACCAACACGGCCCCGACAACGACGGCGACCAGTTCCGGAATCAGGAAAAGCAGATAAAGGACCACCCGCCCTACAACCTCGCCTCTTGCAACACCCTGTGCATCCACCTGTTCCTTGCGCTCGTCCTGGATAGCCAATTCTTTGTATTCACCATTCGAGCGATGCCTCACCTGCTCCATAGCCGAAGCTTTGAATATCGAGACCACGTCGACATAGTTTTCCGGTCCGACGGTCGGCGCCTGCGCATACAGCGCGTTCCTGCCCTTTGGCCTAATCGAGCCGTCTCCCTTGAAATGCATCCATTCCCTAGTATCGGTATGTTGCGTATCCACACCGTCGGGCAAGGTGATCAAAGCGGTGAACTTGCGGATCGGGGTCGAGTTCTCCGTACTGATCGGCTCCCACTTCAAGTAGGCCACGTCGTCGTAGAGCGTCACGACATCTTTGAAAGTCATATCGACTTCGAATTTGAGCGAAGAAGCCGATAGAATGGCCGGAATGTTCCAGCCGATTTCTATCTGGTCCTCAGGGCCTCCCATGGTGGGCGTATTGTCGGAAGAACCGGAAATCGGGTCCTTGTCGAGCGATTTCTTGAGATCCATGTCTAGGCCGCCGGCCGACGACAACGCCTGATCGTACTGAGAATCATTCATCGCAGCTGGCAGATAGGGTGCGTGCCTGCTGCCATAGCCTTGACCGACATCCTCGGCATACCACTGACCGGCATAATTCGCGTCCCACCCGGGATCAGCCATGTCACCTCTGTCCCCTTGCACATATTGCTGGCCGGTACTCACGTTTTTCACGGACACGTCGGTGATATCGCTCAAAGGATTGAGCGTACCGTCAGCGCGGCTTAAGGTAAAGCGCTGGAAAACACGCCGCCACGGCTTGACTTTGCCGTTTTCATCCGTGCGCTTGCGAAATTGCATATCGATATGCTCGCGGATATGCAAATCCCCATTAGGCATTACCTCGACATCGTCATCAAGCGAACGGTACGAAAAATCGGCGTCCATCGCCTTTTCGTTGTTCTCGTGAGGGGTGTAGGTGCCCTGGTCGTAACCACAGGCCGCCACACAGCCGCCCAGCAGCGCAGTGAGCACAAGCTTGCGAGCAATACTTTGACAATCCGCTTGGGATTCAGGCTTCCGGCACCCATATGTCTTGTTCTCTTTCCTTCTCTTCTTCTGTCGGTTTCAATACTATCCAAGACAACGCCGAGCAAGACGGTGCCGAAACGACAGGGCCGATCGCCTTGTCAGTCGTTTTGTCAGTCGTCCATATAGAGGTTCGATGGAAGGTGGAACTTCAGCTGGCGCATCACTTCGGTATCCATTCCCAAAGCCACGGCGTAAATCAGGTATTGCCCCCAAATCGACAGGCTTTCGACATCCCGCTTGGAGAAGTCGCTGAAATCCTTCATATATTTCATCAAGCCCAACAGCTGCTTCTCGGCACGACGGCCATCGCCGGTTAACGTGCTGTATTGGATCAACGTGAACACCATGGCGACGAGGAACACCGACGGCAAACCCAGCGCGAGCGCGGCTTCCTGATGCCCCATGTTCCAGATTTCGAGCAAGATGTGGTATCCCAAATCCACAAAGGTTCCAATGACGATTACCGACAATGCCGAAAGCGCTGAGAGCCGGACCAGTTTCAGGGCATTGTATTCCTGATTGACCGAGCGGAAGAAGGTCTGGCGGGCCTTGACCCCCTCGGTCCACACCAGCTGCGGGTCGGCGGGACGATGAGCCAATTCACCGGGTTTGCTCCATTTGGCCCCGTGGCGCGCATACGCGTTCTCATCCCAGCTCTGCGTGGAGTTGCGCAGCTGGTTGAGGTCGAAGACCTGCGAGCCTTGCCATGCTGCGAAATCCTGTAGGTACTTGAGCAGCGCGAGTTCCGAAGGTGCCAGTCCGGATGTCGATGCCGCCGACCACTTGCCGTCGAAAGAAGGAAACAACCTTACGGTGACGGTCCTGCCGTCGGCAGGTTTGGAAATATTGCCGAAGAAGCGGGCCAGACGCGGATGTTGACGGATAATCCACCCCAGACGCGTACGCCAAAGAGCTCGGCTCAATAGAGATTGGGCTCGTTCCGATTTCGAGGGACGACGGTGAGACACCTGTCTTGCGCCGACATTGTCGAGATTACCGGCGTCGCCAAGGTTGTCGGGATTGTCGAGATTGCCAGCGTGGCCGGCAAAATCACGATCGAAGTCGGAGCTTTCGCCAGCATCCGCAGCCCTCATATTCCGCTCCGCCCGTCCTGCCTTGGCGCATGCCCGTATCTCATCTTCCCCTGCATTGGCCAAGTCGAGCCCCGAATACCAGGATGCGGCTCCCGGATACAGGGCAATCGCCTTCTTTTGAGCCAGCGAAAGCAACGTCGAGAGCATCTCACGGGTGTTCCGCCGCGAAAGGGTACTGGTATTGGCGGTTTTGGGTTCGACGACATCGATGAACATCGCGGCACTGGCGGGGCTTATCGAAGGAAGGTCCTCATTGTAGGGAATATCGCCTTTCCAGCTCGTCTGCCTGTTGGTAATAATAATTATCACAATTCCAAATATCAGTACCAAGACCAAAACGGCCATGAACTGCGACGCGTTCGGCAACCAATCAGAAGACGACGTGGATTCGTCATCGGCTTCATCGTTTGAATCGCCGCCATTCGAGGCCGTGTCACTACAGCCGGATCTCGCAGAACTTCCTGAAACCGCAGAATCCTTGCTGCAACCAGCCGCCCCCTCGTCAGTCTTCACGCTCCCTTTGTCGAAGAACTTACGTTCTTCGGAGTTCCAGACAACATCGTGTTTTATCGCCCCCATGCCTGAAGCGTCGAACATGAACGCAAACGCGGGCCCTGAAATCGTGCGAACGTTATACGTGTCCATGTCGATTTCACGCAACCCCTTGCGTCGCACCGTCTGGTTGCCGGAATAATCGATGAAGCCCTCCGGCTCGCCGGTTACGTGCGGAGGCAGCTTCAGCCGAACCGCGACGTGTTCGACGGGCCCGTTGACATTGCTGCCGGTATCGTAAAGGAAATATGTTCGGTTGCCACAACGCGTCAGTGCATTCTTCAGTGTCATCGATATGTCGAATCTAAGACTTTTGGCCGATACCGTCTCGGGTATCGTCCATTGGAGCGAGACATCGCTCCGGTGCGCGGCAAGTTCCATGTCGCTTTTCGTCAGCGCGGCATCGGCCGGAACCTCTGCAGGGGCATAATCGACACGACCATGAGAACCAAGCCCGTGCAAGTCCAAAACGTCTGCCTTCCACACGCCTGCTTGCTGCTGTCCTTGAGAAGAGCCATCAGCATCTACCGGAAAATCATTGCCGGATACGTGACGATATACCTACCCGGAAACGGCATCCTTGATCGTAACCCCCGAAATCCCACCGATTTGCGCCTGTGGCCTATCGGAAAAAGAATCGTCATCAGACAAATCGAAATTTGCGGAAAGCGAGTCAAACGGCACGACGTCCCCATCGATGACCTGTTTCTTGAGCCTTACGTCGAGATGTTCTCTCACCTGCACGTCCCCATTAGGCAAAACCGTCATGTCGTATTGAATGAAATTATAAGACAGTTGCGCCTTGTCATCGGTCGGGGAACCCGAGCCTTTGTCCGATGGAACCTGCGGAAGCAACATCTGGTCGTCATAAACCGGGCAACCCGGGTCCGCCCCGACCGCCTTGGCATCACTACGACTTTGTGCATTGGCCTGATCATGTTCGCTGTCGAGATACGGAATCACCATACACAGCGCCACCACCAGCGTGCAGACCAGACAGAAAGGAATCTGCCGGATGATACGTTTGAGACTCAGACTATGACCCATCGCCGTTTACCACCCGCCGAAGTCGCCGCCGCCAGCTCCGCCGTCCGAACCGCCGAAACTGCCGCTATCGCCGCTATCGCCTGAAGAACCGCCCAAAAGGCTGAAACCGGAACTCAACTGGTCACCGATATCGCCGAAACCGCTGATACTGTCGAATAGAGGGTCGGCCGGAGAGACCCCACTCCACGCGCATGAGCAACAAGCAGTGCAGAGCACGGAACCAGCCGCATTCTCATCGAGCCATCTTGGATCGGCCAAATAGGGCTGTATTCGGGCCATCTGACGTACCAGCTGCCCGCTGATGCCCAATGCGGTGGCGTAGATGAGATATTGACCCCACAAGGCCAGATCCTGCGGTCCGCGCTCGGAAAAATTGCTGAAATCCTCCATATACTTGCGCAGACCAAGAATCTCGCCCGCTGCTTGATAACCGTTGCGGGTCAACGTTTCGGTAGGCCAAAGTTGGAGAATCGCAAGGCCGATGAAAACGAGGACCGCTGCCGCAACGATGGCCACAGCGGGCAGCCCTATCGTCCAAAGGTGCCGCAAATAGAAGGATACGAACACCGCAACCGCCAAAATGGCCAACACGATTTTCCATGTTCCTTTGACGTTGCTGACAAGAGCGAAACCATCGAATTCGCAGGACAACGACGTTTGAAAATCGCGATAAAGGTCTCTGCCTTTTGCCCAATCCTTGCTTTGATCGTGCAGCTGCTCGAAATCGAAGACCGGCGAATCGTTACGCTGCGCAAACGCCATCAGAAAATCGAACAGAGCCTTTTCTGATTGTGTCAAAGAGATGGGGCCATTCACGTTTCCGCCGTATTGTCGCCATCGATCATTGACCTCAACATTGCCGGCGTGCTGATACGCGTACGGCATGACCACTATGGTGCTGATGGTTGCTTTGTCCGAAGACGAAGTGCCAGTAGAGGAAATGCCGGAAGACGAGTTATAGAAGCGGAAACGCTCGGCTATCTGCCCTGAGCTGGCGTGCGGCAGGTCAAGCCCCGCATACCACTCGGCTTCGCCCGGGTAAATGGCTATCAGTTTCTTGTCGGCCAAGGAGAGCAACGTGGCCGACATCTGTTGGGAAACCAACTGCTTCTCGTTTTTCACCATGACCTGGCCCATCAGTTTGCCGTCGGGGAACCCATCCACAGTCTGCAACAACCTGGCACCGGCCACGGGCGACACCACGGGAATGTTGCGATAATACTCAATCCTGCCACGGTAGGAAGCCTTGCCGGTATTGGTAACAATCCGCCAGACGGCATAGGTGATGACAATGAGCAACGCCAGCAAAGTGGTTAATAACCAAGCAATCTGTATACCTTGGACAAAGGCGGCACCCACACGCTCGCCGTTTTCCTCAGCCACGATGCTTCTCACATGATTCCCCGATTTTCGATGAGTCACCGTTCCCATCGGCGCGGCATCGGAAATCGACACCAGATCGACATACTGATGTGGTCTGATGTTCGACGCGGTGAAATCAAGCGTATGACCGTCGAGCACTTTAACGTACCCTTTGCCCGCGTAATGCAACCACTGACGAGGAAGCCGTATCGGCGATGTCGAACCGGATTTGGAAGCGCCTTTGGGCAAGGAGACACGCGCATGCAGATTATCGATCGGCACGGTGTTGTTTTCGCCCACCGGCTCCCACTTGAAATACGCGACGTCGTCGTAGAGTGTGACCACGTCCTTGAATGTCATGGCAATATCGAACTTCATACTTTCGGCGGTATCAACGGCCGGAATATTCCAGCCAATCTCGATGGTATCGCCCGATTGTCCCTTACCACTGGCACAGCTATCCTCGTCCTCGTCGTCATCAACGGAACGGACTTGGGATTTCGACGGTCCCCAGTCATTTTCCTTATCGGTTATGTTCCCGTCTTTGTTGCCCCTGCCCTGCGAGGCATCGTTGGAATCTGCTTTCTTACCGGCAGGTAGGTAATTCGTATTGTAGCCACACGAAATGTTTTGCGCGTACCAGGTACGGGCAAACTCGCGGTTCCACTCGGCTTCGGACGAATATTTAAGGTCTTGCTCACCCGGGGACTTACCTTTCGAGTAACGTTGCCCGGTATCAACGTTTTTCACTGAAACATCGATGATGGCGCTCAGCTGCTCGGAATCCAAGTGATAGCGCTGGTAGAAGTGATGCCAAAACGTCTTGCCGTTTTCACCGTCGGGGTGCTTGCCCAATTTCAGATCCAGATGCTGCACCACGCGCAAATCACCGTTCGGCTGCACCGCCATATCGTAATCGAGCGAATGGTAGCGCATATTCCCGCCAGTGGGGTTTGAGGAATATCCCATGCAGAGAATCCCGGCAACAATGAGCGCGACCACCAATGAGGAAATCAACGCCGTCACGACGGTTTTCCTACGGACGTTCGACACCGTCTGTTTTCTCATCCTCTACAGCCCTCTCCGGCTTTTTCACATCACGAAAGCCTTGTGTCGCGGTTCTCCTAGAACCTGACCTGCGGGACCTGCCTGTCGGCCTCGGCGACCTGGAAATACTGGGCAGGCGCGAAGTGGAATATGCTGGCGATGAGATTCGAGGGGAAGGTCTGGATGCTGGTGTTGAGCTTCTGGACGACGTCGTTGTAGAACTGGCGGGCGTAGGCGATCTTCTGTTCGAGGTCGGAAAGCTGCTCCTGCAGTTGCAGAAAGTTCTGGTTGGCTTTGAGATCGGGATAGGCCTCGGCAGTGGCCTGCAAGGCCATCAAGGCGTTGCTCAAAGCGGATTCGGCCTGGGCTCTTTCGGCTGTGGTCGCGGAACCGCTGCTGGCCGCCCTGACGGCATTGGCGCGCGCCTCGGTCACATTCTGAAGGACCTGCGATTCGTGGGTCGCGTATCCTTTGACGGTCTCGACCAGGTTCGGCACCAGGTCGGTGCGCCGCTTGAGCTGCACGTCAATCTGCGAGAAACCGTTCTGAACGCGGTTGCGCAGCGTGACCAAGTTGTTATAGGCCACGACACCCCACACCAGAACGATGACGACAATGGCCAATATGACCAGTAATACAATGGTACTCACACTCATATATGCCTCTTCTTCCTTTAAAACCATTCTCAAATCGCGGCTTCCATGACCCGCCTTGTCGCAATCGCCTCATTCGGTCGGTCAGACGATATTATTCCACACTCACACGATACTAAGGTTTGACATCTCATGTCAGCGCTGCCGTCCCGGCCAGCGACAATTGGCATGAAACCAGTCAGGACGATACCGCAAGCACTCACCGACCGCCGAAACTGCCGCCACCGGAACCACCGCCAGAGCCCCCGAAGCTGCCACCGCCGCCACCGCCGGACCCAATGCTGATACCGCCGCCGGAACCGTCACCGTTGTTCGAGAAGGTCGAGATTCTGGAGCATGTAGCCTGAATATCCGAAAAACCGGAAGCGAATTGCGAACCCAAATCGCCAAGCCCACTGCCATATACCGTATTTGCTGCATCGGTGGGGCCAATAGCGTAGCGATACGTCAGCGAATCATTCGAATCGTCGCTGAACTGAACGTTTTGGGGCACTTGTGCGAAGGCTTTCGAAAGCTCTTTGACCAATCGTTTGCTGATGCCGAACGCGGTCGCGTAGACCAAGTACTTGTCCCACAACACCAGGTCGGGAATGTCACGATTCACGAAATTGCTGAAATCCTCCAGGTATTTTCTGAATCCGAGAATCCATGCCGCGGCCTCTTGGCCGGAACCGATGAGCTTCTGATTCTGCATCAGCGAAATCGCGAAAACAAAGAAGAACATGAGCGGGATGCCAAACACCACCATCCAGGCGATACCGCCATAGACCACCAAAGCGAGGCTGCCGATGAAAGCGGCGACGAGCAGAGCCACCGTGATGGCAGTGAAGAGAAAATATTGCCATTGGAAACCGGTCACTTGCATCTGGTCGAACTCGTCGTCGGCGGCGTCGTCAAAGCGCTGCTTCGCGGCAATGCCGCCACTCCATTCTTTGATGCACTCGTTGAGCTGCGACAAATCGAAGATCTTCGCGCCAAGTTGGGCAGAAGCACTGGTCAGGAAATCAAGCAACGCACGTTCGGAATCGGCCAATTCGGGCTGATCCGAGATGTCCACATACGCCAATGGAAGAATTTTGACAACGCCTGTGGCCTTCCCGGAACGAGGACGATTTTCATCTTTGGCCGCCGCATCGATCTGCTGAACGCTGGCCGTGTCCATATCGATGCCGTCATACCACTGCATCCGACCAGGGTAAAGGGCGATGATTTTCTTGCTAGCCAGCGAAAGCAGGGTCGCCGACATGCGACGCGAACGCATGGCTCGACTGCTCATCGGCTCAAGCACACCCATCAATTTGGCGGCCGCGGCAGGGCTGATCGGCGGTATATCGCGGGAATAGGTCACCGCTGACCGACAACGAATCTTCCGGTTGTTGTATATCACCATGGCAACGACCGCCACCATGGCCATCAGTGTAAGCCCCACCACACTTTTGAGCTCATCGTCCCTTTTGCGCAGCTCACGTTGGTAGTTCTCCGCTTCCACCCGCTCATCGTTCAAAACCATATTTTTCATATCGATGTTGTCGGGCAGTTTCACCGAAGGCTGCTTCATTCCCTGCACGCCGAACATCGACACCAGATCCACATGCTGATGGGCCTTGACGTATTTTGCGGAAAAATCGACACCGTGGTCGGCGCTTTTATGCACATTGCCATCGCCATCGTAATGCAACCATTGCCAGGTCTGGCTCTTCGCAGTGCTTTTGGGAAGCGAAACGTGGCCTTGCAGGGAATCGATGGGAATCTCATTGTCATCGCCCACGGGCTCCCATTTCATATAAGAGACGTCGTTATAGACCGACACCACACCCTTGAAGGTCATGGAAATATCGAATCGCAGACTGTCTGCACTTTCGGTAGCAGGGATATTCCAGCCTATTTCGACGGTATGCCCATTGTCGTTATCCCGGGTTTCGCCGTCATTGGCGTCAGGGCTATCGGCGTCGGTGTCATCCTGGGCCGCCGGGGCATAGTCATGGTCATGCTCGGAAGTATCCATGGCATACCATGTGCCCGCGTAATCATCATTCCAACGGGCGTCATCCAACGTTTTGGTCGATTTGGCGCTACCAAGCCGGTAGGTCTTGCTGTGGCTGACGTCTTTGACGGACACATCGGTGATCGCCGTGAGTTTGTCGTCGTCAATCTTGTATTGCTGGAACAGTTGTTTCCAAGGCTTGCCATTTGGCCGTTGATTGAGCTTCATGTCAATGTGCTCGGTGAATCGCAAATCGCCGTTTGCAGATACCGACGCATCATATTTCAAAGAACGATACGAGATATCCTGCCGGAACGTGCCGCTTTGTGCCGCCGACCCTATGACGGTCAGGGCCAGCACCAGCGTAACCGCCAAGGATACGGCAACGTCTCTCGCCACTCTTCTCAAACTCAGCATCGTCCAACCAATCCGTCTCGAAGGCGCATTCTCCACTGCCCGAAAACTATTAGCCTATGATTAAAATCATCGTCATCAAATCATACCCGCCGAACGTCATATTCGCCGAAAGGCCAATCGCTTGTTCAGACGAGCAGGTATTCTATTGCGGATCGCCATGTCACCAAAACCTCATCTACTGCTTCGAACTAGAACAGCAGACGCTCAGCGCCCACCAAATGAGCCTCCACCGGAACCTCCGCCCGATCCGCCGAAGCTGCCGCCACTGCCGGAACCGCCGTCAGAGTCGGAGGACATGCTGAACGTGGATTCCATGGTGTCGATGCCGTTACTGACTCCAGCGCCGAAATCACTGAATTGCGCAGCCAGCGACGAGTCCGCACCGGCCCCCGAGCCCGAATCGGTCGAATAACGATACCAATAGCACAACGAATCGTTGTTGCCGCGCTCATGGTCATCATCAAGCGACGAGAACAACCCGCCAAAACGTTGCATCTGTTTGTCAGAGACCCCGAACGCAGTGGCGTAAATATAATACTTATCGAAATTATCCGGCGACAATGGAGAAACAGAAGACGGATGAAGCGCCGCAGCCACATCTGAATCCGAATCCGATAGCGAACCCGACGTCGCAACCGACTCGGCCGCCGCCGACTGATTTCCGGCGTCGCCGCCATGCCACAGATACGCCTCCAAACCCAGCATCGGCTTGACCAACCGTCTCCCTTTTCGTGTCAAGCCTCGATAACGCAGCAGTTTGAAGAGGAAAATGAGCAGGAAAATCACCGGGGCACCCAGCAACAGCGAAATCCCCCACTGTTCGTGCAGCTGGTCGGAAACATGGCCGTAATCGTCGGTGCCCGAACCGACCACGTTGAAGGCAAGGCCGTCGACATACAGCGCCCCCATCACTCCAGCCGCCACAATCGCAGCGGCCGCCGCAAAACCGAACAGCAACGGCTTGACCACATGCAGCTTCAGATATTCGAAATTCGCAGTCCAATTGAAGACGCTTTGCAGCCATTCGGCCTTCCACCAACCGTCCAACTTATGGCCAACGGTACGGAAATCGAAAACAGGCGTATCAAGTTTCAGCGATATCGCCTGCAGCAAGTTGAGCAATGCCCGTTCACACAGCGTGAGCTCATGCGTCTCGCCGACATTCTTCGCAAATGCACCCGGCAACATCACCACCGTCGAAGTCGGCTTGGAGGAGGCTTTAGGACCTTCCGCCTCTTCGGAGATGACTTCCCGCACCGCCTCCATACCCTTGGTGAGCCCCTGAGCCCTGGCCTGCCTGATATATTCCTCATCCCGGGCTTGCCTGTCGGCTGCCTGCGACCTTTCATCCATTGCTCCCGCAGATGCTTCAGCCGATTGCGCGTCTTTCTTTTGCATTTCGCTGACATCACGAAGCCGTTGCGAAATCTCATCGTCGCTGGCATGCGAAAGATCGATCCCCCTGAACCACTTGGAGCGACCAGGATAGACCGCGATGACGCCTTTGCTCACCAGCGAAAGCAGCGTAGAGCTCATCTGTCGATCCTTGAAATCGTCGGAGTACTCCCCGAAATCAAGAAAATCAATGAATTTTGCGGCGCATGCCGGCGTCATATCAGGAATGGCCTGCGAATACGGTGTCTGTTCCGGTTCGTTTACCGGTTTCTTCTGCCTGGTTTTCTTCTTGCGTTTCAAACCCGCGGCAGCATGGTGGGGACGCTCCTGCGGATAGTACGCCTGCCAATTCGTAATCAGCACGGCAAGCAACGCAAACAGGAGTACCGCGCCTTCCCATCCCAAATATCCAAGAATCACGTTGCGACGCATGGTGACATCGCTTTCGGCTTTGCGCATTTCGGCGGTACCGCGGTCGAGCATCAGCTTTTTGCCGTCCTTGGCGATGCGATACCTCACATCCGCGTTCATTGGCGATGCGGAAAACATCGAAACCAAGTCGATATGGCGATTCGCGGCGACGTTGTGCGCAGCGACGTCAATCTGCCGGCTTCCGGTCTGGCTGACCGAACCCTTGCCGGTGTAATGCATCCTGCCGCACATCCGTGCTTTTCACGCCTTTTGGCAAAGTGACCTTAGCATGGAAATCGCCGATCGGCACACCGCCGGTATCGCTGATTGGCTCCCACTTGGAGTAAGCGACGTCGTTATAGACCTTCACGACGTCCTTGAACGTCATGGAGATGTCGAATTTGAGGCTTTTCGCGGATTGCGTCGCAGGAATGTTCCAGCCAATCTCCACCGTGTCACCGGACTTGCCCATGCTTGCCGACACACCGTTTTCGTCGCGCAAGTCGTCGGGTTTGCTATCCGTTTTATTGCCGGGCGCAGCGGTTTTGTCATTGGGCGCGGCAGGTCCATGAGCGGACGATCCGGCGGTTTTGTCATCGGACCCCGCGGTTTTCTGCCGATATTGCCCGTCGTCCATGGCAGCCGGAAGATATTCGTCGCCTTCGCGGTTGTAAGCATTGGCGAAATCGGCCGCATACCATTGCCCCGCGTATTTGCCATCCCAGTTGAAATTATCAAGGTCACGCGAGGAACCGGCGCTGCCGTGCCGGTATTTCTGCCCCGTCGAAACATTAGTGACCGACACATCGGTGATGGCGCTCAGCACGCCGTCGCTTTTCACATTGTTACGAAGCGTATAGCGCTGGTACAACTGCCGTCACGGTTCGCCACCCTTGCGCTTGTTGAGTTTCATATCGACATGCTCGGTGATGCGCAAATCCCCGTCGGACCGCACCGTCGCATTGTAATTTAGGGAATTGTAGGTCAAATCGTTATGGTGAAAGCCGAGGTCGCCGGATTCAAAACTGCAGAAGGAGAGGAACACGACCACGACAATGGTGCCGATCGCCGCCGATTTCAGCGCCGCGCCTATTCGTTCAAGACTCAGCCCCTGCCGTATCTGCATCTTCCCTCATTCCACAAAAGCGGATGCAGCCACACCGCGACATCTGCAAGCCCTCTTCGTGACATCAATACTATCAATCCACAAGTACGCCTTGGTAAAAAGGTTTGCTCCATCGGTTGGCAGAATGGTGGGATATAGTAATGCCATATCGAATTGCGTGAAGAAGAATTAAAGAAGAGAGTTTGAAGTGCATCGTTTTGGCAATAAGTCCGAAGTAAACGGGCAGATACCGGTATCCGGCGATGATATCAGTTACGACGACGTATCAGCGCCAGACACCTCAACGGACACCTCAACGTCTTTCGATTCCGCCGACTATACCCAAATGCCCGTCGGGGGCGGCCGTGCTGGCAAAAACGCCGGCAGAAGCAGCGACAAGCCACAGATGAAACACGGCGATCCCGACGCCATCGACGACCAATACGGCAACAAACCGGTCCTGTCAACAGCCAACTTCGTCATCGCCATCATCGCCGTGGTTGCCGTCATCATTGCCGCATTCGTCTATTTCCGCGGCAGCGATACCGATAGCAACAGCAATCGTACAAGTGATAGCTATTATTCCGATTCGTCAAAAGAATCTCGAAAACTCAAAGATCAGCAGAAAAAGCAGGCCATCGTCGAGGAAGCAAGCAACGCCTATCGGGCGATTTCCGACCAAGATCTCAAAGTGACCGATGCCCTGAACACCCTCACCCTGAATTCGGGAAACAGCGGCGCAAGCACAGAAGTGACCCAGGAGCAAGTCGACGAGCTCAAGTCGGAGATAGCGAAAATGTCCACGCCGATTGACGCGTTCAAGAAAACGCAGTCGTATCACAAACATTCGGATGTACGCAAAGCCTACAAAGAGTACACGGACAAAGAAAAAGATTACGCCAACGCGCTTAATAATTTCGCCGACTCCGTCATTGCTTACGTCAAGGCAGAGAAAAGCTGCGACGAGGCCAATGATTGGTCCACCATGAACTCGGATGCGGCCACCTACGCGAACGGCAAACAAAAGACCATCACCACTTGCAGGGCAGCGGCGCAAGGCGTTGCGGACTCAAAGGACGGCCCGATCAAACAGTATGCCGCAACGACCCTCAAACGCATGGATGACGCGCAAAAGCAGCTCGACGGCATTAAAGGTCTTGGCTCAGCGGACGAGATCTTCGGCGACGAGACGAAGTTCCAGAGCTTCGAGGATATGTCCCGCAAACTCAGCGACGACCTCAACCCGACCAAACAGTTCGGCAATCAGAATCCCATCTATAAGGAACTGAGCGACGCAAGGCCAAGCAAAGCGATGCTCAAAATCAACTCGGCAATCTTCAACGCTGACAAATAAATGTGCGATGAAAATCAGGATTCTTGGTCGGTTTTCCTGATTTTCATCGCACATTCGAGCAATCCGGCGGTTCCGAGGCAGGCATTCTCAATAGCAAAAGGCGTTTGATCATTGCGATAATGACCAAACGCCTTTTGCTATTGCTGCGTCGAAGCGATTCATCCACCGCGACCAGCTAAGCCGCAACCATGCGACTACTTGCGATGCGCGCGGTAGAAGCGAATGAGGCTTTGCGTGGAAGCATCCTGCTGCGCGAGCGCTTCGTCATCCTGCGAGATCGCCGGGGTGATCTGACGGGCGAGCTGCTTGCCGAGCTCGACGCCCCACTGATCGAAGGAGTCGATGCCCCAGACGGTGCCCTCGGTGAAGGTGATGTGCTCGTAGAGCGCGATGAGCTCGCCGAGCGAGAACGGGGTCAGTGCGTCGCCGAAGATCGAGGTGGTCGGACGGTTGCCGGAGAAGACGCGAGCCGGAACGATGGCTTCGGGCGTGCCCTCGGCGCGAACCTCGTCGGCGGTCTTGCCGAACGCGAGCGCCTTGGTCTGCGCCAGATAGTTGCCGAGGAAGAGCTCGTGCACGTCCTGGTCGCCGTCCTTGGCCGGGTTCGGAGTGTTCGCGAAGGCGATGAAATCAGCCGGGATGAGCTGCGTGCCCTGATGGATCAGCTGGTAGAAGGCGTGCTGGCCGTTGGTACCGGGTTCGCCCCAGAAGACCTCGCCGGTGTCGGTGACGACCGGGGTGCCGTCCCAGCGCACGGACTTGCCGTTGGATTCCATGGTGAGCTGCTGCAGGTAGGCCGGGAAACGATGCAGGTACTGGTCGTAAGGCAGCACGGCGTGGGTGGCCGCGTGGAAGAAGTTGCGGTACCAGACATTGAGCATGCCCATCATCACGATGACGTTCTGCTCAAGCGGGGTGTTGGCGAAGTACTCGTCCATCTCGTGGAAGCCGGCGAGGAATTCCTCGAAGCGCTTCGGTCCGAAGACGACGGCGAGCGAGGTGCCAACCGCGGAGTCCACGGAATAACGGCCGCCGACCCAATTCCAGAAGCCGAACGCGTTCTGCGGGTCGATGCCGAATTCCTCCACACCCTTGAGGTTGGTGGAGACGGCGACGAAGTGCTTGCGGATCGCTTCGGCGCGCTTTTCGTCAGAGCCGTCGATGGCGCCGGATGCCGTGAGGCTGTTCAGCAGCCAGGTACGAGCTTCACGCGCGTTGGTCAGGGTTTCGAGGGTGGTGAAGGTCTTGGAGACGATGATGAACATCGTGGTCTCGGGGTCGAGGTCCTTGGTCTTTTCGGTGATGTCGTTCGGGTCAATGTTGGAGACGTAACGGGCGGAGATGCCGGCGTCCGCGTAAGGCTTGAGCGCCTCATAGACCATGACCGGGCCCAAGTCGGAGCCGCCGATGCCGATGTTGACGACGGTCTTGATCTTCTTACCGGTTACACCGCGCCATTCGCCGCTACGCACCTTGTCGGCAAAAGCGTAAATCTTGTCAAGCGTTTCGTGCACATCCTTGACCACGTCCTGACCGTCGACGATGAGCTTGCCCTCGTCGGACTTCGGGCGACGCAGCGCGGTGTGCAGCACGGCGCGATCCTCGGTGTTGTTGATGTGGACGCCCTCGTACATGGCCTTGCGGCGATCCTCAAGATGCACAGCCTTGGCAAGGTCGGCGAAAAGCTTGAGCGTTTCGGGCTGAATGAGATTCTTGGAAAGGTCGAAGTGCAGGTCGCCTGCGTCGAAGCTCAACTCTTCAACGCGGTTGGGTTCTTCTGCGAACCACTTCTTGAGGTCGATGCCTTCACTTTTCAGTTCGTCAAAATGCTTTTGCAGCGCCGCCCATTCCGGGGTCTTCGTGGCGTCGACAGGAGGATTGATGGCCATAATTCTTTTGGTCCTTTCATCACGTGCTGCGGGGTTTCATGGCCTAGTCATTCTTTTCTTCAAGGCGCTATTTCCACCGCTTGCTACACACACCAATTTACTCACAAAAGCGGACACAACAGCACAAAAAGCGTCGCGCCAGTCGACCTTGACATAACGCGATATTTGACATCAAAACATTGGAATCCG
This sequence comes from Bifidobacterium sp. ESL0784, assembly GCF_029433295.1. Taxonomy (GTDB): domain Bacteria; phylum Actinomycetota; class Actinomycetes; order Actinomycetales; family Bifidobacteriaceae; genus Bifidobacterium. Next base: position 194,026 of record NZ_JAQTHV010000002.1, read on the forward strand.
AACGATTCTCAGAATTCACAACTTATAGCCCAGAGGAAAGGGCACGCTCACATCCCAACATATTTACAGTCTACGGATTGAGCATGCAGCGACGGCTTCTTTTTGACTTGTCCTTGGATTTCCCGGCGGCGTCAGTTTCGCTTTTCGATTTCGCCTATGCCAACTTAATCAAGCGCAACAAGGGCTGACGGACAAAACGGTCGATGAGGCAGACCAGCAGCACAAACACAAGTGAGAAAACGACCTCAACGACAAACCAATCGACCAACCAACCTATGGACGCCGACATGCCACCGATCGCAAAAGCACTGGCAACGTGAGCAGCGACAGGGTCGGCAAAATGGCTTTGAACGGCGATCCAAGAATAATACGTGAGCGCCTGCACGATATAGAAGCCCAAGATGCCGGAAGCGAGTGCTTCAACCGCATGACGGCAGAAGACCTTTACGCTTTTCCGCAATGGCTTCTTTGCGCTGTTGCCATTACTTTGCAAAGCTTCGTCCGATTCCGCAGTGTTACCTAACGAAGGTTCCAAGCCACTCTGCGCAGCAAAAGACTCACACCTTTGGGCTCGTGCACTGGGGCATGCGGCACACATCAGCGAGCACAGGGCAAGTAAGAAGGAAATTGCCGAAGTCGATTTGAACGAAAGCGCCATCAGTAATCCGTAATGACCGCCGAAAGAAGCAAATGCAACGATGCAACCAGCAGCGATAATCAGGCCGGCCAAAGCAATCGTCCAATAACGGCGGGTCAGCCAGAATGGCGCAGAGATCTTTGCGTAGTGAGAAGCGGTTTTATTACCACCGACACATTGAGAAACAGCAGGAATGGCAGCATTCCCCCCATACCAGCGTTGCCAAGCGCAACCCAAAGCTCCCGCACAAATATAGGAGGCGAAATAGGTGATGGCGCTCATCTGCTTGCGCCAATCCAGAACGCTCAGCGAATCGAAGAAGTTGCGCCCGCTTATCGCCACGTAGACGTTGAGGCCGTAAATCACCGCAAGCGCGACCACCCACAATGCCACGCACCATTTCTTGCGGCAACGTTCGATGCACCAGCTGATGAACGGCGCAAGTAATACAAACAGAACATAAAGCCAAACAAATTCAAGACTTAAAATCACGTCACGCAACCCACCAACCGCTTGTATTGGGACGATCCAGCGGTTGACAACCACCAATACGACAACATAGAACACCACTGCGGCAAGGATTTTTGCGATGCGAGCCACGGTTGGTTTCCATTCGTCGCGGGCAAAGCCTTTACGATGCGAACGCTCAGCAAGGCGCGGAACGAGGAAAAACGCTGAAATCATGAAAAAGATGTGGTTGCCCCAGGCGCCTAAGAACATAAGCATCGAAATCAGCCAAACGGCCAGCGGCGTTGACGAAACGATGGCGATAAATGTGGGAGCAGCCCCGGTCTGCGCCGCCGTCGACACAGCATGCGGACCAGCAATCGCAATCTGTTCGAACGTGAGCAGAAACGTATGAAACACCGCAATGCCGACGATGGCCAGCAAACGCAACAGCTCGACGGCGAAAATACGCGAATGCCGCCTTGCAGGGAATGTCTGCGCAGATGCGGAAATGCTAGAGGATGTCATCACGGCCTTCGCGGTCGAGATAGGCGACCATGTCCTTGACCTCCTGGCTGCGGGCGCGCGGGGCGATCATCAGGGCATCTGGAGTGTCGGCGACCACCATGTCGTTGACGCCGAGCAACGCGATGGTTCGGTCGGAAAGCGGCATCACCACGTCACCGGCGCTGTCGAGGCTTACCACTTTGTCGCTGTCGCCAAGAATCTTGATATTGCGAGAGCCAGTGCTGGGCAAAAGTGCCGCCACGGAGTTGAAGTCGCCGATATCGTCCCAGCCGAAATCTCCGGGAACCATCGCCACACCGCCTGCCACGCTCAGCGGCTCGGCCACCGCGTAGTCGAACGCGATTTTCTCGATGCCCGGCCAGTAGGTCGCCATGGCCTCATCGATTACGTCATTGTCCGGATCAGCTTGATTGTTGACATCGGCATCATTATCAGCATCATCGTCAATGCCGGCATCGGATCGGGAATCTCCATTGATGCTGTTATTATTCTTCGCATTGTCGGGGTTTTCCGCGGTAGCGATATTGTCGTTTTGCCGAGAAGAGTCCGAAGCACCCAAAGCTTCCTGTCCGACATATTGTGCAGCAGCAATCTCCGCGTTCCCGGCGGTATCGGCACCATCGTCATTATCCACGGCCATATAGGCATCGGCGATATGCGAAACGGCATCGTACATTTCCGGCTTGTATTCACGCAAATGGTCGAGCAAGACGCCGGCGCGCATCACGAACATACCGGCATTCCAACGATATTCGCCGGTGGAAAGGTAGGCCTGGGCCGTGGCCGAATCCGGCTTTTCGACGAAACGTTCCACCAGACGCGCGCTGGGTGCCTCCGGAATTTCGTCGGCTAACGACCGGCCTTGGTGAATATAGCCAAACGCCGTGGACGGTCTGGACGCCGCAATGCCGATGGTCGTCACATACCCGGCACGAGCCGCAGCAACCGCCTGCCGAACCGCATCAGCGAACGAGTCCTTGCCCCGGATAACGTGATCGGCTGCAAACGAACCGACGATTATATGCTCGCCATGCCGCCGCGCCAAAATAGCCGTGGCCAGCACGATGGCCGCGGTCGAATCACGAGGAACGGGCTCGGCGAAAATGTTGGATTCCTTCAATTCCGGCAACTGCGCCTCGACCGCCGCAACGTGCCGCCACCCAGTACTCACCACGATGCGATCCGGCCCGGCAAGCCGCGCCAACCGGTCGAATGTGGACTGAATCAGCGTGCGCCCACTGCCCATCAAATCATACAGAAACTTCGGCCTCGCCCCACGGCTCAACGGCCACAACCTCGAACCGGTACCACCCGCAGGGATGATGGCATAAAAGTCCTCGAAGCCGTTGCGTGACGTCGATACGTCCGGCATTGCATTTTCCAAGTTGCCCATCCCTTTTCGCGCGATTTTGAGCCTGCCTGCTCCTTATATATTGTCGCGCGGCCCGTTGTCATTGCAAGCGTCGCTCTACAAGACACGGCCGAACGCAAGTCTCGTGGACAAAATGGAAATCATCCAGTAGTATTATTGTTTTGTGCGCGAGTGGTGCATACCGCTCGGGCAATTGCCGCTTTAGCTCAGTTGGTAGAGCGTCTCACTCGTAATGAGAAGGTCGACAGTTCGATTCTGTCAAGCGGCTCTTTTATTTTTCAATGGTTCCAATGTAATTCACAGCAAAATTCAATTGACGGCACTCTCTATTTCTGCTTAATCCACGTTTGCATAATTTATTCCACCTCGCCATAGACGCGATATTGCAGGTGGATGAGCTCCGCACCAATCTTGCGCAACTTGCGTTGTTCGGTCAGATACGAGGGCAGCAGCGCGATGCCCTTGCCCTGCTCCACCATGGTGACGATGGTCTCCAGCGAATCGACCTCCATCAGGCGGCGCGAATCGTGAGTATCTATATGGTCACGAAGGGAACGCTTGCGGAAGGCACATTCCTTGTCGTGGTTGATCAGCAGCGGAATGCCGGCAGGAAAACCCTTCGTTCCATCTTCCGCTGCAAGATAGGAAGCTTCCAACATCCCGGCACTTACCACTTGATAGTTGTCCAGTTCGCCCAAATCCACAAACGCGACCACCGACTTGTATTGGTGCCGCCGCGCTTCGGGAACGATTTCGCTTTGACGGCGGACGACGATGGTGCCGTAGCTTTCAGGATGAAACGACGGCATGTTGGTCATCATATAGTGCAACAAGGTTTCGGTAATCAACAGGTTTCCCGGAGCCCCGGCCGCTTCACGCCGTACATCGTCAAGTTCGGCGGTGATCCGCAACGACGCTCGATATAGCCGCTTGCCAATCCTCGTGGGCTCCACGCCTTTCGCGCTGCGCTCCACCAGTGTCGTGTGGAACTCGTGTTCAAGCGATTTGAGCCGGGCGCTGATATTCGATTGCGCGTAGCCGAGTGCCTTTGCGGCCTTGTTGAGCGAACCGGTTTCGATAATGGCTTCGAAAATCTCCAGGTCGTTGAGATTCATCGCACTCCCTTGCTTGTAACAGCGATGACCGTAGCCGTTGCCGCTATGGATGAACGTCCGTCAAATCATCTACGATAATCGACTTATAGTATCTGCTGTATTGATATGCTATCAGAAAATACAGAATTAAATACCCAGTAAACACAACGGTTGTGAATACTCATAATTTACGATATCTATCATTTTTAGTGATATGTATATCCATTTCAGATACTATGCATCCTTCTTACAAAGTCGTATCTTGAAGCTGTTAGAAAACGAAAGAAAAAGCAAGGAGCCATTATGACAGTGAAAATTGGTATCAACGGATTCGGCCGCATCGGTCGTCTCACATTCCGCAGGCTTTTTGAACTGAAAAGCGATGAGGTCGAAGTTGTCGCCATCAACGACCTGACCGACCCGGCCATGCTCGCCTACCTGCTACAGCACGACAGCGTGCAGGGCCGCTTCCCCGCCGAAGTCTCCAGCGACAAGACCGGCATCATCGTCGACGGCAAGCATTACACCGTCTACGCGCAGCGCGACGCCGCGAATATTCCGTGGGTCGCCAACGACGGGGTCGAGCTGGTTGTAGAATCCACCGGTTTCTACACCAGCACCGAAAAGTCTTCGGCGCATTTGAATGCGGGCGTCAAGAAAGTGCTTGTCTCAGCGCCGGCTGGCGACATGCCGACCGTGGTCTACGGCGTCAACCAGGACGTTCTGACCGCCGACGACCGCATCATCTCCCCTGGCTCCTGCACCACGCAGTCCGTCGCGCTTCTGTCCAAGCCGATGAACGACCACTACGGCATCCGCGCCGGCTCGATGACCACGATCCACGCCTACACCGCCTCGCAGAGCCTGACCGACGGGCCAAAGGGCAAGAACGCGCGCAACAACCGCGCTGCCGCCGAAAACGTCATTCCACATTCCACCGGTGCTGCCAAGGCCATCGGCCTGGTCATCCCCGAACTCGACGGCAAGCTCAAAGGGCAAGCCCGCCGCGTTCCGGTTCGTTCCGGCTCGCTTACCGAGCTTTCGCTGGTGCTCGAAAAGGCGCCCACGGCTGAGGAAATCAATAAGATGTTCCGTGAGGTCACCAGCGACAACGATTCCTTCGGCTATGACGACAGCGGTTTGGTCTCCTCCGACATGATCGGTGACACCCATGGCGCCATTTTCGACCCGACCCTCACCGAGGTGGTGCCGCTTGGCGATGGCAACGGCGAGCTGGTGAAGGTCAACGCCTGGTACGACAACGAATACGGTTTCACCTGCAACATGGTGCGTACCCTGCTGCATTTCGTGAGGCTGTAAATTCCGATCGCATCTTATATAACCAATAGTTAAATCAATAAAGCTGGTGCCACGACCCTGTTTGCCGTGAGACCAGCTTTATTTTTCACTTACGAATGAAATTTGCATCATGGTCGTCATCGCCGTCGCCACGATAGCGTTCGACCTCCATATGAAGGTCATATTTGTCGCGCAACGTGGCGATTTCCTGCATCATCGGAGTGGCATGGTGTCTGTCCAATGCCTCCTGATCGCTCCACGAATCGATAAGCAACACGGTTTCAGAATCTTCCAACGACGTGAAATACTGATAGCGCAAGTTGCCTTTTTCGGCACGAATCCGGGCAACGATGCCACCGTCCATCATCTCCTGCGCAAACCGCCGAGCTGAACCGTTCGAACCTTTGTAATAGAGATTCACCGTCAATGCCGCCATGGCTCGCCTCGCTTAACTCGACATCATATTGAGCATTATCAACTGTTGATATTCAGTCTAGTGAGTCGGCAAGTATCCTGATGTTTTCATTCTCCATGCGCGTGAGACTCTTCGCCCTCGGCCCAGACCTTCTTGGCACGGTTGAACGCCGACCAGGCCTTGGGCCAGCCGACGTAGAAGGCGAGATGCGTGATTTCGGCGGCAATCTCGTCCTTGGTGATGCCGTTGGCCTTGCCGATGTTGAAATGAGCATCCATCTGCTCGGTGGCACCCATTGCAATGATGGCTGCGATGGTGATCATCGAGCGGTCGTGGGCGGAAAGCTCGTCCTCGCGGCTCCACACCTCACCGAAAAGCACGTCATCATTCAAATGTGCGAATTGCGGCGCGAACTCACCAAGCTGCTCCTGCCCCGCTGTCTGTTTCTTTGCCATGATTGGTTCCTTTCACGTTTGTCGATTACGACATCGTCATCGAAGCCAAGCCTAGAAACTTCAAGCACTTGAAGTCAAACACGGCTCTTTAGCGTAGCAAATCGCAAACATGCGACGAAAAGCACGAAAATAGGCCTGAAAATGTGCTTTTCGTCGCAGCAAAACCGCAAAACCCGCGTCTACTCACTTTCGGCGGTGATGGCCTTGCGCTCGGCTTCGGCGTTCGGAAGGAAGAACGACGCGACAAGGCCGATGACGGCGAAGATGACCATGAGGATGAAGCCCCAGTTGTAGCCGATGGCTTGAGCCGCAGCCTTGCCTGCAGAGGCCTGCGAAGTCGCGGCAAGCGAGATGACAAGCATCGCGAGCGCCGTGCCCAGCGAACCGCCGACCTGACGGACGGTGGACGAGGCGGCGTTGGCGTGCGCGGTGAGGCGAGCGGAGCTCAGGTTGATGCCGGCGGTGAACGTGGTCATCATCGTGAAGGAGATGCCGACCATGCGCAGCGCGTAGCACAGGCCTATCACGAAGAGGCTAGTTTTCGCGCTGAACCAGAGCATCGGCACCGATCCAATCAGGAGCATCAGGAAGCCGAACAGCGAAAGTTTCTTGATGCCGAGCTTGTCGTAAAGCGTGCCGGAAATCGGGTTGCAAATCACCATGACTAGGGCGCCCGGCATCATCACCAGGCCGCTGGCAAGCGCTGACTCACCGCGGGTAGTCTGCAGGTAGAGCGGCAGCACCAGTTCGATGCCGACCATGGCGATGTTGCTGATGGTACTCAAGAGGGTGCAGAGGTTGAAGCGGGCGTTGCCGAAAACATGGATATCGAGCAACGGCTTGGAGAGCTTCAGCTGACGGACGCAGAAGAGCGCCATGATAACCACACCTACGATGAACAGCACCGCAAGCATCAGCGTGATGCGCCCAGTGTTGCCGACTTCAGACAGCGCATAGAGAATAAGACCAAAGCCGAAAATGGACTCGGCGAAGGAGATGACGTCGGTAGTGCTGTGATGAGGCGAGGTGAGGTTGCGCACCAGCGGGACTGCGAGAATTGCGGTGATGGCGCTAGCGATGGCGAGAATGATGAAGAGCATCTTCCAGCTGGAAACTTTGAGGATAAGGCCGGAAATGGTGGGGCCGACGGCCGGACCAAAGCCGATGACCAGGCCAGTGATGCCCATGGCCATGCCACGCTTTTCGGGCGGGAACATCATCAGGATGACGTTCTGGATGAATGGCATCAATCCGCCTGCGGCGATGGCTTCGATGATACGACCCGCGAGCAGCACCCAGAAGTTCGGTGCAAAAATGCAGACTATCGAGCCGACGAAGAATACGGCCATCAGCGTGACAAAAGTAGTTCTTAGATTAAAGGACTCAAATACCCACGCCGACATGGGAATCATCAGACCGACCACCAGCAAATACGCGGTCGTCAGCCACTGAGCTGTTGCTTGGCTTACCGAAAACGCCCCCATGATGGTCGGCAGCGCATTGTTCAGAAACGTCTCGGCCATCAACGCCGTGAACGATCCCAGCAGCAGCACCGCCATCATCAGCCCACGCTGACGTGAGGTGATGGATGAAGTGAAACCACCTTCCTGCCCGGATTCATGCTTCGAGGTCGCAGCGTTCTGCTCCCTGCCTTGCTGCTTTACCGATTGCTGACCTACCATTGATAACCTTTCCTAATTTATAGCAAGCTACAGTTTGAATAAAAAAATAAATCGCCTCGTACCGGCGCAGAACCACACATCAGTTACCGACAACCGAGGAATCGCAGCAGCAAAGCTGTATCATGCCTATCAGTGACTTTCCTGCTGCAAAAGTGCTCAATGCACCAATCTCCTTTTCGTCAAAACCACGGAATTTCAACGTTTTCAAAATTCGGGTCACAGTCAGCAGTAGCACCGAAGCGTCAATCAACCGCACATATGCATTCCGGGCTGCGCAAGCATCGTCGATCATTGCTTTCATTGCATCGACCCGTCCGAAAAGTTGGCGACAATACGTTTGAGCGCGGCGACCAATCTCACCTGCTCCGCACTTGTCAGGCCATCGGTAATTTTCCCGTTGATTTGCTTCATCACGCCATGGATATCGTCAACATGGGCATCCATCAGCCGCTGCCCCTCGGCGGTGAGTTCAAGCAAAATCTGCCGACGATCACTTGCCAACTGAGACGTTTTGATCAGCCCCGCACTTTCGAGCCGCTTGACGATGCCGCGAATGGTCGGGTGGCTCAATACAAACCGGTCGGCAATCTCGCGCTGGGTGACAGCGTGGCCATGCGCGTCGTGCAGATAGACCATCAACGTAATCTGCGGCCCGGTGAGGCTGTATCCCTCAAACATTGAAGCGACGCGGTTATTGAGCTCCTTCTCAATCAAGGTGTTCGCCACCTTGATCAGCGGCCCCAAGCTATCAGCCCCGGCCGCATCAAACTTCGCGTCTTCCATATCCATAGCTTGCTACACTAATCCCCTCTCCCGACTTATTCTAAACAAGCGATACTACCCAATCTGCCGTTTTGACTTCAAGTGCTTTAAGTCAATAGAGTGAAGGCATGAACACTCAGACTTGGCATTCGATCGGCGAGGCGTCGCTATATTGCGGGCTGCCGGAAAGCACGCTGCGTTATTACGAGGACGTCGGCATTATCACGCCGATCGCCCGTGACCCGGAAAGCGGTCATCGCGCCTACACCGACGACGATTTGCAGGCATTGCTCATCATTTCCTGCTTGTCGGCAACAGGTATGCCATTGGCCAAAATGAAAGAATACATGGCCAATCGCAAACGCGGGCGTGAAGGCGCGCCGACCGAAATCGAGCTGCTGCGCGACCAAAAACGTCGGCTGAACGAAGAACGACGCTTCCTGATGGCCCGCGAGGAATACGTCAATCTCAAAATTCAGTATTGGCAGGCGGTTTCCGATGACAACGACGCGCAGGCCACCAGACTGGGAGCCCGTGCCGAGCAGAAAGTCAAGGAACTCAGCCACTGGCACGACGATCAAGGCAACGAAACGGAAGTCACCGCCAAACTGACGGATATCACCCCAACGACAGACACGACAAAGCGAAAACAACGACCAACTAGCTCACCGGCTCGAGCAAGAAAACGCTAAAGCCGGGAGCAACAGCACGCTGAAAGAGTTCGGTTTTCGTCAAATACAACTTCGCAACCCGCCAACCAACAATCCGGAACAAAACCTATCGGAATTTTTCAAGCCATAAAACTCGATAATCATTCATCCATCCAATGAGCCATATCAATGGCGACAATACCGAAATACCGCAAGTAATCACAAAGCAACAGAAAGTAGCACGATATGAAACACATCACTTTAGGAGATTCGGGCGTCAAAGTCTCGCCGATGTTCATCGGCGGGATGTCCTTCGGCGAACCTGACCCGGAACAACACGTCTGGACCATCGACCAAGAAGGCACGCAGGCGGTTCTTGCGCGGGCGCTCGAACTCGGCGTCAACGCCATCGACACCGCCAATTGCTATGCACGCGGCACCAGCGAGGAATACATCGGACAAGCACTCAAAAACCTCAACGTTTCGCGTGACCAGGTCGTGCTCGCCAGCAAGGTCTACTTCAACGAGGGCCATTCCTCAGCCAAGGCGATCAAGCGTGAGATCGAATGCAGCCTGAAACGCCTGCAGACCGACTATCTCGACCTCTATATCCTGCACCGTTTCGACTACACCACACCCATGGAAGAGACCATGCAGGCGCTCGATGAGCTGGTACGCGCTGGCAAGGTGCGCGCCATCGGTGCCAGCGAAATGTACGGCTACCAGTACCACAACCTTGAAGTCATCGCCGAGGAAAACGGTTGGACGAAGCTTTCGACCCTGCAATGCCATTACAACCTGATCTACCGCGAGGACGAACGCGAGCTCATCCCCGTGGCCCGCCAGTACAACGCGGTTCCGACGCCCTACAGTCCGCTGGCCTCCGGCCACTTGGCCCGCAAGACTTGGGATTCGGATTCCTTGCGCGGCAGGACCGACAAGGTCGAGCACAGCAAGTACGACCGTGACCGCACCATCGACCAACCCATCGTCGACCGCGTGGCCGAACTCGCCGAAAAGCGTGGCGTAAGCATGTCGCAGATTGCACTGGCCTGGCACTGGGCCCACGGCCCGTCCGCCCCGATCGTCGGCTGCAGCTCCCCCAAGCGCGTCGATCAGGCCGTCGCCGCAATGGACGTGCAGCTGACCAGCGAAGAGGTCGACTACCTCGAAGCCCCGTATATCGCGCACGAATTGGTCGGCCCGTTGGCTCGTCCGGGCGAGAAGGCGCTGGCCGGCACGACCGTCCCGCCGGAAACCAAGTAATTTCAAAACTTGCCAAAACGTAAAAGCCTCGCCACAAATATTTCCATTTATGGCGAGGCTTTTGCGTTTCGGCATAACCAGATCGCTGCCGATCAATACCCAATGAAAACGACGGCGAGCACCGCGTCAAGATTCTTGTCCAACTTTTTAAACAGTCAAAAGAACTTCCCGGCTTATAGTCGAGATCATATGCCGACAAAAAATGGGCCGTTACCTTCCGGTAGCGGCCCGTTTCATATTCGATTACAAATCAAGTTCCTTGACCCACTGGTCCAAGTCTTCAACACTTACATCCGGCGTGAATCGCCGACCCGTCTTCCAGGTCGCTTTGGGCGCGCTGTCGTGCAGATGCTCGCCGTTCGCACCTTCCACGCTCGAGCCGGAAGTCGCGAATGTCACGATGGCCTTGCCTGTGAAATCCTGGCTTTCCAGGAACGTACGCACAATCTGCGGCGCGACGCCAAACCAGAGCGGATAGCCGACAAACACCACGTCGTAGGCACCGATATCAATCGGGGCCGCCATCTGCGGACGGGCATCGGCGGCATGCTCCACATTCACGCGGCTTTTCTCATTCTCATAATCGAGTTCGGAACCGACATACGGCTTTGCCGGCTTGATTTCCTTGAGGTCGGCTTCGGCGGCCTTTGCCAGTTTCTGCGCCACAGCGCGCGTGTTGCCAGTAGCAGAAAAATACGTTACCAATACTTTGTCAGCCATAAGATTCCCTTTCTCTGATAATCATTGATCATCGGCAAATCAACGACACCAAGAACAGTGTAAACCGAATCAGGCAAAGAACGTAATCAAAATCACATATTATCAAACCACAATAATGGGGAATTTCGATAATCAATAATTGAGTTCATTTTGAGTTCAAACTGCCATTATTTAGAACAATTTAGCATGATTCGCAACGAAATCGACAAACGATACCGTATACCTTGAAACGTCAATCAGCAGTAAACCTGAGCCTATTTGACAACTCACCTCGAAAAATATCTCAAAAGTGCGCGCAAAGGGACTCGAACCCTCACGAACAAGTCACAGGAACCTAAATCCTGCGCGTCTACCAATTCCGCCATGCGCGCGTAACGACATTCAATCTATCAGACGTCCCGCACAACGAGACGGCAGGAGCCGTCACACCTCGCGCGCCAGCAGGTAGTCGGTCTGCTTGTCATCGCCCTGCCAGAACGCATGCTGGCCGACACGGACGAAACCTTTGCCGGAGTAGAAGCGTTTGGCTGGTTCGTTGTGCTCCCATACGCCGAGCCAGACTTTGTGCAAGCCACGTTTACGCGCCACGTCCAATGCAAAATTCATCAGCTGCGTGCCTAGTCCAAGACCCTTGAACCGTTTGCCAATATATAGGCGCTGAATCTCCATCGTTCCAGCCCCCATATCTTCGACCTGCGCCTTGCCGAAATTCAGCTTCATATAGCCCGCAGGAATCTCATCGGTGTTGGCCGAGTTGGAAGAATCCGAATCCGCATGTTCCTCAAAGCCGCTATCAGGCTGTACCGAAATCAAGAGGAATACGGAATCCGGATTGCTCAGTTCGCCGCGCAAGACCGGCTCGGAATAGGACTCCTCGAGAAACTTGTCCATGTCTTCCTCGGAACTGGTGCCCTCGAACGTGTCGACATACGTCTCGACGCTCATACGATGCAGCAATGCAACATCCTCAGGGCCGCAGATTCTGATTGCACCGTTCTCTCGTCGCTCATCCTTGCCATTCAAACTCATCACGCCTCCGCCCTCAAACGTTCGGTCAAGTCCTTATAAAATGCGGCATTCCCATCGAAGCCAAAGCCCAGCATACGCCATTGAACTCAACCCGATGCGGCGTTCACGTATGGATGACACCTTCCAACAAACCAAAGAAGATGGTTAGGATAAGCAAATCGGCGCAGCCTCCCAAGCTCAGATTGCGCTCGACGCAGGCGTTGTTGAGCTCCAGCAGAAATTTCATCCCTTCCGCACTGCCTGCACCTCCCAGCTCGAAATACCGATTGCACTGCGAGCGCATCCATTCCAGGACGTCGCGGGTTCCCGCGCGCTTGACGAGATTGGTGTCTTCAACATGGCCGGCCAAAGTCATCAACGTATCCAGCAATCGCACATTCAGCGGCCCCTCTGCATTGCGCAAAAACGGCAATGCCACTTCCATCACCGAAGGAAACCCTTGTTCGGCCTCACCTCTGGCGCCCGTCGAACGGAAACGGAGATACTGGCGTTCGCCAGCTGTCAGCTCAGCTTCGGTGCCTTCGGCTTCCACACGTCCCATATCGTGCTTCGTCAGCCCAGTCAGCATGCGCTTGACCAGCCTACGAACGCCATCAGTATCGTAATCACGGGTCTTGCACCAATGCGCGGTGGCACCGACGGCGATGCCCAAGGAGAAAATGGCCCCCTTATGGGTGTTCACCCCGTGCGTTGCGGCGAACATCGTCTGTTCCGCCTTGCGTCCGGCAGCGCGAAGCTGGTTGAAGAGCCGGATCATGTCGGTTCCCGCGAAATTCATGCCTAGACGGCTAGTCTCTTGGAAATACGGCTTCAGCGAGATAGCACTGTTGACGAAGGTAAAGGCGTTCATGTCATGATGCGGACCGGAGTCAACCGGATCGACGAGTCCGGGCTTGGGCTGTACCATCACCTCATAGAGCAAAGCGGCTTGGGCCATGTCGGCCAACTGTTCCGGATTATAACGCATCGCTGATTCCTACCAGATTAAAAGGATTTATATATTTATAGGGCTTTTCACGGTTCATCAGTCTCTGTTTGTCGAATGCAGGTTGCCCGCAAAGACAAGAAGCAAAACGATCTCCTGCTTACGCTTCACGATTTGCCGCCGTCATCAGATGCCTGCAGTATGCCCGCCATTGCCTGCCGAAGAGCAATACGCAAGATATTGACGTTCCACCGCCTCGGCCAATTCACTGGCTGTGTGAGTCTGGTTGCGAGCGCACTCCTTGGCCGGTTTTTCGCAGACCATGCAACGCCGGGCGGGCATTCCCAAATCGGTGCGCGAAAGCTGATGCACACTATGTCGCCGCATGACATCAATATCGAAAAGCCTTCCGAGCGCGAAATCGTCCTCAAATGCTATGGCTACACGCTTGATCGACGTCCAGTCGCTTTTTTCGAAGGCCGCGAAAGCCTCGGGGCCCGTTGGTCTGTTCACATAGTAATGGAATTCCGCCGCACACAGGCATTCGTTTTGCATACGCCGCCCAAGTTCAATCAATCCGACCCTGAAAATGGCCTGCAACGTGACATTGTTCTTGATGGCACCAGGTATATTGAGCTTTGCGGCGACGATGCAACCATTCACAAATGAATCCATCAACGTTTCCTGCAGATGTGCGCGCCATTCCCGGTTGTCAAGTATGGCGTCGAGTGACTGCCGTTGACCATGATCCAATATCATCATCCCTGACCTTTCATACGCACTGACACGGATTCGTTTCACCACAGACGGTATTACAAAATGGCATGGCGAATACATCCTGACTAAAACGAAATGGCCCCGTTCGTCTCCCGGTACACAAATACCAGAAAACGAGCGGGACGGTGGGCCGGCGAAGCCCCCAATTCTTCGCTGGCCCACCGTGGATTTTCCGACCGCTCAGTCCTGGACCTCGCGGATCTGGTCGATGATTGTGCCGTCGCGATACTCGACCAGCGCTACGGTACGGTCGGTGAACTTCAGCGGTTCAGGGGTGCCGAGCAACTTTTGCGCACGCTCTTGAAGCTCCTGAATCGTATAGACCGGCAGCCCCGGGATATCACTCAGCGACTCGACGAGATCTTTGCGCTTCGGATTAATGGCGATACCCACCTCGGTAACCAGTACGTCGACCGAATCGCCAGGCGTGACCACCGTCGTCACCTTGGGCACCACAGTGGCGATGCGACCGCGCACCAGCGGGGCCGAGATGATGGTGAGCTTGGCGGTTGCGGCATCCTGATGGCCGCCGACCGCGCCACGAATTACGCCGTCGGAACCAGTCATGACATTGACGTTGAAATCGGTGTCGATTTCAAGCGCCGAAAGGATGGCGACATCAAGCTTGTCGACCATGGCACCCTTGTTGGCCGGGTCGGCGTACCAAGATGCGTCAATCTCCTGCTGGTTCTTGTTCAGGCGCATCGACGAAGCGGCTCCCTTGTCGAAGTCCTGCACGTCCATGATCTTGCCGACCAATCCCTCTTCAAGCAGATCGACGGTTGGCTTGGTGATGCCTCCCAAGGCGAACGAAGCCTTAATCTCGTTGTCGAGCATCGACTGGCGAAGGAAGCGCGTAACGGCAAGCGCCGCACCGCCGGAACCGGTCTGGAAGGAGAATCCGTCCTTGAAGTAAGGAGAATTGACGATGACGTCATTGACGCTCTTCGCAATCTTCAGTTCCTTGGGGTCCTTGGTGAACCTGGTGGCTCCCGAACCGATCTTGTCCGGATCTCCAACCTCGTCGACCTTGACCACATAATCGACCTGGGTCTGCTTGATCGAGGCTGGGGTGTTCGGGTAAGGCTGGATGTCATCGGTGACCAGCACGACGGTATCGGCATACGCAGCATCCACGAGCGCATAACCGAGGGAACCGAACGCCGACTTGCCTTCCATACCGTTGGCGTTGCCCATGACATCACTGTTGGGCACACCCAAGAACGCGACGTCGATGTTGATGTCACCGTCTTCGATGGCGCGCGCACGGCCGCCATGCGAGCGGAAAATCACCGGGTTCTTCAGCAGCCCGTGCGACACCGCGTCGCCCAAGGAGCCGCGCATACCGGAGGAGGTGATGTTGGTGACGACGCCCTTTTCAATGGCCTCGACCACGGTATCATTCATAACGCCGGTCAGCGAGGAAGGCGCCAAAGTCAGGTCACGATAGCCTGCATCGATGATGACGCGCATGACCTTGTTGAACACATAATCGCCGCCGCGGAAATGATGGTGGAAGGAGATGGTCATGCCATCACGTACCGTCTTCTTGACGACCTCCTCAAGCGAGTCCACCACTTTGCCCTTACCAGTGGAAGCGCGAACCTTGGGGGCCTTGCGTTGGATGACGGGATTGCCGAAATCCGTGGTCTCGAAAGGCTTGAAACCAAGCTCGTTCATAATATCGTCAGGCAACTGACGTCCTACTTTACTTTCCAAGATAATTCCCCTCCTCATCGATGACGTGGGTGGCCTTCGCCAGTTTCATGATGCGTTCGGCCCTCAGGGCGACCGGGCGATCGACCATCTTGCCATTCATGGAGATGACGCCGGAGCCTTGCTCGCGAGCCTTCTTGATAGCGGCCATGACGCCTTGCGCGTTGACGATCTCCTTCTGCGTCGGAGTGAAGACCTCGTTGACCATCTCGATTTGGCGTGGGTTGATAAGCGACTTGCCATCGAAACCAAGCTCGTGGATCAGGCGCGTTTCACGGTAGAAGCCCTCGGGATCGTTCATATTGGAGAACACCGTGTCGAACGCGGCGATTTTGGCTGCACGAGCGGCATGGACGACCATGTTGCGAGCGAAGAACAGCTCTTTGCCATCAGGATAACGATGGGTCTTCATGTCGGTGGTGTAATCCTCGGCGGAAAGGGCGATACCGATCATGCGGTCGGATGCCTTCGCAATTTCCTCAGCGTGCAGCACGCCTTCCGCCGATTCGACGGCCGCCATCAGATTGGTGGAGCCGACGGGGCGTCCGAACTCGCGCTCGGCCTCCTCGACTTTTTGTTCGAGACGCTGCATCATGGCCGCGGATTCGACCTTGGGCAGGCGGATGACCTCGACGCCGGCCTTGACCATCGCCTTGATGTCGTTGTCATAGAACGGGGTGTCATCGCCATTGATCCGGACGACCATTTCGGTGTCACCGTAGTCGATGTTCGTCAACGCCTCATACACCAAGTAGCGCGCCGCGTCCTTCTGATCGAGCGAGACGCCGTCTTCCAGATCGAACATAATCGAGTCGGCGCCGTAGATGCCGGCGTCCTTGATCATGGCCGGATTGTTGCCGGGGACGAACATCATCGTCCGGCGTAGTCTTTCGGAATCTACTGCCATTTCAGAGTACCTCCCATTTGGGCTGATCGACGATATCGAGCGCCCGTTGCACGGCGGCCACGGTGCGTGCCTTGATGACGATATCAAGCGCTCCTTTATCGACGGCCTTGACCTTGGCCGAAGTGATGCCGTAGTTGTGGAGCACTTGGGTGATCGAGGCCTTGATCTGATCGCCGAATTGCTTGATGACGTCGGAGGTCAGATCGATGTCGATTCCGTCACCTCCTGGCGCGAGCGTCACCTGGATGTCCGAGGACTCCAAGGTTCCCGCAGTCGCGGTATGTGTGATATCCATAAACTGCTGTTCCTTTCTAGATTCTCATCTGCAATTGAGCCAGATGATCTTGTATGAAAATTTTCGTGGTCGAAGGCACCAGGCCCTTGAGCCCATCCACGTCCCCTTGGGCGATAAGCCTGCGGACACGTGAGGCGGATATGGGCTCCTGCCCGACCTGCCTGCGTTCGATAACCGTGACTTTTGTACGTGGCTCCAACACATCCTTAAGCGCTTGGTTATAGACCTGCGTAGTGGGCGAATATGGTTCCTTCCCCACGTACCGGCGAGTGATGCCGAGGGCGGGAACGAACCAATCACGGAACAATGTCGCGTCCAATCTGGTCTGATAATCAATGACATCTTTGGACGAAGGAATGAAATAGGCGGGAAAAGCGGCGAACCCGATCAGGTAGTCACCCCCGTCCACGACCGTGACGTTCTTCAAATCCGCCACCCCTTCGCACACCAATCGCAAACGCTCATCGGTGGTGAACAGAGACCGGTTTTCGTGGACGACGAACACATAGACGTGCTCATTGTCATGCGCTGCTGCCTCCACCAGTCTCCGATGCCCTAGGGTAAAGGGATTGGCGTTCATGACGATGGCCGCCGACGCCTGCCAGCCGCCCAAGTCACGAACATGTTCAAGGTAGGTGTCGATGCCGGGCATACCACTTTCCAACAACCCGCCCCGCTCGACACGGGCGAGACAAGTAAAGCCGACATGCTCGAAACTGGCGATGTAACGAGGCTTGGTAAAAACGGAATAATGAGTGACCCCGCGCTCGGCCAGCCTAGCGACAAGCTCGCCGACGATGCGGTTGAACAACGCGCTATGCTCGCTGTCATAATGCCGAACGACAATGTATTTGAGGATCGGCCCTGCCAATGAGCCAGTGGCGACCAGCCGGTCGTCCTCGTCGAAGAGCCCTATGGTCTCTTCCAGAGGCTCGACCTCACCGGACCGGAATTCCTGGATTCCTTGCGATTCAAGGAATTCCTTCCACTGACGCATTGTCATCGGGTCTGATAAATACATATCCCGCATCGTTGTCATCATTCGTCGCTCTCCAAACTCAGGCCAGACTCAGACCACGAGCCCCATGATGAAGATGGCGACCGTCACCGTCATCGCGCCGCCGAGACGGACCGCGACCTGGGCAAAGGGCATGAGTTCCATCCTGTCGCCGGCAGCGAGAATGGCCAGTGCGCCAGTACCACCCTGACCGGAGCAGCAAGACACCGCGATGGCGGTATCGACCGGGTAGAGACCAAGGACCTTCGCCGAAATGAACGCCGTCGCCACAATGGCGAGCACGGTTACCAAGATGACAACCATGGAAGCCGGGGATTTGAACACTTCGATGAGCTTGTTCCAGTCCGTCTGAGCGACGCCTACGCCAAACAGCAACGGGGGCGTGATGCCCTTGACCACAAAGGTGTTGAGCGCGGCGCCGCCTTCGGCGATGTCCTTGGGGATATAGCCCAGCATCTTGGCGGCCATGAGCACGATCAGCACGATGATCGGGGACGGCAGGTTGAAATGCAGGTAGGTCTTGATCACGTAGTTGAGCCACACCGCGAGGAAATAGAAGGCGATAGCCATGACCATGGCCATGAGCATCTTCTCGATGCTCACTTCGCCGCCCTTGGTCTTGAGGCTCTCGAGCTTGTCGCTTTCGTCGTCGATGAGCTTGCCGTTGCCGGTCAGTTCCGGCTTCTTCTCGCCCAGCTTGCGCATCGCGCCTGCACAGACGACCGCCACGAGGCTGCCGAGCATGACTGCGGGGAGAATCTGGCCGAAGATGTCACCGGAGGTGGTGCCACTCAAGATAGCGGCATAGCCCATAGCCATGGGCATAGCGCCTTCGCCTACACCGCCTGCCATAATCGGGGCGACGATGAAGAAGTACGCCTTGTAGGCCGAAAGCCCCAGCGCCATACCGACCCCGGTGCCCACCAAGGAACCAATGACGTCACAGAGCAGCAGCACCACGATGATGCGGCTAGTGGCCTTCAAGAGCGTCTTGCGGTTCATGGAGGCAATCGAGCCGACAACCAGCAACGTGATGAAGAACATCAGGAAGTTGTTGTTGTTCATGAAATCGGAGACCGTCTTGACGGTGCTGTCCGGAAGCCAATGCTTGAACACCAGGAAGGAGGGCAGGAAGGTGACTACCAGGACCTTGCCGCCCAGAGACTTGAGAATCGGGATGTTGTTGCCGATCTCCTCGAGCAGATAGGAGAAGACGACCATCACACCCAGGGAAATGAGCATATCATTCTTGGGCATGACGTTGGTGATGGCGAGCAGCACATAGCCCACGGCAAGCACCAGCCAGAGGCCGACAGGCATGAAGCCTATCTTGAGCGATTTGATCTTGAACCACAGACCGGAGCCCTTCGACGACTTGCTGTCGGACTCGGCGGATTTCTGCTCATCCTTATTCAGATTGACGGAAGTTGGCGAATCTGTCATGTTCACTTCTCCTTGAACTCGGCGACGGCGCCTTCGACCGCCTTGACCACGCCTTCATCGAAAACGCCCGGAACCACCCTATCGGCGGTTGGGTGATCGATAAGGGCTGCAAGCCGTTGCGCCACACGCAGCTGCAACGGCACGCTCACTTCATTGACCCCGTATTCGAGCAACCCCTTGAACAGACCGGGGAAAACGAGGATATTGTTGACCTGGTTGGCCCACTGAGACGAGCCCGTGGCCACGACCTTTGCGCCAGCTGCAAACGCCTCGTCGGGATCGATTTCGGGAACCGGATTCGCCAAGGCGAAAATGATCGGCGAATCGGCCATCTTTTGCACTTCAGCACCGTCGAGGACATGGTCGACGGAAACGCCGATGAACGCATCCGCACCGGCAATGACATCATTGAGGGTCTCGCCGGGCACCATATCCACATGGGAGGCCAGATCTCGCTGGTAACGGTTGTAAGAGGTGTCTCCGGGCGTGACCTCACCATGAATGTCGACAAGAGTCTGATGATGGATGCCCGCCGCCAGCAACAGTTTCGAAGTCGCTACACCTGCGGCGCCGACACCGTTGATGACCACACGAAGAGCCTGCAATGGCTTGCCTACGACCTTGGCCGCATTGATAAGTCCAGCCAGCACCACAATCGCCGTGCCTGTTTGATCGTCATGGTAAACGGGGATATCCAGCCTTTCGCGTAGCTTCTCCTCGATCTCGAAGACCTTCGGAGCGGCGATGTCCTCCAAATGGATACCGGCGAACGACTGCGAGAAATTGACGACGGTCTCCACGAACTCATCGGCGGAAACCTGTTCCAGCGTCATCGGGATGGCGTCGACACCGGCAAGCTGCTTATAGAGCAGGGACTTGCCTTCAACGATGGGCAACCCACCCGCCGAACCGATGTTCCCCAGTCCCAGGACCGCCGAACCATCCGTCACAACCGCCACCAGCTTGCCGCTGACGGTATAGCGCTTCTTCGCTGAAGGATCCTTTTCGATGAGCTTTGCCAAACCTGCTACACCGGGGGTGTAGGCTTCGGACAGCTGGGCGCGACTGGTGACCGGCAATTCGCCGCACACCCCCAGCACACCGGTATGCCGTTCATGCAGCTCGAGCACACGATTCTGATCTACCAATTTTCCGCTCCTCCCCGGCCATGTGGATAAGTCCTTTCTGACCGTCCACATTGACCATTTCCGATGATTCTCATCGTCGAGTTAATAACGGTTTTAGGGTAACAAAAACTTAAAATTCAGCAAAACTATATTGACGTTTTTTAAAAAATTAAAAAAATTATTTTACTTCTATTAACAGATGTAAACTGTATTTAAAATTTTTAAATCTGAAACGATTAATCAGTATCGACTTATAAATTGGAGACAGGGATGGTCACACAAGAATTACTCGCCAATCTGGCACAGGACTACTACCAGGCCAATATGAACCTTGCCGAGCTCTCTTCCAAATACCATCTCAGCCGATACCTGGTCAACAAATACCTCGACGAGGCGCGAGAAGACGGAATCGTAACGTTCACCATCCAGTCCCCCGATGTGCGCAACCAACAGCTCGAACGACAACTCGGCGAATATTTCGGCATCAAAAATCTCTATATTCTCAAGAACAGCGCCGACCCCAAACAGAACCTCGACAACATCAACCGGTTCGCCGCACGCAAGGTGGAGAGCTATATCCTGCAAAGCCATGTCATCGGCACTACGTGGGGATCGGTGATCTACAACATCATCAATGAATTCCACGGAGGCGTGCTCGAGAACTCGGTCTTCACGCAATTCATCGGCGAAAACATGAAATACCATTCAGAAGCGGGATCGATGCGCATGGTCGAACGCATCGCCGATCGGTTCTCCAGCGAATACATGACGCTCGCCGGTCCGCTTTATATCGTCAAGGACGACACCCGCAAGGGCATGATGGAAGAAATCGCCGCCACTGCAACGCTCAAGATGGCGGCACGCATGGAGCTGATTTTCACCAGCCTGGGCACGCTGGACTCGATCAAATCAATCCCGACCTGGTCGAAAAACGTCAACAAGATCTTCCCGCAAGTCAATCTCGAACAAGTCGCAGGACTCGCCTATGGCCGCCCCTATGACATCTACGGCAACTTCCTCAACCAACACCATGACACCACATTCGGCCTCGACTTGAACACTATCCTGCAGACGCCTATCCGCTTCGTTGTGGTCAAAAGCACGTTCAAGACCAAGGCGCTGCTGGGCGCGTTGCGCGGCCATCTGTTCACCGATGTGGTCACCAATGAGATGGTGGCTCAGCGCATTATCTTCGAACTGAGAAAAGGCAACTAGGGAAAACGATCCGGTATCCAACACACGCCAATATTTTCAAGAAGACAATCAACAGTGGATATGAAGGCACAAAGCACATCCGACAAACACGAGTACTCATCTGACATCCGCACTGCCGACCTCCAGCCGTCCGATGGCGACCGACGGTCTATGATATAAGCCAGAGGAAGGTAACCGTCTGGCAAGATCGCCACGTACAAAGAAGGAGAAGACGGATTCATGTCAGCACTCATTCAACCGGCGACGCTGCTGCTGATCATTTTGTTGGGTTACCTGTTCAAACGCTCCGGAATCCTTGGACCGAAGGACTACCGCGTGGTGCAGGTGCTCGAATTCGATATCGTGCTGCCCGGTGCCATTATCTATTCGTTCGCCACGAATCCGCACCAGCTCAACCTTCTGCTGCTCTCGTGTTTCTCGTTTTGTGCGGCGCTGATTCCGCCGCTGCTGATTTTCGTCGTCACGCGCCACCGGCCCGTCGCCGACCGCGCGTTCCTGATGCTCAATGGCAGCGGATTCAACGTGGGATGCTTCTGCTTCCCTATGGTCCAGGCGTTTCTGGGGCCTGCGGCGCTGATTCCCGCCGCGATGTTCGATATCGGCAATGACATCATGGTCGCGGCCGGCACGAACGTGATGACGCAGAACCTGCTGCACATTGCACCGGGCAAGACGCTGGCCGAGCAGCATGCCGGTGACGCACCGACTTTGCCACGCATCAAAGCCACCGACCGCGACGCGCGACGGTTTCAAAGGCGTGCGCTGATCCGCAACATCATCAAGGGTTTCGTCACCTCACCGGCGTTCGACACCTATATTCTGATGCTAGTGCTTATGCTCTTCAACTTCCATTTCCCCACCTGGATCGCTCAGGTCTCACAGCCCTTCTCCGCGGCCAACGCGTTCTGCTCGATGGTGATGGTCGGCATGCTGACCGACCTGCCCGGCTCAAAGCACGATTTCAAGTTCGTCGGCGAAGTTCTGGCCTGGCGCATACCTTGCGCAATCATCTTCGCTTTGCTGGCTTGGTATATCCTGCCGTTCAGCCCGCTCGTCCGCGAGACCGTGGTGATGTGCTGCCTCGCACCGACGGCCATCTTCTCGACGATGTTCACCGACAAGGTGCTCGGCAACGCCAAACTCGCCGGCTTCATTCTCTGCGTAACCGCCATTCTCGGCACGATTATGATGACCGTAGCCCACTTCCTCATTGCCATGTAAGGATGCTGCCGCTCAACCGATGAGTTCCTTGATTGCGGGTGCAAGGGCGACGAAAGCCTTGTGACGGTGCGAAATCGCATTCTTTTCCTCGGCACTCATCTCGGCGCTGGTCAGTTTTTCGCCATCGTCGTTCAAACGGCCGGGCTGCTCGTTCGGCACGAAAATGGAATCATAGCCGAAACCGTTTTCACCGCGCGGCTCACGGATCACCACGCCGCGCATCTCGCCGAACTTGACGGTTTCCTCGGTTTTCGGTGTCGTGCCATTCGCCCGTTCTTCGCCGCAATGCTTCGGCACCACCAACGCCGCCGCGCAATTGAACCGCGCGTCACGCTTGCCGTCGGGAATATCCTCGAGCTGGGCGAGCAGCAAGGCATTGTTCGCCTTGTCATGGCCGTGGGCGCCGGCCCATCGTGCCGAAAGAATGCCAGGAGCCGCGCCCAGCACATCGACAATCAGTCCGCTGTCGTCGGCGAGCGCCGGCAATCCGGTTCGCTTGGCCACGTCCCGCGCCTTGATCAAGGCGTTCTCCTCGAACGTCACGCCCGTTTCAACGGGGTCGGGTAGGTTCATTGAACCGGCCGAAACCAGCTCGACGTGTCGGGCGGCATTACCCAACTCAGCCTCGATGATGGTGCGGATCTCGGGCAGCTTGCCCTCGTTATGCGTGGCGACGACGATTTTCATGGCGTTTCCTTTTATTACTTGACAAACAGGAATTCAGTCCTTGGCGAGCGCTTCGTTCTGCGCGCGCTGGAGTTCCTTGTTGCCCTTTTCGGCGAGCTCGAGCAGCACGTTGAGCTCGTCGCGGGTGAAGGGACGGTGTTCGGCGGTGCCTTGGATCTCGATGAATTTGCCGGAACCGGTCATGGCCACGTTCATGTCGGTCATGGCCTGGCTGTCCTCGATATAGGGCAGGTCAAGCATCGGGGTGCCGTTGATGACGCCAACGGAAACCGCGGAAATCTGGTCCTTGATGGCCTTTTTGGCAGAGCGGATGTGCTTGTGCTTTTCGGCCCAATGCAGCGCGTCGACCAGCGCGACGTAAGCACCGGTCACGGAAGCGGTACGAGTGCCGCCGTCGGCCTGCAGGACGTCGCAGTCCAACTGCACCTGGTTCTCGCCCAGCGCCTTCATGTCAATGACACCGCGCAGGCAACGGCCGACCAAACGGCTGATTTCCTGCGTACGCCCGCCGACTTTGCCCTTCACCGATTCGCGCGGGGTGCGCTCGGAGGTGGCGCGCGGCAGCATCGCGTATTCGGCGGTGACCCAGCCGAGTCCGGAATCCTTGCGCCAGCGAGGCACACCGGGCGCGAAGGTCGCCGTGCACATCACGCGGGTGTTGCCGCATTCGATCAAGACGGAACCTTCCGGCGCATCGGTGAAATGACGGGTGATTTTGACGGGCCGCAGCTCGTCGACGGCACGTCCGTCAGGACGCACCACGGTGTTGCTATCCAATAGATCTTTGATTTCAGCCATACCGCAAACCTACCATCAACCGGTCACGTCGGTTCAACGCTCTACCACTTACCTGACAGCTTCGCTATCGCAGACAATTCGACCATGCCTTTTAGCACAGATCAACACCTCTACGACTAACGCAATACAAATTCATCTCATCAAATGCGACATTCCCCGCAGTCCCCACACTTTTATGCGGGAAACAACGCATTTAAAGTTTTTATTTAGGACTTTTCCAGCACAAATGTGTGTGGAGTGCGGGAAATAGCGCTTTTATTCAGTTGCGAACGGAGCCAATCAGCGGTTTCTTCGGCAGGATGCGATCAATCAGGAAAATAACAAGCCCCATGATGGCAAACGCGACAATGCACATGGCGATATTGATCCACATCTGGTTCCAGCCGATCTTGTTGACGTCGATGAAACCGTACGGGTACGGATTGCCGCCGGCCTCGGGCCCGGAATGAGGCCAAAGCTGCGCGCGGATGAGCACAAATGCCAGATAGAACGGGAAATAGATGAGCCAGGTGAGCACATAGTGCCACTTGAAGCGGCGATGGGCATCGAAAAGGATGAAATCGATGACCGCAAGAATCGGCACGACCCTGTGCAGGATCTGGTTGGTCATAATACCGAACACGTATTTGACGGTGGCGGGGTTGGCCGGCGGCAGCAACGTGGCCGCGACGATGCCGGTAATCAATATATATAATGTCAGAACGCCCTTGAGCCACGCCGGCGGCTGTTTACCGTCGATCAGGCAGGCGATACCGGCCCACAACATCACCAGCCCCAGCAAAAAGTTCGTTTCGTAGGTGAAGTAGACCCAATAGCTGGCCTCGCCCCAAGCCACGCTCGTCCACGTCAGGCAGAAAAAAGCGATGACGAGACGATAGATTCCGACAAAATATTTCATGGAAGCCAAGTTTATGGACAGCGCGAGAAAACAATCGGATTCACTGGTATCCTTGCGTAGATCAACGCCGAAATGTCTACTTATAGTCATTATTACTATTAATCGCCGTGTCGGGTTAGACTCGAAATGGAAAGCAACGCGGCCGGGGAATCCGGCAACGCAAATCTCGTGCCCGAACCGACAACGCGAGGCACGGAAGAGGCACACCTCAGGGAGGCATGTGATGCTGGATTATTCACCGGCTTTGATGACCGATATGTACGAATACACGATGCTTGACGCGGCGCTCAAGGACGGTACCGCGAACCGCAAGTGCGTCTTCGAGGTGTTTACACGCCATCTGCCGCTCGGCCGGCGCTACGGGGTACTCGCCGGAACCGGGCGCATCCTCGACGCGCTCGAACGCTTCCACCTGAACGAGGATGACCTGAAGTTTCTCTCCGACCGCAAAATCGTGAGCCCAGAAACCATCAAATGGCTCGAAAACTTCAAGTTCACCGGTTCCATCAAGGGCTATCGCGAAGGCGAGATGTTCTTCCCCGACTCCCCGATTCTGGAGGTCGAAGGCACGTTCGGCGAATGCACACTGCTTGAAACGCTGCTGCTTTCGATCCTCAACTATGATTCCGCCGTGGCTTCAGCCGCCTCGCGCATGGTCAGCGCCGCCAAGGATCGTCCCTGCATGGATATGGGCGGCCGCCGCGCCAACGAATGGGCCGCAGTCGCCGCAGCCCGCGCAGCCGTCGTCGGCGGGTTCCAAGGCACCTCGAACCTACTCGCCGCCCAGATTTACGGGCTCAAGGCCATCGGCACTTCGGCCCACTGCTTCACCCTCGTCCACGATTCCGAGCGTGACGCCTTCGCCTCTCAGGTCAACGCCATGAGCGCGAACACGACGCTTCTGGTCGATACCTACGATATCGAAAAGGCCATCAAGACGGCAGTTGAGGTGGCCGGCCCCGACCTTGGCTGTGTGCGCATCGATTCCGGCGATCTCGCAGCCCTCGCCCAGCGCGTGCGCAACCAGCTCGACGCCCTCGGCGCCAAGAACACGAAGATCACCGTCACCAACGACCTTGACGAATATGCCCTGGCCGCCTTGCAGTCCGCGCCCGTCGATTCCTACGGCGTCGGCACGATGCTGGTCACCGGTTCCGGTGCCCCGACCTGCGCGATGGTCTACAAGCTCACCGAGCGCGAAGGCGACAACGGCGAAATGGTGCCCGTCGCCAAGCACTCGGAAAACAAGGCCACTGTCCCCGGCCGCAAGCTCGCGTTCCGCTCCTATGAATATGACCTTGCGAGCGCCGAGCACGTCATCTCCGGGTCCGAGGAAAAGCTCGCCAAGTTCCAGCCCGAGGCCGGTTGGAAGGACCTGATGGTCAGCTATATGGACCATGGCGAGGCCAACACGCAGTATCAGGGTCACGACGCCATCGTCGCCGCGCACAATTATCACGCGAAGGCTCTGGCCGAGCTGCCGATCACCGCGCAGTCGCTGATGAAGGGCGATCCGTCAATCCCTACGCAAATTGATGTACTGTAGAGAATGGAGTACCAAAGCGAATATAAACGCTAAAAGCCGGTCTGCGGTTCCAATCTGGCGCTAGCCGTCAAAAGAAATCGCAGGCCGGCTTTTCTATATTCCAAGCAAAATACATCAAATGCACCATCAAAAAGGCTGCATATACCGCTTATCGCTTGGTATATGCAGCCTTTTGAAAGCGGCAGTCAATACTTCTTGCCACCAAAAGCAACTACTTAGCTTTACTCGCCGTCCATTTCCTCGTAGATGCGTTTGCAATCCGGGCAGACCGGATAATGCGACGGGTCATGCTTGGGAACCCAGATCTTGCCGCACAGCGCCACCACAGGCCTTCCGGTAAGCTGGGACTCGTTAATACGGTCACGCGAAACGTAATGCGCAAAGCGGTCGGTATTGCCGTCGTCGCTGCGCTCGGTCTCCTCATTGGTCTCGGGGCGCTCGAGTACCGCCGTCCCAGCACCGGAATCCGGGTCTCGGTTAGGGTTCTCGAATCCGGCCTCATCTCGCCAACCGCTCGATCGCCGAGCAGCTCTGTTCGTCCATTCGAAAAAGTCAGTCATGCCGTCTCCTATCAGGTATCCTGCCATCCATCTATACACCACACATCGAAATGCTGGATATATCATAGCGTCGAGCATTTACCACAAGTAACGATTCACCTACCATTCATCTCTAAGCATTACACCCCATCCAAAATCAATCGCCAAACTGGCCCTGAGACCACTGGTGACCGTTGGGATCGAGGCCATCGTAATCGTCAACCTGCTTACCTGTATGACAATTATACATGGTCATATGCATCTTGAACATCCCGGGTTCGCGCTTGAAATAATGCAGAATCTCACTATTTTATTGTACCTTATTTTTTACTATCACATTGTGCACGCCTCACGTCGATACAGCGGAAATCAGCGTCAGGCGTTATTCTTGGGAATATGACTATTGCAGTGTGCCCAGGCTCGTATGATCCAGTCACGGCAGGGCATTTGGACGTTATCGAACGCAGCGCGCGCATTTTCGAGACGGTACATGTTGTCGTGGCCGTCAACTCCGCGAAAACCCCCATGTTTTCGGAAAACACCCGTGTAGATGTCATCAAGCGGGCGCTGGTCAAAGACGGATACCCTAACGTGGTAGTCGCTTCAACCGACGGACTGATCACCGACTACTGCACCAAGGTCGGCGCCTCAGTCATCGTCAAGGGGCTGCGACAGAACGGCGATTACGAGGCCGAACTCGGCATGGCGCTGGTCAACCGCAAGCTTTCCGGCGTCGAAACCATGTTCCTGCCCGCGAACCCGATTCTCGAACACATTTCCAGCACCATCGTCAAGGATGTGGCGCGTCACGGCGGCGACGTCACCGGCATGGTGCCCGATTGCGTGGTCGGCATGCTCGCCGAGCAACTTCAGAAAGAAAAGAGTCAATGATGACGGAAGAGAAAAACCTCAGCGACGAGGAAGACGATACCATTTCGAAGGTCATTCCGGTAGACAATCTTTCGCCGAACCATGACGAAGACGGCGAAAGCTCACCGGTCTCGGTTGACCGCGACGAAACGAACGACAATGCCGGCGACGAAACCGGCGAGACGTCTTCTCCGAAGGCAGCCAAGCCGCTTTTCACCTCCCCCTCCGACCTTCCCGACCTGCGGGAACACCACGACGAAGTCTCTACCGCCGATAATGACGACAATGACGAAAACAACGAATCGGAGCGAAAAGACGACGCCGAGAGCAAAAGCCGCGACGAGTTCACGACGGTTTATGACATCATCGACCAGATGAGCGCTTCCATCGAGGAGACCAAGTCGAGCATTTTCACTCCCGGCATGGTTCGTCTCGACCGCGACGAGTTCCTCGACCAGCTTGGCCAGCTCAAAGCCATGCTTCCCGTTCAGCTCGAACGTGCCTCTTCCCTGATGCGTGAGGCCGAACGCCGTCTGCAGAACGCGCAAAGCCAGGCCCAGGCCATCGTGACCAAGGCGCAGAGCCAGGCCGCGCAGATCAGGCAGAACGCCGAGGAGCAAGCGCAGATCCTAGCCGGGCAGGAACGCGTCGTGGACTTGGCACAGCAGAAGGCCCGCGTGATCCTGGACGACGCCCAGACCAAGTCGACCAAGCTCGTGCAGGGTGCCAACGCCTATTGCGCCGACGTGATGAAGGCCCTGAAAGACCAAGTCACCACTTACGACCGCGATATCCGCAACGGCATCGACGTCATCGACAAGCGCCAGCACGAGGCCGCACAGGAGCTCGAAGCGACCCAAGCCGAGGCGCTCGCCCAAAAGCAAACGTCGTCGGAGAAAAACGACTAACACGTATAACAACGAAATCCCAAAGATTCGAAAGAACAATAAGAATATATGAGCAGACCTGAAGATTCGCAATGGGCCGTGAGCGTGGGGCAGATTATCTCGCGCCCAGGCCAAAGCAAAACCGTTGATGCCGATTTCCCCGCTCCAAGCGGCATCGGCGACAACGTTATCGGCGTCGAAGAAGGCGCGTCCGTCAAGGTGGGCGGAACCTTTGATTCCATCGTCGATGGCCTGATTTTCACCGGACATTTCAACGCGCCGGTTCATGCCGAGTGCGTGCGTTGCCTCACCCCGATCAAACGCGACTGGAGCATGGACGTCACCGCGTTCTTCCCCTACGATTCCGCGAAAGCCTCGGTCAACGCGGACAACGGACACGACAAACACGATGAGGACATCGACATCATCGCCGGCGAGGACGAGTCGGAAGACACCTACCCGCTGAGTGCGGACTGCAATTTCGCCGACCTTGAAGCCTTGCTCCGCGACACGTTGGTGGAGAACCTGCCGATGCAGCCGCTATGCAAGCCGGATTGCAAGGGCCTGTGCTCACAGTGTGGCATCAACCTAAACGACAATCCCGACCACCATCACGACGTGGTCGACAACCGATTCGCCGCTTTGGCCGATCTCAGGGCCGAGCTGGAAAAGGAAGAGAAGCAAGGCAAGTAGAGCTTGTACCGAGATGGCGCTAAACTTGTCTACGCTTAAGCTCAAATTGTTCGAACGAAATAGAGGAATACCATGGCACTGCCAAAGTACAAGACTTCGCGAGCCAACACGCATTCGCGCCGCTCCAACTGGAAGGCCAGCGCGGCCAAGACCGTCGCCTGCCCGAACTGTGGTGCGCCGACCCTGCCGCATATGGCTTGCCCGAGCTGCGGCTCGTTCCGCGGCCGCGTCTATCGCGAGGCTATCAGCAAGTCGCTGAGCAAGTGAAACGCTAGCAAATAAAAGCCCTGCCATCGACGGGTGGCGGGGCTTTTGCATCTCTGCTTACGTTTGCAATCAATCCAGGCAATAATTTCATATCCATAACCCACCACGCAGATGTGTTACAGGAACCAATTCGATTTGACTTTGATTGACGAGATCCGATATCCCGCCATTCGTCATCAAACGGCTTGGTGCCCGCAATATGTTCGTCGGGGTCGTATCGATTAGTAAAAGGACCATCGTGACCGATTCACACAACAACGAAAACAGCAAACCTGCCTCTCCGCAGCAGGAGTTGCTTGACCGACTCGGAACCACGCTTTCACCGGATCTGCTGGTGCAGGCACTCACCCACCGTTCGTTCTCGCACGAGCACGAGGGTGCGCCGAACTACGAACGTTTGGAATTCTTGGGTGACGCTGTACTCGAGTTCGTTTCTACGGAAACGTTGTATCGTGTTCACCCGGACATGAATGAGGGCCAGCTTGCGAAGATGCGGGCGATGGCCGTCTCAGAAAAGGCGCTTTCACAAATTGCACGCGAAAAACTGCAGGTAGGCCCATATATCCTGCTCGGCCATGGCGAGGCGGAATCCGGCGGCGCCGAAAAAAGCTCGATTCTCTGCGACATCGTCGAATCGCTGATCGGCGCGACATTCGTTGAGCACGGCATTGACGAGGCCCGTAAAGTCGTGCATCATCTGGTCGATGATGAGCTCAAGAAAGTTGCGACCGAAGGCCCGGCGCTGGATTGGAAGACCTCGCTGACCGTCAAGGCGCACGGCATGGGACTTGAGGATCCGCGCTACCGCATGGCCGTCTCCGGCCCGGAATACGCGCAGGTCTTCACTGCCCGAGCCGTTGTCGGTCAGGATGACGAAGTGCTCGGCGTCGGCACCGGTTCCAGCAAACGCAAGGCCCAGCTTGCTGCTGCTCGCGAGGCTTGGCACGAGCTTGATGACCATCCAAGCAAGCATCAGGCGAAGAAACACCATCACCGTAATAATTCCAGCGCAGACTCATCTAAAGTAGACTGAAAATCATCCCCTTACCCTGCCTCATTCACTACTAAAGCTGACTGAGAATCAGTATCTCCATTGGTTTCTGCGGACTCGTCCAACGCAGCTTGAGAATCTCCCTCGTCCTTTTCTCCTACGTCCGATTCTGAATACCCGGGTATGTGCATCCCTCATGCCCCGAGCAGCTGTCTGCAAGGTCAGTTGCTCGGGGCAGCATCGACTCATCGGGCGACTGCAATCACTATCGACCATAAACCCTTCATCCATAAAACCTCTATACCCTAATTCATTAGATTCCCGAACCTATTGCATCTCATCTTCGGCAGTGTTCGGCTACTCATCAGCACTCGGTTCCTCTGCAACGCCCGGCTCTCCTACAGTGCCAAGTCCTTCGGCACCATCCGTTCCTCGAGCATCGTCCGACCATTCAGCTATACCCGGCCCTCTAACACCACTCGGCTCCTTATCAGCGCTCTTCTCTTTGATACGTAAGCAACAGGCCAACACAACGAAAGCGATAACAATCACTCCAAGTAGTGTGATCGGCCAAAAAAACAACGCCAATTCACGCCATGAAAAATCCAAGCTGCCGCCCTCATCACCACCGTCGGGATGGGCATGCACATATTCATCCTCGTCGGCTGGACCGTCACAGTATTTTCCGCTCCGCGTTCTTTCCTCGTCGTAGAAGATGCTGGACGGAGTATCCTCCCACTTGGCATTCAATTCCATGTCCTCAGTAACGGGCTCGTTGATAGCATCGGGTCCAAATATGACACTCTCATCCTTACCGTCTTTCACGCGCCATCGACTGAATCCCTTTCCATCACATGTGATCGGAACGTCGGGCAGGTTCACCACATCTTCGTCACGCACCTGCTGGTCAGGGACATGAAGACCGCATTCGTTGGTAAATGAGACACTATGCGTCTGTTTCGGCGGCACACCTTGAATATGTCGTGAGACCATTCCGATGAAATCGGCGTCATGCATTTCTTTTGCGTCCCAGAAGGTTAGGGATATATGGTCGGCGTCCCCCGCGGATTTCCACGTCGCCACCCCAGTCGTCGGGTCGTAATGGCCGTTTTTCGGATACATCTTCGGTTTGATATATTTGCCATCGAAATCTTTCCCCGTCTTCAGCGTCAACTGGTCGGTGGCGGCGTCGTCAAGCAATGTGTATTGTCTATCCAAATCTATTCTCACTTCATCCCTCACCTTGGCAGGCAAAGTGGCGTCACGTACCGCATTACCACCGAAATCCGCGCTACTGATACTTGCCATCTTCGCCAAAACCGAAATATCGGTTATTTTGTTGTTTTCAAGCTCAAGATCCCATATCTTGTCGCAATTGGCGAGAAGGGAAATATCCGATATCTGGTTATCGGAAAGATCGAGATCCCCTTCAAGCTTGGTAAGTCCAGCTAGAGGTGAGATGTCCGAAATGTTGTTGTCGTCGGCCTTGAGTGTGCGCAGCTGCGTAAGACCGCGCAAGGGCTCCAGGCTTTGAATCTCGTTATAGTCAATCGACAACGACGTCAACGCGGTCATTCCGGAAAGCGTGCTGATGTCGGAAATACGGTTACCACCAATCCACAGCACACGCATATTGGCCATTCCACGCAATGGCGAGATATCGGCTATCGCGTTGCCGCTCAAATCCAGCTCCTGCAAGTTTGTAAGCGTTTCGAGCGCGGAGACATCACGGATCTGCAGACTGCCCCCAGTGTTCTGTTGCCCCGCGTATAACTTGCGCAGATTCGTCATGCTCCGCACCATATCAATCGAGCCGAGATCATTCTTGCTGATGTCGAGCCGGGTGAGATTCACCAAGCTAGCCAGAGGCGAGCCATCGATGATGCCAGCACTCTCGATATCAAGTTCGTTCAGATTGACCAACCCGGCAAGCGAAGCGACGCTTTTGAATTTAAGGTTATTGAGCCGAAGGACCTTGAGCCCGATAAGACCTGCCAACGGAGCAAGATCGATCGACAAGAGGGAGTCAGGATTTGAACCAGAATTATCCTGTCGATTATTCAGGGAAAGCACCTGCAACGAGGTGAGCTTGGAAAGCGGCGAGAAATCGGAGACCTCGTTTCCATTGCAATACAGCGTTTGCAGTTTGGTGAGATTGGCTAGACGTGCGAGGCTCTGAACATAATTACCATCGATATTGAGATAGGTGAGGTTCACCAGATTCTCGATGCCTTTGAGACTCTCGACTCGTCCGTTCAACGATTTGAAAGCATTGAGTTTCGTGGTGGTATCAACCATTTTCTGGGTAAAGATATTAGTGGTCTTGACGTGCTCGGCTCTCGCAACGTCCTTGGCGAGAGCCTCATCGGGGAAGCAATCGGCTATGCTGTCGCTGCCGACCTTGCAATCGTGCCGAACTTGCGCGGCTGAAACGGAACAGGGCGCAAATATCATCGCAATCACCATGAATGCCGCAAACGCAACCGACAACGCCCGCAGAAACGTCGTAACCGGCTGCTTGGTGGTCGTCGCGGTGTCTTCCTTGGCCATAGTCCGCTCCTTTATTTGCTTTGATATTCCCGTTTATCACCACGGTCATTCGCAGCGTACGTATAACCGTAAACCAGACATACGTGTATATCACAAGCAATAAGAATCATCCGCACAGAACAATGACAACGGCCTCGGGCATGTATTCCCACAAGCTATACGCAATAAACCGCCATCACGACGCCAATATTTGGGCAATAAGCGGGTTCGCCACGCGTAAGGCGTTATTATATCTACCAAATCGGCATAGCGCCGCGGCCTGCCAAGAACAGCCCAGCGAACACCGAACGTCACAGCCATGCGGACGTACACCATACGCCACAGGTCACCGACAATCCTTATCAACCCGAAGAGACAAGAGGAATGATGGTGTCACCAACGCCTTTACAGGCATTCAGCGCGGTGCCGAAAGCACCGAAGACCAACAAACAGACTCTCGTGGATGGCGAGAAAATGACCGGCGCACAGGCGCTGATCCGCACGCTGGAAGATCTGGGCGTGCAGGACGTTTTCGGCATTCCGGGCGGCGCGATCCTGCCGGTCTATCATGAGATCCACGACGACACCAAGTTCCGTTTCGTGCTGATGCGCCATGAGCAGGGCGCGGGGCACGCGGCCGAGGGATACGCCGTGGCCACCGGACGCGTGGGCGTATGCATCGTCACCTCCGGGCCGGGAGCCACCAATATGGTCACCCCGATCGCAGACGCGAACATGGATTCGGTGCCGCTCGTGGTCATTTCCGGGCAGGTCGGCGTGAACGCCATCGGCACAGACGCCTTCCAGGAGGCCGATACCGTCGGTATCACATACCCCGTGGTCAAGCATTCCTACCTTGTCACCGACGCGCAGGACATTCCCCGCGTACTCGCTGAAGCGCACTATGTCGCGCGCACCGGCCGCCCCGGCCCTGTCGTCGTCGACATCACGAAAACCGCCCAAGTTGACGATATGTATTACTCATGGCCTCAGAAACTGTTGCTGCCAGGCTATAATCCGACGACCAAACCGCACGGGCACGTCCTGCGCGAGGCCGCGAAACTGTTTGAACAATCGTATCGACCGGTGCTATACGTCGGCGGCGGCGCGGTGCGCTCCAACGCCAGCGAGCAGGTCAAGGAACTGGCCGATCTGACCGATTCCCCCATCGTCACCACGCTTCCCGCATGCGGCATCGTGCCGGATTCCGATCCGAAAGTACTGGGAATGCTCGGCATGCACGGCACGTTGGCGGCTACGGCAGCCACGCAGAAATGCGATTTGCTGGTGGCCATCGGAGCCCGTTTCGACGACCGTGTGACCGGAAAATTGGAGGCTTTCGCACCCGCCGCCCGCGTCATCCACATCGACATCGACCCGGCCGAGATCGGCAAGCGCCGCCAGCCGGATGTACCGATTGTCGGCGACGTGGCCGAGGTGCTCGACGCACTGAACGCCGAAATCAAGCGAGGACAGGCCATACACGGCTTGCCGAATCACGAGTCGTGGTGGAAGCTCATCAACTCGTGGCGCGAAAAATATCCGATGAAGTATGACGAAACGACGCCGGACGGTACACTTTCGCCGCAGTGGGTGGTCGAGGAGCTCTCGCGCCAGGCAGCACCTTCCACCATCTGGGTTTCCGGCGTGGGCCAGCATCAGATGTGGGCCTCGCAGCTTGTCGATTTCGAGAATCCACATTCCTGGATTTCCTCGGGAGGCTTGGGAACCATGGGCTTCGGCCTTCCTGCGGCCATCGGGGCGCGCATCGGTTCCACCCGTGATTTCGGCGGCAAGAAACCAGTTTGGCTCATCGACGGCGACGGCAGCTTCCAGATGACTTCCGAGGAGTTGGCAGCTGCGTTCATCGACAACGCTCCGGTGAAGATCGCGATTCTCAACAATTCCGTTTACGGCATGGTCCGCCAGTGGCAGACGCTCTTCTACGACAAGCATTATTCGCAGACCAGCATCCAGGATGGCGAAAACACCGAAGATATCATCAATGTCCCCGATTTCGTCAAACTGGCCGAGGCGTATGGCTGCGTCGGTATTCGCGCGAGAACACAGGACGAGGCGAGGAACGCGATCAAACGCGCTAACGAAATCAACGACCGGCCGGTGCTGATCGACTTCCGCGTTTACAAGGACGCCATGGTCTGGCCGATGGTGGCAGCCGGGCAATCCAACGACACCGTCACCTATATGCCGGGCATACAACCACTGCTGCATCATAACGCGGCGAACCCAGCTGCCGATGACGCTTCTGACGATACCGAGAATGTTGCCGAAGCCGCCGACATCGCGGCCGCGGAAAAGTAAGGGCAAGGCGAAAGGAATATCATGGCAATCTATCCTGCATCCACTCCGCATAGCGAGCGTCATACCCTGTCCGTCTTGGTCGAAAACCGCCCCGGCGTACTGGCCCGTATAGCCGGCCTTTTCGCCCGCCGCGCCTTCAACATCAACTCGCTTTCCGTCTCCCCCACCGAACGCCCCGACATCTCGCGCGTCACCGTGACCGCCGACGTGGAGCAGGTGCCGCTTGAGCAGATCATCAAGCAGCTCAACAAACTGCTCCACGTCCTGAAAATCGTCGATCTCGACAACATGGACGCCGTTCAGCGCGAGCTGGTGCTCATCAAGGTCGCCGCCAACGAATCGAATCGATCGGATGTACTTGAGATCGTACGACTCTTCCGCGTGCGCGTGGTCGACGTGCACCCCGAGTCGCTGACCATCGAGGCCACCGGCGACGAAGGCAAGATCGACGCGCTGCTTGGGCTCTTGGACGATTACGGCGTCATCGAACTGGTCCGTTCCGGCGCTGTCGCCATGACCCGCGGTCCCCACGCCTTGAGCGAAAAGGTGGTCGGCAGCGAGATCACCGGAAGGTAATGCAGTAACTTAACGGTACCAAATTTCTAAGGTGGATATGGGTTAAAACCATATCCACCTTTTGTTGTCTTTCCTCTGGGATTCTGGGGTTATTATTCAACCTGCTCGGAGAGCTCCATCCACTCGGACTCTAGAGACTCAGACTCGGCGGAGTTGGCAGAGAGTTGCTCGTTGAGTTTGCCCAGACCTACGTAATCGGACGGGTCGTGCGCGGCCATTTTCTGTTCGATCTTCGACTTCTCTGTTTCGAGTTTCGCAAGTTTGCGCTCGATGGCCGAGAGACGACGAGTGGCGTCGTGGAAGGCTTTGCCGGTCAGTTTCGGTTCGCCGGATTGCGAATCGGAATCGGTATTGTTGCCGTTATCGCTTGCGTCTGCATTTGATGATTGGGATTCAGTCGTACTGCTCGAAGAAGAGCCCTTGCCCGACAACTTACCACTGTGATTGCCGCCGATAACCTCATCGAGCGTTTCGCCGTTCTCGATTTTGCGAACCATTTCGAGGTAATCATCGACGCCACCGGGAAGGTGACGGACCTTGCCACCAATCAATGCAAACTGCTCGTCAGTCACGCGTTCAAGTAGGTAGCGGTCATGGGAAACCACAATCAGCGTGCCCGGCCAGGAATCAAGCAGATCCTCCATCACGGCCAGCATGTCGGTGTCAAGATCATTGCCAGGCTCATCCAAAATCAAAACATTGGGCTCGTCCAGCAAAATCAGCAAGAGCT
The DNA here is from genome assembly GCF_029433295.1 of Bifidobacterium sp. ESL0784. GTDB lineage: Bacteria > Actinomycetota > Actinomycetes > Actinomycetales > Bifidobacteriaceae > Bifidobacterium. The sequence continues at coordinate 231,359 of NZ_JAQTHV010000002.1, forward strand.
GCATGCGGCGCTTCTGCCCGCCGGAAAGATCGGCAATCGGCGTCATCAGCTGCGCAGCCGAAAAACCAAGCCGTTCCATCAGCTGGCTGGTCGAAACCTCTTTGCCGTCGACTTCATAGGTCGGCTTGTAGCGACTCAGCACTTCCTTGATCTTGTATTTGCCGAGCTTCTCCAGCTCATCGAGCCGCTGCGAAAGCACCGCAAACTTCACGGTCTTGCCGATTTTCACGTACCCGGTCGTCGGTGTCAACGTGCCGTCGATGATTTTCAGCAACGTCGACTTGCCGGCACCGTTCGCACCGACAATACCAAATCGGTCGCCGGGGCCAATCAGCCAAGTGACATCGTCAAGAATCTTGCGTCCGCTGACCGTCACCTTCTGCGCTGAGGAAGTGACGGCAGGGGTATCCTCGGCGTTGGATTCCTTATCACTGACTGCACTATCTTCCTGATTGGAAGAAACATCGGAAGTATCGGCGTCATTCGTCCCATCCGAAATCTGTGTGGCTTCATTGGTTTCCGTCACAGACTGATTTTCGTCGGCTTGAGAACGTTCGGCTTTGGCATCAACAAGCCGGTCATCATCCAAATCGTCAACAGCCAGCTCGACGAAACCCATGACTTTCGGCTCCTGATACAAAGCCGGAACCACATCAACACGCGAAGCGGAGTCGTTGTCCGAGTCATCAGATCCATTATCACTGGGTGTTTCGCCTTGGAGATGCTCGAAAATCTGAGTGACATCGCTGAGGTCGACGACCTGCTTACCCAGCCGTGAAGTCGCCATTTGTTTCAGCTGCAATGTATTACGCATCGGTGGCACGTCGGCAATCAGCTCATTGGCCTGTTTCACGTGGAACTTCTGCTTGGTGGCACGGGCGCGGGCGCCGCGAGTCAGCCAAGCCAGTTCCTTGCGGGCAAGATTGCGGCGGCGTTCCTCACGAATATCGGCCTGCCGGTCACGTTCGACGCGCTGAAGCATGTAGGCGCTGTAGCCGCCTTCGAACGGGTCGATCACCCCGTCGTGCACCTCCCACATCGACTCGCAGACCTCATCCAGGAACCAGCGGTCGTGCGTAACCAGCAGCAACGCGCCCTGCCCTTTGGCCCAGCGGTTCTTCAGATGCTCCGCAAGCCAATGAATGGTAACGATATCCAAGTGGTTCGTCGGTTCGTCAAGCGCAAGAATGTCCCAATCCTTCAGCAACAAACGGGTCAAATCCGCACGTCGACGCTGGCCGCCGGAAAGCGAACCAACTTTGGCATCGAGACTCAAACCACCGAGCAACGCCTCCACGATCTCGCGGGAACGGGTGTCGGAAGCCCATTGGTAATCCTCACGCCCTTCGAGCGCGGCCTGCCGCACTGTGGCATTGTCATCAAGTGGATCGCGCTGGTCCAGCATGCCGAACGTCAGCCCGTTACGCGTGGTCACGCGCCCGGAATCGGGCTGCTGCGTGCCAGCCAGCAAATGCAGCAACGTGGATTTGCCGTCGCCGTTTTTGCCGACGATACCGATACGGTCGCCCTCGAAGACGCCTTGCGTCACATCGGTAAAAATGGTTTTGGTGGCGAAATCAAGCGAAACGTGTTCAAGTCCCAAGTCATAAGTCGGCATAGTGATTCGATGGTACCGCCCGCCGCCAACACCCTTTAGTCTGCAGGCAAATCAGCCAGTGCACATTCTCGCATTTCCCGTCACACCAAAACTGAACATGCGATGAAAATTACGATTCCTGCCTCATTTCCCTGATTTTCATCGCAAGCTCGAGTCAGGACTGTTCGCCCATCGCACGGGCACTGGCAGCACAACGCACGGCGAAGGCGGAGAAAACCTGCTCGGCGAGCGGCTGCAGTTCAACGTCGTAATGCTTGAAATCCTCACGAATCTTGGCAATTTGGCTCTTCTTCATGCCCTTGACCATGGACGGCTCACTCAGCCACTCGTCCAAAAGCGTCGGCGTCACCTCAAGATGGAACTGCAGCCCGAGTGCGCTTTTATAGCAGAACGCCTGGTTTTCGGTATATTTCGATGACGCGAGAAGCTGGCCACCATCGGGAACGGAGACGACGTCGTTGTGCCAGTTGAGCACGTTCATCTCGGAGGTCCACATTGGGAACCAGTCGTTTTTGACGACGCGCTTGATCGGCGCGAACCCGATTTCCGAGCATTTGCCACTCTGCAGTTTGCCGCCGAGCGCCGTGGCGATAATCTGATGGCCAAGGCAGATGCCCAGCACCGGTTTGCCCGCCTTCACGGCCTTGCGCACCAGCTTCGCCTCGGTTTTGAGCCCCGGATATTCCTTGTAATCCTGCGCCCCCATCGGCCCGCCCATTACCACGAGCCCCGCAATCTTTTCGCTTTTCGGCACGTCTGGATTTGCTTCAGAGGCGATGTTCAGTGTTTCGCTGCCCATACCAAGGTCGTCGAGATTATCAAGGATCCGTCCTGGCTTTTCGCAGGAAACATGTTGCAGAATAAGCACTTTCGGCATCGTCATGGTTCCATTGTGGCATTTCGTCACCCCAAATTCATACCCGTTGACTTCAAGCGAACGGACTTGCACATTTTTTTGTCGGCTAAAGCCAATACTCTGGTAAATATGGAAAACGCCACGAAACCGCAGAATTCCAACCTTCCTGAATCGGACCAGTCGAAGGCGCTCGCCGATGCCGCCACGGGGTTGAAACTTTATAACACGGCCACGCACGAAGTGTCCGCGTTCACGCCGATTGTGCCCGGCAAGGTGGGCATCTACGTCTGCGGCGCCACGGTGCAGAGTTCGCCGCATATCGGCCATATCCGCGCGGCGGTCGCCTTCGATATCGTCCGTCGTTGGCTTGAAAAGCTCGGTTATGACGTCACTTTCATCCGCAATGTCACCGATATCGACGACAAGATCCTGGACAAGGCTGCGGCCGCTGGTGAGCAATGGTGGGCACGCGCCTATCATTACGAGCGCGAATTCACGCACGCCTATGAAACGTTGGGAGTGCTCGCGCCGACATATGAGCCCAGAGCGACCGGCCATATCGGCGACATGGTCGACCTTATCCAACGTCTGGTGGACCGTGGCCACGCCTACGTCGTCACCGACAACGACGGCAAACCGACCGGCAACGTATTCTTCGACGTGGCCAGCTGGCCATATTACGGCGAGCTGACCCACCAAAAACAAACCTCAGAAGTCGATTCCGCAGCGGCGGTGGCGGACGAAATGGGCCCGAGCGTCGACCAGTCCGGAAATGACAAATACAACCCGGCCGACCCGGCTGACTATTCCCCCGACAAGCGCGACCCCCGTGATTTTGCGCTGTGGAAGGCTTCGAAGGAAAGCGACCCTGAAACCGCCCGTTGGAAGACGCCATTCGGTACCGGTCGCCCCGGCTGGCATATCGAGTGCTCGGCAATGAGCCACCGCTATCTCGACGGCATGTTCGACATCCACGGCGGCGGGCTCGACCTGCGCTTCCCCCATCACGAAAACGAAATGGCGCAGACGCGCGCGGCAGGCTACGAGTCCGCCAACGTCTGGATGCACTCGGCCTGGGTGACGGCCAAAGGCGAGAAGATGTCGAAGTCGCTGGGCAACGGGCTTTCCGTGCCGAGCGTCCTCGCGCAAAACTCACCGTGGGTGGTGCGTTACGCCCTGGGCAGCGTGCAATATCGCTCTATGCTCGAGTGGAGCGATCAGACGCTCGCCGAGGCGAAATCCGCCTACGAGCGCATCAGCAATTTCATTGTCCGCGCCGGCCAGGTACTGGGGCCGAACGAACAACCGAGCCGCGAGGAAGTCGCAGCCATCAAGGCCGACCAGTTGCCGTCCGATTTCGTGGAGGCGATGAACGACGACATCAACGTTTCGGGCGCCACCGCTGCGATTTTCACCGCCATCCGTCATGGCAATTCGCTGATTGCCGAACTTGAAGCGGCGCAATCCAACATCAGCACCGTTTCTCTGAATGAAGCCGACATGGCCGCCCTGACCGACGAGTACCGCAGGGTTCTCGACGAAACCAGCGACAAATATTCGGATATGCCCGAAGAATACATCCAAGGTGACGCCAAGGTCAGGTTCGCCTTCACGCACGGCAACATTCCATCCGAAATCATCGACATGCTTACCTCCCGGGTTGCCTTGCGCGAAACGCTGCTTTCGGTGCGGGCCATGCTCGACACCTTGGGCCTCGACCCGTTGGCGCAACCTTGGAATGTCGGGACTTCCGAGGGCGGTTCAAAGCGCGAAAGCAATATCGGCGCCAACGACGCCGAAGCCGAGCACAAGTTGCTTGACGAGATGATGCAGTACCAACTCGCTGCACGCAACGCCGCCCGCAAGTCCAAAAACTTCGAAAAAGCTGACAAAATCCGCAATGCCCTCGCCTCCATGGGAGTGACTATCGAAGACAAGCCGACAGGCTCCACTTGGAGTCTGAAATAGCATCGTGAAGAACTTACGGAATTTCTTGACTGCAACAATCAGTATCTAATAAATCGCATTTTCCCTAGTTTTCATCACAATTTATCATAAAACGATGAAAAAAATTGCTTTATATTTGCGTTCATCGTTTCTTCGTCGTACAATTATTAAAGTTATCAAAAACTAATAATTTTTATGCTGAAAAACCAATATGGAAATTTTTTGATGACAAGAAGAAACGAGAAGGCAATCATGCGACGCAAGATCGAAACGATGATCGCAACGGCACTAGCGACAGCGACTTTGCTGTCGCCTGCCATGGCACAGGCGGCACAACCCCCCGAAGCAACGCGGCAACCTCAGCGAAACACGCCGAGCAGTCAGGCGGCGGATTCCTCAACGTCGACTGACCAGACTCAACAGCGTCCAATCTCAACGGCACCTGCAACAAGTACGATGCCGACATCAGACGCACCGGGATCGACGTCGACCACGTTGACGTCCACTCCTACGCTATCCACGCCAACGTCAATACCACGGCATGCCCTCCAGACCCCCTCCGCGAAAGCGCCGGGATCGACGTCAAGCGCTCAAGGCGAAGAGCCTTCGACATCACCTCTCACACGAGGGGGAATCTGCAGCGACACCGGCCCCATGACCCACGGCCATTGGACGCTCGCGCCAAGCGCCGAATACGGTGGCGACTGCACACTGACCTTCACAGCGGACGACCCGCTCCAGAAGAATGATTTCGAGGGTCTGGAAACCATGCCAGGCACCGCAACACCGTTCAGCCACATAAAAACCCTTCACAATTTCGCTTACGCCAAGCACATCGTCTTCAACGGTGTCAACAAAACGCAATTGCCGGAAAACTCCAGATTCCTGTTTGGCGACTGGGACCCGACCCCGAATAATACCTACGTCAAGACCTTCAAAGGCAACGGCCTTGTAGACACGAGCCGCGTTAAAACCATGGAAGGCATTTTCCAAGGAGACCGCGGGATGACCTCCTTGGATTTAAGCGGCTGGGACACCAGCCAAGTCACCAGCATGCGATCCATGTTTGACGGCATTCAGCTAGCCAGCTTGGATATCGCCAACTTCGACACCCACAACGTCACCGACATGAACCACATGTTCTATTCCGCGTGCAACATCAATACCCTGAATTTGAGCAAATGGGATACCACCAAACTTGACTTTACCATCAAGCCCAATGGCACAAGCAATACCGACGATATGTTCTGCAGGGTCAACAGGCTGACCGTCGGACCCAAGACAAGGTTGTCAAATCGAAGCTTCAGAGGCAACCCCGTGGCATCGGCAATCTATGCAAGACCATCGACTCCAGGCAGGAGCTACACCGATAAATGGATTAAAGTCTCACACCTGTCGAACGGCGCAACGGGCGCGACGGAACCATTAACCAACGCTCAGGCTCAGAGCCAGGACGACTTTACCAGCACTCTGGCAACGGATCCCAACCGAGCCGGCACATACATCTGGCAAACTGCGCCCTTGCACACACTCAATCTCGAGTCCAACTTGGCAAGCCTGCCTTCCGGCTATACCGCAGCGGCAACGGCCCGCGGTTACACCGCCGACTCCAGAGGGAACCTGAGCGCTGCTTTCACCGACATGACTGTGGACGATGTGCCCATGCCGGAATTCGACACAGCCGGACATGTCGCCGATGCCGGCACGCCGAGAACAGTGGCCACGCTCAATCCCGACGTGGCTCTGCCCGCCAGCGATCCGTACACCTTGATTGCGCCTTCTTCGACGACCAACACTTACACACTGTCCGGCTGGAGCACCACCCCGACGGGTGCCGTAGACCACAACTTGGGCAGCACAGCAAACGTAGCAGGCGGCGACGTGACCCTCTACGCCATCTGGCAAGTCCACCACGCACCGGCACCAAACCCATCGACGCCTTCAGGAACCTCTTCGTCAAGCCCGTCCGGCGCCTCCGGCTCATCAACTTCATCTATCAACGCAGGTACGGGCAGCACCAGCGGCGTGACCGCTCAGCCGGCCACGCAGACCCCAGCCCCAGCCGGATTCGTCGTGGCGCCCACAACCCCTACCTTGGCCCCGGCCTCTACAGCCGGAGCGTCGGCACGTCTGCTGCCCGCACCACGAATCGGTGCCACCACGACCAAACCCGCGCCTGGCAACGATGCCGACAATGCAACCGCCCCCAATACTTCCGGACCATCGCCGCAACGCAGGATCTGTAAAATCGCCTACTACAGCGAAGGCTCCGTGGCACCCGCAGCGGTCGTCTGCAAAAACGAGGACAAGAAAACCACAGTAAGCGCAGTTCCGACCTCCGTCAGCCGCACCGTGGTGGCTCCCGTATGGCCTTTCATGCTCGTGCTCGCCGTTTTGTCTTTCTTCGCCATGTTCCTTTATCAGCACCGCAACGAGTTCACCGCCGCGCAGCATCGGGCCACCGTGATTGATCGATAGTCCATCGCGACTAAGCAAAAGAAGCTCCGACCAGTTTTGCGCTCGGAGCTTCTTTTTCTCCCTACGAACCGGTGGAATTGAGACATTATAGCGACATTCTCTTCTTTGACAGACAGGCTCTCCAACGTGTTCAAGCATCCGAAGGGCAAAGGCAAACTCACCAAGAAGGAGAGTAACCCAGCCAGAAGTTATCTCCCCTATCGATATCAGCTGGTGCTTGCGAGAAGTAGCACCGCTCGCATAAGTACCAGCTAGTTGCCGCAGTCAGATTTTCATGACGCGACGGCGACGCATCACAATACCGGAAATCAACAGCCCTGCCGCAGAAACCATAATCACAGAAAACCACTCCCAGCTGTTTCCTCCGGTGATGGGCAAATTCGATACGGCGACGTTCTTTACCAGATCGTTGGTTTTGGTAACCGCCAAAGTATGCCCGGCAGCGCATCCAATGGTTACGGGAATTGTCGGAGAAAACACCGACGACGTCCAGTGCCAGCCTTGCACAGCCGGCATGGCACCATTATCGACGATGGACACTGTCGCGCCAACCGGCAAATAAAGCTCGCCTCCTCCTGCGACTTGCGGACCATGCGCAACAGAGGTGTCAATCTGCAGACTACCCGAATTACCGGCGTAATTCACCGTGTCATCAGTGGGTGACGGCTCGGTTCCGCCCTGTGCAACCGGGCCGTCACCCACCGGAAACGCCAAAAAGGAGCCGTCTTCCTGCTTCATGCAGTATTGGTAGGTGCCGTTCGAATAGCTCCAATTCACCGTGTAGGTCTGCCCCACAGGCAACGTACCCCCGCCTCCCGGGTCATTGATAATCTGCTTAACGTTGAAAGTGCCCATGCTGTTGATAGGGAACGCCAACGAACTGGTGCCGCTCACCGGCTTCGCGGCTGTGGCCGTAGCCGTAGCCGTATTGGTGACTTTCCCGTTGTCGACGTCATCGGCTGCAGTGACGGTATGAGTGTTCGAGCACTCTGTGGCATAACCGACCGGTACGGTGGTCGCTCTACAGTTTGCCGAATTGCTCCACCCATCTTTTACGGACAACCCGGTCATATCTTCACTGCCAGGATTGGTGACAATGTATTTGTAAGGTATCTTGTCTCCTATCTTGTACCGCGCCTTGGCGGGTACATTCTCCATCTCGGATCCATCCTGCATCAAAAGATTGAGATCGCCCAAAGGATTAATGCTGTTGGCCGACACCCCACGGATAAGATGCGCGCCGGGCGTGCCGTTTGAAGACGAGAACCCCATTTTCGCCGATCTCGGTAACGCCGGCACCGGCAAGTTGTTGATGACATGATTCGTCGTACCGTCGCGCGCAACCATCGTCACATCCAACGTCTGCCGTCCGTTAGCGTCAGCCGGCGAAAGAATGATGTCGACCTGCGTACCGACCTCAGCGCTGCTCGTGGGTATACCTGTGCTTAAAAACGGCGATTTGTCAGGAACTCTTGTTCCATTGCTCGGTAAAAGATCACTTTGCGCAAGACGGCAATAGCCGTGCTCCGAACTGTCGCGGACGCCTACCAGTGGATGGGGAATCGTGCCACGCAGATAAAATGAGCTCAGGCCCCTAGCCGGGTCTCGTTCGATGGAGTTGCGGGCATTGGCATCTGTAACCAGAGGATACCGGCTCGTATTGTTGGTGCTTTGCGGATCACATCTGACAGGTTTGTAGCCTGCCACCGACTTCGTAGGATCGTGCGCGTTATACGCCACGTCATCAGGAATGTCGTATGCGCCGAAATTGCCGAACTGATCGAACCCGATACCCAATAAGGCATTGGGAATGCCAACATACCCCAGATGACCGCCGTGCAGCCCAGATTGCGTCAAGGTCTGGTCACTCTTTACGAGGAAGAACGAGATGCCGTCAGCGGTGCCGGTCATGTACATCTTGAAAGAGACGTGCAGACCGTCGTAAATCGGCAAAGTCCTGTCATACAACGCTGAGCCGACGCCCGAGGTCTTCCCGTCGTATTTTTTACTGTTCTCGTCGGTCAATTGCAGGAAACCTCTGCCGGCATTGCCCATCAATGCATATGTGCCGTCAGCTTTGTGGCAGGTTCCCAGCAGTTTCTGATTGACGGTTTTCGTCTTCGATGGATCGTTCTTATCGACAACGGTGATCGGCGTGGTGTTGTCGCCGATATCCTTGCCGTTCGCATCAACCGAAATTTTCCTTCTCGCTTGCAACTGAGTGGTCGGTGGCGATCCGCCGGTAAGACACGCATCATCGAAAGCGAACCACCGTTTTTCGTCGAAGGGTTTAGTACCTTTGAACTCCTCTTCTCCAAGGAAAGTATCGTCCCCATTTCTCGATAGCCCTTCGCGCAATATCTGTTTGCGAGATTCCGGATTTGTACCAGGTTGGCCAGGAGACGTTGTGCCCGATAAAGGGGCGGCCGTCGCAGCCGGCCCATCGTTCTTGGGCATATCGGGTTTTACCGTTGGTTCAGAGGCCTGAGGAGCGGTAGAGCCGTTACTTTGAACCGTCGAAGGGGTGTTGGCCGCGTCCTCATCAGTCTCTGAACCATTCGAAGTGGACTGAGTCGTAGCCGCAGATGTCGATGACACTTCCACGCCATTGGCCACATTTGCCGGAAACAGCAATAGAGAGAGCCCCACCAGCCAAGCTGTCGCCTGGCAACATCTCCGCATTGCCCGACACATGTTCAACTTTTCCTGTAAGTACCTCATATCCTTTGCCCCCAAACCGCAACACCGCAAAGACCGACAACTTTGCCCGGTCGTAGGATTACTTTTTCAGCATAAGTCGAATGTAAATAAAACATGCCAAATTCGGCTATTTTTTATAATATAACTAAATAATTAGTTTTCTAATTGATTTAATCTATTATGTTGTTTATTTTTTTCATTGTAAATCTGCAAATACCTCTACATCAGACCCGCCTAAGGCTCAGCCTCAGACGGAACCGAATCAAGAAAACAGCCCGGCATTCTACAATGCATGGGCTGCAATATCTCCCAGCCATTCAATACGTTCCCAGCTGTTCAGTACGCCGTTTTCCCTACGAACCGCTAGAATTGAGACATTATGGCAGCATTCTCTTCTTTGACAGACAGGCTCTCCAACGCGTTCAAGCATCTGAAGGGCAAAGGCAAACTCACCGAGGCGGACATCGACGGGACGATCCGCGAGATTCGTCGCGCGTTGCTCGACGCCGATGTGGCGCTCGACGTCGTGCGCTCCTTCACTTCCCGTGTGCGCGAGCGTGCGTTGGGCGAAGAGGTTTCGCAGGCGCTGAACCCCGCGCAGCAGGTGGTGAAAATCGTCAACGACGAGCTGACGCAAGTCCTCGGCGCCGGCGTCGACCGCCCATTGAACTTCGCCAAGAATCCACCGACCATCATCATGCTTGCCGGCCTTCAGGGCGCCGGCAAAACGACGTTGGCGGGCAAACTCGGCTATTGGCTGAAAGACGCCGGTCACACCCCGCTTTTGGTCGCGGCCGATTTGCAGCGCCCGAACGCCGTCACCCAGCTGCAGGTGGTAGGCGAGCGCGCGGATGTACCGGTTTACGCACCTGAAAAGGGCGTGCAGTCCGACGGCGGCGAGGCCGTGGCGGCTCCCGGACAGACCAGCGGCGACCCGGTCAAGGTCGCACGCGACTCGATTCAGTACGCCAAAGACAAACTGTATGACACTGTCATCATCGATACCGCAGGTCGTTTGGGCGTCGACGAGGAGCTGATGAAGCAGGCCCGCGACATCCGCGATGCCGTGAACCCGAACGAAATCCTCTTCGTCATCGACGCGATGATCGGCCAGGACGCGGTGCAAACCGCCGAGGCGTTCAACAAGGGCGTGGACTTCACCGGCGTGGTACTTTCCAAACTCGACGGTGACGCCCGAGGCGGTGCAGCACTTTCCGTCGCATCCGTCACCGGCAAGCCGATCCTCTTCGTCTCCAACGGCGAAGGCCTCAAGGACTTTGAGGTCTTCCACCCAGACCGCATGGCCTCCCGCATCCTCGACATGGGCGATATCCTCACCCTGATCGAGCAGGCGCAGAAGGAGTTCGACGAGCAGGAGGCGATGGAGTCCGCCAAGAAGATGGCGAAAGGCACCTACGGCCTTGACGACTTCATGGAACAACTTGAACAGGTGCGCAAGCTCGGCTCGATGAAAAGCCTCCTGGGCATGATCCCCGGCATGGCCACTCACCGCAAGGAACTCGAAGCCCTCGACGAGCACGAAATCGACCGCACCGAGGCCATCATCCACTCGATGACCCCGGAAGAGCGACGCGACCCGTCCATCATCGACGGTTCCCGTCGCGCGCGCATCGCCTACGGCTCCGGCAACACGGTCTCCTCCGTCAACGGCCTGCTGCAACGCTTTGAGCAGGCAGCCAAGATGATGAAACGCATGACCAACAAGGTCGGCGGCGGCATCCCCGGCATGGGTGGTCCGGCCATGGGCGGCGGCTACGGCAAAAAGGGCAAGAAAGGCAAGAAGAAGGGGAAGTCCAAGTCCGGCAACCCGATGAAGCGCGAGGCCGAAGAAAAAGCATTGCGACAGAAGCTTGCTGGCAAGAAGAACTCCGGCGGCTCGGCCTTTGCCAAGAAACCGCAGAACCCCGCACTGCCCGCAGGCTTGCAGGAGGCCATGGACGCGGCAGGCACCGACGAGAACGGCACCCCGAATCTTCCGCCGAACTTTGGCGGCGGCCTTTCCGGCTTGCTCGGCTGAGCCAGGCTCAAGAGTCAAGAAAACAATCCATGGCAACCACGCTCTCCACCCTGCTGGGCATCATCGCCTTGTGGTGGGTACTGCGTTTCCTGCCGGCGGGCGCTGATGGGCATCGTCCCATGCCTTACCTCATCGCGTTCGTCCGATTTTTGTGGATACCGTCAATGGTCATTGTGACGCTGGCGTTTGCTTCCCGGCATTGGATAGTCGCCGTCTTCGCGGCGATATTGACCCTACTCACCGGGGTATTCGCGTCACCTTGGTACAGAAAACAACATACTTCAGGCGAACGGGGCCGGCAAGCAACCGACGGACGGAAAGCCCAAAATACCAATAATTCCTATACTGCAATGACGTTGAATTGCCGTTACGGTCTAGCCAATCCACAGGCCATCGTCGACGCCGTACGTGGCAATGGCGTATCCATATTGGCTCTGCAGGAACTGACGCCAACCCTCGTCGCCGAGCTCGATAAAGCGGGAATGGGTACACTGCTGCCATACTGCCAGCTTGGCAAATCCCAGAAAGGCGACAACGGCGGCTTCAACGGCATCTTCTCACGCATCCAACCCGACGCGCAGAACGGCAACGCCATTGACATCGCGGCCGCCGACGTACCTTACTGCGACATCAACGGAGTCGCCGTTTACAGCGCCCACCCCAAATCTCCCATGCGCGGCTGCAGGGAATGGTCCCGCGGCATCATCAATCTGGCGACCCTCGGCAGTCACGCTCCCGGCAATTCCGCACCGGCAGCAGCGACATTCCCGTCCGAAACCATCATCATGGGCGACCTCAACTCCAACCTCGACCATCCCAGCTTCCGCAAGCTGCTTGATGAGGGCTTCGATGACGCGGGCCTGCACGCCTCGCATGGCCACACCGCAAGTTTCCCGCAATGGCTTGTTTGGCCGCGTTTGGAACTTGACCATATCCTGACGACTTCCGGCATCCGCACCTCAAACGTAAGCACCCTGGCCATTCCCGGAAGCGACCATTTCGCACTACTCGCCCAGTTACGCCACATATAATCGGCATGCGTTTGCTCGCAGCAAAAACGCCCGCGAATCGTAACATACACCATCCGTTTTTTCTAAAGCGAAACCATCGTCTAAAGCAAGTCATATAGCGCTTTAGCCGTCTTAATCACCGTTCCGCAGCGAACGCCTGATACACATAAACTAGACACGACAGAACTGTCTATTGACTTTTCAAAAGAGTGTCCATATGCTGTCCCTTTGGTTGTTATGTAGACGACTTGAACCGATACTAAAAGTACGAATTCAATGTCGAATGCAAAGAAGGACATATGATGAACGACACACAAAATGCAGACATTCAATTCAATATCTCCGTCAGCAAAGATCAGCTCGCACTTATGAAACGAGCGGCGGCGCTTGAGGAGAGGCCGGTCAAGGAGTGGGCGATGGACAAGCTGCTCGAGGCCGCTAGCGTCGGCGTAGAGCAGGAGGTGACGCTGCAGGAGGTCAACGAGGAATTCGACAAAATCCTCGCGACTTTCGAAGCTTCCGCAAGCGTCTGATATCGGCGATTCTCCTAACTGGCTGATCTGCTTCGGTTGGATCAACCATTACCTTGCTTGAATGAAGGGTGGCATCTTCCTTTTGGACAGATGCCACCCTTTCGTATTTTTAGAATTTCCTGCGTGAATCATTGCCGCGACTATATGGCCTCTTCAAATGAAAGCCTGCTCACGATAGCCGGCTTATCGCCGATTCAATATCGGAACGGGGCGGGCATGTAGCCGGACCCGAATGGCACGTCGACAACCCGGCAGCACAGTTGGCCAGCTTCAAGGCATGAATGATGTCATCCGACTCGAGCAGAGCCGCGCACAACACGCCCGCATGCGTATCTCCCGCCCCGTTCGTGTCCACAGCGGCGACTTCAAGGGCCGGGATGTGCGTTACAGACTGTTCGTTGCCCTTCCCGTCTTGGCGCCCGTCACAGTACCATGCGCCCAAAGCGCCGACACGCACGATAACCCGATCGCCGAGATACCCGGCAAGCAGACGACACGCACCCGTATAATCCCCGGAATCAGCGTGAAGACCGAAACGCGAGCAAAGAATGGCCGTCTCACGTTCGTTCATCGTCCATATCGGGTGCAGCCCATGTAAGATTTTGAGGCATTCATCACTGATATCGGCAATCATCGGACTGGTGTCAAAAACAACACAGCCCTTGTTCCAGCCCGCATTTTTCACGGCAAACCTGCGTATCGCCTCGGTGTTCTTTTTATGGGAAAACGAATAGCCACATAAATAGACCACATCGCCGTCGACAAGTTCGATATCTTCGTAGGAATCCTCCGGTACCTGCGTTTCCGCGCCTCTGGTCGAAACAAACGTGCGTTCACCGTCCGGCTCGGTCATGGCGACGCTGTAACCGGTATCAATGTCGGGTAGCACCGCCCCACGTATGTCGACACCAATCGAAGACAAGGCCTTGCGCACCACATCAGCCATCGGGCCGGTGCCAACGGCACCTCGATATGACGCAGGCGCTCCCATCTGCCGGGCGGCGTAGAGCACGTTGTAACCGCCGCCCGCGCTCATGGCTTGTTTGGTGGCAAAAACGTCGCCACCACGCTCGGGTAGGTGCTCGACCGATAAGGTCAGATCAACGCATACCTGAGCCAGATGAATCAATTCGGGTTCACGCATGTTCGACCTCATCGTGTTCAAGTTGCGTTTCCGGTTTCCCGACTTGCGGCAAACCGGACTTCAAGGCGCCCATCCGGCCATCCCTTGCACGAATTTTGAGCAACGGTTCCACGGATTTCGGAAGGTCGAGGTGCGAAACGGCAGCGACTTGATCGGTAAGTTCTTTCGGGAACGCTTCCGGCCCCAGCGCTGCCCCGAGCATGGAGCCGGAAATAGCACCGATCGTGTCGGTATCCCCGCCGATATTGGCCGCCGCAAGCAACGCCTTCACCGGTTCATCGGCATATCGATACGCCAAGGCAAAAGCCACGGCAACCGACTCGTTGGATTCAACCGAAGTCCCGAACACTCGACGCAGACGATCGACGAACTCATCTTCATCGGCAATATCCTGTGCGGCTTTGACGGCCAATTCAGCACGCGCGATAACGCTTGCCTTCGGACTCCAGGCAGCCCTTTCATACGACGTGTTTTCAGCCAGATTCACAGCAAGATTCAACGACGCCCGCAACGGCTCTCCGGCAACGCCGAAACTGACAGCGGCGGCAACCAACAGTGCGCTTTGAAAACCCGGAACGGTGTTGTGGGTCACACGACAGGATTCATAGACGTAATCGGCGAACGAAGGATTATGGGCATCATGAGCGATGCCCACCGGTGTCACCCGCATCGCCGCACCGTTGGTCGTACCGGTACGTCCCGTCTGGGTAATATCCGCACCGTTCCTGACCTGCTCCAGCGCCAGTTTCGTGGAAGGTCCAAGCAAATCGAGAGAGCCCCGACGCTTCATATCGTCCTCCCAAGCCAGCAATTTGGAGGCTAATCGCTTGGAATCGATATGACCATTGCCCTCATCGATGAGATCCGCCACCAAAAGCGCCTGCTCGGTATCGTCGGTCACTGAACCGGCTGCCATACCGGGAGCAATCGGCTGGTCGGCTGTCGCATCCACCAACCCCGCTACTTCCCCGTAAGCGGATTCAATCCATTCCTTGCTCATGCTTTGCGTCGGCATGCCGAGAGCATCGCCCAAAGAAAGTCCCTGCAACGCGCCAATCGCACGATTTTGCATAGCGCTTTTATCAATCTGCATGGCCGAGCAATCTTTCAGCCTTGTTCCTTACCGTCGCGGCCCAGTGCCTCAAGCAGCTGGTCGTCGCGGGACTGGATGGTTCGGGCGGCCTGCTCGCCCTGCCATTCATAGAAGCCCTTGCCACTCTTCGCACCCAGCTCGCCGGCATCCACCTTGGCCTTCAGTGCGGTGTCCTCGCCGGTTTCGCAGGCCAGATCGTCGTAAAGATACTTGGAGATATTGTCGAAAACATCAAGCCCGCCGAGGTCGGCACTGGCAATCGGGCCGAGAATAGCCCACCGACGGCCGAGGCTGTATTTGACGATGTCATCGACGGCTTCGGGCGTGGCGATACCGCGCTCGACGATGTTCAAGCATTCGCGAATGACCGCCAACTGGATACGGTTACCAACGAATCCCAACGATTCGGTTTTAAGCGGCACGGCATGCTTGCCGACGTGATTCATCAACTCGACGGTGACATCGACGGTTTCCTGGTCAGTCTTCTCACCGGGCACCACCTCGACCAACGGCATGAGCTGGGCCGGGTTCCAGAAGTGTGCGACGACAAAACGGCCAGGATGCTGCAAACCATTCGCAATTGCGGACGGGCTCAATCCTGAAGTGTTGGTCGCCAGAATAGTCTGGTCGGAGACGATGCCTTCGACCTTCTTCCACACATCATGTTTGACCTCGAGATTCTCAAGCACTGATTCGATGATGAAATCAACGTCGACAAGCGCCTCATAGTCGGTAGTCATCGAAATACGGCTAAGTACCGCATCCCGATCTTCGGCTTTGACCATGCCGGATTTGATGAACGTGTCGAGGTCGCGCTCGATGAGCTTACGGCCACGATCCAGCGCCGGTTGAGCCGTATCGACCATAGTCACGTCGTAACCGCTCATCGCGAATTGCAGTGCGGTGGCATGCCCCATCGTACCTGCGCCGAGATTACCGATTTTCTTGATATCCATCATTTTCATAGCTGTATCTCCTCAAAGCAACATCACAGTGAAGCTTTATTGTCAAGGATAGACCGGAACCGGAATCTATCCAGCGGGCGCGATATAGTTGAAAAGTTATTTACGGGTGCGGGGCCCTCTCAATCCCGCAGGCCGTGAGGGACAACGCGGATTCGCGCAAGTATGCCCCACATACAAGCTCGAAACCGCAATGAACCAACAAGGAGAGCCACAATGGCTACCAAGATTCGTCTGAAGCGCATGGGCAAGAAGTTCTATGCCTTCTACCGCATTGTCGTCATGGATTCGCGCAAGAAGCGTGACGGCAAGTCGATCGAAGAGATCGGCCTGTACGATCCGAACCAACAGCCTTCGATGATCAAGATCGATTCCGATCGCGCTCAGTACTGGCTTGGCGTCGGCGCACAGCCGAGTGAACCGGTCCTGAATCTTTTGAAGATCACCGGCGACTGGCAGAAGTTCAAGGGTCTGCCGGGTGCCGAGGGCACGCTGAAGACCGCTGAAGCTGGTCCGGATGCCGCTGCTCGTGTCGAGGCCGCTGAGGCCGACGCGCAGAAGCGCAAGGCCAAGCAGTCCGAAGCCAAGGCGAAGGCCGAAGCTGAGAAGGCTGCGGAAGCCGCCAAGGCTG
Source organism: Bifidobacterium sp. ESL0784 (assembly GCF_029433295.1). Classification (GTDB taxonomy): domain Bacteria; phylum Actinomycetota; class Actinomycetes; order Actinomycetales; family Bifidobacteriaceae; genus Bifidobacterium. The sequence continues at coordinate 248,369 of NZ_JAQTHV010000002.1, forward strand.
ATGAGGCCAAGGCAGAGGAAGCTGGCGCCGAAGAGGCCAAGGCCGAAGCTGCTGAAACCGAGAAGGCTGAGTAATCATGCTCGCGCAAGCTGTGGAACACCTCATTTCCAATATCGTCGACTTTCCCGATGATGTGTCGGTGAAGTCCCACGAAAATGCCCGCGGCGAGCTGTTGCGGGTGCGTGTGAACCCTGAAGACATCGGGCGCGTGATCGGCCGTTCCGGCCGAACCGCCAATGCGATTCGTACCGTGGTGCAGGCTCTGTCCGACCACAAGGTGCGCGTCGACATCATGGATGTTCGCAAGTGAATCGCGACGAAACCATTTCGCAGCAGGCAGACCCTCAGCAGCGTGAACTGTTGAGGGTCTGTCGTATCGGGCGTGCGCAAGGACTCAAGGGCGAAGTCACCGTGCAAACCTTCACCGACGAACCGGAACTTCGGTTCGCGGCTGGTTCGGTTTTGTACACCAAAGACGGCGAGCATACTTACACCGTCGCCCATTCCCGTACGTTCAAAGACCGCTGGATTCTGCATTTCAAAGGCGTTGATAATCGTGACGCTTCCGAGGCTTTGAACGGCTTGGAGCTTTACGTCGAGGCCGACGAGCCCGAGGAAATGGCCGAAGAGGACGCTTGGTATCCCAAAGATCTCATCGGGCTTGAGGCGCGAGTCGTCGATCAACCTGCCAACGGAATCGATGGTGCCAAAGCCGGCCAAGTCATCGGCAAGGTCGTGGACGTCATCGACGGCCCTGCGCAATCCCTGCTGAAGATTCGTTTGGCTAATCCGGTTATCGAGCAAAAAGACGGAAGCTTTATTCCGGTGCCTTCTGACGGAAACAACGAGAACAACGACGCTAAAATCATCAAAACAGCGTTAGTTCCATTTGTTGATGAACTGGTGCCCGACATCGACCTGGATGAGCACTACCTCACGCTCGACCCTCCGGCTGGCTTGATTCCCGGTTTGTAAATCTATCTCGCCAAACTTCGTATAAAGTGCAAGTATCAGAGACAATTCATCTGACACCTGCACTTTTTTATTCGCCGATATTTCTGATTACCGAACCGGCTTTATACCTTGGAGACCGTTTATTGGGTATGCTTCTCACCCAATCAGGAGTCTCACCTATCCAGATGGGTGGGGTCACGATATGGTTGAAACCATGAAGATCGATATCGTGTCCGTGTTTCCCGAGTATTTTGAAGCCCTGAACGTCGGCCTGTTTGGCAAGGCCATCGAACATGGGCTGCTCGATGTAAAAACGCACGATCTGCGTGACTGGACCCGCGACGTGCACCATTCCGTCGACGATACGCCGGTCGGCGGTGGTGCCGGCATGGTGATGAAGCCCGAGGTCTGGGCCAAATGCCTTGATGATTTGCTCGGCTTGGAACCCGTCGAAATTAATGACGACGACAGTGCCCAAGAATCTTTGGCAAGTATCAACGATTCTCAATCATCTTCCCAAACTCACGATGGCACTTCCAATGACGCACAGAACGATTCGGATGACAAAACGACTACTTCCGTGACAACTGGCCAAACCACTGCCAAGCCTGTTCTTATTTTCCCGAATCCTTCGGCACCGCTGTTTACGCAGCAAGATGCGACCGAGCTTTCCCATGTTAACCACCTCATCTTCGGCTGCGGCCGCTACGAAGGTTACGACGCGCGTATCCCCCGCTATTACCGTGCGCAAAGCGTTGACGTACGCGAGTATTCCATCGGCGACTACGTTTTAAACGGCGGCGAAGTGGCCGTGTCGGTGATGCTCGAGGCCATCACCCGCCTGATGCCGGGATTCATGGGCAATCCCGACTCCATCGTGGAGGAATCCTATACCGGCCAGAACGCACTCCTGGAACACTACCAGTACACGAAACCGGCCGTCTGGCGAGGTATGAGCGTCCCCGAAGTCCTGACCGGCGGCGACCACGGCAAGGTCGACCGCTTCCGCCGCGACGAGGCCATCGCTCACACCGATCAGCTCCGTCCCGACCTCATCAAGCAGCTCGACTGCAGGTCTCTCGACAAAGCCGACCGCAAAACCTTGATGTCCTTGGGCTGGGAGGTCTCCGGCCCCCACCCTCGCAAGTTGGATGCGTAGGCTTCGTAACAAGACGATTTCTTCCACACCATCATTTCATATCCCGAATATAGCCATGTTTTGTCTTTATACGACAATTCCTTACACTTTCTCGGTAATCAGAAAAAATGATTTTCATCATATTTAATGAGAAAATGTTATTTATAAATAACAAAACCCTCTTATTTACCCCTGAATGTTATTTATAAATAACATCGTTGCCCTCGGCCGTTTTGTGCGAGACACCCCTCGCAAAAGAGACCGATTCACACCTATTATGGAAAGACATATCCATAAAGCTAAGGAGCTGATTATGGGCAGGGTTTCAGGAAAGATAGCCATCGTCACGGGAGCCGCCGGCGGTATGGGTGCTGCCGACGCCAAACGTCTGGTCGAAGAGGGCGCGCAGGTCGTGCTCACCGATATGAACGAGGCCGGGCAGCAAGTTGCAGATAAGCTGGGCGAAAACGCCCGGTTCATGCGCCAGGACGTCACGAAACCGGAGGATTGGCAGAAGGTCGTGGACTATGCCGAGACAGAATTCGGCCATGTCAACGTGCTGGTCAACAACGCGGGCATCGCCATCCCTGGAGGCAAGACGCTGAGCCTTGAAAACACCGACTTCGAGGGATACAAGAAAATCGTAGAAGTCAACCAGTTCGGCACGTTCCTAGGCATGAAAGCCGTGGAACCGTCGATGCGCAAAGCCGGTATCGGTTCAATCATCAACATTTCCTCGGTCGGCGGACTGCTCGGCATGTGGGGACATTACGCCTACAATTCCTCAAAGTTCGCGGTACGCGGGCTTACCAAAGCCGCCGCAGTCGAACTCGGAGACTACAACATCCGCGCCAACTCCGTGCATCCCGGCATGATCGAAACCGACATGATCAAGCAGTCCATCGCGCAGAATCCGGACATCTGGAATCCACAAATCAAGGGCATTCCGCTCAAACGAATCGGCAAGCCTGAGGAAGTGGCGAATCTGGTGCTCTTCCTCGCCTCCGACGAGTCGAGTTATTGCACCGGCGCTGAATTTGTCATCGATGGCGGCAAGACCGCACAAGACAAGTAACTCCTAGAAACTTTCGGCAACATTCCCAAAGACTCACCAGCAACGTTGCCAAGGATTTGCCCAAGGACTTTTCTGCAAACTTTCCGTGCCACTGCGTCGAAACCCAAGAGTGGTTAGCTACTCGTGGTCGATGTAGTAGACCTCGGTTTCGCCGTAGTGGCGCTGATCGCTGACTTGCCAGTTTTCGGGCATCGTCAGCGCCTCAGAGCGGGTTGAACGTTCAAATACTATTACCGTTTGTTCATCTGCGGCCGGGGACGCGACCAAATCCGCAATGAGCTGGTTGCATTCCTCCGTGGTGAGCGCATATGGTGGATCGGCGAAAATCACGTCGAAAACAGGGCCGTCATAACCGGAAGCGATGCGCTCGGCTCGCTTGCGCATCGCGCGGGCCTTCATCGCGCGAGAATCCCAGGACCGGTTGCGCTTGAGATTACTCAGTTCCTTGTCGATCAGCGAAGCAGCCGGTCCAGCCGATTCGACGGCGACCAATTCGTCGGCACCACGCGAAAGCGCTTCGATACCCAAAGCACCGGTTCCTGCGAACAGGTCAAGTACGCGAGCGCCCTCCAACACTCCCCAAGCCTCAAGCTTCGAGAAAATAGCCTCTTTCGTTCGATCCGTCGTCGGCCGAGTACCCGGCTTGGCCTTGGCCAGCTCGAACCCTTTGAATCGTCCCGCAATCACACGCATAATTACACCTTATAGCTGTATAAAGAACTCAGTTGCTTAAGATTTCGGACTCACCGCCGCGGGTGAAGTCGAGAACGGCACCGGCGAGTTGGGTTTCGCCGGCCAGCGTTGGGTCGCGCTTGAGCAGTGCTTCGGCCTGTTCACGGGCATCGGCGATGATCTTGGCGTCCTTGACCACGCGCAACAGCTTGAGACCGGACTTGCCACCGGACTGGGCATCGCCCAATACATCACCGGCACCGCGCAACTCGAGATCGGCCTGCGCGATTTCGGCTCCGTCAAGAGAACCTTCGATGACCTTCAAACGCTGCTCGGCGATACTGCCCGGTTCGGCGCGCGAGACGAGAAACGCCCAGGAATCCGTGCCGCCACGACCGACGCGGCCACGTAGCTGGTGAAGTTGGGAGAGACCGTAACGATCGGCATCGAAAATAGTAATACAACTAGCTTGCGGCACATCCACGCCGACTTCGATCACGGTAGTCGCCACCAGAATAGGCGTCTTGCCTGATTCGAAATCGGTCATCACCTTGCGCTTGGTCTCGTCATCATCACGGCCGGTCAGCGTGGCGAATTTGACGCCGACAAACTGCGGCAGAGACGAAAGTCGTTGGGCTATCTCATCAACGGCATGCAACGGTGGCTTCGGCTCACGAGGTATGCCATCATCATTCTCATCGTCATAATCATCGACTTCCACAAAGCCGCTTTCGATATCGTCACTACCCGCAGCGGACATTGAAGACTTCCCTCGACTGCAGCTGCCGGAACTTGCACTTGTCGAAGCTTCTGCACTCGTTTTGCCACCAGCCACAGCCAAAGCCTCCGCATCGGCTTCGTCCGCATCGATCCTCGGGCAGACCACGTACGCGCGCTCCCCCGCGTCAATGCGCCGTCGGATATGTATAAACATCTGTGCCATCATATTGCCATCGGCCTCAGGCACGATGAACGTGCGAATCGGCTTGCGGCCGCCGGGCAGTTCGGTGAGCCACGAAATGTCAAGATCACCGAACCATGTCATCGCGGCGGTGCGTGGAATCGGCGTTGCGGTCATCACCAGCAGATGTGGTGTCTTCTCGCCTTTTGAGCGCAAAATCTCACGCTGCTCGACACCGAAACGATGCTGCTCGTCGATGACCACCAAGGCCAGATTGGGCGCCTGAAACATCTTGGAGAACGCGGCGTGTGTGGCGATGATGATACCGGGTTCGCCGCTGGCTGCCGTCGCGAGTGCCCTGCGCCGGGTCGCCAATTTCATCCCGCCGGTCAACAACGTCACCGGAATAGTCGAAGACTCGTTTTCGGAAACCTTGCCGACCATACGGCTGATGGTCTCGAAATGCTGCTCGGCAAGCACCTGCGTCGGTGCCACCAAAACGGCTTGATTGCCGGAACCTACAGCCTGTAGCATGGCCGCGAGCGCCACTACCGTCTTGCCGGAGCCGACCTCGCCCTGCAACAGACGTTGCATCGGGTAGCTTCTGCCCATGTCCTCGCAGATGGTGTCGATGACATCCTGCTGGCCTTTGGTCAGCGTAAACGGCAGTGAGGCGACAAATGCATCCCGCAACCCGGAATCCTTGCATTCGTAAGTCTCGGCCTTGTGTGCGTTCTCACGTTCCTGCAAGACGGAAATCTGGGAGACAAACGCTTCCTCGTAGCGCAACGTCGCCAAAGCAGCGTGAAACGCCTTGGTCGATTGTGGATCATGAATGGCAGCAAAAGCATCTGCACGGTGCATAAGATGCTTGGAATCAATGACATCCCCCGGCAGTACGTCATCAATTGCGGCACGTAAAGCAAGGTCGTTTTTGGAGTCAAGAGACGAATCATCACTGGGATTATTGGCCTTTAGCACTGCCTCCCCGCTTGCACGCAACGCATCGAGCATCGCGACGATGGATTCGTGGATGTGCTCGGTGGAGATGCGCGAAGTGGCGTGGTAGACCGGCCGCGGGCGACAGACGTGCTGCAGCGCCTCGTAGGCGGTTGACGCGTCGAATTTCAGAGCGTTGACAGCCTGAACGGGCTGGGAATGCGAAGCGGGAACGCCAACACCGGTAGATACGCCACTTTGCGATTTTGTCTGTGCATCGGCTTGGCTGGGAATGGTATCGAAAGAAAGCTCACCGGCACTTGCGGAATCAGACGCTGTTGCCGAATCGGCAAATACGTCGGCACCTTGCGGCATCACCGTGAGCACTTCGGGATGGGTGAATTGCAACTGGCCGTTGAATTCCGTGGGTGTGCCTGCAAGGACGACGTCGGCGCCCGAATGCAACCGTCCGCTCATCCAGTCCATATATTGCTTTTTGTGCGAGAAAAAGACGAGTTTGCAATTTGCTCCCGGAACCTGCCGGCTTGCGGCAAACGCGTCATCTTCAACGACCGCTTCGAGCCGATACCCGCGTCTGCCGCCCATCGGAATCACCCGCGCGAAGCGCACCACCGCAGCGAACGCCATCGGCATACCGACTTTCGCCTCATGAATCGAACGCAGAGGAACCGGCTCGGTGACGCGGAAGGGATAGTAAGTCAGGGCGTCGCCGACACTCACCATGCCAAGTCCCTTCAACGCGCTGACCCGCCGTTTATTGGCGATCAACGCGGAAATCGGGGTGGTCAAAGTGACGGTATTGCTCATATCTCTATTCTATTGAAGGCCGACGAACGGCCAGAAAACCTTGACATGCCGAACCCTGATTCACAACACAGAAACATAAAAGCAGTGCAGATAAATCGGCGAGGCCTTGCTGATTTATCTGCATTGTAAGATGGCCGAAATCACTTTCCAATACGAAAATTCCGTACAAGTCGACAAATACATTTTCTCAAAATGACTGTATTCAGCCAATTTGCAAAACCTATTTGTCGACTTGTACGGAATCAATCGGGTAAAGTCGTCTGGGTAACGACTTCCCAACCAACATTCACAGACCCATCAGCGCTTGGAAGCGTCGTCCGTCGAAGTCTGCTTCGAGAGACCGAAGGAGATGATGAACGCGACGATGGCGAGCACCAGTGCGAAAGTGAAGCCCCAGCGCGAACCGGTGACGAAGGCCATGGCCTTGCCGCCGGAATGAGAGGAAGCTTCTCCTGCGCCAAGCAGAATCGTGGCGACAGCGGTGATAACCGCTCCGACGACCTGCTGCATCGTGTTGAGGATGGTTGAGCCATCGGTCGAAAGATGCTGCGGCAGCGAGGCGAGGGCCGAAGACTGAGCCGGACTCATCGCCATGGGGACACCGATCATCAGAATGACATGTGCGCAGATGATGTACGCCACGGATGTCGAGGGGCTCGCCAGCATCAGCAGAATCACACCGATCATGGAGAGCACCAATCCGCCGCGCACGAGCCATTTCGCACCAACGACATCATAAAGGCGACCGGCGAACATGGAGACAAGCGCGTTGGCCACGCCGCCGGGCAACATCACCAAACCGGTGAGCGCGACCTTGACGCCCAAGCCGTTCTGCAGTTCCTGAGGCATGAGATACATAGTGGCCAAGGTGATACCGAAGTTCATCATCACGATGAGTGCACCGACGGTGAACTGACGAATGCCCAACGCATGCAGGTCGATGACCGGGTTGTCCATATGCAGCTGACGATAGCTGTAGCAAGCGATGGCAAGGATGCCGATGACAAGAATGGCGATGACCGGCAGCGAGAAGCCGAAATCGCTGATGAGGCTGACGCCGAGTACGAAGCCACCGAAACCGAGAATCGAGGTGATGCAGGACAGCAAATCTATGTGCGGTTTGGTGAGCTTATAGGCGTTGACCATCCAAATCGAGGCGCAAACCAGCGCTACCAGCGCGACAGCAGCAAAGAAGAAGAAAATCGCACGCCAGGAGAACGCACCGATGAGCGCACCGGCGAGGGTCGGGCCGATGGCCGGCGCGAACATTACCACGAGACCTGCGGTGCCCATGGCGGCACCGATCTTGTTGAGCGGGAAGACCTCAAGGATAACCGAGAACATCATCGGCAAAGCCAAACCGGTCGAGATGCCTTGAATCATACGGCCCGCAAGCAGCACGCCGAACAAAGAGCCGGGCGCGAAGCCGGAAATCAGCGAGCCGACAAAGAACATGGACAACGCGAACAGCAGCAGCGGCTTGGACGGAATCCACTTCAACAGCAGGCTGGTGAACGGCAGCACGATGCCGATGACAAGCATGTAGCCCACCACCATCCATTGCGCAGTGCCAGAGCCGATGTGGAAGCTCGTCATCAAATCGGGCAGAGCGATGTTCATTGCGGTCTCACTCAACATTCCGAGGAACGCACCAAGATAAAGGCCGAGCATCGTGAGGTTCGGGTGTTTGACATTCACACGAGCCTTCAACGGCGTGTGCGGTGTCGACGCGGATTCATTTTTGACTGCAGATTGTGCCGCTGCATCTTCTGCCGACAACGTCTCATTTTCAGGCGCAGTTGACCTAGACATGGCAGAGCCCATGTTTTCTTTCTCCATTTCATTCCTACGTCTTATCACCGTTTACGGTTGCGCGGGACATTCGTGCATCGCGCCTTCAAGCGCGCTTCCTTTGTGCAAGGGTGGCGCAGACGCGCCCACTTTATTTGGCAGGAACCCCTCAATTCCAAAAGCGAGACCTTATTATTAGCAGCTCGCTGGACAACGCTACCTCGAATCCGCCAATTCGCCTGCCTAACCTCGCCCCCATAATTGTGTCTTTTTACTTAGTGGCCTATGTAGGCAAGCAAAAGACACATTTAGCACGATTCGTGTCGCGGGATCAACCCTCCGGCGCTGGCTCCATTGTCGATCGCAGATATGAAAAACCTCCGACGCCGAACGACGTACGGAGGTTTGAAATTGCTATTTACTATTCGCGATTAACGCGGCTAAGCCTATACCGCAGCTTCGGCCGTTGCAATCTCGTCGGCGGCGATGCCAACTTCGGTATTCGAAACGGACTCGTTTTCGGTCTCGGAGCTTTCTTCAAGCAACTCGCGATCCTCTTCGGAACGAACCTCGTCCTTTTCGTCATTCAAACCGTCAACAGGGAACTTGAGCACGAGTGTTAGAACGAAGGCGACCACCATGGCGAACACGCAGGAAATAACGTAGGTCACGAAGCCATGACCGAAGAACACCGGCAAGGTTGCAACGCTGGGAAGTGCGAAAGCATGAGCCTGAACCCCGGAATATCCGGCTATCGCACCGCCGACGCCGCCACCGATGCACACAGCGGCAAGAGGCATCTTGCGCGGAAGGTTCACACCGAACATCGCGGGTTCCGTGATACCGAACAGTGCCGAGATACTGGCGGAAATGCAGGTCGTCTTGAACGGTGCATCATGGCTTTTGAGCATCACGGCAAGTGCCGCACCGGCCTGAGCGAACACCGGAGGACCCATCAGTGCAAGCACCGTATCATGCCCGGAGACCGCGAGGTTGTTCATACCGATGAGAATCAGGCTCCAGTGGAAACCGAAGATGACCATCGGCTGCACGGCAGCTCCCAACAGCAGACCTGCGATAATCGGCGAGAGCGCATACACCCATTCGTATCCGGCAGCGAGACCGTCACCGACCACCTTGCCGAACGGTCCGAACAGCAGCAACGTCACCGAACCGACGAACAGCACGCAAATCAGCGGCGTAAGGAATCCGCGAATCACTTCCGGTAGGACCTTATCAAGCCATTGCTGCACGAATCTCAGCAAACCAATCGCAAGAATAATCGGCAGCACGCTCGAAGCGTATTTGACGCCCAACATCGGTATGCCGAAGAACGAAAGAGTAGTGCCTTTTTCTTGCACTTTCACGAGTGCGGGATACATCAGCAGGCAAGCGATGACGACAGCGATATACGGGTTGGTCTTGAATTGCTTGGCGGAAGTATAGGCAAGCATGACGGGAAGGAAGGTGAATACACACGAAGCCATCGCGTCAAGCACCAGATACGTATTCCCGGAAGCATCCAGAACCTTGCAGCTGGTCAGGATAATCAGCACGCCCTTCATGATGCCGGCGGCCGAAAGCAGGTTCACAATGGGCAGGAAAATGCCGGAAATACCGTCAATGATGACGTTGAGCAGACTTTTTTTCTTGGCCATTCCGTTCACTCCTTACTGAAGTTGTTGACCAGCACCTTACCTTCAGGCGCTTTTTCTTCTTCGTCCTCGTCGGACCGCTCTTCCGACTTCTCGATCGAGCCGTCCATATCTTCCTTGTTGACGAAGTACTCGCGCTCGTCTACGCCGCGCAAATAGCACTGCAACGCACCTACCAGATTCGCGTCGTTCTGGAACTTGCAGCTGACCACTTCCGCTTGGGAGACGAAATACGGGCAGGTCGCGTATAGCTTCTGCAGATTGGCACGAATGGCCTCGATGAACGCAGGCTGAGCAGAAATGCCGCCGCCGATGGCGAACCGTTCGGGATCGACGATGTTCTGGATGTTGAATATCTGAACCGCGATGTCATAGGCATAATGGTCCAGGCAATCCAACGCTTCGCTCTCACCGGAGTTGACGGCCTCGAAGAATTTCACGCCATCGATGAAATCAGGGTCGACACCTTTGACCTTGGCGTAGTTTGCACACAAGGCAGGGGTCCCGCATTGGTTGCCCCACACCCCTTCACATGTCGGTCCCTCGTCGTGCGAAGTAATGATATAGCTCACCTCACCCGCGGAGAAGTGCGGACCTCGGTGAAGCACATGGTTCTTGATGATGCCACCGCCGATCATGGTGCCAAACAGCAGGACAAAGCCATCGCTGACATCTTTCAATGCGCCAACGGTCGCTTCGGCAGTGGCCGCGCACTTCGCATCGTTGTCCATGACGATGCGCACCGGGCAATGGCTGAATAGTTCGTGACGAAGATAGAAATCATCGTTGTAACGCAGTGCTCCGCCCATAGCGCAGTATCCTTCATCAGCGTCGATAATGCCGGGCATCGAAATCGCTATGCCCTGCACACCCGGCTCTTGCTTAAAGAGCCTGGTCAAAGCGGCGATCAATTCCTCTCGTCCCGTCTGCGGGGTGGGAATCGACCCACGGGAGGTAATCGAACTATCTTCCAACATGTAGGCGTATTTGATATTCGTTCCACCGATGTCAATAGCTAAAATTTTCATGATGCTTCCTTGCGATATGTATATTGGTCATTCAGAGCGCAATACACCCTGGAATTCCATTGGAAAATCGAAATTTTTATCAAAATCTATGGAAGCGACACAGCTTCCACGTTTAAATTATGATCGACAAATCATCGTTTTATTTTTTAGCAATGGTTCCGCCAGCGAATTCCAACATTATGAAACGAAGAAAACCCGCTGGCCAAACCCGGCGGCTCAATGACCACGATGATACAAGTTACTTCCCAAATGTCATCGAGCCGTTTTGAGCAGACCTATACCGTTGCCATGGTCTTTCCGGAACCCACGAGCCCTTCGAAATCAGCAGTGAAATCATCCACCGCCGCGTCAATGGCCGCGTTCTTCGTCAAAGAATCGATAACCGGGGACGCTATCGTCGCGGCACCGACACCATGGACTGCCAGCTTGAGGACCTGTTCGGAGTTCTTGAAGCTCGCCGCCAGAACCTCGCAGCGCAGATCGTTGGCTCTGAAGATGTCATGAATCTTGCATGCGACGTCGATGCCGTCATAACCCATATTGTCGATGCGGTTGATATATGGCGCCGCATATACCGCTCCGGCCTTGGCTGCTATGAACGCCTGGAGCGGAGTATAGATGGCGGTCGCAGTGACATTGATACCTTCGGCAGACAGCTGCTTGATTGCCTTGAACCCTTCTGGAACGCTGGGAACTTTGGGGAATGTGTTGTCTCCCAGCTCCTCGACAATCCTGTGGGCGTCGGCGACCATACCCTTGGCATCCTTGGCCACCACTTGCGCGTGCAGCTCGCGGTCCGGCCCGATAATGGAACGAATCTCATGCAGCACTTCGAAGGGAGGTCGTCCGGCTTTCGCCAGAATCGAAGGGTTGGTGGTCACACCATCAATCGGATAATACTCAACCAAGCGTTTGATGGCTTCGGTATCTGCATCATCAATGATGAGTTTCATAGTTATTTCCTTTCATTGCCAACATTTAAGAAAATCGCGGATTACAGCGCCTGCTCGGTCCGTTCGATGATGTCATCCTGAGTCGCCTTGAACAGCACGACAAAGAAGGCGCTGTAGCCGGCGACGCGAACAATCAGGTCACGATGCTTTTCCGGATGGACCTGTGCATCAAGCAATGTGTCACGGGAGACAACATTGTATTGCACATGATATCCGTGAAGCTTATCGAAGAACGCCCTGGTCAGCAAGGCGAGCTTCTGCCTGTTCTCCATCTTCGAAAGCACCTGCGGGGTCACCTTCTGGTTGAGCAGCACACCTCCGGTGATGTCATCCGTGGACAGCTTGGAAACCGACTTGAACACAGCGGTCGGTCCGTGTTGATCCGCGGAATGGGAGGGACTGCAACCTTCAGCGAGCGGCTCACCTGCGGCACGGCCATCAGGGGTGGCCAACGTACCTGCGCCCTGTGGCACATTCGCCGAAATCGAGCTGGTACCGGCATAATAGATTCCGCCGATCGGCCCGCGGCCATATCGGGTATTGTGGTACTTCTTCATCTCATCGATATAGATGTCATACGCTTGGCGAATAAGCGAATCGACATAATCATTGTCGTTGCCATACTTCGGCGCCGCCTTCATCAGCTCGCGGATATGCTGGTTCTTCTCGCCCTGCCAATTGGCCTGCATCGCGTCCCAAAGCTCTTCGGGAGTGACCTTCTTCTCTTCGAAGACCACTTTCTTCATGGCCGCAAGAGAATCAGCAAGATTGGCGATACCCACCTGTAAGTCGGAAATAAAGTCGTAGACGGCTCCACCTTCTTTCATATTCAGGCCGCGGTCGATGCAATCATCTGTCAGGCAAGAGCAGAGAATATCAGCCGTATCCTGTTCGAGGACCATATCGCACGTCGCATCGATGATGACGCACTGCCGGCACATCTCACGAACGACTTTGTCCCAGCAATTCATGACCTGGTCGAAGCTCGTGAAGTCCTTGAAATGACCGGTGCCTTCCACAAGTTTCGTACCGCTTTGTGGATCGACGCCATTGTTCATCGCGATAAGCAGCGCCTTCGGGAAATTGAGGAAGCTCATGCCGGTGCAACGATAGCCCCATTTGCCCGGCACCGCCGTCTCCACACAACCGATGGCCGAATAATTGTAGGCATCATCGCGGGCCACACCCTTTTCGATGAAGCTGGGGATAATGACCTCGTCGTCGTTGAACGCCGGCATACCGAAACCGCAACGCACCACTTCGATGCATTCGTTCATGAAATCGTCGGGAAGATTCTCGTGATAGCGGACCGTAAGGTTCGGCTGTGTCAAATGGCATTGTGCCACGGACTTCAGGATGAGCCAGCTCATGGGGTTGGTGGCGTCTCTTGCTTCGCCGTCCACCAGCTTCTGGCCGCCGACCGTCACGTTCTGATAAAGCGGCGATCCGGCAGAGAACTGGGTGTGGCTCCACGGACGGACCTTGTTGACGGTGAAGGTCTTAAGCCAAAGATTGCACATCAGCTCGTCGGCTTCGTCGCTCGTGATCCGGCCGGTCTTCAGATCATCTTCATAATATGGCCACAGATATTGGTCCATGCGCCCGTAGGAAAGCGAATGCCCATTGGACTCGAGCTGCAAGGTGAGATGAATCAGCCACACCGATTGCACCGCCTCACGCAAGGTGCGTGCCGGCTCATACGGTACATGGTCCAAAGCCTCTGCCATTCCGCAAAGTTCGAAAGCACGGCGCTCGTCACCTTTTTGCGAACACCTCGTAGCCTGCTGGCGCGCCAACGCGGCATAGCGACCTGCGAATTCCTTGACCGCATCGACCACGATGAGAATCGCACGATAGAAGTAGCTCTTGTGGATGTTGCGGTAATCCGTTAGATCGAGCGAGTCAAGCTTCTCCTGGGCACGACGGGCGTAATCCTTCAACCCAAGCTTCAGCAAACCTTCGTAATTGACCGCACAATGGGCATCACCCGAAGTGATGTTGCCCTCGGACTTGATGATACCGAGATCATAAAACAGCTTGGAATGGGGAGGGAACGCCGCAAGCCCACGGTCCTGAAGAGTGTTGTGCTTCCAGAACGGATAGATGGAACGCAGCTTTTCCTTGTTTTCCTCGGTGATGGTGAACACGTCGCCATCACGATTTTCGAACTGATCCAGCTCGTCGATTACCCAGTCCATGGCGTATTCAGGGAAGATCGGTGCCGAACGGTTCTTTGAGGCCTGGTTGCCAGCGATGACCGTCTCAGGCTCGATGAAAATCGGCATCTGCTCAAGAATCTCCTTGAGCATGATCGCACGCTTGATGGCCAAGGGCTGGTCTTGCTGCTCCTGATAGACCTTGGTCGTGATCATCGCACGATCGACATCGATCTGTGGCACTGTGTCAAGCAGCTGATCACGGAAAGAGTTCATCCTGTCAGTGAGCTTTCCAAAATGTGAATCACTCATCGTACTTTCCTTTCATAAATGTAAGCTACATCACTTACGCAGCTTTAGAATAACGAAAGGAAGTATTTTTGTCAACTTCGTAACTAATTTATCTTTTGTTCGAAAGTAAAATACTTTCGATTTGATTTATTTTAGCCAAATGACTTTTATATTTATAAACAACTCAACACCCGAAGAAAACGGTAAACAATCCGGGCAAATGTACTGAAAATACCAAAAATCATCATATTTGGATATTAATGTCAACGGTTCTTGCAGACGTTCGTCTTCCAGTTGGAATCTAAAACATGGTCGACGCCGTCCGACCAAACATAATTGAAAAATTTACCTACAGCGAAATATCAGACCGTCACGATGTTGACGCCATGCCGATCCAACATTTTCCGGGCAGAGCCCGAAAGACCGTCATCCGTGAATATCGCCACATCTTTGTCGCCGAAATCAAGGGGAACAGTACCACGTCGCGCGAACTTGCTGCTTTCGGTGACGACGACCACACGGCCCTTATGCTGCGCCATACCGCAGACGGTTTCGGCACGCAAGGAATCACGATTGGCGAATCCCGTCTCCTCGCTGTATCCGTCGGTACCTGCGAAAAGAATATCGACATACATGCCTTTCAGGCAACGTTCAACCATCGGTCCGACCATGACTTGCGCCGTCTGCTGGTATATGCCACCCAAAAGGATGATTTGGCTTTGGGACTTCCCACGCACGTATCCGGCCACAAAGGCGCTGTTGGTGATGATGGTGAGGTCGTTTTTCGCCGAAACCAATTCTGCGGCCAACAACGCACAGGTGCTGCCATTCTCAATCATCACGGTATCGCCGTCATGGACGCACTCCGCTGCACGCTTTGCGATCTTCAGCTTTTCCTCGTAATGGTAGGCAAGTCGGCTCTCCATATTATCGGCGCTTTTCAGCACCGCGAACCCATGTTCGCGATCGATGATGCCCCGTTTTTCGAGTTCGCTCAGATCCTTGCGCATAGTGACTTCGGAAACCCCGAGTTCTTCGGCAAGTGTGGCCACCTCTATGCGCTTACGCTCAGTGAGCAGCTCCAGAATACGATTGGTTCTCGTTTCCATCCGTACACCTTCCGTAGCCGAATTCATCCCTTTTCCTATATTGTCAGCCTAACACCCACTATCCAGCAATCACAAGTGAATCAGTTTTCAAACGAAAGCATCTGTATCATCAAACCAAAATCGTTATCAATCATGACTCCAAGAATAACGACTCAACCGAAGCAACGAGACGGCAGAACTCTCGCTACAAAAAGGCGTCAACGCCCTCGTCAAGATACACCTGTCTGAAATCCTCGATGTCTTCAGGATGCGTATTAGGCACGCCTTTGAACGCATAGTCATCACGCCCCAGCAACTCGTACTTTGATTCTCCGAAATTGTGAAAAGGTAGGAGTTGAACCTTATTGACCCCGATTTCCCTAAGTTTGCGCGCCATGCCTCTGGCGTCGGCAAGCGAATCGTTGAACCCAGGAATGACCGGCGTACGAATCAACAGATCCTTGCCGGTAGAAACGGCGTAGGCCATATTCTTGAGGATCAGCTCGTTACCGACACCGGTACCTCGCTTGTGCAACCTCGTATCGTACTGTTTCAAATCCATGAAGATATGATCGAGATGTTCGATAGCGGCTCTGAAAGTCTTTTCAGGCACATGGCCGGTGGTCTCCATGCTGGTATCAATACCGCGGGCTTTCAGTTTGTCAAGCAATTCCACACAGAAGTGCCCCCACACCAGAGGTTCACCACCCGAAAGCGTGACTCCGCCGCCGCCCTCCTCGTAAAACGGCTCGTCTTGGAGACATTCGACAAGCACATCGTCGGTTGTGCGGTTTATGCCGACAACAGAGAGACCAGGACAGTCCCGCAATGCAGCATCAACCCGTGGATCCCCTATCTGCAAACGGATCACATCCGGCCCCCGTCGCGAACCGGTCTTGATGAAGCCGACCTTGGAGGCCAAACCATCGGAGGCCGCGCACCCGTCGCAAGAACGTTCGTCCCACTCGATTTCCGACGTTTTCCTCTGACTTTCCGGATTGGAACACCATCCGCACCGTAGCGGGCATCCCTTCAGAAAGACGACGGTACGTATGCCGGGACCGTCGTTAAGACTGAATTTCTGTACATTGAACACAATCGCGGATTCCAACATTGCCTCTTTCGAACGGTGTTTAGGAACGTGATATATCATCATTAATTACGCTCAAAATAAATATAACTTACGTTCGAAAATAAATCAACCATCGAAATGCCTACGAAAATTAAGAACCTTTCATATCCCGTTTTGGTTGTGAAACAGATATAAAAAACCTCCGACGCCGAACGACGTACGGAGGTTTGAAATTGCTACTCGCGATTCACGCAACCACGCGCTGAACCTTGCCTGCCTTGAGGCATTTGGCGCACACACGAATGCGGACGTTCTGTCCGTCAATAGTGGTGCGAACCGGCTGGAGGTTCGGGCTGAAGGTGCGCTTATTGCGGATATGTGAATGCGAAACGCTGTAACCGGTCTGCGGTCCCTTGCCGCACACTGCGCAACGAGCTGCCATAATGGACTCCCTATACTGTTTTGACTTGCAAGTCTTGATGCCGTCATCCTGCGTTTTGGCGCACAACAGCGACACACAACTTATCAAGTATACAACCGGGGCCGACCAAGGGCAACATGGCAGCTGGCCGCCAACCCCGTCCGCAGCCCAAACACGAGTGATCGGGCGGCCCTTTTGGCTCACCTGAACACATGGTCGACAAAAGACACCTTTATATATACCCACACTTATTTTCATACTCTTGACAGCCATGAGTTGGGATGAGCGGCGCCAAAGTATCAGTCCTTCGGATGAAGTTCAATCACATATTGCAAAACCAAGCGCAAAACGGCACCGGCAATGACGCAAATCACCGCCTCCTACACAGGACATGCCAGCCAGTTATGGTGCAGAGTCAATCGGCACCATCTAGGCGGCCGAAAATCAATCCATCAGATAAATCGTCCGAACCAACTTGGAATTAAGCTTCAAGCATAGAATACAAATACATTTTTTTATACAGTTAAAGCGATTTTGCACTTATAATATGCAATAATTGACTGTATTTTCTGGTCGAATATGCAATCAGCCCCCAAACGCCTGTCTTACGATATTCCGGTCTGAATTTCTACCGGAATAGCAACAAAAAGCGGGGATGTCAGAAGCGTCAAGCATATTTCACAGGATTTTCCGCTCAAAACAGCAAGGTTTCTGAATTCACCTCTCTTTTTTAGCCGTTCTACCCCAATATCAACCGTTCACATCTTTTTTTAACGTTTCATATTACGTCAACGACAAAGTTGTGCTCACGTCAACAGAAAAAAGAACTTTAAAAGTTCGATTTGACATATTTTATTATTTTATATTTTAAATCGATAATCTAAACAAAAATATATTCACGTAAACAGGCAAAAGGGCACTAACAACATGCTTGTGCCCTCCTCTGTCCGACTCTCTTTCCAAAGCTGTCGCAGCGACACAGAGAACGCTTTAGACGCCGGCCAAGGGCAGTACCACCGTCGGCGATCCGGCCGGATAATCCCCGAGATGCACCGGTTCACCGTCGTCCGCCACACGGAAAAGACTCAGATTGTCGCTGACCTCATTGGCAACGATCAACATGTTGCCGACGGCCTTGATATGCCGGGGACGCTTGCCACCGCAGGATATCCCGCGCCCTTTCCAGCCGGCTTCGCTTTCGGCAGCCAGGCGGCTCAGTTTTCTGCCATCCCAATACAACGTCACGATACGCTCGGAACCACGCAGTCCGACATAGACGAAACCACTGGAGAAAGGCGGCACTTCGGTGTCCTGCCCCTCGGAGGAATCGGTGACGTGAAGGGCATCCGGTACAAAAGCCAAGGAAGCTGCCTGATCGGGGTGCTCTCCCCCATCGCCGCCAAGACCCACCGTCTGGGCCACCCAGAACTCCTCGGATTGCTCCCCATCCTTGTTATCCTGGCCAACAGCCGAACCTACGCCATTACGATCGACAGGTTCAAGAATGGTCACCGTACAACCCCATTCGTCCACAACTGCGATACGCCAGTCACCGGACGGCCCCGGCAAAACGTGCAGGTCACGAGGGCCTGTGGCGGGTGCCAGTGAGATAAAGCCGGTACGGACCAGGCGCGAACCCTCCCAATGATGGACATAGATGCGGTCGGCACCCAAATCGGTAGTCAGCACACGGCCGTCGGCCAAAGGAAGAATCCAATGAGCGTGCGGCCCCTCTTGCGCCGGTAACGGCCCGTGATGATCAGGATCGCCATGCATCACCTGCGCCACCGGCCCCAGTACATCATCCGCATCAATCGGCAAAACGCAGACGGTACCGTCCTGATAGTCGGCGGTAATCAAGTGCCGGCCAAGTAGGGGATCAACAGCAATCGCCGCATGGGTGGGGCCGGACTTGGCAGGCAATTTCACACGCGACAGTTCTTCAAGCTTCACTTTCCCGTTTTTTGCCGGATTATCATTCGAATGGTCATCCTTATATACGATTCGCAGCGAAGCCACTTCGTCGGTATCCTCGAGAACCGCGAAAACGGTATCCCCCTCACGCAAAAGCCACGACGGAGAAGGCACATCAGAGGCAACGCCTGCGGGTCTGATTGACGGCAATTGCGATGAGCTATCATCGTCGACTAATTTTTTATTACCTTTGACACTTTTTTCTTGACGTAAAGTGACTTTTGCGTCAAACGTTTTAATGTCTATTGAATTAGGCAACAACAATACATGGGACTCGACACCTTTACTCTGTTCGTGATGAATAGCGCCGAACCCACCGACCATTAACTGATAAGTATGAATATCCATATTGTCAATCTATCGCGCTTTGAATGTTCGTTGTATATTTAAAAGCGATTTTTTAATTAATGTGATTTACATCACATTTAAATTTGTAAAATCACAACATGATGTATAAAAAAATAGATTAAAATACGAAATTATCTAATTTAATATACACAATAATATGTATAATGAAGCGTCGAAAAGTTTTCTCTACGCGATAATCGTAATTTAACCAAAATCGTCAACCATTATCC
Source organism: Bifidobacterium sp. ESL0784 (assembly GCF_029433295.1). Taxonomy (GTDB): domain Bacteria; phylum Actinomycetota; class Actinomycetes; order Actinomycetales; family Bifidobacteriaceae; genus Bifidobacterium. The sequence continues at coordinate 267,883 of NZ_JAQTHV010000002.1, forward strand.
TTTAGAATCAATACTGAAATTCTTCACATAGAATTTTCTCAATCATCAGGAGGCATCAGAATGTCTAGACCCCGACAAGACTCAAATCAATTGCCGGCTACGACGCGCATGGAGAATGCGTTCTGGAAGTTGCTTGAGGAGCGGGATTATCCCAAAATTACCGTCACTGACATAGTCAATCTGGCGGGCGTCAACCGTAACTCTTTCTACTACCACTACTGCAAACTCAACAACCTCGCTGAAACAGCGATTCAGCACGCCGTCGAAGGTATCAGCAGGGCCCTGCCCGAATTCACCATCGACCCGTCCAAGGCTTGGAACGGCATCGTCATGCAGCTCATCGGCGTACCGGCCAACCGCATCTATCTCGACCGCATCTCGCTGACTGTAAGCTCGCACGGCTCTCCGTTCCTGCTCTTCACCGTGCACGACGCGATTCGCGACGGCTTCATCGAATGGCAGCACCTCGACCGCGACATGACCACCACTCAGAATTGTCTTTTGGAATTCTCGGTTGGCGGCCTGATGGCGCTTTCCGGGATGTGGCCCAAGCTCGCCAAGGAGACGACGGTCGAGCAGTGGAGCAACCTCGACGCGGCGGTGGTCGCGCGTACTCTTTACATGGCGGTTTCCGGAAACAGCATGCCGGGCTTCTGGGTGCAGATGTTCCGCACCGCATTGGAGAAGGGCGACAGCTCACTGCTCAAGAACATCGCCGAAGCTGAAAGCCAAGACAAGGATTTCAAGCATGAGGTTGATGCCTTGCTTGATGATCTTCACGTTATGCAGCATCAACATGTCGACGGTTTCAGGGGGAACGCCGCACTTATGGGTGGCATCAGCCACACCGCTTGATTTTCGGATTTCAGTCGGCCCAACAGCTCGAAGCCTACTGGGGGTAAGCTAAAGCTTTATGGAAACATTGCTGGACTGGCTCAAGATGCACGATAGTCGTATCGCTTTTCTGATTATCGTGCTTGTCATCGCCCTTGTGGCTACAAAAGCCGTTTCGCGATGGCTCAAGAAACTACTTAATCATTCCGGCATTCCCAATGCGTCGATTTTCATCAACCTTTCCCTGGTGGCGATCTGGACCATTGCCGTGGCCATGGTACTTCAGCCGGTTTTCGGTATCAATCCGACTACCATCGTCACGGCGCTTGGCGTCGGCGGCGTCGCAATCTCGTTGGGTCTGAAAGATACCATCGCCAACATCATCTCCGGTTTCGGACTGATGATTGGCCATGTCATTCACCCCGGCGACCATGTGCGCATCCAAAACATCACCGGAACCGTCGAGGACATCACTTGGCGGCAAACGGTGGTGCGCGAGCGCAACGGCAATCAGCTCATCATTCCCAACTCGGTGCTCAACACCTCTTCACTTGAACGTCTCACTCGTGAGGGCGAGGCGTGCGTCAGCGTGGCCTTTGCCGTGAAACCAGGCACGGATATCAAAATGGCGGCCAAACGCATCGTAGGCGTTCTCAAAACGGCAACTACCGGCATCACCGACCGACGCAATCCGCCGCAAATCAACTTCACCGGGTTTTCTCCTGACGGCGTTCAGGGCGAAGCTTTGCTTTTTGCCAACCCAGGCATCAATCAGGATCGGGTTCGCGATTGCGCCGTTCGTGCGCTGGCCAAGGAAGAATTCATCATCTAAAACCACAAGCCGCACAGGTAATTACAGCGGACAAAGTACAAAACCGTGATTGCCACCGCAAATCCTAAGCCCGCACAGAGAAAACCACACTTCCAACCACTTTTCCATAGCCGACTGCGCACATCCATGCCTGAGCCGGCATTGATCACGGTTGCGGACACGGCTGCTTGACGACGTTCTCCACTAAACTTATACGTTGAACAGTGCAGCAATCATCAGAATGGCGCACAGGCCGATGAAAGTGATGACTCCGGAGTTGCGCAATACCGTCCTGGCCCGCGTACCTGCCGGCAATTCCTCCGGCGCCCGATAGAACACCAGCTTCTTGCGCATGATGATGGCGATTACAATGCCCGCGATGAACATCGTGCAATCGAAGACAAAGTACGCCAGGAACGGCATGACTTCTCTGCCGCGCCCCGTGGCGAACGCCTGCTGCATGCCGCCGAACATATCCACTGAGACCCTCGACCTGATTGTTTTGCTCATCGGCAGGAAAGTCATCTCGGACAAAAACCCGTTAAAGAAATTGTACGTCATGTGCATGGCGATGGTATAGCGCAGCTTGCCGGTGCGCACGTAGGCATAGGCGAGCAGGAGGCCGAAAGCGAAAGTATAGAAGAACTGGAAGAGGTTGCCGTGGAAAAGGCCGAAAGCGAAGGCGGAAACCAGTATCGCCGTTTTTTCACCGTATTGCTGTGTATGGTCGATCAGTAGACGTCGGAAAAGCCATTCTTCGAAAATAGGACCGATGATGACCGTGAAGAGCAAAAGACTTATCGGGTCAAGGCTTTCAATCAGCTCGTTGATGCTGCTGCGCGCCTGATTGTGTGAAAGCAGACCCGAGAGGATGTTGCCGATGAAATTGCCGATATCCGTCAGCGGGAACGATATGGCCATCAGCGCGAAGAACATGCCAGGCCCCATATCGCTCGTTTTACGCTTGACTTTAGGCATGGTGCGGAAGATAAGCAATGACAGCGGAATCGCAATCGCGTAAAGCGGGCCATTGCCCATCAGCAATTGCACCCACATCGGCAGTTTCCGAGGATCGACGAATACTGATGTGAATCCGGAAATCAGCATGGCAAACACATTCCAGACCAGAACCACCATGACCAGAGTGAAGCCGATATTCGAGAAACGTTTGCAGGCTCCTTGAAGCCAACGGGACATCGCGGCCTGCCACGCGGGATTCGGCTGGTAGAAATAGCCGTTTACAGCGGGACGCGCGAATTGCGAAAACGGCTGCGCTCTGTAGCGAGGCTGGGAGGGGTACTGATAACCCGTTCCGGGCTGGGATTGGGACTGGGGTTGCGGTTGAGCTCCAGATAGCTGCGGCGGATAGGACGAATATTGGTATGCCTGATATTGCGGCTGCTGGTATGGCTGCGACGGATACTGGCCGGTCTGCTGGTATTGAGGCTGCTGATACTGATACTGATACTGGGCTTGATATGGGCGATACTGGGACTGCTGGTAACCAGCCTGAGACTGATAGGGCTGATACGTTTGCATTTGCGGCTGCTGGTACTGCTGACCCTGAGGACTGTACGGCTGGCCTTGATACGGCTGGGATGCCAGAATCTGGGCTTGATACTGCTGCACGGGCTGAGCCCCGGATTGCGCCCCATATGGCTGAGGATAGGTCTGGGACTGGGGCTGCTGCGTAGAAGATTGCTGTTGCGGCTGGACTAGCGATTTCAACGCCCGATAAGCCGATTCCGGTTCGTATTGAGACCTGGATTCCGCCTGGCTTGGTTGGCTTGGCTGGCTTGACGATTGAGCCTGATCTTGGGACTCAGAGGAATAATCCACTTGGTCGAGTCGCCGAGTTTCTTGGGTTTCCAGAGATTGCTGATCCGGTTGCGCCTTGGCGTGCAACGCATGATAGGGCGATTGTGGCTGCTGCGATTGCTGCGGCGAGTCAGATTCTTCTTGCGAAAGCGAATGTGAAGCCTGTTCTTCAGGACGGTTATCGTCGTTCATGTTGCGGCACATATCCTCTCGGATCATCGATAAATCGAATATATCAATTCATTGTATAAATCTGAATACAGTATGAAACAATAAATGATGTTTATCCATCTCGATTTAATTTTGCTAAAGTATAATATCTAGCTTACCTTAACACACCCTCGATAAGCTTGGTGACCAGCTCCGTATAGCTCACCCCGGTGGCCTCCCAAGCCTTCGGATACATCGAAATCGGGGTGAAGCCCGGCATGGTGTTGATTTCATTGACCATCACTTCGCCGCGCGAGGTCACGAACGTGTCCACGCGCGAAAGCCCGGCGCAATCAACGGCTTTGAAAGCACGGACTACGACCTCCTGCGCGAGTTTCAGCGTTTCCTGAGGCAGATTTGCCGGAACCTCTACATGCGATGCGTCGGAATCGGTGTATTTGCTGTCGAAATCGTAGAACTGGTCTCCGTCGGCGGCACGACGGTCGAGCACGATTTCGCCGGGCAGCGCCGACTTCGGCTCTTCGTCCGCAACCGGGTCGAACACGGCGCACTCGATCTCGTGCCCGTCGATGCCCTGCTCCACCAACACTTTCCAGTCGTGATGCGACGCCTCGAAAAGCGCCGCGGCCAGTTCCTCGGCGTCCCCTTGCTGTTCCAACTTGGTCACGCCGAAACTCGACCCGGCGCGGGATGGCTTGACAAACAGCGGATAGCGCAGATGCGCCGACTTGATAGTTTTCATCGCTTCGGCAGCGTCGCCTTTGAATTCGTCGGACGCATCAAAATCACGGGTATCGAACGTCACTCCGGGGGCCACGGGAATGCCGGCCTGTTGAAGAATGATCTTGGTGAATGCCTTGTCCATGCACGCGGCAGAAGCGAAAACGCCGCAACCGACGTATGGCACGCCCATCATTTCGAGAAGACCCTGGACCGTGCCATCCTCGCCATACGGACCGTGCAGCGTCGGGAATACCACGTCCACATAGCCGAGCGAGGTCAACTTACCGTTCGTTTCACGCACGTAGAAGCCGTTGTTGCCACGGGACATGTCGAGCACGACCGGTTTGACCGCATCATTGGCGTCGGACGTCTCCACTGTCGGCATCGCGCCATCCGCAGTATCGAAATCACGCGGATCGGTGCCGCCCATCACCCATTCTCCGGCCTTGGTGATGCCAATGGGAATCGGGTCGAAACGCTCGGTATCCATGGCCTTCATGACCCCTGCCGCCGAAAGGCAGGAAATCGAATGCTCATCCGCCCGGCCACCGTACAAAACCACTACGCGCTGCTTACGCATATCCCCTCGCTTTACTCCGACGAAACTCGAATCTGAACCCAAGCGTACACGGCAATGGACAGGAGACAAAGGGAATGATTCCCTCATTCACAAAGCCGATGCAGACCACGCCGACCCAAGCACGTTGAGCCAACCCTTCAAATTCCAAGACGAGTTTCTCACCATATCCTTATGCATTACGTAATGTGGCGTAATGGTTGGATTATTCCTCCGTAATATTTCCTTTGAGAAGCTCATGAAGCATCTGTTCGCAGGTCAGGCCGCGCTCCAACACGTCGTTCATCGCACTGGCAAGCGGGGTCTTTACCCCGAGCCCCGCGCCCATGCGCACGACAGCTTCGGTGGTGGGCACGCCTTCGGCCACACCGTTGCTGACCTTCGTCGCTTCCTCAACGCTCATGCCGCGACCAAGATTCGCGCCGAACGTGTAGTTGCGGCTCAGCGGCGAACCGCAAGTGGCAATCAAATCACCGACTCCCGCAAGACCTTGGAAAGTCTTGGATTCGGCGTGCGCGGCCTCGCCGAGCGCTGCAAGCTCCGCCAAACCACGGGTTTCGATCATCGCGGCTGTATTTTCACCATAACCGGCGCCGCGGGCCATACCCACCGCGAGCGCCACCACGTTTTTGAGCGATCCGCACATCTCCACGCCGATGACGTCAGTGGTTACGAACGCTTTGAAATATTGCGTTTTACAGGCCTGTGCCACGATTTTGGCATTGTCGATATCCTCGCAGGCCACCACCGTCGCGCTCGGCTGGCGGTCGGCAACTTCCTTGCTGAGGTTCGGTCCGGAAATCGCGACGAAACGCTCGGCAGGCAGACCTCCCAAAGCCTCCCGTACCACTTCATCCATCCGCTTGCCGGTGGCACGTTCGATGCCCTTCATCAAGGACACCACGATGGCATCGGCTTTGATAAGCGGTGCAAAAAGTTCCAGCGCCTCACGCGCGTGCTGAGCGGCAATGGCGACCACAACGATCTGCGCCTGACTTACGGCTTGTGCCCGGTCACCGGTGGCGGTCATATTGCTTGGAAGGCACTTGACACTGGGAAGTCGCACCGCATTATGGTGCTGGTCGCGGATGCCTTCGACGATTTCCGGCTCGCGCGCCCACATGGTCACGTCATTGCCCGCGTCCGCAAGCACTTGGCCGAACGCCGTTCCCCAGGCACCTGCCCCGAGTACCGTCACCTTCATATTTTGCTCCTTTGCATCGCTAGCTTCTTCCATAATAGTGCCAAATATCGCATTCTGTTATGTATTCGCCAAACACATGCCCTGACGTCAAGAACTCAACCATTGTGCCGCAACATCCGCTATTCCGTCAATTAGCGACGTGGCTTGCGGCTCATCGTCCGGAAATCCCAATATCCCTCGGCCGGAGGCTCTTCGCCACGAATCTCCGCCATGATCGTCTCCATACGCTCACGAATGCGCGTGGTGAGCTCCGTCACCAGCTCCATCGGCGGCTCGACACCCCATGAATCGGCACCTTTAAGCAGATCACCGTAATCCAGTGCGTCGTCATAGCACATCACCACGTTCTTGCGCGGCCACGGACACCAGTGGTTGATGCTCGCCGCACCCCACGTCACCGAGCAATAAAGCGGTATCTGGTAGCCAAGTCGGCGCGAGGATTCGAGCGCGATGATGCCGACCCCTTCTTTGAGGCTCATCGGCCATTTGAGCGGGTCGCGCGAAAGCGTGCCTTCCGGCCAGACCGTCAGAGGACGTCCGGAAGTGAGGATATCGATGGATTCCTTCTCGATTTCGATGGCCTTGCCGCTGCGGCGCGGCACTGGCTGCATACCCACCAGCCGGAACCAACGCCCGATAATCGGCCAATGCGCCATTTCAGCTTTGGCCATGTAACGCGGGCGGCGGCCCATGTGGAAAAGCGCATCCATCGGAATGAAAACGTCATACATCGTTACATGGGTTGCGGCCGTAATAAACGGGCCGGTTTCGGGGACGTGCTCAAGCCCCCATGCGTAATTCTTGCTGTGTGCACGCAGAACCGCGGAAACGGCATCAAGCAGACGCTTAGTACCTTTGGGATTCTGCGCCTCGATTTCAGCGGTGTTTATTTCGCGCGGACCGGTTGGGAGGTATTGCGTCGGGTCGACCAAGTGATGGCGTTTGCCCAGAAGTTCCACCTGCTCATCGCTCAAGGGCTCGACGGCCGAACGCGGCGACGGTTTTCCTTTGGAAGTCATTCCCCTATTGTGCCTCGGGGCGGCGAACTCGGGATACGACCCGTTACCTACGAGATAGAGTTTCACTTCATATACGCTTTAGATTGACGGTGACAGATTTGACGATTAGTCAAAAATAAGGAATCAACTTGAAATATAAACTATTTAATAAGAGCGACACACCTACTTCATACCGACCGTTGGTATGTATAATGATGGCAGCAAGAGCTGATTGGTCGTGGACGAGACGTAATAGATCCACTTATGAGCCTACTGCCGTATCGGATTCCACGAATCTGCCGACATTCTTAAAGGAGACACCGCATGGCACGCAACGCACATCCCGAGGTGACCAGACGCCGCATTCTTGACGCGGCGCAGAAGCTGTTCGCCGCCAAAGGCTATGAAAACACTTCGATTCAGGACATCCTCGACGAACTCGGCGACCTCTCCAAAGGCGCGATCTACCACCATTTCAAGTCCAAACTGGACATTCTCGACGCCATCAGCGACGAGGACAACAAAAAATCCTCCGCCCAATATGATGCCTTTCTGGAACGCAAAGACCTCAACGGGCTGCAGAAGATCCGCGAACTGTTCCTCGGCACAATCACCGATACGGAACACGTCGAGCGTTTGAAAGGCCTGCTCCCCACCATGGACGACCCGCAGAATCTCGCCGAAAGCATCGGCATGTGGACGCACGCCCTACCTGGCGACCTACGCAAGCTCATCGATTGTGGCATCGAGGACGGTTCCATCATCACGGACTATCCGCAGGAGGCCGCCGAACTGATCACACTGCTGATGAACATGTGGTTCATGCCGAATTTCTACCCCGGTACCCGTAGCATTTTGCGACACCGTGCACAATGCTTGGCCACCATATGCGTTTCCATCGGCGTCCCGGTGTTCACGAACGACATGATCGACCAACTCGCCGATTTCTACTCGCAGCTTCAAAGCCATGATTGCGCGGATGACGCCATCACCGATGAAGGAAACAAAACCAAAAAGACGAAATAAGAACACTTGGAGATAACGTTTCTGACGACGAAATCGATTTCAAAAAGCCAAAACTAAAAACTCGGGCATTCCCTTAACCATTCATTGAAGAGTTGAAATAGCCAAGGAGTTTCGCAACAATCACAACAGAAGATATACCTCATAATTCTTTATTTTATTTACATACCGTCGGTCGGTATGTAATTTAAGAAATCTTGAAAGGAAAACTATGAACACGGAAATCCACGAGCCAGCCACAGGATCTGCTTCGCCGCTGCGATCCGGCAACTTCATCCTGCTCATCGCCGGGCAGGGGCTCTCGCTGTTCGGCAATACGATGCTGCGCTTCGCCACGTCGATGTGGGTGCTCGATAAAACCGGTTCGGCCACCGTTTTCGCCTCGCTGCTCTCCATCTCAATCATCCCGACCATTCTGCTCATGCCGTTCGGAGGAGTCATCGCCGACCGAGTCAACCGCCGCACCATGATGGTCGCGCTCGATGCCATCAGCGGATGCGTCGTACTGGCCGCAACCCTTGCGTTCGGCTTTATGGAGACCCATACCATCGTCTCAATCGCGGTGCTGCTCATCGCGCTCTCCGCACTTGACGCGCTTGAATCCCCCACCGTCAGCGCCGCCATCCCCCAAATGCTCGGTCATAAGGACGCCGTGTTGCTGCGTCGTGCCCAAGCGATTTCCAGCCAGGTCAACTCCATCATGCAGATCATCCCGACCTTCGCCGGCGGTGCACTTTACGCGCTGATCGGAATCCGCACCATGATGGGCGCCACCACGCTCTGCTTCTTCGTCACCGCAAGTTTGGAGTGCTTCATCAAGCTCGGCAACGTACACCATCATCATGAAATAACGAAAGCAGGTAAAACCAAACCCTCATCCGATAAGCAGAGCATGCTCAAGGTTTTCCTCGCCGACATCCGCGACGCCGCCGTGTTTCTCAAAGCCAACCCGACGCTGCTGGAACTCCTTGCCGTCACCGCCGCCCTCAACTTCTTCCTCAACGGTGTCTCGTCCGTCGGCTCGCCGTATATCATCCGCACCGCGCTCAATTTCGGGGCCGACGTCTACGGCTATTCCGACGGCATCATGAGCGTCGTTTCCCTGCTCGATACCTTGCTAACCACGGCACTGGCCGCGAAACTGTTCATGCGACACATGCCGGCAACCGTCTACGCCGCCGCCCTTTGCTTCGCGCCGATTGCCGTGGTCTTCGCACTGCCGGTGAGCAGGTGGATAAAACTGGTCACGTTCATTGCCGCGTTCTGCCTGATCACGCTTTCCATCGATTTCGCCAACATCATCAGCGCCCCGACTCTTATGATGCTGATTCCCAACGAGCTGATGGGCAAGATCGGCGCGTTCATTTCGACCATCAGCCTTTGCGCGACGCCGCTGGGACAAATGGTTTACGGCCTGCTTTTCGACCGCATGACGGTTGCACCGATCATGGCCGGCACCGGCATCTGTCTTGCGATTGGTGCGTTCGCTCTTACGCCGATGTGCAGAAAGTTCGGAGACGAGGGTACCGGAAAGTCATAACCAAACCGACAGAATCCCCACCTTCCCAACATGACGACAGATAAATGTTGCTTTTTACTCGCCTGCTTGACCTACCTAAGTAAAAAGCAACATTTAGACGCTATATTCGTGTCCTTTTATCTACTAGGCTTACGCAAGCAAGTAAAAAGACACAAATAGGGATGGACCGGGACGAAGGGTGCAAGCCTGCCGATTTCCATTCTCTCGAAATACAGAAGGCACCATCCATGCATTGGCGTGGATGGCACAACTACACTGCTTACTCCTGCGGAGGCGCAGGTGGGGCACCGACCAGACCAAGCCTGGTCAATGGGGACGCCGTCAGCTGACGCACAGCAAGCGCAAGACCGAACATCAGGCAGCCCACGCCGAGGATGGCGGCCATGGTCAACGCACACGCACCGTTCTTGGCCCACGCGGCCATCATGTCGAGTCCAGGGTAAATCTGCCAAAGCATGTAGCCGGCATAGGCGCAGGAAACGACGCCGAAGGTAATCATAATGCTGCCGACAATCTGTATGCTGGCCGACGACATACGGCTACCGGGGCTATCCATTCCGGATTTGCGTGTGAACGCGAGCGCAAGCAACATCAGTCCGCCGCCGATCAGCAGCGACATCAGCACGTCTGACGGCCGATGCCAACGGCCTACAATCACCGATGCGGCGACAAGAATGCTATACGCTGATCCAAGCAAGGCGACCAACGCACGCCAGACACGCGGAACCGCAACGAGCAGCACAAGCACCGACCCCACCGCAAGCAAGGTATGTCCTGACGGAGCGCTGTTTTCGTGTGTGGACATGACGCGCATAATCATGGGTCTCGGCAAAAGCCTTTTCAGCCATGCGGCACCGTACGTAACGACCCCGAACACGGCCATCTGCCCAACCAGCCACCAACGTTTACGGACCGCCGCGATGATGAAGGCAACCACGGCAATCGCAAGGCTGACCACCACTATCACAACCCCACGGTTCAGCACATGCGAGACCGCGATAATCCAACCGGGCGCGCTCGTATTGAAACTTTGCCAGACGATTTCGTCAAAACTCTGACCTTCCAGCGTATGCACGCCGAACCAGTAAATCCCCGCCGCTGATGCAAAGCAAATCAGGGCGAGCACTACCGCAAGGATGCAGCTGGAGACGCGCGGGTGAACGGTCAGCGGATCGACCTGGGCAAGCCCTTTTTCAATCTCTTCTTCGTCCTTGGCGGCGTCCTTGTTCGAGATTGTGCCGGCGAAGTCGATATCAGGCTTCCCGGAATGGGCATCAGCGATGAGGGCGCTACTTGCCGAGACGTCGCCATCGCCCTCGAATGCAGTGTTCTGTTCGCCAAAAGCCACAAAATTTACGGGTTCGGGTTCCTTCGGGCTCGAACTTGCTTCTTGCGACGCGACAAACGCATTGACAGACTGAGCTTTGTTCAAAGCGCCATTAAACGGTTCATTGACGGCACTGACACGCGGGTCGCCGTCCGATTGTTCCCGCGCAGACGGTTCCGGCTGAGGCGTTGCAGGCGTCTGGCTAGCATTCTGGGAAGGTAGGGGCGTCTCGACCTGAGCCCGGGGAGGCACGGGAATCTCGATTTTGGCCTGATTGCGCGGCGCAGGCTCCTGAGAATCGTCGGCCGGTACTTTCTGCCCAATGGAATCGTCAGTCATGGTTTTCAGTTTAGATGGCGCAGACTACGAGTGTGCTTGTGTTCGCAACTCAGGTCGGAATATCTACAAGTCATCCAAATATCCTGGGGCGCAAAACACGACTCCCGCATATAACGACGCTGAAACGCCACCTAGAGGCGCCGGATACGCAATGGTGCAAACGTAAAAGGAGACCCGCCGAAACGGGTCTCCCAACAAGCTCAAACTAAAGGCGGATATCTTCACAACTCCATCGTCGTAACGGTAAGCTTTATCATCGGCCCGTTCAACGTAATAGTCATCGAGACCTTGTCTTTTTGTGGATCTGCCCTGTTCATTTGTGCTTGTACTCCATATTATGTACCACCAGCCCGTCGACTACAAACCAAAACCGGAGTTTGTGCACTATTGGTCAATATCGTTTCTTTCCATCCTGTAATGCACATAAAATGTCGCGATTTGTTCTGTTCAACGAATAGGTTGTGCGCTTCTGTCGTTTCATTATTCCCGCAGCGTAACCATTGGAAATACAGAAGGCAAATGCCGAAATAAGGTGTTCGATTTATGCAGATTTAGCAAGAATCACGATGTGTTAAAAATTAGTTATCCACAATACGATGAATTCAGCGTTTCTTTGCTTCCATAGCTCTATGGCAATGCTTAGAGTAGGGATATGGCACAGATTTTTGACGCACCCTCGAAGGCGCTGCTCCGCAGCCAGATTGCCGAGCACATCGCCGAAACCGAGAAGAACGACAAGCGCAAGGCGCTGCCGGAAGAGCAGCAGCTGCCCGCAGACCGTTATTTTGACCGTGAACTCAGCTGGCTCAAATTCAACAAACGCGTGCTCGAGATGGCGGAGGACCCCGAGGTCCCATTGCTGGAACGCGCCAATTTCGCAGGCATCTTCGCCTCGAATCTCGACGAGTACTTCATGGTGCGCGTCGCCGGCCTCAAACGCCGTATCGACACCGGCATCGCCGTGACGTCGGCCTCGGGCCTGAGCCCGCGCCAGCAACTGCGTTCGATCAGCGAGACCGCACACGAACTGCAAGCCGAGCATGCCAACGAGGCCATCAAACACATTCTTCCCGAATTGGCGAAGGAACATATCGTGCTTCTGAGCTGGGACCGGCTCACCAGCGCCGAGCAGGAACGGCTTTCACGGTATTACCGCCAGCAGGTCTTCCCGGTCTTGACACCGCTCGCCTTCGATCCCGCCCACCCGTTCCCCTATATTTCCGGCGGCTCCCTGAACCTTGCCGTTTTGGTGGAGAACCCGAACAGCGGCAAGACGCATTTCGCCCGTGTCAAGGTTCCCGATAATCTCAACCGCTTGGTTCCCGTCGACGACCTGACCGACGAGGAAAGCCGCGAGGAACGCTATGGCTTCATCACCATGGAGAACCTCATCATCGCCCACCTGGAATCGCTGTTCCCCGGCATGATCATCAAGGAGGCACGTTCGTTCCGTGTCACCCGCAACGAGGACATCGACGTCGAAGAAGATGATGCCGAAAACCTGTTGAACGCGATGGAAAAGGAACTGCTGCGCCGTCGTTTCGGACCGCCGATCCGCCTTGAGATCAGCGATGCCACCAGCCCGTTCCTCTCCCAGCTTCTGGCACGCCGCCTGCGCGTCAGTGAGGATGAAATCTTCCGTCTGCCCGCACCGCTCGATATGAAACTCATGTTCGAGCTGCAGGACATCGACCGGCCGGATCTCAAGAACAAACCGTTCATCCCGACCACCAACCGGCAAATCGCCACGGTCGAATCAAGCCGTGCGCAGGACATCTTCGCCGCCATCCGCGAGCGCGACATCCTGCTGCACCACCCCTACGATTCGTTCTCGACTTCGGTGCAGGCCTTCTTGGCCCAGGCCGCGGCCGACCCGAGAGTGTTGGCCATCAAGCAGACGCTCTACCGCACCTCCAGCAATTCGCCGATCATCGACGCACTGGTCGACGCGGCGCACGCAGGCAAACAGGTCCTGGCGCTGGTCGAAATCAAGGCACGTTTCGATGAGGATGCCAATATCGCATGGGCCCGCAAGCTCGAACGTGCAGGTGTCCATGTCGTCTATGGCATCGTGGGTCTGAAGACACACTGCAAGCTTTCTCTGGTCGTGCGTCAGGAGGCGGAAGGCCTACGCCGCTACTGCCACGTCGGCACGGGCAATTACAACCCGAAGACCGCCCGCCAGTACACCGATCTCGGCCTGCTGACCTGCGACCCGGTGGTGGGGCAGGACCTGACGCGCCTGTTCAACCAGCTTTCCGGCTATGCGCCGCGTTCCAGCTTCCATCGTTTGCTGGTCGCTCCACGCACATGCCGCAGCGGCCTCATCCAGCGCATTCGCCGCGAAGAGGACGCAGCGCGTGCGGGCCACGAATCCTGGATCAAGATCAAGGTCAACTCCATCGTCGATGAAAAGACTATCGATGCCCTCTACCGTGCCAGCCAGGCCGGAGTGAAAATCGATCTCATCGTACGCGGTATATGCGGCCTGAAGCCCGGGGTTCCCGGCTTGAGCGAGAACATTCGTGTCCATTCAATCCTCGGTCGTTTCCTCGAGCACAGCCGCATCTACGCCTTCGCGAATTCCGCGGGTCCACAGATTGGCGAAGGCCCGGCCTCCGGCCCGGAAGTCTGGATCGGCTCGGCCGATCTGATGCACCGCAATCTCGACCGTCGCGTAGAAGCCTTGGTGCGCATCACCGACCCCGAGGAAATCACTTCCCTGATCAAGTATGTCGATCTGCAGATGGCCGATACCACTTCGTCGTGGCATATGCAGCAGGACGGCACCTATATTCGCCATTCGCACGATAAGGACGGCAAGCCTCTGGTCGATTGCCAGGAACTGCTGATCAAGACCCACCAACGCGGCCGAAAATAACCATGGAAAAGCGAGCGGTAGATGACCTCCGAGATTAAACCTTCACATGTCGTTGAATCGGCGGGGGGCATACCCTACCGCTGGATTGCCGATGGCATTGCCACAGGTGTCGACGCGCGAGCGGAAAAAGCGACCAAATTCGCTGAAGATCGCGCGTCCCACAGCACCAGCAAACGCAAACGGCAGAAACACAAACTGCCATTGACGCAAGCGGAAATCCACTTCCGCGCCATCATCACGCAGTTGGAAGTCTGCCTGGTGCATCGTCCGAAATACGACGATTGGAGCTGGCCGAAAGGCAAACTCGAAGAACATGAATCCTTCCGTCACGCGGCGATACGCGAGATGGAAGAGGAAACCGGTGTCCCGGTGGCGTTGGGCCCAAGCATCGGCGAAGTCGAATATCCCCTTAACAGCGAGGGCAAGAATTCAAAGCACGGCAAAACCGGTAGCAAAACCGGCACCATCTATACCAAGCATGTCGTCTACTGGATGGCACACCCGATTTCAGCAGAAGCCGCAAAAAGCCAAGAGCAGGCAGTAGGCACCATCAGGCCCGCAAAAACCAGCGAAATCGACGAAGTCCGGTGGCTCACTATTCCACAGGCCCGCAAGCTGCTCTCGCACCCGCACGACCGTGATATCCTCGACCAATTCGTCGACCGTATCCAGGAAGGCGCACTTCAGGCGCAGAAACTGATTATCGTCCGTCACAGCAAAGCCGTGGCCCGCAAGCGTTGGAACGGAACCGATGCGAACCGCCCCATCATTCCCCGCGGCGCGGCGGCGAGTTTCGCCCTGAACCAGGAGTTGGGCTGCTATGCACCGCAAAAGCTCGCCTCCTCCCCCTGGCTGCGTTGCATGGAAACACTGGAACCCTACGCCTGGCATACGGGACTTGAAATCACGCAACTGCCTGCACTTACCGAGGACGCCTTCGCGGCGGACCCCGACGCAGCGTGGCAATGCGTTGCTGACGTCATTGACGATTTGTCCACCGACACCGATGCCACAGCCGCAGCCAATCGCGCCGTACGAGCCGGCACCAAAGCCGTGGTCAGGATCAGCGATAACGCCGATCCTGCCGGTAAGCCAGATGACAACGCCGAAGGAAATAAGCATAGCAAGAATTCAGATACGACCAATAAGGAAGATGCCGTCAACGGCCAGACTCCAAACGAAGCCGAAACAACGACTCCCGAAGATGAAAGCACGCCCAAGCAATATAGTCGTACGACCGCGATCTGCATGCACCGGCCCGTCATCGGCGGGATTTTCGAGCATCTGCGGACCATGTGCGCCTCGAAATCGCTGGCCAAACAGCTTATCGCTAAGTCACCTTACATGCCGACAGGTAATGCAGTAGCATTATTTATCGTGAAAGACGCGGAAGGCCCGCGTATCATCGATATCCAAAGAATGGCTCCAGTTGTCTACTAACCCAGTGCATTACAGTTCAGGCTCTGTCAATTCCGCCCACCCCGGCTTTGCACCCGCAAGAACGGGCTCTTCGCGCCCGGCCCGTCCTGCCCAGCTCGACCCGGCTTTGACCGAGAAAATGGCCGGCGGCATGGATCCGGAGGAAATCAACGAGATGAGCCACGCCTCGGCGCAGGCCATGCTCGACCGAGTCCACCATACGCAGGACCCGCAAATCGTCGAGCGCGTGCTCACGTTAGTCGACCGCGAAGGCGTCGATATCATCGCGGAGCTTTGGAGCAGGTCGGAGCCGGATTCCCTGCCGGGTATCCTCTGGCGGCTATATCTGCTGCGCACTTGGATGCGCAAGAACCAACGATCGTTGGCTAGCCTGTATCGTATCGCCGAGCCAGAAGATACTGCGGCTTCGGCCATCGCCGGCGTCGACACTCCGCCTACCGCCGAAGACATCGTGCATACCGCGGATTCGATACTCTCCGGCGCTTTTACAGGTGATTTCGCTGTCGCGCTCGAACGCGCTTCCGCCTTCATCGATGTCATCGCCAAAGGTCTCGCGATTCGAGCGAAAATGCTGACCGGCCAGGCGCGCAAAGTCGAAGCGGAACAAGCTGCCCGTCGCGAAGCGCATATGCGCGATTTGCAGCGTGAGGTCGAAGCAGCGGAGGCCGCTGAGGCAGCGCAACAGGTTGCCGACGAGGCCTCGGATCATTCAGATACACAAAACGGCAACGATAACGACAACCGCGGCACGGCTTACGGCGACACCGACCGTAACGAGCCCGCCGCCAACCGTTACAATTCCGCTTTGCATGATGCGGACGACCGTTATCGTGCAGGCAAAGGCCCAGCGAGTTCAGCAGGTCCCGCATCCAATGATCCACGTACCGTCGCCGCACGATTGCTCCACACCGGCAGCAATCTCATGACGACTTCCGCGGATTTCCGTCACGGAGCCAGCCTCTGGCGTCAAGGAAAGCTGGAGTAACCCGGCGCGAAGCGCATCGGGACAAATCAAAGTAGTCCAGTGGTCCTATGCGGAAGCTGGAGTAACCCAGCGCCATGGGGCCCGGCCAAAACCATACTTTACGCGCTCGGCGTGTAAACGCAGGATGACCCGTTATACTTGGGAGACGCGCTGGACCGTGCTTAAGCCCCGGGCTTCATTTTTTGCCGCTGCGAGCGGCGTTCGCGCCGACAGGCGCTTTCACGGTTCAGCGTTTTACTTTTCTTTTTCGACGTCATATCGCGGACCGATTGCCTATTCGCGTTTTCGATTTTCAAAAAACCATGGCTGGGCATATCCTTGGAGGTATGGAACTTCAAGTTTTGGATCACCCGCTGGTCGAGCATAAGCTCACCGTTCTGCGGGACAAGAACACACCCTCCAACATCTTCCGCGAGCTCGTCAGCGAGCTCGTCACCCTCGAGGCCTACGAAGCGACGCGCAACCTCGACGTGGTCGACAAGGACATCGAGACCCCGATCTGTAAGATGACCGGCAAGCACCTCGCTTCCCCGCGCCCGATGGTGGTGCCGATCCTGCGTGCCGGCCTTGGCATGCTCGACGGTATGACCAAGCTTCTGCCGACCGCCGAGGTAGGATTCCTCGGCATGCGCCGCGACGAGGACACCCTCGACATCATCACTTACGCAAACCGTCTGCCTGAAGACCTTACCGGCCGTCAAGTCTTCCTCTTAGACCCGATGCTCGCCACCGGCGGCACCACCATCGCGGCCACGCACTACCTGATCGAGCGCGGCGCAAAGGACATCACTTCCATCAACATCATCGCCGCCCCCGAAGGCTTGAAGCGCGTCGAGGAGACCCTCGACCCCAGCATCAACCTGAAAGTTGTGGTCTGCGGCGTTGACGACCACCTGAACGAGCATGGCTACATCGTCCCCGGTCTCGGTGACGCCGGAGACCGTCTCTACGGCCTCATCGACTGAGTGGAATTCATATATATCAGAAAGCCTTTCCGAACAATTTTCCGGAAAGGCTTTCTTTTTTATCTCAACCGCAATCAGATGCGACCCATTAATTTACCGGATTCGTACAGAGAAAAATATTCTCACACTACTTGTTTTTGGCGGCCTTCTTGGCTTTGCGACCTTTGAAATAAATGTCGAAAACGATCCAGACGCTCAGAATGAAAGCGATGACGTAGCCCATGAAGCCAACCACGGGGATACCGAAAACGATGGGTTTCATTCCTGCGTAATACACAATGGACGAACCGACGAACAGTCCGACCACAATCAGGGCCATCGTCAGGCGATTGGTCATGTCGGAGATCTGCTTCAGCGGCTCCTCACTGCCCACGATTTCCATATTCATCCGCAGCTGTCCACGAGTCAGCATGCGCATGGCAATCTTGCTTTCGGCGAGCGCGTCGAGCGAACCGTGCAGAGCCTTGTTGCCTTCGATGCCAAACGCCTTGATTTCGTCCTCGGCGACTTCATCCAAGCGTTTGCTTCTGGCGGCGTGATTGGTGATGATCTCAATCATGTTGACGTCGGGGATGAACTCGTCAAGCAGACCTTCGAGCGTGACCAGCGCACGGCTCATCGTGGTGATGGTCGAGGGAACCTCGATGCCGTGACGCTGTGCGAGATTGGTCAGCGCCATCGCGAATTCCGCGATGTTGAGGTCGGCCAGATCGACTTTGCCGTATTCCTCGACGATGACGTCAAGATCCCTCAAAAGATGAGGATAATCCTCGGAATCTGGCTGGACGTCGGCGAAGCGCAGCAGCCCGTCGGCAAGCGCCGGCGAATCCTGCTTGCCGACGGCGAAAATCATCTGCCGCAAGAGCCCTCGGGTCTTGCGGTCGAGACGGCCTACCATCCCCAGATCAATCAGTACGATTTTGCCGTCCGCGATGATGACGTTGCCCGGGTGCGGGTCGGCATGGAAGAAGCCGTTGTCGAGAATCTGCGCCGCGTAGTTGTCGACCAGCTTGGTGCCGATTTCCTTCAGGTCATAGCCTTCCGCGATGAGCTTGTCGGTATGGTTGAGCGAAATGCCCTCGATATAATCCATCACCACAACGTGCTGGGTGCACAGATCCATATACGGCTTCGGGCAGTCCATATAGCGGTATGGTTCACAGAAACGCTTGAATTCCGCAAGATGCCGGGCTTCCATCAAAAAGTCGGTCTCATCCTCGAAGGTGTCCCAAAGCTCCTCGACCACTCCGCCCAAATCGACGACCTGCATGCTGGAACCCATGAATTTCGTGGCTGCCTTGGCGATCGAACGCATGATGGAGACATCCTGAGCCATCGTCTGCCGCACATTCGGACGCTGAACCTTCACGGCCACGTCCTCGCCGGTGACCAGGGTGGCGCGATGGACTTGGGCCAGCGAAGCGGAACCCAACGGCTTGGGGTCGATGTCCACGAAAATCTCATCCACCGGCCGCTTGTATTCCTGCTCCAACGTCTCGACGACGGTCTGATATGGCATCGGGTCGGCGTCGGCGCGCAGCTTCGCCAGTTCATCGCAATATTGCTGTGGCAGAATCTCGGAACGCATCGAAAGCATCTGCCCGACTTTGACGAAGGTGGGGCCGAGCGCCTCCAGCATCAGCCGCATCTTACGGGGCGTGAGTCCCTTGGTGATGTCGAATTGGCTCATGATGCGCAGAATCTGGCCAAGACGCTTGGCTTTCCCGCGACGGGTCAGATGGTAACGTTGCGCAAACGATTCACGACGTCGTCCGAACAGACTGATCTCGTCGGTATCCTCGAGGGCCTTGTCAGTGTTCTCGACATTGTCGGCATTGTCGGGAGTCTCGGCATTACCAGCTGTTCCGATTCCAGAAACGTTATCGTCCTTGGCAACGTTATCTGCATTCGCCTTCGATTCCGAACTTGAGGATGCTGCCGCCGATTTTGGTTCGGCTGCGCCGGCATCCGCTTTCACAGCTGATTTCTCGAAGTCGGTTTCGGCCTTATCGTCCTTTACCGCCTCTTTTTGGGCATAATCACCCTTCAACGCGGCATTGCGCACTGTATCGGCCATTGTCACCTGAAATCAAATCGACGAGCGTACGACTTACTCGGCTTTGTTGTCGTCTTCATCGGACTTGTCGGCAGCCGACTCGCTGGCCTTCGCCTCATCCTTGGCGTTCCCGGCTTTCATGTCGTCTTTGACTTCCTGCGCCTTGTGTTTGAGCTCGGTGTTGAGCGTCCTGCCCTGCTCCACCGTCAGCTCGCCCTTCTTGACCAGTTCGTCGACGAGTTCCTGCCCCTTTTCAGCGGTGGTCGCAAGTGCTCCGATGCCTGCCAGAAATACGGTGCGCAGCCCGTCACCCAGTTTGTAATCAGCCATGATTCCTCTTTCGTTAGCGGTGATACCCGTACTACTAATTTAGCCCATGAAACACTCGGAATGACAATCCTTGATACAAAAGACCAGGCGATTATGCCATCGGGAAACATGGAAAGCCCGCAATAAAACCGGCATTCATGGTTTACTGCCGCACAGGACCCGTCGTTTTACGCAGCATAAGCATCGGGTTGAGCTTGGAATGGGGCTGTTCCAACGTTTCGCCGCGCATCAACGCAAGTACCTTGCGCGCCGCAAGCCGCGACATCTCCACAGGACTCTGATGAATCGTCGTCATGTTGACGGCGGCGGCGACATCGTTGTCGTCAAAACCGATTACCGACATGTCCTGCGGAACGCGGACCCCGAATTTTTCCAATTCCGCCATCAATGGTACAGCGAATCCATCCGTTTCCACGCAAATCGCGGTAGGGCGCGGATCCGAGGCGAGCAATTGCGCAGCCGCCGCCGAAAGCGCATCTGCAGAAGAACGATAATCACTCATTTTCCCCAGATCGATGCGGCTGACCAAACGATTTTCGAATCCCAGCTGCTTGGCGGCCCTCATAAACGCTTCACTCCTCAGCTGCGTACTGAATTGAAAATCCCCGGGAACCGGCCAGCCGACGAATGCGATACACCGATGTCCAAGATTCTTCAACAGACCTACCGCTTCCCCCATCGCCTTGTCGTCATCGAGCAGAACCGAGGCGTCAAAGCCGTCGATTGTGCGCGAGTCCAAACCGACCACCGGAATGGTCAGTTTTTTGAGGATTCCGGATTGCTTGGAGTCCAAGTTGATCGAGCAGACGATGACGCCATCGACGTTGTCGTCGAAAGGAAGCCGTTCAAGGAAGGAATCAAGCTCAGAATGCGTGCTCACCGTGCTGGGGATGATGTCGTATCCCTCAGGAGACAGAACCTCATAAGCCCCTTGCAGCACCGAGGAATCGAACCAGGTATTCAGCGCGTCCGAAAACAGCAACGCCAGTCTCATCGTCTTACCGCTGGCAAGTGAAGATGCGTTACGGGAGAACGAAAAGCGCAGCTTCTTCGCGGCGTTCTTGACTTTGATACGCGTTCCCTCGTCGACCTTGTCAAGCCCACGAAGCGCCCTGGAAACCGTCGAGTCGGAGACGCCCGCCTCCAAAGCGACGTCATGAAGTGTAATCCTCGCCATGTGAACCTTCCCGTTGCCGAGCCGATTCAATTCTATCGGTAAGCGTGGCCGGGAAACGGCAACGAATCGTTGAGGTTTTCGCTTAAGTTAAGCCGGGTTCATCGACGAAGGTCATCGTTCGAGACGCAACCTTCCGTAAACCTCCATCTATGTTTGCCTATCTTGTTATGACCTTAAATAACAGCGCTTGCATTACTTCATCAAGACGAAGATCCTTGATTTTTCGCCGATTACGACGAATATTTTTGTGATTTTGTTATCTATCTCGGATTTATTCTTTGGCTTGACAATTTAAATGCAAGCGCTATTATTACTTCTGTTGTTTATAATTTCATCACGATAATGAGATTATTGCTGATATTCAGCGAGAATAACTCAGAAACTATAAAGGAGTAGTCATGGCGGAAACAAGTAATCTCACTAAAAATGACAGCGCTTTTACAAACGCGGACCTTTGGTGGAAGCAGGCGGTGGTCTATCAGATTTATCCCAGAAGCTTCAAGGATTCGACCGGTTCCGGCCTGGGCGACCTCAAGGGCATCACCGGCAAGATGGACTATCTCAAGGCTCTCGGCATCGATGCGGTGTGGCTCTCCCCCTTCTATCCTTCCGAATTGGCCGACGGCGGCTACGACGTGCAGGATTACCGCAATGTAGACCCACGCTTGGGCACGATGGACGATTTCGACGCCATGGTCGCCGCGGCACACGAGGCCGGCATCAAGGTGGTCGTCGATATCGTGCCGAACCATTCCTCCCGCCTGCATCCGTGGTTCCAGGAGGCGCTGAATTCCGAGCCTGGCTCCGCCGCCCGCAACCGCTACATCTTCCGCGACGGCAAAGGCCCGAACGGCGATGAGCCACCGACCAAGTGGATCGCCAACTTCGGCGGTTCCGCCTGGACCCGTGTGCCCGACGGCCAGTGGTATCTCCATCTGTTCGCCAAGGAACAGCCCGACTTCAACTGGGACAACCGCGAAGTGCGCGACGACTTCCTCAAGACTCTGAAATTCTGGTGCGATCACGGCACCGACGGCTTCCGTGTGGATGTGGCCGAAGGCTTGGCCAAGGACCTCGACCGTGACGACCTCGACAACTACGACGTCGACGCCATGCACATCACCGTCGAGGACGGCAGCCACCCGGTCTACGACCGTGACGAAGTGCACGAGATCTTCCGCGAATGGCGCAGTGAGGTCTTCGATAAGTACACGCCCGCCCGCTTTGCCGTTGCGGAGGCCTGGGTTCCAGCTTCGCGCCAGTACCTCTACGCCCGCCCGGACGAGCTCGGACAGGTCTTCAACTTCAAGTTCGCCGAATGCAACTGGCTGCGCGACGAAATGCACGAGGCCATCGAGGACGGCATCGCCTCGGCCGCACGCACCAACGGTTCCACCTCTACTTGGGTGATGGGCAACCATGACGTGCCACGCAGCGCCTCGCGTTATGCACTGCCGCAGATCAAGACCGACAATGGTCTTTACCATGCCGTAGCCAACGATTGGCTGCTGCGCAACGGCACCACCTACCACGAAAACCGTGAACTGGGCACCAAGCGCGCCCGCGCCGCTGTCATGTTGGAAATGGCACTGCCAGGCTCGGCATACGTCTATCAGGGCGAGGAACTCGGGCTTTTCGAAGTTGCCGACATCCCGTGGGACGAGCTCGAAGACCCGTGGGCCTTCGGCACTCGTCGGGACCTCACCAAGAAGGGCCGCGACGGTTGCCGTGTGCCGCTTCCGTGGCAGGCTGAAGCAAGCACGTTCGGCTTCTCCCCGGCCAAGCAGACCGACGGCAGCGATGCCGAAAAGCCGCATCTGCCGCAGCCCGCTTGGTTCTCCGACTACGCGGTGGACAGCGAAGAGGCCAACGACGATTCCATGCTCTCGCATTATCGCCGCGTGCTGAAACTGCGCCACGAGCTGCAGACGCCCGACACCAGCCTGACCTGGCTCAACGACTATGACCACCAGACCGACGCCCACGACGGCGCCGACGGCAATCTCGGCGGCTCCATCGCCTACCAGCGTGCCAACGGTTGGACGAACATCACCAACTTCAGCGCGACCCCGATGACTCTGCCCGAAGGAGAAGTGCTGCTAAGCTCCAGCCCGCTTACTGCAGACGGCAAGCTGCCGCAGGACACTTCAGTGTGGATGAAACTGTAAGTAAAGGACGAAACAACTATCATGACCACAGCTACAAATCAAGCCGCTACGACGTCGAATCCGGAAAACGGGCAGAAAGATGCACGCCCCCGCTTTGAATCGGCACGTTATATCATCGGCATGTTCGTCTATAACACGTTGCTTTACGTCGGCTTCACCATGGTCGGCAGCACGCTGATGCCGCAGCGCCTCAAAGACATCGGCGTCGCCAACCCGAGCGCCACGCTCGGCGTAATCAACGGCGTTGGCGCAGTGATCTCCATGTTCATCAACGTCTTCATCGGCAGCATGTCCGACCGCACCCGCTCACGCTTCGGCCGTCGTACGCCATGGATCGTTTCCGGCGCCGTCATCTGCGGCATCTGCTTTTACATGACAGGCCTGCCGACCATGGGAGTAGGAGTGGGCATCGCCTACTGCATCTCGCTGATCGGTCTGAACATGATGATCGCGCCCATCACGGCGATTCTCTCCGACCGCGTTCCCGAGAAGGACCGCGGCACGGCCTCCGCGGCATTCGGCGGCGGCGCCGTCATCGGACAGGGCCTCGGCAACCTGCTGGCAGCTCAGTTCGTGGCCAGCACTCGGCTCGGCTTCGTCATCTCCGGCGTCATGCTGCTTGCCGCAGGCTGGATCTCCATGGCTATCCTCCCCCGCGAGCATTCCAACCTCGATACCCCCAAGAACAGCGAACCGGTCTGGAAGGTCATCGTCCACGCCTTCACCCCGCCGATCAAGGGCGCCTCTGATTTCTGGAAGGCTTTCATCTGCCGTACCGGTCTGCTCATCGCCTATCAGATGATCACCGCCTACCAGCTTTATATTCTCGAGGACCGTATCGGCCAGACCAAGACGCAGGCGGGCGCCGTCATCGCCACGATGTCCATCATCACCATGATCGTCTCGCTGATCGCGACCTTCCTTTCCGGCCCGATTTCCGACATCATCAAACGCCGTAAGCCGCCGATCATCTTCGCCTGTGCGCTCTATGCCATCGGCATCGCGCTGGCTTGGTTCATCCCCACTCCCACCGGTATGCTGCTCTTCGCGGGTGTCGCCGGATTCGGTTACGGCATGTATTCGGCCATCGACCAGGCGCTGAACGTCGACGTGCTGCCCAACAAGGAGAACGCTGGCAAGGATCTCGGCTTCATCAACATCGCCACATGTGCAGGCCAGGCCATCGGCTCGGTCTTCACCTCGACCATCGTCGCCGTCAGCGGCGGCTACACCATGGTGTTCCCGGTCGCAATCGCGATGACCGTCATTTCGGCCGTCGCCGCCATCCTCATCAAGAGGGTGAAGTAAAAGACCACATAGTATTAAGGCGCGTCTGTCAACCAAAAATGCAGGTTGGCAAGCGCGCCTTAATACTATTATTTATCATACGTTTTGCTCTATAGCTTTGTTTCATAACGAACCGCAATCATCGCAGCCAATGACGGCCGGCGACGAAATCTTCGTTACCTTTTCGCTTGTTTCAAACGGATTCTGCTTGAAAAACCAAAAATCATCACTGCGTATAACCTTGAGGTAGCAGTCAATGAAGGAAGCAAAGGGCAATGAAACCGACAATCATCTATCTGACCAGACATACCGAAACCACTTCAAACGTGATGGGGCTTATGCAGGGATGGTCCGATTTCCCAGTGACCCAGCACGGGCGCGACATCATCAAGTGCTTCGGACTGGGCCTCAAAGGCATCGTTTTCGACGCAGCCTATTCCGGTTCGCTGCCACGCCACTACCATACCGCCCAGGGCGCGCTCGAGTACTCCGGCAACGGAAACGTCAAGCTCATACGCGACCCGGATCTGCGCGAGGATAATTTCGGCAGCTTCGAGGGACGCTCCGGCAAAGAGACGAATCTGGCCGGAGCCAATTATCTCGGCTATCCGACGCTCGAGGCCGGCCTTGCCGATCGCGGCACGAAAATCAATCTGGATATCCAAGATGCCTGGCACGATCTGGACGCAAAGAACGTGCTCGATACCACCCTTGACGCCAGTGTTCGCGCGGAAACCTCTGAGGACGTACGCAGGCGCATGACGCGGGCAATGACCAAGATCGGTGAGGCGGAGGCCAAGCGCGGCGGTGGCAACGTATTGGTCGTCAGCTCCGGCCTGAGTATCCGTCAGTTCCTCTTCACGCTCGATCAGACGCTTGATTTCACCGGCCCGAACAACACAGCGACCACCAAACTGCGCTATGAAAACGGCACTTTCAGCATCCTCGGCCAGCCATATTCGATGGAATATTACGAACGCGGCAAGGCCAGCCTGTCGGCTTGATTTGCCATCCCAACAATCGAATATGACAATATTGGTTATTATATAATGCTATAAAATGACAACATATAAGTAACCATGGCTATCCGGGGAGGCCATAATGCCGTATTCGGACAACCTGCGCGTCGATATAGCGCGCACGGATCAACGCATTTCCGATTTGTCAGGTCAGCTCAACGCTGCCAAGCAGAACCTCAACCGTCTTCGCAAGCTGCTCTCTTACGTCTCCTATAAGCAAAACAGCTTTCTGAACGAACAAGGCCGACGCCAAGGCGGCTTCAACAAAATCTGGCAGGATTGTGCCAACTGCCATTGCGCGGTTGGCTACAGCAATGCCATGGGCTCCATATTGTTCGGCAACGAACCCAACAATGTGGCGGGAGCATATTCCGAAGGTGTGCAAAGCGTGAATCGCGGCATTCAAAGGGCCGAAGAGGAAATCGGCGATCTTCAACGAAGCATCGCCAGCGCCGAAAGCTATCGCGCCGATCAGGTAAACCATTTGCAACGAGTCGTGGCAGAAGAACAGTGGGAGGCGCAGCAGGAAGCCAAGAAAGCTGCAATGCACGCGAGAGGAGAATGGTGATGGCGCAGACACAAGGCAATCTGGTTATCGACGACGATTACGTACTGGGCAGAGGCAAAGCCTTTTCAGATAGAGGAAATGATTTGGAAGAAAATGACCACTATTGCCACAGCAGGCATAGTAGTGGTCAGTGAGGTTTTGACGGTAGGGTTGGGCAACGAGGTAGCGACGCCAGCAGAAGTTGCGGTCGTGGATTTAATTTTGGCGGCATAATCATGAAACTACGACACAGAAGGCTACAGCTAAGGTCCATCCTGATAGCGGTGATGACGCTTCTTCTTTCTGTGTCGTTAATGGGATGCGGAACTAATCAACAGCCCACGAAACCTGCAACACAGGAAATCACCTACCCGGCGAGCTTCGTAAAAAACTTCACAGGTAATGATGAAACACCTAAACATTATGCCAATGACATGAAGCAACGACTCGTTCCAGAAGACTATACGGATGTCTATGCCAAGAAGAACGGCGACATCGTCATCGTCGTCACCCAGAAACAAGTCGACAGACTCATCAAGGGCAACGACGACTACATCAAAAACGGCATCGCCGAATTCCACCACGACGGATCCGACTACCGGCAGGAAGTCTCCACCGACGGACGAGAACAGACTCTCTGGCTCGACCGCAACGTCAAACCACTCATCGAATCCAACATGGCCATCACCCTCCCCCAATGCTACGGGCTCAACTACTACCTCAAAGGCGGCAAGGGCGACTGGGACATGCAGATCACCTTCCGCAACTGCCACACCAACCAGCTCATCCATCAAAACATGTGGTCGCAAGGATGGGACGGCTACACCACAGACATCTTCGGAGAATAAAACAGCGTATGAACAAAAATCCTGATTTAATCTGCGAATCGGGATTTCCTCGATTCGTGCTTTACTCGCATAATGATTTGTCACCGCGGCCTTGAGGAGGCGACGCGGCGGGCGTTGGCGGCGAGTTCGTCAATGTGGGCGAGCTCGGCTTTCTGAGCGCCGCTTTGCTGGGGCTGGAACTCACCGTAGCGATGGGTGGTGGCAGCGCGAATGAGGAAGTCCGAAACCTCGGGATTCTTCGGCAGCAACGGTCCGTGCATATAAGTTCCGATAACGTTGTGAACGCAAGCACCTTCCGTACCGTCTTTACCGTTGTTGCCCCATCCCTCGTGGTCGACGTGGCCGAACGGCTTCACGCCCTCGCGCAGGAAGGTCTGGCCGGAATGGTTCTCGTAGCCGATGACATCGCCGAACTGGTCGGAATGTTCCAGGAGGTTGCCGATCATGCGGGTTTCGCGGCCCTCGGTATAGACCTCGAAAATGCCGATGCCGTCGAGCTTGGTACCGTCAATGGTTTCGAAATACTCACCAAACAGCTGGTACATGCCGCAGATCATCAACATCGGCACGTCATCTTGTGCCAACTTGCGCAGGATATCCGCCCGCTTGAAAAAGTCTTCGGAAATCTTCTTCTGGCCATTGTCCTGTCCGCCGCCGCCGAGGATCATGTCGACGTGCTCCGGCCACGGGTCGCCCTGGTTGTAGGCGTGGATGACCGGTTCATAGCCGTATAGCGCGAGCCGGCGCTTGATGGTGAGCACGTTGCCCCAGTCACCGTAGATGTTCATATCTTTCGGATAGATGGACATGACATCGATGGGACGAGCGGCCTGTGCGGGTTTCGTTGCGTTATCGTTTTCGGTCATGGCGTTCACTTCCCTACTCCGGCGTCGGCGACTTTGGCATATTTGCCAAGTTCCGATCGCACCTTGAGCATCGCGGTATAGGTGCAGTAAATATGTTTCGGCGTGCCGGGATCGGCCGTGACGAACTTGCGGACGGCCTCTTCGACGTTCGTGTTGGTTTGCGCGACTTTGACACCTTCGTATTCCAACCTTAATGCCATATCCCAAGCACGCACGCCTGAAACCATTTCAACACCCGTGCCACGCAACGAGGTGAAATCGACATCCCAAAGCCAGCTCATATCGCGTCCGTCGGCATATTCGTCATTAATAACAATCATCGTGTCGTGACCAGCGGGCGCAAAGCTGGCCAGCGACATCCTGAAGCCCATCGGGTTCTTGACCAAGAGCAATTCGACCGGCGCACCGTCGACCTTGATAACCTCGCCGCGCCCGAATGCGGGAGTGACATGCGAAAGCGCCCGCATCAGCCGCTCATCGCGCGCTCTGGGCAGGGTAACGTTCGCATTCTTGATTTCTCCGGTTACTGCACGAACCACGGCAAGCGCCGCGGCCGCATTAAAAAGGTTATAGACACCTTCGAGCTGGACTTTCGTCTCGAATTCGGCATCGTCCATCACGAATTCCGCCTCGTGGTCACCCACGCGATTCAACACCACGTCCGCAAGGCGCTTTGACGCCAGAGAATCAGTCATGGCCGAGGAGTCGGAAACCGTCTCCCTCGCGTCGAGCTTGGGGATAATCCTATTGCCTTCGGAATCGAATATGTCATGCGACTTTACAGCGCCGGTTTGGCTATCGGATGCTTTTGCTGTCATCGACGTAGAAGTTGTATCCGGGCCTTGCAAATCGACCGTATTTTCAGAGGTTTTCTTACCGGTGTCGCCGCCCGAGCGGAAGGCTGCTACAGGCGCGACGGCACTAGCCAACGCCGTATTGACGCCCTCCACTTTTGCTGCGGCTTTTTCGGCGGCGGTCAGATCGCCGGCATGCATGTCGTCATCGGAGGGGAACAGCCTGCGCAATTCGTCGGAAAGGCCGAAATAACGAACTTGCGTATTTTCCGGTGTCACGTTCGCGAGCGCCGCAATGCGCCGATCCTCGCGGTTCAAGACCACTGTTCCGGTAGTCGCCTGCGCGACCTTGCTCAGAAGCCGGGCGGTGTTGTCGATTTCTCCGAACCGGTCGAGCTGGTCGCGCATGACGTTCAGCAGCAAGCTATAACGCGGCTTGACCTGATGGACGAAATGCACCGCATACGCCTCGTCAAGCTCAAGGACCGCGATATCCGCATCCAACTTGCCGGAAGCGGAAACCTCGGTAAGCAGCGCCGAAACCACGCCACGCGTGAAGTTCGAACCAGTCGGGTTGGTGAACACCTTGAGATTGAGGTCTTTGAGCATTGAGGCAATCATGCGGGTGGTCGTGGTCTTGCCGTTCGTGCCCGAAACCAAAACAACCCCATAAGGCAATTGGCCAAGCGTACGCGCCAAAAAACCGGGATCGATCTTCTCGACCACTTCACCGGGCAACGCACTGCCCCCATGATGCAGCAAACGGGAAAGACTACGAACAGTCTTGCCGATGGTCGGCGTGGCGAACGCGTTCCATGGCTTGCGCGGCGTTGAAGTTTCGTTGCGCATGTCACGTTCCTTATTATCGGCGCGGTCGGCTGCCTTGATATTGTCGGTATCCGGAATATTCATCATTCACCGACCTTGTATAAACACTGATCGAACAATCCTTTGAAGGCCCATTGGCGATATTGCGTGCATCAGACCCCCTGGTTGAAATCCTGCGGCATATCGCGGAAGCGCGAGTACTCGCCCTGGAAGGCGAGCGGGAACGTGCCGGTTTTGCCGTTGCGGTGCTTGGCGAGGATGATGTCGGCTTCGCCGGGTCGGTCCTCTTCGTTGTAGAAATCGGGACGATGGACGAGGAAGACCACGTCGGCGTCCTGCTCGATGGAACCGGATTCACGCAAATCCGCGAGCTGCGGCTTCTTGTCGTTACGCATTTCAGGGCCACGGTTGAGCTGGGAAAGCGCGACCACAGGCACCTCAAGTTCCTTGGCCAGAAGCTTCAGGGCACGCGAGAAGCCGGAGACCTCCTGCTGACGGCTTTCCTCCTGCTTGCCGGAGCTCATCAGCTGCAGGTAATCGATGATGACCAGCTTGAGATCGTTCGTCTGCTTCAGGCGGCGGCACTTCGCACGGATTTCCATCAGGCTCATGTTCGGGCTGTCATCGAGGAAGAGCGGCGCATTCTGCATGGCCGTCCAGAAGTCGTTCAACGTGTTCCAGCGTTCCGGGGTCAGGCTGTCGTTGTCCGCGCGGCGCAGGGCGACCAGCGGGATACCGGTTTCGGCGGAGATGATACGTTGCGCGAGTTCGGTTTTGCTCATCTCAAGTGAGAAGATGACGGTGGTCAGATTATTGTGCAGCGCCGCCGAACGTGCGAAATCCACGCCGAGCGTGGACTTGCCCATCGCCGGGCGGCCTGCGACCACGATCATCTGGCCGGGCTGCAAACCTTGTGTCTCATCGTCAATGCCCTTGAAGCCTGTGGGCACGCCCTTTTCAATAGTCCCGTTCTGCAGAGCATCGAGTTGGTCAAGCGCGTCGTGGACGACAGGACCGATGGCCTCATAATCCTGACGCACCTTGCCTACGCTCATCTCGTAGACCTCGGACTGAGCTAGGTTCACCACATCCTCGGCCTGCGATCCTTCCGCAGAATAACCAAGCTGGGCGATTTTCGTGCCGGCGGCAATGACGTTGCGCAGGATAGCACGTTGGTGGACGATCTCGGCGTAATACGTCGCGTTTGCGGCCGTGGGCACAGAGGCTACGAGGCTATGCAGGTAATCGGCACCACCCACTTTTTCAAGGTTGCCGTCTTTCAGAAGCGCGTTGGCAACGAGCACCGCGTCAACGGGCTCCGAGGCGGAGAACAGCGTGATAATCGCCTCGTAGATGGTCTGGTGCTTAGGCTGGTAGAAATCAGAGACGTCGATGAGCTGCGAGACTTCGCCGATGGCGTCCTTGCTCATCAGCATGCCGCCCAAAACTGCCATTTCCGCGTCATCGTCGTGGGGAGGGACACGATCGAACAATGTTGCGTTATTCGCCGAAGTGTCAGCACTGAACTTGCCCGGATTATAGTCGCCGCCTGCGCGCGTTGAGTCCCAAGATTTTCCGTCTGCCATGCCGTCAAGCTTAACCAAAACACCGTAAAAAAACAGTGTTTTGCGCGCCCTTCCTCGGAAAACTTACAACACCATAGCAAAAATGTTCATTTCACTTTCGACCTCACACGATGACACGCACGGGCTTTTATCTGTGGATAAGAAAATATGTTATCCACATTTTGGGCGTGTCACTGGGGACAATACACAGAGTTATCCACACCATGGGGATAACTCTGTGTACAACGTGGGGATAGCGGCTTCTCTACGCATTTGCGATTTGCGTAATATCTTACCTTGTGATAGGCAATCCGTCTTTTGAAGCGATGACCACCAAACGTATCCGCATAACGATTTTCGAGACGAAATTACTTAATTTTGTTTCGAAAAACAGTATCGGAACACTAAAAAATCTCCCCGCCAGATTACCTGACGAGGAGATTGCCAACAGCTGGTAAAAGTGCGGAACCTCAGTCGAAGTCAGCACCGAGGGCGGCGAGCTTGCCGCGGAAATCGGCATAACCACGGTCGATGAGGCTGATGCCCTGCACGTTCGACGGCCCCGAGGCCGCGAGCGCCGCAATGAGGTGGCTGAAACCGCCACGCAGATCCGGCACGTCGATGTCGCGGCCCTCAAGCGGCGTGGGCCCAAAGATGACGGCGGAATGCTTGTAGTTACGCTGCTGGAAGCGGCACGGCAGGCTGCCGAGGCATTCGCGGTAGAGCTGGATGGTCGCACCCATCTGCACCAGCGGCTTGGTGAAGCCAAAACGGTTCTCGTAGACGGTCTCGTGCACGATCGACAGGCCGTTGGCCTGGGTCAGCGCGACGACGAGCGGCTGCTGCCAGTCGGTCATGAAACCAGGGTGCACGTCGGTTTCGATAGCCACGGGCTTCAGGTCCCCGCCCGGATGCCAGAAACGGATGCCCTCGTCGGTGACGTCGAACTCGCCGCCGATTTTGCGATAGACGTTGAGGAAGGTCATCATCTCAGGCTGGGTGGCACCTTTCACGAAAATGTCGCCGTGGGTCGCCAACGCGGCCGAAGCCCAGGAAGCGGCTTCGATGCGATCGGTCAGCGCGGTGTGGGTGAAGCCCTTGAGCGCCTTGACACCCTCGATACGGAAGGTGCGGTCGACGTCGACGGAAATGATCGCGCCCATCTTCTGCAAGACCGCGACCAGGTCCATGATCTCAGGTTCGGTGGCGGCGCCGGAAAGCTCCGTCTTGCCTTCGGCCTGAACCGCGGCCAGAAGTGTCTGCTCGGTCGCACCTACAGACGGGTATGGAAGGTGGATTTTCGCGCCATGCAGGCCGTTGGGAGCGGTGATATGGATGCCGTCGCTGTGTTCCTTGTCCACGTTGGCGCCAAGCTTACGCAGCGTCTCCAGATGGAAGTCAATCGGCCGACCGCCGATGTTGCACCCGCCGAGCTGCGGGATGAACGCCTCGCCCAAACGGTGCAACAGCGGGCCGGAAAAGAGGATCGGGATGCGCGACGAGCCGGAAAGCGTGTCCACGTCGGCTACGTCGGCGAGACGGACGTTGGTCGCATCAATGCGCAGCGTGCCCTTGGCATCGTCCCAATCAACGGTGGCGCCGTGCAGACGCAGCAGGTCGGAAACGACATGGACGTCGCGGATCTCGGGGACGTTTTTCAAAACAGAAACGCCGGGCGCGAGCAGAGCCGCAACCATGGCCTTGCTTACGAAATTCTTGGCGCCGCGGACCTTGATGGTGCCGTTGAGGGGTTTGCCGCCTTCGACGTGCAGGACGTCCTGTGTAGTATCTGCCAAAATCAACCTCTTTCGTCGATCCTTTATTAAGCGATCTTACTACACATAGTGTGCCACAACGGTTGTGGCGGATCAGTGAAGCATGGGCGAAAATGCGCCCCGGGCCGAACGGACTTGTCTAATTTGCATAGTTTTAACTTGCGAAACGGCGTTAAACCGCCATTTCGAGCCAATATTCAGACTTTATTATTGCCGTCTCATTTTTTACGATACGTTTCCTGGCAAATAAAATCTGTGCGGCCGATTCACAAACTTTGGCATTGTCGGATAAGCCCAAGCTGGACAACGATTAAGGAATCATGAAGTAACGTTTCCGCCTTGAGCATTCCCCAATCGCGTACCGTCTGCTTCCTGTTAGGGGTCAGAGATGCAGGATACGATAATGTATCAATCTGTAATAATCGGAAGCCGAACACAGACCGATATAGATCGAAACGAAACTAGACACCAATGAGATCGGGCCGGAGTCAACGAAGGGGCATCACATGAAAGGCATCGTCTATACACAATTCGGGGCGTCCAAGGACGCTCTCGAGGTCGAGGAAATCGACAAGCCCGCGATCGCAGACAATCAGGTCTTGGTGAACGTCAAGGCCTCGTCGCTAAACCTCGCGGATTACATGCGCTTCATCGAGCCGGTGATGGGCAAGGAAATGAGCCCGATGATGCGTAACATGGACGAGAACGTCATCCACGCGCTGGGCAAGGTTCTAGGTGTCGACGTCGCGGGCGTCGTCGAAGAAGTCGGCAGCAAGGTCGTCGATGTGAAGCCGGGCGACGAGGTGTTCGGAGCCACCCCGATGCTCATCGGCGCATGGGCAGAATATGCGGTCCTCAATGACGGCGACCTTTACCTGAAGCCGACAAACCTGAACTTCGAGGAAGCGGCTACGTTGCCCGCCGCAGCGCAAGTCGCGCTGAGTGAAGTGCGTCTGGGAGATGTCAAGCCGGGACAGAGCGTGCTGATCAACGGCGCCACTGGTGGTGTCGGCCTGTTCACGCTGCAGGTCGCCAAGGCCTTCGGCGCAAAGGTGACTGCGGTATGCAGCACCCACAACGTCGATCTCGTCCGTTCGTTCGGTGCGGATAAAGTAATCGATTACACCAAGGAAGACTTCACGAAATCAAGTGACCGCTACGATTGCATTCTTGCCGTCAACGGCTACGCAACGCTTGAGCAGTACCGTGCCCTACTCAAGGACGGTGGCGTCTACATTCCCGTAGGCGGCATGCAGCAGTCAGGCGAGGCCAGGCAGCGCGGCAAGGAATGCTTCGAAGGCACCGGCAAATCGTTGCGCAGCATCGGGTTCGCGCAGATGAAGAAGGAATATCCCTATATCAAAGAGCTCGCCGAAAACAAGGCCATCACGCCGTTCATCGACAAAACTTTCGACATCACCGACATCGCAGACGCCATCGAATTCGCGGTCAACCACCATCCGCAAGGCAAGATCGCGTTGAGCTATAACTTCTAAAACATATCAAAATATAGCTGAATATAATTGGGCCCTTACCTTGGTATGTTGCCAAGGTAAGGGCCCAATTTAAATGTCCGAATTGGAAATTTACTTCGCCCCTAATGGCCCAAGCCCTGCAATTTTTGTCCGTCCCCTACGGGAACGGACTCAATGCCTTGTGGTTCCGCTCGAAAAATCGCGTAACCACGCGGGACCTAGGCGTAGCCCACGGGGCTACGCCTTTAACGGTCCGGAACAGCAATTATTGACCACTTCTTCGAAGCGGACTCAATTCTTTGTCACTTCGCTCGAGAATCGCGAAGTGACCCGGGGCCTACTCGTAGCCCACAGGGCTACGCGCTTAACGGCCCCAGCCAATCAGAGTCATCAACCGGGCGCGCGGACTTGACGGGCTGCTCGGGGGCGTGCTTGGCGGGCAACGTCTTGGGCTTGAATGGGAAGCGCTGGGCGCGCATCTTTTCGTAGTCGGCGATGGCGTCCTCATGCTGCAGTGTCAGGTCGATGTCATCATATCCGTTCATCAGGCGCCAGCGCGTGTAATCGTTGACCTCGAAGGGCAAGGTGACGTCACCGCAGGTCACAGTGCGCTCCTTCAAATCGACGGTCATGTCACGTCCAGGTTCCTCTTCCAGCAGCTTCCAAAGCAGCTCGACGCTTTCCTCGGGCATGATGGCGGCCAGCACGCCGTTCTTGGCGGTGTTGCCGTAGAAAATGTCTGCAAAACGGGGGCTGATGATGACGCGGAATCCATAGTCGTGCAGCGCCCAAACTGCGTGCTCGCGGGACGAACCGATACCGAAATCGGGACCGGCGACCAGAATCTTGCCCTTGTTCTGATACTCGGGCTTGTTGAGGATGAAGTCCGGGTCACGCCGCCACGCATAAAACAGCGCATCGTCGAAACCTGTCTTGGTGACACGCTTCAAAAAGACGGCCGGAATAATCTGATCGGTGTCGACGTTCGAACGCCGAAGCGGGACGCCGACGCCGGTGACCTGCGTAAGTTTCTCCATAATCGATAAACCTTCTGAAATCTAAAATCCGATAATTAATATAAAGGACGAATGAATCGTCAAGGACATTACAGGTCGGCGGGGCTGGAAATCGTACCGCGAATGGCGGTAGCGGCGGCGACCAGCGGCGAGGCCAAGTGCGTGCGTCCGCCCTTGCCCTGACGGCCTTCGAAGTTGCGGTTCGAAGTCGAAACCGAACGTTCGCCGGGCACGAGCTTGTCCGGGTTCATCCCCAGACACATCGAGCAGCCGGCGTTGCGCCATTCCGCGCCGAAGTCCTTGAAGATCTTGTCAAGTCCCTCGTCCTCGGCCTGCAGGCGGGCGCGGGACGAGGCCGGCACGACCAGCACGCGATGGATGGAATCGGCCTTGTGATGGCCCTTCATCACCGAAGCGGCAGCACGAAGGTCCTCGATGCGGCCATTGGTGCAGGAGCCGATGAAGACGGTGTCCACCGGAATCGACTTAATCGGCGTTCCCGGCTTCAGACCCATGTACTCAAGCGCGGATTCGGTCGCCTGACGCTGCTCAGCGTCGGCGATATCGGCCGGATCGGGAACGTCGGCGTTAATCGGCGCGCCCTGACCCGGGTTGGTACCCCAAGTGACGTAAGGCGAAAGGTCGGCCGCGTTGATGGTGACTTCCTTATCGAAGGTCGCGTCGTCATCGGTTTTGAGCGTCTTCCAATAGTCCACGGCCTTGTCCCACATCTCGCCGGTCGGCGCGTACGGGCGACCCTTCAAGTACTCGAAGGTGGTCTCGTCGGGGGCGATCATGCCCGCACGGGCACCCGCCTCGATAGACATGTTGCAGATGGTCATGCGGGCGTCCATCGAAAGCGAACGAATTGCGGAACCACGATATTCGATAACGTGTCCCTGCCCGCCGCCAATGCCAATCTTGGCAATAATGGCCAGAATAATATCCTTGGCGGTAACACCCTTTGGCAACTCGCCTTCGACGTTGACGGCCATGGTCTTGAACGGCTTCAACGACAGGGTCTGCGTGGCCATGACGT
Organism: Bifidobacterium sp. ESL0784; assembly: GCF_029433295.1. Lineage (GTDB taxonomy): Bacteria > Actinomycetota > Actinomycetes > Actinomycetales > Bifidobacteriaceae > Bifidobacterium. Next base: position 304,309 of record NZ_JAQTHV010000002.1, read on the forward strand.
GTTCAACCTCAGAAGTGCCGATGCCGAACGCGAGCGCCCCGAACGCGCCGTGCGTGGAGGTGTGGGAATCGCCGCAGACGATGGTCATGCCAGGCTGCGTCAGGCCAAGGTTCGGCGCAAAGGCGTGGACGATACCCTGATCGGCGTCTCCCAGAGGATGCAGGAGCACCCCGAATTCCTTGCAGTTCTTCTCCAACGTGCTCAGCTGCTTGGCAGAGGTCTCGTCAGGATTGGGCTTGTCAATGTCGACCGTAGGCGTGTTGTGGTCCTCGGTGGCGATCAGCAGGTCGGTGTGGCGCGGCTTGCGTCCGGCCAGTCGTAGGCCCTCGAACGCCTGCGGACTGGTGACCTCGTGCATGAGCATGAGGTCGATATACAGCAGATCCGGGGCACCGTCTTTGCCTTGGTGCACCAGGTGATCAGCCCAGACTTTTTCAGCCAATGTGCTTGCCATACGACCTCCTATCGTCGGTTTTCGGGCCGCTTCCCGTCAATATTTCACCGCGCGGATTTTTGTGGTAGTGTGTAATTCCGAGTATCGGCGTTTGTCAACAATATGGACATCTTTGTTTCGTATCGTGAGACGAATGAGATGATAGACCCCACTGTATAATATACATATATGGACTCACTATCAAAGGATCCCCAAGCGGCGCGGGATATACGCGCGCCCCAAGCAACCGGCAATGCTGCCCAAAATTCGAATCGCGCCCCTATTCATGACGAGATTCATTCCGGGGTCGGGGTCCTCGATAAAACAGTCAAGATTCTTGAGGCCCTCGAAAGCGGACCTTCCACATTAGGACAATTGGTGGCAGCCACAGGGCTTGCACGACCTACCGCACACCGCCTGGCCATTGCGCTGGAACGTCATCGTTTCGTTCTGCGCGACCAGCACGGACGTTTTATTCTTGGATCGCGTTTCGCCGAACTGGCCACCGCCGCCGGCGAAGACCGCCTGCTCACTGCCGCCGGGCCAATTCTCCAGACCCTTCTGGATCGTACCGGCGAATCAGCTCAGATCTATCGCCGCCAAGGCGACCAGCGCGTGTGCATTGCCGCCGTCGAGCGGGCCAGCGGACTGCATGATTCCATCCCCGTGGGCGCCATGCTTTCAATGCAGGCTGGCAGCGCCGCACAAATCCTTGTCGCTTGGGAAGATTCCGAACGATTGCATCAGGGTCTACGCCACGCTAAATTCACGACTTCCACGCTGGCGACGGTGCGCCGCCGCGGCTGGGCCGATTCCGTCAACGAACGCGAGGAAGGCGTCTGTTCCGTCTCCGCGCCAATCCGCAATTCCTCCGGCCAGGTCATCGCCGCCATCTCCATCTCTGGCCCCTCCGGCCGCATGGGCCCCTCCCCCGGCCGCCGTTACGCGCCGTATGTGATGGCCGGCGGCAAGTACTTGACCAACGCCCTGATGAAAGCCAGCGCCGGCAGGTAAAAGCACAAAAACGAATAATGGCTGCCCCCTTCGAATACGATTTCGAGGGGGCAGCCATTATTGATCAGAAGATCAGGTGTCGCTTGACGGTCTTTCAACCACGAAGCGAATCAGTAACGCTGAGCGTGCTGCGATGAAGTCTCCACTTTTTCTCGCGAATGTTCGCTGCGATAATACTGGTAAGCCAGTATGGCAGTGGCAGCAATGAACACCAACGCCACGATAATCCACCAGTTGAACTGCGTCTTGGGCGCGCTGGAAGTCTCAGGCGCGGATTGACGCACCGAGCAGCGCGGCAGACCCGACATGGAAGTGGGTTCAATCCAACCGCTCAGAGTGACGTAATTGCCCGTATCCGTCTTGCAGATATACTTGCCCGAATCCTTCTTCTTGGGTTCTTTGACATTGTCGTTACCGGCAGCCCCGGAATCGGCACCCGAACCATTCTGGTTACCGCTCGGAGCGCCGACCACAGGCGCAGCAGCAATTGCGGGACGCTGGATCACAATTCGGTTCACTGTCGTTTGAGGCTGCGCAGCGGGTTGCGCGGCAGGCTGTGATGCAGGAGCTGCAGCTGCGGGTTTGCCGTTGTCGCCGTTACCGTTGCCATTACTCTGAGACTGGTGATTTGACGAATTCGTATTGCCTTGCTGGCTGCTCTGACCGGATTGGCCGGCCTGACCGCTTTCGCCGGGCTTGACAACGACCTTGGCGGGCTTGTCGAGGCCGGTGAACGCATCAAGCAGCTTACCTTGGGCATCGTTGACGTTCTGCTGCGTGGCATTCGCATCGTCCATCACGGTTTTGGCGTCACTCAACGACTGGATGAAAGGCGCCCAGGAAGCCGCCGTGTAATCGGATTCGTGCGCGGCCGCGGACTTGGAAATCAAAACACTCAAGCTGCTCTTGTCGGCCTTCCGCTCCAGTGCATCGATAGCGTTCTTCAACGTGGTCTGCGCCGCGCTGACATCATGGCGAGTCGCGTTGACATCCGCGTTCACCGTATTCGCGTTGACAATCGCATTGGCCAAAGCGGTCCACGTGGAAGGACGGTAATCGGCCTGGTGCTTGGCATTGGCCATATCCAGCAATGTGGTCAGGCCCAGCTTGTCTGGCACAATCTCAAGACCGGTCTGGCCAGAGCGCAAAGCATTCAAGGCGTTGTCGACCACGCCCTGGTTGCCGCTGCCGTCGAGTACGGCATTAGCCGCGTCCAGCGCCGTCTTGAAGACGGACCAGGTCGCCGGCGTGTAGTCCGCCTGGACCAGCTTGGAATCTTGAATGATCTCGTCATTCAACGCGCTCGAGTCGCGAACCTGTGTCCACGCGGAGGTGACGGTCGTGCCGTTCTCGGCAGGAATCACCGAGCCGCCAACAGGGTAGCCCACATGGGTAGCCTCGTCTTCCCATCCCGCGGAGGTATAATCATGCGAAGCACGGCCGCCATTGGTATAACGGAGCCCGGTGGGAGCGGCGGGCAACACCATCGGCGCAAAACGCTCGACATGTTTGGAAGTGCCACCACTCTGAGGGACGTCGGCCGAATACCCGTGGCTGCGCAAAGTCTCATTGCTGCCATCGACCTTGTAATTTGCGCTTGGGGCCGCCACCTGTGTGTTAACGTCGCGATAGCGTTCCCAAACGTAGGTCGCACCCGGAACCGGGCTGTAGGGGAATGCATTGATGGCATTTACCATATCGGTAGCGGAATTATAAGAGGTTATCGCACCGTTATTGGCGATCGGTGCATCAACCACCTTGGTCCACTTGCCCGTATAGCCGTTTTCTTCATGGCCCTTGTTTGCTTCCGGAAGGGAATTGATACAAGTAACCCTCCGCTGACCGGGAATCGGGCCGGGGCCACCCATTGCGCCCAACGTCAATTGCTTCAGCGTGGAGGGAAGCGCCACTCCTTGCCCACCCTGCACATTGACCGTATCCCAATTGGTGAGGTCCAAGGAAGTAAATCCGGTTCTGGTAAAGATCGAGTTCATGCTCGTAACCATATCGGTATTGAGGTTTTCCAAACCCTTGACGTAGTTCAACCGTGCCGAACCGGTGAACAGGCAATCCATGTTGGTCACGTGCGAGGTGTCGAAGCCCGAAAGATCCAATGATTGCACCGCGACAGTATCGAAGGCATAACTCATGTCGGTCAAAGCAGGGGTCCTGAAGGTGTCCATGCCGACAATGGAGGTCAGACGCGGATTGGCCAGGAACATGGCATGCATCGTGGTGACCTTCGAGGTGTCGAAACTCGAAAGATCCAGGGAGGTGTATTTCGAGGCATAGAACATCGTGGACATGTTCGTGACATTCCGGGTATGGAAATCGGTCAGGCCATGAATGGTGTTCAACTTCTGAGTGGAGGAGAACATGGAGTTCATCGTCGTCACGTTCGAGGTGTCAAAACCGGAAACATCCAACGATGTCAGGGCAAAATCGGATGAGAACATGCTGGTCATATCGGTCACAGCGGACGTATCGACGAAACCATTGGAGGCAAAGGTCTTGAACCCGCCATCGTTGTTATATCCGTGGAAATACTGCGCCGAGGCGTTGTTCAGCTTGGTCTTGTTCGGGCCCTGGAAAACGATGTGATCCACGCTCGCATCGACCTTGCCGCCGGAAATGACATTGGCGTCATTGGGCATGGCATTGTTGCCGGAAGCGTCCGCGGCGATGGTCAGCGTACATTCGCCACTGGCGTCAACGGACTTCGTCCAACCCGCGAATCCGCCTTGCGCCGGAGCCGAACCAAGGCAACCGCCACGGGTGAGCAGGCCCGAAGGCGCAGAAACAAGGCCTGACGCCGAATCCGTCGTCGCGCTTTGTGCGGAAGGGCGAAGACCTGCCGCGCTGCCAAGCACAGAAGATGAACCGCGTTGGCCAGCCGAGCCCGTTCCAGGATTGCCTGCGGAGGAAGCGGCCGCCTTACCCGTTTCCGCTCCGGCATTGGCCTTGGAGGCATCCGAACTCGTGGCATTAACGCTCAGCTCAGTTTGTTTGGTCTGTTTGCTATCGGCAACATTCGCGCCGCCGATTGATATATTTTCACTTTCCGCTGGAGCGGAATCCGTAGCACCGATTTCATCGGCAGAAGCGGCAACTGGAGCTGCCAACAACGCTGCGGCAACGATTAAACCGATTGCCGTATTTTTCTTTTTCACCATAATCTCTTTCGCGATTCTTCCTAATTTAGTCAGCTGCACTAAAACATTTAAGACAAGCTGTAATGCTAATTAATTTAGACAGATATTTCAAGTTAACCGATTTTTATCTATTTAAACTGTCTAAAAAATTAAACAGTTTAAATAATAAAATTATTCATCAAAATGGCGAATTTACAAAAGGGAAATTAGCATATTACAAAAATACGGCCTTAATATTCTGTATAATATGCAATACTTGACTATTTAAAATTACGCTGTAAGCGATATGTATATCGTTTAATGACACGGCCGAAAACAAGAAAAATAAATGCTATTTCGTCCCAAAATCTCAGAAAACGGATACTAGAAGCTACCCCGAATACCTCGAAACGGGTTCCGGCTTATCTGGCCTAAATGGCACGTGGAACGTATAAATCTATATATAAAACGTTTCCCGACCACGCGGTTCACTTCTTCAGATGCATCTTACGCAGGATCTGCGCGATGAGGCGCGGACGGCGCAACAGGTTCGTGCCCTCTTTTGCAGCGTCGGGAACACCGTTGAGCGCATAGGTGTATGCCTTGTTGGAGCTCGATTTGCCGACCAGATCGCCGAATTCCAAGAGCTGGGTGCGCGGCTCATATGGGTGGCGGATGTCAAATTCAAGAAGACGTGCGGCACGCTGGGCCGGGGCCGGGCCGTAGGAGCCGAATCCACAGGTCGGCGTGGCGACGAGCATCAGGCCCTCGGTGGTGCCCGCAAAACGGTTGCGGTGATCGTGTCCGGCAAGCAGCGCAAAATAACCGTCCGTCGATTTGAGGATATCGAATTCGCCGGTGTCGGTATCGGGGCAGCTGATACCCTCCCCCAGGAAGCTGCCAGGCAGCGTCTTGGTCTCGTCGATGACGTAATTGTGGCCGGCGAACGTGCGATAGCCCTCTACGGCGTGCGCGGCGGTGGCGGGGACTTCCTTGAGCAGATCGTAATATTGCGGCACAGGAATATGCTGGAAGACCATCGACTTGGCGCCAACCAGCCCGGGGACCACTTTCAGGAAATCGAGCGCCCGCTGGCTCGGAGCACCATAGCCGCCAAGCTTGCCGTAATCGCCGGAATTGAAAATCACCAAACCGAGGACACTGTCGCTTTTGTGATCCTCGCTGACCGGCAAAACGAATGTGCCTGCCTCGCAAGGGTAGACGTACTGGTCCGGCAAGCCGCTACCAGGTTGCTTGCGCGGCCGGTCGGAGCGCTTGATCGGAGGCTCCGGATTCAGGCACCCGGGAAATTCGCGATAGATCTCATCGAGCTCGGCATTGGCAAGGCCACACTGGAAATCGTGGTTGCCATAGGTGACGGCCCATGGAACGTGACGTTCAATCAGCGGGCTGAGGAACTGGGAAATCTCCTGACGCACCAGCTCACGGGTATGCTCAAGTTCGGTGTCGCGCAGGTTGGTCGCCGCCGTGCCCATCGACCATTTCTGCGGTGTCCATGTGCGCTTGCGGAACGTCTTCGCGTATGCCTTGTCGTAACCGGCAATCTGGTTACCGGAAAAAATCACAATATCCGGGCGAGAACTGTCGAGCGCAGCCTCGATCAGTTTGATGGTGTCCTTGTTTACCTTGGGCCCGTCCTGGATATCTGCCAATACCAAGACGCGGAACTTGCCGGAATCATGGAACTGGAGACGACCAAGACGCGCAGAGACGGAAACGGGCCGGGTATCGCCCTCCTGAACAGGCTGGATTCGCGGCTTTGACGAAAGATCACGCGTCATGTGTATCTGATCAGTCATGATTCCAACCTTTGTGTCGTCGATAACCCCATCATATCGCCAATGTTATTAGCGGAATTATTATCCCACAACTAATAAAAGCCTCGCAACTAAAAAGCTGCGAGGCTTTTGCATCTTTGCTGGGGTACCTGGACTCGAACCAAGAACAACTGAACCAGAATCAGCCGTGTTGCCAATTACACCATACCCCAATTGGCTTGGTGCTGTAGCCGCTAAACAACTATAGCACTTCGTACCTCCAACCGGATTTGAACCGGTGTTGGCGCCGTGAGAGGGCGTAGTCCTAGACCGCTAGACGATGGAGGCTTAACTTATCGCTGCCCTTCCCAAGGCAACAAACTAATAGTTTAGAGGAAAGCGAGAGCAAACGCAACCCGGCGTGTTGTACGGTATCACATCAGTTACAGATGCAATTCTGACGCCAGACGGGTGCCCTCAGTGTCCTGTTTATCGTATTTGCCAACCGAGATGCGCTAAACAGGACACTCAACTCCTATCAGCGACCCACTTAGCGCATCTGTGAACCCCAGTACGATAAACACGCCGCTTAAACATATTCAGCGTCGTCTTTAGCACATAAACACGAAGGACGAACCGATTACAGGTGCTCCCTGAGGCCCTTCAGACGGGCGAGGGTGAGCGGCTTGCCGATGATCTCCATCGACTCGAAAAGCGGCGGGGAGACGCGGCGGCCGGACATGGCCACACGCACCGGGCCGAACGCCAGACGCGGCTTGAAACCGCCATCCTCAACCAATGCCTTGTTGAGCGTCTCGTGCAGGTTGTCGGTCTTCCAATCGGATTCGGCAACGTCACTCAGCGCGGCGATGGCCTTGTCGAGCACTTCGGCGGCGGAATCCTTGAGCGTCTTGCGGGCGTCGTCCTCGGGCTCGATGTATTCGTCTTCGCTTAGCAGGCTTCCGGCCATGCCGGCGACCTCACCGAGCAGACGCACGCGCGGCTGGACCAGCGGCGCAGCGGCGGTGAGGATCCGGCGTTCGCGGTCGGTCAGCTTGTCCCACGAATCGGCGGAAACCACGCCGTCACGGCGCAGGTATGGCACGGAGCGGTTGAGGAAGTCCTGCGGTTCGAGCATGCGAATGTGCTCGGCGTTGATGGAAATGGCCTTGTCGATGTCGAAATGGGCCGGGTTGGCCTTGACGTCGCGGATATCGAACTTCTCGACCATCTCATCCATGCTGAAGACGTCACGGTCGGGCGCGATCGACCAACCGAGCAGCGCCAGATAGTTCAAGAGGCCCTCGGGAATAAAGCCGTTCTCGCGGTGCAGGAAGAGGTTGGACTCCGGGTCGCGCTTGGAGAGCTTCTTCTTGCCCTTACCCATGACATAAGGCATATGGCCGAAGAGCGGCATCTCACGAGCGATGCCGAGCTTGATGAGATAACGGTAGAGCACGACCTGACGAGGCGTGGAGCTCAGCAGATCCTCGCCGCGCAACACGACATTGATGCGCATGAGCGCGTCGTCGACCGGGTTGGTGAGTGTATAGAGCGGGTCACCGTTCGGGCGCACAATGACATAATCGGGAACGCTGCCGGCCTTGAATTCGATGTGACCGCGGATGAGGTCGTCGAAGGCGATATCCTCATCGGGCATCTTGATACGCAGCGCGGGCTTGCGACCTTCGGCCTTGAACGCGGTCTTCTGCTCGTCAGTCAGGTTGCGGTCGTAGCCGTCGTAGCCGAACGCCTTCGGACGGCCTGCAGCGACGTTACGCGCCTCAATCTCCTCGGCGGTGGAATAGGATTCGTAGGCGTAACCGGCATCGAGCAGCTTCTGAGCGACGTCCTTATAGATGTCGCCGCGCTCGGACTGGCGGTACGGGCCGTCGGGGCCGCCGACATTGATGCCCTCGTCCCAGTCGATATTCAGCCAGTTCAGGGCGTCGATAATCTGGTTGTAGCTTTCCTCGGAATCACGCTCGTTGTCGGTGTCCTCGATACGGAAGACGAAGGTGCCGTGCGTGTGCCGCGCCTCTGCCCAGTTGAAGAGGGCGGTGCGCACCATGCCGACGTGCGGCGTGCCGGTGGGCGACGGGCAGAAGCGAACACGGACGTCTTTGGGCAGTTCTGGTCGTGAATCAGTTGAATTTTCAGTCATAACCCCATTATGCCGCGCGTGATTGACGGGAATACCAGCATGTGGCCATAAAAATTGACGAGCCTTCCCGCGACGTCAGGAAAAGCAAGTTCACGCACATAAAACAATAAAAAATGGCAGCCAGGAACATCTCCCGACTGCCAAAATACCGACGGCTACTGTATATGAATCGCTGTCCACGAAACCGGCGGCAACGCAATCTTCACGCTACCGGATTGCGGGTCGAGCGTAGCGGTTTCATTGGTATGAGGAGTTACACGATTTTGCTGTTCAAGGGTGTTCTTCGCAAACATGTCGTCATCGTGCAGCGTCTTGGCATCCAGTTTCACCTCGGAGCTGCCACACAGCTCGGCGGGCAGCTTGATTTCGAATTCGGCCTCGGCTTCCAGAGAACGGTTGACCGCGAAGACGGACACCGAGCCGTCCGCGCCACGCACCGCCACCGCGTTGACACCGTTCACCTCGCCATAACGCGGCGTGGACACCTGTGCGGAATCCAGCTTCGGTTCCAGCACCGTGCCGCCCTTCGCCAGCTTCGCAGTGATCGAGAACGGATAGAACGTCGTCTGCCGCCACGCCGGGCCGCCGGGAGCCGTCATAATCGGCGCGATGACGTTCACCAGCTGCGCCAGGCTCGCGGCGTGCACACGGTCCGCGTTCTTCAACAGGGTAATCATCAGATCACCGAAGACCACCGCATCCGCCGCCGAATACACATCCTCCAGAAGATGCGGGGCAACCGGCCAATTGCCGATACCCTCAGGATTCTTGCTTTCCTTGGCATCGTGGTACCAGATGTTCCATTCATCAAACGAAAGATAGACGTTGTGCTTGCTCTTGAGCCTTGCCTTGGTCGCGTCGATGGTGGAAGCGGCATCACGAATGAAACCGTCCATATCCACGCCGGAGGCGAGGAAACTGGCCATGTCGCCATCGTGGGGCTGATAGTATGCGTGGCAGGAAACGAAATCAACCAGATCATAGGCCTTGGAAAGCACCGTCTCCTCCCAGGTGCCGAAGGTTTGCATGCCATGCGACGACGAACCGCACACCACAAGTTCAAGGTTCGGATCCATCTGGCGCATGCCGGCAGCCAACGACGCGGCAAGGGTGCCATAGTCTTCGGCGCTCTTGTGGCCGAGCTGCCATGGGCCGTCCATCTCGTTGCCCAAGCACCACATACGGATGTCGAACGGCTTGTCGGCACCGTTGGCACGACGTTGTTCGGAGAGTTTTGTGCCGCTGGGAACGTTGGCATATTCAAGCAGATCGAGCGCACTTTCAAGCCCGCGAGTTCCGAGATTCACCGCCTCCATCAGTTCGTTGCCGCCCACCTTGCGCAGCCACTTGACCATTTCGTGCAGGCCGAACTGGTTGGTTTCGGTGGAATGCCAAGCCAGATCCAAACGCCTCGGACGCTCTTGTTTCGGGCCGACGCCGTCTTCCCAACGGTATCCGGACACGAAATTACCGCCGGGATATCGAATAGTCGTTGCTCCAAGCTCTCGGACCAGGTCGATCACGTCCTGACGGAAACCGTTTTCGTCGGCGGTGGGATGGTCTGGTTCGTAGATTCCTGTATAGACACAACGCCCGAGATGTTCGACGAACGAGCCGAACAGTCTGTCGCTGACCTTCTCCACCTCGAAATCATTATCGATAACGAACTGAGCCTGAAGTTTCGATGAATTATTATGCATTATTCCCCAATATATATGCTTACCGTTGAAACATGCTTTCATATTTCAACGTATAGCAGTTCTTTCTTGCTTGACTATTGTGCGTTTTTGATTGCGGTCGCGATGGATACCGCTGGATCCAAGTATGGGATCAGAGTGGATTGGAAGGCGTGGTAGACGTCGGACTTGCCCGGCCACACCGTGCCGATGACGCGGTTGCCTTGGTCCAATTGGTGGAACCAGCTGCCTTTCTCATGGTCGATCAGATGCTCGTCGACGTACCGAGCGAACTGAGCGTACCGGTCGAGATACTCTTCTTTGCCGGTGACCTTGTAGAGTGTGGCGGACGTGTTGAGCGCCTCGGCCAACGTCCAGTGCATGCGGTCGGTGACCACCGGGTTGCCGTTCCAGTCGACGGTATAGGCCATGCCCACCGTGCCGTTGCGGTTCCAGCCGTCGGCGACCGCCTGGCGGAACAGATGCTCGGCTGCGTCGATATAAGGCCGTGCACCTGCGCGGTTGGCGAAGGAGCTCAACGCCCACTGGGTGATGAGGCGCGCCCATTCGATGCCGTGGCCCGGGGTGGCGCCGTAGGGCTTGAACTGGTCGTCCTTCTTGTCGGCGTTGTATTCGAGGTTGATCGACCAGTCCGCCCCGAAATGCTCGGGGATGCGCCAGCCGTTGCCTTTCGCCCAGCCGATGACGTGATCGACGATGCGGCCGGCCCGTGCACGGTACTTGTTGTCGCCGGTGGCGTCGGCCACGGCCAGGAACGCCTCGGTGGTATGCATGTTCGCGTTGACGCCACGGTAGTCGTCAAGCTCGGTGAAATCGCTGTTCCACGTATCCACCGCCAATCCGACTTCGTCATCCCAGAAATACTCGTCGTAGGTCTTCAAGACCTCGTCCAGCAGTTCCTTGGCTCCGAGACGCCCAGCCAACAGAGCGGAGGACGCGGAAAGCATCACGAAGGCGTGCGGGTAGCAGGTCTTGCCCGGCTCCGGGGTGCCGTCGGCTTGGATCGAAGGATACCATCCGCCGTTCTTGTCGTCGTGCAGAACGCCCGTAAGGCCCTTGAGCCCCGCATCCACAAGCTTTTCGGCTCCCGGCCAGCCCAGCATCGCCGCGATCGAGTAGACATGCGTCATCCGCCCGGTAATCCAGGTCTGCACGCCGTGCGACGGGTCGATCCGGCCTTCGTCGTCAAGCCAGCCCGAGCCTCCCTGCGGCACCGCGAAACCCTTGCCGAAGTCCAGTAATTCGTAAGTCTCGCTTGCCATGAACGTGCGATTGGCCACCGTGCCCAGCTCGTATTTCGGATTCAACTGCGGCTTCTCAGCGTCTTGTTTGCTTGTATCCGTATCTTTCATTGTTCATCTTTCCTTATTAGGTACAACTATATTTATTGATATTGAAATCCCGGCAATACTCAGCGCTGCCAAGCGGCTTTCATCGCGGCGAATATCTCGTCATCCGTCTTGTACTTCTCCATCGTCGCAATCACAAACACGGTTTTCTCGCCTTCGGGGTACATGAAGTCACGCTTCCATTGGTAGAAGTGCGGACCGTCACCCATCACACGGACATATGACATCAACTTGCCACAGATATAGGCGCTCTGACTGACGTCGGCCAAGCAGTCATTATCCCAGAAACCGGCCCATTTGCCATGTTCACGCGCCTGCATGGCGGCGTTGCCCGCAGCGAACTCGTCACGGGCAAGACCGGCGTAATAGAACGCGTGGCGCCAACGCCCCTGATCCGCCTGAAGCAGGCTCTGACATACATAGCAGGCACCGGACACGCAATGGCTGTAGATATTAGCCATCAAACCGATGCTGTCACGAACCAGCCCGGCCTCGGCAGCATCACCGTTCAATTCGATTTGCGCCGCGACAGATTCAACCTGCAGCAGGAAATCACGGTAACGCTTTACGGCGGGGGCCACTTGGTCACGGTAGTGAAGGACCTGGGTACGAAGATCGGGGCCGTCGCACATCCACTTGAGATCCGGGGAAGGCTCGTTGTGATTGCGCAGATACTGGGTGATCAGCATGCGCGGGACATGGTTGAAGTATTGCTCGCCCGCGCAATCGTCCCAGTTCGGCCCGTAATGGACGGCGATATTCCAATACTGCTCAAACAAGGCAAACACGGCCTCGACGTTGCGCTCGCCATAGTAATCGGCGATATACGATTTGGCCGTCTGCTCGAAATCGACCGTTCCCTCACGCCATAGCGCGGCAATCATATTGAGCATGTACACATGAGGCTTGATATTCGAGGAATTGATAATCCATACATCGTCGCCGCCGTTATGGATCACCGCTTCGAGCTCCTGTTGAATGAGCCTGGGATCGCAGCACAACTGCGTGATATGGTTGGCCGCCTGCAGATCGTAGAAGCTGGCATGGTAATAGATACCGTTGCCCCCGTCGCCTTCAGGCATCGCCGGAACCCGGGGATTCCAGTTCTCCTGTCGCCGGGAAACCATTCTGCCGAAACCGTTGTCGGACCAGATCTTGATCAACGCCTCAGGGTATTTCAGCAACCCCTTGCGGCAGAGATCCATCATCTCGCCATACAGATAAATGCAGCAGGGTGCACCGGGGTAAGCACGCTGTACCATTTTATATTGCAAATCAATGACTTCGCTGAGCACTTTGCCCCGCTCCTCGTCGGTATCGTAACGCGCGTCCACGTTCCAGAACGGCTGGTCGCCCTGACCACGAAAACCGAGCGTCCATATCGTGCGCTGGTCCTTCTGCTCGTCGATGGCCTTTTGCCACAAGGCCTGGAACCGGTCTTTCTGCTCGGGCCAAAGCGGCTCGACGCCGGGATAGGCCGTCGCAAACATCGGTGCGCCCAACGGCGTGACGTGATGCTGATTGATATAGAACCCCATATCGCGGGCCAGTTTCAGATGCGGCTCCCCGCGTTGGCCGGAACCCGGGATGACCAGATTGCCGCCCAAACGATAGATCGTCTCGAAGGCCAGACGCCAAGGCTTGGTTTTATCGTTGTCGACCTGCCAATTCTCCAACAGCACCTCGTCGTTGACGAAGAAACCGCGGTAGGTGACAGCGGCGGGTTTGCTGACGATATGAAGATCATCCTCGACTTCGATACGCTCGCACAGCTCAAAACGCTGGTCGTCCCAGAACCAGAAATCCTTGACACCAAGAATCTCGCGGCTGAAAGCGTACAGGCCGAAGATGAAACCAAAATCGTCACCGGCATGGATCTCGACATTGCCGCCGGCAGCATCAATCTCATAGGCTTCCGAATCGTGCGGTCCATCGACCAACACGATATCCGCACCTTTGCCACCTGCCGGCAACAACACCTTGCCGATGTCGCGCAGCACGTCCTCGACGGCAAACGACACCGCTTTCGAGGGCTTGTCGCCGACTACCCGTGTTTGCGAAGTGATAAAACTTGACATGGTTTTCAACTCCCGTTAGAGATATACCGCAAGATTGCCTGGCCGCTTTCAGACGCGCTCTACGCCGGAGCGATGCAGGCGCAGAGTCGCCAGCTGGTAAGGCCCCATGCGTAGTTGCGCTCCCTGGGCAGGAATCGGCGCACCGGCTCGAGACTCCACTAAAGCGGTCGCCAAGGAGTCCTGTACAGGATTTTCCTCGAGCAAATCCGTTTCGCGAACCGTAGCCTGGGCCATAAGAACGTTTGTGCGCAACTTCGCCGACGCCTGGCCTCCCACGGCCTCATAGAGACGCACGACAATGTCGCCGGACCCGTCGCCAGCCTCCTTGAGCCAATCGAGAACAATATGGCCACGCTCGCAATCGAGGGACACCAGAGGATCCACTACAGGCAGGTTGCTGAGCACCGGAGCATTCAATTCACTGGCCTCGTCGACCACTTGCGGAAGGCTCGCCCCGACGCACACCGACCAGGCAAAGCTGTGTACACGCCCGGCATCGGTATGCGGATCGGGATACGTCGGAGATTCAAGCAACGACACCCCCAGCTGGGTGCCGCACACCCGTTCGTCGCCGTCGAGTTCGCGGACGCTCGCGCCATATGTCGAAGCGTTTGCGACGCCGACGCCGTAATTCGATTCGGCGAGATAGACGAACCGATGGGTGCAGCTTTCGAAATGTGCCTCGTCGCTTTCGGTATTCTTGCAGACCGGACGCTGCACAGTGCCGTACTGGCATTCGTAGGTCGCGTTATCCGTCACCAACGCCAGAGGGAACATCACCTTAAGGAAACGATCCTTTTCGTTCCAGTCCACCTGGGAAGTGAAATCGAGCTTTTTCGCGCCGGCTTTGAGACTTACCGTCATCGAGACGCGGGAAGCCCGACCGAGGTTGCCGCTGATGCGCAGTGTTGCTTGATCATTGTCGTCCTGCTTTTCGATAGTGACATCGCGCAGACCCTTGGCCACAGGGCCAAGGAACGCATCACGATCGATCTCCCAGGCATCGCGTTCCGAGGGCTTGTCCGTCAGCAACGCATACTGGGCCAGATGCTCGCCCGAAGCGACCAATTCACGGCCCTCGGCCAGATCGACCAACGAATCAATCGTCCCCTCTGGCGAGACCAGGACACGCAGTATTCCGTTGTCGAGGACATAGCCGTCATGTTCACGTTCGCAGGTCACGGGGATACCGCCACGTTGCCCGGTTGACAGGTCGTGCCCTCTCCAATCGGCTTGCGATATCTTGCCTTGCGCAAGGACTTGCTCGCCGGGCATGGCTTTCGCAATCACGTCGCAGGCCTGTCGAGTCAGTTCCTTGAGCAGCGCCTCATCCCGCTGGTAATCCTCACGAGCCAAGCGGTGGGCCCAAGAGATGGCGGAACCCGGCAAAATATCGTGGAATTGGTTCAAAAGCAAGGTCTTCCAGATGCCGTTGATCTGTTCGCGCGGCACCTTATAGTGCTGGTCGGCGACCGCCGCGACACAGCACAGGTATTCGAGAGCGCGCAATTGCGACTCTTCGGTGCGGCAGCCATTCTTCATGTCCTGCTGCGAAGTCAGTGTGGCCCGGTGCAGCTCAAGATAGAGCTCACCACGCCAATGGGGACGCTCGTCGCCGGCATCATCCATCTGCCGGGCCAGCTTGTCGAAGAATTCGTCCGGTGCGGCCGACTGGCAGGTCGCAAGTCCCTCAAGACTGCGCATCCGATGCATGCGCCCCACCATCTCGCGCGTCGGGCCTCCGCCGCCGTCACCATAGCCGTAGAGCATCAGCGTCTGGTCGATGAGTTCCTTGTCCTGCGCGTTCGATTCGGCATAGCGAAGCTCTTCAGGCTGCATTTCGGAGGCGTAGGTGTCGGTCGGCGGGAAATGCGTGAGTATTTCGGTGCCGTCGATGCCTTCCCACATGAAGGAGTGATGCGGGAACTTGGTGGTGTCGTTCCAAGAGATTTTCTGCGTCAAGAACCATTCGTACCCGGCACGTCGGGCGATCTGCGGGAAGGCCCCGGTGTAGCCGAAGCTGTCGGGCAGCCATATGCCTCGCGGCTCGACGCCCAGAACGTCCTTGAAATAACGACGGCCGAACGTGATCTGGCGGACCAGGGATTCTCCGGCGGGCATCACCGCGTCGGCTTCGACCCACATGCCGCCCACCGGTATGAAACGTCCTTCCTTCACCCGCTGCAGCATGCGCTTGAAAATGTCCGGATGCTCCTGCTGAAGCCACTCATACTGCTGCGCGGAACTCATGGCGTATCGGAAATCGGGATCATAATCCATCAGGGCCAAGGCGTTGGAAACGGTTCTGGCGACCTTGCGGTGGGTCTCGCGCTTGGGCCACATATACGCGGAATCGATATGCGAATGTCCGATGGCGTTTTCATGCAACACGTCTTTCGGTGCTTCGCTTGACAGCACTTCCTTAAGGCATGCGCGAGCAGCGCCCAATGTGCCTTCGATATCGTCATCATCGTAGGCGTTCAACGAACGCTGCAGGGCTTTGACGGCTTTCCAATAGCGGACGGTGGAGGAATCCAGCGACCTGATCAGGCCACGCACCACTTCGAGGTCACGCGCGTAATCCCATAGCTCTTCATCAAAAGCGGCGATATCGATGCGCTTGAGCAGATACGGCAGATCGCGCTTGCCGGTCGGACCTTCGCCCAGATCCGTGCTGCGCGCCGGCCAACCGACGAGATAAGGATTGCTGGCCGTCTCGATATAGAACCTGAACGAGCCATCGGCATTGATCAGGTCAGGCAGGCTTGCGCTGCCGGTCAGTCTGACCCAGCTGTTTAACGGGTGCAGTCCCTTGATGGCAGTGCCGTCGGCGCGGTATACTAAGCCTTCGGCCTGGCCTCCGACCTTGTCGGGCTCCCAACCGAGATCCACCACGAGTTCGAGAGTCTGCTCGCCGGCAAGGCTTTCCTGAGGAACGGTGCCTTCGACGCGGAACCATGTGGTTCCCCATGTCGTACCCCACTTCTCGCCGAAACGTGCGGGCGAAAACTCCACTTGACTACGCTCAGCACGTTCTATGAACGCACCCGCCGGCTCGGGCTCTCCGGGATTCTCGACCATCGCCACATCGCACGAAACGACGGTACGCTCGATATGGGGCTCGATCCGGTCGTGTAGGAACCGGCCGCATTTGGCCAATTCACGATCAACTTTAATCTTCATCTTTTCCCCTATCACATTTCCGCGTGTAACGGAAATTGCTGGTTCGGTTTGATTTGATATTGAATTAACAGCTGGTTTGAGGAAGCAGCATGATCTTGAAAGCAAAATCCTGCTCATCCAAGCGATAACGCGAAGCAAGCTGCGGGCCACAGCTGTTCGAGCCCACACCACTTTGGACATAGTCGAGGCACACCACGTTCGATGCGCAGGGCTCAAGCTCGTAACGATGCTTCTTTTCGGTCATTTCCTCCTGCGTATACGGCAGGAACTGGAACGAGAACGGTACTTCTGAGACTGCGGTCAACGTTACGTCATCGCTGGCGTCTTCAAGTCTGACATAGTCGCAACCGTAGTGAGAGCCGTTTTCCTGAGGCTTGATATACGGCTCGTAGAGATCTTCCGGCGAACCGGCGAAAAGCCCGTAATGACTTGACCTCCGTTTGTCGATATAGCTCTCGTTGGGTCCGTAGCCGCAATATGCCGCATGGTTCATGCCCTTCGGCACGAAGAGACGGAGCCCGAAACGCGGCAGGAACGGCATCGCCTGCCCACGCCTAACTTCAACGGCCAGCTCAATGGCACCATCACCGTGAATATTCCACGTCACATCGGCGCAAAGCACCGGCTGTACGGCGGCGGCCGCAAGCGTAAGCCGAGCGGTGATGAAAACGTCGCCGGTTTCGGCATCACGCTTCACCGCCACATCATCCGCCCTGGTCTGCACACGGTCATAACCGGCGGCCTCCCAGTCCTTTTTGATGAACATATCGTTGTCGGTGGGGGCGCGCCAGATATTGACTTCCATCGGCCGGTCGATGATCTTGCGGTTGCCGAAAACCATCGAGGAGAACAAGCCGGTTCGCTTGTCGCATATATACTGCCATTGCGCTGCACTCATGCGAATCTGCCGCGAATCCTGCTCGATCTCGACATCGTCTGACCTGCCGTGATTCTCTTGAAGCAGATGCGTGGCGTACTGGTTGCGTGCGTCGGCGTTTTCGAGCGGCACCTCATCGAATCCCAAGACAAAACCTGCAGGGAGCACAACTCCGGCTTGGGCTGTGGCATAGGAAACCAGCAACGTGGCCTTGCCTCGATCGGGAATCGAGATACCGTCCAGTTTCGCCGTTCCTTCTTGGTGCGGAGCAATATGGAGCCCGTCGCTTTGGACATCGAGCATTCCCTGATCAGCGACTTTGCCATCCACCAGCAGCTGCCACGAAATCTCGAACGCCGATGAATCCTCAAAATCCATGTAGTTATGCAGGGTCAGCAGTTGCTTTTGCCGGTCGAATCCGACAACGCGCAACGGTCTGAAGACGTTCTTGAATTCCTTGAGCCCGGTGTGTGGCGTCCGGTCGGGGTAAACCAATCCGTCCATGCAGAAATTGCCATCATTCGGGTATTCGTGGTGATCGCCGCCGTAGGCGTATATGGTTTTCCCGTCTATGGTGCGGCCCTTGTCGATGGCGTGATCGCACCATTCCCAGATGAAGCCGCCTGCTATACCCGGATACTTCTGGAAGACATGGAAATAGTCTTCGAGATCGCCCGGGCCGTTGCCCATGGAATGGCAGTATTCGCACAGGACGTAGGGACGCAGGGTGTGCATGTCCCCGGCACCGTAGGCACCCTTCCCCTCTTTGGCCTGCTCGAAATATCCTTCGATATCTTCGATGGAGGGATACATACGGCTGTAAACGTCGAGATCGGAATAATCGAATTCGCGGTCGTCCGCCGGATGAATCGCGCTCTCATAGTGTGTAGGACGTGAGGAATCGAACGATTTCGTCCATGCCAGCGCTTTTTCGATCGCGCGGCCATAACCGCTTTCGTTGCCCATCGACCACATCACCACGCAGGGACGATTCTTATCTCGCAACACGCAATGTTGGACCCTGTCCAGAATCGCCGGGAACCATTGCGGGTTGTCGTTGATCGTGCCATGCCACGCAAGCTTCTGTGTCGCGGAAGTGGGCTGATAATACAGGCTCTCCACGCCGTGGCTTTCGATGTCGGCCTCATCGATGACGTAGAAGCCCATCTGGTCGCACAATTCGTAGAATTCCGGCGAATTGGGATAATGGCTGGTACGTATCGCGTTGACGTTGTGCTCCTTCATCAAACGCAGATCGCGTATCATGTCATCGCGGTCCACGGCAAAGCCCTTGACCGGATCGGAATCGTGGCGGTTCACGCCGTGCAGCTTCACCGGCCTGCCATTGATTTCGAGCACTCCGTCGTTGATCTCGACCTTGCGAATGCCGACCCGAGTGACAATCATTTCGCCGTCGCCCGGCAGTCCTGTGGAAATCACCAACGTATAGAGGTAAGGATCTTCGGCGTTCCAAAGATGCGGTTGGGCGATGATGAATGTCGCCGTCGCCTCAGCGATGAAGCCGGAGTTGGCACTATTACCCTGTGCAGCCCGGGTGTGCGTGGTATCAAGCAGCTGACCTGACGCGTCCAATAACGATAGCGAAACATCGGCGGCTTGCGAGCCCAGGAAGCTGAAATCAACGCTCAACGTTGTCGTGTCAAGACCATCGGCGAGATTCACATGGACGAAGAAATCACGAACGGCATCTCGCGGACGCTGCATCAGATAGACCCGCCGGAAAATACCGCTCATACGGAACTTGTCCTGGTCTTCAAGGTAGCTCCCATCGCACCATTTCAGCACCAGCACGGCGATGCGGTTGCGGCCCTCGTGAAGTGTCTGCGTCACGTCGAATTCGCTGGTCGAATGCGAAATCTGGCTATACCCCACCAATTTGCCGTTCAGCCAAACATAAAAACATGAATCCACACCTTCGAAATCAAGGAAGACGCGGGGCGCGGCACTATTTTGGTGATATTCGAAGTCCCGTACATAGACTCCGCAGGGATCATCCTTGGGAACATGCGGCGGATCGAAGGGGTACGGGTAGCGCATGTTGGTATATTGCGGTTTGTCGTAACCGTTCAACTGCCAGAGAGACGGAACCTCGATCGAGTCAAAGGCGCCTAAAACGCCATCGCCCGATATATCGCAGGATTCGTCGAAAAACTTGAGACCTGTAGATGCTATCTGCGCATCCAGATCATAGATGCTCGCGTAATAACGGAACTTCCACGTCCCGTCAAGCATGATGCATCGATCGGATTGCTCCAGCCCCGCTGAAGCAAGTATGTTCTGCTTCGGCACGTCTCCACATACACTCTTCTCAGCAGGTAGGGAACATGGAACAAAATATGACCTGTTGGGTTCTGTCCCGCTATGAAGAAGCGAAAGATCCTCATAATATTCAGGAACAAACATGTGTATACAACCGCCTAATCTCATTGGATTGTGTATCCGCACCGCCGGACCGTAAACACGGCCTCAACAGCCACGTACAGATATCATGAGAGCAACACATCACTACACATGTGTTGCTCTCATGATTATCAATTGCACTTCTTTAAACAGCTGTGGAGTACTTACTTGCCAGTGACCTTATAGCCCTGCTGGTTGCCATAAGTGACCAAAGCCTTCTGATACTCCTTCAGCGCCTTCTCGAAAGTGGTCTGGCCCTGATAGGCCTTGCCGACCGTATCCATGGTGATGGAGTTGGCATAGGCCTGATACGGGAGGAACTGCCAACCGCTCACGACGTTCTTGCCGCTCTCAAGGAAGACCTTGTTGATCTGCTGGCCACCGAAGTAGTCGGACTTCTCGTTGAGGAACTCTTGGGAAGACAGTTCCTTCTTGGTGGAGACATAGCCGCCGCTCTGCTTGAACAGATCGATGGATTCCTGAGAGGTGTTGAGCCAACGAAGGAAGGCAGCCGCCAAAGCGGGGTTGGCCGACTTCTTCAGCACGACTTCGGAAGAACCACCGTAGTTTGCGGAAGCAGGCTTGCCATCATAAGAAGGCATCGGGGCGACGCGCCACTGGCCGGCGGTCTCCTTGACGGAGGACTTGAAGGCACCGGCCATCCAGGAGCCGGAGACCACAGAGGCGATCTTGCCCTTGTTGGCAGCCTGATACCATTCAGTGCCCTGATTGGTCAGCGAGGAGATGTAGTGGTTCTTGAACAGGTAGTCCCAGTTCTTGGCCCAACGCATGGCACCTGGATCGTTCAGATTGATCTCGACGTTGGTGCCGTTGACCTTGTAAGCATGGCTTCCGGCCTGCCACAGCATAGAGGTGATGAAGTTGCCCTGGCCGGAATCGTTGGTGATGTAGACGCTGGAATCCTTCTCATGGAGAATCTTCGCATCCTGCATGTACTCGTCCCAGGTCTTCGGAGGATTGGTGATGCCTGCGGCATCGAAGACCTGCTTGTTGTAGAACATGACCATCGGGCCGGTGTCCTGCGGCAGACCATAGATGCTGCTGCCACTGGTCACGCCTTCCCAAGCGGACTTGACGAACTTGTTCTTGTACTTGGCAAAGCCGTACTGCGAAAGATCCAGCAGATTGCCAGGGACCGAGAACTGCGGGATGGCCTGATATTCGATCTGGGAGATGTCAGGAATGCCGGAGCTGGCCTTCAGAACGTTCTGCAGCTTGGTGTAGACGGTCATGCCCGTGCCAGGGTTGACGACCTTGACATGAACCTTCGGATATTTCTTCTCAAACGCCGCCGCTTGGGCCTTGGCGCTGTCGGTCCAAGTCCAGTAGGTGATCGTGCCGCCCTTCTGCAGGGCCGCGTCCAAATCGCCTTCCTTTCCGCCGTTCGAGCCGCTGGCGCTGTTTGACGAGCCGCCGCAACCCGCAAGGCCTGCAGCAGCCATAGCGATGGCTGCGACTCCTGCCACGAAGCGAACTACCTTTGTACGTTTCATTGAAGGTACCTTTCTTTCTAATTTACTAAAATCTGAACAGTTTGATTACCGACATCACTGCTTCACGCTGCCGGCACTCAGGCCGGACTCCCAGTAACGCTGGAGCATGAGGAAGATGATGATAATCGGGATGACGGTGACAAGCGCACCCATGATGACCAGGTTGTAGATTGGCTTTGGAGTGGCCGAGCCGGTCGCCTGTGCGTTCCATTCCGCCAGGCCGACTGTCAACGGATACCACTTCGGGTCGTTGAGCATGATCAACGGGAGGAAGTAGTTGTTCCATGTAGACACGATGGCGAACAGCAGCACGGTGACGATGCAGGGCATCAGCAAGGGAAGGACGATCTGGAAGAAGATTCGGACCTCTCCAGCGCCATCCACACGCGCCGATTCAACGATTTCCCTTGGCACACCCGACTGCACATAACTGATAACCAAATAGAACCCGAACGGGCTGATGAGCGAGGGAAGTATCACCGCCAGCGGGGTATTGGTGAGGCCCAACTTTGCGAACAGCAGGAAGGTGGGGACGACCAAGGCGTTGCCGGGAATGGCGATGGCGCCGATGATGATCGCCATAACGATTTGCTTGCCGGCAAAGTCGAACATGGCCATGCCATATCCTGCCAGCGCCGCCAGCAAAGTGGCGCCGCCCGCACCGATGACCACGTACATCACCGTGTTGCCCAGCCACCTCAGGAACGATCCGTCCTCATAGGTGAATGTCGCCTTGAGATTTTCGACGATGTTGAGCTTGTGCCCGAAACCGAGGCCGAAAGTCGAGAGAATATCGGCCTGGCTCTTGGTTGCATTCAGTAACAGCCACAACAGCGGGATAACCGAATAGAGCGCCAATACCAGCATGAATATGAACAGTACGGGGGAATGACGGCGTGAATAGCCGTTCTTCCTGACACCGGATCCGGTGGAGACCGCTACGGTCGCAGCGTTTTTCGTATTCTTACGAGACATCTTTTTCTCCTTGCGATCTCAGTCGATATTCTTTGAACCGTGGTTCTGCGTCACGAACGCAAGCACACCGGTGATCAGGCCCATGATGATGGCCAACGCCGCCGCCAAGTTGTACTGGCTGCCATTCAGCGAGAGGTTGTATGCCCAGAGGTTCGGGGTATAGCTACTCGAAATCGCATTCGGCGCCGGAGTCTGCAACAGCTGTGGTTCGCTGAAGAGCTGGAATGTACCGATGATCGAGAACATGAAGGAAATCAAAAGCTGGCCCTTGATCGCAGGGACCTTGATATGCCAAGCAACCTGCCATTCGCTTGCTCCGTCAAGCCTTGCCGCCTCATAGAGCTCGGTCGGAATGGTTTTCAGACCGGAGTAAAGGATGAGCATGTTGTAGCCCGTGAACGACCATGTCATAATGTTGCCGATGGACCACAGGATCACGTTCTTGGCCAGCGGCTGCAGTGAGAGACCGAACAGGGCATTGATATTGGCTGTCAGACCGAACTGATTGCCATACAGGAATTCCCAAATAAGCACGGCGACCACTCCAGGAACCGCGTAAGGCAGGAACAGAAGGATTCGGAAGGCCGAGCGACCAACCAACCGCGCACTGTCGATGGCCAACGCAGCAAGAAGAGCGAGCCCCAACATGATCGGCACCTGGATCAGGAAGACGCGGATAACGCGCCAGAGTCCATCCCAGAACAAACCATTCGTCAGAATCGCAACATAATTGCTTAAGCCGGTGAAAACCCTGCCGCCAATCAATTTATCAGTGAACACACTGAGATACAGCGCATAGATAATCGGCATGATAATTGCTATGACAAAGAAAATAAGGAAAGGCGTGATGAAGGCCCACCCAATTAAGCCATTGCGACGATGCTTATGAGCTTTCTGGATGTTTTTCGGCCGAGAACCCTTTCCAAATTTTCGCGACGATTGTACAGCTTCTGTATTCGCGTCCATTCTTCCTCCTTATGGCTTTACAGCTTTGCAAAGCCTCATATTGGCAACCCGACATCCGTGTGGGAGGTCAATCTTTTTTAACCATATCCAAATCCGTTTTTGAATATTCAAAGTTGCCATAGTTTGCTTTGAAATCATATTTCGACATTGAATAACCTAACGTACTATTTATATCAATACGACAAATATACAATTACCGAAGCTAAAAAACGCCAAAGCGATGGCAGGAAGCCAATTATCAGGCCTCATGCCATCGCCAAGATAGGGAATTGCCTATTCTGTCCCAACGGGTGCCCTATCAGTCTCTCCCGAACCCGGCCGACAAGGAAAGATTATTACAGAGTGCCGGATCGGTACCAATGCGTTGCTACGGCGCAACCTTGCCCGAACAAACTTGTTTTTATTTTTTTATTCGCTTTTAAAAAGCACCATTAGTCAGAGCGATGGGGACGATATATGCGTTGCTCGACCGTAAAGACTCGGCCTGAGCGGCCCGGAGCGTGCCGAGCAATGTATATATCGTCCCCATCGCGGCAGCCACTAAGAAAAATCACTCACCACTCGTGCATGGTACCGTCGAGCAGACGATCGACCGGCAGCGGAGCCGGCTGATATGGGTACTTCGCGGCGAGCTTCTCGTCGAAGTCGACGCCGAGACCCGGCTTGTTGCCCGGGTGCAGGTAGCCGTCCTTGAACGTATAGGAAGTATGGAACACTTCGAGCGTCTCGTCGCTGTGCTTCATGTACTCCTGGATGCCGAAGTTCGGAATTGCAAGATCCAAGTGCAGGTTCGCGGCCATGCCGACCGGCGAGACGTCGGTGGGGCCGTGGAAGCCGGACTTGACACCGAAGAGCTCGGCGAAGGCCATGAGCTTCTTCATGTGGGTAAGTCCTCCGGTGTGGGTGACGGCCGAACGCACGTAGTCGATGAGCTGCTCCTCGATCAGGGTGATGTAATCGGTCCAGGAGTTGATGATCTCGCCGATGGCGATCGGGGTGGTGGTGTGCTCGCGCACCAGACGCAGGAACTGCTGGTTGTCCTCCGCGGGCGTGGTGTCCTCCATCCAGAAGAGGTCGTAAGGCTCGAGCGCCTTGCCGAAGCGAGCGGCCTCGATCGGGCGCAGACGATGGTGGGAATCGTGCAGCAGGATCAGATCCTTGCCGTACTTGTTGCGCACTTCCTCAAAGACTCCGGGAATGGTGTTGAGGTATGTGCGTGCGTCCCAGACTTCCTCGACCGGAACGCTGGTGCGACGGGCGGGCTCGTAGTCGTAACGCATGCCCTTCTCGCCCTTACCGGTCTGTGCGTTGGCCGAAGCCGCGACGCCGTAGGTCGAAGGAATGCCGGGCAGCGCGTACTGGATACGCGTGGCCTTGAAGCCCATGTCACGATACATATCAATCGAATCGAACAGGCTCGGCAAATCGGTGCCGGAGGCGTGCGCATAAGTCAGGATACCCTTGCGCGATGCGCCTCCAAGCAGGTCATAGACCGGAACGCCGAGCTTCTTGCCCTTGATATCCCAGAGTGCCACATCGACGGCAGAAATGGCGGCCATGGTCACCGGTCCGCGCTTCCAATAGGCACCCTTATAGAGGTACTGCCACATATCCTCGATGTTGTCCTCGTTCTTGCCGATCAGCGACGGAGCGATGGTCTTCAGGTACTCCGCGGCGACCAGTTCGCGCCCGTTGAGCGTCGCGTCGCCAAGTCCTACGATGCCGTCCGTCGTCGTAAGTTTGAGAACGACGAAATTACGCCCCGGACTCGTGACGAAAACCTCGGCCTTTTCGATAGCCATATCGATTCCTTTCTGTTGTACAAATCATTACGGCCGTAGCCGCGTACTGCACGTTTGTCTATATATATTGTCTGTTGACTAGTGGGTTAACGCTCAGGCCTGATGAGCCTTGGCCGCTTTGTCCACTTCACTGATCTGACGCACGACCTCGTCAACGAATGACGAAGAGCTGGCGAGTTCCTCGCTGAGATAGGCGACGACCTTCTTGACGGCCCCTGCATCGATGTTCCCGCTGGCGTCACGGCAGGCTTTGCCAAGAGACACGACCTCATCCTTGTTGACATCGCCGAGTTTGTCGCTGAAACGGTCGAGGAAGAGCACCCAAGCCGCGATGGCACGGGCGGCAGGAACCGCGGGATTCCCGTCCTTCAACGCCCGCAAAGCGGCAGGGACAATGCGAACGGGAAGTTTTTGCGAACCATCGGTCGCGATCTGCATCAACAGGTGACGGATGCGGGGGTTCGAGAAACGTTCCAGCAGTTTCGCACGGTATTCGTCGGTGGGAACGGGAACATACTGTCCGGCCATATCCCACCATTCATTGATCCAGCCACGCAAGGTCGGATCGGAAACGGCGTCGCAAACGGTTTCGCGGCCGAACAACGGGCCGCAGTAAGCCAGAGTGGAATGGGAACCGTTGAGCATCCACAGTTTGCGCTGCTCGTAAGGAGTCACATCGTCGGTAATGATGGCCCCTACCTCATCCCATGCCGGGCGTCCTGACGGGAACTCCCCGGCGATCACCCATTCGCGGAACGGCTCGGTGCGCACCGGAGCGGCATCATGCCAACCTTTCGTGCGTTCGACCAGATCGATATCGGTCGGCGTGGTGGCAGGAGTGATGCGATCGACCATTGACGTGGCCCAAGCGACGTTGAGACGTGTCCAGTCAAGCAATGACGGATCGACTTCGGCGATGGCCTGCTCGACCACTTTGCGGAACGCGGCACCGTTACCGGCCAGATTGTCGCAAGGTAGCACGGTGATCGGGCCGGCTCCCGCGCTTCTGCGGGCGAGAAAACCCACGACCATACGGACGGGAATCGTTTTGAGCCCGCCCGCTTCCGGATCAGCCTTCAAAGCCTGAAGATCGGAGACAACATTGGCATCGGAAACGTCCAGATCGCCATTCTGAGCACGCATATACCCGGCCTCGGTGACCGTGGAAGTGACGATCGAGATATCAGGATCGGCGAAACGAAGACGCAAAGCCGCTGTGTCCGAGCCCGCATGCATGGAGGAAATCGAGGAAATGACTTCGAATTCGTCACCTTGGGCGCCGGAAGTAATCAGGGTATACACACAGCCCTGCGCTTCAAGCAGGTTGCTCATCCTCAGTCCGAGACCGGTGAATCCGGCGATACCCCATTGCGCCGCATCGGATGCATGCTGGGTGTACCAAGACTGGTGTGCCCGCGTGAAATTGCCGATTCCTAGATGAATGATTCTTTCGGGAGCCGCCGGACGGCCATCCTTTTCACGGCTGATCGCCGGAACCGAAGCGTTTACCTTTGACATCACTGCTCCTTACGCTTCTATTTTCCAAACCCTTATTGTTGCTTCGCAGCATCAATTTTGAACACACGCTTGGGCTGCGTGGCAACCTCGTAGTGCATGACCGAAAGCCCCTCGTCCATGGAAATGCGATGATCGCATACCAGCGAAGCAACGAAACTCGCGGTGATCCTCCTGTTCATGTCGTGGCGGGAGGGAATCGAGCAGATTGCACGCGTGTCGTCAATGAAACCGGAAAGCTTGGTGAATCCGGCGTAGGGAACCGTGGCACGGAAATAGCGCGAAATGGCTTCCGGGGAGTCGATGAACCACCATGGAGCGCCCACAAAGAACGAAGGATAGAAGCCTGCGAGCGGCGCAAGTTCACGGGAATACACCGTTTCGTCGGTGGTGAAGGCGACGAAATGGAAATCGATATTGTTGCCGTACTCGTTCAAGAGCGGGCGCAAAGCCTCGACGAACTCGGCTCGTGCAGGAATGTCACCGCCGATATCCGCGCCATAGTCGGCGTAGGAAGCGTTGTCATAATTACGGGCAATGGAGGGATGGACCGTCATGACCAAGCCGTCTTCCTGGGCCAATCTCGCCTGGTCGTTAAACAGATGGGCGCGAAGGCGGTTGGCATCACGTGAATCGATTCGTCCGGCGTACGCTTCCCGGAACAGACGACCAGCCTCGGCATCCGTGAGCCTTTCGGAATTGATGCTGATATGCGAATGGTCGCTCAGCACCGCGCCATGCTCTTTGAAGTACCGGCGCCGGCGACGCATGGCTTGCGTGAAACCTTCATAGCTGGAGGCATCCACATCGGCGGCCGAGCCGAGGTCACGGACCAACTGCGGCCAATCGGCACGGCCCGGCTCAAGATAAACGTCAGGTCTGAACGCAGGGGCGACAAACGGCTTGAAATCCGGATCGGCATTGACCTCATCGTGAAGCTTCAGATCGCTGACGGGATCGTCGGTGGTGGAAACGAAATCCATATTGAAACGGTTGGCGAGCGCCCTCGTGCTGAATTCCGGGGTCTTGAGCATCTCGTTGAGCTCATCGTAAATCACGCCCGCCGTATCCGGGCCAAAAGCGGTATCGATGCCGAAAACGCGCACCAACGAATCCTCGAACCAATAACGCATCGGCGTTCCGGCAAAAGCAAACCAGTGCTGGCCAAGCAGCAGGAAAGCATCACGGGCCTGCTGCTCGGTGAAATGAGGCTGGTTGACCCCCAGCGCACTCAGCGCGACGCCCTGGGCATGCAGCACACGAGTGACATAATGATCGGGCGTGATGAACAAATCGGTGGGATTGGCAAAATGCTTGTCCTGTGCAAACCATCCAACGGGGATATGCCCGTGAGGGGAAATAATGGGAAGATCCTTGACCGAGGCATACAGTTCGCGTGCGGCATGCAATGTTTTTTCCTCGGCAGGAAATAGCCTGTCTGGGGATAAAGGCGTTCCTGATTTGACAGCCATAAAATCCTCCTAGCAGAAGCGCAACAGACAATCCCTGGTGATTGCCCGAAAGTCCTAAATCGTGCCTCAGTTTACGCGCAGCAGCATTTGGCCGTATGCTGTTGCCATTACTTGCCAACGTATGCTTATACTAAAGAGCAAAGGACGGCAAAAGAGTGCACAATGACGAAATAACGGATGACGGCAAGGCCGAGAATCTTCAAGACCTATCGAAAGATTTTCGAGACAATCCGCAAGAGCCGCCTGCCGTCTTGGAGGATGCCAAGAAACCCGTCACCATCAGAGACGTGGCCCAAGCTGCCGGAGTTGTGCCGTCTACCGTTTCCCGAGCGTTTGCAAGGCCCGGCCGTGTCAGCGCCGCAACCGCCGAAAAAATCTACGAGGTCGCCGACCGGCTCGGTTATCGCTCACATACGATCAATGCGCATACCAACGACGATCATCTCAACGGGATGCTGGGTATCGTGGTGGCCGACCTCAGCAACCCGGTTTTTGCAGAATACACGCGAGCCGCACAACACGAATGTCTCACGAACGGCTTCGGCCTGCTGGTGCTTGACTCGGAGGAAAATACCGTCATCGAACGGACCTCGATTCACATCGCCGGGCAACATATTGACGGAATCATCCTCGCTTCGTCACGCCTTTCCGACACCGGCATCAGAAAACTTGCCCAAACCAAGCCGTTGGTGACCCTTAACCGCTCCATTCGCGGCATCCAGTCGGTGATCGCCGAGGTACAGACAGGACTGACGCAGGCGATCAATCACCTTGTCGCGCTGGGACACCGCAGTTTCACCTATCTGAGCGGTCCGGAATCGTCTTGGCAGGACGGCGTGCGTTGGAGGACGCTTTCCTCCATCTGCCTAAGACGCCACCTGAAACTGCGCCGCATTCCCTCCAATACTCCGACGTTCAGCGGCGGCTTCTGTACCGGAAACCAGTTTCTGAGCAACCCCACCGATGCCGTTATCGCCTACAACGACATCATGGCCATCGGGTTCATCGCGGCTTTGCACAGCAAGGATGTCAATGTTCCCGATGACGTGTCGGTTGTGGGCATCGACGACGTGCAGTTCAGTTCGCTGGTTTCCCCCGCATTGTCAACGGTCCGCCTGCCCCGTAAGGCGTTGGGAGTCAAAGCCGTGACCGAGACGATCGGCCTTATCCGCCATACCAAACCGCTGAACGAGCGAAAGCCCATTATGCTGGAATCGTCTTATATCGTGCGCGCCAGTACGGGCAGGGTCAATCCCTCTGCACTGGCTGACAAGAATTTGTGAACATCGACGGGAGCACCTTGCCCAAACGCCGGCGTTCCAAATTTTTGCCTTCGAACATGCGCTATTTATTTTCCTTGGCGCTTCGCCGTGTTGTGCCGTTTTGCCATATTCCCCGTTAATCAGCTTACCTGACAGGTTATTTAAGCGGTTTATTTAAGAAACTTATTTGAGCGCCTTGCCGGCCGAACCCAGCTCCACGCAGGCCTCGACCACGCGCTTGGCCATCGCGTCCTCGGCCGTGCGACCCCACGAACGCGGGTCATAGTAACGCTTTTCGCCCACCTCGCCGTCGACTTTGAGCACGGAATCATAATGCTCGAACATATGGCCGGCAACCGCGCGGGTGAAGGCGTACTGCGTGTCGGTATCGATGTTCATTTTCACCACGCCGTAATGCACTGCGGCAGTGATGTCACCTTTCGACGAGCCCGATCCGCCGTGGAAGACCAGCATGAATGGCTTGTCGTCGTGCAAATCCGTGTCCGTATACCCAGGAGTGCTGACCGATGGACTTGCAGTCAACGGAGCAACTACACGGGAATCCGAATCATCCGACTTGTCGAATCCCAACGCATCCCGACCTTCGGAAACCTCGGTCACAGAGGAGTTCAGGCCCCTGTTCGTGTCGCTGTATAATTTTCCCGTCTTTGCGGCGGACGCGACCTCCCGCTGGATCTCGCCCAATAGCTCCGGACGCAGCTTCACCACCCCCGGCTTGTACGCACCGTGAACGTTACCGAACGTAAACGCCGCCATGTAAGTGCCGCGCTCCCCCAGGCCGAGCCTACGAGCGACCTCAATGCCATCGGCCGGCGTGGAATAAAGCTTCTCGTCGATATCCGCACGATGGCCGTCTTCCTCGCCGCCGACAGCACCGACCTCGATTTCAAGGACTGTACGGGCTTTGGCACAAAGATCCAGTAGGTCTTCGGCGATGTCGAGATTTTCCTTGAGCGGGACCGTCGAACCGTCCCACATATGCGATTGGAAGGCCGGCTCCCTGCCATGTGCCACCTCAACCGCTTCATGGGCAAGCAGCGGCCGCACCCAGCCATCAAGATATGGCTTGGCACAATGGTCGGTATGTAGCGCGATGGAAATATTCGGATATTTTGCGGCCACCTCATGCGCAAACGCCGCGAACGCCAGCGAACCGGTGACGCGGTCATTGACACGCTGCCCAGAAAAGTAGGAAGCACCGCCTACGGAAACCTGGATGATGCCATCGGACTGTGCCTCCGCGAACCCCTGCAACGCGGCATTGAGCGTCTGTGTGCTGGTCACATTGATCGCCGGATAGGCATAGCCGTTACGCCGCGCGGATTCCAGCATTTCACGATATCGTTCAGGGGTCGCAATAGTCATACCTCCATTATTGCCGCGAGCCTCGCCATCGACTTCGACGGAGGTCATCCCACATGCAAAATCTTCAGAAAACAGAAACCGGAACGAACACAAACCTCTGGACCGGCCAAAACGGCCGAAGCCGCAGACATGGAATTGTCGATCGAAAATATGTGATATACTTGACAAGTCATCGCGGTTATTCTTTGATAGCCCAGTGAATTGGGGGATTAGCTCAATGGTAGAGCCCGCCGCAAGGCGGAGATGCATGGTTCGATTCCTGCCTCCTCCACTTTATTCTTCAATCGGCAATTCGCATTGATTTTTCCTTTGTTTTGCGAACCACATTATTGCCCATCAACCGTTCATCGAATAACGGTAAGTCCTGAAGATAGCTCATCGGAGGGGAATAATCATTTTGGGAATAATTGGTTTTACCTCATTTGAGAGCTTCGAGCAAATGACGGTTTCACATGATTTTTATCTTCAACGAACTATCGGAAATATCAAAGAGCGGATGACGGGAGTCGAACCCGCCTCTGAAGCTTGGGAAGCTTCCATTCTACCGATGAACTACATCCGCAACGGTGCACGCACATTGACGCGCGCATACAAAGAATGAGTCTAGCACAGAGCCGCGAAACCTGTACCGAGACGGGAAAAATCTGCAAACTACGACATGACCATTTGATGTCATCTCAAAGATATCCGAGCAAAAAGGAATCACTCCATGCTCAATTCTGTGCAGTGCAATTGATGTATTGCAATGGTTTTACGACGCTTACATCAATCATTTGATATACGTCAGATATCTCAAATCTTAGGTATATAATCAAAGCATTATACTGGATTGTCCAATAAAGTAACCGAAATCTCGGAAAGAAAGGCGGCACCACGGAACACCAAAGGACGCTTCTCGGCGCAATCGTTTTCTACGCAGTCGACGGGCTCGGTGCCGGCTCATTTTTCTTCCTGTTGGTCAGTGCCGTCGTACCTGGATGGATACCCATCAATCCGCTAAGCATTGCGACACTCTTCATGATGAGCATGCTGATCGGCGAACTGACGTTCCTGCTCAATAACGGAAAACTTGTTGGCTATATCGCCCACTGCGTGCTGACGTTCACATTCACCATCGCTTGGCTCCTGGCTAATGGCTTGGGTTTCAAAGAGATTCCCGGCGGCCTGGTGAGCGTTGTAGCCGCATTCGTCATTATCTATGCGTTGGTTTGGATTATCGTCATCACATTCAAAAGGATGAATATCAACAAAATCAACAAGAAACTCAACGAAAATCGTTGACCCCATGGAATCCGGCTTTGAAACCGATCCATATTCCATAATCTCAGACAGATAAATTTCATTCGTAGTCGATAATCTCTTATTGGGATTATCGACTACGAGCACGTCAATTTGGACGGAAAGACGCCAGCCCATTTTCGCAACGAAGCGCCGAAATCAACACTCAGTACGCGACTTGAGCCGATTCATCGGGACCCAACCGATTGAAATGTGACCCTCTATTCGGGCCGGCGCCAACACCTTGCATCTCACGCGCCATCTGCATCAAGCGATTGATGCGTTCTTGGGTGGGCGGGTGCGTGGAAAAGAGGCGGCTGAAACCCTGCTCGGAGAAGGGGTTGGCAATCATCATCGCGGCAGCGGATTGTGTACCGGCGGTCTGCGGCATCGGGTTGGCCTGCGCGCCGGACGTAATCTTATTCAACGCCGAAGCGAGCGCGGCCGGGTCGCCGGTGAGCTTGCTGCCGTCCTCATCCGCGTCGTATTCGCGGGTACGGGAAATCGCCAGCTGAACCAGCGAAGCGCCGATCGGCGCGAGAATCGAACTCAAGGCGACGCCAATCAGTCCGAAAATTCCGGAATCACGATCATCGTTATCTCGCCCGCCGCCGAAGAACATCAGCATATAGCCGAGATAGGTAATCACCGTCGCCATCGCACTGGCGACCGCCGAAGTGAGGATGTCGTGGTTGTAGACGTGCATCAACTCATGGCCGAGCACGCCGCGCAGCTCGCGCTCGTTCAAAATCTGGAGGATTCCCTGCGTGCAGCAAACAGCTGCGTGACGCTCGTTGCGACCAGTGGCGAAGGCGTTCGGACTCATCGTCGGAGCGATATAGATACGTGGCATTGGCTTGCCTGCGCGCGCGGAAAGTTCGCGGACGATACGGTAAAGCTCAGGCGCCTCAGCTTCGGAGACCTGTCGCGCACCCATCGAAGCAATCGAAATACGGTCTGAGAACCAATAGGAAATAAAGGTGGAGGCAAGGCCGATGAAAATATAGTAGATAAGCGTGTCACGACTGGCTCCGGTAAGCCACCAAATGAGCATGATGATGGCCCACATCACCCCGAAAAGCAGTGTGGTTTTGAGGCCGTTCAAATGGCCATGCACTTTGATCTTGCCGTCCATAAACTAAAGCCTAACGAACCTGCCTGTACTTTTGCTGAACGCAGGCTGTGATTTCGTAAACGCGACGAAAAGCACGAAAAAACGAAGAAAAACGTGCTTTTGGTCGCAGTGAATTATTGGGCGCGACGAAAAGCACGAAAAAGGGTGCTTTCTGTCGTATCAACAGAAAGCACCCAAGACGGAAACCCGACACCACTGTCAAATAATCGAACAGTGCCAGCTAGCGGAATGGCATAGGACTGCGTCAATCGAGGCAATAGGCGAAGCAACGGCAGAGATACACTCAGCGCCAGTATGTTCAGTCCCGCCGCCGATCAATCAAATATCTCAAAGCGCCACTCAGCCCAACGCGAGCGCACGCATCTGGTCGGGGTCAATGACCTTTTTGTGCTCGCGGCCTTCCTTCGCGCCCTCGGCACGCTCGTAGGTGTCGACCTTCTTCCAGCCGGCGAAGTCGATGGGCCTGACGCCGCGGGAGGCCAGCAGACGGTCGATGGACTCGGGGTCACGATCGGCGGCGATGCAGCCTTTGCCGTTCCCGTCGGCATTCTCATCCTTGGTGAGGTCTTCGAGCATGTTGCCGACGATCAGTAGCGCGTCGGACTTGGTGGAACCGATCAGACCGACCGGACCACGCTTGGCCCAACCGGTTGCATAGAGACGCGGGCGAACGGTGCTTTTGCCGGTTTCGGCGGTAAGCGTCGGTTCGGCGAGAATACGGCCTTCTTCATTGGCCAGCACATCGCGCTGCTCGTCGTAGGCCACGCCCGGCACGCTCGCCGGCTTGTAGCCGATGGCGTGGTAGACGGCCTCGACGGGATAATCGGTGAATTCGCCGGTGTGACGCATCACGCCGTCGGCTCCGGTTTCGGTGTGCTCGACGTGCAGGCCGACAACCTTGCCATCCTTGCCCAGCACTTCGGTAGGCGCGGAATTGAAGTGCATGTAATACTTCTTGGTAGCGGGATTGCCCTCGAAATCGACACCGCCATCGTCTTCCATGTCCTCCGCCATGTCACGGATGGCATAGAGTTCCTCGACCATCTGACGGGTCAGCTTGTCTTTGCCGGCTTGCTCGATGGTGTCATCGTCAAGGCCGAAATCGTCCTCGTTGATGATGATCTGCACGCCCGGCAGCTTCTCGAGCTCGCGCAACTCCTGCACGCTGAACTTGGCCTGGGCCACGCCGCGGCGGATGAAGAGGTGCAACTCTTTCGCCTTGTTGGTTTTGATTCCTTCGTAGACATTATCGGGAATATCGGTACGGGCCTTGAGGTCGTCGGCGTTGCGCATCAGTTCGCGTGAAACGTCCATGGCCACGTTACCGCCGCCAATGACGGCGACCTTTTCGGCGTCAAGCGGCCAAGTGCGGGCGCCGGTGGGATAGCCGTCGTACCACTCCACGAACCGCGCGGCACCGTGCACGCCGTCGAGGTCGGCGCCGGCGATGGTCAACGGACGGTCGGCCACCGCGCCGGTGGCAAACAGCACCGCGTCATAGCGCGGCATTAAATCGTCAAGTGTCAGGTCGCGGCCAAATTCCACATCGCAATATAGGTGGATATCAGGATTATCCAGCGTTTTCTCCAGCGCATCGGCGATGAACTTGATGGCAGGATGATCCGGCGCGACGCCGTAACGTACGAGACCGAACGGCACCGGCAGCTTTTCGAAGAGATCGATACGCGCGTTGGTCGGCAGACCAAGGGATTCGCCCTGCTTCTTCAGCTCGCGTAGGAAAATGTCGGATGAATAAACTCCCGCCGGGCCGGCACCGACGACGGCAATGCGGAGTGTGTTGCTATTGTTTTCGCTCATAGTTCTAGATTAACGCAACCGGCCATACCGCGGAAGACAAATGAAAAAGAAAAGTCGATCCGGCACCGAATGCCAATACGCAAAAGCAATACCTCGACATTTCTCGAGCGGTTTCACAGCGAAAATGTAGCAAATATCACAATACGTCATATAAAATTCGAATCGATACGATGGCTCCGCACAGCACTGAACGTGAAAAGCGGCCCGCAAAGCGTTCTCTGTTTCGATAAGCATGCTTTCCCATCACCAAAACCGCAGAATATCAACATTCCTTATTTTGCGTCAATGAATTCCATAGCACGGAAGCAACAATTGCCTATAATTAGCCGTTGAGTGCTACAACACGTTCGTCGATGACTATATCGGTAAGGGCCGAAGCCTATACTTTAAAGCTGTTCGCGTGGTTGGTGGCAGCAGCTGCGCCAAGACGATTTTAACAACGCAGATAGCTTGGAATAGCAACTTTGCGGTGGAAACGGCTGAGATAACACCCAACCGTAACCGCAAAACCGATTGGCATACAACGATTCCCAGCTCAATGCACCGGCTTGATTCGTCGCGCGGACTCCTCACCTTTTCGCATGCGTCGTCTCGGGCCGCAGAACAGACAAGGTGATTCATAATGAGTATCAAAACCGATTTTCTGAAGTTTTTTAGGGGTAGCGGACGATTTAGCCGTTCTCGGAATGACGCGAAAACCAACTTCACTGATTACCGCAAAATAATGCGCAAGGCCACGGCAGTCGTCGGCGTGGCAGCACTTGGTCTTTCGCTTGCTGCCTGCGGCAATGGTTCGGAAAGCAATAACACCACCGGCGCCAACGGCAAGCCGACATTGACCTTTATGCTCGACTGGACGCCGAACACCAACCATGTCGGCCTCTATGTAGCCCAACAACTCGGCTATTTCAAGGATGCCGGCATCAATGTGAAAATCCTGCCGACCGCCCAGGCCGGTGCCGAAACCAGCGTGGAGAACGGGGTGGCAAATATTGGTTTCTCGAAACTGACCGATCTAGCCAACGCCGACGCGCACGGAGCCGACTTGAAGCTCGTTTTCGACCTGACGCAAAAGCCCATCGCCCGCTGGTGCAGCCTGAAAAGCCGCACCGACATCAAGACGCCTAAGGACTTTGCCGGCAAGACCTTCGTCACCTTCGGGTCAGCCGAACAGAGCGCTTCGGTACGCCAGATGATTCGTTTCGCCGGCGGGGACGGTGACTTTAAAACTGCAACGGCCGGTACCAATACCTTCCGGACGCTCACGAGCGGCAAAGGTGATTTCGCAGGATTCTACGCCAACTGGGAAGAGGTCGAATCGCAGCTCAACGGTCCGGCGCTCAACTGCTTCGCGGCCGACAAGTGGGGCGTGCCCGGCAATCCCGATCAGCTCGGTTTTGCGGTGAAGAACTCATGGCTCAAAAACCCGCAGAACGTCGCCAATCTGAAGAAGTTCATCAAGGCTGCTCGCCGTGGATACGATTATGCACTGGCCAATCCCGACAAGGCCGCCGACATTCTGGTTTCGCAGACCAAGACCTCGCACCTCGATCCGAAACTCGCCCGAGCTTCGATGGAAAAGGTTGTGAAAGAAGGCTATTGGAGCGGCAACGGCATGAACGACGAGACAACCAACGGCAAGCCCGATCAGAAGCTCACCGCCACGCTCAACACCGAGGACGGCCAGAAGTATCTCGACTTCCAGTACAACGCCGGCACCTACACCGATTCGCACAAGAAGAAGCTCGCCCGCGCGCCCCAGGCCGCCGAGCTTTCGACCAACAAATATGTGGAATAGTCACCAATGAGCGCGAATGAGAGCGTGCCGAAAATACAGGGATGCAGATGACCGCAAAGTTTCCCCTTAACTTTCGGTGCTCCGCCTAGATTGATTTCCGACTAAAGCTATTGGAAATAATCTTTCTCAGATTTGAATTCATTTTTGTATTTATACCAATGAGGCAATTGATGCACAACAATACGAAAACGCGAAACAGGCGCCGGAACTGGTGGCGCAAGGCGCTGCCACCGGCCATCACCATCGGGGCGGTGCTTCTCGTCTGGCAGGTAGCGGCCAGCGCCCATCTCGTTTCCGAGACCACGCTGGCCTCCCCCGCAGCCATCGTCTCGTCGATAATCGCGACCTGGCCCGACCTCATGGCTGCGACCGCAGTGACCACCGGCGAAGCGCTGGCGGGCTTCGTGATTGCCGTCATCGTCGGTATCGCCATCGGTATCGGCCTCTATGTCTCAAAAACCGCCAACCGCGCCATCTACCCGTTGCTGGTGGCCGCGCAGACCATCCCTATCATCACCATTGCGCCGCTGTTTATGATCTGGTTCGGTTTCAATCCGGTCGGCAAAATCACGCTAGTAGCCATTTTCGGCCTGTTCTCGATTGCTGTCGACACTTCGCGCGGCTTGGCAGCTGTACCGAACTTCTATCAGGACGTGGCGCTGACCTGCGGGGCGACGAAGCCGTGGACATTGTTCCACGTGAAACTTCGTGTCGCCGGCCGCCAGATCTTCTCCGGTATCCGCATCAGCGCCGCCTACGTTTTCGGCACTGCCGTCACCGCTGAATACCTCGGCGCCACCAACGGCCTCGGCGTGTGGCTGCAGGGCGCGTTCAACTCGTTCCAAACGGCGATGATCTTCTCCGCCGCCATCGTCGTAGTGGCCCTGACTGGCATACTGCTCGGCTTGGTCTCGCTTGTCGAACGTCTGCTCCTCGGCACGGCAGATAAGGATGACGCGCTCTCGCTTGATGACAGCGAACTCTGACAATTCGGCCATATACGTTGCGAATCGTTGCAACTATTACAAAATCATTCGAACAATATCTTATCCCAAGTTGGTGGCTTTCGACATCATCCGCTAAACTGAAAGCAAGATGTGAGGTCGTATCTTCACGCTGTATCCGAACGATGTGGGTATTCAACGATTATCGCGATATGCATAGAACAAGGAACAGTTCAAGGAAAGGAAATCGATGGACGACACCAGCCCTCAACCAAACGTGGATTACAACAATCCGGAAGAAAGCCCGTACACAGCCGGAGGCGCTTCCGGAACCCCAGCCAATCCCGTTGACACGTCGTCATCGAGTGCGCCGCAAAACTTTGTTATTCCCGATATTCCACCGCTCCCCGGATCGGCATCGCAACACCAAGCCCCGCAGGCAACGCCCCAGTACGAAGCCCAGCAACCAGCGCCCCAATATGATGCGCCGCAGGCAGCCTCGCAATACAACGCTTCCCAGCAGGCTCCGCAGTATGACAACGCTCAGCAAGCCTCAAACAACGTTCCTCCTCAATATGCCGCAAACCAATCGATGGATTTTCAAAGCGGGGCATCCGCATTCCCGAATGGTGCGCCCAGCCAGCCTTACGGCAACCCGAATGCCGGCAATTTCGGGCCTTCGACAGCCGTCCCGCTGAACATGCCGTATTATGGCTGCCCGCCGATAGAAGCCGTCAAGCGTTTCTTCCTCAAATACATCAAGTTCTCCGGTCGCGCCAGCCGCAGCGAATACTGGTGGGTACAACTGTTCCTCTTGATCTTTTACTTCGTTCTTCTCTTCCTTGACGTGCTTCTGTTCAGAAAAGCTGCCGGTTTCATTGATACCATCGTAGGACTTGCGCTTTTCATCCCAAGCCTTGCCATCACAATCCGACGCCTGCACGATTCCAACAAGTCAGGTTGGTGGTGGCTGCTGCCCTATGGCCTGGATATCGCGGGCGGAATGATCATGGTGCTATCGATGGTCGTAGGCTTCGGTGGAATGGCCATCTCCGGCCCGTCCAAATCGTCCTTCGAGACTGCCGGTGCCGGCATGATCATAGCGATGCTCATAGCTTTCCTTTGCATGCTGGCCGGCTTTATCTTGGAAATCGTGCTGATGGTGCTTGGCCCCAACCCGGAAGGCGCTCGTTTCGATGAGTCTCTGCCTCCGGAGAGCCTCGTCAACGGCCAATACATGCCGCCGATGAATCAGGGAAATCCGCCAGCCAATCAGTACGGCCAGTATGCCCAGCCGATGCAGCAACAGCAGAACCCATTTGGCGAGCAATATCCGCAGACGACAAGTCAACAGGCTTCCGCGAACTCTCCGTATGCGCAACCGGCAAATCCGCAAAACACCGCCGACAATCAATACGGCCAGCCTGCGAGCCAGAAAGGCTCCGGAACGGACCAATATGAGCAGGGCGAAAGCTCGCAAACTTTCTCGTCCATTGAGACGCAGTACCAGCCCCAGCACGAAGCCCACACCGAAGAGACGGACCAAAGCCAAAATCCCTTCGGCCAGCAGGACCCGCAAACGCAACAAGGCCAGCAGCCCAATAATGGATTGGGGCGCAGAAGACGGCTTTGGAAGCAACGTCAATGACCCCGCGAAATAAGCGCTAACCGGTACGACCAAAGGCCCTCTGAATACGTCCATCGGACGAGTTTGGAGGGCCTTTGGTTTGCGGCCAAGCCATTGCCATCAGTCATGCGCATCAATCCATACCCATACCGTTTCCAGCTACTTGCCTGCCGGCAATCGGCAATCGTCGGCTTACAAAAATTCAATAAATAGAAACGATTTGTATATTTTTCACGATATCCATAGATGACGCCATATAATGAGACATCGTCGGCAGAAATGTACGTCCGGCACTTTTTAAGCCATCCGGCGCACCGTGACGTGCGTGTCCAACCAGAAGGGAAGATCGTGATGAGCACAACAGATTCAGCCAGGAATCCCAAGGGCACCAACCTGAAAGAGCCGCCATTTGACGCCAATACGCGGCCCGGCGGCGGCCATAACGGCAAGACGAAACTGCCGGGTTCCGGCGGAGAGCCGGCGCAGGGATATATGGGACCCACCGATATGAAGCCCGCCAAGACGGATTCCGTCGACGCCCAGAACTGAGCCAGAACATCTAACATTGGAAAAACGAAAAACGTGCGTTACCGGCAATATTGCGATAGCGCACGTTTTCGTATATATCGGATATCGGAGCAGACCAGCTGAAGGCCACAGAACCAAGGAACGGCAACCTCGCCGGGCCGAACCCACTGCCTTCGTTAACGGCTACCTGGCCCGAACTTACAGCTCCACCGGCGGCTTGTTCTTGTCTTCCGGAATATCCTTGAATTTTTCGGCCAGCTTGGCCTTCTTGATCTTCTCTTCCTTTTCCTTTTCGGCCTTAGCCACCGCCACGGGATCGTAAACAACGTCGTTGTGATGCTTCTCCCATTCGGCTTTGGCCAAGGGCGAGACGAACCCGGCCACGGCATCGATGGCATTTTCGCCGTCGCCGGAACCCACCGTCTCAAGATACTTACCCACCAGATCCTTGAACTGCCGGCTTGTCAAGTACATGCGTGGAATCGACATGCGCTCGCACAACTCGTTGATATAAAGCATAATCGGCGTCGCATTGCGGGCTGCGGCGTCAACGTCATTGGCGGCATCCACGTCGTTTTCGACCAAACCAAGCAACCCCTCAATCGCGGCCAACACCACCACAAGACGCTGGGTAATGCTTTCGACGTCCGGGCCGTGCGGCGTGGAATCATCTTCGGAATCGCCGTCTTCGCTCTGTCCACCTTCGCTCGAAACGGCGGCGGCACCGGCGGCCTGCTCGATCTCCTCGAGTGCGGCGGCAACAGTCTTCACGATTTCTTCGTCCCAGCCCACATTGAGATCGCCGGCACCCGCCATGACCAGCGCCGTATCGCCGTTACGGGAATAATCTTCCATCTGCTCGTAGGCATCGTTGACATCGATCAGCGCATCGACCACCGACTGCGGACGACCGGGAATATCAACCGCACCTTCATAGACGAATTCCGCATCCGCCATCGGAATTTCAGCGCCGGTGATGACTTCGGCCACCGCCCGGCAGACGAGAACCTGCAGGTCCTCGGCATATTTCGCGTCATTGCTGAGCTTCTGTGCGGTATCGAGAGGCCAAAGCGCGATAAGATCGACGCCGGTCTGCGCCGCGTCCCGCACCTCCGGCATCAAAGCCAAACGAGCCAGTTCACCATCCTTGATGATGCCGCCTTCAATATCAACCGCCATATTCGCTCCTTTGCTCTCACTGCCAAATTGCCGGTTTCCCCACCCTATCGTAATCCATACACCACTATGACAACGCCGACGTGCCCACGCTCGAATGCGAACTTTCGTGGTGTTGTTTTTGGCGCGTATTGTCATTTCACGTCCTTGGCCGGGTCGGCATAGTCGATATGCAGCATCTCGCCGGTTTCGCTGTCGTAGGTGATCGAGGTGATGGAAGCGAGCGCGGTGTGCCGCAACAGCATGTTGTGCTCGGGATGACCGGTTTCCAGCATATGCCGATAGCTCCAAATCGGCGACTCATGGCTGACGATGATGACCTGCTGCCCTGGGTGGTTGTGCACGGCCTCCTGCGCGAAATCGCTCACGCGCGCGGCGATATGCTGGTAGCTTTCGCCCCAGCTCGGTCGCCACAGGTTGCGCAGCAGCTTGAGGTTTCGCGGCCGCCACAACGCGGCTTTGCCGTAACCGATACGCAGGCCGCGGAATTCGTTGCCCGCTTCGATAAGCCGGGGGTCGGTTTCCATGGAAAGCTCCTCTTGCCCGCGCGAAAGGCGCACGGGGTTGAGTTCGGCCAGAATCGCCTGCGTGGTTTCACGGGTGCGATCCAAGGGCGAGGAATAGAGCGCCACCGCTTGGTTCATTTGGGCGTTGGCCGCGATATACCGTCCGCTGGCCTGGGCCATGCGCAACCCCAAAGCCGAAAGATGGAAGTCAGGAAGACGCTCGTAGAGCAGATGACCGGGGTTCTCGACCTTGCCGTGGCGGACGAAATGCAACGTGGTCTGCAACGCGATTGACGACATGAACAGCCTTTCCCGGTGACGAATGACTTGTGCCGGACATCGCCAATCACGATGCCCTTTACCCAATAACAGGGTACCAGCGGCTGGGCACGTAAGACACTTTTTACCGGAATCGAAGGCAGCAAATAACGCCAAAGATACGTTTGCAAAAGATTTACATTTTATTCTTCGTTTACCGCTAAATTCACCGCGCGTCGGGGTGCATGACCGCTAAAGTATCGAGGCTGAGAGTAGAGAACAAACAATATTTCTTATCCATCTGAGCCATAACCGATTCCCGCGAAAAAACCGCATGAACCGCGCACAACCGGCTTGGATTTCCCTGCTGCCATCAGCCGCAAGACTTCCACCACACATTTTGAAAGGAATTGCTAAAGCCATGCGCTTTATTCCCGTATCCGGCATCAAAGACGCCTCCCACCGCCTCTTCGGAGGCTATGCCGAACTCTTGCGTATGCCGCACACCGCGCGCTTCGCCGTAGGCTCGGTCATCGCGTGCATGCCCTTCCCGATGGTCGGCATGACCATCACCATCTCCGTGCAGCATTATTACGGCAACTACACGCTCGCGGGTGCGCTGAGCGCGGTGCAGGCCATCGCGTTGGCGATCATGAGCCCGATACTCGGCAAGCTTGTCGACAAATTCGGCCAGCGACAGGTTTCCATTCCCACCATCATCGTCTGGGTGGTCGCCGCCACCGCGCTTGTTTCATGCATTACAGCTCGAGTTCCGTCCTGGATACTGTTCGTCATCGTGCCGTTTATGTCGGCGATCCCGCCATGGGGCGCGATGTCCCGCAGCCGCTGGACGCATCTGCTGCGCGGAGACCGTGTGCGCACCGACCGGGCGCTTTCGCTTTCCGGCGTTTTCGACGAGGCGATGTGGGTCATCGGCAATCCGTTGGCCTCGACTTTGGCCGTAATTTCCGGCGTGCTCGCGTTTTCGGTGACCGGCATGTGCGTCATCGTTGGCGCATTGATGTTCCTGACCGAACTTTCCACCGAACCGCCCTCGCAGACCGACCTGGCCCGCAAAGCCGGCATCTCCCGCAAGGAATACCGCGAGCGCGAAGCACTGAAGGCCGCCAAATTGCGCGGCCGTGCGGAAGCCGCGGAGGAGAAGGCCGGCCTGCTGAAATCCGGCCAGTCCATCTGGGGACCGGGCCTGATCGCGATGTGCGTCACTTGGTTCGGCCTCGGCGCCTTCCAGTCGGCTGCGTCGATTTCCATCATCTCGTTTGCCACCGAACAGAACATGAAGCAGTACACGGGCTTCGTTTTCGCGTGCTTCTCGTTCTCGTCAATGATCGGAGCAATCTTCTACGGGGCCAAGAACTGGACGATCCCGCTGTGGAAACGCTTCTATTTTTGCCTTATTGTGGTCGATCTCGGAATCGGCTCATTCATGTTCGCGCATAATATCTGGACGATCATGATTATCTACCTGATCATCGGCGTCTGCCAGGCCCCGACGTGGATCAACGGCAACCAGCTGATGCTGCACCTCGTGCCGCCGACCCGCTTCACCGAAGGCATGGCATGGACCAGTGCGATGAACTCGATCGGCGGCTCCGCCGGCTCGGCCATCGCCGGTGTTTTCATCGACCAGATGGGTTCCCACGGCGGTTTCCTCGTCGTCACCGCCCTCGCCCTGGCCTCGCTTGTCCTGTCTTTCACCGGCTTCAGGCAGATCAAGCAAAGCACCGAAACCCCGATGCTCACGCAGGTTGAGGTTTAAGGCACAAGCTCAGAGGTGTGAGCACGTCAGACCGGGTGAACAGATTCATCGGCTCGTATCCCACGCCACGCGCATGCCGATACTTCATACATCCCTAAATGCGTCTTTTCCCCGCACTCCACACACATTTGTGCGGGGAAAGTCCTAATTAGCCGCGCTAGATACGTCTTTTCCCGCACCTATACCCTACTTAGTGCGGGAAAAGACGTATTTTTCTATTATCACAGACTAATTATTCGCACAATAACGAAAAGGCCTACTGCCAACCCTTCGGGGTGTGAGCTATCGACCACTCGCCGAGCTTTTGGGCGAACGTTTTGTGCTTCGGTTTGGCTGCGGAAGTCGGGACGGCACTGGCCGTGCCGTCAGAAGCGGCTGGAGAAGCATTCGCCATATCGGACGTACCGGATTGCTCATTTGCGGATTCAGCTTGATTCTTAGCCTCGCCGTTCTGCCCGGAACGGTCGTCGAGCAGCCACTTGCGGATGATGAAGTTCCAGACGGCGACCACCACAGTGGCGACGATCTTGCCGATATTGGTGCGCAGAATATACATCGCATGCTGCGCAACGGCCGCGTTGGCTGCCATTCCCAACGTGCTCATCCAGATGATCAGGTCATTGATACCGAGCCCGACTACCGCCGCCGCGAGGAAAATCGAGCCTTCCATCCAGCGGGCCATGTCGGCGCGGCGCTTGAACACGTATTTCATACTCGCCCAATAATTGAACGCCAAGGAAACCAGGAACGAGATCGTACTTGCGATCACGTTGTTCATGTGGAAAGCAGCCACCAGAAGATTCAGCACGCCGAAGTCAATCACGGCGGCGATGACGCCCACAATACCGAATTTCACGAGTTGTTCAATAAGCTTTTTCACAAAAGACCATTTAACTACTCGCGCCTGCCAAGTGTCTGCGAGAATGCATAATTACCACTGATTC
Source organism: Bifidobacterium sp. ESL0784 (assembly GCF_029433295.1). Lineage (GTDB taxonomy): Bacteria > Actinomycetota > Actinomycetes > Actinomycetales > Bifidobacteriaceae > Bifidobacterium. Next base: position 349,118 of record NZ_JAQTHV010000002.1, read on the forward strand.
ATCGCATGGAATCGCATAAATAAACTTCAACGGAAGCGGAATACCATTAATCGAACTCAACTACAGCAAGTTCTCAAGACTCCCGTATCGGAAATTTCGTAATACTTCTAACCTTTAGAAAGTAATCCCCATCGACATGGGGGTTACGCCTCGAAACGCACACCAGCACCAGGGCGGTGAACCGCAATCTCACAGTTCGGTAAGCGGTCACGCAACTGGTCGGCCACACGCTCGGCATCACGGCCGTCCGTGAGCACTTTGACATTCGGGCCGGCATCCATCGTCGACCATGCACCCAAGCCCGTCTCGCGGATGTCCGCGACAGCGTTCAGCGCAGCAACCGTCTGCGGAAGCCAGTAGAGCACGGCCGGACGCGAAGCCATCATCGCCGCGTGCATGCCCAGAGCGTTGGCCTCGGTGATTTCGCCGAGACGCCCAACATCACCAACCCGGATCGCTGCGAGCGCATCGTCCAGATCTTTCCCGCAGGAATCAATCCACGCGTCATAAAGCGGCGAAGTGGCGATGGTGCGCCGCATCGCCTCACGGCTGGAAATCGGCTTCTTTGCACTGCTTATCAACACCACGACTATGGCCAGGTCCATATTGCCGGAATCCACTGGCTCGGCGTACGAGCTCGCGTCATCGTCTCCCGCGTTCCATTTCACCAGTCCGCCGAAAATCGAACGACAGGCAGAACCCGAACCACGGCGGGCCAAACGGGACAGGTCTCGTGGATTCAATTCAAGTCCGGCCGCCTTCGAGGCCGCCGCCGCGAGTGCCGCAAACGCCGACGCGGAACTGGCCAGCCCGGCACCAAACGGTACGGTGTTGGACGAAGTCACGTGTGCAGGCAGTTTTAGACCCGCCTCGTCTCGCACAATATCAAGGAATTTCGAAACACGGGTCAGCGCCGGCCCCTGCTGCTCCTTGCCGTCAATGGTCAAGGAATCGGTAATCGATTGAGTATCCGGGCTATCCGCAGTATACGGCTCACCGAATTCGACCGTGGTGCGTGTGGAAAGTCCATCCAATGTCAACGAAAGGCTGGAAGCCCGCGGAATAATCAGGCGTTCGTCCGCCTTGCCCCAGTACTTGATCAGTGCGATATTGGCGTTGGCGACGGCAGTGGCCTTTTTCGCCGCATTTTGCTTCGTCGATTTCACATGCGAAACAGCCCACGATTGCCCTTGCGACTCTCGCGTTTCCGTCATATCCGATACACTGACCTTCACAATTGAAGAGTTTATTCCGCTTGCGCGGGCAAGATTATACAAATGCGAGACTATCTACCAAACCCGCAGAATTCGATTACTCATTACCATCAAATCTTATTATTTCATGAATCTGCTACTGCGCAAAACTCGCCTACTGCGCTTTATCACACAGCTACGAAAGACCTGCTGCCGTAACGATTCTCGACTTCATCGCCCGCAAGAGACTTTTTATTCGCGTCTTGATCAAACAGAGGATGAATCCAGACCTCGCGAGCACCTTCGTTGAGCAACGCACGTTTGACGTTTTCGGCGGTTTGTTCGTCGGCGGCCAGCGCAATCAGGCAACCACCCAGGCCACCACCGGTCATTTTCGCGCCGCTGGCCCCGGCCACACGCGCCGCTTCGGCCAGATGATTGACCAGAGGGTGGCTGACGTTGAGCTCGTTGAGCAATCCGTGCGCACGGTTCATCCGCTCGCCGAGCATACGCACCGTTCCCAGCTCGAGATCGGTCTCGGCTGCGCGGGCCAGTTCGCCGAGTTCATCCATGATGGACTTGACATGCGCATGGTCCTGTTCGTCCTCTTTGTGGACGTTGCCGACGGCCTCGCGCGTGCTACCAGCAATGCCGGAATCGGCAATGATCAAGTAAGCCGGCATATCGACGCGCATCTTCTCGATATCGCCAGATTCGAAGGCGACCAAATCGCGCGAGCATGTCGTCGCCGCGTCAAGACCCGAAGGGTTGCCGTGTGTGATGACCTCGGCCTCGTTGGTAAGTTTCAGAATCTGCTCTTCGCTGGTCTTGACATCGCAGGCGTCGAGAATCGCGCGAATCACCGCCCCTGCGCTTGCAGCCGAAGAACCCATACCACGGCCCGCGGGGAACGAACTGTCTGTGACCACGTCGAACGCAAGACCGGGATAACCGGCGAATTCCGTGGCGACCTTCACCGCGCGTTCAAGACCGCCGAAACGACTTCCGGCATCGGAAAGCGAACCCTCATAATTCAACGCTTTCAGCGTGCCACAAGGGGTTTGCGAAGAATCCATAACCGAGGAATGGCGAAAATCGCTGATGACGGTGCGAGAAGGCTGCGAGCCGTAACGATTCGCCGTTTTTGAAGTACCGTAAATATTCTCAGCATTATTTTGAGTCTGCACAACCGGCGTGACCCAAGCCCGCATCTTCAACGAAAGCAACGGGGCGGCGACGGCAGGATATCCGTAGACCACGGAATGCTCGCCCATGAGAATGACCTTCGCCCAGGTCTCGCCATATCCCATGTGCACCATCTTGAGCCATCACCTTTCAAAAATCTAAAACGACCATCAATACCTCAACACTTTCGGCAACGATAAATCGCAATTCCGAGCCCAAAGCGGACTTGGCGATTGAGGAGCAAAACCTGTTACGTGTCTACGCATTGCGTATCAATCGCTCATCGCGGTTTTCCGCCACCAATATCGGCATTAATTGCCTACCGATTCCCGAGTCTAGAAATCGATTTGTGAACTGTGCGCAAACGAGCGTGAAGATAATGGAAAGACGGCGGTGAAATTACGAAGAAAAAATTACACGCCAGAAATCAGGGCTCGACAAATCGGCGGAACGATAGGAATCTGCAAGCGAATCCCAGCGCCGCACCAGCGATCTGGCGATTCGGTAACATTCACGCAGATTCCTGCGGTACAGCTTGCTGTCGCGTTTCAGCCACGCCGCACCGTTGCCATCGGAAGTAGTGACCAAAGCCGAGCTCACCCCATCGAACGACGGCCAGACCGCGTCCTTGGACTTCATCGCAACTTGAGGCGCGGCATCGTGAGTCCCGTCCTGCCGCGAAAACACCGCTTTCACCACTTCCTTTGCTGCGGCTTTGGCGAACTCATCACCAGATAATGCCGGACGTAGGTTCTCGAACACTGCCACAGGAGCAGGGAACGCCTCGAGATCTTGAGAAACCCTGCTATCATCAAATCCTTCTCGTGCCTCACGAACATCAGGCAACTTGGTCGAAAGCGTATCAACGAGATTGTCTGGCCCGCGCATCACGTCGCGCAGCGCCATATGGTGCAGCTTCATACCTGAATACATCAGTTTGACGCCGAGATGGGCGTCCTCGTACATCATACGGAACACATAGCGTTTCCCGGCGTTCGGGAAGTGGAGCAGTGCGCAGATCCAGCGGTTGCGTTGCGCATAGTATTCCTCCCACGTGCGCGAAATATCCTTGTCGTGCCAGCCCTGATGCCAGACGGCGACCCCGGGAAGACCGACCGTCGGATAACCGTGTTCGCGAGCACGCAGGCCGTATTCCACATCGTCATATTTGATGAACAGAGGAAGCGACAGGCCGATCTCGCGAATGACCGAATTGGGGATGAGGCACATCCACCAACCGCTGTAATCGCAATCGAAACGCGCATGCAGTTCCGGCGAATCGCGAAGCGGCGAAACGGCGAAATCGTGATTATAACTGGCTCCGGCCGGCGGACACGGCCTCAGACTGCCGCGGTCGAAACGTTCGCCCTGCACGTGCAGCATCGTCCGGTCGTCGAGATGGAACATACCGCCGCCCACCAAAACGGGGTGTTTGGCATAATCCTCGAACTGAATCGAGCGCAGTAACGATTCCGGCTCCATGATGGCATCGTCGTCCAGCAGAATCGTGTAGGCACTTCGGCCCGCGTCGATCGACTCTAGCATACCACGGGAGAATCCACCGGAACCGCCAATATTGGCCTGCTGGATATAAGTAAGTTGACTGCCCAAGTCCGCAGAGACCTCGTCGAATCCGTCCTGTTCACAGACCTTGTCGCTGCCTTGGTCAATGCAGTAGACCGTGTCGAGCCTTTTGCGCAGCTCACCCTCGCCGGCGATGGCTTTCAGCTGACGCAGACAGTAAGGAGTGCGGTTGAAAGTCGTAATCGCTATGGAACAGGAGGGATGCGTCGCTTCATAGGCAAACACAACACTCGCGCTATATCGGCCATCACGATCGCTGTTCTCATCATCCTCTGTGGCTTGCGCAAAGTCGGAATCGGCACCTTGAGCATCCGGACCATCTTGCCCCTTTTGCTCGCAGCGCGGCAGATCAGCCATCGGCACCTGCCAACCCACGTTACGAATCGTCAAAGCCGGGAACCCAGACCTACCGCTGCCCATAATGGGACGGCAATACGCGTCGAACCAGAAATACCCGCCGTCCAACAGACCCGAAAGCGGAATCTCAAGAGCTATCTGCTTCCAGCCGTTTCCGAGATCGGTCATAACCTCTGCTTGCGAATCGACAATCCGCAAAGCATCATGACCCGAATGACCGGTATACGGATTATCCGATTGCGATTGATCGGCTTGCAAGCCATCAACCGTATTATCATCATCGTCACTATGGAGCTCAAGCGTCTTGACCGTCGAAAACAGACCTCGCGCGGTCGACTTGAACACATTGATTTCGCCTTCACCACACACCTGCATAACGAGCCTGACTGAACGGACACTCGTCCAGCGCTGCCAATACGACGCCGGAAATGCGTTGAAATACGTGCAGAAAGATATATGGGCACCAGGCTTAAGGAGAGCCGAACGGCGGGAAAGCACCATGAAATCCGAAAGTTCGTCGCGCGCGGCCCCTGCATCGGCGGTAGCTTCACGCATCGTCTTATCGAAACCGATGGGGTTCAATGAGGCCACATCGGCACGTTGCAACTGCGAAACGCTGTCGAACACCGATTCCGGGACATGAGGCCTCGTCCATCGCACCGCATATAGCGGCATGACGGACTCCCGATCGTCAATCGGGAACACCACCCGGTTGACCGTGTCCCATTGCTTTTGTGCAGAACTTGCTTGAGCCATAGCTTTCAGTATAACTTCGCGGGGGCAGAATATGCGATAACTACGTAAACCTTATGCAAAACTGCTCGTTTTCCCAGCATAATCCCATAGTCGTTGCTAAACTAAGACCTTTGTGAAGACATTAGCGAAAAAACTCGAGAATAGATACCACTATTCGTGGGTCGTTCTCAAAGAGCTGGTCAAGACCGATTTCAAGCTGCGATACCAAGGTTCCTTCCTCGGCATCGCCTGGTCAGTCATCAAGCCGCTCATGCTGTTCGGTATCATGTATATGGTCTTCGTGCGCTTCCTGCACTTCACCGACGGCACCCCGCAATACCCTGTCGTGCTACTGATGGGCAACTGCCTGTGGCAGTTCTTCTCCGAAGCGACCAGCACCGGCCTGCGCTCCATCGTCGATCGCGGTGACATCCTGCGCAAGATCCATTTCCCCAACTACATCATCGTCGTCTCCGCAACCTGCGGCGCCCTGATCAGCTTGGGCATCAACCTGGTTGTCATTCTGATCTTCGCAGTCGTCAACGGCGCGCATTTCACCTGGCGTGTGGTGCTCCTGCCGCTCAACCTCATCGAACTTTATATCTTCGCGCTTGGTTGCGCCCTGCTGCTCGCCACGATGTACGTCCACTTCCGCGACATCCAGCATATCTGGGAAGTCGTCAGCCAGGTCGTCTTCTACGCCACGCCTATCATCTACCCGCTTTCCATGGTCGAGCACAATTACCCGATCATCGCCAAGCTGATGCTGATGAGCCCGATAGCCCAGACCTTCCAGGACGCCCGGCATAACCTCATTGACCCGCAGAACGTGCAGATCATCTGGAGCGAGATCCACAACCCGCTGGTGTGCCTGATTCCCTATATCCTTTCGTTCGCGTTCCTGGTGCTCGGCGTGTATGTCTTCCGTAAGTACAGCCGCAAATTCGCGGAAATCATGTAGTGAGCGAGGCATGATGACTTCTTCAAAATCAATGGTTTCCAAAACCGATTCATCCAATTCCGTCAAGGACTCCTCCCTTATCGATTCTTTGGGCAAGCCCAAGGAAAACAGCGAGGTCGTACTTTCGGTCGACCACGTCGGCAAATACTTCAAGCTGCCCACCGAACAGGCGACCGGCCTCAAGCAGGCGTTCATCAACTGGACGAAAGGCATCAAAGGCTACAAGAAGCAGCAGGTGCTCAACGACATCACCTTCGACGTCCACAAAGGGGACTTCTTCGGCATTGTCGGCCGCAACGGATCCGGAAAATCGACACTGCTCAAAATCATCTCCGGCATCTACGTGCCCGACGGCGGCACGGTAAAAGTCAAGGGCAAACTAGTGCCGTTCATCGAACTTGGCGTCGGTTTCAACCCCGAACTGACCGGCCGCGAAAACGTCTTCCTCAACGGCGCCCTGCTCGGCTTTACCCGCGAAGAGATCGAAGGCATGTATGACGACATCGTCGATTTCGCGGAACTCGGCGACTTCATGGATCAGAAACTCAAGAACTACTCCAGCGGTATGCAGGTGCGTCTGGCGTTCTCCGTGGCCATCAAAGCCCAGGGCGACATTCTGGTGCTCGACGAAGTGCTCGCCGTCGGCGACGAGGCGTTCCAGCAGAAATGCGACGACTACTTCACCGAAGTGAAAAAGGACCCGAACAAGACGGTCATCCTGGTCACCCATTCCATGGATTCGGTCAAAAAGTATTGCAACAAGGCCATCCTCATCAAAGACGGTGACATCATCGTCAACGGCAACAAAGAGGAAGCCGCCAACCAGTACACTCTCGAGAACCTTCAGGCCGAAAAGAAGGAAATCGAACAGAAGAACGGCCAATACGCCGACGGTCTCAACAGCCGCTGCCCCGTGCTCAAGGTGAAGCCGCTTTCCCATCAAATCTGCAAGAGTTCCGACACGTTCCGCTTCGAGGTGGAATACGACTTCAACGAGCCTGAGGACTTTTACCTCGCCATCGCGCTGCACGACCTGCGTCGCGGCGGCGTTGCGTTCGATACCGGCTCGGAAACGCTGAAATATACGGAACACGGACATCGTACCGTCGAATTCAAGATGCCTCTTAACCTGTTCAACAACGGCGATTTCAGGCTGGTCGCCTCACTGCGTACGCTTTCGAAAAAGAACCCCGACACGACGGATATGGTGGCGTTTACCAATGACGCCAATTCCTGCGCATTCGCCATCAGGGATTCAGAGAACAGGGATTACGCGCTGATCAACGACAGGGTCATGCAGATTACTCAGGTGGGCTCACCGAGGTAACGCAACGGAATGACCGTCAGATTCTTGAATCAGACAGTCACAGCCGGATAAGATTAATTACGATTAATTACGACCTGATATAAAGAATGGTTCTGAAATGCTTGAAGATTTCAGAACCATTCTTTTTCAATGCCGGTGCCCCTGTCATCGAACTTTCAAGGGGCGCGCCAATGTTGGCATTGCGACAAATGCGTTTACCGTTTCGCCGGGACCTGCGGATAGTCAATTTGCGGATTGAAGCCCCACGCCTCGCGAAGTTTCTTATAGATCCGCTTGCGCAAAGGCTTGGCCACATGACCGCGATGCATGTTGTTCCTCACCATCGCGGCGAAGCGCGCATACTGATAAACGCCTTCGTGGTGAAGATGGAAAGAGCCCTCGTTGCGAGCGCCATACTCGAATTTCCAGATGTTCTTGTCATCGATCATCGAATAGTTGACGCCCTTGTTGGAACCCATATCGTGCAGCACGACGCTGTCCATCACCTGGATGCCGGGGCACGCCTTGGTGATGCGCATGGTGTATTCCGCGTCGTCGAACCAAATGAAGTATTCCTTGTACGGCAGGCCGTAATCCTCCATGACCCAGCGAGGGATAAGCACGGAAACGAACGAACAACGGCTGACGAGCGCGATGTTGAGTCCTTGGGCCATAAGCCTTCCCCAGTCCCATGTGGTGACCGGGTTGTTCATCTCGGAAATCGTGCCGTCGATGAACTTGACCAGTGAACACGCGAAGGGAATATCGGTGCCCATCTTCTTGGAGGCCGCGTCGTAGCCGTCAACCAGCTTTTCCAACGCATCGGGCTGCGGGTAGCCGTCATCATCGAAGATCCAGGCGAAATCGGCGCCGAGCTCATAGGAACGGCGCATACCGGCCGAGAAACCGCCCGCGCCGCCGACATTTTTCGGCAAGGTGACGATATCGAGCTGGATCTTATCGCCAAGTTTGAAATCCGCCCGATACTCTTCCAAATACTTGTCGGTGCCATCGGTCGCCGCATTGTTGACGATGATGAGTTGGTCGGGCAGACGGGTCTGCGTCTCCAGGCAGTGAAGCACGGTCTTGAGTTTGTCAAGACGATTGAAGGTTACCACGACCGCGGCTATTTTTCGTTTGTCTTCAGCCATTTTACTTGTTCCATCCCTTAAGCATTCGTGCGAACAGAGCATCCGCCGATTCGAGCTGCGAGAACTCCTCCAGCCTTTTCTCCTCAGCCGCCCACAGCCGTTTCCGATCGTCTTCGCTGTTTGCCAGGTGCGCCAGCGCGGATTTGGCATCGTGCACCATCTTTGACGTCATACGCCGCAGAAGCCCCTGCTTGGGGACCAGCGTGGACTGCGAGCCGACATCGGCGGAAATCACGGGAATGCCGGCCGAAAGCGCCTCGATCGTCGTCAACGTGATGCCTTCGTTGATCGAGGAAACCAGCAGCACGTCGGCATCCTCGTAGGTCTTCGCCACGGGGACCTTCATGGAGCGCCGTTCGAGGACCTTGCCCAGATTGTAGCGTTTGATCAGGGTATCGGCGAAAATATCCATATCGCCATTGCCCTGCATGATGAACCGGAACTTGCCGGGATAAGCCCGTTGCAACGCATGGGCGGTAAGGATGAATGCTTCAGGACGCTTCTGGCGCACCATGCGACCGACGAACGCAACGGTCAATGGCTTGCCGGTATCACGAGGCTTGAATTTCGCTTTCTCGCTGTCCGCAGTCAATCCAACCAGAGGAGCCACGACGACCTTCTTGGCGTCGAGATGGTGAATATCGACCAGCCAATGTCGCAATTGCGGCGAAATGACGTGGTGGAGGTCAATCCATTGGTCACGAATCGCCGATTCGTGCGGATAGCCGCCACGGAAGAAATACTCCACGATGTGGAGGGAATCGACAATCTTCGTGCGCGGGAAGTACTTCTTGACCCACCACGCCCTGTCATACATCCACTGGCAATGGTGAATCAGGATCCCTTTGATGTCGAAATGCTCAAAAAGCGCACGCAACAACGGGGCGTCGCCGGGACGCTCCTGCAAAGGCGCGGTAAGCGGCAGCAGCAACGCGTCGTCGAACTCAGGGCGTGTGATCCAAGGCTGGTGGCCGTCCCTGTCGGTGATGACAATCGGGTAGAAGCCGGCTTGCTTGACCAGTTTCACAGTTTCCAAGGCCCAACGTTCCGCGCCACCGGCCTGGAACCAGTGCATCGCGATGATGACCGCCTTCTTCGCACCGGCGGGAGCCTTGCCTGGTTTAATCTCCACAACCGGATGATGGTGCCCGGACCAAGCGTTTTCCCTTTCCACAGTCCGGGGAATCCACGGTTTGACGGGCTTTCTGCCGAGATATTCGCGGATGCTGCGCTTGGTGTCGCGGAAAACGTCGAACTGTGTGGGGAACGACAGCTCAAGGGCGTTATAAAGCTTGGCTTTGGGGCCATCGTTGGGATGCTTGCTTTCCACATCCTTGTCCGTCGCGTCGTCGGGGGTCAAGAGCAGATAGCGAACACCCGTGTCAACGACCTGCTGGTCCTGATCAAAATATTGGGGAGGATATGCGGACCCGGGCTCGACAGTTGAGGTCATGGACAGTTCCGCAAATGGCTCAAGCCCGGCCTCGCGGGTGAGCAGGCCGTTAAGCGTGGTCAGATCCGTCAGCCTCGGGTACTGCCACTTCTGCCCCATATACAGCTTGAAGACGAGCGTCCTGCCGGGTTGAATCAACGCGTTGTAATTCATCGCCCCCACAACAAGGCGCCGCAACCGTTCACTGAGCGAGTCGAGTTTGCCCTGATCTCCTGCGGAAATCCTAAAAAAATCACACATAATGACCAATGATACTCGAAGGCGTTTAAAAACGTGCGTTCACCGGATATGGCTACCAATATTTTGCACTCTCAAAATGTAAAACGACAAAATGGACATTTTGCGCTATGCTGAAACCAACAATCAAGTGAGAAGCGGAGACAACGATGGGCCTAGTTACCAATATGAAACAACGTCTGTTGCCTCCTTCCTCGCGCTCGTTCCACGCCTTCGAGACCAGCACAAACCAGCGAATCGACAATCTCGAAGCACAGGTCCGCGACCTTGAAGCCCAAACGCAAAGCCTTGCAGGCCAAAACGAACGGCTCATATCCCTTCTCGAGGATTTTCAGAAGGCCTCACAGCAGGAGCATGCCTACGAGCAAGACCGCGATATGATGCTCTATTGGCAGATATTCCGTCACGACAGCGAAAGCGTTGAGCAGGCGCAGTTGCGGTTCTTCCGCGGACTGCCCAAACCGACCGGCATTCACAAACTGTTCCAAGACGCCGAAGCGGCTTTGTTCTCGCAATTCGATGCCCTCTGCCGACAGCACGACATTCTTTATTGGGGCAGCGGCGGCACCATTCTGGGCGCCTACCGCCATCAGGACTTCATTCCTTGGGACGACGACATCGACGTTTATATCACGCGCGACCAATTGCGGAAGCTCGAACAAGTGACGCGTGAAGACGGACGTTTCCGGGTCACCGTCCTCTGGGACTGGTACGTTCCCTGTAAACAGATACGTTTCCGTTCCGCCGACGAAGACAATCCTTGCTTCATCGACCTCTTCACCCTCGACTGGGCCAAAGGCGATCCGCAGCAGGTCTGGAACGCGGGTACGGAGCAAAGAAGAAGTTTCGTCGCCGAAATTCGCGGGAACTTCAACGACACGGCGTGGGCCCAAAACCCATATCTGCCGAGCTCTGACCCATTGGCCCCGCAGCTCGAGGCGGTGCTCGACGCGCAATTGGAAAAACTCGGTCAGACGTGCGACATCCTCCCGGACCAAGAGGGAGCCACGTGTCTGGTCGAAGGACCAGAAAACATCGACGACGCACACCCTTCCGGACCTTACCCAATCGAAGAATGGATGCCCGTCGACCATCTGCATTTCAGAAACCTCGAAGTTCCCGTGCCGAAGGCTTGGAGACAATACCTTTCGAGGCTTTACGGCGATTACATGGCCATCCCGAAAGACACCAATTCCCACGAGCACGTTGCCGACGACTATATCGAGTCGAAACAGAGCGTTGCAGCGATGCACCGGCTTATCGATCAAGCCTGAGAACAGACGCCTTTATACTTGTCTCTAGGTATTCTGTCGAGTATCGAATACGCAATAATGTCGGTTGATCAATCATTGAGGAATCTTGGGAAAAACTAAACAGACACGCAACCTGAACGTCGAGGTGCTTCGTATTTTCGCGATGCTCCTGATCGTCGCCTGCCACGGAATGCTCCACATTACATGGATGCTCAACGCCGACCACGAATCCGTCTACAAACCGGGATGGAAATCCTCCTTATTTTACCTAGTCGTGCAGTACGGGCAAGTAGGCGTATCAATTTTCTTCATTATTTCCGGGTTTTTTCTTGTCAATAAAAAATTCAATTGGACACGGATATTCAAAACATGGTTCCAGATGTTCATTTACGGTGTACTAGTTCTCGCAGGGGTTATTGCTGCTTCTTTTGCAGTCAAACTTCCCGAGGACATCACAACTTCATTCCATGGCGAGGGCTTGATCCGCACGGTGTGCGCCACAATAGTTCCGTTCTTCTATGGAACCTATTGGTTTATTACAGCCTATATTTGCATGCTGCTGCTTCTGCCATTCCTCAATACGTTATTTGAAAACCTTTCCGAACGTTATATAGACGCTTTTATCGGAATCCTCGCCGTCTTCGGAATCTGGGTCATTTTCTTTGGACGAGCCGGAGCATGGAACGATGTCACGTATGCCGTACTCGGTTATATGGTGGGCGGCTGGATACGCAAATACGCTCCTTCGCATGGCAAATTGTTGAAGACCCGATACCTTTGGATAGCTATTATCGCAACAACTATTTTCCTTGTGCTGTTCAATCATATGCTTATGAGCGGTTCACGAATTGTAACGTTGCTTGGCTGGCGCAATCAGGCACGGCCAGGAATTCAATTCCTGCCTATGATCATCGGCGCAGCAATTTTCATTCTGGTCAACAGAATCGACATGAGCCATGTTCCGCACGCATTAGCAACTTTCACACTCAAACTGGCAGCTTCGACATTCGGTGTCTACTTGCTGCATGAGAACATGTTCCTGTACCACCTAATCTGGCCGGCAGTGACGGGCTTATTCCCCGTGCCCAGTTCCATTTGGTCGAAGATTCTAATCTGGGCTGCAAGTGTGCTAATCGTCTACGCGGTAGCCTCGCTGATCGCGTTCCTGCTCGACACGCTTATCGTACATCCGCTGGAACGCAGAATCCTTGCGCTGAAACACTAGTCTGACGATGATTAGCGAGCTCTTTCAAAAGCGGTAAACACCGCAATCAAGGCATTCGACAAATAAGTTACCGCCTAAAATCCCAAGAAAACCAGGCTCGCTATCACTTGAAGGTGAACAGCCTGCCGATCACCGGGATCTTCGCGCCCCAGTGCGAGATGATGACGCAAACCACGTAAATCAGCAGAACTAGCACCACGTTCCAGAAGGGCATCAGCCAGCCCGGAAGTACGTTGCCCATCGCAAGACCATGGTGCTGAAGCTTGCCGACCAGCACCAATATCGGCACATGCAGCATGTAGACGCCAAACGTGCTGGACCCCAATATGGTGACCAGCCTCTCGCTCCACTGGGGCACATGCACGGGTAGCAGGAACGCGAAGACAAGCATCGCGGCAACGCAGGTGCTCAGCATCAGATAACCGCTCGGATAGCCCAAGGACTCATATTGTGTGCCTTTGAGCGAACGGCCGAACTGGTTGATTCCAAAGTTCAGAGCGAAGCACACCAATAGCAGAACAACCATGCCGGAGACGATAACGCGATTGTTCACACGGCCTTTTGCTTGCGCTACCTTTTCTTTGGTGCGCGGGTTCGAGAACATGCCGCCGAGCATGAAGTAGAACAACGTATATCCGTACTTGCCGAAGATGTTGTATTCATCGACGTTGTTAAATAGGAAGCTGAAATCACGGTTCGAGACCACCGTCAGTATGTTCAGCAGATAGCTCAGGGTCGGAATGATGATGCAGAAACAGCCGAGTGCCACCGTCACCCATTTGAAGGCAAAATCATAGGAGGCGTCATAGGCGCATTTGATCAGCGGATAGATCAGATAGACGGCAATCAACGCGTTGATGAACCAGAAGTGACCTGTGGGGTTGCCACCCAAGATCCCGCCTAGCATATAACCCACGAATTCCTTGGCCGTGAACGCATGCGGTCGGCTTGCCCATACGAAGAACAAGGCGACCAGCAGCTTCCACAATTCCATGATCACCACCATGACGACCAGCTTGTGGACATGCTTTTTCATGTTCAACGGTCTCGGCAACAGCAATGCACCGTTGACGGCAAAGAACAAGGGAATACAGATTGCGTCCGGTGCCAGAAGCAAATCCCCAGCCGCATTATTCGGCCATTCATAGGTATAGAACGAAGCATGCAGAAGGATGACGAGAATCATCGACAGCGCTTTGGCCAGATCATATCCTGCTATACGTTGTTTGCGTTCCAAAATGTTTCCCGCCTTGGTTGAAGACCTTCTAAACGCTCATATTCTATATAATCGCCGATACAGTTCGATAACGGCACCCGCAACCATCGGCAAACAGCCAATGCCGATTATCCGTTCTGCCGAACTGTTTGGTCTGGCTGTGCTTCGCCGGCTTCGACGGTGCCCTTCGCCATGTCGGTCTTTTCTGCCGAATGGCCGCAGCTCAGGAAAGGTATCGCCAAGGTCAGGAATACCGTGAACAGCAGCCCCAGCGTATAGCGGTTCTGATATGAAGGCACCATAAACTGGACCAACAACTGCATGAGCACCGGAGCGAAATACAACAGCGATTTCCAACGCTTACGGACGATGACCAAGGCCAAGGCTAGCAACGGGACCCAGACCACGTAAAGCACCTCAGCCCCTAGCAAGGAGAACGGCGGAACATGATTCATCACGTTGACGAAAGGCTTACCAAGATGCTCCTGCTGTTTAGAAAGCGCACAGTCTTTGTACTCAGGCAGCACCTTCACATGGTTCGTTCCGGCTCCGTCCCAACCGCACCTGACAGGTCCAGTCTGGTAATATGTCTGGCCCAGAACGAAAGGAGTGCGGACGTAGGATATTGCATTGATATACGATCCAGGGTATCGGAAGGCCAACGCAATCCACAACTTCTCGAATGCCGACCTGTCTGCTTTGGTCGATGAAGGCTTATAGCCATAGTGCTTGGCAAAATCGGCGCTCAATGGGTTCCAATTTTTCTTTGCTTCCTTGATATCGAGAACCTTCGATATGGTACGTAAATCTTTCTGGGAAAGCTGGTCCTGATGATCAATCAGCACTTTGGTGACCTGCTGGATCGGTATGGACAGCGGTTCTTGCACGCCACCGGGAGCGATATGCATCGCGGGGAACAGCAAACCCGGAATCAATACCAGGCATATTCCTGCCGGCACCAGCGTAGCAACCAAAGTCTTGAACCGCCCGCTCATGAAAATCAGCACGATAAACGTGGCACCGGTGGTGATGTAAATTGACGGTTTCTTGGTCAGCCCGGCAAAAATAGCCAAGACTACAAACAGGATGATGAATTTCCAGCTCACCGGTTTTTGCGACTGCTTACGGTAGATGAATTCCGCAAAGGCAATCGCCCACAAAAGGAAGATCGGAGCCCAAGTGCTGTCTTTGACGATGACAGTGGAAACCGTGGAGAACGTCGGGACGAAGATAATGAACGCAACAGCGCAAACCTGAACCAACGCCGGTATGTTCTTCACTCGGCTGAAACACCAAGCGAGGCTCAACACAACCGCGAAAGCCGTAACTATCGCTTGCAAAACAGTGAGAATCTGCAAACCTACGACCTCATGACCCAGAAGCAGCCCCAAGCGGTCAAAACCGACATAGATCAACGTATCGAAAACGGGGTGATGATCCTGCAGCACATAGCCGTCCAGCCACTGCATCGTCATCGGGTCCCAAATCCTCGAACCTTTGCCTTGAATGAGCTGAAGCACGGTGTCGATATTGACGATCACCGGGCCATTAATATAGAGAATCGGCAACCAGCAAATCGTCACCAATGCGGTATAAATCGCGACACTGCGCACGTTCAGACGCAAAGAAGGCACATATCGTTTCATGGTTTTGACGAAACCTGAGGTCTTGGTTTCCGGATTTTCATTCGAGGCCTGGAACGCTCTGATGCCATTGTTACGCCTGCGCCCAAGCGCATCAGCGATCAATGCCCATGCCATCAGCAACAACGAACCGATGGCGATCAGACGAATCGTGAAGAAGAATGTGAACGAAGGTCTGCCGAACGGATACGTCCCACTGGAATACCAAGGGAAACCGGTATGTTCCCCATCCACAGTGGCCCAAGTGCCAGTGAAGCAGACCGTGGCCGACAACAGCAATGACACTACAGCGAATATGCAGCTTTCCCTCAGCGGACGCCGTGATATCGCTTGTGCACCTTTCCAATACAGCATGAAGAAAACAAGCCATGCCGCAAACGTTGCAAGGGCTCCGGCGGACGCGACGCTGTTGATGGCGTTGTTCAGAATGGCATGTAACCCCACTGCCTGCTCAACTACGCCGAGCCCAGGAACCACAAATACCAGAATCAGCGTTGCGGCAAGCAGCGACACGATAGGGACTATATATTTCTTGATACCACTATCGCTTTCAGAACTCATTTTGGCGACCAAACCGCTCTTCACTTCGCCCTGCTCCATCGTTCGCTGCCTTTACATTCCGCGGCCATTATTCTATCCATTTATTTATATCAAGAACAGTCATTATGACCTGACAGTTGCCATTCCTTTATTTACCGGCAAAATCATGAAGCCTGATTCACATGCAGATACTTATTGCTGCCAATAATGAATATTTGCATACCGTAATCAGAATCAATCCGCCGGTTGGACAGTCTTGCGACGCACAAACCTATTCTTTGCTATCCAAAGAACGTGGTGCAAACCGGTTTTGAGATAATCCTGCTTGGACTCGCCTTGACGAATCCTCTGCTTAATCTTGATTTCAGCAAATCCTGGGCCCAAATAATGCTTCGCATTGATTTTAATCTGCGGCGAAAGATTCCAATCACCTTCGGTAAGGTGAAGTCGCGATACAACGGAACGTTTAAACACCCACATCCCCGAAAGGGAATCGTGGATACGGAACCAGTAGAGGACCGCAATCTCGATATTCAAAGCCCGAACGCCAAGCTGGAGTTTGAAAGGAATGCTATGGTCCGGGTAACGCGAGCAGGAGACGAAACTCAGGTTCCGTTCCTTCATCTGGCGCACAATCTGCGGGGCGTCGTCAATGGGGTATGTTCCATCGGAATCCGCGCAGACAATCAGGTCACTGGTCGCGGTTGCCATTCCGGTCATATGGGCAAAGCCATAGCCAATACCACCCGCAGAACGATTGTCTTCCACAAGCGTGAAACGGGGATAGCGTTTTTCCAACGCCTTGCTGACCTCAACGGTATTATCCGTAGAACCGTTGCTCACACAGATGATTTCGTCGAAGAAATCCGGAACTTGCTCGATAAGCTTGGCCAGATGCCCGGCCTCGTTACGGCATGGCATAACGAGCGACACTGTCTTTCCTAGAATCATAGCGTTTTCTCTTTCGGATTTCGGATACCTATGCCATTATAAAGCAAAATAAGATAACCGACACTTGGTCCGCAATACATACATGCGACGGGAAATCCTGCAACTTTTTGGCTCTGACCGCCAAAGCCCCGAAGCTAGTCACATCTAGCGTCCGATCCACCATTTTTGATTGCCCTGACCCATATATTGATAGGTGATGACCTCGGATCCCGGACTGGTGCTTCCGCCCTTGATATCTATGGCCTTGTTGTTCATCACGCTTTTAATCGCGTAGCTGCCGGCCGAATCCCCTTCGAAATACCATTCCTGGTTATAGGCCTGATGCCACGGATACTGAATGACGGAACCACCGTCACCAGTCCAGCCATAAGCGATATCAAGATACTTGCCGGAATGAAGCGCTCGGATGCCGTATCGTCCGTTGCCCAGATCGGCAAAATAGAACATCTGGTTACCGCCTGAGTTCGGCGTCCAGATTTCAGCCTTGGCGCCATCGGCGGTGCTGCCGCTCCAAATATCGAGACGATTCGAGCTGGAACGGGACTTGAGCGTTTGCGGGCCACTCGGCATATTGGCCTTCATCAACCTGAATCGCTGGTTCCAGCCGGAATTGGCCTGCCACAGTTCCAGTTTGGTACCGGGATCGGAACTGCCCGCATAAATGTCGAGGACTTTATCGCTGGCCCAAGGCATTCCGGAGGCGATATACAACGTACCATCGCCGGCCCTGTAGAAGCGCCAATGCTGGTTGACCCCACCATTGCTGGTGTATTGGATAATATCCGCGCCGTTGTTGCTGAAGCCTGAATACACATCGATGGCTTTATTGGAATGCTTCGCCACAATCGAATAGGTGCCGTCACCCAAAGGCTTGATATGGTAAAGCTGATTCAAGCCATTGGTAGGCGTCCAAATCCCAATTTTCGCGCAGTCCGCATAGCTATATTGGCCTACGTCGACATACCTATCGGTGAAGTCCGAACCGATGAAATAGTCACCTTCTGCAATATCATCAACTCTCCGGCTAGGTGACAAAATCTCAGCGGGCGACATGGCGCCGGCCGCATAGTAATAGTTGCCGAAAGCGTTGAGATCCACGTTGCCGATGCCATTAATTGAGCCGTTGTCCGCGTACTGCCAGCCACGGTCGTTGCTGGAGTAATTAAAGCCGGTGCGCGAACCGTAACTTGCCACCCAGCGGGTATGGGACCGAATGTTGTTGGTATTCAGCGACGTATTGAGATAATAGGTGTAGGAATACACAGACAGATTGTTATAGCCGCTATTCTGCAGGCAGCCATACCATGTGTTGACGATGCCGTCATAAACCCAAGGGTCAGTGGGTGGCGTATGACCTGTCCAGGTCCAGTTTTCAAGATCATAATAGACCGGATAGCTCAAGTCGCCAGGGTAAACTCCGGCATCGTGTAACTTCTTGACTGTGTCCTGACCTTCAGCCCATGCACCATTGTTGTCGTAAGCATACGAATATAGATAGATGCCGAACGGAATACCCAAACGCTTGCATTCATTGATATTGCGTATGGCTTGGTAATCATTTCGATTATTCCAACCAAATCCTATACGGATGATGGCGCCCTCGACACCATCGTTCTTGGCCGCCTGCCAATCGATGGTGCCTTGGTGTTCAGAGACGTCGACCACACCTCTGGCCTGCTGGACAAAAAGATTGTTTCCACCATCGAAGAACGCTTCAGTTCCGTTGTACGACCCCCAATGGGCACCATACTGGCTCGCCCACGAGCCGACATTCTGTACTCTGCCGGACGTCTTTTTTGCCGTTCCAATATCGGAAGCCGCATCAACATTCGAAGAAGACGATCCGGAATCGTTGCCTCCCTTCGCAACGGCATCTCCGCCGTTTTTTTCAACGGCTTTTTTGACCTCGCTGGCTTCTACCGGAATAAATTTCTTACCGTTGGTCTTGGCCAACGGGTCAGGCGGAGTATCTTGCGTACCGACCACCTTCGGATCGGTCACGGGCTTGCCCGTCTCTACGTTCTTGACCTGGCCGTCCTTGGTCACGGCCACATCTTTGGAAACCACCGTGGCATCGTCAGGAATGGCGGAACTGACCTTGTCCGGCAACTTCTGGCTCGGGTTGTCCGGCATCGCGTCTTTTGGCGCAGTGGCCGATGAGACCTTCTGATCGCCGATCGTTTTGGTGCCAAATCCGCTCTGCTGCCCACCGTTGGATACACTAGATGTAGCGGAGCCGAGACCGGCCTGATCGAAACCGCTCAGGTTCGTGTCGCTCGCCGCCTGCGCGGGAACCGCGGTCAGTGCCAGCCCCAACGCCGGAACCGCCAGCACGGCCGCAAATTTGGTGGCCGCGCCCACTAGCCTGTTCTTCATCTTTTCGCCCTTCAAATCCATTGATGTCAATCGGGAATCAGCCTTGCCCGCACCTGCTCCATACGCGTCCCGCAATGGCTCCCGACTTGACACATGTACCATCTTTTTTGCTTTCATTTCATTCTTTTAGCCGACAAAACGGACGTTGCCCCTTCGATAAGAGCAAATCTGTCCAATCTAATGCAATGGTAATGCCGCTGATAAAAAAGGCGGGCAAACGGCAGAAATATTAGCGAAATCATAACAGTTAATCGCAGTCGAGCAGGAATCATCATCTTTTATTCCCTCTTGGACTCTGCCGGGTGTGTTTGATTAGTGGCAATCCCCAACATGCTGTCCAACTTCAGTAAACCCAAAACAGAACATTTTAAATGTTATCTTCAACACATTTACTGAGCCCTAAACCACCAATTGATTATATTTTGTCGGAATTAAAGCAAATAAGTGCCACCTTGGCAAATTCCACAAAACACAGAATCTCGCGCCAATTGTCATGTGCTACACTAAGTGAGTCGGCACACCAAAGTGTCGGAACAATCTGAACGAGTTGTTCTTGCGAAAAGAGTGTTCATTGTAACATTCATCGAACAAAAATAGCCCGTCATCTATTGGCAAGTAAGTCGATAGGAAGGAATGCATCATGGCAGATGACAAAACCATCGTCGTTGATCCGGCGCTGTATGGGGAAACCGCAGCCGAAAAGACCGCAGAGGCCAACAGGGTAGCCCGCAAATTCGGTATCGGGGATGACGCCCTTGCCAAAGTCGAGGATTTCAAAAAGGAATTGACCGACCATAACGCTTGGGATTTGCCGTTTATGGGCTATATCGACGAGGACGGATATGGCTATGCCTACGTCCCCGACAAGGCCATCGCGCCGCCGAACTGGGATGCTCACGCAGCTTTCAAGGCGCTTCCTTACGACGCTCAGACCGCTTTCGCGATCCGTATGCTCTTCACCCACCGCGACGTCGATCGATACGGCGCCACGATGTTCCTGCACTATGAGCGCAACTTCGACATCAAGTTCAAGGAAGACTGAGAGTAAGTAATTTTCAATCTCATTTAATATCTGTAATAGCGACGGCACGTTTCGAGCTGATTTTCGGTTCCGAAACGTGCCGTTGTTCGTTCATAACGGTTTGGCAGGCGGGCGGGAAATTCTCGTGAATCGACAATATCCATTACTTTGCAGACAAATCTTCGCTTTTATTCTCAACGCACTTCAACGTCTCGTTATCTCACGATATTTGCATTCAACGCAACCGGCCAAATCTCCAACCGCCACGCCGACACCAAAATTGCTTGCGAAGCTCGCGGGCTCATGGTATCTTATTTAAGTTGTGTGTTGTGAGGTCTGCTTGCAGGCTTGGCAATGTGCATGCTGGAGAAT
Organism: Bifidobacterium sp. ESL0784; assembly: GCF_029433295.1. Classification (GTDB taxonomy): domain Bacteria; phylum Actinomycetota; class Actinomycetes; order Actinomycetales; family Bifidobacteriaceae; genus Bifidobacterium. The sequence goes on from NZ_JAQTHV010000002.1 coordinate 369,877, forward strand.
TCGCCTAGTGGTCTATGGCGCACGCTTGGAAAGCGTGTTGGTGTAACAGCCTCACGAGTTCGAATCTCGTATTCTCCGCCAGCAGCCCGGAAAGCTTGAAATATCAAGGTTTCCGGGATTTTTTATGCCAAAAAGAATTCACCCCACCACTTTTCGACGTAATCCTACGAGGCATCGAAGATCCCACAAGGGCTCAGGGATACCAACAGCGGCATGCAATCTTCCAATTCCAGTGTTCTTTATGAACTAATCCACACAGAAAACATGGCGATGACTACACTTGTTTATTTAGTACCCGCTATCACTCAAAGGCCGCCGCCATGAAAACCAAGCATGTACTTAGAAACCTTCTCATTCTTATTGTGTCAGCAGTGGTTATTGGGACTGGAATAGAGTCATATTTTGAGCTCAAAAACCAAGACAGAAAGAATACAGATAGCGTAAACGCTTATTCGAACATTCAAGGCAAAACTTGGGATAAAGCCGAACAGACGCTACACAACGCCGGAATAAAAACCGATGGCCGTAGCTACGACTTGCAGGACATTAACGAAGAACCCTTGCCAACACCTACTAATGTCCAATCCAGCAAATACATCGTCAAAAAGGTCACAACTAAAAACAGAACCAAACCCGTCATCACCCTACATATCGACGTGCCCGCAACAATCACAGGTGAAAATTGGGAGGAAGCCCAAGATGCGCTTAATGAAAAAGCCTATCAGCACGATGATTACCAGCTTCAAGACACGTCCGGCAGTCTTCTCACACTGCAGACCAACGATAAACCGAGTTTGTATACTGTCAAAACCATAAACAACAATGAAGTGCCAGCAACAATTGTCTTACACGTTGATATTCCCGACAATCTGAACGGCCAATCATGGGACAATGCACGAAACATGCTTACTGCTCAAGGTTATAACACCGATGTCTATAAGCTAATCGACACAAACTCCAATCTCCTTCACATATCATTGTTCGATGCCGAAAACTGGAAAGTAAAACAAGTCGATAATACGACTGCTGTCACAAACATTACGCTTGAATCAAATCCTGCCAATATCGCCCCTGAAAACGCACCACAACAAGAGCAACAAACAACTTCACCTCCGTCAGGAAGTACTGCCTCACAACCGCAGACGCCGCAACAGCCACGATTCCAATCACAACCTCAGCGACCTTCGCAAGACCCAGGGCCCAAGCCCAGCGATCAAGGAAAAGTGCACCGTGGCGCATTCTGCACACCGGAAGGTGCAACAGGACATTCAGACAGAGACTCAGATATACTCACTTGCAGAATGGCAAGAAAAGGTGGACGGCTACGCTGGATGAACTGACCCATAACGCAGGCAAGACAAGGGCCCGGAGCACGGGCACAACCACCTAACCTGTTTTCTTTGCGCCGAAAAACACATTTCTTACACTTCCGACGCATCTTGCACGGCATGTCTACTAACACCATCATGCCTTATTGATGAATATTATTCTTCAGTAGGCTGATACATTAATGTGCAAAGTAACGCTTATATCTTAAGATTCCAGCAATGTTAGTTTCATATATTCATAACATTTCGCAGTTTGGACCGCATCAGAGCAAGCTCTGTGCTTCTCAACGTCATCGATACCAAATCGCCGAATAAGATCAAGAAGCCGATGCTTTTCTTCATGCGGGAGCAAAACCCGACTCAATGCAAGGGTATCCATCATTTTATTGGATGGAACCACAAGCCCTAACCTTATAGCTTCATTCCTCAGAAACTCCATATCAAATGCCACAATATTATGACCGACTAAAACATCGCCAGCAATAAAGTCAATAAAATCTGGCAGAACTTTATCTATCGTCGACGCCTCGGCCAACATCTGGTCAGTGATTCCGGTAAGTTTGCTAACGTCATCAGAAAGCTTCATTTGCGGGTTCACCAGCTGCGAATAATACGGCTCGCACAATTTTCCGTCACGTACACGTACCGCACCAAGCTCAATAATTCGGTCATGTTTCGGCGAAAATCCTGTCGTTTCAAAATCTAAAGCTACGTAATCGGAAACGATAAGGCTATCAGGATTTTGCATTAAAGCATATTTGGTTTCCAAAGCAGCGCATTCTGCCTGTAGAGCAGCAATATCTTCATTCTTTCTCGACAAGTGCCTTAATACGCTCTCAGCCGTTTCCTTGTGTCCGCCATAAGGGTCACTGGCATCGAGCTCTTCGGCCTTTTTCTTGGCTTTGCGAAGATACCCCTTTGAAAGGGTGATTAGTGCCTCTAACGTGGAATTAACCAACATATTCCTTGGCTGCTTAGCCCCAAAATCTCCAAAATACTGAGCTCTTCTAAGATTGACTCGGCCTAAAAAGTTGCCAACCTCATCACATGCGTGTCTCAAAGTATAGGCACTCTGTACAAACTCGAGATGACATACAAGAACAGCCGCATAATTGTTTACTACAAGACGGTTTAACGCATTACGAAATGCTTGATTTGCGGTCCCTTTGTTTTTCAGTTTTCTATCGCACATTTGCAAAGCAGCTTTGGTGACTTCAACATCTGTCTGAATCTTGTTGCCGCTACCATTCTTCGCGCCAGAGATTTCCTGCTTATTCGCACGAGCCGGAACCTGCCGATTCATATCAGCCAGAAGGCAGTTGCCGTGCGAAACCGCATTCCGCATTTTCCGTACAATAAACAACAAATGCTTTTTAGGAAGAGGGCTTCCTTTCATTTGATAATAAGTATCGTAAAGCGCCAATTGATCTTTGAACCCAAGCAATTCCCACAATTGCCATGGAACAAATTCATTGTGACAGCTTACAACCAAATCATCGGTGTAGGGGTTGTCGTGATGAAGAGGTGGCGTGTCTCCGTGAAACATACGGCGCACACATTTCTCTCCAATATCCGGATCATTATCTCCCATTAGTCGATTATTAAAATCTACTTTGATTGAGTGCTCGATATTGGAGCACAATGACCACACAAGTCGACTTAACGCGAAATCAATGAGCGAGAGCTCGACCAAATAACCAAAGTCAAGACCGTCATACTGATAGCCCTGCTCTGCGGGTATTCTTTGGTAGTTCTTTTCATACGACTTGATTTTGAAGAAATACGAATTCGCGCTTAAGAAGCTCCTGGCTCTCTGCTCGTCCATTTTTTCGAAGGTTACTCCATGCTCATGGAGAATCTGAATCTGCCGGTCTAGTGTTGCACGCTGCTTCATTGCCTCTCCATTGGATAGAGCAGAGGGGCATTTGCTCGAAAGCAAATACCCCTCAATAAAACTCCGACCCTGCCCTAGCGAACCAGGAGCTTGTCTACGTTGTATAAAATATATTATCTGGCGCCGGAGCCAAAATCAATAGAAAAAATAAATTTGGAAACAAATTCGTTGCAACAAAAGCGTGTCATCGGCGTGTCCCAAAATGACAGTTACAATTTTATTCGTTACAAATTTACTGAGTCTTTATGAAACATTAAACCGGAAACAATTGGAACTAATACAAAATATCTTGTGGACTTATCTCGGAGAAGTTGCGGGGGAAAACGGACAAAGATGGGGCCGGGTCGACTAAGCGGTGGCGAGCGCGGGCACGGACGGTGGCAGAGTTGCGGCGGGTGAGGGTTACGGCGGCGAGACCGACGACGAGGACGGCCAGGGCAACGAGGATGGCGATGAGCATGGGATCTCCTTTGGCGTTGTTGGGATTGGGGATTGGGTCGGGAATGGATTGGCGAGTGCCGGTGATGATAAGGCGCTGAGTGTTGATGGCGTAGGGAGTGCAGGTCATGAGCGTGACCAGGTCGCGGCCGGGCACCACGCGATAAAGGCGAGTATCTTGCGGATCGATAACGTGGATGCCAGTGACGCGATAGCCCATCGTGCGTCCCAGCGTCTGGACATAGAAGATGTCGCCTCGCTTGAGTTCGTCGAGGCGGGTGAACAGCAGAGCGCTGCTCAGGCCGCGATGGCCGCTTAACACGGCATTCGTTGATTTGCCGCCGACCGGCAGGCTCGTACCGTACAGGTGTCCGGCGCCGTGAAGCAGCGCACCGTCAGATGTACCGTGATAAATCGGCATGTTCACCGAAATCTTGGGAATGCGCACATTGCCCATCACTCCGTCGCCGGCGTTCAGAAGACTCTGGTATTCACTATCATCATCACTTTGCGTTTTCGGCTTGGCTGAGGACGAACCCGAAAATCCACCGCTCGCAAACGGATCGGCAAACTCCCCCAACGTCTTTTGGCCGGAAGCTGCTATACGTCGGTTATAGGCTTGCGCGCGATGATATTCGCCGACGACCTTGCCCCGGGGCCAACGCTCGACGTGACTGACGGAATCGTCGACCAGCCTGCTCTGCCGATACGTCTGAATCGTCCAAACCGTCGGGAACCACGCGATGGCAACGACCAGCGAAACGGCACAACACACCAGCAGCACGTCGACGATACGCATGGCAATCTTGCGGGAGCGGCTGGGCTGAGTAATTTCTCCGCGCAGCATCGCATCGAAATCGCTAAATTGCAAGATCAGCCTCCAATACCTGACTGCCCGGTGGATGAATATAAAGTAATCGGTTTGAAAAATCGAGAATTTGGCACTGAAACCCAGCATTCAACGCATATCGCCGGCATTTTCATATTCCGCGCTATCAACAGGGAATCTGTAAATTTGAAAAACGTTGGAATTTTAACAATTCTTGGCTATCTGAAAATTACGAGAATCTAAAAATGCAGCATTGAAGCAACATTCCTGATTCATTCGCAGTTCCGTGCTTTTGAATTCCCGAAATATTCGCCAAATTGCAGCACAAAGATAACTTTTCAGTCGATTTCTTGTTCCGTGCTGCCTCTTACGACGATACTTCACGAAAAACGAGCACTGAAGCAGCAGCTTAGTCAATCTGAACTTCCGTGCTATCGCCCGCGATATTACTCATCCGAGAATCGTTGGAATTCCAACGATTCAACATTTTTCGAATTGGCAGATACAACGAATCCGCAGCACGGAAACCCCAACTTGTTCAAGTATGCAGTTCCGTGCTGTGCTCTTAACCATTATGCCAATCACGAGCCAGGAATACTCCGGCTCTCCGTCGAGTTTTACTCCTCGTGCAAACGACGACGGACGAAAACCAGCATGGCAGTGGCCACCATCAATAGCACGATGACGAGTAGCGCGAGGACAATACCCGCGCCACCGGTCAGCGGGAGCTGCGAGATCGAAGTGATGGCCAAAACAACAATCGGCGTTTCACTCGAAACCGCCGTGGCATGCGCCTCGACCAAATGCCAGGTGTCGCTTTCGTTGGTATACGAAGACTTCGCGGCATTGGCCGCGTCGGCCTTGACATGCACCTTGAAAGTCGGCATGAAGGTGTCGGAGTAGCCGGCGGGACGGATGACTTCCTTGACGGAGTAATCGCCTTCGCCCAAGCCATCGAAGGTGAGTATGCCGTCGGAGCCGACCTCAAGGTCCTTGACGAAAGTTGTGTTGCCGGCGTTCTGAGCCGCGACCTTTTTATAATGCCCGTCGCCTAACTTGATGAACTTGAGCGGACCATCGGAGGCAGACGCTTCACCGGACTTGGCCTGAGAAGCTGGGGCAACGGCAGACAGCTCGTACTTCACACCCTTCAACCCGGCGATGGCGTCCTGTTCCTTTTTGTCCTTGGCCGCGTCCCATGCCACTTTGGGCTTGGTGATCACCGAGAACTTGCGGAAAGTTGCGAGGGAGGCAGGGTTCTGCGGGCTAGTGGAGTTGGAGGAGACAGAACCGTTGCCGGCGCCTCCGGTCACGTTACCGGTGGAAGGATCGATGGTGGCCGCAGTGGATCCGTTCGAATCCGTGGCGGTGGGCTGATTGTTGATATCGTTCGAATAACTAAGCTTGACACCGTTGCCGAGCGGGCCACCGTCGGCGTCGTCCGTAATCGACATCGTGTAGGTGATGACTATCGAGTCGCGATAATGGAACTTCATGATGCTCGGCGAGAGGTCGAAGACCACGTAATCGGTGGAATCGTCGCCGTCAATGTTCTGGTACTGGCCGTTGGCTGCAGCGTGCGGGGTCACCTTGTAATCGCCTTTGCCGGCATCAAGCTGGGTGGTGCCGACCATCACTTTCTCGGAATTTGCGACATAATGCAGGCCAAGCCCAGAAGGACGATCGACCATGGTGTAGATATAATGGCGGAAACCGGTGGTCAGCGGGACACTGCCGGTGAGTTTATAATGCAGTTCGCCACCGATGGAAGCGTTGTTGGTTTGTGATGAATCCAGTTCCTTGCTGACCGTCGGCGCGTCGTTCTTCATATCGACCAAGCCAAGCGTCTCGCCCGTGGAGCCAATCTTGTTGTAGATCACGCCGCCAGAAGTGATGGCGGTGCTCACCAGCATCGGAATGGAATTGCCGGCAGTCGTCGGATCGGCTGCGCCGGCCTTGCCAGTCACGTCTGCCTCGCCGGTGACGTCATCGACCATATAGATACCCGGCAGTAGGCCGGAAATGGTCATGGTCATCTTGTCGCCCAAATCAGAGGGGACAGCGGACTTTACTTCAGCTGAGCCTAGCAGGCTCGCAAACTTCGCGCTGTAGAAGACGTTGCTGACGAACTGGCGAAGCTTGCCGTCCCAAGCATTCTCGGCGCTGCCGCTATTTGAGGTGGCATCTTCGTTTGTCGTGTCGCCGTTCGCCTGAGCTGTGAAGCCGAGCCACTTGGCTGCGACCTCGCCGACGGGATTGCCCTGATATTGCACGTCCGCGTCGCCGCCTTTGACGGCTTTCAATGCGGTTTCGGCTTCGGCCCCGATTTGCGGGTCGGTGCCGACGGACACGGCGTTCAGCACGCCTGTGTTGCCGTCCTCATTCACGGTACCCTTGGCGTTCACATACGTGCCGATACGCACAACCTTGAACTTGTGGTTGGAGATCATGGCTTTGTCACCTTGAATGGTGATAGTCTCGCCCGTATACGATCCCGCAACGGCGGCCGGCACGGAAAGCGCCCCGTCCCCTGCTGCGTTTGCGGCACCCAACGGCGCCAAAGCCAGCAGCGTGGCGACGGTAAGCGCAGCCCCGGCAAGCCTGTGCATGGTGGTTTTGAAACTCATATACCTTGTCTTTCTTTCCTCACTTGGTACGGATATTGGTTATCGGCCCTTGTCGCCTTCGTTTCCAAAGGTTTCGTCAGGTCAAATCTTTAAATACCGATGACGAACTCATCGTTTGGCGTGCGCCCCGACTTTCTTTTTGAATCGGGTCAGGTAGACGTATCCTGCCGCACTGGCGAGCGCGACCACGGCGGCGACGACCAGCAGCCACCACCGACGCCAACCGGTGAACGGCAACGCTGAAACGGGTTCCGGTCCGTTCAGCGAAGCGGTAACGGCATCGGACTGGTTGCCTGGCTCGTTGCCGGAAATCTCGGCGAGCGTATTGATGTTGTAGATGAAATCCAGCGTTCCGGCACGGTCCATCGAAGTGATGGTCAAGCGGCCCGGCGGCATGAACGTCGGAACATCGACATGCCATTTCGCGTCCTTGTCCGTAGTGACGCTGATCTCGTTGCCATCCGGCCACGTCACGGTGACATGGTTGCCCTCCATCCCCGTGAGCTTGCTGACCGGAGTCGGGTCAAGGCCGGTGTGGGCCGTATCAGTCACGATGCCGTCGATGCCGTCTTCACGACTGATGGATGTGACCTGGACCGCGGTTGGATACATGTCGATCAGCTGGTTGCGCACCTGACCGAAGGACCACACGCCCGTGTCCGAGTTCTTGAGCACCGCGACGATCGTATAGAGAATCTTGCCGATGTTATTGCCCGTCATAAAAGTCGATACGGACCCCTGCCAGCTCCAATCGGTGAACCAGTGCTCACCACGCTGCTGCTGCGTCTGGTGCGCGGAGTCAAGTGGACCGAAATCCTTCAACAGATACGCATCGGCAGGCGGCTGCGGATTGTTCGGATCGTCGTAGGGCTGGCCGGTGACGGTATCATGGTGAATCGGGCCGGACTGTGCTACCGCGTACAGTTTGAGCGAATCATTGGCGTGCAGCGATTCCACAGACCCCTTGATGCTCACCTTCGCGTCCGCCGGCATCTCGCTTTTACCGGCCTTGTTGCGCACCGTGTGCGGCACCTTGAGCTGTTTAATTTCAGGGTTCTTGTTCGTTTCTAGCAGGAAATTGCCCTGGACGACGTCTGAGAAGAGCGAAGATATCTTGAAATCGTTGCTGTCGGTTTGCCAGGCATGGTAGCGGATGGAGTGCTGCAGGTTGGTATCGATTTTGCGATTGTCTTGGATGGACCACTCACCCTTGGCGTTCACGGGGACGGAACCGATTCTGATACCGCGGGTTGCGGGGTCGTTTGGTTTGTTCAGGTCGATGATATGCGACTGGTCCTCGGCGAAAACCGTGACTGTGTCGCCGGGGATACCCGTGCCCGTAATGATGCGCGAGCTGGTCGGCACATAGCCATCGAACGGATTGATTGTCGGGCGATCCGGGCGCGGAATGCTGTAGTCGGCGAACGCGGTGTCAATGGTCCAGCCGGTGGACATCAGCCTGTTGGTCTCCTCCTGGGACATGCCTTCCTCGACGGTCAGCGGATGGGCCGGATCGGCATTGTTGTAAAGCGGGTTGTAAGCGTCGTGGACACTCAGCGTCTGCCCGCCGGTCGGCGCGTTCTGAACCACGCAACCTTCGTAGGCCGCGGCGCTGTTCTGGTCCTTGACGTCGGGATTGGTGGTAATCGGCCAGGTCACGAGCTTGAAGTAACCGTCAAGCTTGTCGGCCTTTTTGATGGCGCCAAAATCGATATCGCCTTTGCCGTCCTGCAGAACATTGGGGTTGGTCCCCGCCCCTGGCACCATCAGATGGTTGGGGTTGTAGTTATGACCGGCGTTATTCGGGCTGTTCAGTGCCGCATAGCTGTCGTTGCCGCCGTAATCGGTATAGGCCTGCTGGCCGTCGACGCGCACCGCGGTAGGAGTCAGCGACTTCACCGGCACCCAATCCTTGCCATCCCTGAGGCCGAACCATTGATAATAGAACGACGTATTACGAGAGCACGGGTAAGCCGAATTCCAACGGCCGGCGATGTTGTACCAGAAAACAAAGAACGAGTTGGCCGGGGCCACGCCCGCGCCGGTGTTCTGGCTCGGGAAGCCGTAGTCGGTCACCAAGCCCCAGTTGGCCTGTCCGCCGCTCCACAGGGTTGGGTGTGCGTCGAAGCCGATATGGGAGGCGGGGCCGTTGCACTGCTGCACCTTTTGCGCGGCCGTGCCCGACCCCCAAGCGCACTGGTTGGCGTACATATATGAGGGCACGCCTTCGCTGATATTGGTGACATAGCGCGAATCGAGAGACGAATAGTAATACGTTCTGTAATTATTGACCGGCGTCTTGCCGCTCATCTGTCTGCCTGGCGCGGCCACCGCGTAGACGTATTGGTCGTATTCGGTGCCACCGACGTTGGTCGCGTCCAATGTCTTACCGGTATAGGAGAGGTCACCCTCGATTGAAATGGTGAGGTAGTCATAATCGCCGGAGACGAGGATATTGTGGATGGTGTAAAACTCACCCTGGTTGCTTGCCCAGTTGACGGCGGCCTGCTGCGCATCCGCATCCGTCGCGCGATCGCTGTCGCCGGCGTAGGTGTTGAGATACGGGAAACTGGTCAGCTGCGTGGAGGGGTTGGTGCCGGGCGCGCCGGATTGCGAGACCAGCATCTGCATGCCGCAGTCGACGTTCGGGTTTTCTCCATTGGTATACTTCGGCTTGCTCTTGCCGTTGCCGCCGTAATCTGAGGCGTTTTTGACCGCTACGCAATCGGGGTTCACCATCCCGTGCGGCATGCGCAGCACGAAGTCGATGCGCAGTTCGTCGTCGACACCATCGCCCTGCATCTTGTTGTTGTTGGCGAGGAACTTGTAAAGTTTCGGCTTGCAGTCCACGCGCTTGTCCGCGGGAACCGTGCTGGTGACGTCCTGAACGCACAGGGCAGGGTAATCGTCAATCGTCACATCGCTGCCGGCATCAGGAGCCTCGTTATTACCGGAAGCAAGGTTCGCCACTTCGTCCTGCGTTGCGGCGACGTTTTGGGTCGCCGTTGCGTCCTGTGCCACAACGTTTTGCGCGAACGTATTGACATTACCGGAAACCGCAGCGGCGATATTCGGGCTCAGCGCGCATCCCAGCAGCAGCGACACTGCGATGGCCACCGCCAAAAAAAGATGGCCAAAATGCGAGATTGCGGTTGGCTTTTCAGATATTTGTTTATTTATAAAATCGTTCGACTTCATCGCAATCACCTCCCCAACATCGGATGACATCGAAATTTAAAGTTTTATATTTATTCGCATATGCGTATAAATTTCATTCTTTTCAAGTTCAATCCATCAAATTGTCGTTCCAGGCAATACGCGCGTTTACCGGTTAAGCATCACGCGAGGAAATAAACGCATACCAGTCTGTGTGTTCCATAAGACATGCGGATTCAAGGAAAATTAGACATATTTAAACATCAGTATGATATTTGTCTCATTTTAGAACCATGGTTAACAACACTGTTATTTATATAAAACTATTTATTTTGTCGGTATTTCCACATATTTCTTGATGCATATTTATGCTATATAAACACATCAATTGAACATAAAATGTTTCGTTTTGTGTTATTTAAAATGTGATATTGCTAATAAAACATCAAACGTTTTATTACTGCAAGCAAATTTTCCTATGCCAGCAACGCAAAAGGCACCGATCAACTGACCGATGCCTTGGTAACCTTTAATTTTCAAGCAACTGAACCAATGCTTTCACCATCTTGCTCCGAGCTCGTCTCCCCTATATGGCGTCGACGTCCGTTTCGCCGGTGCGGACTCGGGTGACCGAATCGAGCGGGAGGACCCAGACCTTGCCGTCGCCGATGTTGCCGCTGCGCGCGGTTTTCACGATGATGTCGACCAGCGGATCGGCGTCGGCGTCGCGCACCGCCACCTCCACACGGATCTTGGGAATGAGGTTGACCGAGTAACTGGCGCCGCGATAGACCTCGGTGTAGCCGTGCTGCTCGCCGCAACCGTTGACTTCGCTGACCGTCATGCCTTCGACGCCGGCGGCCGCAAGGGCGTCCTTGACCTCGTCGAATTTCTGTGGCTGAATAATCGCTGTTATCAGTTTCATTACTTCATCTCCTTCAGGAGAGCCGTGGCCTTACCTACAAAATCGTACGCGCTCTCGCCTTGGTCAGCAAGGTCAACGCCGGTCAACTCCTCGTTTTCGTTCACCCTCCAACCAATGGTCTTTTGCAATACGAAAGCAATGACGAAAGTGACCACGGCGGAGTAAATGACCGCGGCGAGCGCGACGACCACCTGCACCGCAAGCTGACGCCAGCTACCGCCGGCAAAGAGGCCGGTGCCCTGTGCAAAGAAACCGATGAGGATGGTACCGGTCAGGCCGCCGACGCCGTGCACGCCGACCACATCGAGGGAATCGTCGTAGCCGAAGCGGAACTTCAACCCGCAGGCCAGGCAGGTTAGGACGCCGACGATTGCGCCGATGACCATGGCCCAGAGAGGCGAGACCACATCGGCTGCAGGAGTGATGCCGACCAGGCCGGCGACCATACCGGAAGCAGCGCCGACCGCCGTGTAATGTCCGGTGCGAATCTTTTCGGTGAACCCCCAGGTCAGCATTGCCGCGGCTGCGGAAAGCGAAGTGCTCACCCACGCGTAACCGGCGGTGCCGTTGGCCGAGAAGGCGGAACCGGCGTTGAAACCGAACCAGCCGAACCAGAGCAGGAACGCGCCGAGCATGACGAACGGAACGTTGTGCGGACGAATCGGTGCCTTGCCGAAGTCCTTGCGTTTGCCGATCAAGAGTACGATGACCAGCGCCGCGACGGCCGCGTTGATGTGGACGACGGTGCCGCCTGCGAAATCATGGACGGGTGCGCCGATAAACTTGGAAATCGGGCCGTTGGGCGAAAGCAGACCGCCGTTCCAGACCATGTGGGCCATGGGCGCATAATCGAGCGTGATCCAGATGGCCACGAAGATCATCCAAGTACTGTATTTGATGCGTTCCGCGAGCGCACCGGAAATCAGGGCAACGGTGATCATCGCGAAAGCGAGCTGGAAGGCAACGTCGATGCTCACTGGGTATTTGTTGCCGTTCGGTGTCAGGCCAGTGGCAGTGAAGACGCCGTCCTTGCCTGCTTTCATCGTGTCGCCAAGCAGGAAGCCGGAAGTCGGGTCGCCGAAGATGCCGCCGATGTCCTTGCCGCCCCATGAAATCGACCAGCCCCACAAAGCCCAGACTATCGTGCTCACCGCGAGCGCACCCGCGGAAAGCATGAGCATGTTCAGCACGGCTTTGCGGCGGACCATGCCTCCGTAGAAGAACGCCACCGCGGGCGTCATCAGAAAGACGAGCGAAGCACAGATCAGCATCCATGCGGCATTTCCAGTATCCATTTCGCGTTTCCCCTCTCCGGCTCGCCTGCGCGACGGGTCCGACGCGCCCTGAACCGTATGGGGCTATGAAACACGGGAAACGTAAGGAGAAGTTTGACGCGAGATTACGGTGATGTAAAACCCGCGACACTATCGAAACACAATGGTTACTTCCACTCGGAAATAATTCAGGGCGATACAACCAGCTCCCGCGCTATTTCGTCAGCATTTCAAGCACAAAAATCGAACCAGAATGCTCTTAAATTCCTGTAACACCTGTCGAATGTTCGAATTTCACGCCGGCCAAATGAACACAAGCGATAAACCAATACGCAAACAGCCGCACGCCAACCCGTTGAGGAGGGCACGCGGCTGCTGTTAGTTAACGCCTGTTTACGATTCGTGCGACTCAGGCGAGGATGCCGTCGACGAAACCTTCCGGATCGAAGGGGGCGAGGTCGTCGGGGCCTTCGCCCAAGCCCACGAGCTTGACCGGCACGCCGAGCTCCTGCTGCACGGAGATGACGATGCCGCCCTTGGCCGAGCCGTCGAGCTTGGAGAGCACGACGCCGGTGATGCCAATGGCTTCGGCAAAGACCTTGGCCTGCGCCATGCCGTTCTGGCCAGTGACTGCGTCGAGTACGAGCAGCACCTCGTCGACCGGCAGATTCTTTTCGGTGACGCGGCGGATCTTGCCGAGCTCGTCCATCAAGTTCGCCTTGTTCTGCAGGCGGCCGGCGGTATCGATAATCAACACGTCGACGTTCTTCTCCTTGGCCTGCTTGGAGGCATCGAACGCCACGGAAGCGGGGTCTCCGCCCTCCTTTTCGCTGCGAACAACAGGAACTCCGACCTTCTGCCCCCAGGTTTCGAGCTGGTCGGCTGCGGCGGCGCGGAACGTATCAGCGGCGGCAAGCATCACGCTCTTGCCTTCGGAGACGAAGAGGCGCGCAAGCTTGCCGGCCGTCGTAGTCTTGCCGGTGCCGTTGACGCCGACCATGATGATGACGCTCGGCTTCTTGGCATCGGGCTTGTCGGCGTTGAGCGCGCGGTCAGGCTGGGAATTGACCATATCGATGAGCTTGGAACGCAAGGCCTCACGCACGGCCTTCGGGTCGGAGGTGCCGGTGATGCGGGCGTCGTTGCGCAGCTCGTCCACGAGCTTTTCGCTGGCTTCGCTGCCGACATCGGCCAGCAGCAACGTGTCTTCGACATCATCCCAGTCGGACTCGGAAAGCTGGTCCTTGGCGAGGATGTTGAAGAGCGCCTTGCCGAACGGATTCGAAGACTTGCTGAGCTTCTCCTTGAGACGCACAACACGTGAGGCCTTAGGCTCCGGGATTTCGACATCCGACTTCGTCGTGGTTTCTTCGTCAGAGGAACCTCGCTTGGCCGAATCCTGTCCTGTTGCTTTCTCAGGCTGAGAGCTTTCCACTACTTCTGTCTTCGCACCCGATTCATCTTCAGACGGAGATTTATCACCGGAATCCTTTTGATCCTTGGCTTCCTGGCCATTCTTCGCATCTTCGGAAACGTTGGCATTCTGCGCGTTTGCAGCATTCTTCTTGTGCGAATGCGCCACCAGCACGGCCACAGCAATGAGCACGACGGCGACGACCACAAGCGCCACCACGATAAGCATCGGATTCAGAGTAAGAGTCATGGCTTCAAGATTATTGGCGAGGCACGACGCATTCGAACCTGCAGCAAAGTTTCGCAACTTTTCAAAACCCGAGCAGAAATAAGGTATTCAACAGTATCGTTTGTAATGGTTTTGTAATCTAAAACATGAATCTGAAGCGATGAAGCTTTCCATAGTCGATTTTTCCGTTCCCTGCTACGAATCGGAAATGTCCAAATTCTAAATCCGCGGAATATCAACGTTCTAAAATCCATATTCCCGTTTTTCACAGCACGGAAGCTCAAAATTCATCGGTATCGGTCTCAGCGCTATTCAAAGCGGGACATTGGCGATTTTGAACCCCCAATCCGATAGAAGCTTTTCGAATACACTCATTTATCCTCAGAATCAAGGAATCGGCAACGTTGTGAACCGGGCACTTTACAATATAACTATGTCGAATGCTTCCAGAATGACCTCATACCAACGCCGCGAACAGCTTATTACCGTCGGCCGCGGGCTTTTCGCCGCCAAAGGTTACGAGGCGGTGAGCGTTGAGGAAATCGCCGCAGCCGCAAAAGTCTCGAAGCCCATTGTTTACGAGCATTTCGGAGGCAAGGAAGGCCTTTACGCCGTCATCGTCGACCGCGAGATGCAGAAGCTGACCAGCACGTTGATCGACGCGCTTTCCGCAGGCGACACCCATCCGCGCCAGATCGTGGAGCGCACAGCCCTGGCGCTGCTCACTTATATAGAGGAGAATTCGGAGGGCTTCAACGTGCTCGTGCGCGACTCCCCTACCACCGATCCGGCGGGTTCGTTCAGTTCGTTGCTCGGCGACGTGAGCCTGCGGGTTGAGGAAATCCTCACCAAGGCGTTCAAGCAGCACAAGCTGCCGGCCAAAGGCGTGCCGTATTACGCGCAGATGCTCGTCGGCATGACCGTCTTCACCGGCCAGTATTGGGCCGCAAACCAAAAGAAAATCAGCAAGGAGCAGCTCGCCGCACATATCGTCAACCTCGCTTGGCACGGACTTTCGCGCCTCGAGGCCAAGCCAAAACTGCAGTTCGAAAACGACCTCGACCAGAGGGGCGACAGCAACGAGACACAGGCAGACGCCGGCGATCGAACCGGCACCTCTACACAGGCAAATGCCGACAATGAAGACGCCGAAAGTTCCGATGACCCTGAAAATATGAAAAAATAAACGGCAATATTTATTTTCAACTAACGATATTTTCATGCGCCGTAATCGTCAGAGTGTCGCAAATCACGCACAACCATCTGCCATTCTCGGGTTTGCATGCTAAATTGGCTTTTGTCCGTAGCACCAACGCCGCGAATACCCAAAACGAGGAAACATGCCGCAAACTAGCTCGAAAACGCTGACTTTCGTAGTACCTGCGTTCAATATGGACACCTACCTTGAACGTTGCGTTTCATCGCTGACAGCCAATCAGGACTGCGATGACATCGAGGTGCTGATCGTCGACGACGGTTCGTCCGACGGCACCCCGGAACTTGCAGATCGCCTCGCGGCGGCAAAGCCGGATATCATTCACGTCATCCACCAGAAAAACAAAGGCCACGGCGGCGCGGTCAACACAGGCATGGCGAACGCGGAGGGCATGTATCTGAAAGTCGTCGATGCCGACGATTGGGTGGGTGCGCAATCACTCAAAGAACTTATGGACGTGATGCGCCGGCAGCGCGACGCCAGCGATCCGATCGACATGTTCGTCACCGATTACGTCTACGACAAGGTCGGCAAGAAGCACAAGCACGTCGTGAAATTCGACAATGTGATGGAAGCGGACCGACGCCTGAATTGGGACGACCTCAAGCACTTCGGCATTGCGCAATACATGATCATGCACGCGCTTATTTTCCGTACCGAAGTCCTGAGAGCGGCGCAAACCCAGCTGCCCGAGCACACGTTCTATGTCGATTTCATCTACGCCTACCAGCCGTTCCCGTGGGTCAAATCGCTGATGTACATCAGCACGCCGTTTTACCACTACTTCATCGGCCGCGATGGGCAAAGCGTGCAGACCGACGTGATGATTCGCCGCGTGGCCCAGCTGGTGCGCGTCAACCGCGCGATGGTGGCCGCAACGCCGGAACGCGGCACCGTTCCCGACGGCCTTTACCGCTATATGATCCATTTCCTTTCCATCGAGTCTGTGGTGGCGAGCGTCTTCCTGATTCTTTCGCGCAACCCTGCGAATTACCAGATCAAACGCGAACTCTGGGAAAACCAACGCGCCGTTTCGCCGAGCATCGCCCGCGACGTACGCCGGCAGCTGCCTTCTCGGGCCATCAATCTGCCGGGCTCGATCGGTCGCTGGCTCATCCGCATGGGCTACTACGTAGCCGAACACATTATCGGATTTAACTAAACTACAGCTGGCTTCTGTTTTACCTAAACTTCTGTTGCAGTTGCGAAGCAGAAACGAAAAAGGCACCGCCAAACGACGGTGCCTAACTAGTGCCCCCCGTGGGACTCGAACCCACAACCCACGACTTAAAAGGACGCTGCTCTAACCATTGAGCCAGAGGGGCAACAAAACTTCATTATACAGTTACTTCTCGATTTGCGTATCGGGTTTTGCGTGTCGCAACAAAAGCGGCATTGCGAAGATCAAGAATCATCGAATAAGGCTGTTACTTGGTCGCCGGCGTCTTCCCACGATGCTTGCCGCGCGCGAGCCAAAGACCAAGCACAAAAACCGCGACGCCGGAAAGCAGCGGCATCCAAAGCGTCTGCAGCGGCGCGGCACCGCGGAGACGGTGGACGAACGCGACCTCGCACATACCGATAAGCCCGATCGCCGCAACGATTTTGACGATGGCCATCGGCCAGTTCGCGCGCCAGGCGTGAGGTATCGTCGGGATTGCACTCACAATCAAAACGATATAGCAGACGCGCGCCACGCCGGCCCAAACTTCGACCATGTTCTGCGGCCCAAGCACGCCGATAATCATCGCGGCCATCGCCACCACCGCCGAAATAATATGCAACCAACGCCAAACACGCATGTCTCTTCTCCCGTTCCTCCGGCAACTGGCAACCGCTCCATAGCGATCTCTCAGTCAGCTTATACAGGAAAACATGCCATTATGATGATTTTTGAATGGATTTTCACCAAATCCGTCGCAAAACTTCATGTTAAACATATGCAATAGAAACGAAAAAGCGAAGCGCCAACCAGTGACGTTTCGCCTTCAAGAAATTTATTCGGCTGTTTCTTTCAGGAATCCTGCCTTATTACAGCATGACAAGCGGGAAGCCGTGGGAGACCACAAGGCCGACCGCCATGACCACGATGACCAGCACAATCGGCAGCCAGATGGCCACAGCCGAAGCCGTATCCTTGCTTTTCTTCGCGAAGCCGATTTCCGCGAGCGCGATGAGCGCAATTGCGAGAATGATCTTCACCACCAGCAGCACCGTGATATGCGGCCAAGCATGCACGATCAGGAAGATACCGCTCAAAATAATGAGGATATAGCAGACGCGAGCAATCATCGCCCAGAATTTCGTCATTCTCTCCGGCCCTAGCAACCCCACGGCCACCGCGACAATCAACACCACTCCAACAACCAGATGCATCCAAGACCAAACCATATCCGCTCCCCGCAATCAAGAAAAACTATCAATAACGCTATAGCCCAATATATCGAACCCGGCCCGCACTATCAACATTGCTCATCGAAGGCGTATTGAATCGAAACAGCACCGTTACTGATCGAATCATAAAAGCCTAATTACGTTCACAAAAAGCGAGTGGCAAGGCGCTCGTTAGAAACACCTCGTCACCCACTTAGCGACGATAAAGCTACCGCTCACTCACCCATGTGGGGGACTACTACGGCGCGCTTGGAGAGCTTGCCGTCGACCAGCTTGTGGTAGGCGTCGAGCGCATTGTCCATTGAATAGGTCTCCACCTCAGGGGTGATCAGGCCTTGGCGATAGAGCGCAGCGACCTCGTGCAGCTCAGGCATGGAGCCCCAGTAGACGCTGGTAAGCTCCTGCTGCCACGGATTGCTGTACCAGTCGTAGGAGGCCTTGCCGCCGGCGATGCCGACGATGGTCACGCGTGAATCGATGGCGGAAGCAGCCTGCGCAGCAGCGATGGTCGGCGCGATGCCCACGAAATCGAAGGCGGCGTCAACACCATGGCCACCGGTGATCTTGCGGATATTGGCAACCTCATTCTCATCGCCCTTGACCGTGATGGCACCATTTGCCTCGGCCTTGGCCATGGCTTCCGGCTTCATATCGGTTGCGATGATGGTAGCGCCGGTGATGGCCTTCAAGATCTGGATGGCAATCTGGCCCAGGCCACCGAGGCCGATGACGAGTGCATACTTGCCGCCGCCCTGCAGATGCGGCAGAGCAGCCTTGATGGCGTGGTACGGGGTCAGCGCGGCATCGGCGAGCGGGGCCGCGGCGATCGGATCGGCGTCGCCCAGCGGCACGAGGTTACGAGCCGGAACGGTCATGTACTCGGCCATACCGCCGTCACGTCCGAGGCCGATGGCCAGCGACTTGTTGGTGGCCATGTTCTCGCAGTAGTTCTCTTCGCCGGCGACGCAGCGCTTGCAGTGGCCGCAGCCGGTGGGGCCGTAAACCAGATAGGCATCGCCCTTCTTGAAACCGGTGACGCCGGTGCCGACCTCCTCAACCCAGCCAGAGGTCTCGTGACCGAGGATGAACGGAGGCTTCGAATGGGTACCGCTCTCGGGCGTGTAATCGCGGAATACGGAAACATCGGAATGACAGCAGCCGGCACCGGCCACCTTCAGCAGCACCTCACCAGGCCCCGGAGTAGGCTTGTCGACCTCCTCCAGCGACGGGAATGTCTGGAATGCTTTAAATACAACGGCTTTCATAGCTGTCCTTTCATATCGGTGAGATGGCGTAGGCATAAACAATCAATTACTTGCAAAGCATTGAAATGGAATGCTCAAACATCGCTATCTTATCGTTTCTGTCCCAACACTGGGGCTGAATTAACGTAAGAAATTATACAGTTATGATACTCGTTTAGCAAACGCTGAAAACGTTGCAATATCAATATTTTTAAGAGATGTATACAATCTCACACAAAGGATCGGCAATATAATACCTATACATAAATGCACTATTTACGTAATTTTACTTTAAAACCTTTTACGTCCTTATGTTTTTATTTAAACGGACCGTCATCAACCGGCACCGCCTGTGTCGGGCAGGAAACAAGCACACGCTGCATCGCGGCCTTTTCTGCCTTGGTGACCCACAGATCGTACTTGGATTTCACGCCGATCTGACGGGAAACGTACGAGCAGCGATACGATTTGCTCTTCGGCAGCCAAGTGGCGGCATCGCCGTCGCTTTTCTGCTGGTTCGCCCTTCCGTCAACGGCCAGCAGGTTGTACGGATCGTTCGCCATCTGTTCGCGCTGCTCGGCACCAAGCTTCTGCGCGCCGGTCTGCCAGGCGTTGGAAAGCGCAACGACGTGGTCGATCTGCACTTTGGACGAAGTCTTCTTGCCCTGTTTGAAATGAATGGTTTTGCCAGTGTAGGGGTCATCAAGCGTACCCGACATCACCTTGCAATCATTGGTTCCGGCCTTGAATTTCTTATCTTTGAGGTCACGCCCCAAAATGTCGTTGCGGGTGTCGCAGCCGTTGCGGTCCACGTCGACCCAGGCACGCCCGAATTGCGTGCGTTTGTATCCGGTCTTCGGTGCGCGTCCCTTGACCGGCAACGTTTCGAGCACAGTTGTAGCCAGTTGCCCATCCCCTGCAGTGGTATCCGCGAGCGCCTGATCGGGAGTAACGCTAACGGCAAGCGCCAAGGTGAACAACGCCGCCAGCAAAGCGCTCAAAACGCCCCTCAGCGATTTCTTAGTTTTTTGCACTTGTTTTGCGTCTTTCATTCCCACCAATTAATTACCATCATTCTATAACTTTTGATATTCCCCTAACGAACACGGACGAGACTAGCAGCCAACGCCAAGTTTCGTCAATGATATTCAGCAACACCTCAGCCCTGCCGCATCACGGGTGAACGTTATTATACAAACCATGACCACGATCAAAGAGGTAGCCAAGAAGTCCGGGGCGTCGGTGACCGCCGTTTCAATGGCACTGAACCATCGCGAAGATGGGCACGTCAAGAAAGACCTTGCCGAACACATCCGTAAAACCGCCAAATCCATGGGCTACCGCCCCAACCCCCTCGCCCGCTCGCTGCGCACCAGCCGCACGCGTACCATTGGCTTCATCAGCGAGGAAATCGCCACCACCCCTTACGCCGGAGAGATGATTCTGGGCGCTCAGGACGCTGCCAGCGAGCTGGGTTACATGATGCTTTTGGTCAATACCGACGGCAACGGCAACGAAGCGAGCGAAATCGCAGCACTCAAACGATACGGCGTGGACGGGTATCTCTACGCCAAGATGTACGACAGGGTTTCGAACGTTCCCAAATCCCTCTCACACGAGCACACCGTCCTCATCGACGCCACGTCGTCTGATAAAAAAATCCCGTATATCGTCCCCGATGAGGTCGCCATGGGCTACGACGCCACTGCATATCTCATCCAATCCGGCGCCGAACGCATCGCCTACATCGGTTGCAGCGAAGGTTTGCTGGCAGAATCGTTGCGTTTGAAAGGTTACGAAAAGGCGCTGAAAGACGCGGACCGTCCCATAGACCCGGAACTCATTGTCGACGTGGACAAGAACGGCGGTGCGCTCAAGGCCGTCTCCGATCTCTTCGAGCGCAAGCGGCCGGACGCCTTCTTCTGCTTCAACGACGCCCGCACTTGGTACGTCTATCAATGCGCCGCACAACGTGGCCTTGAAGTCGGCCGCGATATCTCCGTGGTCGGTATCGACAACAACCGCATCATCAAGGAAACGTTCGAGCCGCAGCCGACCACCATCGCATTGCCGCATTACGAAATGGGCTATTGGGGTGCACGCAGGCTGATTTCGATGATCGAGGGCCACGATTTGGATTCCGGCCGCAACAGGAAAACCGTCGCGCAGATCCCGCCGCTCGACGCGGCGAGCCCGGTACGCATCCGTTGCACCCTGATCGAGCGCGGGTCCGTGGCCAACCGAGGAACTGCCGCCGGCAAGCGCTGAGCCACAAGCAACCAGTGGCTATAAGCAATCGCCGTGCCACAGCACGCAAACGCCGAGGCGGAATGGCTCTTTCACCGAACCCTGCCGATTGGTTTTGCAATCGCAACCGTTCATGGCCGAAAGCAGTCACTGGATACCGCGAAATACCGGTTCAATCGAACACACCAGCCGAACACACGATAAACCACGACGCGGCACCCACGCGGCGACCCAGCCACCCCAGATGGCAACACAATAATTAGACAAGTATTTAACAACAATCTATACGGATAATTTTTATTCATCTGAAAACGCCGGAAACGATTTACAGTTTGACGTGAATCGATTCTCGTCCTATATTTTGTCGTAAGTTTCTTGCTTAGGGCAATGCCGCAAAAATCGGCAAGAACAGAAGTAAGAAGGGCATCGCGCGGCAGCGGTGCCGAAAAGAAAGGTGACGAAATGGCAATCAAAGGAGCAAAGACTTACCGGAACCCCTCGTATCTACAGAGCTCGACCGGTATCTTCATGTTCTTCTGCTCGTGGGGCATCTGGTGGTCCTTCTACTCAATCTGGCTGACCAGCCCGGCTCCCAAGGGCATGGGTATGACAGCTGCTGAGCAGGGCACCATCTACTCCATCAACTCATTGGTGACATTGTTCATCATGTTCTTCTACGGCATCATCCAAGACAACCTTGGCATCAAGCGCCGCTTGGTAATCGTCGTCTCCTGCATCGCCGCATGCGTCGGCCCGTTCGCGCAATTCATCTACAAGCCTCTGCTTTCGGCAGGCGGCACCACCAAGTTCATCGGCGTACTGCTCGGCTCGTTCGTCCTCTCCGCAGGCTTCATGGCCGGTTGCTCGCTGATCGAGGCCATCACCGAACGTTACAGCCGTCACTTCGGCTTCGAATACGGTCAGTCGCGCGCCTGGGGCTCCTTCGGCTACGCCGTCGTGGCCCTTATCGCTGGCTTCCTCTTCAACAAGAGCATGATGTACAACTTCTGGCTCGGTTCGCTCTTCGGCATCTGCATGCTGTGCATCTACCTGTTCTGGCGCCCGGCCGAGCAGAAGGAAGAGCTCAAGAAAGAAGCCGATCCGAACGCACCGCGCACCAACCCGACCGCCAAGGAAATGATTTCCGTGCTTGGCATGGGCTCGCTGTGGGCACTGATCATCTTCATGCTCTTCACCAACACCTTCTACACGGTCTTCGACCAGCAGATGTTCCCGAGCTACTATAAGAGCCTCTTCGCCACACCGTCCCAAGGCGCGGAATGGTACTCCGTCCTCAACGCTGCCGAGGTGTTCTGCGAATCAATCATGATGGGCGTCGTCCCGGTAATCATGGACCACATCGGCGTTCGCAACTCGCTGCTGCTCGGCGCGTTGACCATGTTCCTGCGTATCGGCCTGTGCGGCGTCTTCCACGACCCGGTGATGATCTCGATCGTCAAGATGTTCCACGCCATCGAAACCCCGCTCTTCAGCCTTCCCGCCTTCCGTTACTTCACATTGCATTACGATACGAAGCTATCGGCGACGCTGTATATGGTCGGCTTCCAGATCGCCTCCCAGGTCGGTCAGGTCATCATGTCGCACCCGCTTGGTGCACTGCGTGACGCGCTCGGCCCGCAGAAGACCTTCTTCACCATCTCCGGCATCGTCTTGCTCGCTCTGATTTACGGATTCTTCGTGATTAAGAGGGATAACCAACAGGTGGGCGGCGACCCGTTCATACGCATCAAGGACCGCAAGAAGGCCGAGGCGGAAGGCGAGGCCATCCAGGCCGAGGCCGCCAGCGACCAACTCCCGGCCTGATTCGCTAATCCGGCGCCGTACGCATTTGGTTGTGCACGGTGCTTTCCGCAAAATTCCATAGCGTCACAAGGCCTCCGCACCCATCAATTCAGGCGTGGGGGCCTTGTGGCGAATAAAAAACAATCATCATATGATAGTTACGAGAAAGGCATCAAAGATGACTACTGAATCTCCCGTTTACACCCCGATACGCGATCACGCCAAGGAACTCGCCAAGGCCGAAGCCGGTGTCGAAACGCTCGCCCTCGAACGCGACGACCGCTGGTACCCGAAGTACCATATCGCCTCGAACGGCGGCTGGATCAACGATCCTAACGGCCTGTGCTACTACAAGGGCCGCTGGCACGTCTACTACCAGCTTCATCCCTACGGCACGCAGTGGGGCCCGATGCACTGGGGCCACGTCTCCAGCGCCGACATGGTTTCCTGGCGCCGCGAGCCCATCGCCATGGCCCCCAGCCTTGAACAGGAAAAGGACGGCGTTTTCTCCGGCTCGGCCGTAGTCGACGATGAAGGCAAGCTCAAGTTCTATTACACCGGCCACCGCTGGAACAACGGCAAGGACGACACGGACGGCCAGTGGCAGGTCCAGATGCTTGCCGAGGCCGAGGACGACGATGCCACCAAGCTCAACAAGCTCGGCATGGTCATCGACTGCCCGCGCGAGAAGGTCGATTCCCACTTCCGCGATCCGAAGGTCTGGAAGCAGGACGGCGTCTGGCACCTGGTCCACGGCGTCTCCACCGCCGACCACCGTGGCCAGATCTGGGACTACACCTCCACCGACATGATTCATTGGGAATTCCAGAACGTGCTTTACGACGATCCGGATCCGGACGTCTTCATGCTCGAGTGCCCCGACTTCTTCCCGCTGAAAGACAAAGACGGCAACACCAAGTGGGTCATCGTCTTCTCAGCCATGGGCTCCAAGGCACGCGGCTACATGAACCGCAACGAAAATAACGCCGGCTACATGATCGGTACCTGGAAGCCGGGCGAGGCGTTCAAGCCTGAAACCGAATTCCGTCTGCTCGATTGCGGAGCGAATTACTATGCCCCCCAGTCCTTCGAAACCAACGGCCGACGCATCATGTACGGCTGGATGAGCCCGTTCAGCGAAAGCGCCCCGATGCAGTCCGACGGCTGGTGCGGCCAGATGACCCTGCCCCGCGAATGCTTCCTCGGCGATGACGGTGACCTGCACACCGTGCCGGTTCCGGAAATCGAGAAGTTGCGCATCAACACCTTCGACCACGTCGCCCGCCCAATCGAGGCCAACGAAGAGGCGCTCGTTGACGAGGATGCCGAAGCCGTGGAAATCGAGCTGAACATCAACCTGAAAGACACCACCGCCGAGCGCGCGGGCCTCAAGGTCCATGCCACCCCCGATGGCTCCCACACCTACGTCGCCTATGACGCGCAGGCCGGCACCGTGGTCGTCGACCGCCAGGCCGCAGCCCGCGGCGATCGCGGCTATCGTGCCGCCAAGCTCACCGACGCCGAACTGGACGCCGACCAGCTCAAGCTGCAAGTCTACGTCGATCGCGGCTCCGTCGAGGTCTATGTCAACGACGGCCTGCATGTGCTCAGCTCCTATAGCTACCCGTCCGAGGGCAAGCGTGCGGTCAAGCTTTCCTCCGAATCCGGCGTCCTCGCCATCGACAAGCTCACCGTCCACGACATCAAGAGCATCGGCTTGGAGTAAGTCGGTCTTAAGCGGGTTTACTACATAAATGAGCCACTGACTCAACCCAAGGGGCCCGAATACGGCGGATTAATATTTTCCCGCCGTATTCCGGCCCTTTAGCATCTCTCAGTGGCTCGATTATTATGGCTCAGCCCAAGCCATTTCTGCCACATTCAGGCCACTCAGCATCCCTCAGCGGCCTGTCTGCAACTGATGGTGCAAATCAACAGCCAAAAAGGCGGGCCGCCAACCACTCAAGGTCAACGGCCCGTCTAAAGAGACTCAGCAGCCTGTTTACCAGCCAATCTTGCCGGCATCCTCGGGCAGGCTCAACTTGCCCGCAGCCAGCTCGGCCAACGCTTGGTCAAAGGCCTTGAAGGCCTGCTGCAGCTGGTCTTCGGTGATAACCAGCGGCGGCTGGAAGCGCAGGATGTAGCCACGAAGGCTGATGATGATGACACCCAATTGGTACATGCGATAGATCAGCTTGGTGGTGGCTTCTTCATCGCCCTTCCCGGTTTCGGGGTCGATGATGT
The DNA here is from genome assembly GCF_029433295.1 of Bifidobacterium sp. ESL0784. GTDB lineage: Bacteria > Actinomycetota > Actinomycetes > Actinomycetales > Bifidobacteriaceae > Bifidobacterium. Next base: position 395,138 of record NZ_JAQTHV010000002.1, read on the forward strand.
CGATGCCGCCGTCGAGACCGTAGAAACGGATGTCGCCGATGAAATCGTACTGTTCGCGTTTCTTCTCGAAGTAGGCCTTGACTTGGGGGCCCAGCTTCGCCGAGCGCTCGACCAAGTGCTCCTGCTCCATGACATCCAACGTGGCGTTCGCCGCCGCCGTGGTGACCGGATTGCCCGCCGTGGTATAGGTGACGGCCGGAGAACCCAAGGCGTCCATGATTTCGGCGCGGCCAATGATGGCGCTCAACGGCAGACCGGAGGCGATGGACTTGCCGACGGTCATCAGGTCGGGCTCGAGGCCGAAGTTCTGAATGGACCACCATTGGCCGGTGCGGCCCATACCCTGGTTGACCTCGTCGATCGCGATCACAATGCCGTGCTCGTGGGCGAATTGCCAGAGAAAGTCCATATACTTTTGCGGCGCCTTGACGATGCCGCCGTCGCCCTGAATCGGCTCAACGACGATCGCAGCCACTTCCTCGGCCGGCAGATAGGTCTCGAAAGGCAGCTTGAAGGCAGCAATCATGCGCTCGACGAACTCGTCTTCGCTTTCGTGCGGCAGACGCTCATGAATGTCGGGATACGGCACCTTCACTACTCCCGGCAGCATCGGGGCCATCTTGCGGCTCATATTGAGGCTGACCGACGAGATGGACATCGAACCGTAAGTGGAGCCATGGTAGGCACCCGTGAAGCTGACGATGTACTGACGGCCGGTATAGGCACGCGAATACTTGATGATCGCGTCATTGGCGTCCGAGCCGGAATTGCCCCAAGCGACCTTGACCGGCCCGCTCATCGGAGCCAGCTTGGCAAGGCGCTGCGCCAGTTCGATCTCAGGGCCACTGGCGAAATAGGCCGGCGTGTATTGGATCAGATTGGCGGCCTGCTTCTGGATCGCTTCCACGACGTGGGGGTGGCAATGACCGGTATTGGTCGCCGACGCGCTGGCCAGCAGATCAATGTATTCACGGCCGTCGGCATCTCTCAGCAGCGCGCCCTTGGCCTTTTGGATGACGATATCGAAATATTGGATACGCACCGCAGGAGACAGGACCTCATTTTCCTGAGCCAGTAACTGTTGATTGTTATCCAACTTCTCTCCTCCTTTTTACTTCTTGTTGTTCAAAGCGGAATGTCTCATTCCGTAGCAGAAATACAGAATCAGACCGAAGATGAACCAGCCCAAGGCATAAATCTTCGCGTCGTTGCTCAGCCCGATGAATACAATCAAAGAACCGAGGAAAGCCAGGGCGGGCATCACCGGATAGAACGGCATCTTGAAGCCAGGTTCGGCGATATCCTTACCTTCGCGCTTGCGCAGACCGTAGATGCCCAGCGAGACGAACATGAAGGCAATCAGGGTGCCGGCCGAAATCAGCTGGCTTAAGAACGCGAACGGGAAGATGGAGCCGATGATCACGGCGAAGACCGTGAGTGCAAGCAAAGCGTTGTTCGGCAGATGATTCTCGTTGATCTTGCCCAGCCAACGCGGGAGCAGACCATCGCGCCCGAAGGAATAGAGCAGGCGGGAACCGGCCATCATCATGCCGATTAACGCTGCGAACATACCCAGGCAGGCCACTGCCTGCACGATCGTGGCAATGATCACATGGCCGCTCTTGCGCAAGGCCCAGCCCACCGGTTCGGCGTTGTTGGCATAGAGCGGATAGTGGAACATACCGACCAGAACCAGCGAGACGGCCGCGAACAACACGACGCCGATTAGCAGGGAACCCATGATCCCCTTCGGCATCGTCTTGGCAGGGTCCTTGGCTTCGGCGGAATTGGCGGCGATGGAATCGAAGCCGATATATGCCAGGAAGATCATCGAGACGCCGGCATAGATTCCCTGCCAGCCGCCGAAGGCCGACCCATCAGGGTTGGGATGGTACTTGGGAATAAACGGTACGTAGTTTTGCGGCTTGATAGCCGTGCATCCTACCACGATGAACAGCAGAATGACGATTACCTTCAAAACCACCAGAACGTTTTCGACACGGCTGGTTTGGTTGGCTCCTCGGGAAATCAAGAGAGCCACGGCGAGAATCGCGACCACGGAAACCAGATCGATAATTCCCCCATCGGTGCCGAAGGGGTTGGCCAACATCTTCGGCAATGTCAAACCCAAAGGTTCGATCAGACCGCGGAAATTGGCCGACAAGCCCGAACCGACAAAGGCCACGGCGATGAAATACTCCGCCAAGAGCGCCCAACCGGCAATCCAGCCAAAGAACTCGCCGAAAATGACGTTGATCCAGGAATACGCAGAACCGGCGAACGGCATCGCCGAAGCCATTTCCGCATAGGCGAACGCCACCAAACCAGCGACTACACCGGCGGCTATGAAGGAAAGCACCACCGCCGGGCCCGCATGCTGGGCTGCCACCGTTCCAGGCAGTGTGAAAATAGCCGTGGATAAAACGGTCCCCAAGCCAAGGGCCAAAAAGTCTCGCACCCGCAGGGTCCGCTTCAGATGGGCGTCCTTCTGCTCATAGACGCTGGGGTCCTCTTTTCGGAAAATACGTTCCTTGATACTCGCCATTACTCACCCTCATTTTTGATTATTGTCAACGAAACATGTCAAATCGTATTTAATAGCGCCAGCCTTACTGTGCACTTTCGATTCTCTGCTCTGCAAATCAAGGTACTTCATCCCATCCGTATGACGCACCATCAGTTCGCATAGTGATATATGTCTCGGCGGCATTCACATCGTTTCGCCCAAGTGCAGAGTACTCGCCGTCCGGTTCCTTGTACGATCGCCACATCGCATTCCGTGTTAGCTACATCACAACTTCGCCCCGCGTGCCGTAAAGCGAAGCCACAACCTACCGATTACTATATATAGAGGCATCACATTGCCTGACCACTAGATATAGTGTTGTCGACGTCGGCAACCGGCCGCTCTATGTCAACGGAATACGGGAGAATGAACCCTCCTAAACGTATTCGCGAGCAGCTGGCCCAAGTGTAAGGCGAGTACCTGCGAAACTTTAACAATCAGAACGCCACAAAAGAAGGAACACCCATGACAAACGAGGTCAAACTCGCTGATGACAAGATGATGGCCGATTCGCTGACACCCCCGCAGTGGTCGACGGCCTTCGCGAAGGGCGCGGACCCGAACTCCATGCGTATCCGCCCCGTCAACTGGAACAACATCCAGGACGACAAGGACCTCGAGGTCTGGAACCGCCTCATCGCCAACTTCTGGCTGCCTGAAAAGGTGCCGCTGTCCAACGACATCCCCTCCTGGCGCAGCCTGACCGAGCACGAACGCACCACCACGGTCCGCGTCTTCGCCGGCCTGACCACACTCGACACCGAGCAGGCCACCGTGGGCGAGCTCGTGCAGATCCCCGACGCGCTGACTGAGCACGAGCAGGCCATCTACACCAACATCGCCTTCATGCAGTCGGTGCACGCCCGTTCCTATTCCTCCATCTTTTCCACCCTGTGCTCCTCCGAGCAGATCGACGAGGCCTACCGCTGGGCCGTGGGCAACGACCTGGTGCAGGAGCGCGTGCGCATCGTCATGGAGCAGTATCAGTCTGAGGACCCGCTGAAACGCAAGGTCGCCGCCGTGATGCTTTCCTCGCTGCTGCTCTACGCGGGCTTCTACCTGCCGCTCTACTTCTCCAGCCGCGCGAAGCTGATGAACACTGCGGACATGATTCGCCTCATCCTGCGTGACAAGGCCATCCACGGTTACTATTCCGGCTACAAGTACCAGCGCCACCTCGAGCACCGCACCGCCGCCGACCAGGAAATGCTCAAGAAGTACACCGACGACCTGCTGAACCAGCTTTATGATCTTGAGGTCAAGTATTCCGACCAGGTCTATGAAGGCTTCGACTTCATAGACGACGTGCAGGCGTTCGTGCGCTACAACGCCAACAAGACCTTGATGAACCTCGGCTATGAGGCCAAGTTCTCCGCCGCCGAAACCAAAGTGAGCCCCGAGATCATCGCCGCGCTCTCCCCCTCGGCCGACGAAAACCACGACTTCTTCTCCGGCTCCGGCTCCTCCTACGTCATCGGCAACGCCGAGGCGACCGACGATGAGGATTGGGACTTCTAAACCTCAGTCCTTCAAAAATTCACGAAATTGCCCGACCACGTGTTTCAACATGTGGTCGGGCAATTTGCGTTTACAACTACCAACCCGGGCCGCGTTTTACCTGACACAGCAACGAAAACCATCTATCTACGGTCAGTCCGTCGTAAATTTTCAACAGAACCACGAAACAGCGGTTTTAGAAGAAAAATTGATTCATCAAATAGATAACCCAAAATAATAATTAATAATATTCTATGTTATGCTGACTAATAGGCATGCTCAACAACGCGCATTTCACGCTTGCAAGCGTGCTGAATAAACGACCAAGAATGTAAGAAGATAAGGAGAAAGCAGTGAATAGGGACACATCATCGTTACGGCACTCTCAAACAGCTCCGAGAGGGGGCAAACTTCTGACCTTAGCTGCGGCAGCCTTGGCATCCTTGGCAATGCTGGTGCCATCGAGCGCACAGGCCATCGAACCGCGTACCTGCACCCCCGACACCAGCAGCATCAGCAGTTGCTTCCCGGATGCGAACCTCGCGAGCACCGTAGCTCAAAAAGTCGGCAAAAACGTGACAGATACATTCACCACCGCCGATCAAAACGCGATCACCAGCCTGACCCACAACTCGCTGGCCGACGCATCGACGAAAATCACCAGTCTTGAAGGAATTCAGCATCTGCCCCATTTGCAGATCCTCGACGTAACCGGCAACCGAATCGACACCATCAGCCAGCTAAGCGGTCTGACCGAACTGACTTCACTGACCTTGGATGAAAACACGGTCTCCGACCTCACACCACTTTCCGGGCTGAACAACCTGGTATCCCTGAGCCTGCGCCACAACACCGCCGACACCCTGACACCGCTCAGCGGACTTACGATGCTGAACGATCTCAACATTGACCAGAATCACATCATGGATCTCACGCCGCTGGCCGGACTGAGAAACCTCACCAACCTCTCGGTCAAAAACGAGCAGGTGTACATACCGACCCCACTGCCCACGACCGCGACCACAGGAAGCCTGAGCGTCGCCAAGGGTGTCGACGGCAGCTGGATCATGCCGATCGATTACGAGCCAGATACTTCTCATACATTCGACAACTCTACCGGCAAGGTCACTTGGACCGGCCTGACCGCGCATACCACAGGCATTTCCTTGATTCTCAACCAGTCTTTCACTCTCAACGGCAGGAGCTTCATCTATACCGGGACCATCAATCAGCCCAAGGAAACCAGCAACTGGAACGTGATATTTGACGGCAACGGCGGCACCTTCAATATTGGAGGCGGCCAATTCAACACTTCGAACCAGGAAGTCCAGGATCAGCACAGGGCCGTTGAGCCCAGTCCGCTACCGACCCGCCCCGGATTCACGTTCATAGGCTGGGCTACAGACGCCAACGGCACTACCGATTTCAACCTGAACACGCCCATCACTCACGATACGACCGTCTACGCCAAGTGGCGCGCCGACCATTATACGGTGCATTTCGACTCCAACGGCGGCACCCCCGTGCCCGACCAGACGGGTCTGACCTACGACAGCCACGCCACGAAGCCGAGCGATCCGACCAAGCCGGGTTACGACTTTGACGGATGGCAGATTGACGACGGCCACGGCAACCTCGTCGACTTCGATTTCAACACCCCGATCACTGGCGACATCACGTTGCACGCCAAGTGGAAAGTGCATGAGGACACCGTGCACTTCGACTCCAACGGCGGCACCCCCGTGCCCGACCAGACTGTGACGCCGGGCGGCACCATCAACGATGACACCCATCCGACCAAGCCGGGCTATGACTTTGGCGGATGGCAGATCGATGATGGCAACGGCAACCTCGTCGACTTCGATCCCGCCACCCCGATCAACAGCGACATCACCCTGCACGCCAAGTGGAACCCCGTAGGGGCTGCAGGCACCGCACCAGGCGCCAATGGGAACAACAACGCCAAAGCGAACAACAGCAACGGCGCGAATGGAAACAAAGGCGCCAAAGGTGGCCCGGCACAGCTGGGCCAGACCGGCAGTGCCGTTCTCGGCATCGCCGCCATCGCCCTGATTGCAGCTGCCGGCGCTTCAAGCATCGTCCTGAGTCGCCGCAAGAAGCAGTTCTGACAACAATTGATCGGTGCTCCCGATTCAAGAATCTGACACAAGACAACAGAATCGCTTGAAGCCCCTTTCGACAAAGATTCGGATTTCTAATCCGGCAACGCAAAAGGCCAAGAAACAAGACGGAATTTGAGAATGTTCCGTATCCTTTGTTTCCCGGCCTTTTCTTGTCTGTTAGATGCCCTTTTCACTTATCCAAACTTCCGAATCATGCTCTCAATCGTTATATCAAATATTTGTTAACGCTAACAATTTATTGTCTATACTAAATAACATTTTTTCTATAATAAATATTGTGACGAAGGCAACAAAGCCTTCGTAAAGAAAAGGAATAGACAATGAAAGCTGTTCGTATTTACGGTCAGAACGATGTGCGCGTCGAAGATGTCGCCATTGCCGATCCGAAGCCGGATCAGGTGCAAATCAAAGTAAAGGACTGCGGCATCTGCGGTTCGGATCTCCACGCCTATTCAGTGGCCTGGGGCCTGCCCACGCAGCCGCACCCGCTGACCGGCAAAACCGTCCCGATCACGCTGGGCCATGAATTCTCCGGCGAGGTCGTCAAGGTCGGCAGCGCGGTCACCGATTTCAAGGTCGGCGACGGCATCGCGGTCGAGCCGCTGATCGCCTGCGGCAAATGCGCCAACTGCCGCTCCGGCAACTACAACTTCTGCGACAAGGTTGTGGCCGAAGACGGCGCCGGCAACTTCCTCGGCTTCTCCGACGACGGTGGCATGGCGGAATACGCCAACATCGACGACGTTTTCGCGCATCACCTTCCCGAAGGCTTGGATTACGAGCTGGGCGCGATTTGCGAGCCGACCTCCGTCTCCTTCGAAGGCATCAAGCGCTCCGGCTTGCGCGTCGGCCAGACCGTCGCAGTGTTGGGTGCAGGCCCGATCGGCCTGACCACCGCGATTCTGGCCCGCATTGCCGGCGCACCCCGCGTCTACATCTCCGACGTCTCCGAGGTCCGCTTGGACAAGGCCCGTGAGCTCGGATTCACTGATGTGCTCAACCCGACCAAGGAAGACGTCAACGCGATCATCCGCAAGGATTGCCCCGACGGGGTGGATGTGTCCTTCGAGTGCGGCGGCGTGCAGGCCACGTTCGACACCGCCTTGCAGGTCACCCGCCGCAACGGCACCGTCCAACTCGTCGCCCTCGGCAAGCCGCTGAACGTCAACTTCACCGACGACGTCATCATGCAGGGCTTCACCATCACCACGACGCTCGCCTACGAGAACTGCTTCGACACGGTGCTCGACATCATCGCCGCCAACAAGGACCAGTTCAAGCCGCTCATCACCAAGAAGCTCGGCCTTGACGACGCCATCGAAGGCATCAAGGCCCTCGCTACCGACAAGAGCCAGGTCAAGGTGATGATCGACCCGGAGCTCTAAAGTTTCATCCGTTGGCTTGGTTTTCGGGCCTTGCGCGGCAAGCCGCCTGTCCGCCCAGCCAACTTTCAAAACGCCTTCGGCACCAGCACAACCGCAATCTCTTGCAGCACAGATTCGGGACGCTGGTGCCGGAGGCGTTTTTGCATTCGGTCACATTCGCCGACAATAGAGATGAATAATATTTTCAACTTCTATGTTAAAAATGTATTAAAATTACATCATTTTACAATCTCAAAAAAAGCCATAAACACATTCTCTGACACATTTTGTAACTACATTAAGATATTATTAATTACATTATGCTATTTTCGCGGCGATGTAGCGCGAATTTGCATCAGTCGAACAGAGAGAACGACGTGAGGAAAGCTATGAGCACAAGGAAACAAGCATTTCGTCAAAAGGTCCGTAAAGCAATCGTTGCAAGCGTAGCCGCGCTCACAGGTATGGCCATGCTGATACCAACCGCTTCGGCACAGACGGTACAATTCGGCACAGGTCAACCTCCCGGAGCAAGCCAGACAAGCGCAGCACAGGCCCCTCCGCAAAACTCGGCACAGCAGCCATCAACCGCTTCATCGCAGCATTCGGCACCTACAACAACTCAGAGTCACCAGCAAACCACGGATAACCAACCTCTGCCCAGCCAAAAAGACAACCAGACACCTGCAGCACAGCCCGCTCCAGCAGGCCAGCCCGCACCATCCCCTGCGACAACGCAGACCCCTGCCGCCTCCGACCCCCACACAACGCCAGCCCAGCCGCACCCGGCACAACCCTCCATACCTCAGGCGGCAACGCAGCCATCCCTGCAAGCCGACACAGCGCCTCTCGCCCAGCCAGCTTCGCAAAAAAACACAGACAACTGCACCGTAGACGAAAGCACCATAGCCCAATGCTTCCCGGACAACGACCTAGCGAAAATCGTCGCAAAAGCAGGGCACGCTACCGTCAACACCATCTTCAGCCAAGCAATAATCAACAGCATCACGGTGATCTCTAGCAGCTATGACAGCTATAACCGTATCTGGAATCTTTCGGGAATTGAACACCTTGTTAATCTCACCGACTTAACACTTAACCATTCTTTCAACGATTTCCAATCCGTCAGCCTCCAGCCCCTCGCAGGCCTCACCAACCTCACCCGTCTAAGCCTCAATCAAGATCGCATCAGTGACATCCAGCCCCTCGCAGGCCTCACCAACCTCACCACGCTCCATCTCAGCTTCAACTCCGGACTCAGCGACCTGACCCCTCTCACCGGCCTTACCAACCTCACCAACCTCACCCTCGACGATGATTCCATCGGTGACATCCAGCCCCTTGCCAAACTCACCAAATTGGACACACTGTCCCTCGCGCACCCCAGCTATAGCACTTCCACGAAAATCAAAGATACAACACCCCTCGCAGGCCTCACCAACCTCACCACGCTTTACCTCGAAGGGAATCCCGGTATCAGCATCAAGCCCCTCGCAGGCCTCATCAACCTCACCGTGCTGAATCTCAAATACGACCGCATCAGCGATATCACGCCCATTACTAAGCTTACCAAGCTTACCAATCTCAACCTATATTACAATGGATACAAGAATCTCACACCCATTTCCAATCTCAAGCGTCTTACCGATCTTGATCTTGGACAACGCTCGATCGATTATTATTGGCAGAAGGACGACTTTGTCATACTCGCCAATTTCACGAAACTGACCAAACTCAGTCTCCATTACAGTAACCTCACCGACATCAAACCACTTGCCAGCCTCACCAACCTCACCAGCCTCGACCTCTACGGCAATCGCATCACCGACATCAAACCACTTGCCAGCCTCACCAACCTCACCGACCTCAACCTCAACAGCAATCGCATCACCGACATCAAACCACTTGCCAGCCTCACCAACCTCACCAACCTCGACCTTGGTAACAACAGCATCACCGACATCTCCCCGCTCAAAAAGCTAGCCAACTCCGTGATACGCGTTTATAACCAACGCAGCTATCTGGACGACCCCACCCCTTGGCCAGCAACCATTAAAACCGCCATAGATGAAAATGGGGCATATATCAAGCCTTCTCTTACCCCGAGCTCAGGCACCTATGATCCTTCGACCGGTATTGCAATGTGGACAGAAGATACCGTAGCCTATAATTTCGAAGTGCAATTCACCTATAAAACTAAGAATATAGATTTCAATGGCACCATCACACGATCTCGCCCAGCACCCACCCCGAAAACCTACACCATCACCTTCGTCACAGGCGACGGTGCCACTTCAATCGCCCCCATTACCGTCAACAATGGTGACAGCCTCAACGACAGCAAAGTCACACCGCCCACGCGTGAAGGTTACACGTTCATTGGGTGGGAATACGACAACGACGATGGACAGCGAATCGGCTACAACACGCAGCTCCCTATCACCAGAGATCTGACTCTCTACGCCAAGTGGAAAATCATCACCCACAAAATCACCTTCGAAACCGGCGAAGGCAGCTTCGTTTCCCCCATCACCGTGGACGACGGCGACAACCTCACTGACAAAGTCACGCCTCCTACGCGTGAGCACTACGTATTTGAGGGCTGGCAGACCAAGTCCGGAGAGGCCTACACCGACTACGACCTCAACACCCCGGTCACCGACGACCTCACCCTCTACGCCAAGTGGAAAATCATCACCCACAAAATCACCTTCGAAACCGGCGAAGGCAGCTTCGTTTCCCCCATCACCGTGGACGACGGCGACAACCTCACCGACAAAGTCACGCCACCGACCCATGACCACCACACGTTCCTGGGCTGGCAAACAAAGTCCGGCCAGGCCTACACCGACTACGACCTCAACACCCCCGTCACCGACGACCTCACCCTCTACGCCAAATGGAAAATGATCACCCATATGGTTTCCTTCGACGCCAACGGCGGCAGCACCATCGAACCCATGACCGTCAACGACGGCGACAACCTCACCGACAAAGTCACGCCTCCTACGCGTGAACACTACGTATTTAAGGGCTGGCAAACAAAGTCCGGAGAGGCCTACACCGACTACGACCTCAACACCCCCATCACCGACGACCTCACCCTCTACGCCAAATGGAAAATCATCACCCATAAAATCACCTTTGAAACCGGCGAAGGCAGCTTCGTTCCCCCCGTCGCAGTGGACGAAGGCGACAACCTCACCGACAAGTTCATACCTCCTACGCGTGAGCACTACGTATTTAAGGGCTGGCAAACCAAGTCTGGCCAGGCCTACACCGACTACGACTCCAACACCCCCGTCACTGAAGATCTCACCCTCTACGCCAAATGGAGCCAGATTACTCACACGGTTTCCTTCGACGCCAACGGTGGCACCACGGTTCTTCCCGTCACCGTGAGCGACGGCGACAACCTCAGCGGCAAGGTCACACCGCCTACCCGCGAGGGCTACACCTTCAAGGGATGGCAGATCTGGCAGGACGGCAAGTGGATCGACTACCAGCTCGAGACTGCCGTGACCCGCAATCTCACATTGCAGGCGAAATGGGAGCAGAACACGGTTCCCGGCACACCCGACCAGCCCGGCACACCCGATAAACCTGGTAACCCAGGTACCCCCGGCGACCCCAGCACACCCGGCGACCCCAGCACTCCCAATATCCCCAGCAACCCCGGCATACCAGGTACGCCGGGCATACCCGCGACCCCATCCATGCCCGGTTCGGGAACCAACCTAGGAGGCACCACTCCGGGCGGCAACACAGGAGCGCCGACCAGCCCAATCGCACCCGTCGGCAACAGCCCTGTCGCCACAAGCCGGCCTAGCCTCGCTGCCACACCCGTTCTCACTGGCGAGACGTCCAGCCCAAGCAACCGCAATGGCAACACCAACAGGCCCTCCGATACGGACAGTCACAAGAGCACCACCGGCCACACAGCCAACAGGCCCTCCAGCCCGACCGGCGAGCAGAATGGCGACACCACCGCCACACCTGCACCGCAGAGCCAGACCGACGGCGATGCCTCACCCGACACGGCCCGGAAGCCTCGACCGCGCCCGAAGTGCATGCCCGACGACGTGGCCCGCAGGCTTGGTGCCAAAGCCAAAGCCAGCCACAAGGCCGACTGGCTCGCCTCGGACGGCACCGGCCAAGGCGAGAACACGGGCCGGAAGGACTCCGACTACATCGGCCTGCCCAAGTGCTCCACCGCCCAATCCGACGCCAGCCCCGCCAAGAGCGCCCGCACCGGTTTCAAGCTCTGGTGGATCATCCCCCTGGCTGCCATCGTGCTTGCAGCGGCAATCGGCTACCTGATCAAGCGCCACAGCACTGCCCAACGAGGCGTTGAAACCTCACACTGGCAAGGAGAATAAACCCTAAAACAAGGACAATCAAAAAGTCTGATTCTGGCTTGTGGCGCGGATTATCAGACCACAGGCCAGAATCGCACCGCACATCAATTGCACATGACCATACAAATAACAAAATATGTATTATTGTATTTAGTTAAAAGTAATTAAATGTGAAACAGATTTGAATGGCGAATTGTTTACATCTGTCAGCTCATCAGAAGAATAGAGAGAAGAACCAATGAAGAAAACAACTGGCCCACACGGCCTTCGTAAAGCACTCGTCACCGGTTGCGCGGCAATCATCAGCATGGCGATGCTTGCCCCCACGGCCTCCGCGGCCGGCCAACCGGGCATATTCGACTCCAGCAAGGCTTCGGAGCAAACCGCGAGCGCCTCCGCAACACTGCCGTCGGAGCAATCGGTATCATCGCCGTCAACCCAATCGCCGTCTTCTCCCGCACCGGCAACGAAGCCGGCCCCAACCGAAAAAACTGCCTCTCCAACGGATACAACGCTGAAACCAGAGAGCTCGCCGACTGCTTCGAAACCGGCGCAAAGTGAGCAAACGACACCATTGTCAGCATCGCAGCAATCCGCCCAGTCAACACCACAAGAGCAAAGCAACTCTCAGCAAACCCCTGCGCCTACGACCCCGTCACCTTCCGGCAATTGCACCGTCGGACAAAGCACCATCGCGCAATGCTTCCCCGACCAGAACCTTGCCAAGGCCGTTGCCGAACAGGAAAAGGCCAAGACCACGTCCACTTTCACCCAGCAGATGATCGACCAGACCACCAAGCTCGATCTGGGCAATAAATCGATAAGCTCAATCGAAGGCCTGCAGCTGTTCACCAAACTTGGCGACGGCAGTGAACCTACGAAATCAGTCGGTCCGCAGGATAGCTTCTATCCGGGCGACACTACAATCGACCTGAGCAACAACAAACTTACGGACATCAACGCCCTTTCGACGATGACCAATCTCAGGCAACTCAATGTCAATAACAACAAGATTTCCGACATCAGCCCACTGGCAAACATCAAAACGCTGGAGTATGCAGATCTCGGCCATAACCAGATTCACGACATCACCCCGCTCAAGGATCATACGAACCTCCGGCAGCTTTTTCTAGACCGCAACCAAATCACCGACTACGACGAACAAGCCAACCCTTCGGCACCCGTCAATGGCCTTGATCCCCTCGCGAGCCTGAGCGGCTTGGAGGAACTCAGCCTCAGCGGCAATAAGCTGCACGGACAGCTCATTCACCAAGACGGAAGCCCGATAGCAACCAGTACCCTGGCTCCGCTCGCAAAATGCGAGCATCTCGTACTGCTCGACTTAAGTTCCAACCAAATACAGAATCTCGGCGGATATGACCCCTACAATCCCGGTAACGGCTATCTGGACATCAATCCGTTCTTCCATTTGCGTAATCTCAGCAACCTGAACCTCAGCGACAACCCCATCCGAGACATCACCCAGCTGCAGCCGCTGCATAACCTCGGCTACTTGAATCTCAACGGGGCACAGCTTCAAGACGAAACCGGCGGCTGGAACCATTCGGCTGGCCTCAGCAACCTTGCCGGCCTTTCGTCCCTCGCCATTCTCGGTATCGCCTTCAACCACATTTCCGATCTCTCCCCACTCACGAGAATCGCTGGCAACAACCGTCTTGTAGAGTTGAATATCTCCGGGACCCAGGTGTCCGACCTCACCCCGCTGAAGGATTTCACCAACCTAAGCAACCTTTACATCGGCAGGGGTTCAGATGAAACGCTTCAAACCGTCCGCCAACAACTTGGCTACGATCAATTCGACCCTTTTCAACGCCATATATGCAAAAGCGTCTACATCGACGGAGTCACCCATACCGAATATGACGATCAAGGCAGACCAGTCAATACTTGGACCTGGGGCTCCGACAACGCACAAATCAGCGACATCACACCGCTGAGCCATCTCAATCTGCGGTTCCTCTGCCTTAACGACACCTCTGCAAGTGACCTGTCCGCGCTCAAGAACATGACCAATCTCAGCACACTTGACATCAGCAGCAACCACCAAAACGGCAATAACGTCAATGGCCATTTCACTGACCTCTCGCCACTGGCCAAGCTTGACAACCTTGATCGACTGGATTTGGAGGGCAACAAGGTCACCAGCATCGCACCGCTGGCCAGATTGCGGCAACTGCGATATATCAATGCGTCATACAATCTTCTCACCGAGTTGCCGTCACTAACGAATATGTCACAACTGACGACACTCTATGCCAATAACAACCACATCCGCTCGGTAGAACCGATCGAGGATGGCCGGATCGCAAATCTTAGCCTCAGCAATAATGAACTCACCGATCTCACACCACTGAAAGCTGCCGGCACAGAAACTCTATATCTTGACAATAATCACATCAGCGACCTCAGCCCACTTGGAGGGCATTCGGTTGGACGATGGATTCTTTCCCTGTCAAACAATCAAATCAAGACGCTCTCCGGCCTAGGGCCAATTAACGCAACCTATATGTCCCTCGACAACAACGCCATCAGCGACCTGGGTAATCTGAAAGGCAGCACGTTCTACGACCTTGACTTGCTGCACAACAAGGTCAGCGACCTCACCGGACTCGAAGGCACACAGATCAATCAGCTGGAACTGCAAGACAACCAGATTAAGGACACCACACCCCTCACCCATGTGCAAGGACTCAGCAGCCTGTCGCTTGGCGGGAATGCAATCAGTGACATCAGTCCAATCGCAAGACTGACCAATCTGAATCACATCAATCTGGACAACCAGACCGTATCATTACCAGACGCTGGCACGACATCATCGATAACGATGGAATCGGCCAAAGGACTTGACGGAAACCATCTTGAACCCACGTCGCTTACACCAGAGAACGGCTCGTACGACAGCACTTTGGGAACAGTGAAATGGAACTCAATCGATGGCGTCACCAATGTCGGCCTCACATTCCAAACGCAAGTGGCAATCGGAAAAGCCAACGCAACGTTCTCCGGAACCATCTCGCAAAAGATCACCGGCGTCGCCAATACCACACCGACTCCTGCCTCCCATACCATCACCTTCGATCCTAAAGGCGGCAGCGCTGTGAGTAATGAAACCGTCAGTGACGGCGGTACCGCGATGGAGCCGAACAAGCCCACACGCGATGGATACCGCTTCGGCCATTGGCAAATCAAGAAAGATGGAATCTTCACCGACTATGACTTCAAAACCCCGGTGAAGGCCGACATCACGCTATACGCCACATGGATTCGCGTCCATACCGTAACGTTCGTTACCGGCGACGACGACACGATACCTGCCCAGACTGTCGACGAAGGCTCCCCCGTGACAGCCCCCACGGTACCCAATCGCACCGGTTACCAGTTCGTCGGATGGCAAATCAAGCAAGACGGGACGTTGACCGACTACGATCTCAACACACCCGTGACAGCCGATATCACCCTGAATGCCAAGTGGGAGAAACTGCCAGGCTGCATAATCGGAAAGACCAGCATCACCTCCTGCTTCCCCGACAAGACTCTTGCAGACGCAGTCGCCTATGCCCAAGCCGACCATCCCGGCGTCAACACGACTTTCACCCAAGCAATGATCGATAACACCACACAACTTAGCCATAGCGATGACGGGACCGGCAGATACGCCATCAAGGACCTCACAGGTTTGCAACGGCTCACGAAACTGACGAGCCTGGACCTTAGCAACAATCAAATCAGTGATTTGTCGCCGCTGTCCGGATTGACGAATCTCCGCTCGCTGAACCTCTCGCACAACCGCATCAGCGATATCTCCCCACTTGCCGGACTTGGCGGCGGAAAGACTGCCGTAAGAGCGCTTGCAGACCAGACAACGACTTTGCCTAGGACTCGGTCGCTGGCCTCGTCGCCGTCTGCGCTCATCGGCTCCCAAGGCGATGAGCCGGCCACACTGCGCGACCTCAATCTGGCCGGCAACAGCATCACCGACACGTCCGCACTTTCGGGCCTGACCTCGCTGACCGACTTGAATATCTCCGGCAATCAGATCGACAATGTCGCCCCGCTCAGCGATTTGCAAAATCTAACCGACCTGAATATCGCCGATAACAAGGTCGCCGACATCAGCCCCTTGTCCGGTCTGAAAAAACTCACCTCGCTCAACCTCGACAACAACCAGGTCGGGGACGTCAAACCGCTCGCCGACCTGGTCGGGCTGACCGACTTGAGTCTTGACGGCAACCACATCAGCGACACTGCTCCGTTGACCGGACTGAGTGGCCTCACCACGTTCAATCTAAAGGACCAGAACTCGAGCATCACGGTGGAGTCCCTTTCGCCGGCGACCATCGAGCTTCCCGAGATGAACCGGGTCGACTCCGCCGAAGCGACCTGTGCGCCCAGCGGCTGCTCGGCCTCCGTCATCGCTCCGCAAAGCCTCAGCGGCTACAGCGTAAAAGTAAGCTACCCGGAGGGCACGAAGGAAGGGACACTCAACTTCAGCGAAACCGGTGCGTTGGGAAGGGCAAGCGGCATCGTCAGCGGCGTCATCACGCTGAAGCTCTCGGCGCCGGAATCCGGTTCCGGATCCTCTTCCGCTCCTGCGCAACCAGGCACGACACATCCCGGTCAGCAGCCACAGCAGCCCAGCCAACAACCGACTCAGAAGCCGACGCAGGGACCCGCCCCAGCCCAAAAGCACACCGGCCGCATCCCCTCGCCGCAAGCCCACGGGCGTACTGGCCAAAGGATCTCCTCCACAGGAGCTGCGATAGCTGCTGTAGCCGTGCTGGCTTTACTGCTGCTTGCCGCAGGCCTGACGATTGTCATCGTGCGACGGCTTTCATCTTCATCGCAAAAGAATGAAGCCAATCAGCAATCGAATGGCCAGCTCAGTTGAAATCAGATAGCAAGGGACGGAAACGGCAATCAGGATACGGCGAAATAATCGCCATCCTCTTTACCGTTTCCCATTTTTCTATTGGCCTGCGACGCGCCATCTTCCGTTTGGCGCAAATCCATACTTCAAGATGCAAAATTTCACTCTAAAGCAAAGTCAATCAACATTTGTTATTACTGTAACGTGATAGTAATCATTTATTTGAAATCATAAATTAGGGATCCAAACCATGAGCAATCCAACAAGCAACATTTCAAAACTGTCCCATGCCGTCAGGCAAGTCTGCACCATCGGCGTTGCGGCATTGGTCGGCATCGCAACGCTGACACCGCTTTCGGCCGAAGCGGACGAAACCACGCAGGGCTGTGTGACCGGGCAAAGCACCATCGCCCAATGCTTCCCCGACAAAAGCCTGGCAGAAGCCGTCGCAAGATCCGCCAGCGCCACGACAGGCACCAATATCGCCACCAATTCGACATTCACCCAAAAAGTCATCGACAGCACCACCATCGTCAACGACGGCGGCTACGACCACCCATCATCGCCCACAGCAAGCCTTGACGGTCTTCAATACCTCACCAACCTCGGTCAGCTGAACCTGCCCGGCAACAACATCACCGACATCAGCCAGCTGACCGGACTCACCAAGTTGTCGGTCGTCGACCTGAGCAACAACCAGATCGAGGACATCACCCCGCTGCGCAACCACCAAGAGCTGACCAGCCTGAACCTGGGCCGGAACGCGATCACCGACGTCAGCGCACTGGCAGGACTCGCCAAGCTCAATGAACTTGAAATCAACAACAATCAGATCACCGCGTTTTCCGGCCTCAAAACGCTGCCCGCCATGGAAAGCCTCGACGTCAGCGATAATAAAGCCACCAGCACCAAACCCCTTGCCGGACTCACCAGCCTCACCAACGTCAAACTGAACGGCAACCAGATCGACGACCTTTCGGGACTTGCCGACCTGAAGGCAATCACCACGCTTGAAGCCAACAGCAACAGGATAACCGACACGTCAACGCTCGGAAACCTGACCAATCTGACCTACCTCGACCTCAGCGGCAACAGCATCAAAGACCTTTCCGGGCTCGGCAGGCTTTCGGCACTTAACGAGCTTCAACTGCAAGACAATCAGATTTCCGTCGTGACCCCGCTGGAAGGACTTACCAATCTCACCGGCCTCGATCTCGACACCAACGCGATCTCATCGACGGACGGATTGCAGAAGATGACCAAGCTGACGAATCTGAACCTTGCCGGTAACAAGATTTCCGACATTTCCGCGCTGTCCGGACTCACCGACCTTACCTACCTCGATCTGGGAGACATCAGCCAAGGCAATCTTGTCAGCAACCTCAAACCGTTGAGCCAGCTCAAAAAGCTCGACTCACTGAACGCCGCGCACAATCGCATCGCCGATCTTTCGGGCATTGAAGGGCTTACTGGCCTCACCTACCTGGATCTCAGCAGCAACATGATCGTTGACACCAGGCCGCTGTCCAAATTGCCGAACCTCTCCACAGGAAGCCTGGAGAACCAATCCAGGAATTTAAGCGAATCGAATTCGGCCGGCACATCATCCGCCAATCCAGCGAGTATCCAAACCGCCGTGGCCCCCGACGGCTCACCGATCAGTCCCACGAATCTGAAGCCCGCGTCGGGCAGCTATAACCCGAAAACCGGCACCGTCACCTGGACGCAACCCACTGCAGGCAATCATGCCAACCTGTCACTGGATTTCTCGGACTACATCCACATTGCCGGAGGCAGCATCCATTTCAGCGGCACCATCACGCGCGATTGCCTCGTCCCGGAAGCGACGTCGCACATCATCACTTTCAACTCCAACGAAGGTAGCGCCGTGGCCAGCCAGACCGTCTCCGACGGCAAGACCGCCACCCAACCCGCCAATCCAAAACGCGACGGCTACACGTTCCTCGGTTGGCAGGTTGCCGTCGAGCCCGGGCAGAACGGCGCTTCAGACAATGCTTCGAACAATAAGACGGAATACGAAGACTACAACTTCAATACGCCGGTGACAGGTGACATCACCCTCTATGCCAACTGGCACAATGACCAGACCGCCTATCCGGCCACGGGATCCGCCCCGCAGCACAAGCCGTCTCTGAGCGACCAAGTTGTTAACATCGCCAAGGGAGCCGTCGACCTTGTCGGCAATGCCGCCACAGCGGTTGTCAACGGCGCAAAAAATACGGCCACGAACGCTGTGAACACCATCGCGAATACGGCAAAGAACGCAGCTCAAAAAATCGGCCATTTCTTCCACCTCGGCAGATGATCAAAGCAACGAAACAAGCTGCTTCGCTTCCTCTAAAACCGTCAGAGCCAACGTTCTGGCGGTTTTGTGGTTCATCACTCGACAAACGCGCTACATTTTTATGGTCATTCATAGCAAAAGCGCAGAGACCGAACTCTACGAATCACACGTTACGACGACGTAACTGTGATTAGCGCGACAAAGGTGACCATGGCACTGGTTTTACGCTGACTGATACAGGACTTGCCACTACACTAGGCGTTATGAGTGAACTTAATACTTGGGTGAACCCTCTGCGCGATCCGCGGGACCTGCGGCTGCCACGCATTGCCGGCCCCTGCAGTCTGGTGATTTTCGGTGTCACCGGCGATCTAGCCAAAAAGAAACTGCAACCGGCCATTTACGATCTGGCCAATCGCGGCCTGTTGCCGCCGAGCTTCGGGCTCATTGGTTTCGGCCGCCGCCCGTGGAGCAACGAGGAATTTGCCAATTTTGTCAAGGAAAACGTGAAGGCCCACTGCCGCACGCCGTTCCGCGAATCGACCTGGGCCAACCTGGCCAAGGGCATGCGTTTCGTGCAAGGCACATTCGACGATAAAGCGGCCTTCGAGCGTCTGAGCCAGACGGTCAAGGAACTCGACCGCGACCGCGGCACACGCGGCAACCACGCGTTCTACATGTCCGTGCCACCGAGCGCCTTCCCCATCGTCTCCAAGCAACTCGCCGATTCCGGTCTGGCGAAGTCGAACGACGATGCCTGGCGCCGCGTCATCATCGAGAAGCCGTTCGGCCATGATCTCGAAAGCGCGAAGGAACTCGACCGCGTCGTCTCCGAAGTCTTCGACCCGAGTTCGGTCTTCCGCATCGACCACTACCTCGGCAAGGAAACCGTGCAGAACATGCTGGCGTTGCGTTTCGCCAACTCCATGTTCGAGCCAATCTGGAACTCCAACTACGTCGACCACGTGCAGATCACGATGGCCGAGGACATCGGCATCGGTGGCCGCGCCGGCTACTATGACGGCATCGGCGCTGCACGCGACGTAATACAAAATCATTTGCTGCAGCTGATGGCCTTGACCGCGATGGAAGAACCAGTGAGCTTCGCCGCCTCCGACCTCACCGCCGAAAAGACGAAGGTGCTTTCCGCCGTCCGTCTGCCGAAAGACCTCGGCGCTTACACTGCCCGCGGTCAGTACGCGGCCGGTTGGCAAGGCTCAGAGGAAGTCTGCGGCTACCTCGACGAAAAGGGCATCGACAAGTCCAGCACGACCGAGACCTACGCCGCCATCACGCTTGACGTCGATACGCGCCGCTGGGCCGGAGTACCGTTCTATCTACGCACCGGCAAACGCCTAGGCAAGCGCGTCACGGAAATCGCCGTAGTCTTCAAGCGCGCGCCGCACCTGCCCTTCGAGCAGACCGCCGTACGCGAACTCGGCAACAATGCCATCGTCATCCGCGTGCAGCCCAACGAAGGCGTCACCATGCGTTTCGGCGCAAAGGTGCCAGGAGCCACAGCGATGGAGGTCCGCGACGTGTCGATGGACTTCAGCTACGGCCAAAACTTCACCGAAAACTCGCCCGAGGCTTACGAACGGCTGATTTTGGACGTTTTGCTCGGCGACCCGCCGCTCTTCCCGACCACGAAAGAGGTAGATTTGAGCTGGCAGATTCTCGATCCAATCGAGGAATATTGGTCCACACTCGCTCAGCCGCAGCCTTACCGCGCCGGTACTTGGGGACCGAAGGAAGCCGACGAAATGCTTGAGCGCGATGGACGCCATTGGAGGATGCCATGATTATCAAAATGCCCGATACCGAGACCAGCGCCATTGCACGCAAAATCGACGAACTGCATCAAGAGCGCGGCGAGGCCGGCAACGACCGCGTCCTGACGCTGATTATCTCGACGGATGAACAAGAGCTCGAGAACGCCCTGAGAATCGCCAATTCAGCAGGCCGCGAACATCCGTGCCGAGTCATCGCCATCGTGC
The DNA here is from genome assembly GCF_029433295.1 of Bifidobacterium sp. ESL0784. GTDB lineage: Bacteria > Actinomycetota > Actinomycetes > Actinomycetales > Bifidobacteriaceae > Bifidobacterium. The sequence goes on from NZ_JAQTHV010000002.1 coordinate 416,257, forward strand.
CGAACAGCAAAGAGCTGCCCTTCTGCGACGTTGACAAAGAGCCGGATTGCTATGTCACCGATTCAGGCGAAAACGAGACCGACCTGGACGCACAGGTTCGATTTGGTGCCGACGCCGGGGCCGGAGAAGTCATCATCCTGCGCCCACGCGGCGGACTTTGCCAGCATATGGACACGTTGGTGATGCCTTTGCTGGTGCCGGATGCACCCGTTGTCACTTGGTGGCCGACCAACCCACCCGAGAACCCGTCCCGCGACCCACTGGGCGCCATGGCCGGAAGCCGCATCACCGACGCACTGCGTTCCAAAGACCCTGACAAGACCTTTGCCAAGCTTCGTGCCAACTGGGAGCCGAAGGACGTCGATTTCTCCTGGACACGCCTGACCACTTGGCGCGCGATGCTCGCGACCACCACCGACCAGCCGCCACACCTGCCGATCGAGTCCGTCAAGGTCAGCGGTCAGCCTGATTATTTGCCAGTGAAACTGTTGGCCGCATGGCTTGCGCTGAAACTTAACGTACCTGTGGAGCTCGGCTATGTCACCGGCGCCGAGGGCATTACCGGCGTCTATCTGAACCGTTCCGATGGTGTGATTTCGTTGGAACGCCCGGATTCGCGCGAAGCCGTAATCAGCCAACCCGGTCAGACACCACAACGCGTGTCCATGCCGTTGCGTTCGCTCGAGGACTGCCTGAGCGAGGAACTGCGTCGCATCGACCCGGACGAGGTCTATGCCGACGTGATCCGCACGGGCTGGGACATGGTGCAAGGCTGAAAACCGGAAAACCGATAATTCCAGACAACCAGAATATTGGAATGCCGCAAATTCATTGATCTGAGTTTGCGGCATTCTGCTCATCCACCCATATCATCGACAATCGGGCTGCTAGCCGATAACTGCGAAAAGCTAAATGTTGCTTTTTTACTTGCGATAAAGATGCTTATAAGTAAAAAGCAACAAATAGAACCGGCGTTCTCCGGGATTTGAATGACTTAGCGCCAATATCCGACTTCCCTCCGATAAACTATGTAGCAGACGACAAACAAGGAGACATGATGGCTGATCGAAAACTCGAAGTATACAAGGACGCGGAAACCGTGGCCCAGGCCGCAGCACAGCGCACGTTGCTCGCCATTCTGGACGGACTGGGCCAGAGAGACGACCGGGACGGAGCAAAACCGCTTCGCAGCCGCTATGACATTGCGCTGACCGGCGGAACCGACATCTTGCGAGCGTTGACCTATATGGCTTCCAACCCGTTGGTCGATGCCATCGATTTCAGCCGCGTCCACTTCTGGTGGGGCGACGACCGATTTGTGGCCGCGACCGATAAGGACCACAGCTCGTATCAAGCACGCAAACGCTTCCTCGACAAGTTGGTAGCTGACGGACGCTTGCCGGAAAATAACATCCATGAGATGGCTGCAGATGCACGCACCCTCGAACAGGTCGCCGCAGCCAGCGATGCGGAAAACGACGAACTCCTTGCAAAAGCCACCGCCGATTACGAAGCCGAACTCAAACGCGAACTCGGCGATGAGCCGACAATGGATCTGCTGATTCTGGGCATGGGCCCCGATGGCCACTTCGCCTCGCTTTTCCCCAACCATGACGCCATCAGGATAACCGATTCGTCGCATCTGGTCGTTGGAGAATCGCACTCTCCCAAGATGCCGCCGCTGCGCATCTCTATGACCGCACCAATGCTCGCCCGCACCCACTGCACCTGGATGCTCACCTGCGGGGCCGGCAAGGCCGATGCCACAGCCCACGTCTTCGCCCGTCCGAACAACCCGGCCTACCCCGCAAGCTTCGCCGCCGGAACCGAGGAGTTTGCTTGGTTTACTACATCTGATGCGGTGACGAAGTTGTAAAAACAACATCAAAAACATTGGATGATGAAAAAAACAACGCGTCAATGACGAAAATTATATCGTAATTATTGATTGCAATACATCATGAAATGAGTTTACCTTCGATACGATTTGTGCCTCCGCTCCCCAAAAGGAGCGGAGGCACAAACATTAGCGGCCAACTAAACCAATCAACTGATTAATCAGCCAGCCAAGCCGATCAAAAAGTCCGAGTCCGCAATCAGTCGGACATCTTCTCTTCCGGACGACCGGGCTCGGCCCACAGGGTGTGGAAGGCACCGGGCTCGTCGACGCGGCCATAGGTATGGGCGCCGAAGAGGTCACGCTGGGCCTGGATGAGGCTGGCGGGCAGACGCTTGGAGCGCATGCCGTCGTAGTAAGAAAGCGAGGTCGAGAAGACCGGTGCGGGGATGCCGCAGGTTGCGGCCTTAGCCACCACGCGACGCCAAGCGGCCTGAGCCTTCTCGATGGCGCTCTTGAAGTACGGAGCGAAGAGCAGCGAGACATCAGCTTCGCCGGACTCGAACGCGTCGGAGACGACATTGAGGAACTGGGCGCGAATGATGCAGCCGCCGCGCCAGATGCGCGCAACCGCGGCCAGATCGATCTTCCAGTTGTATTCCTTGGCGCCGTCGTTGATCTCGTTGAAGCCCTGCGCGTAAGCGACGATCTTAGAGGCGTAGAGCGCCTGACGGATGTCTTCGATGAAGGCCTTGCGCTCGTCGTCGTTCGCGAACTCGATCTTGCCGTCGGGGCCGGCCATATTCTGCTTGGCAGCACCTTCACGCAGCTCGACCTGGTCGGAAAGGCCGCGTGCAAACACGCCTTCCGCGATGGCGGTGACGGGGGTGCCGAGTTCGAGGGCGGTCTGAACCGTCCATGTGCCGGTGCCCTTCATACCGGCCTGATCGACGATGATATCGACCAGCGGCTTACCCGTCTTCTTGTCCTTTTCGTGGAGCAGATCGGCGGTAATCTCAATCAAGTAGGAGTTGAGCTCGGTCTTGTCCCAAGCCTCGAACACGTCACCGATCTCATCGGGGGTCATGCCCATGCCACGACGCATGAGGTCGTAGCTTTCGGCGATGAGCTGCATATCGGCGTACTCGATGCCGTTGTGCACCATCTTGACGAAGTGGCCAGCGCCGTTTTCACCGATGTGGGTGACGCAGGGCTCGCCTTCCGCCTTCGCAGCGATGGACTTGAGGATCGGGCCGAGGGTCTTCCAGGACTCATCGGTGCCGCCGGGCATCATGGACGGGCCATTGAGCGCGCCCTCTTCGCCGCCGGAAACGCCGCAGCCGACGAAGTGCAGGCCGCGAGCGCGGATTTCCTTCTCACGACGGATGGTGTCCTTGAAGTAGGAGTTGCCGCCGTCGACAATAATGTCGCCCGGATCCATGGCATCGGCGAGCGCTTCGATCATGGCGTCGGTCGGCGCGCCGGCCTTGACCATGATGATGGCGGTGCGCGGCTTGGTCAGCGAAGCGACGAACTCGTCGATGGTCTTGGCGGGCACGAACTTGCCTTCGCTGCCGTGATCCTTCATGAGCTTTTCGGTGCGCTCATAGTGACGATTGTAAAGCGCCACGGTATTGCCGTGATGTGCGAGGTTCCTCGCGAGGTTGGATCCCATGGCCGCCAGACCGACGACTCCAATATTTGCTGTAGCTTCCGTCATTGTTCGCCTTTCAACTTGACATTCCTTCGGCGGAAAAGGCAACCGATTTATCTTCCCGATTCTCCCTCATTCCGCCTAAGCACTTAGCGTCCGGGACTTCGCTGGAGTCCAAACGCATACCTTCTAAGTCTATATCCACCTGCGCCTTCTTGCGCTCAGAAAACGTGGAATGCCCCACATTGCCGGAATCCACGGTTTGCAAATTCCGGCAACACGACGATAAATCCATTGCCTAGAGCACAAACAGGGCGCGCAAGCCGGCCACTTCGTCAGCGCTCATGCCGTTTTGCAGGCAATATTGCTCGACGCTTCCGTATTCGTCGTTGATGCCGGCGAGCACGCCGCGCATCAGTTCCGGCGGGGAAGCGAGCATGGCCGTCTGCGCAGCGGTAATCTGGCCGACGCCTTTTTCATCGTTGGCCAGGCCTTGCAGTACGGCCTTTTTGAACGCATCGCCAAGATTCGCGCCCGACTGGGCATAGCAGGAAACCACCATGTCGTCGCTCACCCCCAGAAGGCTCATCAGAATGCCCGCGGTGATACCCGTGCGATCCTTGCCGGCGGTGCAGTGAATAAGCATCGGATGACCGTCATCCTGCAACAGCTTGCGCAGAATCAACACGATCTGCTCGGCGGAACCGAAGACGATATCGTGATACATTTCGGCCATATCAATCCCTTTGGCCACTTCTTTCATGCCACCGTGATCGGTCATGGTGGTCTTCAGGAGCGGGACACGGTCGACGTGAATCTCGTCGGGAAGGGTGTACGGCCATTGCCCGACTTCGAGCGGGTCGCGCAGATCCACTACCTCCTTGATATTGAGGCGATGCAGGTCATCGACACCATGAGGTCCCAAGAAATTCAGCCCTGCAGAGCGGAAGAACAGCCCGTCACGCAACTTTCGACCGTCTTGTGTGGGGTAGCCGCCGATACCGCGGGAGTTGGGAACGCCGTCGATTTCGACGCCGGCTCCGTCGCCAACGGGCCGATAGTCGAGGTAATCTTCCCCGGTAATGCCGCTAATGTCCCCTGGCGCATCAGCGCCGGCGTCCCGGGAAACCGAACCGCGCTCGGACCTTGTTTGCGTTTGCGAACTTGTCATAAAATCCTTCTTTCGCCGCTGTTATTGCCTGAATGAGTGCCTTTTTCGCACCTCAATCACTTCTCAGGCGATAATGAGACAAGTCTATCCGCAAACCTTAAATCCTTCTGATAGCCTCCATAATATGGGCCAGAAGGTGAATGTTATAAAATACTAAAACCTACTAAAATAAAGCAGCTACCACGCGATGGCACGCACCATTCCCGCATCTTTCTGCCCGATCCATGTCCTGCGGATAACCCACGAGTTCGGCCGGTTTTACGCCCATCGCGCATGGACCTGTTGCAGACGACTTAACGGAGGTTGTACATGCCGCAAAAACTGCACACCGCAGCTCAAGGTCTGCTCGTAACAGCATAATGATCAATTAGACAGATCATGTTCCAACGATGCGTAACACCGGTTGAACCACAACACCATCAAGAAGGCTGGAAGCAATGCAGTATATCAGCACGACCATCAACGGCATCGACGGGACCAAGGCCGACTTCAGAGTCTATTCCATCGATAACAGCAAGGAAATGGATCCCGCACGCCGGCGACCGACCGTACTCGTCATTCCCGGCGGAGGATATGAATTCACCAGCGAGCGCGAAGCCGAACCCGTTGCGCTGAAAATTCTGGGGGCAGGCTACAATGCCGCAATTCTGCGATATTCCTGCGCTCCGTCCGTTTATCCCACTGCACTGCTTGAAGCGGCAGACGCGATGAAGATGTTGCGGGAAAACGCAGAAGCCTGGCACATCAATCCGGACGCCATCATTGCTGCCGGTTTCTCTGCGGGCGGCCATCTTGCGGGCAACCTCGCGACAAGCGCAGGCGACGAGACGATGCGCGTGCACGGTTATGACCCCGATGCCGTGCGCCCGAACGGGCTGATGCTCGGCTATGCGGTGACCACTTCCGGCGAATACGCGCACCGTGGCAGTTTCGACAAACTGCTCGGCGCTCAGGGCAGGAACGATGTCGGGCTGCTCGAGGAGGTCTCAATCGACAGGCACATCGACGCCAAGACCCCGCCGACCTTCATCTGGCACACCGTTGCGGACGAGAGCGTACCCGCGCAAGGCGCGATGATGACTTTCGCCGCTTGCGTTGAAGCCGGGGTAAACGTCGAAGCGCATTTCTTCCCGACCGGCCACCACGGCCTTTCACTGGCGAGTGCGGAAGCGGCTGCAGCCGGCGATGACCACGGCGTCGACGTCGGCGTGCAGCAATGGATGCCGCTGTTCGTCGAATGGCTGAAGCGCAATTTCGGCGACCCCGCGGCAAGGGCTTGAAATAGGCGGGCGCCGAGGGAAATTCCTGCTGCGCCCACTCGTTTCGGCTAATTTGCTTATATCGATAGGATCAGATCAGCTCTTCGCACCAGCAGCGACCTGATATTCGGTCGCCCATTTGTCGACAAAGGCTGTCTTGACCTTATCCCAGCTTCCGGTGCCTTGAGCATACTCAAGGATGGCGTCGGAGAGGTTGTTCTTCCACTGATCGCTAGGGTTGTAGACGAAGTCCCAAGCCACGTTCTTCTTGCCGGCCTTCGTATAGGCTTCCGAAGATTGCATGATGGGGTTGTCGCTGGCATACTTGCCCGTGAAGGTCTTGAACTGCGTGGTGAAGCCCATCGTCTTCGACCAGGTCTTACGACCCGTGTCCGAAGTGATCAGCCACTTCAGGAAGTCCTTCGTAGCCTTCTGAGCCTTCGGACTCGCCTTCTTGTTGATGCACCAGAAAGTCTCCGAACCGGTAGCCATGCCATGATCGCTCTCACCATCGATACCCGTGTAGATCGGAATCGCGCCGATCTGATCAGCCTTCATACCACCCTGCACCAGATCGGGCCAAGACCACGAACCGTTCTGGAAGAACACCGCCTGCCCGGAAGTGAGATCGTCGGTTGCGTCGTTCATGTTCTTGCCGCTCAATTCGCTGGCAGGAGTCGTGGAATCCTTCAGATACAAATCAGTGATCTGCTTGAGCTGGGGCAGATAGGTGCCTTTGACCGTCGCAGGCTGAGAAGTGATATGGTCTTTCTCGAACTCATAGGCAAGCGGGATGTTCATAAGATGCGTGTTCCAACGCCAAGAGGTAGACGGATCGAAGCCCATCGAGGTGAATGCGCCCTTGACTCCGAGCTTGTCCTTGTTGGCCTGAATCTCATCGGCCACCGTCTTCAGGGACTTGTAGTCCTTGATATCCTTGACGCTCTTGATGCTCGCACCCGGCATATCGAAGTACTTCTTCAAAAGATCCTTGCGATAGATCAGGCCGTAGGTCTCCGTGACCACAGGGACGGAAAGCACCTGGCTGCCGTCTGCGGACTTAAGCGCGGCGGTTTGATCCTTGAGCTGCTTGTAGACTTCGGTGTCGCTCATATTACCGGCGTAATCCTTCCAGCGGTTGAGCATGACAGGGCCCTCAACCATGAACAATGTGGGCGGCGCGCTCTTGGCCAGCTCGGACTTGAGCGTCTGCGCGTAGGTGCCGGAAGCCGCGGTCTGCACTGTGAACGGAACACCGGTCTGCTTGGTGTATTCCTCGCCGAGCTCCTTCATACTGCTAGCGATTTCAGGTTTGTTGTTCAGATAGTAGACACCATCAGCAGCGGCGGTATCACTGCTCTTCGAGCTCGATCCGCAGGCCCCCATACTTGCGCACATAGCCAGCGCAAGCCCGGCAGCCAAAATCGAATAACCCTTTTTCATGCTTTCCTCCTTGAAATACTTTCATAGCGACGGGCCGTCACTATAAAAATGTAATTTCAAGAAAGTGTAAACGCATTCAAAAAAATTGTCAACTAACAATAGAATCCATTGCTATGTATCAAATATGACTTTGTTATTCAATTTTTGCATTTAACCAGATAAATATATTGTCATTAACATAATATTACGAAAACTATTGAAATATCAACGATTTAAAACGGTCTATACCTATCCGATAATCTTCATTTTCCCGACAATCAGGAACGCACTCCTGCGGTATCGAAGATAGGTCAGAAATCAACGATCTAAGACTGAAATCGTTTCCATATAATGCTCTGAATTTTAAGCGAATTTGCTCTCGAACGCTTCAAGAAAACCGACAAACCTTTCCCCCAATTTTATTTCAAGCGCGCAATCCCATGCCCCTTACCTGCCGCACGATCCTCGTTCCTGCAGACAAAAGGCGCCAGCAGATATATGGGTCTGCCGGCGTCTTTGAGAATTATCGGTCAGCTACTTCACTGCTTCGAAGCAGCAGCCTTGTATTCCTTGGCCCAATTGTCGACGAAAGCCGACTTGACCTTGTCCCACGAACCGGTGCCCTGGGAATACTCAAGCAAGGCATTGGACATATCGGTCTTCCACTCCTCGCTGGGAATGTAGACGAAGTCCCAAGCCACGTTCTTCTTGCCGGCCTTCCTATAGGCGTCGGAGGCCTTCATGATCGGGTTGCCGCTGTCGTACTTACCGGTGAAGGTCTTGAACTGCGTGGTGAAGCCCATGGTCTTGGACCAGGTCTTACGACCGGTGTCCGAAGTGATCAGCCACTTCAGGAAGTCCTTCGTAGCCTTCTGAGCCTTCGGACTCGCCTTCTTGTTGACGCTCCAGAAAGTCTCCGAACCCGTGGCCATGCCATGATCGCTCTCACCATCGGCACCAATGTAAATCGGGATCGCACCCACCTGGTCGGCCTTCAGGCCACCCTGCACCAGGTTGGGCCAAGACCACGAACCGTTCTGGAAGAACACCGCATCGCCGGCGGTCAGGTCATCGACGGCGTCATTCATGGTCTTGCCACTCAGCTCGCTGGTGGCTGCCGTGGAATCCTTCAAATACAGATCGGAGATCTGCTTGAGCTGCGGCAGATAGGTGCCCTTGATTGCCTCTGGCTGCTTGGTGATATTGTCCTTCTCGAACTCATAGGCAAGCGGAATGTTGGAAAGGTGGATGTTCCAACGCCAGTTGGTCGAGCTGTCGAAGCCCATGGAAGTGAACGCGCCTTTGACGCCAATCTTGTCCTTGTTGGCCTGAATCTCATCGGCCACCGTCTTCAAGCTCTTGAAATCCTTGATGTCCTTGACGCTCTTGATGCTGGCACCCGGCATATCGAAGTACTTCTGCAGGAGGTCCTTGCGATAGATCAGGCCGTAGGTCTCCGTGACCACAGGCACCGCAAGCACCTGCTTGCCGTCCTGCGAGCGCAGGACCGAGGACTGGTCCTTCAGCTGCTTGTAGATCTCGGTGTCGCTCATCTCTGCGGCATAACCCTTCCATGTATTGAGGACGACCGGTCCTTCAACCTGGAAGAGGGTGGGCGGCGCGCTCTTGGCCAATTCGGACTTCAACGCCTGCTGATAGGTGCCGGAAGCCGCGGTCTGCACCGTAAAGGGAACACCAGTTTCCTTCGTGTACGCCTTTGCCAGATCCTTCATGCTGTTGGCGATTTCGGGCTTGTTGTTCAGATAGTAGACACCGTCGGCAGCCGCGGTATCTTTGCCTTTCGAGCTCGATCCGCAAGCCGCCATACTTGCGCACATAGCCAGCGCAAGCCCTGCGGCCAGAATCGAATAACCCTTTTTCATACTTTCCTCCTTGAAACCCATTTCTTCGCAATGGCTTCTTTACCATTGACGTTCAAAAATTGTAAACGCATTCAAAAAATTTGTCAACTAGCGATACAACCAGCAAGAAAAATCCATTCGGGATTCCACCGATTTTCGTCTTCCTTTTTCGCTTTTCCATTTGGCTATGGCGAAAACAGGAAAGGAAATAAACAATTCGGTAGTTTTAAGAGGATTTTGAGTGTACTCTGATAGATATCTTGCTCATTTATACAATGGAGGTCTGATGCAAACTAATATTGAAGATGTAGCCAAGCTTGCCGGTGTTTCCATTGCAACCGTTTCCAGAACTTTCAAGCACCCCGATCTCGTGGCCGAAAAGACAAAAAACAAAGTCACCGCCGCCGCCAAGGAACTGGATTTCTCAATCTCAAGATCGGCTTCCGTTTTCCAGACCGGGCAGACCTACCGGATAGCCATGCTCAATAACGACCGGTCCTCAACCTGGTTCAATGCGCAGGTCTACGAAGGCCTGAACAGTGTATTCCAACCTGCGGGCTACGATATCGCCTTCTATCAGATTCTCTCAAGCGACGAACGGCATGCATTCTTCGAAAACCTCCCCATCCGTCGCAATGTCGACGCCGTCATCGTCACTTCCTTCGACATCAACCGCGACGAGGCACCTCGACTGCAAAGCATGAAGGTGCCCATCACCGGCATCAACGCGATACCCGAAGACGCGTTTTCCGCCTCGATTTCCGTCGATGACCTCGGGGCGATGCAGCTCATCACAAAGCATCTGATTTCGATAGGCCATAGGGATATTGTGTTCATCACCTTCCCCTTCTTCCCCAAAGTTTCGGGAATGCTGCGTTTCAGCGCGATGCTTCGACAGGAAGGGTTCAAAAACGCATGCAAGGAAGCCGGAATCAACCCGGTGGTCATCGACATCCCCAACGACGAGCATATTGTCGACAGCGCTTTGGCAAAACTGTTTGCGCTTGATCACATGCCTACGGCCATATGCTGCCAACAGGATTCTCTTGCAGTACCGCTGATGGCACGCTTACGCCAGTTCGGCTATCGGGTCCCTGAAGATATCTCCATCGTGGGATTCGACGACATCGATTATGCTTCCCAGGTCGGTCTGACCACCGTGCATCAGAATCCCAAGGAAATGGGAGCCACCATCGCGAAATCCACCCTTCAGCTTCTCAACGGCGAAAAAACCTCAATCAAACACGAAACGTTGGACCCGCAAATCATGTTCCGCGGCTCCACCGCTCCACCGCGCAAGGAGTAGCGGAAAGGCGTCTGGAAACCCGGCATGAACGTACGTATTCATCGGAATTACGAATCATAAATGTCGGCGTGCTCCTGTTCTGTATCAGATTCTCAATTTTTGGACCATCGTCCAGGTTTCCGCGCATCTACCCCAAAACAAAAATGTGGGTAGGATTCGTGCCATAAGGCAAAAATCCTACCCACTGAACCAGCATTTCGTTAGCAGCAGCGGGAATGATCCGAAATCAGGAGACCATACCCGCTACCGTCTCGATGCCGTCACTTCTTGTGGTTGACCGTCTTGTACTCGGTCGCCCAACCGTTGACGAACGCGGTCTTGACCTTGTCCCACTTGCTGGTGCCTTGAGCATACTCAAGCAGAGCGTCGGACATGCCGTTCTTCCACTGCTGGGTAGGCAGCGGGTAAATCACGGTCTCGTAGTCGCCGGCCTTGGCATAAGCATCATTGGCGCGGTGGATCGGGTTCTTGCTCTTGAATCCGGCCTTGGCATAGGACTTGAACGGGGTCTCGAAGCCCATCTCGTCGGTGACGACCTTGCGGGCCGAGTTGTTCTTCAGGATGTAGTCCAGGAACTGCTTGGTGGCCTTCTGATCGGCCTCGGAGGAATTCTTGTTCATGGCAAAGTACATGAAGCTGACCGTCAGGCCCTGCTTCTCCTCGCCGGGAGCACCGATGTAGATCGGCAGCACGCCCATATCCTTGTCGGCGACCTTCTGGCCCTTGAGCTGGGGGTACGACCAGGTGCCGTTCTGAATGAAGGCGGCCTCACCGAGTGCGAACTCCGAGTTGGAATCATCCATCGTCGCTCCGGAAAGCTGCGAAGGAGCCACCGTGGAATCCTTGATGTAGAGGTCGAAGATGTTCTGCATACCCGGCAGATACTTGCCGGTCACGGTCGGAGGCTCGACGGTGGTGTTCTGATCCTTGTATTCGTAGTACACCGGGATATGCGCCAGCTGATCGCCGAAACGGCCGCTCGAGCTGGAATCGAAACCGGCGGAGGAGAACGCGCCCTTTACGCCCAGATCGTCCTTATGCTTCTGAATCTCATCGGCCACCGTCTTCAGCGCCTTGAAGTTGTTGACCTTGTCGATGGACTTGATGGTTGACCAATCGGCGTCGAAATACTTCTTGAGGATCGCCTTGTTGTAGATGATGCCGTAGCGTTCCATGACGTAGGGAACCGCGCCGACCTTGTCGCCGTTCTTCATGGCATAATCGGACTTTTCGAGATCCTTGTACATGGACGTGCCGGACATGTCGGCATAATAGTCTTTCCAGTTGTCGAAATCGTTGTTGTCGACATCGAACATGGTCGGCGCCTGGGACTTCGCCAGCTCGCTCTTCAGCGTCTGGTCGGCGGACCCGGAGGAAGCCACGGAGACATCAACGGGGATGCCGGTCTCCTTGGTGAAGCTCTTTGCAATTTCCTTGAACTGGTCCTGCTGCTCAGGCTTGGCACTCAAATAGTACACATGGCCCTTGCTCGAGCTGGAACTCGAGCTCCCGCAGGCTCCCAGCACTCCCAGCGACATCGCCGCAGCGCTGGCCAAGGCGATCACTTTCGTGATTCGTTTCATCATTACCTCCAATGACTCTTACTTCTTTGTAACTAATATCCGCTGGTCCGGATCGACACGCGAGCCGAACCGGCGAATGAAAATTAAGCGCTTAAGCAGATAAGAAAAATTCTATCCACTTAAATGTTGTTTGTCTATGAGCAATCGCCGTGGAGGGGTAATACACCGACCGCAGTCGCCCAAAGGCAATCATCACTCCTTGATTCCACGCGCTACAGACGCATTGGTGATTTGCAGAGACCCATCAGTGACGAACATAGTCAGATCATCACCAGGCTTCTGGTACATCCGGGCGTTCAGCGCGACTCCATCGACATAGATCGTGGCGATGGTGTCGTCGACAACAACCTGAATGTGGTAGGTCTTGCCAGCTTCGAGCTGGATCGGACGTTCCACGCCGATGTTCATATTGGTGAACCACGGCATGTTCGGGCTGCCCTCGAAGAGGTAGCGGTTCTCGCCCACCTTGAAGATGAACTGGTAGGACTTGCCGTCTTCCTCGTTCTTGTGCAGACGCAAGCCGAAGGAACGTGTGCCTTCGCCGAACGTCACATCCGCCTCGAAGGAGTACAGATCCCCGGCATTGTGCACGAGGGTCGTTTCCTTGCGCTCATGCGGGGAATCGATGGCGACATCGGCGATGGGCTCGCGCTCGTTGAACGCGTCCCACAGCGTGTCCACCGGACGGCAGCCCAACGTGCCGTCGGCGCGCTGATAGACCTCGTGAGGCACGAACGTGCCGCCCCACTCGTAGTTCTTGGTGTCATCGTTGTCTTCCTTGGTGCCAACCCAGCCGAAAAGCACGCGCTTGCCATTGAGCTCGAACGTACGTCCGGCGTAGTAGGTGCTGCCGTCGAAAGCGTCATCGACAGGCGCGATCCACGGGCCCTCAAGGCTTTTGGCCATGCGGTAGACCATGCCATGTTTGTCGCTGTACTCGGTGACGATGTGATACCACCAATCGCCCATCTTGAACAGGTCAGGCATCTCGTGCATGGTGAACAGACCAGGAGCCCAGAAATCACCTTCGAACTTCCAGTTTTTGAGGTCCTTGGAAGTGAACTTGACGGTACGGCCGGTCTGCTGGGTTTTGGGGCCGATCTTACGGGCACCGAGAATCAGCAGATACTGGTCATGCTCATCGTCGCGGATCACCCACGGATCACGCCAGTCGTCGGGGTCATACCCCGGCTGCGGTGTGAAGGTGAGCTTGTCTTCGGTTTTCGTCCAGTGATAGAGATCATCGCTTACGGCATGCATCAACACCTGAGACGCCTTGCCTTGCGCTTCGTAATCGCGGTTATAGCCGGTATAGAAAGCGTGGTACTGACCTTCGCCGTCAAAGACGCTGCCCGCATAGATGAACTGGTCTTGGGCATCATCCGCTCCACGCGGAATCGCGGTGCCACAGTCCTTGTAATGGACAAAATCCTTGGTCGTGGCCAACGACCAGCCAAAAGGTTCGCCGAACGGGCCAGGATTACGGTTATCCCGCTGATGGAAGAGGAAGAAATCATCCCCCTTGCCGAACGGCATACAGTCGCCAAACCATGTGCCCGGGAATTGATAATACAGCTTCATTTCAACCTTTCTTTGATGCCGTCATCGGCATCGGCTCGGGCGCACAAGACTTTGCACGGCCAAAATCCCATACGACAACAACCATTCCTATGCTTATGTTTAATCGCTTAAGCAATAAACATTAATTGAATAATAGCACACTGTTTGATGGTGTCAAGCGCTCACAATCGAGTGACGCAGCACCGGCGGGCATTCGACCAGCAAAGGACCGTCCGGCTGCCCGTCATTACTGCCCTCATCGACCAAATCGATCAGGGCGCGAACCCCCAACACGCCGAGCTCGTACTGCGGCAACCCCACAGTGCTCAGCGCCGGATGAAGATGGGCCGAAACCACTTCCTGGTTGTCGAAGCCCACCAATGAAATATCCTCGGGCACCTTGAGGCCACGCTCACGCAAGGCGTCGTAGAGGCCCATCGCCAAGCGGTCATTATGGCAGAAAGCAGCGGTGGCATGCGTGGCCAACAGCTTGTCGACGCTGCCGTAGCCGCCTTCCTGATCCGCCTGAGCGTTGATGACGAGGGAGGGATCAAAAACAATTCCCGCAGCTTCAAGGGCATCGCGGTACCCCTCGAGGCGGCCGCATGAAGCCGGGGTAGGCTGGGGATCGTTCAGAAAAGCGATTCGTTTATGCCCGTGATCAAGCAGCAGCTGCGTGGCGGCACGTCCGCCCTGGCATTCATCGGGGACCACGGCCTGGAAATCATGGTTCTTGTCGAAGCAGTTCACCAAAACGCTTTTCGAAGGACGAAGCTCGGAAGGAGGGACGATCACGCGGTGGGTCCATGTGGAATAGATGATTCCCTCGACCTGGTGCTCAAGCATGAATTCGAAAGCCGAATGCTCGATCGAGGCCTTTCCGCCGGTATCGACGATCAGGAGAATCCTGCCGTTGCGCCATGCCTCATCTTGGGCCCCGCGAATGACCTGGCCGGCGAACGGGGTGGTCGCCACGCCGTCGCTAATGAACCCAATCAGCGAAGACTCTCCGCGGGCCAACCCCTTTGCGAGCGCATTGGGGTGATAGCCCAACTCGCGCGCGACCTTACGAACTTTCTTACGCGTGACTTCGGGAATACGAACCTTTTGATTATCGTTTACAGCCCAGGAAACCGTCGCCGTTGAAACTCCGGCTGCCTTTGCCACATCTTGAAGCGTCACTCGTCCCATAGGCAACCACTGTACTCATCCATCGAGAGCTGTCTAAAACCGGTTGCCGCCAGCAGGACTGCGAGAGACTACAGATAACGCTTGAAAACGTGCTCCAATATCGGGATATGGATCATGATCATCGAGCCATAACCGAAAACGAAAAGAAGAAACTCGCCCTGCGGCATATAGAACCACGATGCGACTATAAGACTGACGAAAATGACGTCTACAACAACCAGAGCGAGAGTGGTGCCGAAGTAGGAGACACCGAACACAAACGCGTTTTTCAACGTGCCGCCGATGGAGTTCTTGAACCTGGCCTGAAGCCCCCAAATCCATTCAAAACCTATCAGCCAAACGATCGTGAACGCGAATTTCGGGATCAGCAGCGGTGTGATCTGCAAAAACACCCAACTGCAGGCAATCGCCGCGCCGGTGGTGCCGAAGAGCAACCAGAGTATGGTCGAGGCCTTGAAATTTGATTTGAAGGCCTTGAAATAGTTCGAGGTGACGTGCCCCTCACCGATAAGCGAGCGCCTCGACGCATCATGGCCGGCGGTCAAAGCCGCACCGATGGTAATGATGGGAATGGAGGTAACCAGCATCAGGATGTTGATCCAAACGGCATCGGTAAGATCCGACAGCCCCCGCATGAACCCTGAATCAGGTGAAAGCCACTTCATATTCCGCCTTTATCTTTAAGTATCAAATGTGATCGATCGTGAACTCCATACAACAGCATACGCCATCATGTGCAATGAAAACATTTTCTATTGTTTGCGTTCCTTTAGCAGACATGCCCAGATATCTTGTTTCACTCCTGGGATTATGATAGATTTGATAACGTTGTCATGGTACTTATGAATAAGGCAGTACTGCACTCTCCAAGGAAGGACATCAATGACTCTCAACAATACTCGAGATGACTGGTGGAAACAAGCCGTCGTTTATCAGATCTATCCCCGCAGCTTCAAGGATGTCAACGGCGACGGCATCGGTGACATCGCCGGTATTACCGAGAAAATGGATTATCTGACCTCGCTCGGCATTGATGCGATCTGGCTTTCCCCGTTCTATCCTTCCGAATTGGCCGACGGCGGTTACGACGTCATCGACTACCGCAACGTCGACCCGCGCCTAGGCACCATGGACGATTTCGACAAGATGGTCGAGGCGGCCCATAAGGCAGGCATCAAGGTCATCGTCGACATCGTGCCCAACCACACCTCCGACAAGCACCGCTTCTTTAAGGAAGCACTCAAGGCGGGACGCGGATCGGCCGCCCGCGATCGCTATGTCTTCCGCGAAGGTCGCGGCAAGAACGGCGAACTGCCGCCCAACGACTGGCAGTCCCTGTTCGGCGGACCAGCATGGGAACGTGTGAATGACGGACAATGGTATTTCCACATCTTTGCGAAGGAACAGCCCGACGTCAATTGGAAGAATCCGGACATCCACGAAGAGTTCAAGAAGACCTTCCGCTTCTGGAGCGACCACGGCACCGACGGCTTCCGCATCGACGTGGCCCACGGGCTGGCCAAGGACTTCGACAGCAAATCGTTGGAGGAACTCGGCCGCGAGTACACCGTCCAGGACCAGACGAACCATGACGGGTTGAACCCGATGTGGGACCGTCCCGAAGTCCACGACATCTACAAGGAGTGGCGTCAGGTCTTCAACGAGTACAATCCGCCACGTTTCGCCGTCGCCGAGGCCTGGGTGCGCCCCGACCATCAACATCTCTATGCTTCGCCGGACGAGCTCGGCCAGGTCTTCAACTTCGAATTCGCCAAGGCCAACTGGGATGTCGACGAAATGCGCACCGCCGTCACCGAGGGCCTTCAAAGTGCCAAGGAAAGCGGGGGATCCACTTCGACATGGGTGATGAGCAACCACGACATTCCCCGTAACGCCTCGCGCTACGGCCTGCCGCAGGTCAAGGCGCATACCCAGCATCAGATCGCCACCGATTGGATTTTGCGCAACGGCACCACCTACATCGAGAACCGCGAACTCGGCACACGCCGCGCCCGCGCCGCAGCGATGCTGGAATTCGGCTTGCCCGGTTCGGTCTACATCTACCAAGGCGAGGAACTTGGCCTATTCGAGGTGCCGAATATCCCTTGGGACCGCTTGGAAGACCCCACCCCGTTCCGCACGCTGCGCAACTTCACCGAAAAGGGACGCGACGGGTGCCGTGTGCCGCTGCCTTGGACTGCCAGCGACGAGCCAAGACCAGCCAGCTGGGACAAGGACTTCGGTGAAGGCGCCTCATTCGGCTTCTCGCCGGCCACCCGCCAGGACGGTTCCGCGAGCGCCGACCCGCACCTGCCACAGCCACTGTGGTTCAAGGACTTCGCGGCCGACAAGGAAGCCACCGATCCAGATTCCATGCTGAACTTCTACAGCAAGCTGCTGAAGAACCGTGCACAATTGCTCACCGCTACCGGCGACCACGATTCCATCGACATGCTCGATATGGGACATGACGTCATCGCTTACTCTCGTCCTGCCGCGGATGCCGACGGGCACAGCTTCGTCAACATCACGAATTTCGGGGCAGCGCCTGTCGCATTGCCCGCCAACGCCACGCAGCTGATGGCTTCGGCTGATCTGGATGCCGACGGCAAGCTTCTTCAGGATGCCTCCGTCTGGCTGTTGGCAACCAAGTAAACCGACTCAGAACCTATCGGAAAGGCCACCTGCCGACAACTACAGGTGGCCTTTCCGATAAAAAAGACATTGGCGCTGATTGCCTCATATTTCGCCAATCAGAAAAGAATACGGGCAAGATGCATACGGATTCAGCTCGCCCGTACTTTTTGCCAAGCCGTTTCCCTACATCCATTTTGGGCTGCACATCATGCGGATTCAGACGTTCCGGCGTTCTCCCCGCTTGAATCCGCGTCCAGTTCCTTGAGGTAGTTATAGACGGTAAACCTTGAAACACCGAGCTTTTGGGCCATGGTATCGGCGGCATCCCGGAGCAGGAAAACACCGCCGTTCTTGGCGTCCTGAACGACTTTCATCTTGTGCTCCTTTTGCATGAGCTCGACCGGGATCCCCTGCTTGGCAATCGCCCCATCGATAATCAGGTTGCCGAGTTCGTCGACACTTTTCGCGAAATTCTCTTCGGCCGGCCGCTCCCCTTTGACCGTCTGGCCAAGCATCAGACTGGAGATACTCGAGAGTTTTTGCCAGATATAGACATCACTGTTGATGCAAAGGGCTGCAAAAGTCTTCATATTGCGGTCTTTAATCGCGATGGTGGTGGATTGCAAGTCACGCCCATCCGGCAAGGTCGTGCGATAGGAGACCTTTGTGCGTACGTCGCCCTGCGCGGCTTCAGCGAGCAAGAGATCCGTTGCCGGGTCGCCCACTCCCCTACCGGTCAGGGAATTCGCTATGGCGACGATGGTGTTCGGCATCTTGCGCAAATCATGAAGCACGACTTCGGAATCAGGAAGAATACGGGAGAGCGGATCGACCAATTGCATCAATGCGGCGAGTATCATTTCACGCTCATCGCCATTGATTTCTTGGCCATCGCTTTGAGCCTGCTGATCTTTTTCTCTCGACATCGGGCCCTCCCTTGGAATGTGGAAAAGTACAGTCGTAGAACAATCAGCTTACAGTCTAACCATGCCCATGACTTGCAATCACAGGCCCTGAGGGCATTGCCGACCATGATCAAACCGGAAATCAAAGAAAAATTACTAAAATAGTCACATGAATTGACTAATAGTGCTATATTTAATTTAGAAGCTTCAACTTTTTGTTGAGACTTTTCTTGGGCCACAAATCGTGCTCCATGACTCACCGAAGAGGAGTTTGCACAGCAGCAAAGAAGGCAAACGAGATAATCACTATCCCAAGTTGCATTTCGACTATGCATAATCGAAGAAACAGAAGGAGGAAATCATTATGAATTTCTCAAAAAAGGCAACAGTCACGGTATTGAGCGTTGCCCTTATCGCCACCGGCTTGGCCGGCTGCGGCGGGAAATCCAAAACTGATTCGAGCAAAGGCCACGTTTACTTCCTGAACGGCAAAACCGAAGTCGCCGACCAGTTCAAGGCTCTTGCCAAGAAGTACACCGAAAAAACAGGTGTCGAAGTACAAATCAGCACGTCTTCCGCAGAGGAAATGGACGAGACGATGGCTTCCGAGCTGGCAAAATCGGAACCGCCGACCATGTTCAGCATCAGCGGCTACGACGATTTCACCAAATACAAGAGCCACATGGCGCCTTTGCAAGACACCGAAGTCTTCTCACTGCTCAATGACGCCGGAAAGACCAACGCCTATCGCGACGGCAAAAACGCCTACACGCTGCCGTATGCAGCCGAATGGTACGGCATCATCTACAACAAGAAAATCATCAAGGACTATTGCTCGAAGCCTTATGCCGTGATCAAGAGCGATGCCGATATCAAGAATTGGGACGTCTTCACGAAGGTCGTGAAAGATATCCAGTCCCATAAGGGCGATTTGGGCATCAAGGGAGCGTTCGCGACCCCGGGCCTGGACGCTTCAGCGCAATACCGCTTCACCGCACATCTTTCGAGAATCCCGCTGTTCTTCGAGTACAAGGACTCGAACACCACGTTCAAGCCGGAACTCAAGGGCACCTATCTCGACAACTACAAGAACATGATCGACCTGCAGGTGCAGAACAGCCCGACACCGGCAACGATGCTGAGCTCCAAGACGTCCGATGACATCGCCGGCGAATTCGCGCTCGGCGAGGTAGCCTTCTACACCAACGGTGTCTGGTCCTACACCAACATCCGCAAGAACAAGGTGGCAGACAGCGATATCGGTATGCTGCCCTCCTACTTCACCGGCATCAAGGGCGAAGAAGCATACGCACCGCCATCCATCTATGATGCGGCTTGGGCCGTCAACAAGAACATCAACGCAGCTGACCGCAAGGCGACCCTCGACTTCATCAAGTGGATGGTCAACAGCGATCAGGGCAAGTCGGTCCTCTCCAAGGAAATGGGCTTCTCCGTCCCCTTCAAGGGCTTCGACAATGCCAAGTATCAGCCGGACAACCCAATCACCACCGCAGCCCGCCAATGGGAGACCAAGGGCAAGAAGCCGCTACGCAGCTTCGCGATTCCTGGCATGCAGTGGGAAGACGGCATCGGCAACGCCTTGGTGGAATACACCCAAGGCACCAAGGGCTGGGACAACGTCAAGAGTACATACTTGAACGTTTGGAAGAGCGAATGGGCCGATAACCAGAAGGCCACCGGCATGCTGCCCAAAGCCACAAAGTTCGAGGATTAACATCAATCCAGAATGCTGAAAGAACAGCCTTTAAGCCTTCATTTCGAGAGCTTACGGGCTGTTCTTTTTGCCGTTTGAAACAGCGAAATAGATTAGGGCCCTTGACTAAACTTAATACGACAAGAGTTCAAGGAATTGCACCACAAAGGAGAACAAAGATGCCATCCTTCCCCAAATTGACCACTCGACCAGCGCTGGACCCGGCGACTACTATCGCCGGCGACAATTGGCGCATCGGGGTCATTACGGAATCACTGATTCGTCTCGAATGGCAGGATGACGGCTTTTTCGAAGACCGTGCCACGCAGACCGTAACATGCCGGAATTGGGATACAAAACCGGAATTCACCAAGAGGATCAAAGACGATGAACTGATTGTCGAAACTCCCCATTTGAGGCTGACTTACGACATGCAACCGTTCAGCAAAGAGGGACTGAGCGTGGTGGTCAAAGGATTGCGGGACAGCCAAAGGAACACCTGGAACTTCGGCGCCGAACCTGTCGGGAACCTCAAGGGAACCGCCCGGACCCTCGACAAGGCAGACGGCGAGATACCGCTGGGACAAGGCATCATCTCCAGGAACGGATGGGCACTCCTCGACGATTCCTCGTCGAACGAATTGGTGGAGACCGACTCGGTGCAAGGGCAGGCGAACCCCTTCGGCATGTGGGTCGAACCCAGAAATCACAAGGGCATCGACCTTTACATCTTCGCGTACGGACACCGCTATATCGAAGCGATACAAGACTTTTATCGCCTTACCGGGCAGACACCGTTGCTTCCCCGTTTCGCGTTCGGCAACTGGTGGAGCCGGTACCACAAATACAGCAGCGATGAATATCTGGACCTCATGCAGCGCTTCGAAAAGGAGGGGATACCGTTCAACACCGCGGTCATCGACATGGACTGGCACCGCGTCGACGACATCGATCCCAAATACGGTTCCGGTTGGACCGGCTATACATGGAACCGCAAACTCTTCCCCAATCCGGAAAAATTCATGGACGAACTGCACCAAAACGGGATGAAAGTGACGCTGAACATCCATCCGCGCGATGGCATCAGGGCCTTCGAGGACTGCTACCCCGAAATAGCCAGGAAGATGGGCGTCGACTCCAAAAGCGAGGAGCCGATCGTCTTCGATCCTTCCAGCCCGAAATTCATGCAGACCTATTTCAACCTTCACCATCACCTTGAAGACGAAGGTGTCAGCTTCTGGTGGATCGATTGGCAACAGGGAGGCGTGACCCGGCAAAAGGGGCTCGACCCCCTGTGGATCCTCAACCACCTGCACTATCTTGATTCCGGACGTGATGGCCGCTGGCCGATCACCTTCTCAAGGTATGCAGGCCCTGGCTCGCACCGCTACCCCGTCGGGTTCTCCGGCGATACCGTCGTCTCCTGGAAATCTCTGCAATTCCAACCATATTTCACTGCCACCGCAAGCAACATCGGCTACGGCTGGTGGAGCCACGACATCGGCGGGCACATGTTCGGCTACCGAGACGAAGAACTGGAAGCGCGCTGGTACCAGCTCGGCACCTTCAGCCCGATCAACCGACTGCACTCCACGGACTCCCCGTTCAACGGCAAGGAACCCTGGAACTTCCATACTGAGACCAGGCTTGCGATGACCGAAGCGCTGCGTTTGCGCCAACAACTCATTCCCTATCTTTATAGCATGAATTGGCGGGCACACGTTGACGGTCGGCCCCTCGTCGAGCCGATGTATTGGCAGAGTCCTGAAATCGATGACGCTTACCGCGTTGACGATGAGTTCAGGTTCGGCTCGCAACTGGTGGTGGCCCCCATCGTCACCCCTCAGGCACGTGAAGTGCAGAAAGGGTCTGCCAGAGCGTGGCTCCCTCAGGGACAATGGTTCGACTTCTTCACCGGCAAGCGTTACGATGCGCCCGCACCAGCCGGAAGAAACTTCGAACTCTGGCGCGATCTTGCCGATATTCCTGTCTTTGCAAAGGCCGGGGCCATCGTGCCGATGCAGACTTTGGACGAAACCAACGGACCGGTCAACAATGTAAAGAATCCGAAGCACTTGGAGATTGTGGTCTTTCCGGGTGATGATGGTCGATTTGATCTCATTGAAGACGACGGCGTGCATACCAACGGCAGCGTACGCGCGACGACGGCTCTGAGGCTGAACGTCGGAAACGGCAATGGGGGCAACGCCCGCTTCACCATCGGCCGGCCACAAGGTAATACATCTTGCTTGCCTGCGACAAGAGACTGGACCGTTGTTTTCCGCGGAATCGCCAAAGATGACGCGGCACCGATTATATCGGTAGATGGCAAAAAATACCAGACTGCAGAATGCAGGTATGATGACAAGAGCCAAAGCCTTTCCGTCGCGCTACGGGGTATCGCGCGGGATTCGGACGTAAGCATCGACTTGGATTCGCCACTTCGACCTTGCGAGGAAAACACGGTCGAAGACGCGATGAAAGTGCTTTACGACGCACAGATCAACTATCTGGCCAAAGAAAAGGCCTACGATGCCATTCGCCAATACGGCAAGGACGGCCTGACCGCTTTGCACGCATTGCAAGAAGCCCCTGGCGACTTACAGCTGCCCGACACCGTGATTCGCGCGGTATCCGAGCAATTGCTGCGAACCGTATAAGGCAAACAACACAAGAAGGGCCACCCGCTATACGTGGGTGGCCCTTCTTCTTATAAGTTTTAAAATCTGATCAACCCTTCTTGCTGTCTCGCCTTCGGTACTGCAATTACAGAAGACCCCACCTTTACAGATGGAAATTGACTCAATGCAGTCTTCGCTCGGCCTTGCGGCCTCTCATCAGCCGGAACCGAGCAACAGCCACAGCACTGCTAGTGACTAACAACTCAACCCTTCACCGCTCCGCCTCCAGCCCTACAATTACGAAGAAACCCGCCCTTACGGGCGGGTTTCACTCAATATTACCTTCGCTTGGCCTTTCGGCCTCGGCCAGAACTAAACAACAAACCACAGGACCGCCACCATCCAAGGTCCTACTACTCGTAAAAGGCCTCTAACTCTCACCGCTCCGCCTTCGGCCCTGCAATTATGGAGAAACCCGCCCTTTCGGGCGGGTTTCACTCAATACTACCTTCGTTCGGCCTTCGGCCTCACTCAGGCTGGAGCTAAACAACAGCCCACTGGGCTGTTGTTTGTAAAGGGCTTTTAGCCCTTTACCGCTCCAGCCATTACACCTTTAATAATGTACTTCTGGCAGAAGAGGTAGAAGATGATGATTGGGATGATGGCCAGCACCAGGCAGCCCATCATCGCGCCCATATCAACCGAACCATAGCCACCCTTGAGGTACTGAATGGCGATCGACATGGTCTTGTACTTGCGCATATCCAGTGTCAGATACGGAAGCAGGAAGTCGTTCCAAATCCACATGGCTTCAAGAATCGCAACCGAAATGATCGAGGGGCGCATAATCGGCACCACGATACGGAAGAAGATTCCAGGAACCGAAGCACCATCGATCATGGCGGACTCTTCAAGCTCCTGCGGGATTCCCTTGATGACGCCGGTAAACATGAATACTGCCAAGCCCGCGCCGAAGCCAAGGTAAATAATCCACAGACCCCAAGGAGTGTTGAGATCCAACATATCGGCCAACTTGGAAAGCGTGAACATGACCATCTGGAAAGGCACGATCATGTTGAACAGGAAGAGCGCGTACAGCGCCTTCGCCGCCCAGTTATTGACTCGCACAATCCACCATGCGCACATCGAAGTGCACACCAGGATCAGCAGAACCGAACCGACAGTGACAACGACGGTCCACCCGAAGCTTGCGAACAGGTCAGTCTGCTCGACACCCCTCCGGTAGTTTTCCAGACCTACGAACTCGTTGCCGCGAGGAATCGAGAACGCATTACGCGAAATATACGCCTTCTGCTTGAAGGAGTTGATAACGACGAGCACGATCGGGAAGATCCAGATCAAGCTCACTATCGTGAAGAACAGCGTCCACAGACCAGAATGCTTTACCTTGTCGCTCATGCCTCTACCTCCTTGCTCGTGGTCAACTTGTTCTGGATAATCGCCAGAATCGCGACGATGATGAAGAACACCACTGCCTTGGCCTGGCCGACGCCTTCAAACCCTGCACGTCCGTAGAACGTACGGTAGATGTTGAGCGCCAGCATTTCAGATGTATTCGAAGGTGCGCCATTAGTCAACGCCAAGTTCTGATCGAACATCTTGAAGCCATTGGTCATCGTCAGGAATGTGCAGACGGTGATCGAAGGCATCATCAGCGGAATCGTAACCCGGAACAGGGTCTGCCGGGAATTTGCACCGTCGACCGCCGCCGCCTCGATGACATCACCGGGCAGAGACTGCAGACCGGAGATGTAGATAATCATCATGTAACCTATCTGCTGCCAGCAGTACAAGGCAACCATACCCCAGAAACCATATGTTCCTGAATAGGTGATCGACTTGCTCCAATGAGCCAGGA
This sequence comes from Bifidobacterium sp. ESL0784, assembly GCF_029433295.1. Lineage (GTDB taxonomy): Bacteria > Actinomycetota > Actinomycetes > Actinomycetales > Bifidobacteriaceae > Bifidobacterium. Next base: position 440,858 of record NZ_JAQTHV010000002.1, read on the forward strand.
TGCCGTTCAAAAGCAGCAGCCAGATATAGCCCAGGATAATGCCGCCGATAAGGTTCGGCATGAAGAACACCGAACGGAAAATCGTCGAGCCCTTGATCGCCTTGGTCAGCATATACGCCACTGCGAAAGCGCAGATGTTGATAATCAGCACCGTTACGATGGTGAACGCCACTGTATACCACAGCGCGTGCCAGAATTCAGGGTCTTTGATTGCCGCCGAATAATTCGCCAATCCGATGAATTGCGAATCGGTCACCGTGCTGAACTTGCAGAAGCTCAAATAGATGCCCATCACGAACGGAATCACAAAGCCAATAACAAAAGCCGCAAACGTAGGCAATGCGAATAACGCCCACCACCTGCGAATCGTTTTTCCAGCCATTGAAATCATTTCACGCCCACTTTCTCCTCCTCGAGTGCGCATGCAAAATTGCAAACGGATTCAATTTTTTGATATTGCTGCATCTAATATGTGCGTCCGTGATAACATATCAAACCAGTAAACGCTTACATTAGCATATTTCAGCTGTCAAGTCAAGCTCATTTTAAAATCAGAATGTCAGAATTAGGAAAATCCTGAAAATAACGAAACATAGGGCATAGAACCGGTATGTCAAAAAAAGAAACAAAAAATGAAAACGTTCTCCCATAACTGTTACATCCGATTACAAGCGCCTAGAATCCAAAATTACGTCTCGAGACATTTCATTGTGTGATGCGAGGTGCTTAAAACCGCAAACACCATTTCAAACACCTCGCATCATCCCATCACCAAATCATTTACTTGGAGTGAGCCGCCTGATATTCCTTGGCCCAACCGTCAACGAAATTGGTCTTGACCTGATCCCACTTTCCGGTGCCCTGGGCATATTCGAGCAATGCGTTGCCCAAATCGTTCTTCCACTGCTCGGAAGGCATCATGGTGTAGTCCCAATCCACCTGCTTCTTTCCTTCCTTGCGGTTTTCGGTTGCAGCCTCGATAAGCGGGTTATCGGCCTTGACGTCGCTGAAGGACTTGAACGGGGTGTTGAAGCCCATCGTCTTGCTGATGCCCTGCTTGCCGTCCTTCGAGGTAATCACCCATTTCAGGAACGCTTCGGTCGCCTTTTGATCGGCCGAAGAAGCCTTGGCATTGACGCACCAATAATTTTCCGAACCTGTGGTCAAGCCCTGATCCTTTTCACCAGGGGCGCCAATATAAATAGGCAGCATGCCGATCTGATCAGCCTTGACTCCGGCCTTCTGCAAATCGGACCAGGCCCAAGTGCCGTTCTGATAGAGAGGAGCCTCACCGAGCGCAAACTCGGAATTGGCGTCATCACCGGTCTTCGAGCTCAGCTGCGACGGTTCGGTCGTGGAATCCTTCAGATACAGATCGAAGATATCCTTGAACTGCGGCAGATACGTGCCCTTCACCGTCTTGGGCTGCTTGGTGATATGATCCTTCTGGAATTCGTAATACAGAGGGATATTGGCGAGCTGGGTCTTGAAACGCCAGTCGGAGCTGGAATCGAAACCGGCTGAAGTAAAGGCACCCTTGATGCCCAGATCGGACTTGTGCGCCTGGAGATCATCGCTGAGGGTCTTCAACGAGGCAAAGGAATTGACATCCTTGATGGACTTGACCTTTGCACCACTCATCGCGAAATACTTGTCGAGAATGTTCTTGTTATAGATGATGCCATAGCTTTCTGTGACGTACGGCACGGCGGCAACCTTCGAGCCATCCTTGATCGCCATACTCGGATCCTGAAGCTGCTTATAGACCTCGGTATCCTTCAGATCGGCGGTATAGTCCTTCCATACCTCGTAGCCCACCGGCCCGTTGATCTGGAAAAGCGTGGGCGCTTCGCTCTTTGACATCTCGCTCTTGAGCTGCTGGTCGTAAGTGTCCGAAGCCGCGGTCTCGACCGTGACCTGCACGCCGGTCTGCTTGGTGTACTCGGCGGCCAACGCCTTCCACTCTTTCGCCACTTCGGGCTTGAAATTGAGATAGTAGACCTTGCCTTTGCCATTGTCGTCAGACGACTTCGAGCTTCCGCAGCCCGCAAGCATTCCGACAGATACAGCGGCCGCGATAAACGACACTGCTATCGACTTGATTTTACGGTTCATCTTTGTACCTTCTCTCGTTCATCGAGATTACTGAATTGTCGCTGAACCATATTCAGCGTTACCACACGGATATCCAGCGGACTTCGGCGACGACCTTATGAATGGAAATCCATAGGGACAAGCCGCATCGGATCTCGCCGAATATTCCCCCTTTCTTTGAAACCCTTTTGTAGCTCACGCTCCTTTCTACAATTTTTATTCGTATGTCCTATTTTGCGTACGAATAGCGAAAACCCAAACAGAAAACGACACAAGCACCGAACAATCACAACCGCTTCAACAGTCCCCAATCCTTTCCCGCCTTTGCAAACACCGGCAAAGAATCAAGGGGGGCCGGCGAATCGATGGTGGAACCGCCCGGATATGCCCGTCCGTCACGCAAGTCGGTCCATGAAACCGAAGCATCCCCAGGCAGATAGACCTCACGCGACCTCGCCTTTAGCGTTGTCACCGGGGCCACCAGCAAATCAGGACCGAACATGTACTCGTCGGCGGTGTCGGCCGCCTTCTCGTCGTCCGGGAACTCGTAGAACAGCCCTCTGATGATGGGCTGGCCATCCTCGTGGGCAGTCTCGAACAGCGTACGCGTATACGGACGCAGCACTTCCCGGAGCTTGATGAATTTGACGACTATATCCTCAACCTGTTCGCCCATGCTCCAAGGCTCGTTGTCGACTCCGGAAAGCGAGCGCGGGCTTCCGTCGGCGCTTCTGACCTGTTCCTTCATGGAACCGTCTGGCTGCAGGCCCGAACGACTTCCATGATTGCGCATCACGGGGCAGAAGCAGGAGAACTGAGCCCAACGGATGAAGAGTTCCCGGAAAGCCGGGGAATTGATATCGCCGTCATGGAAGCCGCCCATATCGGTGGTGAACCAAGGAATTCCGGCCATACCCATGTGGATGGCACAGGTGATTTGGGCCTTGAGGTCGTTAAAAGTGGATCCGACATCCCCCGACCAGACCAAGGTGCCATAACGCTGGGAACCCGCCCATGCGCAACGCGTAAGATTGACCACGTCGTTTTGCCGGCCCTGCGCGACCTGACCTTCGTAGAAACACCTGTTGTAATCGACCGGATAGATGTTGCCGACCTGCTGGCCCGCACCGGCGTAATAACGGTAGTTCTTGACATCGTACGTACCATATTCCGGTTCGGCCTCATCAAGCCAAAAAGCATCAATGCCATAATCGGTATAGTTACGTTTGCATGTATCCCATACGAAATCACGTGCGGTAGGGTTGGTGGGATCGAAGAACTGGCTAGGGCCTTCGAACATCATACCGATATCTTCGCCGGTATCCGTACCGACCAAAAGATTCTCGGCCTTCATCTGCAGATAATTTTCGGAGTCCAAAGCCACTTGCGGCCATACCGAAACCATGACCTTGATACCCATGCTGTGCAACTCGTCGCACATCGCCTTGGGATCGGGCCAGAACTCGGTTTCGAAGCGGAAATCCCCCATGTGGGGCCAATGGAAGAAATCGATGACGATCAGGTCGAGCGGAATGCCTTTACGCTTGAATTCATGGGCGACATCCAGCACCTGCTGCTGATTCCAATAGCGCAGTTTCGATTGCCAGAAGCCCAGACCCCACTCCGGCATGACCGGGGCGTAACCGGTGGCATCGGCATATTGCCGCTCTATCTGCGCAGGGGTGCCGCCGGCAGTCACCCAATAATCCAGCTGCTTCGCGGACTGCGCACGCCAGACCGTCTCGTTCTTGCTGAACGTCGCCGTGCCGATGGAAGGGTTATTCCATAAAAACCCATAGCCTTGTGAAGAGACGACGAACGGAATCGATGCCTGCGAATTACGATGCGCCAGCTCGAACGTCGAGCCTTTCAGGTCAAGGACGTTCTGCTGGTATTCGCCCATTCCATAGAGATGCTCGTCAACCGGCGCCACGAAGGAAGCCGTCACGGAGAAATCCCCTCCGCAGATGCCTTCAAAATCACGGGCCTTGAGATTCAGATTCCCGCCGATCGGTTTCTCTTCGAATAAAAGCTTGCCGTCGGCATTATAAAAACTCAGCTCGCAATGGAACTGCTCGTAACCGGCGCCTTCATAAACGTTGTGGTGAGACTTTGCGCGAACGCTGATATCGCCATTGGCCAACGTCGCCGCACAACCGTCGTCGTCAATCGTGACTGTAGCCGACTCACCCTCATGCCCGGGCAGAAGCGCCCAGTCCAGGTTTTCGATCGGCTCATGCATTTGGCGGGCACGGACCCGCACGCTGTTACGGCCCCAAGCGTCAATGCGCAGATATTCGCCCCCGCCCGTCCAGAACAGAGAATGTCCGTCGGAACTCATTGAAAATTGATTCACGTGCAATTCAGACCCCTTTGTTCCGTCACTTCTAAATCAAAGTAAACCAGCTATTTAATCGGTTCAATAACCATTATATACCATGCTTCCCAAAAATTCAATTCATTGAATAAAGTGCTGCTAAGGGTCTGGAACCGGCCCATAAGCGGAAGTCCACTTCAACGTTCACACCAATCGCGGTTACGCACAACCACCCGGTCTTGGCCGGATTGATCCATTCATTTGACCGCGCTATCAAGCCGGCTCGAACCGTCGGCCCGTGCAAAACGAACCAACACGGGACCTTTTATCGCGATATGCGTTTTACGGAATCGGCCAGCAGAAGATGCTGACCGACCAGCACACGCCTAGCCGGGCCGTCCGGTGACTCTATCCGGTGCACAAGCGTGCCCACGGTGCGCTTGACGATCGCGTTGATGTCGAGATTCATGGCGGTGAAAGGAATCTGCATGCCAACGCCCACCTTGTCGGGGATGACGGCAACAACAGAGAAATCCTCGGGAATCTTGATATTGAGGCTCAAGAAAGCTTGGGACACCTCGATAACGGCTGCATCGTTATGAATCAGTATGGCGGTCGCATCGCCGTATTCCTCCACCGCACGCTTCAATCGCCGCAACAAATCGGCCATGCTGTTTTCAGGGTAGATGCAATGAATCTTCATGCCCAACGCCTGCGCCCGTTCGACCATCGCGGACCTGAAACGAATTGCGTAGTTCAGCCGCCTTTCATAGGTCATCTTCGGCCAACCGATGAAAATCAAATCCCTATGGCCATACCGGTACAGGTAATTGACCAGAGTACTGCTGATTTCCTCAAAATCCGCGTCCACCGAATCAAGGCCCATCGAATCCTCCGGATCACCGAGCAGGACTGTAGGCAACCCGGATTGGACGGCTGCGCGAATCCGCGAATCGCCGTTGCGAACGTCGAGGATGATGGCACCGTCTATGCGCTTGGTGAGCGCCGCGGATTTCAAAGCGCTCGCGCCATCAGCACCCGCAAGAAGCATGGTGTCGTAGCCCATATCGCCTGCGGCACGAGCGATGCCATACAGATAGGCGCTTAGGGAAAGAGAGAATGACGCGTTTTGCTCGGCCGAAGACAACACCCCGATCGCCCCGGTCTTCGAGGTCGAAAGCACACGCGCGGCATGATTAATGGAGTACCCGAGCTTTTCCATTTCCGCGCGTACCCTGCTTGCGGTTTTCTCGGAAATCAGGGGGCTGCCAGATACTACATACGAAACCGTCGCCTTTGAGACCCCTGCCGCATCCGCCACATCCTGCATGGTGACCATTGCTTATCTTCTCCTCATACCCGACAGGTTTTGTGCAGACAACGTCGGTGCACAATCTTCCGTAAAAATGCTGTTCTTCATCCTATCAGCACTCAACCATAAATGCTACGAAATAGCATGAGGCGGTACCATGTTGAAGCCCCAGCTCACTTGCTGCTTATTCGTCTTCTGATCGGCTACAGCGGCGGCGACAAGAGGATCGCCGCTCTTTGCCGTCATCTTTCAAATGTTCCAGTGGATGATGACGGGGTCGTCTTTGTAGTATCCGAGCACCGAGTGATGGGCGGTGTCGAGACGCAGGAAACGGCCTGAATGCGGGTCGGCACGCAGCCATTGCGTGGTGACGATACGCAGAATATGGGCATGCGCCACGAGCAGGACATTGTGGCCGGCAAGCATCAACGGCGTCACTTTTCCGATGACTCGTCGAGCGCGGGCGGCCGCCTCATCCACCGTTTCGCCAGCACCACTGTGAACGTCGACTTTTCCGCTGTCGGGCAGAGTGCAGACCCAATCACCTTGCATCCGTGCCGGCAACACCTCGGGGCCTTCATCCCAAACGCACCAATCGTGCCCCAGCACGGCACCGACCTCCTCACGCCTTCGGCCTTCGGCGGGGCCGTAATCCCATTCCATCAAGTCGTCAAGGGTCTCAAAATCGGAATAACCGGCCAATTGCGCGGTCTCGCGGGCACGACGCAACGGACTGGAAAAAATGTGCCCACGCCCAAAACCGTCCGGGAACGCCCCACGCAATCGTTTTCCGCCTTCCAACGCCTGGCGGCGGCCTTCTTCGTTCAGCGGCACATCCGTACGTCCGGTGTATTGCCCGCTAACGCTCCATGCCGTCTGGCCATGACGCAGCAACACCAAGTAGCCGGGTTTCGAGGCCCCTTCGCCCGAAGTAAGATAATCAGTCATAACGTCACTCTAACGCAGGCCGTCAAGACGCGCAAAATCAATTGGGCATAATCCGCTAATCACCCCACCCATAATTTGTAATGCATAATTTTCGTTGACGCCATCGCAACAACACCGCCGTCCGTCATCGGGATTTACCTGCTACCCAGCGGAACCGGCAAAACCCAAAAGTCAAATGGGCCAACAAGCGAATCGACAAAATCCTCAACCCATTGAGCTCGTTGAACATCAGGGACAGTGCCGCGTCTATTATGGAAAGATGCACGCAAGACACAGCAAAACCGCAGTGAAGGAAGCCACGAAGGCTCCAAGCACACCCGCATGGGATTCTTTTATGCCTTCCGTATCTCCCGAAGCCGGTTCCACAGGTCATGAACCTTCGGCTTCCGGACCCTCGGCACCGAAATCGGCGCTGCAACCGTCTGCGTCCACCATCTCAGTTTCGGCATCATCCTCATCGTCAACGCCGCAAACATCTGCACCGTCACCTTCGTCGCCTACGCCTTCGCCCTCATCGTCCTCCTCCACAGCCGACCACATCGTTGAAAGCCTCCATCGCGTCGACAAGAAAGTAGAAACCATGCGCCAACATCGTTTGCAAGACCCCGACACCTTGGGCGACAAGATTGTCAAAGTCGTATTGCCGACCGTACTGGGGGCGCTGGCTGGCAAGATATTCAAAACCATCTGGGACAACCAGGTCACCAACCGCCATGCGCCTGCCGGTGGAGACAGCGCAGAAGACGCACAACAACAAGGTTTCATCGCCAGCGTCATTTTCGCTGCGGCCTCGGCAGCATTCGGCTCCGTGATTTCCACGCTGGGCACACGCGGCTCGAACGCCCTGGTCACCCGCCGTCAGAACCGCCGAAGCGGAAAATAGCCAAAAGCCGTCGAAATCGTCAAGCCAGTTTCGCCTTTCACCGATATCGTTGCCGCTCAGCCCGGCTCCTTTGCGCGGTGGCTACAGCCGTCAGCAAGCCCCCCCGAAGACGGTCGAGTGTGCACGATTTTTCGCAGCACTTACATGCCGACTGCGAACAAAACGCCAATCTCCGCGAATGAGATAGGTTATCGTCAGCTATTTGTGACTTTTTACTTGCTTGCTGCCGACATCTAAGCAAAAAGTCACATTTACGACCTCTATTTGTCGCTTTTTACTTAGAACCGCCTTGCAAACAAGTAAAATGTCACAAATACACCAGCAAAGATACGGCCGCAAAATAGATATCAATCTCACATCCGTCGCGTTACCCAGAGCTGAAAATCGATGACCTGATTCATCAATATCTGAAAGAATATGGCTATGACCGAATCACAGAATAACCTTCGTAGCAACCAGACCATCGAAACCCTATTGAACCGGCGCTCGATCCGCAAGTTCAAGGCGGAGGACATCGACGAGCAGACCGTCGCCACTTTGGAAACCGTGGCGCAGCACGCCGCCTCAAGCCAGTATTTGCAGGACTGGTCGGCCGTGCGCGTGGAGGACCAAGATATCAAGGACAACATCGCCGAGATTTGCCACCAGAGCTACGTGGCCGAAGCGCCGCTGCTTTATATCTTCGTCGCCGACGAGCACCGAAACGCCGCCATCGCCGAACGCAAGGGCGTCAATATCCATTCCGCCGAATTCACGCTCAATTCCAGTTATCGTTTCTCTCAGGCGCAAAACGACGCCGTGCTCGCGCTGCACGCCATGGAGACCGCCGCCTATTCGCTTGATCTGGGTTGCGTGATTCTTGGATCCGTACTCAACGAGCCGAGCAAGCTGATCGAGCTGCTGCATCTGCCGGAATTCACCTACCCTGTGCTTGGCCTTGCGCTCGGCAAGCCCGACCAGTCGCCGGCGCTGAAGCCGCGTATGGAACGCTCCACACAGTTCTTCACCGACCGCTACCCCGCCGATGACACCAATCTGATGCATGACCTCGATGAGTTCGATGACACTGTCCATCAGTATTACGATCTGCGCAACACCTCGCGCCCCGTCGACGCCTTCAGCGACCAGATCACCAAGAACGCCGTCGACACCGGCGTCTTCAGCCGCGCTGTCAAACCGGCTGCCGAAAAGCAGGGCTTCCGTCTCGACCACTGAAATTGCCGCTAACGCGAACACAACAAAATCCGTATCGAAGCTCTCATATCCATGGGTTTCGATACGGATTTTTGCATGTTGGCCTAGCTGCCGAATTACCGACGTCGCGGCTTGAAACCGCGCTTACGAGAACGCGGTTTGCCGCGTTGGACAGCGGCTTGGGCACTGATGCCGCGCAGAAACTGTTCCTCTTTGGGATCGTGATGGGTTAAGTGCCAGCCACCGCAATATTCACACCGATAGACCCACAGCTCGGCGTCACGCTCGATGAAGGCCTGCCGAGCAGCAGCCTCGGCCTGGGCCTTATCGTGATAGATGATCTTGCGCGAGCTGGCGCAACGTTTCGGGGTGAAGTAGTGCACGCCCCTACCCTAGCAACGCGGGATTACAGCGGGCCGAACGACCCCAGAACCATAATTGTCCAACAAGCAAACGCGCACGTATGCACTTTGCCGCCGGAAAACTGCATATAACCAACAACCAGATACCGTCTATCAGCAGCAAAATGCGAAGCCGACGCATTAACGCTGGGAAACCGCACATACACAGCAACCAAAGTCCGCTTACCGGCAGCACCACGACGGAAATCGCCAATAGCACAAAGTCGTGCGGGTAAACCTCATTCAACAACGAACCAACCTCCGTTTACCAGCGCTGGCGACGCGCATGCATGCAAAAATGCGGGTGAGCGGCACCTGAGCTGAAAACAGATGCCGTTTACCCGCATGAATATATAGAAATCAGCGCTTTACGGCAGATCGTTGCCGGCGGCGACGTAGAGGTCGTACCACTCTTGGGCGGTGATTTCCACATCGGCTCCAGCCATCATCTCCTTCAGACGGCTCGGGTTCATCGACCCCAGCAGCACCTGCATCTTGGCAGGGTGCCTCAGAATCCATGCCACAGCGATGGCGTTCTTGGTCACCCCATGCGCATCGGCGACGCGCTGCAGCGCCTCGTTGAGCTCGTGGAACTTCGGGTTGTCGATAAAGACCCCCTCAAAGAAGCCGGTCTGGAAGGGGCTCCACGCCTGAATGGTCATTTTCCTGAGGCGGGAATAGCTGATCAATCCGCCGTCGTGGTCGATGCTCGGCGCATCCTGCATATTGACGTGAATCTCCTGCTGCACCATGCCGGTGTGTCCCAAGCCGAATTGCAGCTGGTTGACCTCCAGTTTCTGGTCCAGAGCGCTTTGCAACATTTCAACTTGCATCGGGTTCACATTGCTGACGCCGAAATGACGCACCTTGCCACTGGATTGCAGCTCGTTGAACGTTTCCGCCAACTCGTCGAGCTCGACGAGCGTATCGGGGCGGTGCAGGAGTACGAAATCGACGTAATCGGTCTGCAGGTTCTTCAGTTCGCTGTCGAGCGCGGCGAGAAGATGATCCTTCGAGAAGTTGTAGCGGGTGATGTCGTCGCTCTTCGGATCGCGGTAAATGCCGAATTTCGTCTGAACATAGATCGAGCCGCGGTCCACGCCCACGTCCTTAAGAGCCTGTCCAAGCCGACGGCTGCTCTCTCCGGCAGTATAGCAATCGGCCGTATCGAAGAAGTTCACACCGCCGTCCAACACCGTACCCACGATTTCACGCGCTTCATCGGCACTCTTGGAATTCATTCGCATCGCGCCGAGGGCCACGCGAGAGGCCTTCACACCCGACGTCCCGAGTTCGCTATATTTCATTATTTGCACCTTCCTTGGCATTTCGTCAATAACCCCAGTCTAAGGTGTGACCGCGAAATGCTATTGCTATGTATCTTCATACACTTTCCCGACCGAAGAAACGTCACGATAGAATATGAACATACGAAAACGGAGGAATGATGAGCACAGACAAGGTGACCGAAAACGACAATGACGCCAAGGCGATAGACGCTGAAGACGTGCGTCAGTATAGCGAAAATTACAACACCGGAGACGCGGCGCGCGCGAATCATGTCGCGGCAAATGCGGCAGTCAAAAACGGGGTCATCAAAGCGGCTACCAGCTATGAAGGCACACGCGAGCTGACTCACGATTTTTCGATCGAGCTGAAGCAGGGCACCATCACCGACCAGCAGCGCAGCGGACGATGCTGGATGTTCGCCTCGCTCAATACCTTGCGTTATGAACTGATGCACCGCTGGAAACTTGAGGATTTCGAGTTTTCCGAGACCTATCTGTTTTTCTGGGACAAGTTCGAAAAGTCGAACACCTATCTCGAGAACGTGCTGAACACACTCGACGAGCCGACCGATAGCCGCACGTTCGAGGCAATCAACGCCTATCCAGCCGATGACGGCGGCTGGTGGCAGATGTTTGTCAATCTGGTCAATAAATATGGGCTTGTACCGAAATCAGCTTATCCGGAATCGCAGAATTCCAAGGATTCCGACGCATTCACACAATATCTGACCACGAAGCTGCACCAGTTCACGATCCAGCTGCGCGAGCATCATCGCAACGGCAAGAGCATTGATGAACTTCGTACATTCAAGAAGCGATACATGGAAGATATCTACCGCATTTGCGCGATTGCATTGGGCGAACCGCCGGCCAAGTTCGATTGGCGGGCACGCGTAAAAGACGGCGATGACGACAAGAGCAGTGACGACAAGGACACCAAGGCTGCGAAGAAAAATGCAACGTCCAACGCATCCACCAAAAAGTCAGAAGCAAAGGCCGAGAAATCGGAAGGTGAGCCCGGAATTGACGAGCGCAAGCAGATCGTGGAGCACGACATCACGCCGCTTGAGTTCTATCACAAGTACGTGCCGGTGGACGTCAACGATTTCGTGACACTTTGCAACAATCCGATGAAAAACCGGCCGTTCTACACGCATTTCCAACTCAAGTATTCGACCAATGTCGCCGAGACCGGCAACCTTGACTTCACCAATGTGCCGATTAAAGTGCTACGCAAGGCGGCAGTCGATCAGGTCAAAGCCGGGCACCCGATCTGGTTCGCCTGCGATTGCATGCAATATTGCCTGCGTGACGGTGGCTACTTCAGCAAGAACGCGGTGCGCGTGGACGAGCTTTTCGGCACCGATTTCAGCATCGACAAGGCGAACGGTTTGGAATACAGCGACTACCCGAGCAACCACGCCATGACCATCACCGGCGTGAACCTTGACGAAAATGGCGAGCCCAACCGCTGGAAGATCGAGAACAGCTGGGGCAAGTCCACCGGAACCGACGGCTATTACGTGGCCGACGGCGAATGGTTCGACCAGTTTGTCACCGAGGTCATTATCCGCAAGGAATTCCTGGACGACAAGACGCTCAAGGCAACACAAGCCGATCCGGTAGTGCTCGATCCGTGGGAGGCCCTCACCGCACGCTGTGACTGAAATTCTGAGGGGTGCGAGCTGAGTCCAATGAGGGAGTCAGCTTGCACACTACGAATTTCACCGATACTACAGGCTGTATCAATTTCGGAAAAGAACCACAACTATAAAGACTAACGGCATATCACAGTCGTTGACAACCAGTTTACGGACAGAACCAAAACTCGGAAAAACCATCAAGAAAAGAGATGCCCGGCGGAGAGAAAGCCGCCGGGCGAGAGAAGAGAGAAGAAGGTTCAATTATGGGATTCAAAGAAGAATCTCGCCAGCGGTTTAACTGCTGACATCTCTAATATAACAGCATCTTCCTTGGAAAAACGATGCCTGCAACTCAAAGAAGTCTGTGAAAATTGTAACGATTTTGTAAAAATAAAGCGATATGTATAGTTTCACGCGCATTTTCATGTCTCGAAACGAAAAATCTCTCATCGATGGGCGGCAAAATGCGATACAAAGTCTGATTTTCACGCAGAAGCCGCATTCTCAAAAGCTCAGCTCAAAGCACAAACCTGTAGTTTATACAAGAAAACGCTTCGGCCTTATCGCAAGATTTTTGCGCTAAGGTCGAAGCGTCACAACGGCTTATCGGCAAGGCCGTCCGCTTGGACTGGAAGGCGCTACTCGCTCTGTTCTTCCTTGGTGAGCTTTTCCTTGGCCTCTTCCAGACGCTTGGCCTCGGCTTCCTTACGAGCCTCCAAGTCGGCCTCGAAGCGCGTCAGTTCTTCGGTGATGGCCTCTTTCGGAATTTTCTGGAAGATGGGCGAAGGCTTGGGAACCGGGGTACCGGGGATAAGCGGCTCGCTCTGCCAGGGATGCACCGTGCGACCGAGTTCGTAGTCACCGGTGATGATCGGGTACTTGAAGCCGGGCTTGTCGAGGTCTTCGACCTCTTCGATATGCGGCAGCGGCGAGAATGTGCCGACGCCGCCGAGCGCCTCCCACACCTTCTGCGCGGACTGCGGCAGGAACGGGGCAAGCAGATGGTTGGCGTCGCTGACCGCCTGTGCGCAGATGTGCAGCACGGTGCCGAGACGCTTCGGGTCGTCCTTGATCTTCCACGGCTCGACCGCGGAGATGTACTTGTTGATGTCGCCGACGACCTTCATGGCCTCATTCAAGGCGTTCTTCTGATGATGGTGTTCGATGAGCCCGCCGACCACGTCGAATGCGGTGGCCGTTTCTTCGAGCAGCGCACGATCCTCGGCGGTCATGGAGTCCTCGTCAAGCTCCGGAATCTCACCGAAGTTCTTGTACATGAGGTTCGCCACGCGGTTGACGAGGTTGCCCCAGCTTGCGGCAAGCTCCTCGTTGTTGTGACGTACGAACTCGGACCAGGTGAAGTCGGCGTCTGAAGTTTCTGGACCGGCCACGGAAATGTAATACCTTACAGCGTCAACCGGGTAGCGTGCAAGAATGTCCTTGACGTAGATGACGATGCCACGCGAGGAGCTGAACTTCTTGCCTTCCATCGTCATGAATTCGCTGGCGACGACCTGCTCAGGCAGGTTGAGCTTGCCGTATTCGCCCGGTTCGCCGCCTTTGGAACCCTCACCGTCGTAAGCGAGTATCTCGGAGGGCCAGATCTGAGAATGGAAGGTGATGTTGTCTTTGCCCATGAAATAGTAGGCAGGTGATTTCGGGTCGTTCCACCACTTCTTCCATGCTTCGGGGTCGCCCTTGCGACGGGCCCACTCGATGGAGGCGGACAGATAGCCGATAACCGCATCGAACCAGACGTAGAGCTTCTTGTTGGGGTTGTCGATCCAACCGTCGACCGGAACTGGGATGCCCCAATCGATGTCGCGCGTGATGGCACGGGGCTTGACTTCCTTGAAGAGGCCAAGCGAGAAGTTGATGACGTTGGTGCGCCAGCCTTCACGGGTCTTGAGCCACGCGAGGTTCGCCTCAGCGAGCGCCGGCAGATCAAGGAAGAAGTGCTCGGTTTCCTTAAACTCCGGCTTTTCCCCATTGATCTTGGAGACGGGGTTGATCAGTTCATCCGGATCGAGCTCATTGCCGCAATTGTCGCACTGATCGCCGCGAGCGCCGTCGGCCCCGCAGATCGGGCAGGTGCCTTCGATATAACGATCGGGCAGGGTGCGGCCGGTAGAAGGCGAAATCGCGACCTTCTGCGTACCTTTATATATGTATCCGTTCTTGAGGCACTGCTTGAACATCTCCTGCACAACGTGCTCGTGGTTTCCCGTCGTGGTGCGCGTGAAGAGGTCGTAGCTCAGGCCAAGGTCGCAGAGGTCCTTGGCGATGACGCGATTGTATCGGTTGGCGAGCTCCTGCGGGCTCACGCCTTCCTTGTCCGCCTCGACCAGAATCGGGGTGCCGTGCTCGTCGGTGCCGGAAACCATCAGGACATCGTTGCCCTTCATGCGTTCGTAGCGTGCGTATACGTCGGAAGGCACGCCGAAACCGGCTACGTGGCCGATATGGCGCGGGCCGTTCGCGTACGGCCATGCAACGTTCACCAAAATATGAGTCATAACTACCGATTATTGGGCCCAGCGGGGACAGCAACCGGCTTTTTTATAAAGACCGTCAATAGAATCGAGACAACGAGCGGAACAAAGCCGCTTGTTGACCGTGTCGTCCACAATTTTCAAAGTCAGGCCGCCGGCTGTCCACATATCCACTTTTTGCATTTTCCGATTTGGCGATACCGGGCGACCTATCTATATTGCACAACATGAACAATGCAACCATGACCATACAGCACATCAACCATTCCACTACAGGCGAGGCCGCAGAACGAAGCGAAAACTTCGGCACCGGCCGACCGCCGCCAAGCGCGGCGAAACCGTCCATGTATCAAGTCAAAAGCAACGGCCGCCCCGGCATTCTTGGGCGCAGACAACGCAAACCGGACCGCAAAGACGCAGCCCTCGAAGGAAAGCGTTTCGAGCAAAACCTCCCAACCACCCGCAAACCGAACATAGGCGTCACCAACGTCAGCACGGTCATGACGCCGACACCCGTAAACCACACCATGCCTATGCTGATGAGCAACCGCGATCTGCCCGGGCCCTTGAGCATGAACCGGCTCGATGATTTCGGCGCGGTGCGTCGCCTCGATGACATCAACGCCTATCTCGCCGAATACTCCGATACACTGTTCGGCAGGGGCATCATCATGACCAAAGTGGCGCCGAGCCAGTCAATCGCTTGTGGCCGTAGCGCCCTGTGGGTATGGATGGGTGGCGCATTCCCGAACGCCATCGACATCATTTCGGCTTCGCACTTCCGCTCGATGGCCTACGGACGTCCAATCAAAACTTACGACCGCAACGTCCCCGAAGGGCAAATAAGCTCCATCGCCGGCCTGAAAGTGACCTCGCCGACAAGAACGGCCTGCGATATCGCCTTGATGAGCCCGGCCAGCATACCCGACAAAAGACGCGCGGAACTGGTCTGCGCCATCGTGCAGGAGTACCATATCGACCCCGCGGAATGTCTCGGAATACTGGAAAAGAACCATTTCTGGCCGAATGTGCCGCAAGCCCGCCAGTTTTTCAAAGCGGTTCAATATTGCTTCTGAATTCAACTCCAAGGCATTGCTTGCAATACAGGCGCTGAGGCAAACAAAGACGAGTGCAAATCGGCAATACAGCAATCACGATTAAGCCCAACAATAAAATTAAAACGGAAAAGAGCTATTATGGTGTAATTGCGCTAGCGCCCATAAGACGAGCTAGGTTGCGCGTTGAAAGGACAGATTTGTCATGTCATCACCAGCCGATCAACGGCAGAACGACGATTCCAGGCGCTCTGGGGAGAGTCAGCATGGGGTCCATCCGATTCAAAGCGTCAAGAATGTAATGCATATTGGTGCAGGTTCCGATAAACCGGAATCAGCGAAGGCAACCGACGAACCGCAAATGCAGAAAGTCCATGTCCGCCGCCAGTTCCTGCGCACCAAAGACGTCACCGTCGTCGAAGAAAAAACGCTGAAACAGGCCATCGCCGGCACCGTGGTCGGCAACTTCATGGAATGGTATGATTTCGGCATCTACGGCTATCTCGCGGTAACGATGGCAAGCGTTTTCACCAGCGGTCTGCCGAAAAGCATGAGCCTTATCGTGATGTTGCTCGGCTTCGCGGTGAGCTTCCTCGTCCGCCCTCTGGGCGGCATCGTTTTGGGCCCGCTCGGCGACCGCGTCGGACGACAGAAGGTGTTGTTCCTGACGATGGGCATGATGGTGGTCTCCACCGCGCTTATCGGCATCCTGCCGACGAGCAAGCAAATCGGCGTCTGGGCTATCGTCCCCCTCTACGCGCTGCAGATGATACAGGGCTTCTCGACCGGCGGCGAATACTCCGGAGCGACCACCTACATTTCCGAATTCTCGCCCGACCGCAAGCGCGGCTTCTACAGCGCCTGGCTCGACATGGGCTCCTACATCGGCTCGGCGTTCGGAGCCGCGATGGTGGCCATCACCACGACCATCGTCGAAAACGGCTGGGGCGCGAACGCCATGGTCAACGGCGGCTGGCGCATTCCTTATCTTCTGACCATTCCGCTGGGCATCCTCGCGATGGCCCTGCGTACCCATATCCCCGAAACCCCGCAGTTCGCCGCTCACCAGCAGCGCCAAGAGGAAGAGCAGGAGCATTGGTCGCACGAAGCGCACGAAGCCGCATGGCGGCAGGAATCCCCTTGGGACCGCCCCGGCACGATGCTTTACGTCATCAAGCGCCACTGGCGTCGTCTCCTGATCGCCGTGGCCATCGTCGCGGCCACCAATACCGCCGGTTATGTGCTCACTAGCTACATGCCGACTTACTTGCGCGAGGAAGTCGGCACCACCCCGACGATGGCCGCGGCCGCGACCGTGCCGGTGCTGATCATCATGGCGCTGTGTCTGCCCTTGATCGGCCATCTTTCCGATAAGATCGGTCGCAAGCCGATTTACGGCATCGCAGTGATTTCGACGTTCGTATTGGTCTACCCGGCGTTCCAGCTGCTGCATCAGGGCACATTCTGGTCGATTCAGGGCGCGCTGGCCATGCTCGCCGTGCCCGTGGCCTTCTACGCAGGCGTCTCCGCAAGCACGTTGCCGGCGCTTTTCCCGACCGCATCGCGCTTCTCCGGTATGGGCCTTTCCTATAACTTCGCCGTTTCCTTGTTCGGCGGCACCACGCCGCTGGTCTCGCAGGCGCTGATCACCCTCACGGGCAACCACGACGCCCCCGGCTTCTATATCATGTTCTTCGCCATCTTCAGCGGCATCGCCGCCATCGTGATGCGCGAATCCTCGAAGGCGCCGCTGCCCGGCTCCATGCCGACGGTGGGCAGCGAGGAAGAGGCACGCGAGCTCGTGCTGACCCAGGAACAGAACCCGAACCTCGACACCAGCACGATGCCGATGCCGATGATCACGGTGGAAATCCCAGTGGGCCAGACGCTTCCCCAGCGTCCGGAAAATATCAAGCCGGTGATTCACCATGATTCGGAATTTGAATCAGAAGATAATTCGGAAAACGAAAAAGATGGAAAATCGGAGAAATAAAACCGGTAAATAATTAAATCCGATAGTTAAATCCAATAATCAATAATCAGGCAATCGCAGTCTCGAATGCCTAACTACAGAATCCCAACCGGGCATCAGTTCAAAGCGAGACCGCCGACTGACGAACTAGAGTAAATTCCGCTGGCCTTTTCCACCGGAAAATCCCGCTGCTCCGCATACCATGCAAGGAGTTCGCCGGCCTTTCGCACCCCGAAAAGACTCTACTAATCCTCGTGTCGAGGCAACTTCTTTTGCGACATACGCTGGGAAAGCCACCACAACCATGTATACGGCGGACGCATCGCGCTATCGGAGTGCTGGATCAGCCACGGCTTACGGTGCAGCGAACGCACCGCTGCAAGCCCCAGAACCAATCCGGCGAGCGCAACGAGCACACCGAACACCACCGGATCGCCCTTGGCGTTCTCCGGATCCGGAATCGGCTCAGGAATGGGCTGACGCGTACCTGTGATAACAAGTCGTTGCGTATTGACCCCGTACGGCGTGCAGGTCATCAGCGTGACCAAATCCTGACCAGGTACCACTTTATAGAGATGCGTATCGGTCGGTTCTATGACATGAATGCCGATCACGCGATAGCCCATCGTACGGTTCAGCGTCTGGATATAGAAGATATCGCCATCTTTGAGCTCATCAAGACGGGTGAAAAGTAGCGCGTTCTGCAACCCGGTATGCCCGCTCAGGACAGCGTTTGTGGAGGGCCCGCCCACCGGCAGGCTTGTGCCGTAGAGGTGTCCGGCACCTTGCATCAGCACATTGTCGCCAGTACCATGGAAAACAAGCATTTTCACCGAAATCTTTGGGATGCGCACAACCCCCATTACCCCGGTGCCGTCATTGAGCAAAGACTGGTATTCCTGGTCTTTCTCAGATTTTGGCTTGGCGTTGGGGTTGCCGGTATCGAACGGATCGGTGAACTCGCCGAGCAGCGGCTGGCCCGAGGAGGCAATGCGGGCGTTATAGGCCTGCGCACGGTGGTATTCGTCGGCAATCTTGCCTTGCGGCCATTGGGCGACACGGCTGATGGAATCCTGGACCTGGGTGCTTTCCTTATACATATTGAACATCCAGCGGGCCGGGAACCATGCCGCGGCGACGAGGAGCGCTATCAGGCAGATGACGATCATGACATCGACGATGATGATGATAATCCTGCGTGTTTTGTTGATCTTCCCCACGCCTGCCGAAACAATGTCGTCAAACGAAGGCGCAACAGCCGTTTGAGGCTTGACCTCTTCCTGTGTTGACGTCATCTGTCGCTCCTTGACTATGAATTATTTATCATCGGCATAAACATTAATTATTATGTACCGATCAAGAATGAAAAGATTATTGGTTATCTGCTATCAGGCATCAATAACCAATGTCGAATAATCATGAATTATCGACTTATATGGATTATTATTACAAAATTTATCCACGTATAGACCGCGGATGGGGTATGACCTGCGGTTACACAGGACATACCCCATCAACTGTTACCGAGTCGGAAAGAAAGCAGACCGCACCAACCGACCGGCTAGGGAGTCCGGGGCACCGAACTTTCGGACAAACCGAACGAACAGTGCCCTCAACTCATATATGTCTTACGGTCACATGCTCACGCGGCGACGGCGACATTCGCGTTTCCGTTGTCATTGGCACCAAGACGACGGCGCACAACAATCAGCGTTGCAGTCAGGGCACCGAGGGCCACGACAACCAGCAGAGCGAGAATCACGCCCGCGCCACCAGTCAACGGCAGCTGCGAGATCGAGGTCACGTTCTGGACCTTGGCGAAACCGTCGGTGAAGTTTACCGTGTGGGCAGTGGAAGTGGCGTTAACAAGACCCCAGGTGTCAGCGGTATTGGTGAACGTGTTCACGTCCATATGAGTGGAATCCTGATGTCCAAGGGTCACAGAGAAGCTAGGCTTGAAGGTGGTGGAATAGCCGCTAGGAGCGGTGACTTCTTCGACCGTGTAAGTGCCTTCGGCAAGACCGTCGACCTTCAGCTGGCCTTCGTCCGAGGGAGCGCCAGTGGCGGGATCGGGGTCGCCGTTACCCATGTGGAACACGCTGAGCTCAGTGACAGCGGGGGCATCCTGCGTCATGGCCTTCTTATAGGAGCCATTGCCGACCTTGTTGAAGTAGATCGCATGGTTTTCGGAGTCGAGGACTTGGAACGTCGCACCGGCCAGACCAGAGCCGCTGAGCTTGGCGACCTTCTGCAGATCGAAGTCACGGAAGTAGGCCGAGGACGCGGAGTTGTCCTGACCGCTGATGACCTCGTTGCTGATGGAGCCGTTGGTGCAGTTGGCAGGAGCCGGAGTGACGTTGCAGTTGACATCAGTGCCGTCAGGATTCGGCGTCGGAGCAGCGTCGGTATCGGGCTGATGGTTGGTGTCGTTCGAGGTATTGAGCACAGCGCCGTTCAGGAGCGCGCCGCCCTTGGCCTCGTCATTGACCTGCATCGCGAACTTGATAACAATCGCATCCCTGTAAGTCTTGGAGCGGATGGACTTGGTGAAATCGAAGACAAGCAACTTGGTGCTGCTGGTGAACGGAGCATCGTACTTGACTTCTTTAATCTCATAATCCGTGGCAGGTACAGGGCTCCCGCCAATGGTCACGGTTACGTCGTCGGTTCCGGTATAGGTCAGGCCGGCCTGCGAGGTGGCATCGGTCATGTTGAAAATGTAGTGCTTATAACCGGTGGTCAGCGGAACAGTGCTGGAAAGGACGTAATGCAGCTTGCCGCCGATTGAAGGATCGTTGGTAACGCCGGCACTGGTATCCAATGTCTTGGTAATCTTCGATTCATCGGCCTTCATGTTGATCTTGCCAAGCTCGGTGGTGCCCAGCGTATTGAGAACGTAACTGGGCGTAGAGGTGGAAGGATCAGCCTTAGTCGTGATGCCGGTGCTGACCAACATCGGAATCGAGTTCTTCTGAGCGGTGGTGGACGCCGAGAAGTCGGAAGTGATGTCCTCTACCAGATAGACACCAGGGGTGCCCACGGTAATCGTAGCCTCAGTAGTGGCAGGATTGGTCGAAGCCACAGGCCCAACGGTAAGGCTTGACCCAGTGAACTTCGCGTTCCAGCCGGAGGTATTGGTCAGATTGGTGACGAACTTGCGAAGGTTGCCGTTCCAGGCTTTAGCTTCGGTATTCGAACTCGTATCGTCTCCGCTGCTGCCGTAGCCAAGCCACTTGTTGGCAACTTCACCCACCGGGTTGCCAGCAAAACCAGCGGCCTCAGCCGTTGGAAGACTCAACTGAGTTTTAGTGTCAGACAATGCAGTTACAGCGTCGTTTTTCACACCCGCAACAGTGCCGACCGACACAGAAGTCAGTTTGTTTGTGCTCAGATCGGCGGTCGCGTTGTCGTAAGTGCCGATCTGGACCGCGGCAAACTTGTGTCCGGTTATGCTGTGGTCAGTGCCATTGATGGTAATCGTGCTTTTGGTGTTATCTACCTGAGTACCCATGTCGATGTTGGTCTCGGCAGCGTTCGCTACTCCGAGAGGTGCCAGTGCGAGAAGGGTGGCGGCGGATACCGCTGCACCTACAAACGCACGAAGACTGACTTTCCTATTCATGGAATGCCTTCCTTTTCCTTTATTTCCTTTTTTGCATTCGATTGCTCGAATAAAATTGTTCTTTTCGTATGTGCCACGCGACGGTTCGACGAGGCATGAGTTCGTTACTTACCCAGTGTCAAGTTGTTTACCTCCTTGCATGGGACCGAAATTCACATACGTCACTTCGCATGCACCCCCTTATGAACCAAACGGGAATGCGTCTTTCGGAAGACGACATAAGCTGTGACTGCGATGACCACGGCTGCCAGCGCCAGCAGTAGCGTCCATCGCGAGAACCCACCGGTGAACGGCAATTTGCTGAGAGCCGGCTCCGGAACCATGTTGAGGTCTTCCTCAACGGATTGGTTGGTGGAGCTATCGGTGACCTTGACCTTGACAATGCCCTTGCGCATACCTTCAGGCAAAGGAATCTGCCAATAGCCTTTGGGCTTGCCACTGGAGGAGTTGTCAATCGTCGTGGTTGACGTTGTATTGTCGGGCCAAGTGACGATAACCGTCGCACCTTCTTCATTGACGCCTCCGGTCACGGCATTGGCGTCCGCAGGGACGGCAGTGCCGATCACACCCCGCCAATCGGCTGAAACCATACCCGGTTTCGGCGCAAAAACATTGACTTCTGAGGCCTGGGTGGCAGCGGCGGATTCGGTACCATCTGAAGTCTTCGAAATCGCGCTGAACGTCCACTGGTCACCTTCGGTGCCCACGTTGTCGGCGAACCAGCTCGGGTCGATGACGCACTGCCAAGTAGTGCTTCCCTGCGGAAGATTATTGATGCTGTAGCTACTCGAAGTGTTACCGATCGAACACGAAACCTTCGAATTACCCGTCAGCTCCGTGCCGTTTGGGCTACTGCTCGATGGTTTCACCTTGCCTTTGGCATAGATATGCAACGCAGATCCGCCGTCCGTCGAGGAAACGGTGCCGGAAATCTTTACCTTGGAGCCCGTGGGCAAAGCCGCCGTATTAGTCGAAGTGTTTAGTACCGTATGTGGCACATCGGAGTTGAGATGGGTACCATCCGGCTTCGATATGATTGCATTGAACGTCGGAGCGGCGTCGGGACCTGAATAGAAATCGACTATCGAGATGTCCGACACATGCGAAGAGACTTGCATCTGGTCAGCAGGATCTACTTCATAGGCATGATAACGGCGCACTCGCTCGCCCTTTTTGGTATTATCAACCTGAGTAGTGTCCTGTATCGCCCAAGTTCCATCCGCCGCGACTGTCGCCGTGCCCACTTCGGTACCAAGGTTATCATATTGGTCACCGTTATCGTTAGAACCACTCTCATTCTTCTTCATGATTCTATTGGTAAGAGTCCCGCTTGAATCGGTACGATTGGGAACGTCATAATAAAGGTGCACAATGTCACCGGACACAGCATGATCGCCACGAATCGTCGGCTCGCTGGCATGCGACCATGCTTTGTTGTCTCCCAATGAAAGTTGTGGATCTGTAGAATCGCTAGGGAAATCTACAAAGTTCTGGCGCTTGGCCGTTGTATCTTCGTTATCATCCGAGACCTGAAGAATCGTAGGTGCTTTAGGACGAGCGACGTCGAACTTGTAGAATGCAGTGCCGACGGTCCAACCTGTATCAATCTGCTGTTGAACAGCTGTTTGATTATTGACGGCCATCGTGTCATCGATGCCGTGGGCTTCAAGGTTAGGATTAGCCAAAGGATCGGTCGCAGTGCAGCTGGAATCGACAACAGGCCAAGTGACCAGCTTGAAATAACCGTCGAGCTTCTGATCATCCTTGGCTTTTTTAAAGTCAATGCTGCCATCAGATTTCATCGCGGAATTCGCAGTGCCGGCACCATCTACCATCAAGGTGTTGCCATTGCTGTTAGGAGAATTCAATGCAGTCAGTTGGGTAAAATAAGGCTGATTCCCGATATGATTCCAACTACCATTGTTATAAGCATCCATGGTAAATTCCGTACCACCCGTTGGCTGGAAACCAACCAATGGCACATTATTGACTTCCTTGGCAGTAGGTGTGAGGTCTTTGACCGGAACCCAGTTTTTCCCGTCCTGCAAACCTATCCACTGGTATTTGAAACCACTGACCTTCGAACAGGGATCGTTTGCGTTTCTTCCGTTGAGCGCCGAATCATACCAACGGACAAAGAAAGATTTTGGCGGAGCAATTCCTGGTCCGGTAGAGACGCCGGCACGCGATTCCGAGAATCCGTTATCGGTAGTAAGTCCCCAGTTCGACTGTCCGCCACCCTGGCCGCCGACATCACTCCAAAGCATGGGCCATTCATCAAACCCAACCCACGATTGAGGAATATTGCAGCCATGATTGTATGAACCGTTGTAACAAACGCCCGGGTATGCAGTCTGATCAGCATCCGTAGCTACATTCGAAGCAAACGGCGCTCCGTCACCTGAAGTGAGGTAAGTATTAATCGCAGAAGCCTTCTGGCCGCTCCAACTGCCACCAAGGCTGCTACTGACATACGCGTTGAGCCAATTATATGCGCTAGATCCCGAACTATCAGGACTCCTGTCCGCCGGTCCTACAAGAGCCCAAACGTGCTGTTTCCATACGGCCCCATGAGCATTGGCCCGGTTCCAATAGGTGCTCTGCTCATCGGGAATGTTCATATCCCCTTCAATGGAAACCGTGACGAAATCATAAGGACCCGAGCTCTGCACGGAAAGAATAGTATAATATTCTTGGTTATTTTCAGCCCATTTCGTCGCTCCGGCTTTTTTGTCGCCTCCGTAAATTGTATTTAGATAACTGACCTTATGAGCATAGTTCGGATAAAGATCTCCGTTACTGCTGACACCACCATCGCCGTAATCGTATATTATTCTCAGACCAGTATCGCCTCTGGTCGCAACTGTGGGATCGACTTCGCCATGTGCGACACGGACCACGAAATCCATACGCATTTCATCGCGCAACGTATCGATCTTATTGTTATTAGCCAGAAGCTTATACAACACAGGCTTGCGGGACGCACCGTTGTGCATCGGGTCTACGGACTGCCACTTCCAATCGTTGTTGGCTTGCGGCCCGACCCCGCCGCCTCGGACACTCATGCCACTTTGGCTGCTCACCCCAAGGTTATCAGCTGATGCGGGTACTTTCGCTGCGACTATCGCAACTGTAACCGTCAGTACGACGGCAGCTACGAGCCCTATCAGTCGCGTAAGGAGCCTCTGACGCTTCATTCAATCAACTTCCCTAAATATTCTTTTCATCACAAAGTTGCCGACTTTGTTGAAGTCTGTTACCTTGTCATGGCCTATTTACTAGCGCAATTCTCGAGTTTCTCAATGCCAAAAGA
Source organism: Bifidobacterium sp. ESL0784 (assembly GCF_029433295.1). GTDB lineage: Bacteria > Actinomycetota > Actinomycetes > Actinomycetales > Bifidobacteriaceae > Bifidobacterium. The sequence goes on from NZ_JAQTHV010000002.1 coordinate 465,393, forward strand.
AAACCTTTGACATCTTTCTTTTCCTGTAATTCGTTTTTTAATAATAGCACTCATAATACAAATCCATTTAGCAACGAATACAACAAATACCCTTTATATTTCAATAAAAATAAACAGACAAATTTAAAATGTACATTATCTTAATATAATTAAAATTATTCGACATGAAAATTAGCTACAAAAACCAAGGGTCTTACGTCAAAGGGTTTAAATGAAATGCGACAAAAAAAATTTGTGAAGATTCTGATAAGTTCATATTTTTCGCTTAAGACGAAATACATCAGTTTGCGGGCTATAGGCCAGGCTATGTGGTTCACAATTCAAGTTTGCCCTTGTGGGAGCAAACATTTCGCTATGGTATTTCCGGCGGATTTTAGCGAGCTTTTCTGGTAGTCCTGAACGGTGTGAGGACGAGATCGAAGAAAAGGAAACGATGTCCGGCGGTAAGTATGAGGTGGAACAGGCTCCGGCCGCGGAAAAGGGGTTCGGGCCTTTTACAGCGGCGGAGGAGCCGCTCATGCGCCCACCACCGCTTCCTTCCAGCCGCATACGCCGAATCGCCCTTCGCCGTGGTGCGCTTCATTAACGGTTCCCTTCCACCGCTCGTACTACGCATTGAGGCCTTCGTCCAATCTCGCCGCCTTTTCGGTCGCATGCACCCTGAACAGCCGGGATTACAGCTTCCGCAATTCCTTGGCAGCCTGGATCCTGGGCTGGTGGGTAAGGTTGAGATTCGTGTAGCTGTGAGCGCCCTAGGCAGCGCCACAACCTAGTTCCCAGCCACCCCGCTGCGGGCATGGGGATCACCATTCCGACCCGCCGTCATCACCGGCGGCCGTGCCGAAACGATCACCCTGCTCGGCAAAGATATGACCGCCGAGCAACCACGCGAGGACACATCCAGCTCGCGACGCAGCGTTGCATGACCCTTGTAGTTGAGGGGTACCCGACTGGTCGAGCATTCCAGGCAGCACCAGCGCTGCCGAACCTCCGAGGTCCCGCCGCCATGCCTCGACCTCGCCCTCACACCGTTCGGACCTACTGGGAAAGCTCGCTTAGAATCCGCCGAGAAATAACACAGCGAAATGCTACTCCCACAAGGTCAAACTCGAATCATAAACCAAATATTCTGACCCATAACTTCAATTTGTGAACATTCCGACCAAACTGAAACAAATCTACACGCGCGGACGGCCCATTCACTGCGTCCTACGTAGTGAATGGGCCTTTAAAATAGGGCTTAACTCCGCTACCTTTTACCGTTGCAAACCCCTGAATTTATCGACGAATCTTACTCGACCAACGTCGAGAACTGGCTGTTGTAAAGGTCGGCGTAGAAACCGCCCTTCTTCAGCAGTTCGTCATGGGTGCCGCGTTCGATGATGTCGCCGTGGTTCATCACCAGAATCATGTCGGCGTCCTTGATGGTGGAGAGACGGTGCGCGATCACGAAGCTCGTGCGGCCCACGGTCAGGTCGTCCATCGCCTTCTGGATCAGTTCCTCCGTACGGGTGTCGACCGACGAGGTGGCCTCGTCCAGAATCAGAATCGGTGCGTCCTGCACCATCGCGCGGGCGATCGTCAGCAACTGACGCTGGCCCTGCGAAAGCGAGGAGTTGTCGTCGAGCACGGTGTCGTAGCCCTGCGGCAGCGAGCGCACGTAGTGGTCAAGGCCGACGGCCTTGCACGCGTCTTCGATCTGCTGGTCGGTAACGTCCTTCTTGGAATAGGCGACGTTTTCCTTGACAGTGCCGCGGAAAACCCACGTGTCCTGCAGCACCATCGAGAACTGGTCGTGCACATTGGCGCGCGGAACCGTAGAGGTATCGATGCCATCGATGTACATGGCCCCGCCGTTGATGTCGTAGAAGCGCATCAGGAGGTTGACCATGGTGGACTTGCCGGCACCGGTCGGGCCGACGATGGCGACCTTCTGGCCGGCCTTGACGGACGCCGAGAAGTCGTGGATGATCGGCTTGCCAGGCTCGTAGCCGAAGCTGACGTCCTTGAACTCGACGTCGCCACGCACGCGGGTGGGCTTGCCGGTCTTCGGGTCTCGGCCGAGCAGCGCAGGCTTCTTGGACTCGTCGCTCATCTCGGGCTCCTCGAGGAAGCCGAAGACGCGCTCGGACGCGGCGGCGCAACGCTGGAGGTTCTGGAAGGCCTGCGCGAACTGCGAAAGCGGCTGGGTGAAGAGGCGAACGTACATCATGAAGGCCACGATGACGCCGAATTCGATCTTGCCGTTGATGGCGAGCGCACCGCCGACGATGCAGACCGCCACGAAGCTCAGATTGCCGACCATGTTCATCATCGGGTTCATCAGGCCCGAAAGGAACTGGCTCTTCCATGCGGAATCATAGAGGTCGTTGTTGTACTTCTCGAAACGACGGATGGAGTCGGCTTCGCCGTTGTATGCCTTGACGACGATGTGGCCGGAATACATCTCCTCAACGTGACCGTTGACGTCACCGAGCGCGATCTGCTGACGGGCGAAGTACTTCTGCGAGAAGTGCATGATGGTCATCATGATGACCACGCCCAGAATGGAAATGGCGATGGCGCACAGCGTCATGATGACGTTGTTGTAGAACATCATGATCAGCGAGCCGATAAAGAGCGTGGTCGAGGTGATCAGCATGCCCAGGGACTGGCCCAGGGTCTGGCCGATGGCGTCGACGTCGTTGGTGATGCGCGAGAGCACGTCGCCATAGCTGGTGTGGTCGAAGTATTTGAGCGGCAGCTTGTTGATCTTGTCGGAAATCGACTTGCGCAGGTTCTGCGCGATGCGCTGGGTGACGGTGGCCATCATCCAGTGCTGCGCGTACCCCAAGATGGCATAGCCGACGTACAGGCCGACCAGAAGCCATGCGATGCGCGTGACCTCACCCATATCGACCGCGCCCATCACGGGCTTGCCGTGCACCATGGCGGGCAGGCCCTTGGCGATGGCATTGGTCATGTTCTTCAGTTGGTCCGGCCCGATGATCTGGCAGATGGTGCCGGCGGCGCCCAAGATGAGCGCGATGATGATGACGGGCAGGTATTTGCGGCAGTAACGCACCAGTTTGAGCATCACTCCGCCGAAATCGGCCGGCTTTTCGACCGGTCCCCTCATTCTTGGCATTTGTTGGCTACTTTCCTATAAATCTAACGTTTGTTTGTTTTCATAATCGGTTTGGCTGGCAGGGGGACGACGGAAAGCGAACGGTTCACTCCGATATTTATTGGCATATCGTAATTTCGCAACATTTCCGCCGTCCCTTAGTCATTACGCGGCCAGCTCGTCGGGGCTCAGCTGGGACTCGGCGATCTCCTTGTAGACCTTGCAGGTCTTGAGCAGTTCCTTGTGTGTGCCCTCGCCCACTACCTTGCCGTCGTCGAGCACGACGATGGTATCGGCGTCCATGATCGTGCCCACGCGCTGGGCGACGATGAGCTTGGTGGAGTCTGCGGCATCTTTCTTGAGGGCGTCGCGCACCGCGCGGTCGGTCTTGAAATCAAGCGCGCTGAACGAGTCGTCGAAGACCATGATCTCCGGATGACGATAGACGGCACGGGCGATGGAAAGGCGCTGCTTCTGGCCGCCGGAGACGTTGGAACCGCTCTGGGCGATGGGTGCTTCATACTCGCCGTCCATACGTTCCACGAACTCGTCGGCCTGGGCGACCTCGCTGGATTCGCGGACGTTGTCCATCTGCTCAAGCGTCAGTTCATCGCGCTTGTCCTCGCCGGCGATGAGCGCCAGTTCGCGCTTGCGGCCCTTGGCGGTAGAAGTATCCGCAACCTCAACAGTCTCGGAATCACCTGGGCGGTCGCCGTAGCTGACGTTGGAGGCGACGGTACCCTTGAACATCACCGATTGCTGCGGCACGTAACCGATCTTGTCGCGCAGATCCTTGATGTCGTAATCCTTGACGTTGACGCCGTCGATCAGGACCTCGCCCTCGGTCACGTCGTAGAAACGCGGCACCAGGTTAACCAGCGTGGATTTTCCGGAACCCGTGGAGCCGATGAAAGCGACGGTCTGGCCTTTCTTGGCGGTGAAGCTGATATCTTTGAGCATTTCCTCACGAGTATCCGGATAGGCGAAACCGACGTTGCGGAATTCGACGGTACCGGTTTCGCCGGGCTTGCCCTGCGTAAGCGTTCCGTCCTTGACACTCGGCTCGGTATCCAGCACCTCCATCACACGCTGTGCAGAGACATCGGCGCGCGGCCAGAGCACGAAGACCATGCTCAAGAGGAGGAAGGCCATGATGACCTGCATCGCGTAGCTGGAGAAGACGACCATGTTCGAGAAATCGGTGAGCTTGGTGGCCGGCAGCTGCGCATCCTTGATAAGGTAGGCGCCGATCCAGTAGATCGCCAGCCCCAAGCCGTTCATCACGCTGGACATGACCGGGTTCATCGCGGCCATCGCACGGGTGGTGAAGAGCTGGGTGTTGGTCAAATCGGCGTTGACACGAGCGAACTTGTCTTCCTGATAATCCTCGGCGTTATAAGCGCGAACCACGCGCAGGCCGGTCAGGTTCTCGCGGGCGACGGCGTTGATGTTATCGGTCAGACGCTGCATCGAGCGGAACTTGGGCATCACCAAAATCATGATGACGACGACGAAGACCAACATAAGCACCGTGGCGACGGCGGTGGCCACCGTCCATTCGAAGCCCTTGCCGGCGATCTTGCAAATCGCCCATACGGCCATAATCGGCGCGCGGAAGATCAGCAGGACGCCCATGGTGATGAACATCTGAATCTGCGTGATGTCGTTGGTAGAGCGCGTAATCAGCGAGGCCGTGGAGAACTTGCTCATCTCGGCCGGGCCGAACGACTCGACCTTGCGGAACTCAAGCGAGCGCAGACGCTGGCTGAACGAGGCGCCGATGCGGGCCATGAGGTAGCCGACGGCGATGGCGCAGAGCACCGAACCCAAGGAAACGAGCAGCATCTTGCCGCCCTCTTTCCAGATGTCAATCATCTTGCTGCCCGGCGTCTCGACGAGCGCCGTCACCTTGGACATGTAGTCCGGCAGCTTCAGGTCGAAAAATACCTGCCCTGCGATGAACGCAAGGCTCAGCAGCATCTGCCCGATCTCCGTTTTGGAGAGATATTTGCTGATGCGAAGCATGAATCCCCTTCCATATTTGTTGTGGCCTCGGAGTCATAATTACCGAGCACCCATAATGATTAACGATGTTAAATATTTTGTTGACTGAACGTACAATACTCGCGGCCGCTGGGTTGTGTCTGCTTTTCACCCAACGCGTAGGAACACGCGGAACCAAACGGCCCGTTCATAGCGCGAATTCTGCTAGAAAACGGTCGCTGACAACTTCCAAACGTCCGATTTATAGCATTGCCTCGTTATGCCGGAAAGTGGCCGCCAAAGGTCGCCAAGCGGACGACTTTCAGCACTCCTATTCAATTATGCGAAAAATCGCTCATTACCCGTCGGCCTGCGCAGAAGAGGCCTCGGCCTTCCGCTTTTCGCTATGCTCACGCTTGGCGGCGAACGCCGCGGTGACTTCTTCCGCGCTAGGTCTGGGAGCGCCAGGCTTGCATACCGACATATAGGTCATGAACTCTTGGGAGAGCTCGACGAACTCGCGGGTGCGGCGCTCCCCCATCTGCGAGAATATCCAGCGAACGACCGAATCGATGTCATCGCGGTCGCGTTTGGCCTGTTTGGTGCCTTTCGGCGTTAGCGAGACCAAGATATTGCGTCGATCACGATCGTCGATTTCCCGGGTGATATAGCCCTTTTTCTCCATGGAACCTAGCAACGCCGAGATCCTGCCGGAGCTGGCATGCAACGCTTCGGCCAGACGCGAGGGGGTTTGGGTGCCATGCTTGAGCAGATGACGCAGCACAAAGGGCTCGCCCTTGCCTGCGCCCTCGACCTGATGCCACATGGCCGATTTGCTGCCATGCACCGTTTCACGCAGCGATTGAAGCGCTTCCTGTTCGAATCCCATGACCGTTCCGTTTCTGACGATTAATGCACACGTAATGCTAACACCATTAAATAGCTAACACTATTAATATTCTACTAAATGTGAAAAACATCATATTCTGGATATGACATCGGATCGTTTGCGGTACCGCTATTGCTCCGTGCTGAAAATGATCGCACCGTATGAATACTGGGCAAACCACGGACCATCATTTAGAGGAAAAACCGACCCTCCTGCAGACATAAAAAACCACCCGCCGCATAAACGACGAGTGGCAGGCGCCTACGTTTCAGGCGCAGACACAAAATCTTATAAAATTCGAATCCGAGCTCAGGCCTTCGCAACCGGACGAAGATCAGCGTGATGACGCTTCAGATACTCGCCAACAGCCTCACGAATGAGAGCAGAAGGACGAACCTCTTCGTCTGCCGCGCCCGAAAGAACCCAATCAGCCAGCTCCGAAGTTGCACGAACGCACCAAGTGCGCTCCTGAAGCTGACGAACTCCATGCTGTGCCTTAACTGCCTTAGCCATTTCCTACCTCCGTTATATTCGCGAAAATCTGCTTTACAGATAAAAATATTGTATCACTTTGGCGTCTGACGGAACAGATCCGAGGCCGATTGCAAGGCAACTATTGTTGCACAACCCACATTGATGTAAGATTTTTCGTCGGCATCTTTGCATTTTGTAGTAATACAATATTCAGATTTGGCAACCCGATTTCCAAATCCTCACAACGGTTTTCGCAATCACGTTCCGATAAAAAATATCATTAATGTAAAATTATTTGCATTACTTCTCAAAGGTAAAAACCTTTTTAAAAAAAATCATGCTCTCAGCATAATCAGCCTGGAACAGGACAGCGGCGCCCTCATCAAACGTTCCAACTGGACATATTGGAGGGCGCGGGCAGTTTTTCAGACTAAGAGCTCGGCTTCTTTCCCACGATAACGAATCAGGCTATACCCGCCGAAGAGCACCAGCCAAATCAGCCCGGCGATGGCCGAACCGATGGTATCCGGGGAAAGGAAGAGCGTCACATAGATGAACACGAAGAAGATGATCGTCAGCGTGTTCGTGATCTTGTAGGCCGGCATCACGAAGCCGTTCGGCTCGAAATCGACGGACTGACGGTAACGCTGGTGAGCAATCATCGTCAGGATATAGACAAAGAGAATCACCGCGCTGGAAGCCGAGGAGAAAAGCACGAAAACGTTGGAAATCTGCGGAATCGCATTGATGATCGGCGACAGGAGGATGAAGCAGGCGGAGACCACGATGGCACGCGCGGGAACCTTGTGGGAGGAAACGACGCCGACCTTGCGGATAATGGGCGACTTGGAGACCTCGGCCAACTGGAAGAGATGGCGGCCTGCGGAATAAAGCAGCGAGTTCAACGCGGAAGACGCGGCGGTGATGACCACGAAGAAGACCAGCGCCGAAGCCCAATTCAGGCCCGCGTACTGGAAGACCATGATGAACGGGGAGGCGAAGGAGCCGTCCTTGTTCGGCTTGAACGTGCGCCACGGCACGATGAGCATGATGGCAACAAGCGCGCCGACATAGAAGATCAGGATTCGCATGATGATCTCGTTGATCGCCTTGGGCAGCACCTTGCGCGGGTTCTTGGTCTCGGAAACGGTGACGCCGACGAACTCAATCATTTCGTAGGCGAAGAAGACCATCTGGAAGCTCATCAGGAAAGCCATCCAGCCGTTAGGCGCCATCGAAAGCCCGTTGAAGATGTTGTCGAATCCTGCATGGCCGGCAGGGCTCATGTGGTCGACGCCATGAATCTGGACGGCAGGGTAATGGTAACCGATGATGACCATGACCACGGCAGTTACAATCAAACCGACGATCAGGGTGATCTTGATCATCGAGAACCAGAACTCGGTTTCACCGAACGCTTTGACGGCAATCAGGTTGATGGTCACGAGCACGACGAGGAAGCAGATTTCCACAAGCCACTGCCAATGACGCAGATTGAAACCGAACGTGTCGAAGAACGTGACGAAATACGTGCCGACTGCGGTGAGTTCCGAAAGCCCAAGCAGAATGAGGACGGTCCAATAGGTCCAGCCTGCGAAATGGCCCCATCCTGCGCCGAGATATTTCCCAATGAAATTGATGAAGGTGTGCTGGTTCGGATCGTGATACATCAGCTCACCGATAGCGCGCATCAACAGGAACATCATCACGCCGACGAGGATGTAGACCAGGATGATGCTCGGGCCGGTCAACGCGATCGACTTGCCGGAGCCAAGGAAGAGACCGGTGCCGATGGTGCCGCCGATGGCGATGAACTGGACGTGACGGTTGCTCAGGCCTCGCTCGAGCTGATTGGTGGTTTCGCCGACGCTACCGCCGCTGACCTTGCCCGAGGTGTCGTTCGCCGCGTTCGCCGACGAACCGTTTGCAGCTTTGGCGTTGATATCGGCATTGGTTGCAGCATTCCTGCCTTCATCCATTTGTGTCATCATCCTTCCTTCGCTACTTGCCGCTTATGCGCGCAATAGAGAATAGAGTACGCCGCGAGAGATGACATCAAGGTTTCACGGCACTGCCCGAAGGGATTTATTACCCACAAAATGACAATATGTGATAAAAAATAGCGAAAATAATTCGACATTCCCTCTTAGGTAATGCGACATTTCGGTATTTATCACTCACTTTCATGCCAAATGCAAAGGTTTTGGGCTCCGTCTCATAAAGTGGACCATCCCAAAGCATAAATGAGAATTTATATTGCAAATAAACCAAAGCAGCCTGAGCAAAACGGGCGAGTAGACGGATTTACTTGCCGGATCGTGAGAATACTCTCGCCAAATCCCGAACCCCTTAACACAAATATCCTTTTGCCCTCTTACACTTTCGAAATGTTGGGGGAATGTTCAAACGAGCCGCAAATTCCAACCGTCAATCACGGTGGGACGGCCCATGGGTTTATTTCCATCAAAACGTCACGTCGAAGGACGTGACATGCAATACACGAGCAGGGAATCCCGTGAAAGAGGAGCGCCACATGACCAGCGAGTCGGGCACAGCAATAGGTAACGCCACAAGAGCCGGGAACAGCACCGGGAAAACAGGTAAACCGCAAAAGCAAGGCGGGGGCAACCACGTCGTCCGCAAGCTCAAGACCCGCCACATCTCGATGATTGCGCTCGGCGGGTGCATCGGCACCGGCCTCTTTATGACTTCTGGCGGCACCATCGCGCAAGCCGGGCCTGGCGGCGGACTCGTGGCCTACGCGGCCATGGGATTCATGATCTACTTTTTGATGACCAGTCTCGGCGAGCTCGCCACAAACATGCCCGTTTCCGGCTCTTTTGCCGTGTATAGCTCCAAATACGTGGACCCCGCGCTGGGCTTCGCTATGGGTTGGGATTATTGGCTCAACTGGGCCATCGCGGGCGCCACCGACATTTCGACCGCGGCGCTCTTAATGCAGTACTGGTTCCCGAAATCGCCGGGCTGGGTGTGGAGCCTGACCATGCTCGTCATTATCTTCTGCCTCAACGCCTTCGTGGTCTCCGCGTTCGGCGAGACGGAATTCTGGCTGGCGCTCATCAAGGTCGTCACCATCATCATCTTCATCGTCATCGGCCTGATGATGATCTGCGGCATCATGTTCCAGCCGGCCGTCGGCTTCAAGAACTTCACCTACAAAGGCGGACCGTTCATCGGCGGACTGCCGGCGATCATGGCCGTTTTCCTCATCGCCGGCTATTCGTTCCAGGGCACGGAAGTCGTGGGCGTCACCGCCGGCGAATCCGAAAACCCGAGCCAGGCGGTGCCGAAGGCCATCAACAACGTCTTCTGGCGCATCGTGCTGTTCTATCTCTTGTCCATTTTCGTTATCGCGGCAATCATTCCGTACACCGACAAGAACCTGCTCGGTGCTTCCGACACCAACGTCGCGATGTCGCCATTCACCATCGTCTTCGAAAAGGCGGGGTTGGCCGGTGCCGCAAGCATTATGAACGCGGTGGTGCTGACTTCGATCCTTTCCGCGGTCAACACAGGCGCCTACGCCTCAAGCCGCATGCTCTACGGCATGGCGAAAAACGGCTACGCACCGAAGTTCCTCGGCACCACCACTAAACGCGGCGTACCGCTGGCGGCGCTAATCACCACGCTCTGCATCGAAGCACTGGCCTTCTCGTCCAGCATTTTCGGCCCGAAGTTCTATATGTGGCTCGTCACCGCGACCGGCCTGACCGGCTTCATCTCGTGGATCGGCATCGCACTGAGCCACTTCCGCTTCCGCCGCGCGTTCAAGTTGCAGGGCCACAAGCTCTCCGAGCTCAAATACCATGCGAAGCTCTTCCCGCTCGGTCCGATCCTCGCCATCGTGATCTGCCTGGTCGTGATCTGCGGCCAGGATATCCCGGCCTTCGCTTCCGGCAACTGGGGTGAAATCCTGATGACCTACTTCAGCGTCATCCTCGTCGCCATCCTCTACTTCGGCTTCAAGTTCACGCACCACACCCACATCGTGAAGTTAAAGGATATGGACGTCTCCTCGGCCCGCCCCGAAGTACTGAAGAAGGAACGCAAAAAGGCTGCTGCAAGTGCGGCGAGCGCAGGAAACAGCGCTTCGTCAGACCAACACTGAAACAGAAACCGGAATCGATAAGAAAATCAGGGAACATGAACCTACAAAAAAATCTGTTCTCTCGAATCGCCTAAGAAACGATTCGAGAGAACAGATTTTTCCCAAAATCACGATTTGCTATTACAAAACCGTGAATCTATTACTTGAGGTTGATTCTTTGCGTGATATAGGTCGTATCGTCGAGATCAGTGCCCGATTCAAGCGCCACATCCACTGGTGTTGAGCCATCGACCAGCTCATAGGCAACTGTGACCTTCAAACTATCGTTGGGCGCCACGTCAGTATAAAGAGACTCTCCGTCATATCCCTTATATCGCCCATCCCTGTTCGGCAGATAGTCCTCTGAAAGACTCATGCCGTTCTGGGAAACCGAGTAATCGACAGCTCTCAGAAAAGAAAGCTTTTTATCGCTGGTATTTTTATATTCGTAGGTGATGATTAATGTCGCATGTCCTTCAGTATTTTTCGGCTCCCTCTTGGCGGAGGCGATTTTCACATCAGCGCCCTTAAGACTCCCGCTGCCTTTCAGTATCTTCAGTTTCGGGTTCTTGTAATCCCGCTCTTCCTTCTTCTCGTCTTTGTCACCCTGAGGAGGGGCGTAGATGGCTGAGGAATCCGAGGAATCTCCCGTATTGCCGTTGAGCCGCTCCATCGTGGTACTGAACGAGCCGATGAATACGATGACGGAAAGGACGGCCGCAATGATGCCGGTGACCAGGCCGCCGATCGACATGCCTTTGCCGCGAAGCCTTTCGGCGTTGATCTTGCGCATGGAGATGATGCCGGTCACGATAGCGGCGACGCCACAGCCGATGCCTACGATGGGAATCCAGAACAAAATAATGGCGACAATGCCCAGGACCAGCGCGACAATGGCCATCCCAGGACGTTTCGCCCCAGGTCCGAACGGATGCTCGGGCTCCATACCCATCGGGGGCTGCAAGGCCATACCCATCGGCGGCTGAGACGTCGGTCCTACCGGCTGCTGCGGCATCTGGCCTACTTGCTGCTGTTGCGGCATCTGGTTGAAAGGAGGCTGGAATGTCGGGTCAACCGGTTGTTGCGGCATCTGTCCCATCGGCGGTTGCGAAGCCGCCTGGCCGCCATATTGCACATTGGGCTGGGATACAACGCCATCATTGTACGGATTGTCATTGTACGGATTGTCATTTTCCTGCATAGTTGTCGTCCTTCTCGCAGTCTTCCCGGCAACGGGCTATCCATTTATTTTATCAATAATAAAGAATATTGGTCACAATATAACTGTTCTCAGGCTCCAAGATACTTATTTCGATTAACAGAACGACAGGAACATATCGAATTATAAAGTTTTGTCGGCAGACTGGCAGGATTCTAGGTTTCCGATAAAAGTTGTCGACAGACTGACAGGACTTTCGACTCCCTTTTCATGCCGCAATAGACCAATAAGTTTGAAGCAGGAGCATAACGCCCCCCTCAACACCGTCCACAAGTACATAGCCACGTTGTGCGAGACCTGCCCGCTTTCCAGCATGTGCGCCCGAATATGCAGAAAACCGGTCACTGGAGATGTCCTAAGTGACCGGTTTTCTGCATCGACATTGCACCGTGGCGCTGGTTCGATCTTGTCTGACGCCAACACCGGTACTTATTTGCGATTTACGCCAAGCCGCAACACTGGCGGCTGCAGGCCGTTACTGCAAGTTGAATGTTTGCGTAATCTTCGTCTGATCGTTGAAATCAACGCTCGAGCGGAGTTCCACATCGATCGGCGAGGTCTCGTCGCTCAACGCGTATGCGACGGTGACATTCAAACTGCCGCCGGGCTGCACGGTGGTGTCCTTGGATTCCATGTCATACCCCTGAACGTCTTCCGAGTAGAACGTAGATTTCAAGGCAACACCTTTTTGGAATACCTTGTCTTGGACGCCTTCCATGAAAGAACGGTTTTCGTTATCGGTATTTTTGTACTGGTAGGTGATGACCACCGTGGGATGTCCCTCGTCATCGTTCGGGCCTTTTTGGGCGGAGACGATCTTGACATCGGCACCTCCAAAGCTACCGCTGCCCTTCAGCTCCTTGCCCTTCGTCTTGTTATAGGTATCAAGCCCCTTCTGCGCATCGTCCTTGGCTTTCGACGATTGGGAAGTAGTGGCGGAACTCGAAGGATTCGTGACTTTATTGATCATGTTCACCCCGATAGAGAACGAGGCAATGAACATGACGAGGGAAAGGACAATGCCGATAATACCGGTGACGAGGCCGGCGACGGACATGCCCTTGCCGGGAAGCCTGTTGGCTTTAATTTTACGCATGGACATGATACCGATGACAAGGGCGGCGATGCCACAGATGATGCCTACGATGGGAATCCAGAACATGACTATGGCGACGATGCCCAGAATCAGAGCGGCCAGGGCCATACCCGGGCGCTTTGGCATCTGCCCCATGGGCTGCTGCTGGGGCATGCCCATTGGCGGTTGCGATGCCGGATTCGCAGGCTGCTGCGGTGGCATGCCGCCCATCGACGGCTGCTGCTGCGCTGAATCCGACGTCTGCGTCTGCGGCATCTGACTCATCGACTTCTGCGGTGCCGAGTCAACCGGCTGCTGCACCGGATCCGCAGGCTGCTGCGAGGCGTAAGGCAGCTGGCCGTTGTACTGCGCATTGGGTTGGGGCATTGAGCCACCACCATACGGGTTATTATCTTCCTGCATTGTCATGTCCTTCCGACAATTTTCTTGGCAGCGGACTACCCACTTCCTTCATTAATAATAAACATTTTCCACTATATAATCATAGTGGGTCTTAATTGTGATATGGTCTCATCCGCATTCCGCGCAACGCAGCACCTCGTTGCTCCCGCCGGCCTTATCACAAAACGCATCGAGTTCAATCAGGGATGCCCAAACAGATTCAGGAAACCCTCAAAAGCCGCGACATACAAGGTCGGCTTCGACCTTTCCATATCGCCGCATAACCCACGCAAAACAAAACCTGCCAGTAGACTGACAGGTTTTAGGTAATGAAAATCAATCCGGAAAGCCGGAGCAAAGTTTCGTAAGGCGTCAATAATTCTCAGCGAAACCGTAGCATCATGCTTCTCTACTCGGCTACGCAACCGCCGGAGCCACAGGAACCGGGGCCACGGAAGCCGGAGCCACGGTCTCGTTGCTTCCGGCCTGCTTTTCCTCGTAGGTGGCGGAGACTGTTTGAGGATTTTCCGTCACTATGGTTTCGGTATTCAACGCCTTGTACGCCGCGAAGCAACCGACCGCGAGCCAGATGAAAATGACTGCCATGAAGAGGACACGCTTCCAGGAACCGAAACGGGCCAGAATGCCCTGCTTGTCCACAGCATCGGCCTTCCCCTGGGCAAAGTTACGCTCTTTGCCCGCGATGTTCCCTTTTTGATCCCCGAAGTGACACTGCACGTTCGCGAAGTTGCCTTTCCCACTTGTGAGGTTGGACTGTTTCCCTTCGGAGTTTGCACGCTGGCCGTGTTCACCTGCGAAAGTACCGCGCTCACCGGCAAAATTAAAATCGTCAAGGGGATCCATAAGGCTCTTCTTCTGCTTTGAGACGTTATGGCGGTTGCCCGTCAAATTATCTTGCCCGCTGACTGGGTTATTGCGGTTGGGCAATTCGTTACGTGCGGTCATGTCTGCCATCCTTAAATCGATTGCGCGTTGCCTCTTATTGACGCCTTCAGCGCCCTTCTCGCGCTTGAAACAAATCTTTTTCTTTTTTGTAATACCTAAAAAGCGTATCGCGATGACGCCTTTGCGTTTTGCCTAATATTGCGCGAGATGACGCCTGTTTTCACGCAGAAGGTTTGATGTGAATCCGCTTGATTTTTTCTTTTGCCATACAGCAGAACACTTAAGCATTACATCAATGAAATTATTGCGTTTTAACTCTTTTTATTGGTTGTGAAGTACGTCACATCATTGTGACGCCATACAACGCAATGCAAATTCCACACAGCGAAACGCTGGACCGTAATCTCGCCTGCTGCAAAGCATTAATGACAACCATCCGAAAACCTTGCTGACGTTAGACAGAATCGGCAACGGGGATCACGAAGGTATCAAACAAGAAAACCTACTCGATTGGCTGCTTGAGCAATAATCCCTGCCTGTACAAGCATCCATCTTTTAGAATAAGTCTGTTATCTCATTCCCTCAGCTTTGTGTTTATAATATTTTTTAATAATAAGTTCTTCAGCCTGTGCCATAAGACATGGGCTATCGTATTTCTGGACACAAAAATCTGAGGGTTTTTACACGGCAAAACCAAATCTGAAAACAAAAGGGGTTGCCGCCAAGCCGAAACTTGGTGGCAACCCCTTTAAACGTTTAGGCCGATGAGTGAGGACGCTCAGTCAGCTGGAACGAATGGCCTTAGCGGCTCAACGCGAGCGCGCAGCTCACTCCTGAACCTGCGTACGGGCGATGTCGCCGTTGAAGGACTCGTTCTCGTCGGCGTCGGCTGACTTACCCTTGAGCCAGGAGAACATCGAACGAAGCTTCGGGCCGACGGTCTCGATACGTTCGTGGCTGTACTGCTCCTGAAGTTCTTTGAAGTGCGGGCCGCCCTTTGCCTGGTCGTCCATGAACTCCTTAGCGAAGGAGCCATCCTGGATGCGCTGGAGCTGATGCTCCATGTTGTGGCGGGTATGCTCATCGATCACCGTGGAGGTGAAGTCGCCATACTGGGCGGTGTCGGAGCAGGACCAGCGGGCCTTGTTCAGGCCGCCTTCGTTCATCAGGTCGACGAGCATCTTCAGCTCGTGGCAGACCTCGAAGTAGGCGATCTCCGGCTGGTAGCCGGCATCGGTGAGGACCTCGAAACCGGTCTCGACCAAGTGGTTGACGCCACCCATGAGCACGTCCTGCTCACCGAAGAGGTCGGTCTCGGTCTCTTCCTTGAAGGTGGTCTTGATGGCGCCGGCGCGCAGGGCGCCGAGAGCCTTGGCATAAGCCAGGGTGATATCCCAGCCGTCGCCCTTGTCATCGTTCTCGCAGGCGACAACGACCGGCACACCACGGCCGGCGACGTACTCACGACGGACGATGTGGCCCGGGCCCTTCGGAGCGACCATGAAGGTCATGTGGCCCTTGCCCGGCTTGATGTAGCCGTAACGAATGTTGAAGCCGTGCGCGAAGGCGAGCGCCGCATCAGGCTTCAGGTTGGGCTCGACCTCTTCCTTATAGATCGTGCCCTGATACTGATCAGGAGCCAGGAACATAACGATGTCCGCTTCCTTGACCGCGTCAGCGACGGGCTTGACTTCCAGGCCCTGCTCCTTGGCGTACTCAACGGACTTGGAGGTAGGCCGCAGGCCGACGACGACGTCCACACCGGAGTCGCGCAGGTTCAGCGCGTGAGCGTGACCTTGCGAACCGTAACCGATGATGCAGACCTTCTTGCCGTCGAGAACGGAAAGATCAGCGTCGTCTTCGTACCAGATTTGTGCTGCCATAATATGCACTCCTTGCATAATTCATTATTTATTGTGCCGGGCTAGGCAATCTGCCTGCGCGACCTAGAAATTGGCTCTTAATCGAAAGGGATTTTGTCCCGTGTCCGTTCATTGTAACGCCGGTCACATCGCGAACAGCGCCGCCGTCCAATTATCGAACAGGTAATTCTCACAGATTGAGACGGGACGAATCCCGGGCCAAAAGCCATTTTCAAATTTTTATTACTATTTAATTATAAATATTCAGTTATAAAGATACCTTCAATGAACGGAGACACGTCGCGTGATCGTCCGCATATATAAGGGCTGTCACCGAGAGTCTGATCGAATCAAGCCGTGAGGCGACAGCCCGGCGCCATCACGCGGTGAAGTCGGTGTCCTTGGTTTCCTTGCAGGTGAGCAGGGCGACCAGGCAGCACAGCGCCATCACGGCCATATAAAGGCCGACGGACCTGACGCCCCAGTGGGAGGAAAGCCAAGTGGCGACGGTCGGGACGAAGGCGGCGCCGACGATGGCGGCGAGGTTGTAGCCCAAGCCGGAGCCGGAGTAGCGGACGTTGGCGCTGAAGAGCTCAGGCAGAATCGCGCCGACAGGACCGAAGGCGATGCCCATCAAAGCGAAACCGACGCACAGGAAGACCATAATCTCCACGAAGTTGCGGTGACCCATCAACAAGTATGGGAACACGAACGAGAAGACAACCAGCGCAACCGCGGAGAACATCAGCACACGGCGACGGCCGAGCTTGTCGGCGTAGACGCAGGAGAGCACGATGAACAGGGCGAAGACGCAGATACCGGCCATGAGCATCAGCAGGTACTCGCGGTTGGTGAAGCCGAGGCCGCCGCCGCCTTCACGCTTGGTCTTGGTGCCCCAAGCCAGCGACCAGGTGGCCAGCGTGTAGAAGAGCGTGTAGGTGACTGCGACGATGAACGTGGCCTGCAGGACCTGACGCCAGCTAGTGCGGAAGACTTCCTTCAGCGGGGACTTCACGGTCTTCTTCTGCTCCTGGGCGAGACGGAAGATCGGGGTCTCCTCCATGTGGACGCGGACGACGAGGCCGACCACGACGAGCACGATGGAGAGCAGGAATGGCACGCGCCAACCCCAGGAGAGCATCTGCGCCGGAGTGCAGAAGGACTCAAGCACGAAGTAGGTGCCGTTCGAGAGGAAGAAGCCGATCGGCGCGCCGAGCTCCGGGAAGGAGCCATAAAGCGCACGCTTGTTGGCCGGAGCGTTTTCCGTGGCGACCAGAGCAGCTCCGGACCATTCCCCGCCCAGCCCGATGCCTTGGATGAAGCGGCAGAGACAGAGCACAACGACCGCGAGCAGGCCCCACTGGCTATACGTCGGCAGGCAGCCGATGAGGAAGGTAGAGAGGCCCATGGTCATCAAGGAGACGACCAGCGTGGTCTTGCGGCCCATCTTGTCGCCGTAGTGGCCAAAAATCAGCGAGCCAAGCGGACGGGCGATGAAGGCGATGGCGAAGGTCAGAAGGCTGACCAAAAGCGCCACGGTCGGGTTGGTCTTGTCCGAGAAGAAAATCTTCGGGAAATAGTTCGCCGATGCGGTACCGTAGGCGTAGAAATCGTAGAATTCAATGGCCGTGCCGACCATCGAGGCGGCGATGACAGTGCCTACCGAATCGTGCGCCATCTCCTGAAGTTTTGCCTTGCGTGCGGCGGCCCCGACGTTGCCGTTGCCACTGCCACTGCCGTTTCCAGTCGCTGTGTCGACTGATGTCATAATGCTCTCCTCCGGTACGTTTGTACCGATTACTGCTTCATTCTCTCGTCGCTCTTGCCGCTCTCACCGCCCGTGGCCTGCGTTGCGTCTCGCTTCCTGAGCTGCGCGGGCGGCCGATCTGGAATCCTTGCGGCATGCGCTGGATTCCGGTCGTCTAGCCGGTTTTGAGTTTTGCGTTTATTGAGTTATCGAGTATTGAGTTTTGTTCGTGCACGAACTTGCGGCATTACCACGGTGACCTTTTGGGGCGTAATAACAAAAAGAGCCCTGCGTTTGAATGCAGGGCTCAGAAAGCTATACGCTAGATATTTGTTTTAATATCGTTATTCGTTCGACTGAACGATTCGCCTGCTTGCCCTGCCTTCATTGGCGGGGCTCAAGCTGAATACGAAAATCAGGCCGCCAACGAAGACGGGCTAATAATTCGTGCAGACTGCGCGTTGAAACTCATCAATCCGTTCTTCATGGCGTCCTCCTTTCGCATTTACCAAGTTCTTTCGGGTTCGTGACCCGTTTAGTTAATTACCGTAGGCACGATTTTAAACCGGCACCCGCAGGCATCTCACTATTCGGACCTATTAAGAAATAATATTATTTGTTCTTCCATACCTACTACCCGGAAAGTTGAAGGCCGGATACGTTTGACATATCCGGCCTTCAACTTCAATCGGCTACCAAATTACATTCCGTGATTCGTCTCGCCGGAATCCGTTGATGGAGAATCATCCGAACCATTGGGTTTGCCGGACTCAACCGAATCGCCGGAATCATCCAAAGCAGTATCGCTCTCATCGCCACCCGTCGAACGACGGCGCATGTAGAGGATTATCGCACCGCCCGCAAGCAGAATGATAATCAGCACGACGATACCGGCAACCGCTGCACCTGTCCTGGCCATCGAAGAGCGACCGTTAGCCGCGGAACCGTTGACTCTGGAGCCGTTGGGCGCAGAACCATTGGCCCCGAGAAGACCACCGACGGGACCAGCGATGGGACCTGCAACGGGAGCGCTGACGGGACCGGCGACAGGACCGGCAAGGGAAGGCTTGTTGCGGAAGACATCGGTGATGGTCACTGTGTTCCTGCTCGTGGCCTCGACCACCGTCTCCTCGCCGTTCACCGGGGCGATCGACGTGGAATCCGCGCCGGCAGAATCGGTTTGCACGACCGCGCAATGCGCACCCAGCAAAATGTCGTTAAGCGTTGTGCTGTAACCATTCGATCCGTTCAGAACAAACGTATCGTCGCCGCCCAAATCAATCGAGACAGGGTCCCCGTCGCGCTGGTAGGTGCAGGTGGCCTTGATCTTGAACGGACCATTGCCGCGAGACTGCACGGCGCTTTCGTCGCCGGTGCGCTTCAGGACAATCGGCACCTGGCCCACGTCATACCTGTCGGTTTCGGCGACGGTGACACTGCTCAGATCGTTGATCAGCGTGGGGGTTCCGGGAACGGAGCCTGGAACGACGGAACTGGCAACAGCAGCGGCATCGGCAGCGCCGGCCTGCGCCACGGTGGCAATGGTCACTTGGCCGTTGGCAGGCAGGAACGTATGGTTCGTCGCGCCCGAATCGGTCACCTGGGTGATGGTGCACTGCGTGCCCGCAGGGAAGACGCCGAAACTCTTGGTAGCCGAGCCGGCGAGGTCGAACCTCTCGTTGAGCAGCTGCTGGCCGCGATAATCGCAGACCGCCTTGAAGGTGACGGGAACACTGCCATATCGGGAAGCCCCGGCCCCGGAAACCGCTCGGTTGACGGTAAGCGTGCCAGCGTCGTAATGGTTGGTCACCGTGGTGGCCACCAGATGGGCGATGTCGCTTGCGCTGCCGTCGCCGACGCGAACGCTCGCGCTGCCGTTGGTATTGTCGGTGACATTGTCGCCGGTGAATACCGTCTTGTCGGCTGCCGAGGTATCGGTTTCAGTGATGGTGCAGGTGGAGTTGGCCGGAACCGTATCGGCCGGCGCGCTCCAGGTCTGGCCGTCACTCAGCGTGAATGAAACGCTGTCGTCACGACCTCCATTGAACTTGACCGTCTGGCCGTCGCTAGTCGTGCAAATCGCCTTGAAGTTGAACGGACCGAAGCTGCCCTTGTCGGCCTTGGTGTCGACCTTCTTGGTGACGCTCAGACCGGAGTAGCGGTAGGTGTTGGTGATCTTCGCTGATTGGGCGGCGACCACTGCGTTGGTCGGGTTGTTGGTTCCGTCGAGCGTGTCGCCAGCGGTGATATTCACCGTATCGGAATCACTGGTGTTGTTGTCACCATTGACGCTCACGGTACGTGCGGCCTCACCGAACTGGCCGAGCGTGCCGTCTTCGGAAACCGTGCAGACGGTATTGCCGGAGCCGCTGCCATCGACACTCAACGGAATGCCCGGAAGCCTGCCGGCCGCGTAAGTGCCGTCAATCTGCTTGTTGAGCGTTATCAGACCGTGGCTCTGGCCGCCGAAGAGTATGGAATTACCATCGGCGTCCTTGCAAGTAACCGAGGCACGGACCTGCTGCGGGGTATACGCGCTCGCGGCGGCACCTTCCACGGCCTTGTTGACCTTGAGGGAACCGGTTGCGATGCGCGTGCCAAAGCGTTCCGGCGCAGCGGGATGCATGGTGCCGTCCGCTGAAGTATAAAGGATGCCGAACTGGCCCCAAGCCTCCTGCACGCCGGCCGCCTGATCGAGCGAAACGGGAACCGATGGATCGGAATCGTCCGCGAGCGAGCCCGGGGATGTTGCCGGAACGTTCTTGGCCGTATACGTGACGTCCGCGCCCTTGCCGGGTACGAGCCCGTGATCGGTGGAAGTCGTGAAGTCAAGGGTTATACGCAGGCCGGTGACTTTCGACCAATCTGTGACACTGGCGCTCGGAATCCAAGTAGAGGCCGAGCAGGACGTGTTCGCGGGGCTGCCGGAAATACCCGGCAACGTGCTCCACGTACCTACGCAAGGCGAGGTATCGGTGGAAGCCTCAATGGTCACCGTCGTACCCGCAGGCGCTCCTACGACGCTCGGGGCTCCGGTGAGCTCGGGATGATAGGTCGAACCACGGTAATCGCTGCTGGCCACCACGCTCTTGTCGTGTTTGGCCGGAAGCTGCTCGAAGAACTGGACCTTCTTTTCCGTGGTGGTACCGGCGTTGACCATGTGCAGCACCCAATCGTCCTTGCCACCCACGGCGGTATTGGCGCGGCACGGCGCGCGGTAATAGCTATGGCCGTCAAGCGCGGTGAGAGTCGGGGTGCAGGTCTGGGCGGGATCGAGCGTATTGACTGCGCCCGGCTTGCTGCCTTTTACACCACCGACGATGTAGACGTTTTCGCCGCTGGACGGGGTGACGAAAGCCGTCACCTTACCACCAATGCTGAGGGGGCTGGTGCCATCCGTAACCGGATCAACCGTGTTGGGATGACCGTCGACATACCACAAACGCGTCAAATGCTTCTTGCTGGTGACCGTGACAGGCAGGTTGACGTTCGCACCAGCCATCGCACCCGGCTCCACTTCCAACCAGATGGTCATTTTCACCACTTCGCCCGGCAACATGCGGCTCTTGCCCGCCGGCCAGCTGAACACAAGCTTGTTGGGGTTGCTGGAATCGAGCGTCGGCTCGGTATTAAGCTGTCCGGAATTGGGCACTCCGCTGACAGCACCAGGCGTAAAGACAATCGAATGGGCCGGATCGCCGGGGCCTCCCTGGCCGGTATAGCGCAGTTCGGCGGGCAGGTCGGCGCTCACCTTGTCAATATCGAGGTACCCGGTGCCGATGTTGGAGAAGTAGACATCCCACGGCACCATCTGCCCGACCTCGACCGAAGGAGTACCGTTGTTGGCCACCTCGCTCACGCCGAGACCGGCTATGCCGGAGCCCCAGATCATAGAGGTACTGGTATCGGCAGAGGTGGATTGGTCGGGGTTGACGCCATCGCGCAGAATGCTTTCCGCTTCGGAGGAGACCGCGTTGGGCTCGCTGCCCGGGTAGACGACGTTCTGTGTATCGTTGCCGCGCTCGGTTGTGCGCTGGGCCACCCGATATTGGATCTGCGAATTCCAAGAGACGTTGCTGGAATCCGTGAACAACTTTGGATTGCCAAGAGCGTCCGGGTTGGTGAAAGCGAAACGCAACCCTTGGATATCGTTGTATTGTGCCGACGTTACCGGCAAATCATAAGCCACACTTCCGCCGGGAAGCTGCGCCTGCTCGGCTCCGTCTTTCCATCCCATCGCGCCGCCGGGCCCGAACGGCCCGTAGACACCGATCTTCACCTTCGTGGCGCCTGCAGGGAACGTGAGCTGCGTGAGGCCGGTGAAGTTGAAGTTCTTCCAGAAGTGACCGGTTTTGGTAGAGCTGCCGCTCTTGCCCTGACCGTCGGGCCAGCTCGTCAACGTCACCTTGGTGGGCGAAAGCGTGGAATCCGCACTCGCTCCGTTGGTGCTGTTCGCGTTCATCGTGACAGTCTGCGGCACTTGTGGATTGACCTCGACCAGGTTGTTGGGAGCGATGGTCTCGCCGATGGAGGTCAGCAGGCTTCCGGTGCGGTAATTGACGTTCGTTCTGATGAACTTGGTGGGCTTATCTGCCGCATCGCTGTCGGTGATCGGCGCGTAGATCTGCGCGGTGGCACGGCTGACGTAGGCATTATTGCCCTCGGCGGCGCTTGGCACAAACGGCTGGTTTGTAGCACGTAATGTGTCACGCACGCGTGCCGTCAGCTTCACATGCACGTAGTTGCCTTTAGTCAGGGTCGGGCCAACCGTTGCCGGGTCGGAGGAACCTTGGAAAGTGACCGCAACGGCGACGACATTGGCAAGGTCGGCTTCCGTCATGGCGTTGGCCTGCGCGGCGGTCGTGATCGACGGATCGACGGCGAAAGTGCCGCTGCCGGTCGCGTAATTGGTCGGCGTATAGCGAAGAATATAGACACGCGAATCGGCAAGCGATATCTGGCTTGGGTCGTCTGCGCCGATATCGATATGGGTCAGCGTCTGGCGGTTGAACATGTTGGGCATCGTCGAGGTGGAATCGAGCTTGCCTGTGCCGATATCGGGAACCTGCGATGCGGTGAATGGATTCTGCGTGGCCGCGAACGGGGTATTGGCGGTATAGCAGCTGGTCTGGCTGCCGGTATCACATTCCGAAGGCGTGACGATACGCAGGTACGAGGCACGGTTCGCAGAATCGTTGGTCGCAGAGATGTCATACGTTTGCGTCGGATAGGAACCGACCGGGACGGAAACACCATGCGGCGGTACCAGAAGGTTATACGTTCCTCCATCGCCTTCCTTGATGGCCGCTTTGTAATCAGTGATGTCGAGCTTCGCACCATTCTTCGCCACGTAATACAACATGCTCGGATAGGCGGGATCCGCGGCCGTCGCCCTTTCGGCATCCAACCTGTCATTCTGCGGCTGATGATGGCTCGTGTCGCCCGCATGCAGCACGCTGCCAGTGACGAACGTGCCTGCCCCACGTTTCTTGTCGCGAATCTGCCAAGTGGCTGAGAAATCACGCGTTGGGGCAGAAGCCACGACGCCCGTTCCCGGATGGGGCACGTAGGTCTTGCCTGCCGCGATGTCGGCACTACGGGCGGCATCGTCCGGCGCCAGGTTCACCTCGAGGCCGGTGACATCCTCAATATCACCGCTCGGCACCGTGTAACCCTTAAAGGAACGGTCGGCGTTCTGCCACGTTCCGTCCGGCGCCGGCACCGTGACCCAAGCGCCAGCGGAAGCGCGGAAGACCCGCACCTCGGTGATTTTGTCATACTTCAAATACCAACCGTTGGTATACGGGGTGTCCGAAACGGCAATGGGATCGATGGAAATCAGATTGAAAACGTCATGCCATTGATCGTTGTGCGCACCCGCGTCCGGATAATCCGCCACATCTCCGGACTGCTTGACCGACACGGAAACCATATCCGAGTCGACGCCCCAGTTGAGATGCGAGGTGACTTTCTTGCTGGACAGCGAGGCCACGGCACTGATTGGAGCCCCGGAAGCGTCGGGATCGGTGAACGTCGTGCTGATCCAGTCGTTGACGCCGTAGAAATCATGACCGATATGGGGATCCGGATTATTGAACGTGAAGATGCCGACCTTCTTCTGATTGGTCGCATCTGCGTCGAGAGCGTTGCTGTGGACGACATGGCCATCATCCGTCACACCGGAAGTGGCGAGACTGGTGGTGTTACCGTAATCGTATTTCGTCGGCTGCTGCGGGCCGGGATTGTCAAGGACGTCGGTCGGACCGGATCCGTCACGTTTCTGGTCACGGGCGACGAAACTGACATACTGAGAAATCGAGGTGCTGCCGGCGAAGGCGTTGTTGGCGCCCTGGGCTTCGAGCTTGAAGCGTATGCCGGTGACCTGGTCCGGAGTCGCGCCAGAATGGGCGGCGCCCAGTTTAGTCTTGAAATCCGCTGCGCCGAGGCTATACATATAACTTGTGTTCTGCTCGGCTTTGCTGTCGAGATCGACCCAGCCCACGCCTGGAAGGTTGACGCTGACGGTCAACTTGGTATGGGCGGGAATCGGTGTGGCTTCGATGGCATTCAAATCGAAGACGTTCCAGAAATTATTAGTGTCGGAGGAGGTGCCGTCGTGGATCGTGCCGCTCCCGTCGATGGTCTTGTTGACCCAGGAATCTTCAACAGTGATGACATTGGGCTGCAGATAATCGGTGTTGGCACTGGTCGACTCGGAAAAACCAACCACCGCCTGATGCTCGACCGGGACGGCATCGCTCGGGCTTACCGTCTTGTTCACGCTCACCAGTATCTGCGGCTTGACCAGCGTCATGGTCGCGGCCGGAGCCGTGGCGGATGCCGTTGCCGTGTTGTACGCGATGACCTTCGCGGTGGTGTTGGCATCGGTGATATCCTGCGTGGTCTGGCCTGCTGGGAAGCTGTGCGCGCTTGAGGACTTCACCGTGAACCTGACGGAAGTGTTTGCGCCGGCAACTATTGGATCAACGACGCTTCCAGCCGGAGTCGATCCGAACTTGATCTCGAAGGAAGAGATGTCACCGGTGGGTGGCGCCGGGACCGCGCCATTAGCGAATGTCACGCTCTGGTCAGGGCCGCCACCAAGCATGTGGTAGACAACCGTTCCGCTATCGGCACCCGCCGGATATGCAATACCCTCTTTGAAACCGTCGAACTGAATATCGGAACTGAAGAAGCCGCTGCCAACCTTGGCTTCCATCTTTGCCACCGCCGAGTTGCCATTAGTAAGCACAACCGTTCCGACCGCCTTGTTGCCGGCCGGATGACGGGCCGGGTCGAGGGACTCGCTCACCGTGACGTTCAATTGGTTCGGCGAAAGCGTTACCGTCGCCGGGGCCGAAGCCGTCGGCACACCGGTTTGCGATCCCTTCGCGGCGTTGGCTTGAACGATGGGACTGACGGAAGACGACGTGCTCAATCCGGCAAGCGGACTATTGCTCGCATCGTTGCGGTCAGTCGAACGCTGTTTGAGATTGAGGATAATCGGGCTGGCGGTCGCGGCATTCGGCGCCATCGTTCCGCCCGAGAAGGTGAAGCGGAGTCCGGCCACATCGCCGACGCTCACACCGGCGGGCAAGGCGAACGCAGGCGCGGCAACACCGTTGACCCAGTTCCATTTGCCGGTACCGTCTTTGACATAGGCATCCGTCTGCACCTGCGTGACGCCTGCCGGCATCACCGTAGCGCCAAAACTATCAAAATCGAAGAAACGGAACGGGTTGTTGGTGTCAAGCGAAGTGGCATTCGCGCCGGCTTGAGCATCCTGCGGAATCTGGACGACAACCTTGTCGGCGTTGATGTTCGAGGTGTTCGTGACGTTGAGTTTGAGAACCTGTGCCGCACCGGCCACGTACTGGGTATTGGCAGGATCAAACGAAGCCGTGCCTTTGGCCTCGAGCTTCTGGTCGATGCTCACCTTCGCCGTGGCCGACGAAGTCACCGACTTGGAATTGGAAGCGGAAAGCGTTGCGGAATTGATGAAATCGGTTTTGTTGCGCGGATCGCTTGGCGAGAAGTTTGCGGGAACCTGCAACGTGAGACCGACCGAGCCGTTCATACCTACGACCAAACCGGTCTTGTTGGTTCCGTCCGAAACAAATTGCTGGCCCGGGGTCACCGTGAACGAGGTGCCGGCGCCAACGGTTGCGGGCCTCGAAGGCTGGTTCACCCCGCCTTCCTTCCATTGGACGTTTGCCTGCAGGGTCGAGCTGACGGTGAAATCAGTGATGACAAAGCCTTGCAGGGCCGCGGGGAGCTGATCGACGAGGCTCGCGTCTTCGCAGTTGGTCTCGGAGCAGCCGAGATTGAATTGATAGGTGAATTTGTCGCCGGGCTTGAGGGCCGTCGGGTTCGCGCCACCAACACCGTAAACGGATTGCGAGAAATTGAGGAATTGGTACTCCGGATCCCCCTGGGTGCCCACCTTATTACTACGCTGCGCAGATTGAGAGGAGCTGCTGGAAGGATTTGGATCGCTGGGGTTAGCTGAAGCGCTCACTCCGCCGCTCAGCAACGTTGCCACGGCAGCCACCATGGCCACGAGCCACTTCAGCTGTTTCTTGGTCTGCCCACCCGCATTCTGCGTTGTATCGGCTGCGTGCTTCATTGTTCGACGCCTGTCAAACCACTTCATATCTCTAACTCCCCTGGCCTTCGGATCAGAGCCTCGCGGCATATGCATTATCACAAGGGGACACTTTCCCCATTCCCCCGTCAATGCCGTTTTGCATAAATCCTTTGCCTATAACCAAAAAGCACATTAACTAAAAATATTTACCATCATCCTATCAGCGTATCGCAATTGAGAAATAAACATTTTAGGCATAGTTGTATAAAGCGCTGAAAATAAAGGATACTGCCCAGTACTTATCGATGCGTTCAGGCTTTAATCAGATGAAGAATCCTGATTTATTTTATGTAAAACCTTATAAATTATAATTGATTTATCTATTTTATTAAACTGTATATATAAGAAACATCCAGTTATTATAATATGATATATTGCACGTTCTCAGGCTGCATCGCAAACCTGGTATTTTCAAATTACGCCTCAAGAGATGAGACTCCGCAACACCGCCGAAACCGGGGCTTGGAACAATCTCCGCCTTTGTGTTAGTTTTCGCCGAGCAGGAAGCGACGGATCTTGCCCGTGCTCGTGCGCGGCAGGGAATCAACACGATAAAAACGCTGCGGCACTTTATAATGCGCCAGATTGTCCCGGCCGAACTCTCGCCACCGCGCGTCTAAGGAGCCCGAAACCTCTGCGCGGGCTTGCTTCGCCTTACTGCAGCGATCGCTCTCAACCGATTCATCGGTTTCCCGGCCGTCAACTCGCGATGTCGGTTCGCCGGTAGTAATCGCCCCGGCCCTGATAGCAGGCATATTTTTTGCGGCGGATTCGTCGGCATCCGATTCGTCAGGAACGGGAGCGGCTACGCTGGGTTGCCTGTTTTCCGCAAGCCTGTCGTAACCCTCTTTGCACACCACGTAAGCTACCGGAACCTCGCCCCACTTTTCGTCGGGCTCGGCGGTGACGGCAATGTCATCAATGCCCGGGCATTCGGCGTAGACGCGCTCGACCTCCTCGGGGAAAACGTGCTCGCCGCCGGAAATCATCATATTGTCAAGCCGGCCGTCGACGTAAAGATAGCCGTCGTCGTCAAGATGACCGACATCGCCGGTGCGGTACCAGCCGTCACCGGTTTTCCTGGCCTCGAAAACGCCGGGGCGATTGAGATAGCCTGGCGTGAGCGCGCCGGTTTTGATAAGGATTTCACCGGTTTCGTCCGCAAGCTCGAGCGAGGTGGTGAAGTACGGTTTGCCGCTTGCCAGCAGCTTGCGAGCGCCGTCGCCCGTGCCGGTGCCGACGATCTGCGAGCAGGTTTCGGTCATACCGTACGAACGCACCACGATCATGCCAAGCTTGTTGCAGCGTTTAAGCAGTTTGAGGTCGGACTTTTCGCCGCCCAGAATGAAACCCTTGAAGGCAGGGGAATAGCCGAAATTGGCCGGCAAGGAGACCGGGTCCGACACAGAACTTTCAATGCCGGAATTATCGGAACCCAATGCTTGGACGGAAGGCACATCCGATTGTGACGCTCGGGAAGAACGTGCACCTGAATCCGCAATATTTTCAGCATTATTATTCGGCATACCAACGGATGCAATCGCGGAATCCGAAAGCCCCAACGCGCCCGATATTCGTCGCTCATGCTCAGGCACCAGCTCCTTGAGCATCGTCGGGACGACGGAAACCCACGTCACCGGCTCATTGGTGAGAATCCGTTCCATTTCCGGGGCGTCAAAATGATTCATCAGACGCACTGCCACACCGAAAATGAGACCACGCAGAATGATGGAATAGCCGCTGATGTGGAAAATCGGAACGGCACAAAGCCACTCGTCGGCGGGGCTCGTGCCGAGGTTCAGCGCCACGCTCGTCGCGGAAGTGAAGTGGTTGCGCACGGTCTGCTGAATGCCTTTCGGCGCGCCCGTCGAGCCGGAAGTGAACATGATGCTCACCACCTGGTCGTCGCTGAACTCACGCGGAATCGGCGAAATTCGCAGGGAAGCAGCAGAGTTATCACCAAGTTTGAAACTGTCAGCCTTCGTGAATATCTCGTCGAAACCGACAATATGGACGTTGCCATCGGCTGAAGCTCCATCCAGCAAATCATCGGGGAGGCTGTCGTCCTTGAGACAGCAGGCGACTCCGGCGTCGCGCATCTGGCCGGCGAGCTCGTCATTGGTCAGGCGTTTGTTGAGCCACACGACGGTCTTGCCGTATAGCAGCAGCGTGACAGCCAGCAGGTAGCCGCGGACGTTGTTATTGGAGACCATCGCCACGTTCTGTGTTTTGAATGCACCGAACTTGCTGAGCACGCCGCCCAGCCGTTGGGCCTCGTCGAACACGTCGCCGAACGTATAGCGCGTCTCGCCGTCGAACACAGCCGTGCGTTCCGGCGTGAGCATCGCACGTTTCAGTACCCAATTGTCCATCACAGATTCCCCCAATCCGTTTCGACTATGCCATAGTCAAGCAACCGTTGCGCACGCGCAGGCTGAGACCCGGGGCGTGGGCAACGGCTTGCGATCACGGGAATTTCGGGAACTGGTCGAAGTCGGGCGTGCGCTTCTGGTTGAACGCGTCGCGACCCTCCTTCGCCTCGTCGGTGGTGTAGAAAAGCATCGTCGCGTCGCCGCCGAGCTGCTGCAGGCCCGCGAGCCCGTCGGTGGCCGCGTTCATGGAGGCCTTGATGAAGCGCAGGGCCATGGGCGACTTGGTCAAGAGCTCGTCGCACCACTTGAGTGTCTCGGTCTCGATGTCCGCGAGCGGCACGACCTTGTTGATCCAACCCATCTGCAGCGCCTCTTCAGCAGAATAGAAGTGGCCGAGGAACCAGACTTCCTTCGCGCGCTTCTGTCCGATGACGTCAGCGAGCAGGCCGGAGCCGTAGCCCGCGTCGAAGCTGCCGACCTTGGGCCCGGTCTGACCGAACTTCGCGTTGTCGGCCGCAATCGTCAGGTCGCAGACCAGTTGCAGCACGTTGCCGCCGCCGACCGACCAACCCTTGACCATCGCGATGACTGGCTTCGGGATGATGCGGATCAAGTGCTGCAGATCGAGCACATTGAGGCGCGGAACCTGGTCGCTGCCGACGTATCCGCCGTTGCCACGCACTCCCTGGTCGCCGCCCGACGAGAAGGCGAGGTCGCCCGCGCCGGTGAAGATGATGACGCCGATCGTGGCGTCGTCGCGGCAGAGCGTGAAGGCGTCAATCAGCTCTTCAATGGTTTTCGGCGTGAAGGCGTTTCGCTTCTCGGGCCGATTGATGGTAATTTTGGCTATATGGTCGAGTCGCTCGAACAGTATTTCGTCGTATGTTTTGACGGTCTCAAAATCGTGACTTGTCGCCATGCTGGCTCCTTAGCGTCATGTCCCCTATTGCGAATGCGAGGTTCGATAGTATGTCACTTGCGAATTATCTGGGCATCAAACAACAGGAAATCTCGCGGTCAAAGGTCATCTTAACATTGCCGGTTACAGAAAACGTTCTACAACCCTTCGGGATTCTGCACGGCGGCGTCAATGCTGTTTTGGCTGAGGAGGCCGCAAGTTTGGGCGCGATGGCACGGCTTGATGCCTCTCACGTCGCGGTCGGAGTAGACATCAGCACGCATCACTTCCGCCCTGTGACGTCTGGCACATTGACCGCCACCGCAACTCCCGAAAATGTCGGTAAAACGTTGCAAACATGGCGTGTAGAGATACGTATGGGCAGCAAGCTCACCAGTATTTCAACAGTCACATTAGCTGTCCGCGAACGCCAATGATTCCCAACGAATCATATGGGGCATTCCCCGGAATTCAGAGTAGATTTTCAAAATCCGCTGAATACCAATCAGACATTCACTCTTCGCAACTATCTCCAAAAAAATGTAGAAATTTACATTTTTTCGGAG
The DNA here is from genome assembly GCF_029433295.1 of Bifidobacterium sp. ESL0784. GTDB lineage: Bacteria > Actinomycetota > Actinomycetes > Actinomycetales > Bifidobacteriaceae > Bifidobacterium. The sequence goes on from NZ_JAQTHV010000002.1 coordinate 495,647, forward strand.
ATAACTTCGGTAATCGGGTATGATGGATAGCCAAGGAACGAGTAAACCGGGCTTGTAACAGCAGGGGGCAAAACATGTACCGCAACGCCATGAAGCAGCTTCTTGTATGGAAGCAGAACTGCGAGCGCAAGCCTCTTCTCGTCTATGGCGCCAGACAGACCGGCAAAAGCTATCTTATCCGGCATTTCGGCCACGACGAATTCAATGACATGGCCTACTTCGATCTCGAAGCCAATGCTGCCGCCCGCAGCGCGTTCGACGGCGACATTGAGCCGAAAACCATCCTGCGCAAACTCGGCCAGGTTCAAGGCAAACCGATCGATCCGGGCAAGACGCTCGTGGTCCTTGACGAGATTCAAGCCTCCAACCGCGCGCTGGCCAGCCTCAAATATTTCAACGAAGGCCTGCCCGGTTCGTTCGTCATCGCCGCCGGAAGTCTGCTCGGTGTCGCCGTCAAGCGCGAAGGGTTTTCGGCGCCGGTCGGCAAGGTCGAAACCATGACGCTGCGGCCGATGAGCTTCGACGAATTCCTGCTCGCGCTCGGCGACGAAACCATGCGCGACGACATACAAGCGCAATACAGATTATCCGAACAATACGTGCGACACGACGACGCGCTCGACCGCTACTGGGCCTACTTGCTCTGCGGCGGCATGCCTGAAGCCGTGGCCGCCTACGTTGCCGACAACCACGATTTTGGCGAAATTCGCACCATACAGCGCAACATTCTCGACCTTTACGTTGCCGACATGGCCAAATACGCCTTACCCACCGAAACCGCACGCATACGCGAGGCATTCAACAGCATTCCCGCCCAATTGGCCAAAGAAAACCATAAATTCCAGTATAAGATCGTTCACAGTGGGGGGCGAGCGAGCCAGTATGCCTTCGCGCTCGACTGGCTAGAAACTGCAGGACTAGCGAGCCGCTGCGTGCAAATCACTTCCGGCCAGCTTCCACTCGCACTGCACGAAAACCGTTCGGCATTCAAAATCTATATGGCCGATACCGGCTTGCTCGGCGCGATGAGCGAACTACCCGTCGAAACCCTGCTCAACCCGCAGCTGCGCGGCTCACTTGACCTTGGCGCGTTCACCGAAAACTATGTGGCGCAAACACTCACAGCAAGCGGTCACACCCTGCGCTACTGGACCAGCAAAAGTGACGCGGAAGTCAATTTCGTCGCCGCGCTCGGCGACCAAGCAACACTGCGCACCGCCACACCGATCGAGGTGAAATCCTCCGATAATGTCCGTTCGCGCAGCCTTCGGGCCTACCAAGACAAATACCAGCCCCAACGCTTGATCCGACTCTCCACCAAGAACTTCGGCCGAGAAAAAGACATCGAGAGCGTGCCACTTTATGCCGCTTTCTGCCTGTGATTTGCAATGAGCTCAAGGTAGATAACCGGGTCGGCCGATAGCAAAATAGAATTGGCTCTGTCAATTTATTTTTTTAAAATCTGGCAACCGACCTTTTGTTGATTGCTATATTTCATTGTCAGCGAAGACGAAATCGGGGATTTTTGCTAGTTTCTTTAGCGAATAACACGACAATTGTCGGCGGGAATTTTTGTTTCTCCGACACTATATGAATAAATGGCAGGTTCTCAAAAATCCGTTAGGCAGAATAACCCAAGTCATCCAGTGCAATACAAAATTCCACCATGTACGGTAGTCATAACCATGGGTTTCGTGCGCTTCATGGCGTGCTCGGAAAGTAACGGAAACCTTTTAAAAAGAGAATGAAAAGCCATGATTCGAAAGGACCGTGAGCAGCCATTATGTCTTCGGTACTCACCAGGAAGAGAATTCCCCTAGCCCTCTTCCTCTTATGCTGCATAGGCCTCATCTTCATGTGGTTCACGCCTGCGCCCGCGCACGTGCAGACCGCAGGCTGGCACAGCTTCGCCATCGTGCTTTTCTTCCTCGCAGGGTGCGTGTTCAACGTGGCCCCGCTTTCCACCCTTTCACTGACGATGATGACACTTCTGGGCGTCACTTTCACGATGCCGGCCGCGACGCTGATCTCGTTCTTCGGCTCCGCCCCGGTCTGGCTCGTGCTGTTCGCCTTCTTCATGGCCATCGGCTTCCGCAAGACCAACCTCGGCGCGCGCATGGCCTACTGGCTCATCGCACACTTCGGCCGCAGCCCGCTGGCTCTGGCCTACGTCATGGCCGCCTGCGATCTGGTCCTCGCCCCGGTCATCCCGAACACCAACGCACGCGGTGCCGGCATCCTCTTCCCGATCAATCAGTCGCTGGTCGAGGCACTTGACGAGCCCAAAGATCCGAGCAAGCGCTCCGTGAGCTCGTTCCTCACGTTGGCCACTTTCCATCTGAACCTGATTATCGGCGGCCTCTTCCTGACCTCGATGGCCACCAACCCGTTGGTCGCCAGCATGGCCGCCAGCACCTTCGGCATCAAGATTTCCTGGTTCCAATGGTTCGCGTATGCAAGCGTTCCGACGCTGCTCGCCGCAATGATCGTGCCCATCGTTATCCTCGCAATCCACCATCCGCAAGGCCAAAGCGCCGACCTCACCGTCGTGCACAAGACCGCGCAGGACAAACTCAAGAAGATGCCGAAGATGGCATTGAACGAATACCTCATGATTGCCGTCTTCGTGCTCGTCGTCGTGCTCTGGGGCACTTCAAGCATCACGAAGCTCGACAACACGCTCATCGCGATGCTCGGCCTCACCGCCTTGCTGATTTTAAAGATCATCGATCTCGACGACGTTTTCGCCGAAAAGCAAGGCTGGAACATCCTGCTTTGGTTGGCCCCGCTTATCGGCGTGACCGAATACCTCAACAAAACCGGCGTGGTCGGCTGGATCAAGCGCGTACTGACTTCCAGCGTCGCCGGCATTCCCGCATGGCTCGCCATCGTGGTCATCGTGCTGCTGTACCTCTACGTGCATTATCTGCTGACCAGCGTGCTCGTCCATGTGCAGACGTTCTTCATCCCGTTCGCGGTCATCCTGGTCTCGCTGGGCGTGCCACCGATCGTCGCCACCATGCTGCTGGGCCTGTTGACCTGCATCTCGCCGGGCATGACGCATTACGGCACCGGCACCGCCTCCATCTACTATTCCACCGGCTACGTCAGCCAGAAGGAATGGTGGAAGGTCGGCTTTATCGTCAGCCTCGTCAATCTCATTATCTATGCCGGAGTCGGTACGCTCTGGTGGAAATTGATCGGCCTATGGTAAATCGCCTACACGCATTACAATTCCCACTTCAAACCTCCGTCCGCAACAGCGACTCGGAGGCTTTGCAGGCTTTCTATGCGTTGCCTCAAGCGCTTCGGAGAGGTGATTACCGATGAAAAAACGCTGGTACACAACCCCGCTGCGTCTCGTCGCGGCAGTGGTATGCACAGTCATGACCTCCTGCGCAGTTTTTGCGAACGCCGATAGCACCGACTCACCGGTAAACGGTTCCAATATTCTGTCCGCCACGGAGCCAACCGGATTTGCCAACTCCGGAAGCAACAACGTGGTAAAAGTCTCGAACCGAATCAAGCCACAAGACGAAGCATCCGCTCCGCAGGTAGGACCCCAAGCCACCTGCAGAGCGACAAACTGGGCCAACTGGGGCACACCGTACGCCGGCGCTACAGGCGTGAGCGGCCAAGACCGCAGCACCATCCAATGGCAAATCACCAGCGATTGCGTACTGCACCTCACTGGCGGAACCAGCCCGGATATTCCAAACAGGGCAAGCAGCATACCTTGGAATTCACGGCGCGGCAGCATCGTCGGCATCAAGGTTGAAGGCAATCTCACCTTGTTCAAAAGCAATATCGACCTCAATCCCATGTTCACCGACATGTACAGCCTCACCAGCGTCGACACCACAGGCGGCTCTCTGCACCTGGCCGAATCCGCGGCGGCCGGACTGTTCGACAGCTGCACCTCGCTTTCCTCCATCAACGGCATCACCGGCTGGGACACCAGTCAGACCACAGGCATGGCCAGCATGTTCTACTTCTGCACGGGGCTGACGCAACTGGACCTCTCCGGTTTCAACACCGCCAATGTGGAAGACATGAGCGACATGTTCAACGGCGACAACGCCCTCACGTCGATCCGCTTTTCCAACAATTTCAAGACGGGCAATGTGACCAGCATGTCCAGCATGTTCAACGGCTGCTCGCTGCTGACCTCCCTCGACTTATCCAAATTTGATACCCATTCCGTCAAGAGCATGGCCCGTATGTTCGCGGGCTGTTCCAAGATCGTCTCCCTCGACCTCTCCAAATTCAATACCACCAGCGTCAACAACATGAACGCCATGTTCCAAAGCTGCAACGCCCTCACCTCCGTCGATCTCTCGAGTTTCAACACTTCCAAGGTCACGAACATGGAATTCATGTTCAACGACTGCTCGTCGCTGACCTCGTGGATCTATCCCAACTTCACCACCCCGCTCGTGACCAACATGAACTACATGTTCGACGGGTGCACCCTTCTTGCGACGCTCGACATCTCGAGCTTCGATACCAGCCGGACCCCATCGATGAGCAACCTGCTGCCCAGCGGCCTGCGTCGCCTGAAACTCGGCACGAACACCAAACTGACCAGCAGCGCGTTATCGAATGTCAACGACACCATCAACTGGGAGGAAATGTCAAGTCTCGACAACAACGCCTCCCACATCGGGCATATCGGCGCGTTGCCTGATCTGGAAACCCGGGTGACTTCCAGCAATCCCGCCGGTTCGTATTGGGACGGAAGACTGATGCCGACCAGTGTGCAGCTGAGCGTTGACGCCAACGGAGGCAACACCAGCTTTACCCCGGTCTCCTACGACACCACCACCGCAGCGGCGATCATCACCGTGCCGCGTGGCAACGTGATTACAGCAAACAAGCCCCAATACGTCTTCACCGGCTGGAACACCTGCGCGGGCGGCGGCACCACGGGAGGCTGCCAAGCCTACCAGCCGAACGACACCATCACCGTGGCCCAAGGCGATTCCAACCCCGCCAGAACCATCACGCTTTACGCCCAGTGGACCAAGGTACCGGCGCCCATAATCGACAACAACTCACCAATCGTCCACGCTCCCCTTGGCGCGAGCCCGACCGCGGACATCATCGTATCGAACACTGCGACCGGAACCAACTCATTTGTAGCCAATGCGCTCGCCAACAGCACCACCACCATCACCACGCCTTTGGGCTATAACAAAGCCGAAACAGGCACCGGCACATGGACGGAAACAGGCATTCCCATAGCCAGCATCCAACCCGTGATGGGCCGAACCTACGCCATCAAAGCGCTGACTACCATGACCGACCCTCTCACCGGCAACACCATAACAGCCGGACCTGTTTCGAAAAACGGCATGATACCGTATTTCAACATCACATTCGACGCCAATGGAGGCACAGGCGCTCCGGCCGACATGTCCGGCTTCGCCGACGTGGACAACCATTACCTCACCACATCCCCCATTCCCGCGAACGTCATCCCCGCCAAAGGCGAGCACGATATGTTCGCCGGCTGGGCCACCAGCCCGACGGCCACGCAGCCGGATCCCGCCTATAACCCCGGCAACCACGCGCCGACCTTCTGGCAGTACGACAGCTCGCACCCAACAGCCAAAACCCTGACGCTCTATGCCGTGTGGCATGAAGCGAAAGCTCCCGTCATCAGCGAGGTGCACCGCGACCCGACGAGCCATCACGTCATCGCGACAGGCACCGCCCAGCCCTGGAACGTCATCGGCCCTCCCAGCGTCGGCGGCTCTTCGAGCAGGGGACTGAAAGTCGATGCGGCGACGCTCACTTCGGACGGGACACTTTCCATCGCCGGCACCGCTTCCGGCACCGGCACCTCATCCGGCGGGCAAGTGGTCACCGTGCGCATACGCGCCTGCTCCACCAACACCACCGGCCCCAACGGCACAGCGCCTCCGGCCAAAACCGGCTGGAGCAACGATAACAACGACATTCCAGCAGGCTGCACACAGGTCTTTGGGATGCCGACCTCCTATATTCAAGTTCCCAGATTCCCTTCCTGGCTTGGCGGTCTCAATAATATATGGTCAGCCAATCTCAACGTCACCGGCAAACCATACATCTGGGTTTACACACAATATCAATCCGGCGCCATCGACGGACCGCTCACGGTCACCCCGCTCACCCAAGGCAGCGATAATTCGGTCAAGACCTGCGTCAAACCAATGGACGCTGCGGCCAACAACTACGTCTGCGGCACTGCGACCATGGATAACACAGCGGCTTTCGACGGCACCACCGCCCACAACTGGAGCCTCGATCTGCCCGAGAGCACTGCCTTCGACAGCTACGACACCAGCTCGCACCTTTACATCGACGACACCTGGCGAAACAATGCCTCGGGAGGTGGCGGAGGAGGCGGCCGGCTCAGCGTCATCTCGCCTGAAGCGTTCCTCGGCGGCACTACGCCACCTCTGACCAGCCTGCCTTTCACCGGCGACCTACGATACCGCATTACAGCACCGCTTGCCCTAATGATCGCTGCCGCGGCCGTTCTGATAGCCGCATTCGTGACCTTCCGCCGGTACGTTCTATCTCTGCGAAACCGGTAACGACCTCCGCCATTCATCAACAACTAAAAACGCAAGCCGTAATTGCGAGCACGCCATTCTGTTACTAGCGCCAGAAAGGCGTATCCGGGCACGTTAAAACGCACTATTCGCACACTACTGGCAGAAAAGTGCCTATTCACACCTCTAAAGTGCATCATTCTGACCTGACACCAGAAAATCACACTTTAAAAACCGTAAAACGCACTTTTCGGCATCCTTGAGCATACACGAGGTCAGTCATGCCATAATGAAGCGCATGCAGCGAACTCGTAACGGTGACGACGGCAACAGAATCGAAATCAATCCACTAATTATTCCATATCATCCAAACGGCGCCTGAACAATATCAACAAGCCAGCTACTGCAAGAAGGGCACCGGAAATCGCTGCAATCAAACTTACCGTGACTCCTGTGACCGCTAGGCCAGAAGTCGCATGAGATTGGTCACCGCCAGTACGAGCACGATTGCGAGAAGTCTGGGGAGCCCGGGGATTCGAAGAATTCGGGTCGCCGGAAGCAGACGGCGGAACAGACGAGGCACCAGCATGTTGTTGCCCATTACCGCTTGGGTTGCTTCCTTCCGAATTATTACCCGTTTCACTGCCATTTCCGGGAGTCAGCCCACCAGCATTTCCGCCAGAAGCCGAGCTACCGCCACCAGTAGAAGGGTCGCTATCCTTCTTTGTCCATTGCGCATACAACCATAATCCCCCAGCCGGCAGATTCACATTGTCTCCTGACTGATAACTCTGACCGCTTCCATCGGAGACGGTGTTCCACCCAGCAAATGTGTACCCTGAACGAACGAATGTATTGGCAGCAAGCGCGATTCTCTGATCTGTAACGCCAACAGAAGCCTGCATGGAGCCACTGCCGCCGTTAGCATCGTAACGGACATCAGCCGCATCAGCATCCCATATACCCCACAGCGTAGCGCCTCCGGCAGGAATTCGGTACGTAGATCCGCTCGGATAAATTGTCCGAACGGCAATATGCTTCACCGCTGTATCGCTCCATCCAACGAAATGGTACCCCGCACGAGTGCAGGAACACTCAGGCAACGTCACCACTTCATCGGTCACACCTTGAATATCAAATACCTTGCCGCACTCGGTATCAAAATGAGCCGTCGCAGCCTGAGCCTTCCATATCGCATATAAAACAGAGCTGCCAGCCGGCAAACGATACGAGCTTTGAGCGGCATAACCCGTGCCCTTGCCATCGGCCTGCGTATTCCACCCAACAAACGAATAGCCGTTACGGGCAAAACCGTTCGCTGCCAACTCCACGTCCTGCCCGGTTGCACCGGACGTCGCCGCGGTCACGCCCGTGCCGCCATTGGCATCATACGTAATCTTTGCACTCTCCGCCTTCCACACCGCATAAAGGGTTACGCCACTGGCAGGCATACGGTAGGTCGCATTGGCAGCGTAAGTATCACCCTTTCCGTCAGCTTGTGTGTTCCATCCGGCAAATGAATATCCCGGACGGGCGAATCCACTATTGGGAACGGTCACAGCCTGGCCGGTTACGCCTACGACCGCAGCCGTCGTCCCCGTGCCGCCATTAGCATCGAAGCGAAGTTCAGCCGGATCGGCCTTCCACACTGCATACAGTTTCACATCTTTCGCCGGCATGGTCAGCGTTGAAACGACTCCGGCACTTGATGGGTCAGCAGCAACAGCCACGGGATCCGTTTCCCTTTGGGACCAGCCCATAAACGACATACCTGGCCGAGTAAGCATACTCGAATCCCAGCAGTCCGCGTCCTTTGCCGCAGTGGGCAGAGTCAGAGCGTCACCCGGCATATGCAAGACGGCACACGCTCCTTGGCCACCCTCAATGTCCGTAGGCAACTTGCCCTCTCCGCCATTGGCATCATAGGTCAATGAACGCGTCTTAACGAACGTAATATCATCGACTTCATTACCGCTATCATAACTTGGAGAAGCCGTTGCCTGGAACATGAAACGGGTGGTTGTCTCACCCTTTGGCACAACATACTCACCCTCGTACGTTTCCCATTGCCCTTCATGATTGGCAGGGCTGGAATTAGTGACTTTAGTGGCGATTTCCGTCAATGGCCCGCCCACGGAATCATTGCCGTTGGAGACCGTCCTCATGACATTGTTTTGCACTTGCTCCTGCCCTGGAGCCCCAATTACCACTTGCATTTTGTCGACGAAGCCTCGTGTTTTACTGGTATGGCGCAACGACCATCGATACGTGGCTCCCGGAACCGTCTTAATATCCTGATAAATGCTGGTATTCAACTGAGATTCAGTGATTTCGGCATACCGATTGTTCGATTCCGCATCACGTCTGACCTCGACGGCGCCAACAGGGTTCACCGTTTGCGTCGAATTCCACCCAAACCGTTCATAACTCCAATCAGAGACTGTTTGCCACGGAGAAGTAGGGCCTTGTTGGGGATCGATCCTTGCCCAGTCATCCCAACCAGCATTATTGAAGGAAAGGCCATAAGGATAGTCGAAACTTGAATTCACCAGACACGAGGCGAGTTTACCTACTTGCGGCACACAAGAATCCGTATTTTCCGGCTGCTCCGACGACTGCGAAACGACACCCGGCGCCCGCATTTGGCGCCCGCCAGCTTTGCCGGTATCATCACTTCGTGTATTCCGTGTCGACGATACTCCAGAGTTTTCAACGGAACCGGCAAACGCAGAGCCCCCCGGAGCTATGCCGGCAACGACCAGTAAACCTGATACTGCAATGCCAATTATTCGCTTGAACATTGTGCTCTCTTCCTCAAAAACAACAGCAACATCACTGTCGCCCAACTCATCCGGTAGCGACCAAATAACATAGATGATTAGAATCTATCAGAATATGACGACAAGAAGCGAGGTCCAACCTATCAATCTGTGCTTTTCTGGCGTCAGCGTCACAAAAGCATAAGCTTGGCGTCCATCGAACACACTACGACAACATTGTCACTAAAAATGCAGCCTACTGCTTCTTAAGCACACCTTTCTGAGGACGGTATAGAAAAAGTGCACTTTAGCAACACTAAAATGCACTTTTGCGCCAATATCAATAACATGCACTCAGCAATCAGCACCTCTAGCAGTACACAACCGCAATCGGCACTCAGTCGACGAGCGAGCGGACCTCGATGATGTGATCGCGCTGCGGGCCGGTGCCGATAGCGGAGATGCGGCAGTTGGAGATCTTCTCGAGGCGCTTGACGTAGGCCTGGGTGTTGGCCGGTAGATCCTCGAACTTGTGCACCTTCGAGATGTCCTCGGTCCAGCCGGGCATGGTCTCGTAGACCGGTGTGGCCTTGGCGAACGCAGCCTGGTCGATGGGCATATCGTCGTAACGGGTGTGCGTACCGTCGCCGTTGTCGACGTCGTAGGCGACGCAGATCGGAATCTCGTTCAAGCCGGTGAGCACGTCGAGCTTGGTGAGCACAATATCAGTCAGACCGTTGACCTGCGTGGCGTAACGGGTGACGACGGCATCGAACCAGCCACAGCGACGCGGGCGGCCGGTGGTCACGCCGAACTCGTGGCCCTGCGTACGCAGCCATTCGCCGGAATCGTCGTTGAGCTCGGTCGGGAACGGGCCCTCGCCCACGCGGGTGACATAGGCCTTGGCCACGCCGATGACGCGGTCAATCTTCGTGGGGCCGACGCCGGTACCGGTGCACGCGCCGCCGGCAGTTGGATTGGAAGATGTCACAAACGGATAAGTGCCATGGTCGACGTCGAGCATCGTGGCCTGGCCGCCTTCGAAAAGCACGGTTTTGCCTTCTTCGAGCGCATTGTTCAAAAGTAATGAAGTATTGGCGACGTACGGTTTCAAGCGTTCGCCGAGCTTCAGCAGCTCGTCGGTGGTCTCGTCGACGTCGATCGGACGGCGGTTGTAAAGCTTGACGAGCATCTGGTTCTTCTGATGCAGGCTCGCCTCGACCTTGTCGCGCAGGCGCTCGGCATCGAAGAGGTCATGCACGCGGATGCCGACACGGTTGATCTTGTCGGCATAAGCCGGGCCGATGCCACGGCCAGTGGTACCGATCTTGTGCTTGCCGAGGAAGCGCTCGGTCACCTTGTCGATGACGCGATGGTACGGAGCAATGACCTGTGCCGATTCGCTGACTTTGAGGCGCGAGCAGTCCACACCACGAGACTCCAGCCCGTCGATCTCCTCGAACAGCACTTCAGGGTCTACCACCACGCCGTTGCCGATCACCGGCGTGACGTGAGGGTTCACCACACCGCTGGGCAGCAGGTGCAGCGCATACGTTTCGTCGCCGACCACCACCGTGTGGCCCGCGTTATTGCCGCCGTTGAAGCGTGCGACATAATCGACCTTCGTGCCGATGAGATCAGTCGCCTTACCTTTGCCTTCGTCTCCCCATTGGGCACCAATCAGAACAATTCCAGGCATACGAACCTCCCGAGATACGCGTTATTCCGCCGTTATCAGCCTACCGTCACGCCTATACCAGCATTTGGCGCGAAAGCCGGAATCTTTGATTATGGTTCTGGCTTTATTGCTCATTCTTCAGAAGTTTTCCGAGTGCAGCCGAGTTGCCTCCGCCGCCGCCCTTCAAAACACCGGTTTCGCTGTTTTATCGAGTGAAAAATACACGTACAAATCCGGCTTGTCATTGATGATACGGATTCCTAATATTCCTCCCATAGGACTATGTTTAATGCTCTTGTCGTCAACTTTATAAGACTGGATAACGCCGTCTTTAGAAAAAGCCTTTGAATCATATTGAGCTACCAATGTGTCTCTGAATACCTTGTCAGCTTCTTTGCTATACACAACGCTACGCATCCACTGCTTTTGATCGGCATGATACTTGGCCACGATTCCCCCAATCGCCACAGCAACAGCAAGCAGGCACGCCACGGCAATCAACGCGAGCTTGCCGCCACGCTTCCCCTGAACACGTTGCATACCAGCCGCCATATCATCATCAATAAACAATAAGTATTAAAAAACAATAACACCTATGGCATTCCCCTCAATCGACTAATCGCCTAGCATAAGCCCCTGAACACAAGCGATATCTTTACTATCGATTCAGACATACAGCCAGCAAAGTCGCGCTCCGTCACCCACGCTCACACAACGCGGTCAACGCCCAGGGAATCGAGATGACGCCAATGTCCTCTCGCATGAATGCGCATGACCACGGAAATAAAGTTGAATGCGGCGACCCAAGCATTCATGCACGCTACCGCCCAAACGGATGCATGTACAAAGCCGCGTCGCCGCACATCAGCTACCTTTACTCTTTAATCACTCGATTGTTCAGTTTCGCTTCCACTGCGCGCGCAGCTGAATATCGTGCGTCACTGGAGTACTGAAGTCATACGTTTTGTGATTGTATTGCCAACCAACAAACGTATAACCCCTACGCGTAGGAGCCTGCAGCTCGGAAGCGGTCTGGCCGGCGGAAACCCGCTGATCGGCGACACGGCTGCCATGCTCCGAGTCAAACTGCACTCGGTACGTACGGGTCACCGAGGGGTGCGAACCATTGGAGTGATTGCCCTGATGGTTCTGGTGATCCTGGTTTTGGTTCCCATGGTTCTGATTCTGGTTCCCATGGTTCTGATTCTGATTCCCATGATTTTGGTTCCCGTGATCCTGGTTCTGGTTCCCGTGATCCTGGTTCTGGTTCCCATGATTCTGATTCTGGTGACCCTGGTTCTGATCCCCGTGATTCTGATTCTGGTTCCCGTGGTTCTGATTCTGGTGATTCTGGTGATCCTGGTTATTTTGATGCGAATCATTCGCCGCGGGCACAGCACGCTCGATATTACCGGAGAACGCCGCGTTGGCTCCACCGACGCGCACATTCTGTTTGAATTGAAGCGAAACCTTGTGCGAATCATCCGTGTGATCCCAATTCACAGTTCCGGTCGCCGGATCATAGACACCGGTCGCAGGAACCATGGCCGTAGGCGTTACGTGCGAGCCATCCGCCGCGACGGCGCTCTCAAGCGACACGTTATCAGAGGATGCCGCATCGGGACGGTTAATGCTCTCCGGGCTAAACGACGCATTGCTCAGATTCGACAGGCCCGATAGTGGACGCAAATCATCGACATGGTTGCGGTCCAAATTAAGACTCTGCAAACCGTGAAGACCGGCAAGCGGCGAAACATCGTGCACATTGTTGCCGGTCATGTCGATGTTCTTGAGTCCGGCGTCGCTCGCCAACGGCGCTACGTTGTCGACATGGTTGTACCGCAAAGTGAGATCGCTTAGTTCGCTGAGCCCAGCAAGCGGCTGCAAATTATAGACATTGCCGAAACCGACCGTCAATGAACGCAGATGCGGCAAATTCTGCACACCCACCAAGGTATTGACAGCATTAGCCTTGACATTGGTGACGGAATCAGCCATCGCAGACGTGAAGACATCATTGATGCTGCTATGAGTCTGGCCAGCAACCGCCCAGGCAAGACTCCAGTCATGGAAGCATTGCACGATGGAGCTTTGATCCGTCACACACTCCGAACTGGTCTGACTCGCCTGAGCCGTGCCTGGCGCCAGCATAGCGACACCAGCAACAAGCGCTGCGGCGGAAACCATTGCTTTCTTCAACGATTTTGTTGATTTCTTTGCATTATTCATAGATTTCTATCCCAATCGACCCGTCATGTTTTGACGGAGCCAGAGTGAGACCATACCATCAAATTTCGCTGATTTCTAACCATATATGTTATAAATAAGCAGCTAATATCGTTTTTTGATTGCTATCCGCAATACGCTTCTCAGCGATCCTTTTTCCCTTGAATATCGCGGCAAACTACAAATGTACGACCAGAACGTCGACGACATCAAAATCACAATAGTGAGATACATCACACATATTTTCGTTCGGCGAACATTCAGCACGCGATACTTCATCTTCGCAACACCCCCGATCACGCCAGAAGCCGGCAGCTGTCAGCACGAAAATCGCCGCTCCAAGTGAATCCGGCTCACAGACGAGTCGGACCCTAGCAACCCAAGCATTCCACAACTCACACTTTGCGATCACGGAGCGCGGTAAGCGCCCAGAGAATCGAGACGACGTCGATGGCCTCCTGCGTGAACGCACCGACCACCACGGGAATGAGGTTGAACGCGGCGGCGACCATACAAATCAGAGCGAGGCCAAGACCGGTTACTACGGCCTGCAGCATGGTGCGCTTGGTCTGACGGGCGATGGCGACGGCCTTGGGCACGTCGGCAATGTCATCGTTCATGATGACGACCTGCGCAGTTTGCGAGGCGGCAGTAGAAGTGCCGTCCGTCATCGCGATGCCGATATCGGCCGCAGCCAGCACCGGAGCATCGTTGACGCCGTCGCCGACCATCACCGAAATCGGGCGCGGCTTCGGCTGGCCGGAAAGTCGGTCAAGGAACGCCTCGATTTTCGAGGGATGCTGCAAGGTTTCATGCGAAGCAGCTTTGACCGCGGATACCTTATCTTGCGGGAGCAAATCGGCGCGAACATCATCGATACCGACCTCGCCGGCGATCACGTCGGCCGAACTTCGGGAGTCGCCGGTCAACATCGTCACTTTGCCGATACCCATGGAACACAAGCGCTGCAAGGATTCGCGGGCATTCTCGCGAGGCACGTCACGCAGCACGATTCGCGCGGCCAAAATTCCGTCCACAGAAACGTACGACACCATTTCGTCGGCCGAACGCGGCTTGAATTGCGACGGCGGGAATACGTCATCCGAACGTAATCCAGAATTGGGATTATCGGGAGCCTGCGAACCCATAGCTGTCTTGGCTTCAAGACGGTCGCCGTTGCCGCTATCAACACTCGCATTCATGACGAAACTCAAGCGACCAACGCGAACCGTATGGCCTTCGACCATGCCCTGCACGCCGTTTCCGGCATCCTCGTGCACACCTTTAACCACCGGAAAAGCCGTGCGGCCATTATGCAATTTCTTCGACGCGGCGGCACCAGCAGCCACGATACCCTGAGCGAGAATATGAACCGAGTAGGTCTCAACCACCGCGGCAAGTTCCACAATGACATCTTCGATATATTGTTCAGCTTGCGATTTCGACTTTTCGCCATCGAAATCGAGCACCACGGGCAACCGCTTGCGCGCGACTTCCGGCACATCGATCCGCACAACCTGCGGTTTCGTGACCGTCAGTGTGCCCGTTTTATCAAAGAAGATATGCGAGACCTTGCCGAGATTCTCCAATACTTCCTGCGTTTTCGTTAAGATTCCGGCCTTCGCAAGCCGTCCCGTTCCAGCCATATACGCCACCGGCGCGGCGATGAGCAGCGGGCAGGGAGTGGCCAGTACCAGCACCTGTGCAAACCGTTCCGGGGTGCCGGACGCAATCCATGCGACAATGCCGATAATCAACGAAACAATGGTAAACGGCACCGCAAGCACGTCGGCGGTCTTGACCACCGGCGCACGCGAGGAACGCGCGGAATCGACCAGCTGCATGGTCTGCTGGTACTGCGAATCTCGAGCCAGTTGCGTTGCGCGAATCACGATCATCGTCGACCCGTTGATTGCCCCCGACATCACGCGAGCGCCTGCGAACACAGTACGCGGCAACGGTTCGCCGTTGATGGCACTCAAATCCAACGTCGCCGTGCCGCTCAGAAGCTCGCCGTCCACAGGGATCGTCTCGCCCGGCAAAACTATCAAGACATCGCCCAATGCGACCTGATCGACGGGAACAGTATGGAAATGCGCGTTCTGCGAAGCCTGCGATTCCAATGCTTTTGCGGCTTGAGAACTTCTCGCCAACGACCCACCAATGAACGTGTGCCGTGCCAACGAGCCCACGGGCTGCGCGCGCATTCGACGAGAATTCTCCGGCACATTTGCAGCATTGTCTTTAGCAACGGAAGACAACTCACAGTTGCAATCATCCGCGTTAATCATGCATAGATTATTTTCCAGATCGCGCGCGTCACCGCGGGGCAAAGCCGTTGCCAAAGTTGCTCGGAAACCGTCTGCCAAACGCCTATCGGTATTGGAAAATAGCGCTGCAAGATGATTTCCTGCAATATCCTCATTTGGTTTTGAAGTTTCACTATGTACAGCAGAATCCTTGCCGTCCGTGGCCGTATGCACACCCGGCAAATCGGAGATGTGCGCCATCTGCGGGGCGGCGGCGATCAAGGCACTCAGATTGCTTTCGGCCCTGGTCTGGGCGAACTCTTCGATGGCCTCGCCCGACCAGATCATCAGCACGACAGCCCAACTGGCCCAATATTCCTGCACCCCAAGCGTGGAGAGCAACGCCAGAATCGCCAGCACATCGATGCCCACATGCCCAGCCTTGAGCGAGGCGATCATCCCACGAACGGAATCGAAAACGGAATACGCGACGAGCAGCACCACGATAAGCTGGCCGACGGAAGGATTGAACGCGAACGGCCCGATATGCCATGCCCCGGCATCCGGCGGAACGGCCACGAAATTGCCGATATCAAGCGCTTCGATGCCGTCCGACCATGGCCGGTAATTCCAGAATAAAGCCACAAAAATCGCAGCCACGATAGTGGCAGGAAGCATAGGTACTCGCCGGCAGATGTCGCCGATCTTGCGAATAACCCGCATGATTCTCCTTGCGCGTGTACTGCCCGGCTACACAAGTTGCGTGCCCAAGCAAGTTGGTCACGCCTTGTTAACCCACCGGTGGCACAAAACCACCGATACACGGCGTAAAGATAATGAACTTCAGTATAGCGTAACGATGCCGACAACACATCGCAAAATTTGTATGGGTCGCCGGCCGAAGCCGACAACCCACCAAATCACCAGGCTTTATCGTCACATGTTGCTTCGTGACCTCTTGAACCAGACAATCAGAATCCCCAAGGCCGCAGTCAGCAAGGACATCAAGGCAATCACGAACGTCTCGGCTCCGGTCTTCGCCATCGCTGCCTTTGCAGGCTTCAGCGCAGCAGACGTGCCTTTCCCGCGAATCGTATTCGGCGAAACCGGTCCGTTGACATTACCAAATGCCGACTTAGCTGGCACAGAATCGTTATTATTACCGTGTAACGGTCCGGACGCACCAGACGTATCGCCACCACCAGGACCTGGCTTGGACGCACTAGACGTATCGCCATTATCGGTTCCTGATCCGGACACACTGCCGTCACCGGAACCCGACCCGGATGTGCCATCGTCACCGGACGACCCAGACGTACCACTGTTACCAGAACTCGGCCCAGACGAGGCAGGCGTGTATTTGTTGGTGAAAGTCGCAGCATGAACGCTGGTGCCGCTGGCGTCGTTCAGCGTCACGACCACATGGCGAGTGAAATCGCTGTAATCGTCGTAGACCACAATCGTCAGCACATACTCGGTGGGAGTGCCCGGTGCCGGGGCGACATCCGTGTGATGGCCAGTACCATCCTCCGTGATTTTGTATCTGAACGTGTAGTGATCCGTCGTTGGGAGCGTGAACTTGGTAGCGTCGACGAGTACCGTCTTCCGCCCAGCAGCGCTGCCCAAGCCTCCCACACTGACGCTGGAAGGCACCGCTTGCCCCTCACCCGTGGCCGGCGCGCCACCGATAGGAGCGATATTGAACCTATATTGTTCGCCCGGCAGCCAATCGCGGCCCAGAAGCCTCTTGACGATGACGAATCCAGTTTCTCCGGCGTCCAAGGGACCCACGAGCCCCTCATTCTCATAATCGTCTTCGTAAGTCGGGCTGACCATTCTTGTCAATGCCGGTATGCCGGCGATGGCGATGGACCCGTTCTCGTCGGCCTTGCTGTTGATAGTCCTGTCGTCGCCAACATGAGCGGTGGTGGGTGTCAGGCCTCTCGGACCATTGACGAGCACGCGATACCCTGACCCCGATGAGACATCGTCGAACCTATAGTTTCCATGACTGTCGGTCACGCCCTGCAACGGATGCCCACCCGTATCCGTCACGATATGGCCCGAACCATCGACCAGCTTCACCGAGGCGTTGGGGACGACGGGCTCGCCGGGATCGTTGAGACCGTTCTTGTTGGAGTCATACCACACCGTGCCGCTGACGATGCGGTTGCAAGTCTGGGTCAACGCGATGACGTTGTTGGCGCCATCAGCCCACTGCTGCTCGTAAAAGTCCCCTGCATTGTTGTCTCGGGGTTTCAATGTGGTGTCAATGAGCAGACTAGAGCCAGCCGGCAGCGTCGGAAGCTCAAACGCCATGGCCGTGACACCGCTGGAAGGCATGGCAAGGGACCTGCTGCTGGAATCGATGCGGACCAAGTCGTCGGCGCCATCGGGGACGACATCGACCGTCTTCCAAACATCCGCATGCGTATCGATTTGTGTGCGAGTGATATTCTCCGGACTCACACTCGCTCCCTGCAGGCTCGTATCAGTGGAATATCGCACCACCAAGCCACTAAGCGAAGCACCGCCCTGCGCTTTGATACGTACACTCTGAATCCGGTAGGTGCCATGGAAGGTGGATAGGCTGTCGTTGCCGCCGTGGTGCGGCATAATCTCCAATGAGAATGGATTTGCCTTACCGGTTTGCGAATAATTGCCGAACATCGAGCGGTAGACGAACGGCTGTCCAATTTCGTTGATGAGTGTCTTCGCTCGTGTGGTGAGTCCCGCTTCCCGCAGCTTGGAGACGCCCATACTCGCCGAGCTCAAGGTTCCCTTCGCGGTGTTCGGCGAAACACGATAGCCATCAGAGGAGATGGACGCACTGACCGTATAGCGGTCGTTGTTTTTCGCGTCCTGGCTGGCATCATCCTCATTGCCGATTGTAGTGCTGAAATGGATGGTCCGGTCATGGTTGTCCCGCGGAATATCGGGAACCTGCCAGACGAGAGTGGTGGTGCCATTGGAGTTATGGGTGACGGTCGGCTCAAGGTCCATACCGCCGATCACGGTGCCGGCATCAGGCGTATGTTCCGTATATATACCGTCGAGCTTGGATGAATTCACTATATAATGCAGACCAACCGGCAAAGTAGCGGTGACGGTGGCGTTGCTGGTACCTCTCCTGGTTATGGTGCGGATTCTAGCCCCAATCGACCAATCCACGGTACGCTGCCGATTGTCGAGGTCGAACTCGGACTTGGGATGCCCACCCGTTTTCTGCGCGACGGAGATGTCGACCGCCGGCTGCTCACCCGCCACATAAAGCGCATCGCCCCACTGACGTTCGTGGGTGCCAGAGCCGACTTGATAGCCGGCAACATTGTATGACGGCTTTATGTATGGTTTCTGTTGGAACGTGCCGGTATCGATCGCGCCCTGCAGATGGTCGTTGAAATACCAATCCATAGGATTTTGAGTCATGGTCCAATCGGCCCAATCAGAGTCCTGGCCTTCGACGGAAAGGGACAGACTCTTTTCGTCCTTCATCTGTTGACGCGTATACATATAGTTGATGGCGCTGAGCTGGGCCACCGAGCCGTCCGGAGCGTCCCTGCGAACCGTCGCGCGGATATTGCCCATACTGAACTTGGTCTCGATGCCTGCGCTACGGCTGTATGCCGGCTGGTTGGAGGCGAGCAGGACGCCGACGACAGTGCCGTGACTCTGGGCTTCAGGTTTGGAATTGTAATACCTAAGGTCGCCGAGGACAGCAGTTCGTTCCTCCGTGTCATCGGCCCATCCCGAGCCATCCGGCTTGACCGCATATTTGGCTTTGACCGGAGTGGCCCGGTTGGAGAAGGGATCGGGATCATTCCAACTGTGGAAGAACCCTGTTTTCCCTGCATACACCCCCGAACCACCTGAGCCTCCGGCGTCAAGATGGTTTTCGTCCGCCAGATCAATGACCTTTGGATCGATTTTGATGAGCATCATGTGGCCAACAGGTAGTTTCGCATCGGGTTGCTGGAAGACGTATGCCGTTGAAATACGGATGGGGTCGCCCGGCGTGGCCACATCGGTGTCTTTGCGGTTGTCGTCGCTCGTCCATCCCGCGCAGTCAACACCGTTCTCTTCATAAGCGCGATCCGTGGCGCAGGCGTAGCCGTAGAACGGCGAAACGGAACCCGGGACGACGAGGTTGAACCTGTCCGGCCGCCAGTTGTCGTTATTGACCGTACTGCCGTCGGTATTGTGATCGTTGACCGCCTGATTGCTCCGATCGGAGCCAGAGGTATTGGAAGCCACGCCGCTGACATCGGTGTAGTTCATGCCACCTTCGTCGGCGGTAAGGGTCACGGTGACTCCGGATCCATAGGCCGCTTGGAGTTGGCTGTCGGTTTTATCGACGGGGTGGAAAAGATAGAGATAACCGGTCGAGATTTCGCCGACATTTTGGACGGTGCAATTATTGCCCATGAACTCATCGCTGCATGACGCGCCGGCCTGGGGAGAACTCCCCTGCTTTGGCCAGAACGAACCGATGTCGTAGCCGCTGAGCGTGAAATGGTAGGCGGTGTAATCGGCGCCGATCTCCTGGGTGACCTGGTAGTCGCCGTTGTCGTAGGTCCTGTTGTGGTCCCTGCTGTCGGTATGGGAGCGGAAGCCGCCGGCGATCTTGTAATTGTCCGAGCGCGGCACGTAGTTCTGCGTGTCGTTGTTGAGTTCCCTGCCCGGCGTCGACGGCGTCGCCTGTTGTGCGACCGCGTCCGCATGACTCATGGTCGGCGTCGTCACCGGTGCCAGCCCCCAGAATCTGGATTGTACGTCCGCTCCGGCGTCGGCGATGTCTCCATTGTCCTTGTTCCATTTGTCGGTGGTGCTCAGGTTGAAGGTGATCGGCCCTTGCGGGGCCTCCAGGCCTTTCATCCCCTTGCCACGGACGATATCGGCTTTGGGCCAGCGCAGATCGACGGCCCAAGGCATACCGGTGATGTAGCCCCGCTTCTTACCCAAACCGTAGTTGATCTGGCCCGCCGCATCGGGCTTGTCAAAATCGAATTTCCTGACGGGCGAGGCTTGGGTGACGGTAGAATCACCTGCGAAATTGCCGATGCGGATATCGAGACTCGTCTTGGCACTGATGGTCAGTGCGCGTGGCGTATCGGTTTTGCCGACGGTGTCACCAGTGTATTCGGAACGTGCGTTGACGCTCGGCGCAAGCGTCTGCCCATTGAGCATGACGTTGATCTTGAGGACGATGGTCACCGAGGCAGTGCCCGGCGCGACGTAGGTGCCCGGCCGAGAGGCGGTGGTGTGGCGCCAGAAGACGTAGTCCTGCGAACCGTCGGGATTGTCCGTATGAGTGCTGGGATATTGCGGATTCTGGTCGATCCAGCTCATGTCGTTGATGTCCAGCACCGCCTTGTTCTTATCGACCGGGATGTGGACGTCGAAACGCACACGAGCGTCGCGATAATAGTCCGTCGGAGACTGCGGGGCGAGCGTGTAATCGTAATCGTAGGTGACTTTGTCGAAAGAACGAACAATGGCATTGCTGTCGCTGGAATCGTCGCCGGGGTTGTCATCGGCATCAAAGGGCGCCTGCCCGGTGCGCATACTGTCGAGGTTGAGTCTGCTGACTACAACGTTGTCGCTGGCGGTAGCAACATCATGGGTGATGATGGTGCCGCCTCTGGTCAACGGCATACTTGCCTTGGAGCCATCATCGTTTTGTTTGGGCTGAGAGCCGTTGTTGTAGATGACGCCAGGATTTGCAGCCGACGAGCCAGCGTCTTGCTGCGGATTCGGCTTCGAGCCCACCAACTTGTTGTTCGATGAACCATTGGTCGCTTGATTGGCAGCGGCAGATTCCTCACCCTGCTGCCGATTCTTGGAATCGACGGCAATCCGACTTTCAGTCTGAGATGAACCCTGCTGCAACGGGACCTGCTGCGACACAGTCTGCGACGGGGACTGAGAGGATTCGCCTCCGGACGATAGTTTGGAGGATGCCGACACCGATGACGTTCCGGCATTATCCCCGGCCATATTCGGGGCGCATATTGCGGAAGGAGCGAACATTCCCAACGCAGCAACGCCGCTGATCGCACTGACTAGAATATGCACAAACTTAAAACGCGACAATATAATTCAGTCTTTTCTAATTCCCCAATTTTGCAAAAGATGCAATATCTTTAAACAATCAACTGAATTATATATAGAAAATAAGACGTATGAACTTTTAATACATTATTTATTTCTAAGCTAAATTCACTCCAAAATACTGCGAAATATGGCTATAAAGCACGAATGGTTCCAGAATATTCCCAAAATAAGGAATAACCCGGAACCAATCATGCATTTCAATTTCTGCCCCTCAGCCGATAGGCCGAATGCAGATGTTGACCAACAGCCTCGCTTTACCAGAGGCCGAAGGGATCGAAGAGGCCGCCGCCATCTCCGTCACTGTTGCCGCCCTGGCCCTGACCGTTCTGACCCTGACCATTTTGGCCCTGCCCGTTGCCGTTCTCCTTCTGGTTTTCGGAACGGTTGCTGCCCTTGACGTCGCTTTCCTTCTGATCGAGGGTGACATCGACGTCCATGGTCTTGTGGTCGCGCACGATGGTGAGCTTCACCTTGTCGCCAAGGCTCGCCGCGCGGACGTAGCCAAGCAACGCGGAGCTGCTACCGACCGCTTGACCGTTGAATGCCACCACGGTGTCACCGTCCTTGAGACCGGCCTTGTCCGCAGGGCTGCCCTTGACGACCGCCGAACCACCAGTAGAAGGCGTGGTGATCTGCGCGCCGCCACGGTTGATGCCATCGGATTCGGCATTGGCGGACTTGATGGTCACGCCGAGCATGGCATGCTCGACGGAGCCCTTCTCGACGATCTGGTCGGCCACGCGTTTGACGAGGTTCGACGGAATCGCGAAGCCGATGCCGATGGAGCCGGACTGGCCTGAGGACGAGGAAGCGGAGGCAATGGAAGAGTTGATGCCGATGACCTGGCCGGCCGCATTGAAGGTCGGGCCGCCCGAGTTACCGGGGTTGATGGCCGCGTCAATCTGCACCGCATTAGTCACGATTTCGGAATTGTTGTCGTCCATCACCGAAACCGGGCGGTTCAGCGCGGAAACGATACCGGTGGTGGCGGTGTCGTCGTAACCCAGCGGATTGCCGACGGCCATGACGTTCTCACCAACCGCAAGCTTGCTGGAATCCGCGAATTGCACCGGCTTGAGGCCATTCGGAGGGCTCTGAATCTGTATAACAGCAAGATCGGTGGTGCTGTCGGCCCCGACAACGTTCGCATTATAAATCTGGCCATTGGAAAGCGTGACCTGAATGTTCTTGCCGCCGGAAACGACGTGGTTGTTGGTGACTACGTGGCCCTTGTTGTCAATAATCGCACCGGAACCCTTGGCTATGCCCTGGCTGACCTGCGTGGTGATGGAGACCACCGAATTGGAGACCTGCGAGGAGACGCCTGCCCAGTCCGGCGCCTGGCCGCCCTTGACATTGGCGGAGCCGGAGCCGGATTTGTTGGAAGTGATGCCGGACATGCTGCTGGAGGTCGGTACCGTGACCCAGCCTTTGGAAATCCCAAGATAGCCGATGCCCAGGCACAGCGCTGCGGTAACCACGGCGGCGACGATGGCCGAAACGACACTGCTGTGTGAGGTGGGTTGGGCGTAACCGTTGCCATTGCCGTTGCCGCCGTTGGGCATGTTCGGCCCACCGAAATTGCCGCCGTTAGGGCCTTCCGGCCGGCCGGAACCGGCATTGTACGGGTTGTAGGAAGTACCGAAATCGTTAATGTTCCCGTTGCCGCCATTGCTGTTCTGGCCGGCGTTCGGGTTCTGGCCGTTGCTGCCGAAGATACCGTTCCATGGCATGGCCGGAGTGTTGGCAGGGTTGCTGCCGCCTGAGGCGTTGCCGGAACCGAACGGCTCGTTGGCATTGGCATTGCCGTAGTTGTTTCCGTTGTTATCGTTGCCGATGTGATCGGGCAACGGGCCATAGGCGCCATATTCCGGCGCAGGACGGTATGGGCCGGAAGTGGACGAAATAGCGGAATTCGGCGTATTGGAAGTCTCATAAGGATTGTTCGAAGAGCTGGCACCGGAGACGTTGGCCGTCGAATTTGCGTCGTCAGGCCGGTATCCGGTTGTGAACACCTCCGTTGGCGTGCTGTTGGAAGAATTATTGGTTTCACCGTTGAAATTCCCCGTATCCGACGTCGTAACGGGCTGCGTGGCGATCGGCTGAATGCTGCCTGAAACGGCCGTATCGTTGCCGGTTGCTGCTGCACCGGCATAATCGGCATCTCCATTGTCACTTTCCGACGCGCCATGAAACTGATTATTACCGACAAAATCCGGTAAATCCGGCCTCGCATTCATGTCTTCATTGGGACGTGCAGGCTGACCGCCGCTCCACTCGTCTTTGTTGTCTTCAGCCATTGCTGCTCCTTATATCTTCCGGATGGCTCCGGCATTGAGCAAATTTTACCGTGCCACCGCTCGTGAACCACTAGTAACGAGTAAAGACAACCGGTCTGAACGTTTCCTGAACGTTTATTGAAAGGAAGTTCCAAACCTCATTCCAATCTGCTGATATCCTCGCCGAATCCCAGTTCTTTGGCAATTTTATAGGCCCCCATGAACCTAATCGCCCCCTAACACGTATTGTGGTATGGCTTCGCCTAAAGTGAACTTAAAAGCCGATTTTCGTCGTATAACGTGGCTGACACGGACGAAATGATACGACAATGCGAACGGCACGGAATCGCAACAATGGAAACGGGTATGGATATTTCAGGCATTTCAGCGGACAACGCAGCAGAACAGCTTAAGAACGAAGGTACGACGAGCTCAAATACGACGAACGATGACGGTAATACAAAATTCGCTTCCACCGGAGACACCACAAGCACCCCGGATTACCATTCGGCCAATCACGCCGACGCAATTCATGCGGCAAAACTGACGGAAAACCAAAACCACCCCGCATCTTCCGGCAAAGCCGGTCATGTCGAAAACTCCACAGGTGGAAACAGACATGATCAGCAAGGCAACAACGCCAAGGAACGCATTGCGGACCGGCCTTCGAGCAGCCCTCACTGCCACGCACAGAATCACGTTCCCGGCCAGAAGGACGTCGCCTCTGAGGCAACCGCTTACGCTCAGACCCGTTCCGGCAGCTCGGTTTCACAGCTTGCGGCGAGCGCTTCAGGTTTGTTGGAGCACCCGCTGGGGGCCGAGCCTGGCAAACCAGGCGACCGCAGCAAGTTCTATTTCGAGCAGCACACGCGGCTTTCGGATTCGGCGCGCGGCAAGGGGCGCGGCGGCGCACGTTACGGGCGAACCGGGATTATCCACACTCCACATGGAGACATTCACACCCCGGCTTTCGTGCCCGTCGCCACACAGGCGGCCATGAAAGGCGTGCTGCCGGAAACCATGAAATCGCTCGGCGCACAATGTCTGCTTTCCAACGCTTTCCACCTTTTCGAGCGCCCCAGCGAAGATGTGCTTGACGAGGCCGGCGGACTTGCTCGCTTCGAAAACTGGGACGGACCGACATTTACGGATTCGGGCGGCTTCCAAGTGCTTTCGCTGGGCGCCGGGTTCAAGAAAACGCTGGCGATGGATGTGACCGGCATGAAATCAGACGATGTCATCGCGCCCGGCCGCGAGCGCAAGGCCTTCGTGGACGAGGACGGCGTCACCTTCAAGTCGCCGCTTGACGGCTCAGAACACCGATTCTCCGCCGAAATCTCGATGGGCATCCAGCACAAGATCGGCGCGGACATCATGTTCTCCTTCGACGAACTCACCACGCTGATGAATACGCGCGGCTATCAGGAACGCTCCGTCGAACGTACCTTCCGCTGGGCCAAACGTTGTGTCGAAGAGCATCAGCGGCTGACCGAAGCTCGGGTCGGCAAACCGTATCAGGCGCTATACGGTGTGGTGCAAGGCGCGAATTACGAGGATCTGCGCCATAAGGCGGCTTCCGAAATCGCCTCACTCGACTTCGACGGCGTCGGCATCGGCGGTGCCATCGAGAAGCGCGTCATCGGCGACACCTGCGCGTGGATCTGCGACGAAATGCCGGAATCCCGACCTCGCCACGTCTTGGGAATCGCGGCAGTGGATGACATCTTCGCCTGCGTCGAGAACGGCGGCGACACCTTCGACTGCGTGGCCCCTGCACGCTGCGCCCGCAACGGTGCCATCTACACGCGCGACGGACGATACAACATCAAACGCGCCGCCAACAAACGCGACTTCGGACCACTCGAGGAAGGCTGCGACTGCTATACGTGCACGCACTACTCGCGCGCCTACGTCGACCACATGCTGCGAGCGCATGAAATCAACGGCGCGACGCTGGCCACCATTCACAACGAGCGCTTCTTCATCCGCCTGCTTGACGACATCCGCGCTTCCATCGACGGCGGCTACTTCGACGAGTTCCGCGACGAAACCCTCGCCCGCTACTACGCCCACGGTTCCAAGGGGTGAAGCCTGCCGGAATATGCAGTGTGTCATTCGTCACTTTATATACCATGCAGGCCGCACATAACCGCAAAAAACCAAGCCAGTCAGTATGATGGAACTGTTCGATAATGACAGGCAGAGGGGCAAGATGGATCTGAATGAGGCGATGACGGAGCGCCATTCCGTGCGCATGTATACCGACGAACCGGTCGGTAAGGCCCTGCTTGATGAAATCACCGCCGAAGTCGAGCGCTGCAACGCGGCGTCCGGCTTGCACTTCCAGATGTCCTCCGGACTTGAGGACGCCTTCTGCGGCTACAAAACGCATTACGGACGGTTTAGCGGCGTTCACAACGCCATCGCTCTGGTTACCAAAATCGACGAACCTTACGATCTGCATCCGGCAAAGAAGGCTCCGCAGACGGATGAGGAAACCACTGATCCGATTCCGCATGAAGAAGCCGAAATCGAGCAAAAGGTGGGTTATTACGGCGAGCAACTCGCGCTGAAACTCGTGCAGCTCGGGCTCTCGACTTCGTGGGCCGTGCTCGATGACGCCGCAACCGGCTGGTGGAAACTTGAGCCGGGCGAACGCGTCGTGTGGATTCTCGCCTTCGGCCACCCTGCACGCCCCGGTGCCAAGCACCACAGCAAACCGTTGGATTCATTGTGCTCGCTGCCCGCGAGCCTCGGCCCCAATGCAACGCTCGCGGATGCCCCCGATTGGTTCCAGCGCGGCGTCGAAGCCGCTTCGCTCGCCCCGACGTCACTGAGCCAGCAACCATTCCACTTCACGCTAGAAGATACCGACACCGCCGGCAGTCCAGTCAGCTCAGCCAGTTCCATCGCAACCAGCGAAAAGCTTTTACCCGCCGTCAGCGCCCGCATCACTCCCGGTCTCTTTGCCCACGTTGGTCTGGGCTGCGCGAAACGCAATTTCGAAATCGGCGCCGGACCTGACAGTTTCGTATGGGCAAAGTAGCGTCTCGATTCTTTCATTTTCGATTCGATAGGTTACTGCGACGAAAAGCACGTTTTTCGCCCATTTTTCATGCTTTTCGTCGCGTTAAGTGCTCTAACGTGCTTTTGGTCGCTTCCATCACCTTGGGGATTCCGGCAACCAGTCCTCCCCGCCCAAGCCGACTGCCGAGCAACACGCATTGCCGCAAACCTCTTGCGCTCGTCGGCACTGAGCAGTAACCTTATTATTTGTCTGCGAGTATGGCGGAATGGTAGACGCGCTGTCTTCAGGTGGCAGTGAGCGTATGCTCGTGGGGGTTCAACTCCCCCTACTCGCACCATCAATTGAGGTTCTGGAAACATTGAATTGCAACGATTCCAGAACCTCTAGTTTTTGCATAAATCACGAAATATAACCCAAGTTTTCGTCCTTGATTTACCTTTCCTTATGAGTTGCATAGGAAAATCATGTTTTCCTTTGAAACTTTTGGCGTAGGTTTGTCGGTTTTATGGTTTCGGCGAGGCAACGAGGACGACACCCTGTCTGCCGTTGATGGCTGTTAGGGCGGTCAGCGTGATGCAGAGCCCGTCGGATGCCGTCTTGGTCTGGCCGAGCCGCAGCGTCATGCCTTTATCGTCGTCTTCGTTCATGGGGAGGGTGAGGTAATAGCCTTTGCGGTCATGGTCGAGGGCGTAGGGCAGAGCGATGGCGTGACCGTCCAGATTCACGGTGTCGCCGAGTGCGGCGGTCGCCGTGGTTCCGGCGCCGGCGGGTGGTTGGACGGATTGTTCGACCGGCGGGTCGGGCTGGTAGGGTTCGAACAACACGCTCACTGACTGGACCCCGTCCCAATCGTCGAACGAGACCACTGTCACCGACACCCCCATCTGTCTCGAGCTCCATGTGTCGCCGACCCCCAGGTTGACGACACTGTATTCGCCGCCAAAATCGACGTGGCGTGCGGGTGCGTCCACCTTAAGATTGATGGAGTACCCGGTGTTGCCATGGTCGAGCTGGGAATCGACCACGGTGGTGATGTTGCCGATGCGTATGACACCTCCGATGGCTGCCTTGCACACCCGCCCCCTGTCGAGCCGTTCCTTCGCGATATTCGCGGATTGGGTGACGATTGGCTCTTCCTTCCCGCTATCCGTCTGCATGGTTTTTGTGCCTCTTTCAGGCGGTCTGAACGCCGCTACGGTCCCTGGCACGATGATGGCCAGCATAGCGGCGGCAGCCACCGCCCGCGCCAGCCACTTTCTCCACGGCATCCTGTGTACCGATTCACACGCCGCCGTGCGGTTCATTGCTTGGATACCGGCGTGACGAGCAGGGTCACGCCCTGGTGGCCATGGATGTCGGTGAGGGCCAGAAGCGACACCGTGTACTTCACGCCGTGCAGGTCGCCCGTCCTGCTCTGCCCCACGCTCATCGACAGGTCCCTAGGCTTTTCAGCCCCGTTGCCCAGCATTACCGGGACCAGGTAGGTGCCGTCCTGCTGTTTCATGATGCCGTATCCCAGTGAGACCTTGACGTAATTCTTGTTGATCTTTGGACTGCTTTCCCCCATGCGCACCTCGTAGGTCTTGCCGTCCCGCGACTGCGGGGGATTGTCGGCCTTCAGCCGGATGGAGGGGCCGTCCTGACAGGTCTCGATGAGAAGCCTGACGGCCTGGGCACCCTCATCATCGCCCAGGGTCAGCAGGGTCACCGCTATGCCGTCCCCCGGTCTGCGGATGGTCTCGCCGACCTTCGGGTCCACGTCCCCGCCGAGCTTGGCGAGGTGGTTCATGACGATGAGGCGTGCCCGCTTCTCCCCATGCTCGTCGGTCGGATGGTAAATCTGGATGTCGATATTGCCCATCCGTATGATGCCGCCGACGTCGCCGATCACGACCCGGCCTTTGTCGATTCGCTCCTGGGGGATGTTGCGGGCCGTCGCCCTGATGATGTGCCGTCCTGTCATGGCGTCCATGACGGGTCCTTTCTCAAACACGCAGACGGCGACAAGAGCCACGGCAATCACTGCGGCCAGAACAGCCAACACGCGTCGCGGGCGGTGCCGTCTTGACGTTTCTGAGCGTTGGTTGTCTGTTTCGGATGTCTCTCCGTCCATGCTACTGCCTCGATTCCTCGTTGAACAGCTGGTTGAACTCCTGCTTGCTGACCCAGAACGCGTCGTCCTTGTCGCACGGAAGCCAAACCCCCGCTCCGGCACAGGGCATCCGGCGCAATGCGCCCGCCGCCGCGCTCTTCAGTGTATGGGCGCGGAGGTGGCGATCAGTGTGGCGCCCTGCCGGCCGTCGACATCGTTCAGGGCCAGCAGCGTCACCGTGTAGCTGAAGCTGTAAAGCCTGACCGTCCTGCTCTGGCCCACGGCCATCGACATGTCCCTGGACTCGTTCATTCCGCCGTTCAGCTGTATTGGCACCAGGTAGGTGCCGTCTTCCTCCTTCGTGATGCAGTACCCCAGCGAGACCGTGGCATAGTCATCGCCTACCTTCATGCTCTCGCCCTTGCGCAGCTCGTGCGGCTCGCCCTCACGGAGCCGTTCAGCCGGCACGTCGGCCTGCTGCCGGATGGACGGACCGTCCTGATAGGGCTCGAAGAGGAGCTTGACGGCCTGGCCCCCTTCGAAGCCGCTTAGGGCCAGCAGCGTCACCGCCACGCCGAGCCGGGCGTCATGTTGTGTCTGGCCGACCTTCAGGTCCATGTCCCTGCCCGGGGTGAACGGACGGGCGCTGATCATCAGCAGGACATGCCAGCCGTCGAGGTTGTGGCGCAGCGTGCAGGTCGCGGTCAGGTCGCCTGGCCGCGCCACCCCTCCTGGTTGCAGAGTCTCGACGAGTCCTTGATCAATCCGTTCTTGGGGGATATCAGCTTCCTGCCTGATGATGGGATGCGGCAATATCTCCATGATATGTCCTTCCGATGTTATGTAGAACAGTCCGGCCACGAGGACCAAGACTGCCAGAATGGCTACGGGCACGGTTCTAGCCCGCCGTGCCCGTCCGTCCCTGCCGGTCTGTCTCGTCCTGCTCATTGCTGCGATACCTTGTTGAACGCCTTGTTGAAGTCGTCCTTGCTGATCCAGAACGTCTCGCCGTTATCAGGGGTCCAGTTTCCATCCTTGTCGTACCAATAGTTTTTGCCCCATGGGTTGCGCAAGCAGACCATGTCGCCTTTGGTTTCGACGACCTCATAGGCGTGCTGTTTTGCGATGGCGATTCTGTAGCCGTTGCCCGGTAGTTTCGTTCCATCGTTGGCGGATACCAGCATCGCTCCGTCCTCGGTGTAATCGTTGTCCGTAGGCAGATGCAGAAAGAGCGGCTTGGTGGAGGCTACGGAGATGGTGCCGTCGACGGACCCCTTGGAGTTGAGGGCCTCGTCACCCGGGTTGCCGTTCGTCTTGAGGGGTTTCCTGCCGGTGATGGCCTTCCAGGCCCAGTTGGGTTGGCCGCCCCTGAGCGCGCCTTGGCCGAAGTGCTGCCTGATGGCCGCCTCCCACAACGAAGCTATGCCAGAAGTCCCCATATAATAAGTGTAGTAGACATCGACCGGTACTCGTTTGCCGTTATCATAAAGAAGTACGGTGTAGTAGATAACCTTGCCTTTCTTGTCTTTGTGGGCAGTGATGCCATTCCTCAGGTCGTAGCCGGAATCCGCGAGTGCCTGGAGGGTGGTGATCAGGAAGCAGTCGCTCATGTAATCCCCCTGCTTGAAATCGCTGGCTTTCGGTTGTTTGTCCAGCCAATCAGATCCCAAGTCATAGTTCTTGTCACTGTCGTCTTCCAAACCGCCGTCATCGGATTCCAAGAAGTTCAACGGGTTATGGTGTTTAAAGCCGTTCTCGTTACCGTCGGCGCCGACTTTGTCGCCGCCGTAGAGGGTGCTGGTAGCTTGGTCGAATTGGTGGAGGCGGTTGATCTTGCGTTGAAGCCATTGGGCGGTTCTTCGGTCCTGGGCGAGCAGGTCGTCGATGGCGGGGCCGGCCAGGGTTCGTGTGACGGGCGGGAGCAGGTCGCGGACGGTTTCGATGGCCCGGTCGACCTGGTGGAGGCGGTCCAAAGCCTGAGTGACGGCGTCCTCGGAGATGAAGTCGTCGTCGATGTACTGGTCGAGGAGGGTGGCAAGCGTGCGATGGTCGTCGAGAACGGCCTGGTTATAGGCGAGGGCGTCATTGATTTGGCGGCTGAGGACATCAGCTTGTTGTTTGGCGGCCTGCCACGCCTGACCGGTGAGCAGGTTCTCCCCGTTGAGGCCGTCACAGGCGCTCAAAATCTGGTGGAGCTGCTGGTTCTGGGCGTTGATGGTCTTGCAGGACTCGTTTATGGCCTGGTGCAGCACCCCCTTGTCGACGATCAGCCCCATGGTCGCTCCCCTCGCGTACCCGCCGTGCCGCCGCGACGTGCGGCGAGCACCCGTCGTTGGTCTTGCAGGCCCTCGTCACATGTGCGGATACGGCGGCTTTCCGCGTCGCGGTCGCCGGCCTCCTGCTCGATACGGTTCATGAGGCCGCCCGCGGAGGCGCGGAACTCGTCCTCGATCGCGCCGAACCGGGCATACGCCTGGCTGCCGCGCAGCCCCTCGGACAGACCCATCCAAATATCGTGGTGGCGATTGCAGGCCGACTGCATCTCATCCCAGGCTTTGCTGCAGGCCTGACGTTCGCGGCACAAATCATCCAGTCTCTTGCCGTCCGCCTCCAGCTGCCGGTCCACCTCGTTGACGGGCTCTTCCTTGTTCATTGAATGCCCTCGACCGCCGCAGCCGACGCCTGATCGGCCTGGCCTAATCCCATATGTGCGTCAATGGCCCCCGATGCCAACGACCTTGCCATATTTGCCAGGATGCTGCCGGCATTGGCGCTGCCTGCGCATGCGTCTGCCGCCAAGGCCATGGCACGGATGTTCGTGGCACCAGCAGTGAAGCCATAGCCGACCTCATCACCATCAGCGGCGCGCCCCAGTGCGTCGGCATGCCCCTGTGCCACGTCCCCAATACTCCGAATCTCACCCATGAGAACAGATTTTATCACAATATATTGCAATCGAACAATAGCAACACGATAATGAATATTGCCGCCTGTTAGGGCAATGGGGCTCATCAAGAAGAAACCCACTCTGCAATAAAGCGTCTATCCGGAATGGTCGCAACCGATAAGACCTCTATGCCACCCCATTACCCGCGACTCAAGCCCCCGCGCCCAATAACACCTGAGCCGAAGCGATTACTTCCGTTCGGGGAAGGTGCGAATCTTTGGCGGCTGGTAGGCAGTGACCCAGCGGGTGATTTCGTCGACGGAATCGGTCACCAGCAACTTCGTACGGTCAACAGCGGTCAGGAAACCTGCTGAGACCATAGTGTCATACATTTGCGCCAACGGACGCCAATAACCGTCAAGATCGAACAGCACACAAGGCTTGTTGTTGAGCCCGATTCGCGCCCAGGAGAAGGCTTCCGCGATCTCCTCCAACGTGCCGGGTCCGCCAGGAAAGGCGATGAGCACATCACCGAGCTCCATCATCCGGCGCTTGCGCTCGTCCATGTCGTCGACAACCTCCATTGTCGTCAGGCCCCTCGCCGCAGCATTGCGGTCGATGAGCATCTGCGGCATGATGCCATGCACCTTGCCGCCGCCATCGAGCACCGCCTGCGCCACCACGCCCATCAGCCCGACGCCGCCACCGCCATACACCAGCTCGTCGTCGTTCGCCGCGATCCACTCCCCAAGCCGCTTCGCCGCAGCCGCATACTTCGAATCATCCCCGCTAGCCGCGCCGCAATACACTGTGATTTTCATACCGATCTCCCTGATAACCGTTCATGACATACCAGTAAACTTAAGTCTCACTATATCGGCATATCCATAATTGCAATATCAAGCTCACAATAACTAGACGTTATTACTTTATCCATTTATTTATTAGTTTGTCTCAAAACCGCCTCAAAAATCGTCCACGATGCGGAATGAAGCTGAGAAACCCTACTGCCGTCACACATACTGCGAATAGACGGCAATGCCGCATGATGTTGTCCACAAGATTGTTGCGGCACTCGCCGCGATACCCACAAGGGACAAACTAGAAGGGAAACATCATGAGATATGGCATCATCGGCGCAGGAGCCATGGGATTCAGATATGGCGTGCTGCTGCAGGAATTGGCACACCAGCCGGTGGATTACATTGAGATTTGGGAGCCGAATCTCAAGAAGGTCAAGGAACAGGGCGGCGTCTATGTTTCCCGCGACCACGAAGGCCGTCATCTCGTCAAAGCCGATATCTATTCGCCGGAAGAGTACGCAGCGAAGGGCGGCGACCCGGACCTGTGGATCATCATGGTCAAGCAGATGGACCTCGACAACTACCTCAAGCGCTGCGCGGACGCCGGGCTTTTCAAGGACCACCAGGTCGTCTTCAGCGCAATGAACGGCTGGGGCCACTTCGAAAAAATCCTCAAATACTTCCCCAAAGACCGCATCTACGGCGGCACCGCAATGGTCGCGAGCGCCTTCAACGGCCCGGGCGACGTGGACTTCATCGGCAAGCCCGGCGCCGGCACAATGCATATCTGCGCGATGACCGAGGAAGTCACGCCAGTCGAGAAGGAATTCGTGGCCGATCTCGACAAAACCGGTTTCAATCCGCAAATCACGCAGAACTTCCGTGGCACCTGCATGGCGAAGGTCATCTTCAACTCGGTCATCAACTCGATCTGCACGATGTACCAGATCACGATGGGCCAGTTCGTTTCATATCCGGGTTACAAAGACATGGCCACCGTACTAATCAACGAGGCCTACGACGCGCTCGAACGCTCGGGCTTCCAGCCCATCCAGACCCGCGCCGAAGCCATCGAGGAAGTCGATTACGTCAGCCGCGTCTCCAACCCGCTGCACTACCCGTCGATGTATCAGGACATGTCGAAGGGCCGCAAGACCGAAGTCGATTACATTAATGGTTACATCGCCAAAGTCGGCCGTGAAAATGACTGCCCCTGCCGCGTCCAGGAATTCCTGACCCACGGCGTCCACGTCGCCGAGCTCGCCTTCCAGATCCACAAGAAGGAAGCTGAGGAAAAGGCCGAGGCCGCCGCAGCCAAATAAACGGTTCCGCTAATCAGTAGTTAGTCTTTGATAATTTTGGCTGGCGCTTCGTCACGTTGAAAACGCCAGCCAAAATCATTAAATGTCGCTTTTGCGTGCTTGCTTAGTGCTTGCACGTAAGAAGTGACATTGAGATGCCTTTTGCACGCGGCTTTCGCGTCGCCGAATCTTCATCCGCCCACAACCACTCCAACTTATCTCAAAAAACGTTAGAATCCTGTCCGCTATTTGACCATTAAGTACTCGATTCCAAGCTTTCGGGCTTAGAGCTAAGTATCTAAGGGAAATCGCTTTCGTATCCACAAGATCTGGCGACACATCCTTGTGCCCAAAAGGCGTAGAGACACAACTGAATTCCAAGACGGAAAGAATGATTATGAAATACGGGATTATTGGCGCAGGATCTATGGGCTTCAGGTACGGGGTGCTGTTCCACAATTTGGTGGGCCGCGACGTCGACTACATCGATATCTGGGAACCGAATCTGAAAGCGATCAAGGAGCAGGGCGGCGTCTACGTTTCCCGCGATTACAAGAACCGTCACCTGGAAAAAGTCAATGTCTATACACCTGAAGAGTACGCAGCCAAGGGCGGCGACCCGGACATGTGGATCATCATGGTCAAGCAGATGGACCTGCAAAACTACCTCACCCGTTGCGCTGACGCCGGCCTCTTCAAGGACCACCAAAACGTCTTCAGCGCGATGAACGGCTGGGGCCACTTCGAGAAAATCCTCAAGTACTTCCCAGAGGACCGCGTCTATGGCGGCACCGCGATGCAGGGCAGCTCCTTCATCGCACCCGGCGAAGTCGATTTCCAGGGCGAATTGGGCAGCGGAAGCATGCACATCTGCTCGATGAGCGGCGAAGTGACGCCAGTGGAAAAGGAGCTGGCCGCCGACTTCGAAAAGGCCCACTTCAATCCGACAATCTCAAACGACCTGCAAGGCACCTGCCTGGCGAAGATCATCTTCAACTCCGTGGTCAACTCACTGTGCACGATGTATCAGATCCGCATGGGCCAGTTCATCTCCTATCCGGGCGCGATGGATATGACCACGCAACTGGTCAACGAGGCCTACGATGCGCTGGAACGCGGCGGAATCCAGCCGATCCAGACGCGCGCCGAAGCCATTCACGAGGTTGAGCATTCCAGCAAAGTCGTGATGCCGCTGCACTATCCGTCCATGTATCAGGACATGGTCGCCGGCCGCAAGACCGAAGTCGATTACATCAACGGCTACATCGCCAAAGTCGGGCGCGAGAATGACTGTCCGTGCCGCGTGCACGAGTTCGTAACCAACGGCGTCCACGTCGCCGAGCTCGCCTTCCAGATTCACAAGAAGGAAGCCGCTGAAAAGGCTGCCGCTGGCAAGTAAATCAAGGGATCATTGTTTTCCTCGGTTTGCTTGATTTCAAAACTTTTACCGCCAAGCAAACCTAAGAAACCGAGATAACAACTCGTACATTTCAACAGAAAACCGCTACCAAGCACATACCCGGTAGCGGTTTTCTGATATCCAAACGAACAGATAATCGGTAGCCTTGCGCAGAAATCAGTCCACGAAAACGTACTTCGACAGACGCTCCATCGCTTCCTGCACGCGGGAAAGCGGCAACGCGACGTTCATGCGGATCGCACACGGGGCCTTGAACTGGCGGCCGTCCTGCACGGCGACGCCGACGTTCCACGCCCGTTTTAAAAGTTCGTCGAGCGTGACGTTATGGGCCTCACACCAAGCGCTGCAGTCGAGGAAGAGCATGTAGGTGCCCTCGGGGTGGCCGAAAGTGACCTCCGGGAAGTGCTCGGTGAAGTAATCGCAGGCGTAATCGACATTGCCGGTGAGCACCTGCCGCAGTTCGTCGACCCACTCGTGGCCTTCGGGCTTGTAGGCGCCGATGAGCGCGTGCATCGACAGCACGTTCATCGAGTTGTACTCAGGCTTCGCGCCCTTCGATGTGACGCGGTCGCGCAGGTACTTGTTGTAGATGATATGGTACGAGCCCACGAGTCCGGCCAGGTTAAAGGTCTTGCTCGGCGCGTACATCGCGGCGACGCGGTTGCGCGCGTCCTCGCTCACCGACTGGGTCGGGATATGCTTGTGGTCGCCCAAAATGATATCGGACCAAATTTCATCGGAAACGACCACGCAATCGTTGGCACGGTAGACCTCCATCGCCTTTTCGATCTCCCAGCGTTCCCAGACACGGCCGGAAGGGTTGTGCGGGCTGCAGAAGACGGCGACGTGGATGTTGTTTTCCTTGAGCTTCTTATCCATATCCTCGAAGTCCATGCGCCACACGCCGTTTTCGTCGCGCTTGAGCGGCGAGTGCACGATATGGTAACCGTTGGATTCGAGAGCATTGGTGAAGCCGACGTAGGTCGGGCTATGCAGCAGCACCGAATCACCAGGAGCCGCGAACGAAGTGACGGTGGAAACGACCCCGCCCAAAACGCCGTTTTCATACCCAATATCCTCCGGCTTCAAATCGGTGACACCGTTACGCGTCTTTTGCCAGTCAATAATCGAATTGTAATACTCGTCGGTAGGACTGAAATAGCCGAATGCCGGGTGCTTGGCACGCTCGATAATCGCATCCTGTACAGTCGGAACAGTAGCGAAATTCATGTCGGCCACCCACATCGGAATGACATCGAACCCGCCCTTCGGCGGTTCCGGAGTAAAGCCGGGCTCCGCACCCAGCCCGTCAACGGCGATGGCATCTTTGCCGTGCCGGTCTATAATCGACGTGAAATCGTACTTCATTTCTACTCCTTCTGTACAACGTTCCATTGCGGTACCGTGTTAGTTTGTCACGTGTTATACGTCATCGCGTTCGTATGATGCCACTTTACAACTGCCAATTGCCGTGAAATGCCGCGACCTTATGTTCGTGAGACAATAATTGATCGCTCATGATGTTTTGGCAGCGTGAATAGCTTAATTGCAAAGCATGGAGTCGCCCGTCAACCTCAATCAACCCATTCCCACCAAACGGATAAGCAAAATGCGTCTTTCTCCGCAGTAAGTGAGGTTGTTGTGCTGGTAAAAGCGTATTCTGCAACTTTAAATGCAACTTTCCCAGCACCTATACCCCACTTACTGCGGGAAAGACGCACCTACAATTCCTAAATGTGCTTTTACCAGCACATCATGCCCAGTTACCGCCGGAAAAGACGCATCCAAAGCATCGCGGGCATCCGACTTCCAAGCATGAACATAAAAAGCAACGCATGGCAGCGTCCGAGTTAAATGGGAAGCAAGCAGTTCCTGCTTTCCCGGTACTCCAGTTCTGAAAGCAGCGCGCGGCGGTATCCGATCAGGTAGGCAGTGTATGATTCTTACTTTCCGCTACTCGAATCGACCGGGAAGTACACAATCCCGGGTTTCCCGGCGTCGAGAACACACGATGGTATGCGAGCCGAACGGAACCATTCAGAACATATGCCGCCATCCACATGAACATTGGCAATCACGATTCAAGCAGCGTAAAGCCGCTATCCGCAAGCGGTATACCCGCGGCCAGAAGCTTATGTACCAAAACCGTTTGCCCGAAAATCTCACGGTAGTTCGTACGAATCAAATCCGTGACACCCGCCCGGCGCAAGGCCGATTCGCGCAATCGTTCTTCGTACACAACCTGCTCCGTGCTCTGCATCCGCGTCATAGCGGGATTAACATACTTCTCATTACCATCGAACTCAAGGACGACCATGCGTCCATCGGCAAATCGCCACGTAAAATCTGCCCGATATTCATTTTGAGGATTCGCAGGATCAACGAAAACCCGCTGCAATTGCGGAATCGCGAACCCGTGCTCAATGATCACGGCCCTGCAAAGCGATTCACCGCCGTTTTCGCTGGCAGCATTAGCGTAATGCATGAGCTTGAGCACCGGTCCGACATCGGCTCGCACCGTGTCACAAACTTCCAGTATGGAATCCTCACTGATTGAATATTTGCGAAAAGCCGCGTCAAACATTGGCAAAACTGCAGAAAAAGAATATCGCAGGGCACAATCGACCAACGTTCTTGCGACGCTGGTCACCTTTACCCCGTGTACAATCCACACCTCTAGACCAGCGACGAATATTCGCCGCAGATGCGAATCGCCCGAGGTATGAACCGATCCAGTAGTGGCAATCCAAACCAGTCCGTCACGATGCAGGTTCCACGGATGGTCAAGCCCCCAAGCCGACGCTGCACTCACACCGGCAAAAGTCCAATCGGGCTCGATACGCCCCAAGGCTCTAATCACATGCATCGATTGCTGCTCAGGATTAAGGGCGCGCCAATACTCACCCCTCGCATACGTACGATGGTACGGACACACCAACTCGCCAGAAGCCCAT
Organism: Bifidobacterium sp. ESL0784; assembly: GCF_029433295.1. GTDB lineage: Bacteria > Actinomycetota > Actinomycetes > Actinomycetales > Bifidobacteriaceae > Bifidobacterium. Next base: position 533,976 of record NZ_JAQTHV010000002.1, read on the forward strand.
CGCCGACGCATGGCATCGCGCTGGGCTCGGCCAGTCGGCACTGCGCAACATTTTGCGGCCTCGGCTTGGGCAATCAAGCCAGCGACATCCCGATAAGTTCCCATACAACCAGTCAAAACCGCTTTTCTCGGAAAGTCCAGCCGAAACGGGTTATGTGGTCGAATGCCCGGGGTCTCGGCGTGTTGTGGATAACTCAGGTTTGCCGGCGCTCCAGTACGAGGAGTAAGGCCACTTTCCCGAACCGGCGAAAACGCGACTTTACCAGCACTACCGGCAGAATCCACTCACCAAACTTGCGAAAATGCAACTTTCCCCGCACTCCACACACATTTATACGGGAAAAGTTGTAAATAAAAACGCTAAATGGGTTGTTCCCCGCACTTATACCCCACTTAGTGCGGGAAAAGTCGCATTTACAACCGAATCAGCAAAGCCTGCGATGCGTCAGTTGCACAAGGTCGAAGCCACAACACTGAGAAACCCCGGCCTGTGAGAAAACGAGGTTCTCGTGCTATTCTTCCTCGGCGACCATATCCTCGACGGACTCGCCGTAGAAGTCGATGATACGGTCGACATAGGGACCGAGGATGGCGTTGGGCATGCTGAAGATCTCGTGGACGGCGGGCTCGACGCGTTCCAAAACCACGTCGCCGCTTTCGACGCGCACGCGCTCGACGAAACGGTTTTGGGCGGCGTTGTGCACCCAGGTATCGCGGCCGGCCTGGAAAAGCAGAATCGGCGTTTCGACGCGGGAACAAGCCTCGCGCGAAAGAATCGCGTGCGACATCTTAAGCGCCTGGTTGACCCAGCCGAAAGTGGCCGCATTGGTTTGATAATGCGAATCTTTTTTACGGAGGCTGAAATACCATTGAACGCGCGCCTGCTCCGCTCCTTCGTAACCTTTGAGTTTCATGGCCGGTGAGAACTCGGTTTGCCCGGGAGCACGATGGCGTGAAAGGCCGACGGCGCTGGCGAGCGCAGTAACGGGTCCGGCGATGGAATTGGGCAGGCCGGTAACCGGTTCGATCATCGGGGAGGAAAGCACAGCCCGGTTGAAAAGCATCGGAAAACTTTCAAGCGCAGCCGCCGCGATGCCGCCGCCCATCGAATGAGCGTAAAGATGCATCGGCTGATCGCCCGCATACTGCCGCCCGATAGTCTGCGAGAACTTGGCCAGATCCGCGACATACCGCCGCCAATCATCAATCCAGACCAGCGAAGGATTCGAAACGTCGCGCACCGAATAGCCGTGGCCGCGATGCTCGAGAATGCAGACGGAATAGCCAGCAAGCAGGAAATACCACGTCATTTCGGCATGCTTCGCGGCAAATTCCGTGAATCCGAACGAAAAGACGATGGCCCCGCGGAACTTGGCGCTGGCGCCGTCGATATTGAGGGCGTCGAACTTATGTGCATCGAAACATACGTAATGCAGATTGCCTGGCGTCGGCGGTTCTCCCAGCGTTGAAAAACCAAACAGCTTGCTGTGCATGATCCGCTGCTCGTCCTCGTCGTCCGGCCCGGTGTCGATACCGGCCCCGCTGATACCGATCCCCGCGTCGCCCATGCCGACGTGAGTGACGCCGCTGCCATCGTTTTGAGTATCAGAGCCGTTGGCCGCCTCGGTAGTCACCTTTTCACTCGAATTGTCCGGCACTCCGGCAGGCGACATCCAGCCTTCCTCACGACACTTCGCAAGCGCCGGCAGCACGGTATCGCGCATCGCCTCGGCGTAATGGTTCTCGTCAATCAACGGCATATGCATACCGCCAGTCTATCCGCACCCGCTGGCACGTTTCGCTGTGATACCAATTTCATATTGCCAATGAAAATTACCTTGCTATTCCCAGCGCATCATAGAGGAAGTCGCGCTGGAGGGTGAGCAGGTTTTCGGCAACTTTCGGGTCATTGGTCATGTGCGTAATACCCGTGAGCGGCAGGTAGGTGTGGGGGCGGCCGGCTTCCATCAGTGCCTGCGAGAGACGCAGGGAGTTGGCAATCGTTACGTTGTCATCGGCGAAACCGTGGATCAGCATCAGCGGACGCGTGAGTTTCGGGGCGTCGGCGACGATGGAGTTACGTTCGTAGACCGCCGGATCGAGGCCCAGGTAGCGCTCGGTGTAATGCGTATCGTAAAGCGTCCATTCCGTTGGAGGAGCACCGGCGCAGGCGGCATGGATAACGTCAGGAGCGTCGAGCACCGCGAGCGCAGAAAGGAATCCGCCGTACGACCATCCGATCATCGCGACGTGATCGAGGTCGGCATCCGGAGCAACCCGCGGCAGCGCATGCACCACTTCCACCTGGTCAGCCAACGTCACGTCTTTCATATTCTCGAAAATCTCACGGTCCCATTTCGGCCCGCGACCGGTGGTGCCACGACCGTCGGTAGTGACCACGATAAAGCCCTGATCCGCCCACCATTGCGATTCCGTATAACCGGCCTGCGAGAAGGTGACCTGCTGGAAACCGGGGCCACCGTAAGGCTTCAGCAGCACCGGCAGTTTGGCCGCTCCGGCGAATTTGCTGGAAGCGCTCGGTCGGGTGATCGCGGCAAATAAACGGTGCTCGCCGAGCCGCACGAACTCGGTATTCGGCGTAAAGCCAGGAGTCTCTGCATGACTGGAAACAGGCGCTTCCGTTACATATCCGGAGTCGTTTGTCAGTACATTGTCACTACGTTCATGGCTTGATTTGCCAACAAGCGCATGCACCATTATCGCGCTGGAATGCGCCATATCATGGCCGGATACCACGATACCGTTACCTGCGCGGCTGGCCGTCCACACTCCCGGATGCGCGGTGACCGGCGTGATATTCCCGTCAAAACCGATGGTGACCACATCATAGCTACGAGCGTCGTGGAGCGCTTCGTCTCCCTGCCAAGCGGCAGGAACTTTCGGCATCAACACATCATTTTCATTAGGCGTGCGCTGCACCACCGCAAGCACATTTTCATCGCTGACGTCCAGCACGGTGCGCACTTGCCAGCCGACCGGCGTGAATGGTTTCCCGTCGACAGTGAGCCGGTTCGTATCCGTTTCCATATCATTGAAAGCGCAGATCAAACGGCCATCGGGCGTGAAGGCTGGGGTTCCCAGAACAATATCGATCCACTGTTCGTTGGCATGCTCCTCAAGAACGCGGGTCCGCCCGTCCGCAGCGACTTCCAGCACCAAATCGCGCGTCTGCCGACGATTCTGCACCAGCACCAGCGGCTCGTGGCCGGCCTTCCAGCTTACGGCCGCCACGTATTCATAGGCCTCGCGGTCCCATGAGACGTTCTGCACATCGCTGCCTGCATAGTCGCCGCCACGCGCATCGTCGAACTCAAGGTGCGCCAGCATCAACCGCACGACGGCGTTCTTGGTGAGCGCCCGCGCGTAACGCCGACCGGTCGCCGGCCTGTCGGGGTGGGCCGGATCGCTGATATACCACATCGGCTCGGGCGAACTGTCATACATTTCGAACAGCAATCCGTGCGAATCCGGAGCCCACCAGAAACCATCGTAACGGTCCATTTCTTCACCGGCCACGAATTCGGCCAGACCGATTTTCAAGGTTCCGCTCGGATCATTCCCGACGCTCCACACCGTGCTGAACCTGTCACCGGAAACGTTGGTATCGTTGACATTCCCGGCCCCGTAAGCCCCTTGTGCCTCAGCCGCGCAAGTGTGCGGACGCGCATGATCATGAGACCGACAAGCTGCATCATCGAATCCGCTATCGTCCCAATCCGCGATATCCACCATTACCAGCCGGGTGCCCGTCGTATAAACGATGTGCCTTCCGTCCGGTGAAATCCGAGGATTCAGCACCGGCAACCACTTGCCGCCATCATCCCCTTGACCGCCAATCGCAATCTGCCGCGTGCGAGCACCATCACCGTCCCCGTCAATCTCGCTGACGAAGAGCTGACCGTTGACCGTGAAGGCCACGCGCCGCCCGGCGCTATCCCCACAATACGAAACAATGCCCTGTCCGCCTTCGCGCGCACGTTCGCGTCGCGCTTGCTCTTCGGCCGGCACATCCTCGTCGTCGGCGTCGGCCAGCAGTTCGCGCGGGTCCGCCAGCAGCACCTCGTGATGCGAGCCATCCGAATCGATAACACTCATCCAAAGCGACGTAACCAAATCCTCCGGCCCGTCCGAACGCAGGAACAAGGCTCTCGACCCGTCACCAATCACTTTCGCCATCCGCGGCGCTCCGCCCGTGAACCGCAGCGTTCGAGCCTTGCGCCTTGGGAACTCGGCAATCGCCTTGGCCTGCAAACCCAAATCGTCGTTATTTTTACTTTTGTCTAAAGTCATATTCTAAGTATAAAGAACGAGCCTCACGCCAACACATGATTGCCAAAATAACCGTTTGGAATCCGTACAGTATCTTTTGGCAACCGTGGGTTCATGTGAGCGTTAAATAATAATGCGACAGTTTGGCGCGGAATGTCGTACCATGTAAATAAAGAGTTGCGGCAAGAGAAGCCAAGAAAAAGGAAAACAGTGAAGTTTTGCAACAAATGCAGGCATTGACTCGACCCAGCTCACTCTTTCGCCCGCCTCCGAATATGTGACCGACGCCCGCAACGTCAAGCCCGGTTCGCCGTTCCCGGAATTCCGAGGTTCCGACAATGACTACCTCTGCCAAAACGGCACTAAGGGGCTGGCTTGCAAGAACAGCTACCAGACCACTCCCGAGTGGAACGTTGGCCGGCGCATATCGTCTACGTCTTCAAAGGCGGGGACACTTCAAGCTGGTATAAGCCCGATGCCACACCGCCTATTCAGGGATTCATGTCCGACAGCACGCAGACCGGCAGGAAGCCGGCTCCGACTGACAGAGCATACATCTATCCGGTCGGCTGGTACATGACTCTTGTGCCATACGAGGACACCGTGTATTACTTCCAAGGCTGACGGGAACGAAAGAACTACCAATTGCTATTGTTGACGACGATTGCGCGCACTTCAAAAGGAACGGCCGGAAATATGCGGTCCACCAGGACTTCAAGGACTATGTTGGGGTTTCGTCTTTGTGGACATTGCTTCGCCGCGTACCAAGCCGGCCAAGGCGTTGTTCGAATACACCGGTCTCTCCATCGAGGAGATAGATCTGCTTTTAGGTTACGGCAATCCCTTGCATCTCTCCCGCCGTTCCGCAAAAAGACAGGCAAACCCCACGGAACACCGAGAAGAACCATTCGATGAAACTCCTGTTTTCAAAGGAGGAAAGCGGACTCATTGAGCCAACTTCCTTTTGTGCCTCATTTACTCGGCGAGATACGAAAAATAATATAATTATTTATATAAATAGCTAAAACCTATGTAATAAGTTTGGGGTATATGTAATATATATAGAAGATTCGGGATGTTATCGCGGTCGCTCGATGTAATGCATAATGCGATCTTGTCAAGGTTGAAGAGGTTGGTTCTTATGGGTGTTATTCATAATCTGGTCGTATTGTTACTGTGCACGGCTCTGACGACTATCCCACTTCCCACGCAGATTCACCATCTGCAGGATTCGGCTACGCCAAACGGCACAGCCCAATCCACCATATTCCGTAAACTCACCTCCCTGCTTCCCAAAAATGCCGTTGTCCATCGCGCATTCCAAAGCCCCAAAAACCATAGCACTGCGCACGCCACGCCTACGCCAAAACCGGCAGCGCCAGCCCCTCAGTTCGGCGTCACCCATCAAGCGCAATTCACGCCCACCCCGTCGCAGCCGACGAACCAAGATCATCAGGCAGGTTTCACACCCGTGCCGGCAAATCCCGAATCCCTTCTGAGAGACCAGCCATCGGTAGGCACGCAGGCAGTATGCACGCCCCAAGACAGCACACCGAGCAACAAATGGGGCACGGCCTCCTGGAGCCTCAGCGGCGACTGCACCCTCACCATCGGGGCCGGCGACACCGGCAGCACCAGCAGCCAGACCGCCTTCGGCAACAGCAGCGGGGCAAGTACGATAGCCCACAACGCCACCAAGATAATCTTCAACGGCGATCTTGCCATCAACGTGAGCAGCGCATTCCAATCATGGCCCGCGTTACAGAGCATCGACACCACATCCGGCGTAAACGTCACCCTTAACAGTTCCAGCGGTCAGAGCATGTTCCAAAACGACACCAAGCTCACTAGCCTCGACATCGCCGGCTGGAGGACCAACTCCCTGGTCTACACGACCCGCATGTTCGAGGGCGACACCGGGCTCACCAGCGCGGACCTGTCCGGCTGGAGGACCGCGGCCCTCAACAACACCGAGAACATGTTCAACGGCTGCACCCAGCTGGCCAGCGTCGACCTGTCCGGCTGGGACTTCCGCAACCTCGGCCCCGCGGGCAACATGTTCAAGGCCTGCGACAAGCTCACCACGGTCACCGCCAAGAACTGGGCCGCCGACGGCGAACGCGACAACATCACCAAAGGCATCAACACCGTGCTCGCCTACATCCCCAACCTGGCCACCCTCGACGCCACCGGCTGGGACCTCTCCAAGACGACCGGCACCTACGGCCACTACGGCGCCGCCGACGCCCCGAGCGCCTGGTTCTCCGGACTCGCGAAGCTCACCACCCTCAACGCCCGGGACTGGAAGTTCGCCGCCACGACCGGCACCGGCAAGGGCGAAAGCGCCCAAAGCCTCCTGAGCGGCACCAAGCTCGCCAGCATCGACGTCACCGGCTGGAAGACCGCCAACGTCACCGACCTCAGCAACCTCTTCCAAGTCGGCTACTACGTCGGCGCCAACCCCACCAACCTCACCGCCATCACCGGCCTGGACACCTGGGACACCGGCTCCGCCACCACCATGAGCGGCATGTTCCAGAACCAGACCAAACTCACCACCCTCTCCGTCACCGGCTGGCACACCGGCAACGTCACCAACGCGACCAGCATGTTCCAGGGCTGCACCGGGCTCACCAGCCTCGACCTCAACGGCTGGGAC